>NZ_KE384205.1:0-151363 GCF_000424525.1 Butyrivibrio sp. FCS006 | reverse complement strand
CAAAACCCTTTTACAAGCTTTATTTTATGGCAGGGAGGAGGTTTGTTGGCTGATTGACAGGTAAAAGGCTTGCACAAGACCTTTTATCAAGCTTTATTTTATGGCAGGGAGGAGGTTTGTTGGTTGATTGACAGGTAAAAGGCTTGCACAAAACCCTTTTACAAGCTTTATTTTATGGCGGGGAGGAGGTTTGTTGGCTGATTGACAGGTAAAAGGCTTGCACAAGACCTTTTATCAAGCTTTATTTTATGGCAGGGAGGAGGTTTGTTGGTTGATTGACAGGTAAAAGGCTTGCACAAAACCCTTTTACAAGCTTTATTTTATGGCGGGGAGGAGGTTTGTTGGCTGATTGACAGGTAAAAGATTTGCACAAGGGGCTATCTTTAGCCGAAGTATGTGGCAAATAGCCACATATCTATGTTCAGGACATGAGAAATGTGCGGATGAAGACGGGGGCTTAGCAGAAATCTGTGGCAGAAGCACAGGATATTGCACCGGGACATGAAAAAAGCTTGCACAAGGGGTTGTCTTTAGCCGAAGTATGTGGCAGATAGCCGCATATCTATGTCTGGGACATGAAAAATAGGCAGCTGGAGACAGGTACTTAGCAGAAATCTGTGGCAGAAGCACAGGTTATTGCCTACGGGACATGAAAAAAGCTTGCACAAGGGGGTATCTCTAGCTGAAGTATGTGGCAAATAGCGACATATCCATGTTCGGGACATGAAAAAAGCTTGCACAAGCTTTGAGTTCTTCGATAACCTAACATGCTGCCCCGGCTTAGTGACCGAGATGCATGAAATATTAGGACTGCAAGGGACAGTACGCTGAGCCTACATGCTCGGGCAGCCCTTGCAGTCCTAATATTTTGTGCTACAATGTCCGCGCAGCCGGGGCGGGATGTGAGGCTGGCACATGGGCTGGCGACGACAGCAAAAACAGCAAAACAGCGCCAACAAAGGACTCTTTCCAGGCAGTAGGAAAATTCTGTAATATATGTTATACTAAACATATCACAGAAAGGAGGCGCGATCTATGATCATTGAAATTGATTTTAACAGTGATGAGGCGATATACGTTCAGCTCTGTAATCAGATCATATTGGGAATTGCCACGTCTCAGTTCAGGGAGGGAGAACAGCTTCCCAGTGTAAGGCAGCTGGCAGAGACCATAGGCATCAACATGCATACGGTCAACAAGGCATACTCCATTCTCCAGCAGGAAGGATTTGTGAAGATTGACAGGAGGAGAGGTGCGATAATTGCCCTTGATATCAACAAGCTCAAGGCCCTTAAGGAAGCAAGGAGCGAGCTGGCGGTAGTTCTTGCCAGAGCCATCTGTAAGGGAATAGGCAGGGATGATATCCATTCACTGGTAGATGAACTCTATGACAATTACGAGGCTTACACAAACCTTTAACAGAAAGGATTAATATATGGAATCTAAATTCACGGCGATGGCCAATGACGTCCTTAAGCTGGCCAAGAAGACAGCAAGGACACTTAAACTTAATTATGTGGGAACAGAGCACATCCTCATGGGACTTATCTTAGAGGACGGATGTGTGGCATCCAGGATCCTCATCGACAATGGTATCGATGAGAACAGGATGATGGACATGATAAGAGATCTTATCGTTCCCGATAGCAATGTCAGAACCCTTGACAGGGACGGTTTCTCACCTAGAGCTGAGAAGGTCCTTGAGGAGGCTCACAAGCTGGCAGAGCGTTTCCATGCAGACAAGACAGGAACAGAGCATATTCTTCTTGCCCTTATCAAAGAGGGAGAAAATGTAGCTGTAAGACTTATCAGCACTCTCAACGTACCTGCTCAGAAGATTTACGCTGAGACACTTGCTGCCATGGGCGAGGATCCCAATATTGTAAAAGAGGATCTTGGTAAGAAAGCAATTGCACAGAAGACCGGCAAGAAAGCATCAATTCTGGCTCAGTACAGTAGAGATATGACAGCACTTGCCACCGAAGGTAAGCTCGATCCCGTTATCGGAAGAGAGAGGGAGATCAAGAGAGTGATCCAGATTCTCTCAAGAAGAACCAAGAACAATCCATGCCTTATCGGTGAACCGGGTGTAGGTAAGACTGCAGTTGTAGAGGGACTTGCCCAGAGAATTGCTTCAGGCGATGTTCCGCTTACAGTACAGAACAAGAGACTTGTAACCCTGGATCTTTCAGGTATGATCGCAGGTTCCAAATACAGAGGTGAGTTTGAGGAGAGGATCAAGAAGGTCATCAAGGAAGTTGCAGATGATGGCAATATCATCCTCTTTGTAGATGAGATGCACACTCTTATCGGTGCCGGCGGCGCAGAGGGCGCCATCGATGCTTCCAACATCCTTAAGCCGTCTCTTGCCAGAGGCGAGATCCAGATGATCGGTGCGACAACCATCACTGAGTACCGCAAGTATGTGGAGAAGGACGCTGCCTTAGAGCGTAGATTCCAGCCTGTAAATGTGGATGAGCCTACGAAGGAAGAAGCTACAGCAATTCTTAACGGAATTGTCAGCAAATACGAGGAGCACCACAGAGTTACCATTACTCCTGAAGCTATCAAGGCTGCCGTTGAGCTCTCCGAGAGATATATCAATGACAGAAATCTTCCGGATAAGGCCATTGACCTTATCGATGAAGCAGCTTCAGCTGTAAGACTTCGCACCATGGGCGTTTCATCCAAGGTAAAAGACCTTGAGCAGGAGATCAGGGATCTCGACATCAGCATAGAAAATGCATTAAAAGAAGGCGACTTTGCCAATGCCGGATTATACAACAAGCAGCAGAACCAGCTCCTTAATAAGCTCCAGAAGGTAAGAACTGCAGAGAAGAGGAAGAACCTCACATCAGGTTTCATCGTTAATGAGAATGACATTGCAGAGGTTGTGGCTGAATGGACCAGAATCCCTGTTAAGAAGATCGCAGAAAAAGAGTCTGAGAAGCTCCTTAAACTTGAGTCTGTACTCCACAAGAGAGTTATTGGTCAGGAGGATGCTGTAAAGGCAGTATCCAAGGCTATCAGAAGAGGAAGAGTTGGACTTCAGGATCCAAACAGACCTATTGGATCATTTCTTTTCCTGGGTCCTACAGGTGTAGGTAAGACAGAACTGTCCAAGGCACTTGCAGAGGCAATGTTTGGTGATGAGAATGCTCTTATAAGAGTTGATATGTCTGAGTACATGGAAGGTCATTCGGTATCCAAGATGATCGGATCACCGCCCGGATATGTCGGATTTGATGACGGAGGCCAGCTCTCTGAGAAGGTACGTCGCCATCCGTATTCCGTAATCCTGTTTGATGAGATTGAGAAGGCTCATCCGGATATCTTCAATATCCTTCTTCAGGTGCTTGATGACGGACACATCACAGATTCCAAGGGCAGAAAAGTAAGCTTTAAGAATACCATCCTTATCATGACCTCCAATGTGGGAGCTCAGAAGATCGTTGATCCCAAGAAGCTCGGCTTTGGCGCCGGACCTGATGCCAAGAGAGACTACGAAGACATGAAAAACGGCGTTATGGAAGAAGTGAAAAAGCTCTTTAAACCCGAGTTCATCAACCGTATTGATGAGATCATGGTATTCCATACCCTTACAGAGAAAGAGATGATGGATATCGTAACGCTACTTTCTCAGAATCTCTCCAAGAGATGCAAGGCTCAGATGGATATCAATCTTACCATTTCACCTGCAGTTAAGAAGTACCTGGTTACCAAGCATTCCGATGCCAAGATGGGTGCAAGACCTCTTAAAAGAGCTATCCAGTCCACCATTGAGGATGCAATGGCCGAAGAACTTCTTAAGGGCAACATCAAGGCAGGTATGGATGTTACGGTAACTCTTAAGGATGACAAGGTTGTCTTTGTCGGAAAAGACGGAAAGAGTTCTTCTGTCAAGAAGGTGTCCGTCAAGACCACGAAGAGCAAGGGTACGTCCAAGACAAAGAGCACTGTGACCACTAAAAAGCCGGTCAAAAAGGCAACAAAAAAGACGGCCAAAAAATAAGAAAAATTTAATTTAATAATGTGTCGGAGTAGGATATACTTTATATATGGGTTACTTATTAAAAGTGCAACATGCTTAGGAGGGCTACTATGGCTGTCGTAGAACAGTTGATCAAAGCTGAAAGTGATGGCACTGTAAGCTTTGGCAATTACAAGCTTCCGGAAAAGAAGAAGCTGGAGAATTTTGAGCACAACGGTAATATCCTCAAGGTAAAGACCTACAAGGATATCACAAAGCTCGAGAGTAATGAGAACTTTGTTTATGAGTCAGTTCCCGGAACTGCTGTCACAGGTTTCAAAGAGACAGATAACGGGGTGGAGTTCAGTGTAGAAGGTGACAGCGATGCACAGATCACACTTGGACTCCTGGAGAACACTGAGTACAGTGTATCTGTTGGCGGAAACAGCATCGGCAAGATGACAACAAATCTTGGCGGCAAGCTGAACATCAGCGTGGAACTGTCAGGCGAAGGCCCTGTAGAGGTCAAGGTCTGTAAATAACAAAATATTATCAAAGAGCTTTCCCTGATAAGGAAAGCTCTTTTTAATTGTAGGGGTATAAGGGAGGTTAAATGGCAACAAAGATCAAATCAGTTTTTTTCTGTCAGAGCTGCGGGTATGAGTCATCCAAATGGATGGGACAGTGCCCGGGGTGTAAGGAATGGAATACATTTGTTGAGGAGACGGTTAAGCCTGCTGCAAAGCCGGCCAAGGGGATAAGTGCCTCGACGGGCAGCAGTGGAGCATATGAGGCTCCAAAGGCTCTTTCGGACATTGAGATGAATGACGAGGAGCGATACGACACACATATAGGTGAGCTGAACAGAGTTCTCGGAGGAGGTCTTGTTAAGGGGTCGCTCATCCTTGTGGGCGGAGATCCGGGAATTGGTAAGTCAACGATCCTTCTTCAGGTTGCAGGAAATATTTCATCTGACGACAAAGACGTTTTGTATATTTCCGGTGAGGAATCTCTTCGACAGATCAAGCTAAGAGCCAACAGAATAGGGGAGTTCTCTGATAAGCTCAAGTTCATGTGTGAGACCAATCTTGGAAATATTGAGGAAGCTATTACAAGGGCTAAACCCAAGGTAGTCATCATCGATTCCATACAGACCATGTACAACGAGGCTGTTTCATCAGCGCCGGGAAGTGTCTCACAGGTAAGAGAGTCAACCTCCGTCCTTCTTCGCATTGCCAAGAGCATGAATATTTCAATATTCATCGTAGGACATGTGACCAAGGAAGGCCTGGTTGCAGGACCAAGAGTTCTTGAGCATATGGTTGATACTGTTCTTTACTTTGAGGGCGACAGGCATGCATCCTACAGGATTCTCAGGGCAGTTAAAAACCGTTTTGGCTCCACCAACGAGATCGGAGTCTTTGAGATGCAGGAGAAGGGCCTTGTAGAGGTTACCAATCCTTCAGAGTTCATGCTGGATGGAAGACCTGAAAATGCCAGTGGATCAATCGTGACCTGCTCTGTCGAAGGAACAAGACCGATACTCATTGAGATTCAGGCCCTTGTCTGCAGGAGCAATTTCGGATTTCCAAAGAGACAGGCAAACGGAACAGACTACAACAGAGTTAACCTCTTAATGGCAGTTCTTGAAAAGAGAGTAGGCCTTCAGATGGGTGAATCGGACGCCTATGTAAATCTCGCAGGTGGTATGAGAATAGCGGAGCCTTCGCTTGATCTTGGAATCTGCCTTGCACTAATCTCAAGCTTTAAGAACAAACCCATAAACGGAGATGTGATTGCCTTCGGTGAAGTCGGATTATCAGGAGAAGTGCGTTCAGTAAACATGGCAGAAGCCAGAGTGTCAGAAGCAAGGAAACTCGGCTTTAAGACCTGCATTGTACCCAGAGCTCTTGAATCCAAGCTAAAAAGTACCTTCAAAGATGTAGAGATAATCGGTGTTTCATCTATATCCGATGCCATGCGGATATTTTGATTCCATACAAAAAAACACGCAGATATGATAGCTGATATGATAGAATATTTGCTATGATATTTCAGTATGTTTATATAAATCAATTTTGGGAGTTGCATTCGTTATGAAAATCCGGGTCAGGAATGCGCTTTGCATTCTGATGACGCTGATGATATTTTGTGCTGTGCTGGGGAGCGGTAGCACGTCAATCAGTGTCAGAGCTGAAGAACTAAATAGCGATCAGGACTTTATCCAGACAGATATCATGGAGGATACCGAAAGAGCTCTTGATGTGTGCTTCTTTATAAGAGGAGCAGCAGTCGGGGCTGATATACCGGAAGAACCCGGTAACTACGCTGCAGCCCAGTATTCATCTGCTATCAGAGTTGACGGAGCAGTTTCTGCTTCTTATTCTGAGAGTGCTCATGCAGTTGATGGCTCTGAGGAGTCTCTTTTATCTGATGGATTCACAGCATCCAATGAGGTTTCACAGATGCTGAAAAGGCTCCCGCAGGCGGCAGATATAAGGAGTGCGGTTGGAGTATTTGATGAAACTAAGCACTATGTTGTTTGGTATGTCATTAAAAGTGCTACAACCGGCTATCCTAATGCCGACGTCACAATTCATGTTGACGGTGTAATAAGAGAAAGAACTATTGCGGAAACAGAAGACCCACAGGATCCAAATGATCCACAGGAATTAGAAGATCCACAGGATCCAAAAGACCCGCAGGAGACAGAAGAACCACAAGAACCTGAGAAACCTGCTGAAGTAGCCGATCCTATTCCTGATGTAACGCTGGAGATCAGAGCACTGTTTCTTGAAGATGGGAAAGAGTGCAAGGAAATCGTCTTTGACGGCAAAGAGCATATCGTTGGTGGTTTTGAGATTGTGGTAAAAGACAAAGAGAGCGATAATCCCATTATCGGATACCTCTACGAGTGCTATGGTCAGTTTATCGGAACCAAATCCTATGCGGATAATGGACAGGGCACAGAGTTTACTTACCGTGGACAGGACTTCTGGGTTAATGTTGTTAAGGCCTTTGCCAAGGTCACAAATATCGGCGATTCACAGGAAGTTGTTTTCTATGACGCTGATGATCACCCATTAAGGAGTGCTGCTGATTTTATCATCAAGGATTCAGCCGGCAATATTCTTCCAGCCAAGTTTAATGTCCTTCCTGTTACAGGAACGGTAAATGTAAAAGCCAGGGATATTACAGTTGAGGCAGGCACTACGGTTAAAAACAACCAGGGTCAGACTCTTACGGATGACAGTTTTACCATTACCTCAGGATCACTCCTTGAGGGGCACAGGATAGAAAAAGTAGTTATTAACGGAAGCCAGACCGGTGTAGGAAGATCGGTTAACGAGATAACCACTGTCATCATAGTTGACGAAAACGGCAAACCTGTTAATGATCTCTACAATATCAAAAAGGTAAACGGTGAGCTGATACTGGTGGATCCTGGAACCGGAGAATCTGCAACGGTTAGTGGAAGTGAGAATACATCAGCTTCCGGGACTACATCGATCATTTCAGTCATAAGAACGAATTCAGGACTCACAGCCACCACAGGAAACGTGGTGATGGACTCTCTTCAGGCAGCAGGTAACAGCACTGTTTCGCAAAGAGTTCTGGGAGCAAGAAGAGCTGATACTTCAGATACTGCCGATGACTATCATATCAGACTACTGGTGCTGATATCAGGTTTTGCTTTTGCAGCGTTAACTTTAATTAACGGAAAACATTCGAATTAGTATAAATATTTTATAAAATAAGCCGATAAGATTAATGTATGAAAATCTTGTTGGCTTTTTTTATGCTCTTTTTTACCCAAAGTTCAGTCGAAAGTGAGGTGCTTTTCATGAAGTTGTCATTGAAGAGAGTGGTCTGCGCAGTGTTTGGAATTACCATGATCTGTGGACTGGTTCTTTTCCCGGTTAATGCAATAAAAGCTCAGGCAGCCGGATATACTCAGGGAGATGGTATAAAGCTCTCTGAGGATACACGAAAAACACTGGAAAAGGGCACAACTAAGTACAATGGCGTGGATTATTCGGGGGCTCCTTATTACTATAATCCGCTTTATTACTATTTAAACTACTCTGATCTGCGTGATGCTTTTGGTCCAAACCCGGATCTGCTTATCAAGCACTACGTAGAGTTTGGAATAAAAGAAAAACGTGTTGCCGACAAGCAGATCGTTCTAGGGGCTTATCCTCAGAGCAGCAGTTATGAGTATGTTGTTCCTTCTTATCAGAAGACCAGCAAAAAGCAGGACGGAATGGTTGTAATTTCCGGAAACCTGCACAGCAACGGTGGAATGACAAGAGCTCAGGAAGTTGCAGCAAGAGATATTGCTTATCAGATTGCGCAGCATGTGTATGATCACGTCAAACCAAAACATGACGCCTACAAAGATGGCGATCAGATAAAGATGATCGTATATGCGACAGGAATTGTCAGAGCATACTGTGATCTTGGAGTGGAGCTGACACAGGACCAGGTTAAGAGTTCAAACAGCAAGATGTACAGAACAGCTTACGGAGTTTTCATCGGACAGGAATATACCTGTGCCGGAACCACTAGAGCGCTGGGACTTGTCCTGGATTATCTGGACGCTGTAATGGATGATGATCCTCCTCTTAAATGGGTACATGTAAATGCCAATAAATGGGATGATCAGTGGTGTCAGATCGTATGCGACAACCACGAGGCATATGCGGATCCGATAAACTCCTGGGCGGGATACGGAAAGCACCCGAACCAGGGCGGAGCCAAGAAGGATATAAAGAACTATTACAACTATGCTAATGAAAGCGACGTTATAACCATTAAAAAGCCGAAGGTTGATTGATGAAACTCTTTTCCGAAATGTCTTTTAAAAGAATAAGGATATGGTGTGGCATTCTGATACTTGCCTTTGCATTTACCATAGTACCTTCTGTAAGTGTGAGAGCAGGGACCATAACAAGGATTGACTATACGACCTTCAGAGGCGACACATCGATTTCCACCATTCATATAGGAAGTGATGTGGTCGATATTTCTTCAAATGCCTTTAAGGGACTCAATAACTTGAGGTCCATTACGGTAAGCACAAACAATCCATACTACACCTCCTATAGTGACTGCCTTTACAACAAGGATCTGACAGAGCTTATATGTTTCCCGGCTGCGCTTAAGGGAGCTGTTATTCCGGATACGGTGGTAAGGATAGGATCAAATGCACTCTACGGTCTGGATAAAGATCTGACGACCCAGATAAGGGGACTGGTTAACAGCCAGGCATCTGAGAACATGATGGAATGGGAGATAACAGGTCCTCACTTTATCCATACAGAATATGGCATCAAGTGGAAGGACACCGACGGAACACTTAAAAATCCCGAGACGGATATTATGAAGCTGGTAGCCTCTGTGGTGGAAATGAGTACCACAGGTGATATGTCACAGAAGAAGCAGCTTGAGAGATGCTTTGACTACTTCGTAAAGGCATCTGTATATGAGAGAAAGATGGGAGTGCCTGAGGGTGAATGGACTGAGAGCTACGCGACAGATATTCTGCTGAATTCAAAGGGCAACTGCTACAACTTCGCATCAGCTTTTGCGTACATAGCTCTGGGACTTGGATATGAAGCAAGAGTCTGCACCGGAAGCGTTACATCAGCTCTTGGAGGCAGAACACCTCATGCCTGGACTGAGGTTAAGGTTGGAAACAACTGGTACATCTTCGACGCGGAGATGCAAAGAGCAAAGGGAAGCGGATATTACAAGCAGACCTATGAGAGCTATCCTGCCGGACCAATCATTAGGGAAGCAAGCTACAAAGTAAATTTTTAAAGAGGAAAAGATATGAGAAGGATTCTTACATTTTTGAGCATATTCGCAGGAACAGTATTATGCGTATTTATATTCAACATAGTGCTGTACTCTGCAGTACCGGCATACAGGTACTTGCTTGAAGGTCTTGTTGCAGATGACGACATACCTACAGTCACTGTAACTGACGTGCCCAAGGTGCAAGAGGATATAAATCTTGACAATGCGGTCATAGAACCGGAAGTAAAGCCCGACTCATATTATAAGATTACTTATATAAACAATGATTCCATACCTTTAGAGGACCAGCCTTCAGAAGCAGAGCACGTGATAGTTGATAAGGAGTATCACGAGGACTGCGGAACAGGCAAGGGATACTGGGTTATAACTTATGACGATGGAACTACAGAAATTGAATAAAGTAAACTGATAAAATCATACAATGATACAAAATGACGACACTCCTTTTTTAGAAAACGTTTCCGAAAGGTAAAAGTTACTAAAAGGGAGTGCTTTTTGTTGTGTAAAATTCACAGTATAGAACAAAAAACAAAAGGATTTCTAAGATAAAAAGAAGAATTCTCTATGTTTTTGCACAAAAGCTTTTGTTAACATATCCATTGTAAACAAACATTGGGGCTCTACTTATGATGTGCCTCAATAACTTACTTTAAGGAGGATGTTACAAATGAAAAAGAAATTGGTAAGTCTTTTAACAGTTTCTGCAATGACAATGGCTATGCTCGTTGGTTGCGGAGAGGCAGCAGCAGATACAGCTACACAGGCTCCTGCAGCAGAGACAGCTACAGAGGCACCTGCAGCAGAGACTGCAGAGACAGCTGCTGAAGCAGTTGCAGAGACAGCAGGAAATGCTGATCTTGCAGATAAGAAGGTTGGTGTTTGTATCTATCAGTTTGCTGATAACTTCATGACACTCTTCAGAACAGAGCTTGAGAATTATCTCATTTCACAGGGATTCTCAAAGGACAACATCACAATCGTTGATGGTGCTAACGACCAGGCAACACAGACAAACCAGATTCAGAACTTTATCACACAGGGTGTTGATGTTCTTATCATCAATCCCGTTAACTCATCTTCAGCTGCAACAATTACAGACCTTGTAGTTGGCGCTGATATCCCTCTTGTATACATCAACCGTGAGCCTGATGCTGACGAGGAAGCAAGATGGTCAGCTAACAGCTGGAATGTAACTTATGTTGGATGTGACGCTCGTCAGTCAGGAACAATGCAGGGCGAGATCATCGTTGACCTTGGCCAGGATAAGGTTGACCTTAACGGCGATGGCAAGATCCAGTACATCATGATCGAGGGTGACCCTGAGAACGTTGATGCTCAGTACAGAACAGAGTTCTCAGTTAAGGCTCTTGAGGATGCAGGTTGGACAGTTGATTGTCTTGATGACCAGGTAGGTAACTGGGATCAGGCTACAGCTCAGCAGCTCGTTGCTAACTCACTTTCAGCTCATCCTGAGACAGAAGTTGTATTCTGCAACAACGATGCTATGGCACTTGGTGCTCTTCAGTCAATCGAGGCAGCTGGACGTAAGGTTGGTGAGGACATCTACCTTGTAGGTGTTGACGCTCTTACAGAGGCTCTTGAGGACGTACTTGCAGGAACAATGACAGGTACAGTATTCAACGATCACATCGCTCAGTCACACGGTGCAGCTGATGCAGCTATCAACTACATCACAGGTGCTGGCAACGATTACTACATCGGATGTGACTATGTAAAGGTTACAACAGACAACGCACAGTCAGTTCTTGATTCACTTAAGTAATTAAGCAGTAATCGATTTTGAGTTTTAAAGTTATAAACGGTGGCGCGGATGCTTGCATCCGCACCACTTTTTAAAGGGAACACAAGTTAGATAGTTAGTAGAGAGGGACACGATATGGCATCAGAGTACAAATTGGAACTACGGGGCGTATCCAAGTCCTTTCCCGGTGTAAAGGCACTGGATAACGTACAATTGGCAGTAAAGCCCGGTACCGTCCATGCACTTATGGGAGAGAACGGAGCCGGTAAATCAACACTTATGAAGTGTCTTTTCGGTATTTACAAGATGGATGCCGGAGAGATATATATCGACGGAGAAAAGACAACAATCGAAAATCCTGATGAGGCTATGAAAAAAGGTATAGCCATGGTGCATCAGGAACTGCAGCCGGTACTTGCAAGAAGCGTTGGAGAGAACATGTTTCTTGGAAGATTCCCGGTAAAGAAATATGGTCCACTTCAGATCATCGACCATAAAAAGATGTACGAAGAAACAGAGAAGTGGCTGAAAGAAGTTAATATGGATTTCGATCCAAAGGCACAGCTTGATACACTGTCCATCGGACAGATGCAGTCAGTTGAGATTGCAAAGGCAGTATCACACGACGCCAAGGTTATTATCTTCGACGAGCCAACATCTTCTCTTTCAGATAGTGAAGTTGAAGCACTTTTCAGAATCATGGAAATGCTCAGAGAAAAAGGAGTTGCCATGATCTACATCTCACACAAGATGGATGAGATCAAGCGCATCGCTGATGATGTAACCATCATGCGAGATGGTACATACATCGGAACATGGCCTGCAAAGGAACTTACAATCGACGATATCATCGCCAAGATGGTAGGCCGTGAGCTCACAAATATTTATCCTGTAAAAGACAGAACTCCCGGCGAAGTGGTTATGGAAGTAAACGGACTTTCATCAATCCACGAGAAGTCCTTCCAGGATGTATCCTTCAACTTAAGGAAGGGTGAGATCCTCGGATTCGGAGGACTTGTCGGAGCCCAGAGAACAGAGCTTATGGAAGGTCTGTTCGGTATAAGAAACCTTTCAGCCGGTACAATTAAGATCCACGGCAAAGAGGTTAAGATCAAGAGCCCAAGAGATGCAATGAACGCCGGAATCGGTATGATCACAGAGGACAGAAGAGGAAACGGTATCTTCGGATGTCTTTCAATCAAGGATAACGTAGGCGTTTCAGTTTACAACAAGTATCTCACAGCCGGTTTTGTTCTTGATCATCCTAAGATCAACAAAGTAGTTGATGACAGCATTGAAAAGCTAAGTATTAAGACACCAAGCATGCAGGAGCACATCGCTAACCTTTCCGGTGGTAATCAGCAGAAGGTTATTGTATCAAGATGGCTTGCTAATGATCCTGACATTCTTATAATGGACGAACCTACAAGAGGTATTGACGTAGGTGCCAAGCATGAGATTTATGAGATTATGACTGATCTTGCCAAGCAGGGTAAGGCTATCATAATGATATCCTCCGAAATGGCAGAACTTCTTGGTATGTCAGATCGAATTTATGTAATGTGTAACGGTAAACTACGAGGCGAGATAACTGAAGAAGCAGACATGACCCAGGAGAAGGTTATGAGCTATGCTACTCAGTTCTGATATCCGCAGCTATTATAAGAGAGGAAAAAGAAATGGTTAAGACAAAACAGCAAAAAGCAATTGATTTTCTTATAAATAACGGTGTTATCATCGTTATGTTCATCCTGGTTATTTACACAGGTATTACAAACGACAGGTTCCTTACATCAAACAACCTGTTCAACATTCTTATGAATATGAGTTCAAGACTTGTTATTGCCCTTGGTATCGCAGGCTGTGTTATTACTGCAGGTTGTGACCTGTCAGCCGGACGTATGATCGGTTTTGCAGCATGTATTGCAGGTACACTTCTTCAGAAGATTGACTACTCAGGTAAGTTCTTCCCTGATATGCAGCCACTTAACATCTTCGTTGCACTTCTTATCGTGCTTGCTATCACAGGATGCTTTGGTGCAATCACAGGATTTTTCATCGCATTCCTTCACGTTCCTCCATTCATCGCAACCCTTGCTATGATGGAAATCGTATACGGACTTGCTCTTATCTACACAGGTGCTACACCTCTTGGTGGATACACAACACAGTACACAAACATCGCAACAGGTAAGTTCCTTGGTATAAGCTACCTTATCTGGATCGCACTTATTGTTGCAGCAATTACATGGTTCATCTTCAACATGACCCGTCACGGTAAATATATGTATGCAATCGGTGGAAACCCACAGGCTGCAGAAGTTGCCGGTGTTCCTGTTCGTCTTACAATGGTACTTATCTACATGAAGGCCGCTATGATGTATGGTCTTGCAGGATTCATGCTTGGTGCTAAGGCCGGTGGTGCATCAGTTAACCTTGGTCTTGGTTATGAGATGGAAGCTATCGCAGCTTGTACAATCGGTGGTGTATCAGTTACAGGTGGACGTGGTAAGGTTTCAAGTGCCATCATCGGTGTTGCCGTATTCGAGCTCTTAAAGGCAGCTCTCCAGTACCTTGGTGTTGATGCTAACGCACAGTACATCTTCATCGGTCTGGTTATCTTCGTAGCTATCTCACTTGATATCCGTAAGTACGTTGCTAAGAAGTAATTTTAGTAAAATTTAATGTATATTTATTAACGAAATTACCTCAATAATAAATACGTCATGTTATAATAGGGATGTAGTCTTTATGGGCTGCATCCCTTTTTATTGTGCTTTTTGTCTCTTATAAAGAGGACTGTATTTTGAACGAAAAAGCGAATCGCAAATTAAGGGCCCACAACGTCGTTATAGTTATTATTACAGTCACCTGTATCGGCGCTATTTTAGAGAGTATTTCCCAAGGGTGGGAGCTTTGGACCATCCCTCTTATTGCAGGTGGAATAATAGCTTGCTGGGCCATTCATATTAACGGGTATGGTGAGACCAGGTTCAGAGAAAACTTCTTTATGATCTTTTCGATGATAGTGGCTTTTTTTCATGGTGTTCACATAACCAGTTTCTACGATATCATCATTGTTTCGGTTCTTCTTATGATCACAGCATCTGTCATGGGCAGAAGAAAGTTCCTGCCTTTTATTTTGCTGGAATACATTGTCGTTACCTTCAGCCAGCTTATCATTGGCGTTTCTACAGGCAGTATCACACTTGATCCCTTAAGCGTTTCCAGAATACTTCTTCATATCGTGGTTGAGCTTAGTATTTACAGAGCACTTCACGAGATCCTTCGCAACATGAGCAGGATTGAAAATGATATTGAATCCATTCAGGATACCGAGGAGAGTGCCAGAAAAGGTATGGAGGACTTCCTTGCGAATATTTCCCATGAACTTAGAACTCCGGTAAATGTAATAAGCGGAATGTCCACTCTTATCCTGAAAAAGGAATCAAGAGATGATGTTATAGCCATAAGAGACGCAGGAATCAGACTTTCCAATCAGATTGAGGATATTCAGGACTACAGTGAGATTGAGAGAGGAGATGCTGTCCTTGAGGAAGAGAAATACATGATCACTTCGATCCTTGGAGACATTGCGAGTGATTATGAGACCATGTATCAGGCTCAGGGGCTTGAGTTCACCATCGATCTTGATCCATCGCTGCCTGCTGTTTTAAAGGGCGATTCCAAGAAAATAAAAAAGATAATAACCCACCTTATAGACAATGGATTTAAATTCACAAAAAAGGGTGGTGTGTTGCTTAGAGTCTTTGGCATAAAGCACGGCTACGGCATCAATCTCATCATTGAGGTCATGGATACCGGAATAGGTATGACCGAGAAGGTCCGTAATAAGGTTGCTACAGGAAGCTATCAGGCGGATAAAAAGAGAAACAGGAGTACCGGAGGTATCGGACTTGGCCTTTCCATCGTTTACGGCTTTACAAGGCTTATGAAGGGCTTTGTTTCCCTTGAGAGTAATCCGGGTGCAGGTACCATAGTAAGGGTAAGTATTGTTCAGGAGGTTGTAGATCCAAATCCTTGCATTGCAGTGGATTCCGGCAGGTTCCTTGGTGTTGCTTTCCATGTGCTGGCAGAAAAGCTTGATGACTTCAGAGTAGGTGGAGCATACGAGATGATGGCCACCAATCTGGCAGCAGGTCTTAGACTAAACCTGTATTCTGCACCGTCTTTGGATGAGCTTAAGAGGCTATTAAAGACCGGCAAGATAACCCATGTATTCATGGGAGTAGATGAGTATGAACAGGCACCGGATTTCTTTGAAGAGCTGGCAATGGGAAATGTTACGGTGGCAGTGTATGCTGGCCGTGACTTTAAACTGAGTAAAAAGAGCAGGATAATTGTAATTCCGAAGCCAGTATATGGCTATACGGTTGCAAAGGTTCTAAACGGAGATAACGATTTTGCATCCTTACGAGTGGGTGCTGAAAATAATGCCCTTAATCTTGAGGGAGTAAAGGCTCTTATAGTTGACGATGAGCCTATGAATCTGGTGGTGGCTACAGGTCTTTTTAAGGACTATAAGATGGAGGTTGATACGGCAGGCAGCGGAAAAGAGGCGCTGGCTAAGTACGACCTCAGTGAGTATGATGTCGTGTTTATGGATCATATGATGCCGGAAATGGATGGCGTTGAGGCGATGAAAAAGCTTAAGGCCATCGCTGATCAGAGGGAGAGAAAAGTCATTGTCATCGCTCTTACGGCCAATGCTGTTAGCGGCGCAAGAGAGATGTTCCTGAAAGAGGGATTTGACGGATTTATCAGTAAGCCCATCATTATAAGCGATTTTGAGAGAGTCATGAACCGCGTTATGTCAGGCAGGAAAGGCCGGAACGGAGGTGTCTCATGATTACAAAGATCGCTCAGAAAATAAAAGATCTTTTAAAAGACCCTTCAAGAAGCTTTAAAGAGAGAGTCTTTATACTCCTTACACTGGTTACGGATTTATTTATACTACTTGCACTTATCGGCGATATAATCCTTGGCGAAAATATCGTAGAAATTATAGCGCTGATCATAATTGTGGTAGGAATCCCCATTGTAACCTTGCTTGCCGTTAAAAGAAACCATATGTCTATCGCAGTAAGACTTATCGTTCTTGGTATGGTATTTGTTGCGCTGCCGATAGTTTATTTTTCCGGCGGCGGAATCTACGGCGGTGGAATTCAGTGGATGATATTTACGTTCCTTTATACCGGTCTTGTACTCTCGGGATTCTGGAAGCCTCTTATGCTGGTAGTACTGACTGTTGAGTCGGTTATTCTTTATGCTGTAGGTTATTTTTTCCCTGAGCGTGTTGTAGAACACACTAGAGAAGCTTTCTTTGCAGATTCCCTTATTTCAATGGTGCTTGTGGGTATTATCTGCTGCTTCATGGTGTGGTTCGAGGAGTGGCTCCTTAACGAGGAGAACAAAAGAGCTAAGGAAGAGACCAGGAAGGTTGAAGAACTCAACAGATCTCAGAACCGATTCTTTTCCAATATGAGCCATGAGATCAGGACGCCTATAAATTCAATCCTTGGTCTTAACGAGATCATCTTAAGGCAGGAAGATGCGTCCGAAGAGATAATAAACGATGCCAAAAACATCCAGGGCGCGGGCAAGATGCTGCTCTCACTTATAAATGACATCCTGGATATGTCCAAGATCGAAGCGGGCAAGATGGATATCGTACCCGTAAACTATAACCTTGGCGATACGATATCGGAGATTGTAAGCATGATAAGTCTTAGGGCGCAGCAAAAGAGCCTTAAGCTAAACCTCGAGGTTGATCCCACAATTCCGGCAGAGCTCTTCGGAGATGAAGTCCGTATAAAGCAGATACTGGTAAACCTTCTTAACAATGCGGTGAAATACACACAGGAAGGTTCTGTTACTCTGCGCATAGAAAAGGGAGAGGACACACCAAAGGATGAAGTACTTCTCTTATTCTCTGTTATCGATACAGGCATGGGAATAAAGCAGGATGTTATTCCTTATCTTTTTGATGCCTTTGCCAGAATGGATGAGGAGAAAAACGCCAAGATCGAGGGAACCGGCCTTGGTCTGTCCATCGTTAAGCAGCTGGTTGAGCTGATGGATGGCAAGATCACTGTAAACAGTACCTACACTGAAGGTTCAACCTTTATCGTTGCTCTAAAGCAGAAGGTAACCAGAAGAGATCCTATTGGCGATATCAGTATACAGAGCTTTGGAAGGAGAGATGCAGGCGGAAGGTATATGCCCGGCTTTAAGGCGCCTGAGGCAAGAGTCCTTATCGTTGATGACAATGAAATGAATCTGGAGGTCGAGAAGAAACTTCTTGATGGCACAGACATAGTTGTCGATACTGTCATGAGCGGCTTTGAAGCAATGATCATGACTGCAAAAGAAGCCTATGACATCATCTTCATGGATCACCTTATGCCTGAGATGGATGGAATAGAGTGTCTGCAGAATATAAGAAAGCAGCTTGGAGGACGAAATAACCATACCACTGTAATTGCACTTACGGCCAATGCCGACAGTGAGAGCAAAGAACTCTATGACAGAAGCGGATTTGACGGATATCTTGTAAAGCCTATATCCGGAGATCAGCTGGAGAGGATGATCTTAAATCACCTTCCTGAGGCCAAGATCATAAGGACTGAAGGCCCTGATATTTCGAATGCCAAGATGTACTCCTCCAGAGATTATTCCAAGAAGATGCCGATCATTATTGCTACCAGCAGTATGTGTGATCTTCCCAGAAAGGTTCTTTGGGGCTATCAGATTGATGTTATCCCATTCTCTATCATGTCGGACGGAATGGCGTTCTATGACTATGATGAAGCCAGTGCCGACGAAGTGATGCGTTATGTAGCAGAAGGAGCAACATTTACTTCCTCGCCGCCTACAGTAGAGGAGTTCGAGAGGTTCTTTGCTAAGGAAGTTAAAAAAGCGCACCAGATCATTTATATAACGGTTTCCGCAGGTATCAGTGAGGAGTATAACAACGCCAGAGAAGCTGCAAGGGCATACGGAAATGTAACTGTATTAGACTCGGGAGTAAACTCCGGTGCTATTGGTATGCTTGTGCTCATAGCCTACAAGATGACTCTCCAGGGCAGACAGGTTGACAGGATAATCAGTGATCTTGAAAAGATCAAAAAGGATCTAAGATGCAGCTTTGTCACAGGTGATGCTGAGTTCCTTATGAGACGCGGAGGAATGAAGAAGTCCACATTTGGCTTTGTAAACACCTTTGGACTTAGGCCTGTTATCAATATCAAGGGCGGAAAGGTGACCATAGCAAGGATATTTACCGGAGAACTGGATGAGTGTTATATGAAGTATCTTGATTTTGCTCTTCCAAGAAATGCCAATCCGGACCTTGATGTTGCAATCGTCGATTATATAACCCTGACCGAAGAGGAGAGGGATACTATAGAAAAAGCCATCAGGAATAAATTTAACTTCGAGCATATTCTGTTTCAGAAGGTTTCTTCCGTTATGTCTTTTAACTGCGGAAGAGGCGCTATGGGTATCATGTACCTGAAAAAGGGTGAGCAGCCTTATGGCCTTAGTCAGGTGCTATCGAACGTTCTTACAGGAGTTCCTGAAAGCATGGCTGAACAAGAGCTTATAGAGGAGAGCGGGGAAAAAGAGACTGAAGAGATTAGCAGGGAGTGGTATGAAGAAATACCCGGAATAGACCCTGTAAAGGCTATAGAAAACAGTGGCTCCGAGGATGCGTTCAGATCTGTGCTTAAGATATTCTATGAGTCCATTGAACTTAAGGCGGAGGAAATCAAGGGTCTGTACTTGGAAGAGAATTGGAAGGATTATACCATCAAGGTCCATGCCCTTAAGAGCTCTGCAAGGCTGGTTGGAGCCATGATCCTCGGAGATGCTGCCGAGAAACTTGAGATGGCAGGAAAAGAGGACAATATCGAATATATTAGGAAGCACAATGACGAGCTTTTAAAGGATCTTGATAAGTATAAGGAGAGGCTTGCGCCTTACTTTGCTGAAGAAATAAAAGACGAGCCCAGCTATGACGACATCCTTTTGCAGAGCGCCTATGACACACTGCGCAAGGCAGCTGAAGAGAAGGACGACAGAATGATCGGCATGACTTTAAATGATCTTGCGGAGTTTGAAATTCCCAAAAAGCATTTAGACAGAGTGAGCCGGATAAAAGAATGCTTTGAGAGACAGGACTACGACGGAATAAAGAAGGAATGTAATGAAGAGTAAGCAGCCTGCGATAAACCTGATATACACCATCATTTTTGGATTGATGATACTGTCAATCCTTGTTGGTGTGCCCTTGTCCACTGACAGACAGATCACGGTCCATGAGAAGATTGACGGCTTTTCTGAAGGCTGGACTCTTCCGGGCGGCGAGAAAGTCTGCGCCGATGGCCTTGATATAGGTGATTACGACGGAAGGGTTGCTATCGAAAAAAAGCTCTCCAATGGCATCACCGATAAGGATGCACTGTGCTTTAAATCTGAAAACACCAATGTAAGGGTGTTTATCGGCGGAAGACAGGTTTACAGATTTTACAGTAAGCCAAACCTCACCGGAATGGGCTATGGTCTTACATACCATGAAGTCGGCATAGGCAAAGACGATGCAGGAAAGACCATAAGGCTTGAGTTTGAACAGATTTATGAGGGTCAGAAAAAGGGGCGTCTCTATGACATATACCTGTGTTCCGTTACCGACTTTGTGCAGATGATCATTAGGAACAATCTGCTTTCTATTATATTGTGCGTTCTCGAAATATTCCTGGGAGTTATATTTATCATTGCTTATACAGGTGCATCAAGTATGGCTCAATTCCCCTATGATATTCTTGCAGGGGGATGTTGTGCAATACTGATAGGTATATGGTTTCTTATAGATACCAATATTTTCCAGCTCGTCACAGGACATATCTATGTCTGCAGGGATATAAACAAAACACTTCCCTTTATGCTGGCTTATCCCAGCATTTGCCTGATCAATTCTCTGACGGAGAAAAAGCGCCGGGTCTATAAGCACCTGGGATTCTTTATCACCTTAGTGCCGATCCTTGGGATTACCAATCTGCGTTATACACTTAAGATAGATATGCTGGATTCCTATCTTTGGTTCATTATTGCTTATCTTGTGGCCGGAATGACGGTCGCTGTCATCATGGCTGTCGAAAATGCACTCTACTGCAACAGGACAGGTAAGAAGAATAAGCTCAGGTACCTATATGTCGCAGGAGGTGTCTTTGTAGTATGCGGAGCAATGGATCTGATACAATTATTAATGGCCGGAAGGATCACGGATAACCACGGAATCTTTACAAGGTTTGGTGCTGTTATTTTTGCAGCCCTGATGCTGCTTGCGCTATTGCGCTGGTGGATGAAGGACAACGCTGCCGTGGAGAGAGATCGTTTTGTCAACAGAGCTCTCCAGTATGCGCTTTCATCCGATTCTCCGGATGCAAACATCAGGTCTATTCTTGCTTTTTTGGGAAAAGAGTTTGAAGCAAAGCGTCTGTTTATCTTTGAGGATCAGAAAAACGGAAAGTACAGAGGTACTTATGAATGGTACAGGGAAGGAGCAGAGTCTTTTGACCTTACAATGATGTATCTCTCGTCGGAAGACATCATTGATAAGATCTATGATGAGTTCAACAAGAACGATCACAGACTGATAGTAAGAGATCCTGAGGCTTTCAGAAACTCAATACCGGGGTTTTACAATATGCTAAAGACCAATAAGGTTGAGAATATGATAATCGGTCCTTTGGAAGCCGGTGGCCACCTGTTCGGAGTGCTGGGGGTTGTTGAGGCTCCACAGAAGAAGCTTGAGTCCATATCTGAGATCATAAATCTTATCTCATATTTCCTGGCGCAGCTCGTTTTAGAGAGAGAAGAGCAGAGCAGGGCTCAGCATTATACCTTTAAAGACAATCTGTCCGGAACAGGCAATTACACAGCCTTTAAGAAGTATCTTGAGCAGGAGCTGGACTTATCCTCATCCTTTGGATGCATCCGCTGCGATCTGCCAAAGCTCAATGAGATCAATATTGCAGAAGGGTATGAAGTCGGAGATCAGATAATAGTACTCACAGCCAAGTCTCTGATGGAGATTTTCGGAGATGCAAATGTCTTCAGGGTAAGCGGAACACAGTTTGTTGCTTTTGGATTTGAGAGCGAAGAGAGCTTCTTTGAGAATGATGTGGAGAGATTAAAAAAGATATTTAAAGAAAATGCTATTGAAGCAAATGTTTCTTTTGTGTATTGTTTGTATGGGACAAAAGATATTAATATAGTATTAAATAGGGTAGATGACCTGATGAGAGAAAAAATGCAGGAGAGTGATTATGGACATACAGACAATAGTTAATCAGATGGGAATTGAGATTCTGGCATTTGCAGTATGCATGTTCTTTGGCATCAGACTTATAATAACCAGAGATGTTAAGATTCTTAAAAAGGAGAATCCCGAGAGCATCAAGCATCCCAATGAATATACCTTTTACGCAGGACTGATCATAATATTCCTGGGCATATCAGCCATTGCAATGGGAATTGTGTCTTTCTTCAATCAGATAGCGGCGCTTATAGTTATTGTGGCAGCTGTAGTGATCATGGGATTTATGTGGAAGATTGTATACGAGAAATATGCTGAGTGATCAGTCGGAGAGCTATGAATAAATATAAAGTTATGCTTGTGGACGATGAGGAAGATGTTGCACAGGCAATCATGAGAAAACTTAACTGGGAGGAAATGGGTTTTGATACTCCCAGATACGCACATAACGGCCTTGAAGCTCTTGAGTTTGCAGAGGAGCTAAGGCCGGATATTGTTATGTCCGATATTAAGATGCCTTATATGGATGGAATGGAGCTGGCGAGGAATTTAAAACGCCTCTATCCCAATATAAGGATCATTTTCTTTTCGGGCTTTGATGAGTTTGAGTATGCCAAGGAAGCCATCAGGCTCGAGGCGGAGGAGTATATCTTAAAGCCTATTGATGCCGATGAGCTTAAGGCAGTATTTAAGAGAGTTCACGAGGCTCTCGACCGTGATATTGACGAGAAGCTTAACGTTGCTAAGCTTGAGAATTATTACATGGATTCACTTCCTCTTTTGCAGGAGGATTTCTTTGCATCCCTTGTTGAAGGCAGAATAGAGGATGACAGGATTGAGAAGTTTATGTCCGATTACAGGATTGAACTGACAGGCCCTGTTTATGTAGCTGCTATCGTCCACGTCAGCAAGTCCAATATACCTGAGGGTATGAATCCCGTGCTACTGTCCGTATCGGTGAGGAAGCTCCTTGAGGAGAGGATGGACGAAAAGTGGGGCTGTAAGTTCTTTTCCTATCAGGGGTCTACCGTTATGATAGCCCAGCTCCCATCGCAGAAGGATGCATCTGCATTTACTGATGACTGCGACAGACTCTGCAGACTTGCAGAGAGTATCTGTAAAGCGAATGTAACCATAGGTGTCGGAAGCACTACAGAGAGCCTCTCTGAAATTGATACATCCTATCATGGAGCAAGAGATGCAGTCTCCTACAGGGTTTTGTACGGACACACCAAGGCAATCAATATCTCCGAGATTTCGCCTATGGAAAAAGACGATTCGGCTCCGGCGGAAGAGAATACTCTTTTGGATGTCTTCAAGAAGATGAAGATGGCTGATGCTGAGGACGTTAAAAAGGCAGCGGAGAAATATATAGAGAACAACACAAAAGCACAGGCCACTATCCAGAACTACAGATTCTTTGTCATGGAACTTGTGAGTGAGCTCTACAAGTTTGCAAGGACCAATCAGCTTGAGCTGGGTGATGTCTTTGACCTTAGCAGTGATGTATATTCGGTGGCTTCTCAGATGGAGCCCGGGGAGCTCTCCGGCTGGTTTACCGGAGTGTGCCTTAAGATGCACGAGCTCATCGACTACAAGAGAAATGACACCACAAGGTCTTTTGTCACAAAGGCACAGGAATATGTGGCAGACCACTATGCGGATCAGGACCTGTCCGTGGATTTTATCTGCAACTATCTCGGAGTCAGCAGCGCTTATTTCTCCACGGTTTTCAAGAAGGAGACCGGCAAGACCTTTGTCGGGTATCTGACGGACTACCGCATGGAGAAGGCTGAGAGGATGCTTCTTGAGACCGATGAAAAGACCTATATAATAGCCCAGGAAGTTGGATATTCCGATCCTAATTATTTCAGCTATGTATTCAAAAAACAGTTTGGTGTTTCGCCGTCAAAGTATAAAAACGGCAAGGAATAAACAGGAGCCAGTTTGAAAAAGTTTTTGAAGGGGAAGTTTGATAACTTAAAAATGCAGTGGCTGATCTCGAGATACATGAGACCTATTGCCACCAGGAGTATTCAGGTTACAATTGCGGTTTCATTCACAATTGTAGCCTTAGTTTGTATGCTTGCTATGGGAGTGGCTCTTTATCAGAGATTCGCAGTTAGGTCGGAGAAGATGCTGACGGACGCGGCGGAGCTCACTCTTGATCAGAGCGTAATCACGCTTGAGGACTATCTTCGAAGCATGCGCAGAATGTCTGATGCCATCTACTATAACGTAGTCAAGGATCAGGACATCAGCAAAGAAACTCCCATAACTCAGATGAACCTTCTTTACGAGGCACACAAGGACTATCTTATAAGTCTCGCTCTTTTTTCGGAGGACGGAACTCTCATCGCCGCATCTCCCGTAGGTGTCGAGAAGGACGGTGTGGATGTAACGGGTCAGACGTGGTTTCAGGCAGCTCTTTCTAAGCCTGAGAACCTTCATTTTTCACTTCCCCATGTTCAGAACATATTTGTAGACGACCCCACTTTTAAGTATTACTGGGTCACTTCCCTTAGCAGAAATGTTGAGCTTAATAACGGCGGCGTTCCCGAGCAGGGAGTGCTTTTGGTTGACATGAACTACGCCGTCATAGAAGACATGATGGAGTCTGTCAATGACAATCCATCAGAGCAATATGTGTACCTTATGGACAATAAAGGATCTCTTATCTACCATCCAATGCTGATGCAGATCAGTGCAGGCCTTTTTAAGGAAAACAATTCACGGGCTGCAGGATATGACGATGGAAGCTACAAGGAAATCTTTGAGGGAAATGAGAGAATCGTTACCGTTGATACCATGAGCTACACGGGCTGGAAGCTGGTAAGTGTCATTCCCACAAGTAATTCTTACATGGGAATGAAGGATATCAGATACTTCGTTATGATGGTAATCTCAATAACGCTTCTTGCCATGCTGATACTTAATAGGTTTGTTGCAAGACGTGTTACAAGACCTCTTATAAAGCTCAATGATTCCATCAGAGAAATCGAGATGGGAAAGGCTGATCCGGATGTTTATATCGGTGGACCATCTGAAGTAGAGCATCTGGGAAGGACTCTCAGGGCCAGTTACGATCAGATAAATGAGCTGATGCGCGACATGGTTGCATCTCAGGAAGAGAAGAGAAAAGCTGAGCTTGATGCCCTTCAGTCTCAGATAAATCCTCACTTTTTGTATAACACGCTTGATTCCATTGTGTGGATGATCGAGGGTGAGAAGTACAATGATGCGGTCTTTATGATAACGCAGCTGGCGTCTTTGTTCAGAGTCAGCTTATCCAGCGGAAAGACCATTATCCCCATCGGTGATGAGATCCGCCACGCCAGCAACTACATGAATATCCAGAAGGTGAGATTTAAAGATGCCTTCTCCATAGAATTTGATATAGATGAAGAGATTAAGAATTACTGTACCGTCAAGCTTATCGTTCAGCCTATTTTGGAGAACGCTGTCTATTATGGTGTAAAAGACATGGAGGATGGCGAGATAGTTGTGAAGGGCTTTATGGGTGATGACGGAGATATTTACATCACTGTATCCGACAATGGTTTTGGTATGAGCAGCAGCCAGACAGAGCTTCTTTTGACGGATGATACCAGAGTCAGAAAGAAGGGCTCCGGCGTTGGACTTATAAATGTACAGAGAAGAATTCAGCTGCGTTTCGGAGAACAGTACGGACTTAAGATCGAGAGTGAGCCGGATGAGGGCACGACTGTGACCGTTCATCTTCCGGCTATTCCGTACAATGAGGAGAATCGGAAGATGCTGGAAACAGGAAAGGAGAAGGCGGATGAAGAATAGAAATCTGTTTATCCTTGTGGTGGCAATACTTCTGTTTATTACATTTGCAGCTTCAACCTCTGCTCTTATCCTCAGCGGAATGAGAGAGGACTCTCCCGAGGTGTCTGTGGTCATAGATGATTCCGGCTCAGGAAGATGGACGACATTTATTTCGGGACTTGAACAGGCTGCCAAGGATAATAATATAAAACTCAATGTGGTATCCACCGGTAAAAACTTAAGTCTGAGTCAGCAGTACAAGCTGATAAACGAGGAGATATACGATGGAGCCGATGGTATTGTATTTCAGGTAAACAGCAGCAGAGGAACTGAGAATATGATATCTGATATCAGCAACAAGGCAGTACTTCTTCTGGTCGATACCAGTGCGGATACAGACGTTGATGTTGAGGGCAGATCTGCCTGCATACAGGTTGACAACGTAGAGCTGGGAAGAGCCCTGGCCAATGAAGTCAGGATAGCCTTTGATAATAAACTTGACGGCAAGAGGATTGGAATCATCACAGGTAATTTAAGACAAAATGCCCTTGCGGAGAGGTTTAAAGGATTTACCGAAAACATAGAAACATCGGGTGCAGAGATTGCCTGGTCTGACTATGATCCTGTCAGCATGGCCGACAGAGTAGTAAGAAGACAGAATGAATCAGAGGCGGATATTATTGTTGCTCTTGATAACAATGGGCTTGAATGCGCCGCTGAATATGCTCAGAAGCAGGAGAGTGCTCCGGTAATCTTCGGTGTTGGAATTTCCATTAAGAATGTCAGTTATTTGGATGACGGACTGATCACAAGCATGGTGGTTCCAAATGAGTATTACATGGGGTATCAGTCGGTGGCAGCCATTGCACGGCGCCTTGATAACAAGCTTACTCCCATGGAAGATGAGAAGATACCTTTCAGGGTTGTAAACAGGGACAATCTGTTTGATGAGAGCAATCAAAGAATCCTTTTCCCTGTGGTCCACTAAAGCATCTTAGGAAAGTATCGGGATCGTGAATATGAAAAAAGTTTTGGTAACGCTGCTTACTGCATTATGTCTTTTGACAACAATATTGTCCGGCTGCGGTAAGCAAAGCGAAAATAAAAGTGAATCAAAGATAAAGATTGGTGTCTCAGCCTATGACATGTACGACACATTTCTGGGGCAGCTCGTGGAGCTGTTTCAGAGCTTTCAGAACGAGGATGTGGAGATTGTAGTCTACAACGCGGCGCAGAGCCAGCAGACCCAGAATTCCCAGGTCAGGAAGATGATCGAGGACGGGATGGACGTGATCTGCGTAAACCTTGTGGACAGAACGGACCCCACAGCTGTCATTGATGCAGCCAGAAAAGCCGATGTGCCGGTTATCTTCTTTAATAGAGAGCTGGTTGAGGGAGACATCGGAAGGTGGGACAAGCTCTTTTACATAGGGGCAGATGCTGAGCAGTCGGGAGTCATGGAGGGCGAGCTGGCAGCCTGGGCATGCATTACGAACAAGGAACTTGACAGGAATGGAGATGGCATGATCCAGTTCGTGGTATTAGAGGGAGAAGCCGGGCATCAGGACGCTATTGTCAGGACTGAGGCTTCCATAAATACCATGAAAAAGCAGGGGATTGAGATCGACAAGCTTGGCTATGCCATTGCCAACTGGAACAGGGCACAGGCACAGACCAAGGCGACGCAGTTTATTGAGGACTACGGCGATGATATTGAGCTGGTCCTTTCAAACAACGATGACATGGCCCTGGGAGCCATTGATGCATACGAAGCCATGGCCATACCCAGAAACAAATGGCCGGCAATTCTTGGAATAGACGGAACGGATGTAGGACTGGAAGCCGTTAAGGATGACAAAATGGTAGGAACCGTCTACAACGACAAAGAAGGACAGGCGACTGCCATGTTTGAGCTTGCCTGTGTGCTGGCTAAGGGCGGCAGTATTGATGAACTTTCGGATAAATACACCATTGAAAACGAAAGATATATCAGGCTTCCTTATGCCAAGGTAACTTCCTCGAATATCATTCAGTTCATCGGCAGGTAATTTGTGATGGGATATTATATGAAGAAATGTACGTCAGTACGATTATCTGAATGAATTTCAAATTTATGGTTGCTTTTATGGCGAGGACGTTATATAATAGCTTTTGTCGCTGGTCGAGATACTTGCGACAACCCAAATCGGGGTGTGGCTCAGTTGGTAGAGCACTATCTTAGGGAGGTAGGGGCCGCGTGTTCGAATCACGTCACTCCGATTCATGAAAACCGCTCATAATGAGCGGTTTTTTATCTGTAATGATCGCAAGCTCATCTGTAGCTGCCATAGGTTTTCTTGAAAATCTCTTTTTCCTTGTACATGGCCTCATCAGCACGTTTCATAACATCTGTTATTCCTGTATCAGATGCTTGATACTCAGCAAAACCCAAAGAAACTGAATAACGCTGCCATGGATCTTTTGTATCATCTATAAATGTGTCTATGAACTGAGACTTTAACATTTCATACAGGTATTTCCTGTTGGTATAATCATTTCCTTCAAGGACAACAACGAATTCATCCCCTCCAATCCTGAATATATGGGATTCTTTGCACAGATCCGAAATCACCTTGCAACAGCCTATGATGTATTCATCACCTGCCTTGTGTCCGAACTGATCATTGACATACTTAAGGTTATTGACGTCTGCCATGATAATGGCTATTTCAGGGGATTCTTCATTATCAATCTTTTCAAGGAGTACCATGGCCATTTCCTCAAAGGCTGCTTTGTTTTTGACACCGGTCATGACATCGGTATGAGCCTTTTCAGAGACAGTTTTGTACTCACTCATATATCGCAGATTGCTTTCAGCGCTTGAAATAAGGGTCTCATACAGAGACTGGATCTCGTGGTTGGTATGGATCTTCAGATCTTGTAAACTGCGGAGATTTTCTTCCCTGTCTTTGATGGTTGCATATCTGAATTTGGACAGGCAAAGGAAAATCTTCTCGATGGGATTTGTGATTCTGACTGCTACGGCCTGCATTCCAAGAGCAAAAACGACCAGCATATTGGCAAAGGCAATGCCAAAAAGTCTTAAAAAGAAGGCCCTGTTATCATTCCTTACCTTGGTGAGATCAAAATCTATCAGCAGATATCCTTGAAAATTGCCTTTGGAATCTAATAGAGGTTTGGAAACGGTAAGCAGATATCCCCATTTAGTATTATCAGTTACTGCATCAAGTGGTTCTCCTGCGCCGTGGTTAGCTATTTGAGCAAGAATATCCTCCTCAATCTCATAATTTTCTCCAAGCTGACTTGCCTCATCATCATGATTGACCTGGGCATCAAAAAGATATGTTGCATTCACGCCATCATCATTTAAGTGATAGGCATACAGATAGAAAACTTCATCAAAATAACGTGGATATAAGTCCAGTTTTTTTGCGGTTTTTTCATATTCGGCAATATCGTAGTTCCCATTTAGATAATCAGGAATGTGGTCGATAACAATGTCCTCGGCTGCGAGGTTAAGTATCTCTTCTCCGTGCTCTATATAAGTTTCCTTCATATTGCTGGAAAATCTCATATAGCAAGCAATCAGGACCACGCTTACAAGCGCTAAATATGTAAAAAAACTGATCAGTGGAAATTTAACTTTCAGCGTGTTGATTTTTTTCAACATTTTTGGCCTCATTTTTCTTGTCTCTATATCGCTAACTACTTTATATTTTAATATAACCTTCTTCATTTAACAACGAATCACCCGCAACAAGAAAAGACCGGTCGTGAAAACGGCTGGTCTTTTTGCGTGATGATTGCTATTATTGAATTACTAAAGGGGGAGAAGTGTATGAATTTACTGATTCATGATCTTGATGAAAAAGAGTGGGGACAGATTTCACAGGATTATCAGGGATGGGAAGTAATAGCTCCGTCAAAAGAGATTAAGCCCTGCGCAGGGTGTTTTGGCTGCTGGTTAAAGACACCGGGAGAATGCGTTATCAAAGATGGCTATAACAGGATGGGGTATCTCATCCATAAGGCTGATGAGCTTGTGGTAATGACCAGGTACACCTATGGCGGATTTAGCAGCTTTGTTAAGAATGTATTCGACAGAAGTATCGGATGGGTTCTTCCATATTTCCGCATTGTAGATAATGAGATGCATCACAAGATGCGCTATCCTGAGTCAAAAAAGATCACGGTCATCTTCAGAGGACATGACCTTACCAAAGAAGATCAGGCGGATGCTAAGCACTATGTGGAAGCTGTTTGCCGGAACTTCAACGGCGTGATCAAAGATATCAGATTTGAGGAAACCACTCAGTTACAGGAAGTAAAAGAATCTTCTGCCGGTTCGCAGCCGGCTTCGGATATGGCTTCCGGTAAAACCATCCTCTTTAACGGAAGTCTTAGAGGCGATAACTCAAACACATCAAAATTCCTTAACAAGCTCTCAGAAAGCATTGGAGAAGAGGCAGAAACAATCAGTCTTGTGCCATACCTGAATAAGCCTGAAGAACTCGAGCAGGCCTTATCAGGTGCAGACAAGATTGTCCTTGGATTTCCGATGTACGTTGACGGAATCCCTTCAGAAGTTCTAAAGGTCATGGAGCTTATGGAGAAGACATGTCCGCCCGGTGATAAAAAGATTTACACTGTAGTAAACATGGGCTTCTATGAGAGCTGCCAGATAAAAAATGTCTTGAGACAGGTGAGAAAGTGGAGTCAGAAATGCGGATTTACCTATGGCGGAGGAGTTGCCATAGGAGGCGGCGAAATGATGGGCGCGCTCATTCAGACCATTAATGCTCCGGCCGGCCCGGTGAAATATGTAGTTGAAGCTCTGCAGACACTGGGCGCTGTGATTGGAAATTCATCAGCTATAGACGACATTTACGCTGATGCATATAAATTCCCAAGAGCAGCTTATATGTTTATGGCCGGCAGAGGTTGGCCCAAGGCAGCAAAGAAAAACGGTCTTAAGAAGAAAGACCTGCTCCGAAGAATTGAAAACTAATTGTATGTGAGGATAATATGAATATTTACGTTGATTTTGATGACTGCTTATGCGAGACTGCCCAAGGCTTTTCGACTTTGGTTAAAGATTTGTTTGATATAGATGTTCCCTACGAAGCTATACATTCCTTCAATCTTCAGAAGTCTTTTGATCTTACTGATGAGCAGTATGAACAGATGATGATAGAAGCGCATACTCCAAAGAGTCTTTTGGCGTATGAAGAGACACCCGGGGCATCAAAAACCATCAATGGTTGGATAGATGAGGGACACAGCGTCTTTATCATAACAGGACGTCCGGATAGTGCCTATCAAGCTTCAAGGCAGTGGCTTGATGAGCATGACCTTAAGAGAGTTAAGCTTTATTGCCTTAACAAGTATGGGCGTGACAGCTTTATCAAGAACAGTGAGTTTGGTCTTGAACTTGAGGACTACTACAAGATGCACTTTGATGTTGCTGTAGAAGATTCTCCGGCTGCATTTGGATTCTTTGACCATTTACCAAATTTGCAGGTCAAGGTCTTTGATCGCCCCTGGAACAGGGACTGTGAACTGCCGGGAGCTAATTACACAAGAGTCTATAACTGGGATTCCATAAAGGAGTCTGTGAAAGCATAATAGCAATAAGCACATAATAAAATGGATATAAAGCTCACAAGGCTTTATATCCATTTTTTACATTAAGTCAAAATCTTTACATGGTAGAATCTCTGTAGATCAGATCCGTCTCTGTATAGGTTATTCGATAATTGAGATCCGGCTGTTCAATCCTTGACATAACAAGGTTTGCAGCTGAGTAGCCGATGATCTGGCTGTGAATGTGGCTGGTTGAGAGCGACGGGGTTACAATCTTGGACTCCGGTGAATCATCAAAGCCAAAGAGCTTGATGTCACGAGGACATTCAACACCCATCTTCTTAAGACCGTACAACAGGTCAAGGGCCACGAAGTCGTTGGCGCAGATAAACATCTCAGGAAAGCTCTTCATGTTCTCAAGGGCTTTGTATAGATAGTCTTTGTAATCGTCGCCGTGAGGGTGAACCTCTGTGAGGCAGTAGTCATCATTAACAGTAAGGTTATTGATGTACATCGCTTCTCTAAAGGCCATGAATCTCTCGTAGAAAGAGCGGCAGTGAGTGACCTGTCCGACAAAGCCGATGGAGGTTATACCTCTTTTACTCATATCATTGACAACAGTATATATACTTGAGAAATTGTCCATCAGCAGAATGTCTGCATCTAAAGGCTTCCAGTAGCTGGCAACCGGCGCATCGATCATAAGAACCGGAATACCAAGGCTGCAGAGCATCTCGCAGTACGGATGATTGAACATCTCAATGCAGGCAATGGCCTTAGTGTTTTCCTGTCTGAAGGAAAGCGGGAGAGAGAGCTCTGCAACATTGTGTTCATCTACTCTGTGCATTGTCAGACTGTATCTTAATAAAGAAACCTCATGCTGAAACTTATCCAGCATGGTAGAAGCAAAATGTGAATTGTTAAGGAAACTTCCGGTGAAAAGAGCTATCTCTCCGGAGGCTTTTGCTTTTGCTACGGAAGGGTTTCTTATTTCTGAAACAGAGTTTGCATATGAAAACTGTTTATATCCCATTTCTATAGCTTTTTCCAAGACCTTCTGTCTGGTCGATTCAGCTAAAACTCCGGTATTATTAATAGCCTTTGATACGGTATTGCGAGACACTCCCAGAGCATCCGCGATATCCTGAAGGGTAACTTTAGTTGCCATGTAAAATCTCCGATATATTAGTATAGACTGGGCTCATGCACATAAGAGGGCGCAATCACCTTATTCATTATAAAATGTAAAATTCTATGTGTCAAATGTAAATTAAAAATGTTACAAATGTAAAATTTCTATATTGACACATTATTTATGCCGTGTTATATTTTACATACGCAAACGAAATGTTACAAATGTAAAAGTGAGAAGGGGAGTTATATGAATGCGAAAGCAAAGGACAACAATCTACATAACACGCTGGTGTATATAAAACAGCACTGGCAGCTTTATGTATTCTTTTTGGGGCCGGCACTGATCCTTACTATTGTATTTAAGTATTTGCCCATGGGAGGAATCCTCATAGCGTTCCAGAAATACAATCCTTTTAAAGGAATCCTGGGAAGCGAATGGGTAGGACTTAAGTACTTCCAGCAGTTCCTGTCATCGCCGGATTTCCTGCAATACCTTATGAACACATTGAAGCTGAGTATCTTCGGACTTCTTTGGGGATTCCCGATGCCAATCATACTTGCACTGCTTCTTAACAGAATAGCAAGCAGCAAGATCAAGCAAAAGATACAGCTTGTACTGTACATGCCAAACTTCATTTCAGTCATCGTCCTCTGTGGTATGGTAAGAATTCTTCTTTCCGTAACAGGACCGCTGAACATGATGATGGGAAGTAATATCAACTTCCTTACAATCCCGGCAGCGTTCAGACCGATCTACATCATAAGCGGTATCTGGCAGGGAGCAGGATGGGCATCGATCATGTACACCGCAGCTCTCTCAAATGCCAGCAAAGAGCTCAAGGAAGCAGCACAGATTGACGGAGCAAATATCTGGCAGCAGATAAAGGCCGTTGAATGGCCGGCTATCAAGGATATGGTAGTTATCCAGTTCATCCTTCAGGCCGGAAACATCATGAGTATCGGATTTGAGAAGGCATACGCACTTCAGTCAGACATGAACCTGTCATCATCTGAGATCATAGCAACTTACGTTTATAAGAAAGGTCTTTTAAACGGTGACTACAGTTACTCAACAGCCGTTGGACTTTTTAACACCATCATCAATGTAATACTTCTTGTTGTAGTTAATAAGATAGTAGAGAAGATGAATGATGGACAGGGACTATAAGGAGGAACTCAGATGGAAAAGACACTTAGCATGAAAAAGAGTGAATTCGCGAGAGCTTCCATTGGGGATAAGATATTTCTTTTAACAGGATACGTACTATTGGGGCTTTTCGTAGCAGCTATTATCGGACCGGTAGTTTACATTATCATCGCATCCTTCATGGATCCGATAACGCTGCAGAACAAGGGTATAGTTTTTGATACAAGCAAATGGACTTTAACAGCTTACGAGAGAGTAATGTCAAACTCACAGATCTGGACCGGATTCTTTAACGCAGTCCTGTACTCGGTTCTGTTTGCAGCAATCTCTGTATTTATCACACTGCTGTGTGCATACCCCATGTCCAGGGATGATTTTAAGGGAAAAAAGATCTTCAACACAATCTTCATTATCACAATGTTTTTTGGTGGCGGACTTATCCCTACATACCTTCTTATCAGTAACATGGGACTTTTGGACAGCATGTGGGCTGTAATCCTTCCCGGTTCCTTTAGTGTATGGAACATGATAATTGCAAGAACTTATTACAAAGGTATTCCCACTGAGCTCAGAGAAGCAGCGGATGTTGACGGTGCGAATGAGCTGGTGTTCTTCTTCAGAATTCTGCTTCCGGTGTGTACACCCCTTATCGCCGTACTTACACTGTGGCAGTTTGTAGGAATGTGGAACAGCTACTTTGACGCCATGATCTATTTGAACTCAGCCAGCAAGCAGCCACTTCAGCTGGTGCTCAGGGCAATACTTATCCAGAATGAGCCTGATCCCGGAATGATCGCGGACATGCAGAGTACAGCTCAGAGAGCACAGCTAGCAGAGCTCCTTAAATACGCAACGATCATCGTTTCCAGCCTTCCGCTGGTTGTGATGTATCCGTTCTTCCAGAAGTATTTCGACTCTGGAATCATGGTTGGTTCAGTAAAAGGCTAACGTAGTGGGAGAACATCCCGGTTATACAGGGATGATCTAATAAAAAAAGAAGGTTTAAAAGGAGAGGAAAATGAAAAAGAAAACATCAAGGTTACTCAGTGCAGCCCTTGTAGCAGCTATGTCAGTAAGCATGCTCGCAGGCTGTGGCAAAGGGGCAGCATCAAGCAGCTCAGCTGAAGTGTCAGCAGATGGCATCAGCTTCCCGCTGGCAGATCAGGTTACCATAACAGGTACCATCAGTTATCCATCAGGAACAGAGTCAGATCCTAATAAGAGAACCATCTTCAAGAGACTTGAAGAGGCTACAAATGTACATGTTGAGTGGACAGCAATTTCAAATGATCAGTGGGGAGACAAGATCCAGCTTAACATGGCCAACAAGGGCACTCTTACTGATATGGTCTTCAATGCAGGCTTCAGCAATTCAGATCTTATCAGATATGCAGATCAGGGAGTTATCCTTCCTTTAGAGGATTACATTGACAACAACATGCCTAACCTTAAGGCAGTGTTTGACAAGTATCCTGAGTACCGCACAATGTGTGAGGATTCAGAGGGACATATCTGGGCTCTTCCATGGATCGAGCAGCTCGGATCAAACAAGACAGCTATCCAGACAGTAGGTAACAACTTCACATACATCAACACAAAGTGGCTTAACTTCCTTGGACTTGAGAAGCCCACAACAGTTGATGAGTTCGAAGAAGTTCTTAAGGCATTTAAAGACCATGCTTCAGAGCTTCAGGCAGAGTTCGGCATCGAGGGTGACATCATCCCTATGAGCTGCATCATGAACGATCAGGATCCAAGCCTTCTTATCAACGGCTTTGGCGAGGGATATGGTGACAACGATATAGGACAGCACATCGCAGTAACAGATGACAAGAAGGTTATCTGCACAGCTACACAGGACGGATTTAAGTCAGGTATGCAGTGGCTTCACAAGCTCTATGAAGAGGGACTTATCGACCCTGAGTGCTTTACACAGGATTGGTCAACATATGTAGCAAAGGGTAAGTCACACAGATACGGCGTATGCTTCACATGGGATGTTGCTAACATCGACAACCTTGAAGACTTCGAGCCACTTGCTGCACTTAAGGCAGACACAACAAACGTAACACCTATGAACGGTTCATTCACTTCCGGATTTGACAGAGGCAGATGTGTTATCACAGCAAAGTGCGACAACCCTGCATTTGTTTGTGCATGGCTTGACCTTATGTATGATCCATTCCAGTCACCTCAGAACAACTGGGGAACTTACGGCGAGGATGATGAGTTCGATATCTTCGAGCTTTCAGAGAACGCAAACGGTGAGAAGATGCTCAAGCACGCACCTCTTGGCGATGCTTCACCTGTTGAAGTTCGTGAGGCTGAGGCTGTAGGCGGACCTCTTGCAATCCTTGACGAGTACTACGGTGTATATGTTACATGCCCTGATGATGCTCAGTATCGTCTTGACTGGATCAAGGAGTACTACACAGATGATATGAACTGCAAGTATGTATATCCTAACGTATTCATGACAGCTGATGACACAGAGAAGCTTACAACAATCCAGCAGGATCTTATCAGCTACATCAACACAAGCAGAAGTAACTTCGTTATGAACGGACTTTCTGACAGCGATTGGGATGAGTACCTTAAGCAGGTAGATGCTTACGGACTTGAGAATTACCTCTCAATCTATCAGAAGTACCTCGATGAGTTCTACAAATAAGAATCAGTACCCGGGGAGGAGAAATCTCCTCCCCGATTTTTAGCTCTAAATTAAGTAATTGGTAAAAAGGATTAAGGATTAATATGAGTGGCAAATTAGATAAGGCAAGGGAATATGAAGTTAAGAAAGAGCTGGCTATCCCTGAGGAGCAAAGACCTAAGTTTCATTTGACTCCCAGATGCGGATGGATGAATGATCCCAACGGTTTTAGCAGCTATAAGGGAGAGTACCATCTCTTTTACCAGTATTACCCTTACGATACGGTTTGGGGACCGATGCATTGGGGGCATGCAAAGAGCTCTGATCTTATAACCTGGGAATATCTTCCGGCAGCAATGGCACCGGATGAAGAGTACGACAAGGACGGATGTTTTTCCGGAAGCGCCATCGAGATGGAAGATGGAAGACAGCTCCTTGTTTACACCGGAGTTAACAAGGTACAGGGAGAGAATGGAGAGATCTTAGAGTATCAGACGCAGTGTGTTGCAGTTGGGGATGGAACAGATTACAAGAAATATGAGGGAAATCCTGTTATCACAGCGGATGTACTTCCTGAAGGCGCAGGCAAATTCGACTTCAGAGACCCTAAGGTATGGAGAGAAAACGGCAAGTACTACATGGTAGTCGGAAACAAGACTGTGGACAAGGATGGCCAGATACTTCAGTTTGTCAGCGAGGACGGCTTTAAGTGGACCTATGATAAGCTGGTGATCAAGAACAACCACAGATTCGGCGTTATGTGGGAGTGCCCTGATTACTTTTCACTTGACGGTAAGCAGCTCCTTCTCACAAGCCCGCAGGACATGCTGCCCGAGGAGCTTGAGTTCCACAACGGAAACGGAACCCTATGTGTGATCGGTGCCTTCAACGAAAAAGGCGATTTTTGTGAGGAGAATTGCCAGGCAGTTGATTACGGAATCGATTTCTATGCACCTCAGACAATCCTTACAGATGACGGCAGAAGAGTGATGATCGGATGGATGCAGAACTGGGATACCTGTGGCATAAGGCGCGATGATTTCCCTTGGTTTGGTCAGATGAGTTTCCCGAGGGAGATCAGCCTTAGAGGTGGCAAGCTGATCCAGAAACCCGTCAGAGAGATTGAAAACTATTACGGCAAAAGAATAAGCAGACAAAATGTACTTGTATCTGACAGCGTATCACTCTCAAGTATTGAGGGCAGATGCATAGACATGACAATAAATGTCAGCAGCTTATCGGATGAGCTTTCCTACAAGAAGTTTGAAGTTCGCTTTGCAGATAATGGTAAGGCATACTCAACAGTTGAGTATGATCCCGAGCTTAACATTGTAAAGATAGACAGAAAGCATTCCGGCAGCAGAAGAGCCATCGTGCATCAGAGAAGATGCAGAGTGGCAAATAACAAAGGAAACATAAAGCTCAGACTCATCCTTGACCGTTACTCCATGGAGCTGTTCATAAATGACGGAGAGCAGGTTATGTCAATGGTTGTTCTCACTGACGTAAAGGCCGAAGGCATCAGCTTTAAAGCTGTTGGAGAGCTGAATATGGATGTAGAGATGTACGAGCTTGAAAGGAAAGACAAATGAGTAAATTTGACGTAGTTGCCCTTGGTGAGCTACTTATAGATTTTACCAACAATGCCGAAAGCGAGCAGGGAAATCCCATGTTCGAGGCTAATCCCGGAGGCGCACCCTGTAACGTGCTGTCCATGCTGGAGAATCTTGGAAACAAGACAGCGTTCATCGGTAAAGTCGGCGATGACTTCTTCGGAAGGATGCTGAAAGAGAGAGTTGAGAAGCAGGGAATTGATACGAGAGGTCTTTTCCTGGACAGCGAAGTGCACACAACCCTGGCCTTTGTAAATAAGCTTGCAAACGGTGATCGCGACTTTTCTTTCTACAGAAAGCCCGGCGCAGATATGATGCTGAGCGAAGGTGATGTGGACAGGGTAAAAGAGCTTTTGGAGGAAACAAAAGTTTTCCATTTCGGAACGCTTTCCATGACAGATGAACCGGCAGCTGCAGCAACAAAGCTTGCAATTGCTCATGCAAAGAAAAGCGGAGCTTTGATCTCTTTTGATCCCAATTACAGAGCACCTCTGTGGGAGTCGGAAGAAAAGGCTTTAGAGGCCATGAGATACGGGTTTGAGAACTGCGATATTCTAAAGATATCAGACAATGAAGTTGAGCTCTTTACAGGGATGAGTGATGTCCTTGATGGTGCCCGACAGATTAAAGAGGAATTCGATATACCATTAGTTTTTGCTACACTTGGTCCTGACGGAAGCATGGCCCTGTATAAAGACATGGTGGTTAAGAAAGATGGCTACAGAAATCCTGACACAATTGAGACAACAGGAGCAGGAGATACATTCTGTGCCTGTGCAATCGATTATGTCTGCAAAAACGGTCTTGAGGACTTAAGTGAGGATAAGCTCCTTTCGTGCCTTGATTTTGCAAATGCTGCAGCTTCTATAATCACCACCAGAAGAGGAGCGCTTTCGGTAATGCCAAAGAAAGAGGAAGTTCAAAATTTCCTGTCAAAATAACAGATAGTACAGGCCCGCTTTTTAGCGGGCTTTTTCTGTTGTATAATCAGATTAAGACGAATTTGTCCGGAGGGATAGATGCAGGAAACAACTCAGCTTACATATGGTACAGGAACCGTAACGATAATGGAGAGCTCTCAGAGCAAAATTGAAGTAGCTGCGCCCGAGATCAGGTTTGGCGACTATTACAAAGCTGTAGAGGCTTGCTTTACTGCCAGAGAATTGGAAGAGATCAGTGAGGGAAGCAATGCTGCTTTGGAATTCAGGTATTCCATGACCGATGAACTTGATGACGAAGATGAGGTTCAGCGCTTTGAGGAAGGAATAGAAAAGGCAGAGATGCTGACAGGCTCTTTAAACAGCGGAGTATATTTTGAAGTTGAGGCGGAAAAGAGTGTCAGCGGTGGAGAAAAAAGCGAAATAGATACTCTTTATGATGAAGTGGAGTTTCAGTATGAGATTCCCAGATATCTTGTGGCAGAAAAGCGTGTTTACTATGCCATGACCAATGTCATGGGTGTATGCGAGCTTGAAAAGGATGTGGATGAGGAGGCTGACACACTTTCAATCAGTACACGAGATGTCGGAACAACGCTTATCCTTTATCAGGATGGCAAGGAAAATGGCAGTCGTGAGCACTCGAGATTTGCCATAAAGACTCAGTATCTTTTTTTGCTTGCGATTGTAGCCCTTGTCCTTGTCTGGTGGGCACTTGAGAGGCACAACAGAAGAAGCTGAATTACAAAATAAATCAAAATAAGATAGATTTTATTTCGAAAAAACAGTAAAATTACATTATGGATGCAGATAAAACTTTTGGGGAAAATGCATACTATGTAGATGAAACTGTGGAGCCGGCAACTATTGCCAGACTTCTTAACTTTGGCGTGCAACAGATGGGCCTGGGCATAATCTTTCTTGATGTCAACAGAAAGTGTGTCTATGCCAATCGGCACGCCTTTAGTTTGCTCCATGCGGAGTTCAGTTTAGAGAGCGTATATAAAGCTTTTAAGGACTGGATGAACAGCCTTGGTATTGAGCAGAGCTCAGCTGCCTGGACAAGGCTTTTTGAGAGTCAGGAGAGGGAGCGCCTGTACAGGGTTCGTTACAGATATCTTCTGGATTCTAACAATAAGCCTATCGGTTATATGTACACGATCCAGAACCTGTCGGATATTGTTGAGAACGGAACCGGAGAGCAGTACAGGCTTACACATGATGAGCTGACAACACTCTATAACAGGGAAGGTTTTAAAGAGGCTGCCCAGAACAGGCTCAGAGAAACAGATAAAAGATATATTCTTTTGTATTCAAATATCAAGGATTTCAAGCTCTTTAACCAGCTCTTTGGTCTGGAGAAGGGTAATGATATCCTTATCAATATCGCCGATCTGATGATCCAGCATGTCAAAGAGGATGATATCTACGGAAGGATAAACGGCGATCACTTTGCTATTTGCATGCCGAAGGAAAGGTTCGTTGAGAAGGACTTTAAGAAGCTTGTAAGAGAGGTTACCAGTAAGGTTACCAGCAAGTCATATTCCCTTCACATGCAGATTGGAATCTATGAGATCACAGACCCTACAATGGACATAACCCTTATGTGTGACAGGGCTTATATGGCTTGCAAGTCCATCAAGAAAGATGGCGTATGCGAGATAGCCTGGTACAGCGATGAGATGATGGTCAATGCTCTTTTGGAAAAAGAGATCTTATCAAGCTTTGACTTTGCCATCATCAACAGGCAGTTTGGAATCTATCTGCAACCACAGGTTTATTCTGACGGAAGGATATTCGGAGCAGAAGCTCTTGCCAGGTGGATGCATCCGGATAACGGTCTGATCCAGCCCGGAGTATTCATTGATGTACTTGAGAGGGCTGACCTTATCTACAAGCTTGACAGGTATATATGGGAACTGGCGGCTCTTCAGCTTGCAAAGTGGAAGGACACTGAGAGGGATCGGATCCAGATCTCGGTAAATGTATCACCAAAAGATCTGTATTATCTCGATATCAAGAAGGAATTCACTGAGCTGATAAACCGATACCAGATTGACCCGGCACTTCTAAATATTGAGATTACGGAGACGGCGGTAACTTCTGATGTAACCAAGTGCGCAAAGCTCATACTTGAACTGCAAAAGGCAGGCTTTAAGGTTGAGATTGATGATTTTGGGTCTGGATATTCTTCTCTCAATATGTTAAAAGATATTAATGCCGATGTGCTCAAGATTGATATGGGGTTCCTGAGGAAAACCGAGAATCAGAACAGAGCACGGGTTATACTAAACTATACCATTGACATGGCGCATGAGCTTGGTATGAGTGTCGTCACCGAGGGCGTTGAGACCTTGGAGCAGCTGGAATTCCTGCAGGATATGGGGTGTAGGATGTTCCAGGGATACTATTTCGATAAGCCGATGCCGGTGGAAGAATTTGAGAAGAAATACGAGAGTCCGGAATGAAATTTTACTATGCACCTATGGAGGGGATAACTCTTTATCCCCTCCGCAATATACACAAAGAGATAATGGGCGATGGAGTAGACAAGTACTTCACGCCTTTTTTAACTGCAACAAGCGTACATCACTTTAAGAACAGGGAAAAGAAAGATGTGCTTCCCGACAAGAACTATTCCTTTAGTGACTATGGAAATCAGGTAGTTCCGCAGATAATGGCAGGAAATGCAGGGGACTTTCTATGGGCAGCAGGAGAGATGGAAAAGCTTGGATATGAAGAGGTCAATTTAAACCTTGGTTGTCCTGCTCCAACGGTTGTAAACAGGCATAAGGGAGCAGGTCTTTTGCAGGATATAGAGTACCTGGATGAGATGCTGTATGAGATATTTGAAGGGATAGAAAAAGATTCTTTTCCCAAGGTGTCATTAAAGACCAGGCTTGGATTTAAGGATGAGGCCGAGGCGGAAAATCTCATGAATATTTATGCAAAATATCCGGTAAAAGAGCTGACGATCCACGCAAGGGTAAGAGAAGATTTCTACAGCGGAAGTCCAAGATACGATGCATTTGAAAGAGCTGTTTCAGCTTATAAGTCAAATGGAGGAAAAGCTGATATTTGCTACAATGGAAACGTTTCTACTATTAATATAGAAGAAACGAAAAAACTTACCTTCGATAATGTGATGATTGGAAGAGGTCTTTTGACTGATCCATCCCTTGTAAGGCAGCTAAAAGGCGGAGAAGGACTAAAGCCCGGGGAGCTTAAGGAATATCTTGATAGGCTCTATGCTGCTTATGCTGAATATATCCCCGAAGATAGGAATGTCATCTTCAAGATGCTAGAGCATTGGGCGTTTCTGCATGTACATTTCAAAGACTGCGATAAGTGCCTTAAGACTATAAGAAAAAGCCGCAGCAAGGGTGAGTACCATGCTGCGGTCAATAATATCTTTGCAAGTTGTGAGTTTGTTTAAGTTACCTGTTCTGCATGCTGATCTTGCTGCCTGCGGGAACGGATGATGTGATGAAGGCGTTAGCTCCGATGACAGAGCCTTCTCCGATGACGGTCTCGCCTCCCAGGATTGAAGCTCCTGCGTAAATAGTTACGTTGTTTTCAATTGTGGGATGACGCTTAACTCCTTTGAGCTGCTGGCCACCTCTGGTTGAGAGACCACCGATTGTTACTCCCTGATATATCTTGACGTTGTCACCTATAATTGAAGTCTCACCGATAACGATTCCGGTTCCGTGATCGATCATCAGGTATTTGCCGATGGTTGCGCCGGGATGAATATCTATACCTGTTTTGGAATGAGCATACTCAGTCATCATTCTCGGGATGAGCGGCACTTTCAGAATATAGAGCTCATGGGCAATCCTGTTGATGGTAGATGCTGTGAGCCCGGGATAGGAGAGGATGATCTCACCCTTACTGTACGCTGCCGGATCTCCGTCATAGCAGGCCTGAAGGTCTGTGTCCACGTACTCTCTGATCTTGGGGAGCTGCTTGAAAAACTCATGAGTTATGCATCTTGCTCCGCAGTCGAGAGTACTGTCTGTTGCATTTAAATATTCGGAACTGTGGTGGAAGGCGATGGCAATCTGCTTCTGCAGGTTGTAGATAACGTCTTCGATTACAACGGCGATCCTGTTGTTGTCGTTGTAGCTCTTGTAAACCTTGTCCCTGTAATAGCCTGGGAAAATAATACGAATGAGCTTGATAACAATGTCTTTTACCGCGTCGCGATCGGGCTGATTGTAGACGTCCATCTTGTCGACGTCGCGTCCCTTCTCATAGTCGGAGAGAATAAGATCTACGATGTCTTTTATCTCATTCTTAAGTTCCGGTGAATTTTTATTCTGATTGAAATCCATAGATATTTGATCTCCCATGTTCATGGTCTTTTCACCAATTATACACTTAATATGCAATATGTGTATAAAAATAATATCAAAAAGTTTTGATTTTGCCCTAAAGTTATTGATACGAACGTTCGATAAAAACTATGACGGAATATCTCTGTCTATCTTTTGATATGCAAAAATCTTCGGAAAAGGGATTTCACTTAGGTACACGGATGTACGAATGAAGAGCCTTATAATAGTTTTGGAGGTACGTGTACTATGATGAGATCAATGTGGTCGGCTGTCGCCGGACTTAAAACCCATCAGCTTGAAATGGATGTCATTGGTAACAATATTGCCAATGTTAATACAACTGCATATAAATCACAGGCTACCGGCTTCCAGGATGTTCTTTATCAGACAGTAAAAGAGGGAACAGGAGCAGGCCAGAGAGTTGCAGCTACCAATATAGCTCAGGTCGGTCTTGGATCAAAGCTCGGTTCTGTATATACAAATATTGCAGCACAGGGTTCAGCCATCACAACCAACAATGTAATGGATCTGATGATCACAGGACCATCATTCTTTATCATCAGCCCTGACAGCCAGATCCTCAACTACGGCAGAGACGGTTCATTCTCAATCGATGCTGAGGGTGATCTTGTAACCCAGAACAACGGATACTATGTAATGGGTGTTATGGGAGATGGCGGAGTTGCTGACGGAGCAGCTGTTACAAAGCTCAGACTCATCGACAGAAAGCCAGTTACTGAGACAGATGAGGATGGAAACATCACAACCAAGATGGTTGACTATATGGACGGAGAGGGAACCAAGGCCACATACATGAAGGGCAATCTCGACAGCGAGGATGCTACTCTGGCTGAGGGAAAAGCTCTTTTACTTGAGGTGTACGGAGACGACGGCGGAAAGTATACTCTTAAGTTCAATATCACCGATAGCGGCGATGATGATATAAGCACCTTTAACATGAAGCTTGCATCGGTTGCTGATGAATACGGTAATCCTGTTGGCGGAAAAGACACTAACGAGATAGAGCTTGCTTATGATAAGCACACAGGTATCATCTCTTCAGCAACAAAGGATGGCTCAACAATTACTTATTCAAAGAATGAGAAGGGTAAGGTAGTGCCCAGCGGATCCCTGACCATGAATGTTGAGGGCGTTGGATCCTTTGAACTGGATCTTTCCAATACTACAAACTTTGCCGGTGGTTCAACAAGTCACGCATCTACTATCTATGCATACAAGGGTGATACCAAGGGACTTCAGAAGGGCTTCCCTCGCGGAGAGCTCACAGGTCTTTCCTTCGGAACCGACGGATCGGTTTACGGAACTTACTCAAACGGCCAGACCATCAAGAAGGCTCAGATAGCAGTAGCTGAGTTCTCAAATGCCATGGGCCTTGAGAAGGTTGGAGATAATCTCTACCAGGCATCTCTTAACTCAGGTGCAGCCATGATCCAGGATATCACCAAGGACGGCGGTTACATGAACAGCGGAGTACTGGAGGGAAGTAACATAGATCTTGCAAAAGAGTTCACTGACATGATCACAACACAGCGTGGATTCCAGGCAAACAGCAGAGTTATCACAACTTCTGATGAGATGCTGCAGATACTTAAAGGACTAAAGCGATAAAACGATAAAACGTCAAAAAAGAGGAAACCATAAAAAAGTTAAAATTTTTTGAAATTCTATATCAAAGAGCTGGAGCACATTCCAGCTCTTTGCTTTTGGAAACTGTGAACATTTTGTGAAAAAAATTATTGTCAATATTCAAAATATGTTATATATTGGATTCACGCGATAAGGGGAACGTGATTAAAAGTAATTGTGTGTAGGGTAGTTCTATTTTCTTGAGCTAAGTTTTTTTAGCAGGATAAAGGCAAAGCCATCGTGAGATGGTGACGCAAAGCTAAAGGGTCTTAACACATATAACATGTGACAAGACAGCCAGTTGCTGGTGCTGGAGGAAACGGTGCCATAGAAAATGACCAGGGCTGTTTAGGGGTAAACGGTTGGTCTATTTTTTTGGAATTTTAGTACTAGTAATGTCCTACGTACGATCGGACTATTTTGCGTATGCCTTATTTTTGCGCAATTTTTGCAATTATAGGTATCATGCGGATTAGTTCGGGCATGGTACCTTTTTTGTGCAGAGCACAAAAACAAATAACAGATTTGGAAGGCCAAGATGGCAGAAGTTAATCTTAAGAAACTTAGCAGAGCAGACCTACTTGAGATGATGATCAATTTCTCGGAGGAAGCCGAAGCAGCTAAGAGACACGAACAGGAATACAAGGAAGAACTCGAGCGTGAAAAGCTCGCAATGCAACAGCAGATGGCCGAAGAAAGAGCCGCACTTCTTAAGAACTTCGATGAAGAAAAGGCTGAGATGAGAGCTAAGTTTGCTGAACAAAAAGCTCAGCTGCAAGAGAAGTACGAGAAAGACATTGAAGGACTCAAGGCCAGACTTGAAGGAGAAAAAAATGAACTTCAGCTTCAGGTTGATGATTCATTATCCAAGATAAAGAAAGCCGGAAACCTCGCAGAGGCATCGCTCCTGATCGGAGGAATCCTGGAATCAGCTCAGAAGGCAGCAGATATCTACTTAAAGACGATTAAGGACAAGGCAAAAACGGATGAGTGAAGAACAGAACATTAAGCCTTCTGTTGAAGATCTGAGAAAAGAGCTTAAGAGGGTAAACAGCAAAAAAGAATACCGAAGGGTTCTGCGAAATACTCTGATCGTTGTAATAACGGTGGCAGCACTGTCGGTCCTGATTTCAAGTTTTTTTGTGACAGGACTTAAGGTTACGGGAGATTCCATGACACCGACCCTCCAGACCGGAGAGATAGTCATAGCTCAGAATCAAAGCTCTTTTGAACCGGGAGATCTGATGGCGTTCTACTACAACAACAAGGTTTTGGTTAAAAGAGTTTTAGGCTCCCCGGGAGACTGGATAAACATTGATGAAAACGGAGTAGTATCGGTCAACGGAGTTGAACTTCCCGAGGACTATGTTTCAGACAGGAGCCTTGAGCCAACGGACATCGAGTTTCCGTATCAGGTTCCGGAGAACAGATATTTTGTTTTAGGCGATCACAGAAGTGCATCCATAGATTCGAGATCAAGTGTTGTAGGATGTGTCACCAAAGAACAGCTCATAGGAAAGATATTTTTCAGGGTATATCCCTTTGATGTCTTTGGCGGAATGTAAGACTTCTGAGCTGCATATATTTTTTTGCCCTTTTGTGGGGTGACAACTTAAACGTTTTCGAAGCATCATATCAAATATTTAATTTTGTAAAATACAATTTGTTTCATGATTGAAACCACAGAGTTTATAAAGATTTAACGAGTTTCACACAAAATTCACAGAAAACCACAGGTTTTCAAGTAAACAGGGGTATGGAAGATGCGCAAAATTGATGAGTCTCGCGCGGCAAACTACATAAGAAAACATTCAAATTATAAAAAGTGGTTGGCATTCGTTCTTTGCCTGTCTCTTTTAACAGGAACAATCACACTTTATATTCTGAACAAGCCCGCTACTGCTATGACTGAGGAAGGAGCAGAGTCTGTCGGACTTATTCTGGAGACGGCAGATGCTGAATATGAGCAGCAGCTTATCGAAGAGACTATGAGCGGGGATGGTGAGAATACTGATGTAGTTGATGCTTCAGAGCCTGATGTTGCCACGTCAGAAGTACAGCAGGAGGTGGCTGAGGAAAATACACCTATTACTGAAGAGGCAAATAAGGAAGAAAAAGAAAATACAGAGAATACAGAGAAAACGGCTTCTGATCTTGGACTTGATATTCCGGACAGCGTTAACGTGGCAGATTATGTTACATCCACAGTTATAGAGAGAAGACTGGAGGATGGAACCTGGGAAGTAATTGCAAAGGAAGATGTTGTAAAAGGTGATTATATCAGGATCACATATAATTATGATCTTCCGGATGAAGCTAAGCTTAGTGATGATATCAAGCTGGAAATTCCCAAGGAGCTTGATTTTGTGGATATTGAAAAGACTACCATGCTGGATGGCTCGGGAAATGCTGAGCTTATCGGTGAGGGTGGCATAAAGATCGAGTTTAACGAAGAGGTCAAACAGGAAATCATTGATGAAGCAAAAGAGAGTGGTTTCCAGGCGTCAGCTTTTGACAGTTTTTTTAACCTGTTTGCTCCGCTGAAGGTTTATGCAGCAGACGGACAGATAGCTACTGAGGGAACAGCGAACAGTGGAACAGACACCAGTTCACCGGGTATGACTGTAACCTATGCAGAAATGATCGTAAACGGGGTTACATATAAAAGCACTGATTCAAATATTCAAAAAATTGAAGCCGATGAAAATGACGAGGTGAAATTTAATGCTGACTTCGTTCTTGGAGTAGGGACTATCAGCAGTACAAATAATACATTTAGTTATGACCTTTCACAATACGGTATAATTCCAAGCTGGTCACATCCCAATGGGAAAGTATACAGAGATGGAGTACAGATTGGAACTTTTGAGATTTCCAGAGATGCTGATGGCAGTAACGCAAAGGTTAATTTTACTATTAATCCTGAATTTGCAAAACTAAATGAAACTCTTCCTATGACAGGCGATTTTTCTTTTAACGCTTCTGTGAAGGATAACAAAAAGGAAAGCGAAGACGAGGTAGTGTATAAGCTTTCTGATGATGTAACCTTCAAGGTAAAAGTCATTACAGGAGACAATTCGGATATTTCTGTAGATAAGATCGTTGATGACAATAAAGGCGGATACAACGAGAGTAACGGAACGATTGCATACAGAATAAAAGTCAGTTCCAAAAATGGATCCGGTGGCATCATTACCCTAAATGATGTTATGTCTGTTCAGGGTGATAATGAATTGACAAGTGCCTTGAAAACCACAAACATAAACACGCTTACGGTCACAAAATATTCAAAAGATGGTACGGCAACAAGCAAGAATGGTTCTGTAACCAGGAATGACAATACCTTTACCATGTCCCTGGAGGAGCTTGACCAAGAAGAATATTACATTGTTGAGTATACATATAAACTTCCCGATACACTAAAGAATCAGAGCAAAAAAAAGATACTTGAAAATAAGGCGTCAGTTAAATCTGATGAAACAATAGAGAAGACATCTATTATAACGACTGATATAGAAGGGAATCAGCCTTATATCAGTAAAAAGGCAACTGTAGATGATGACAACCATGAAGTAACATGGACAATTATACTTAATGAAAATAAAAAGAATCTGAAGGGATATACACTAAAGGATATTATCTACACAAAAGCTTCGGATGGCTATAATGATGTATTGACTCCATTTTCAGGAGAGATGACATTTACTTCTCTTACTGATGGAACGAGTTTCAAAAAGAATATAACAGATGGCGTTTATAAGTTTGAGGAGGAGGATTACAACACCTACAAGATAACCTATAAATATAATTATTCTGATTTTGACCTTGTATACGGTAAATTGGTCAATGAGGCATCTATAAGATTAAATCCTGATAAGCCGGACAGTGGTAATACTGTAAAAGCAGAGTCCGACTATCTTGGACAAGATGTGACAGTTATAGATAAAAAGAATAATGGGTTGTCTGTTAATGGCGATGGAACTGTAACTGTTTCTTGGAAAGTGACCTTAAAAGCTCCAATAGTCAGGAATGAAGGTGCTGATAACAAAGAGTATTGGACATTTTATGATGAGATAGCCGACAGCAATGAAGTGATTGAAGAAAGTGAGTTGGAAAGGGTATATAACCTATTTGCTGCCAGGTTTGGAAAAGACAAAGTTGTTCTTACAAAAGGAGATCAATGTACCATCGGAGATTCTGCCACCGGCTACAAGAATTACAGTATAGTTGTCAAGGCAGATCTTAAAGATAATGATTTTGAGGTAGAGTATGACACAAAGGGGTATATCGGCGATGGCCTTTCACAAAAGACATTTGAGAATACTGCTTATGTCTTCTCCAAGAACTATAAAGCAACAGACAAGACCACATACGAGCCTATGCTCATGAAATATGATGGTCAGGGAAATGCTGGTGACTCAGAATATGAGTACTATACCGATACACTTTATCGGAGTGGAATTCTGACATGGAAGATAAAAGTTTCGGTTCCTGCTCTCACTGATTATGAAAACTTAAAGATAACTGAGATTCTCCCAAAAGACGTTGAACTTATAACAGAAACTGTTGTTAAGGGGGAGACGGTTTACGGACTTGAAGTGGCTGACAACGACAGTTTCAATAATGCTGAGAATCTTTCGGATGGAAGTGCATCCCTGGGCTCAGTGTCATTCACTAAAGCTTTTAACAGTGAGGGGAATATTGTCATAAGTTTTGACACACAGAATGCTCTTGGAAAGACCTACTACTTTAGAGTAAGAGCAAAGATTAAGTCTGATTATGACTGGGGTGCCAATAACAATACAGGTTATTTTAACAATACCGTTTATCTTCATGATGAGAAAGATAATAAATTGGGATTTGATACCCAGGGTCAGACAATAACAAAAACTGAGACTGCACTTTCCAAGAAAGGAAATACAGTCGAAGGGAAGATAAATACTCTTGAGTATGAACTTGATGTTAATCCGGGTGCAGCAAATCTTTTTGAAAAAGGTGATGAGATCACGCTTAGGGATTCTATGGAGACCAGATACACTGTGAAGGATGGCGCAAACCATGTCAGTGTCAAGCTGGTTGAAGGTTCTCTTAAGGTATACTACGTTCCTAAGGCTGAGGATGGCACTGATCTGGAGAGAGTTGAACTGGATTCTTCAAAGTATTCATATAAGCTCAGCAGTACAAATCCTGAGCTTCTTACTGAAAATGAATGGAATGGAGATCTATATAGCGTAATCAATAATTTGGAACTTACAATACCTGACAATATGCACATTGTCGTAGCATATGACTACTATTTCTCCGGTCAGAAGAACGCCAATATATACACAACAAATACAGCGACACTGGATGGAATTGCCATTGAAAAGAATACTGTAAGCGTTGATAAAGCACTTTGGCTGCAGGATGCTGAAGGTCATCTCAATGCCAAGGGAATTGAGTTATATAAGGTTGATGCAGATAACTACAATATTTATCTGAGCGGAGCAAGCTTTGCATTGTATAAATATGATGCGGACGCCGATGACTTCAAAGATACCAAGCTTACATTCACAACGGGCACGGGAACAGAGCTTGGAACAGCCATGGATGGTCATGTATCTATTTCGGATTTGGATTATAACACAGCTTATTATCTGGAAGAGATCAAAGAGCCGGAAGGATACATTAAGAGTAATAAAAAACTGTATTTCTGCATCATGAATGATGAAGGAGAACAAACAGCTTACTCAGTTCCAAAAAACTTCGAAGATCTGGGAGGAAAGTATTTATCCGGCGGATCTGATGTTCTCTTTGAGAATGAAAAAGAAGGGACATCAATTACTCTGCATAAGGACTGGGTATATGAAGACAATACTGACAACTCGGTTCAGCCTGACTCTGTAGAAGTTGTCCTTGGAAGACGATATGGTTCATTGGTGAACGATGACTCATCCAGATACTGGAATTTAAATATAGTCAGAAGAGATTCCAGCAACGGTGGCAAGAGTGTTCAGAGTATCGGACTTCCTTCAGTTGAGAATGGTTCAGTCCTTACATTTGAGTTTTCAGTATGGAATGGTCAATGGACAAAGCAAATTCCTGATCTCTATATAAATGGCGATGCAGTTAATTTTTCAGAAAAAATGGTTGTGGCTGATATGATTCAGAGAGTTTCATGGAGTACAACGATAACTGAAAACACTGAGATCAATCTGATATACAGCGTTGGAACCGGTGATGAATCAATGGTAACATATAGCATTTCATCGCCTGACGCGGCAAGTACTACCGGATCCTTAACAGGTAAAGAGGATGACAGTTTTTCTGAAGCAGTAACTCTTACAGGCCCGGATTGGACAAGGACAGTTGATACAATGGTGAACTCTGAGGGTAAGACTGTAGACCTTCCCAAGTATGAGTATGTGAAAAAAGATGATGGTACATATACGAAGTACAAATGGTTGTATTTTGCCAAGGAGGTAAGAAGTTATTACTATGATGACTCATACAGCGACGATCAGGGAGGAATAGCTTCAGGTACTATCACAATCACAAATACAAGGAATCATACAACACCTTATACTCTGCCTAAAACCGGTGGAATAGGTGAAGGACCAATAAAGACAGCAGGAATCGGATTTATTGGATTTGCTTTGGTAGGTGGAATATTTACCTACACAAGAAACAGGAAAAAGAAGGATAAAGTTCCTGTATAAGTAAGGTTTAAATGCAAAGGCATTAAAAAACAGGCGCTCATCTGCACCGGATATAAAAAACATAACAAGATTCAAAGGAGAGGAAACAAAATGAAAGGAATTAAGAAACTAATTATTTCACTTCTTGCGCTGGTAATGGTAATGGGCGCAAGCGTAACAGCTTTTGCAGCTGGAACAGGAAGCATTACTGTTAAGGATGCAAAAAAAGGGCAGGTATACAATGCATATAGGGTATTTGATTTCATTCCTGCAGATGAAGAAAATCCTGCAAAGGGAGGAACATATAAACTATCAGAAAAATGGTCAAATGCAGGATTCACGGACGCTTTCTTTACAGTAGACGATCAGGGATTTGTAGTTGTTTCTGAGGAAAATAATACTGACACTGCTGCAGCAGCATTTGGAAAAAATGTTATAGCTTTTGCAAAAGCAAAAGAAATTGCTGCTGATGCCACAGATACTGCATCAGGTGATGGAAATCTTTTATTAGGAAATCTTGTTTATGGATACTATGTAGTTGATTCGTCACTTGGTGCTGCTGTATCAGTAGATACAAATACACCAGACCAGGAGATAAGTGAAAAGAATGACGTTCCTGATCTTGACAAGAAGGTAGAAGAGGATTCTGATCCCGGTAATATTGATAAAACAGTATTTAGAGATGAAACTAACGGTAATGATGCAGAAATTGGTCAGATCATCAATTATGAAACTGTAGTAAATCTCAAAAAAGGTGGTACAAATTATAAAGTTGTAGATACGATGACAGAAGGACTTACTCTTGATCAGAGTAGTCTTACTTACACATATAGTGTCGAAGGTGCAACCACAGCAGGAACACCAAACTTTGTTAACAACGGTTTCGAAGTAACATTTTCAGATCCTACAGCTGATGTAACAGTTACAATTAAGTATTCAGCAAAGCTGAATAATAAGGCAGTTGTTTCAGCTGCAGTTAACAACAGCGCAGCAGGAGAGAATATAAACACAGCATATCTTGTGTATGGCAAAAATACAGAGACAACTCATAGAACTACAGAAACTAAGACATATCAGCTTTCAATTCTTAAGTATGCTGCAGAGGATAATACAAAGACACCTTTAGCCGATGCTGAGTTTACACTTATCAACAAGAATAATGCTGAGGCTGGTCCTCTTCACTTCACTGTCTCAAGCGATGGCCTTACATACACTGTGACAGAGGATGCAAATGCTACTACGTCTATAGTTACTAAGGCAGACGGTCAGATTGTTGTAAAGGGTCTTGACAATGACTCTTATTATCTTACAGAGACAGTTGCTCCTGAAGGACGTAATTTAATTTCTGATAAAGTGGATAATTATGAGCATACAAAACTTGTTAATGTATCAGATACAGTCCTTGTTGAAGTCCCTAACTCTGCAGGTACACTCCTTCCTTCAACCGGTGGAATCGGTACAACAATCTTCTACATCGTTGGCGGACTTCTCATCGTTGCCGGAGTTGCTTACTTCATCGTTCGCAGAAAGGCAGATGCTGAGTAATTTTTAAGGGTATGAAAAAGTTAAATATATAATTTGAATCTTGTTTCTTATATGAAACTTACTGTGTTTCCGGTCAGGGGCTGCAGCTTTTGACCGGAAATGCAGAATCGATTCAAAGGTAGCAAATGTATATGGCTAAAAAGGTTTTTAAAAAGCAGCTTCCCAACATAATATTCGGACTTATTTTTCTGGTTGGGCTTGGGATATTTCTTTATCCATCTGTGAGTAACTATATCAATTCCAAGCATCAGAGCAGGGCAGTGTCAAATTATGATGAGGCTGTTGCCAATCTGACCAAAGAAGATTACAGTAAGTTTTGGGAAGAGGCCTACAAATTTAATGAGGAGCTTGCGGATGCGCAGGCAAGTACATTTTTAAGGCTTGAGGGTGAGATGAAGGACAAGTATTATGATACCTTTGATCCCACCGGTACAGGAATTATAGGAACAATTGAGATTGAGAATATCGGAGTTAACCTTCCGATATATCATGGAACCGAGGAATCGGTTCTGCAGGTTGGAATAGGACATCTTGAAGGTTCTTCTTTTCCAACGGGAACTACTTCAACCCACACTATTTTGTCGGGGCACAGGGGACTTCCGTCTGCGAAGCTTTTTACTGACCTTGATCAGATGATAGTTGGGGATACATTTTTATTACATATACTGGACAAGACCTTTGCTTATCAGGTGGACAGCATCAATATTGTGCTTCCGGAAGATACAGGGGGACTTGGAATATTTGATGGAAAAGAATATGTCACGCTGGTAACGTGTACGCCTTACGGCGTAAACACCCACAGACTTTTGGTGCGGGCAAAGCGTGTTGATTATAACGAAGAGACGAGACTTTTGGTACCGGCAGATGCGACCAGGTACAATTCAATTTATATGGCGCCGTTTATAGGTGCGCCGATGCTTCTTTTAGCATTTATCATCTTCCTGATAAGAACCAGAAGACCCAGGAAGGAACGTTGAGCTTTTTAATTGAGGAAACCGATTTATGAATAAGTTTATGAACAGGATCAGCAGAATACTGGCTTTTGTTATGGCGATGCTCCTGGTGGTGGGCGGAATGTCTTTTACCTCCTATGCAAGAGAGCCGATAGACAAAGGCAAAAAGGGCAAGCTCACCATAACATACAGATTCAAAGAGGATGGAACAGATTCCTATCAGAACTTTAAGGGGATAGAAGTTTCAATATACAAGATCGCATCTGTTTTGGAGGATGGTTTTTCTTTTGAACTGGACTCTCCATATAATACGCTGACAGATATTGATCTTAGCACCATTACCGATAAAGACACTGCAGCTGATACATGGAGCAAGGTTTTAAGAGCTGTAGAGTCCGAGGCGATCACCAACCACTCTGCTGATGCAATTACCGGTGTGACAGATGAAGACGGAAAAGCTGTTTTTGAAAACCTGGACCTTGGTATATATCTGGTAAAGAGTGCAGTGGTAGAAGAGGATGACTGCACATATGTTTTCTCAAGCTTTTTAGTATCTGTTCCACAGCTTGATGAAGAGACTGACGAATGGATCTACGATGATACATATTATGTTGCAGAGGCTTTTGCCAAGTGTGAGAGATTCCTTGTTGAAAAAGCTAAGTTTTCTCTCTACAAGAGATGGGCTGATGCAGGAGGTGAACAGTACAGACCACAATCTATCACTGTTGTGATAAAGCGTGACGGAGAAGTGTATGATACTGTTACACTCAGCCAGGATACGGGATGGAGCTATTCCTGGGAGGACAAGCCGGGTTATACATGGTCATTTGAGGAGTCCTATACCGGAGATGTTTCATATAATGTAAGCATTTCAGGCCCTGTATTTGGAGACGGTGGAGTTGTGGTTTACACCATTACAAACAGCTATACGCCCTCCAATCCGCCGGGGGATAATCCGCCTCCGCCGGGTGACACCCCTCCGGGAGATAATCCCCCGGGAACACCGGATCTTCCTGACGTGCTTGGCGCAATAAGGAATCTTCCACAGGTTCTCGGAGCCAGAAGACTTCCTCAGACAGGCCAGCTTTGGTGGCCACTTCCTATTCTTGTTATCACCGGCGTATTTTTGATCATCAAAGGCATCAGGAAGAACAGTAAGAACGCATGAAAAAAATTCAAGGATATATCTACATCGCCATTGGCGTAATTCTAATATGTATTGCTGCTTACATCGTCAAACATAACTTTGACGAGAACGCCCAGGCAGGAGCCTCATCTGACAATCTCCTGCTTGGCGTTATACAGCAGATGCCTGACACGGTGCTTCCAAGTGATTTTAATGGGCCAATGCCCATTGTGGATGTGGAAGGCAGAAGTTTTATCGGAACAGTGCAGATTCCGTCATTAGGTCTTTTACTACCTATTCAGGATGAGTGGAGTAAGGACAATGCCAAGGTTTCTGTGTGCAGATACAAGGGCTCTGCTTACGATAACGACCTGATCGTCTGTGGCCACAATTACGTGGAACACTTCGGCACACTTCCCGAGCTTAAGACCGGTGAAGAGGTTATCGTGACGGATATGAACGGGATCAGCTTCCACTATAAGGTTGCCAACATCGAGACTTTAGGCGCTTATGATGTGGAGGAGATGGAAGCAGGAGAGTGGGATTTCACCATGTTTACCTGTACCGTGGGAGGTTCGAACCGTGTGACTGTAAGGTGCGAAGCTACCGGAGAAGTTAGCGAAACCGGAACTGAGCCCGACGTTATAAAAGCAGCAGAAGAGAGCAAGCACATCAGAAAACAGAATTAAGATTATTAGCATCTGCTATAGGAGAAAAAGTTCCGTGGCAGATGCTTTTTTAATAGAAATTTTACCCCTCTATTGTGGACTGTACCTGGGCGTAGTAATATAATTAACTTGAGGAAGAAGCCTTATTTCAGAAAGGAGATGATGCAAAGTGATCATAGTAAAAATGAATGAAACAACAGTAGAATGCAGTATCGCAGCATCAGAACTCCATGAGATCGGCCTGACTCCCGAAGCGGTTGTAAATGGTGCAGAGAACACCACATCCTTCTTTGCACAGCTCAACAAGGAAGTTGGGGCGCAGCTTGATTATGACCCTGAGACAGAGGTCATGATGATGAGCAAGAACATGATGATGGACGGAAGCGTCCGCATATTTGCAGTTAAGATGAGTAACGACGACATTCAGAAAGCAGCTGACAGAATCCGCGGAGCAGCTGAGACCATCCTTAAGACCCTGACTCAGGAGAGGGTGGATGAGGTCAAGAAGAAGACCGGAAGAGACAAGGGAGTTGCTCTCAACGAGGTCATTACCAACGTTACCGATACAATAAACAGGATTTATGCAAGAGACTTTGAAGGCGCATTACCGAAAGAACCTGAGGAGAGCGATTACAGCTACCAGCCTCTTTCCGAGTACGCTAAATATATGATGGAGTTTAAGAACCTTGAGGATATCGAGAGATTCTCCAAGGTGGTTCAGAAGCTTCCAATTGTTGATTCTACTCTTTACAAGCACAAAGATACGTTCTATCTCATTGCGGGACTTATGTCCTCTGAGGAGAGTGTGATCTACGATATGAGAAGAGCAGGAGTTGAGTACTCCGAGATGCTGACAGTGAATTCACCCGAGGCAATGTTCATCGAGGAGCACGGTGAATGCATCATGAAGGAAGATGCCATTATCCATTTGGCAGATCTGGCAAAGTGATATGAACAAAAATGTTACGATACTAAATTTTTCAGGAATCTATGATCATGAGAGCTTTTATCTTCAGGATAAAAGCTCTCGTTTTGTTGATATGAAGGATATTTCGGGGACAAATGCCTACTGCGATGATAGTGCGCGTGAGGAGATTCTGAGGCGCATTTCGGAAGACTATAGTGACGCCGAGAGGTCTTTTGCCCGGGGCATACATTTCATTGACAATGGCAATTACCATTACATCTCAGCGCTGTATACGAGCCTGGTAAAAGAGCCTTTCTCGCTGGTTGTGCTGGATCATCACCCTGATATGCAAAGACCCATGTTTGACATTCTTTCCTGCGGTGGATGGGTGCTGGATGTTATCCAAAATAATCCGTTTGTGAGGGATATTCATATCATTGGTGCCGACAAGGGGCTGATAGACGAGCTGGATGAAAATGGCGCTAAAAAGGCTAAATTTTATGATCTTGAAGATGTCTTTTTGGGGGATACGGGGATAAGCCTTCCTAAGACTGAGCATCCGGTTTATCTCTCGATTGATAAGGATGTCCTTAAGAGGGGCGAGATCGTGACCAACTGGGATCAGGGAGAGCTTTCAGTGGATGATCTGTTTGGGTTTGTGAGAGCTCTTTTTATCACTGAGAAGAAATGCTTTGACAGGGATATCATCGGGGTTGATATCTGCGGAGAGTGCACGCCGGACCAGGAGGGGTGCGATATTTCGAAGGCGATTGCGGGAAATGATGAGTTTAATTTGAAGATGATACAGTATTTGGACGATTTGGTGACGGAATTGCGATGAATGTGATATCATAGAAGTGTCTTTTACTATAAACTATGCGTTTGGAGGGGATATGGAAAAGAGATTCAGAGATTACTTAAGGCATCTTGAAAAGCTTGATTTTGACGTTATCTCAGAGGAAGAAATATGGGAAGAGCGCGAGGGGCTTGAGCTTAAGCTCACGGAGATCCATCAGGAGATGATGAGGCTCCTTATCCCAATGATGGCGCTTATTGTTTGTGCATGCATTTTCCTGGCTGCAGCTTTTGGAAATTTCTTTATCGGAAACTTTACCTGCGCGGCGGTTATGGCTCTTGCAGCAGCGTACATCGGGCTTAAATACAGGACACTGGTCAAGGTGGTAAAGCAGCTGTGTATCTATATCGACAAGCTGACTGTGAAGTGATATGAACGGTTTAAATCTTGTTCTTTCTTTAATTGCATCTATTGCTATTGTATCCGGCGTTTCGGCGCCGGATAATGTTTCTGTGGTGATGGTCGGCGACATACTCCTTCATACTCCCGTGGAGGAAAGTGCTGCGGATGTAGGCGGAAACTACAACTTCGACTTTATCTTTTCCAAAACTAAGGATTATATAGCGGCTGCCGATCTGGCAATGGTCAATCAGGAGGTCATTATCGGCGGTAAGGAGCTGGGCGTCTCGGGATACCCGGCTTTTAACGCGCCTTACGAGATAGGTGATGCGTTGTCGGAGGCGGGATTTGACGTGGTTTGTCACGCTACGAACCATGCTCTTGATAAGGGGAAACGTGGTGTGGTTAATACGCTAGGGTATTGGCAGAGCGCTCATCCGGAGATGACAGTGGTGGGGATAAACGGATCACAGGAGCAGAAGGATGCGGTTGATATTGTTGAGAAGAATGGCATCAGGATTGCGATTCTGAATTATACTTATGGGACTAACGGGATTTCGGCGCCGTCTGATATGTCTTTTGCAGTGGATATGCTGGACGAAGATAAGGTGAAAAGAGATCTCGAGTATGCGGAGGCTAACGCGGATTTTACCATTGTCTGCCCTCACTGGGGGACGGAGTATCTGCACGGCATTGATGGGAGCCAGAAGAAGTGGACGGAAGTTTTCAGGGCCGGCGGAGCTGACCTTGTGATAGGAACTCATCCGCATGTGATAGAGCCTGTGGAATTTATTGAAGATGATGTCCCGGGGCATGGCAATAACCATGGCGGCGGAGATATGCTTGTTTACTACTCCCTTGGGAATTTCGTGAACTGGACTTCAGGGACAGGAGCTGGGACTTGTGATCGCATGGTTGGCGGAATGGCGCAGGTCACTCTGGCAAAAGATATATTGGGTGAAGTCAGAATTGTTGATAGCGGCGTTAAGGCGCTTGTCTGTCATGTGACCCACGGGCATGACGGAGTTGCAGTTTATCCGCTATCGGACTATACTGATGAACTGGCGGATTTGAATGCCATAAGGGAGCAGGATAGCTCTTTTACCAGGCAGCAGTGCGTAGATATATGCAACAGCGTCTGGGGAAGTAATTGGAATTAGAGGTTAGGAAGATGAAGTACAAGGCAGTTATATTTGATATGGATGGAACCGTGCTCAATACCATCGAGGACATCACGGATTCGGTCAATTATATATTGGGGAAGTATGAGATTCCGCTGCGTTCGGTTGATGAGGTTAAGCACTTTGTCGGGAACGGCGCAAGAGTCTTGATGGACAAGGCGATTCCGGAGGGTGAAGCGCATCCGCTGTTTGAGCAGATCCTGGCGGAGTACGAGGCTTATTATGAGCAGCACTGCAACATCAAGACCGGGCCTTACAAGAATATTCCTGAGCTGCTAAAGGAACTTTCGGCGCGCGGCCATAAGCTGGCAATTGTTTCAAATAAGCCTATGGGAGCGGTTCGTGAGCTCAATAAGATTTATTTCGGCGAGTACGTGCCTGTTGCTATCGGAGTAACGGATAAGCTGCGCAGAAAGCCATATCCGGATGAGTGTCTTTTTGCCATGGATGAGCTTGGTGTTACGAAGGAAGAGTGCATCTATGTCGGCGATTCCGATGTTGATTTCAAGACGGCTGTTAATACAGGGCTGAAATGTATCTCATGTTTGTGGGGATTTAGAACAAAAGATGAATTAATTTCTGCCGGGGTTAAGGATAATTTTTTTGTAAATGATCCGTTGGAGATTCTAAATCTGGTGTGAGATGCGCATAAATACTGGGGTTGAGGCGCTGACAATAATCGTAAAAAAGTTTATAAATTTTTGTTGACGTTTTGGCCAGAACTTGTTATTATATAAAAGTCGTCGCGAGCGGTTAACGCTTCAGACGAACGGTTCGCGGAAGTGTCGGAATTGGCAGACGAGCAAGACTAAGGATCTTGTGATGCTTACATCGTGTGGGTTCAAGTCCCATCTTCCGCACTAGAGTAGTGAGCTCAGAAAGCTTGAGAAATCAAGTGTTCTGAGCTTTCTTTTTTTGAAAAAACAACCACATTTTGGTGAGACCTTGGTGAGACCTCCTGTGTTTTTGCGTGTTCCTGACAGTTTGAATCAAACAGATTTACCAGATCATCCATACTGTCTTTGGTGGCATAGGTGTAGTATCTGAGGTTTGTTTCAACGGAATGCCCTAAAAGCTCAGCCCTTTTAGCTGCAGGAAGCCCCAATTTTGCCGACAGGACATTGCTGTTCAGACTCATCCTGAAGGCATGGTTGTTTGTAACATTGTAGTTCAGGCTTCTTAATAAACGTCTCAGGCATGTGATATAAGCATCTGTTTTTATCCATTCACCATTTTCATGGCAGAATACAAACTCTGAAACAATGCCTTTTTCCTTCTGGAGCGAGCGTATTTCTGACAAAAGATCGTTAATCGCCTTGGATAAAGGGAATTTCCTGCCACCCATCGGGATCCCCTTCTCGTTTTTTGTCCAGTCAGCATAGTAATAGTCTTTACCGCCCTTTTGCCTTTTGGAAAGCTGCTGGGAGTGGATATGGATGTGGTTGCTCTTGATGTCAGTCCACTTAAGGGATGGAAGTTCTCCAGCACGCATACCAGTTTCTATGGCAAGGAGTATTGCATAACCGTTAATGAAATACCCTTTATGCCTCTTATCATTGATTCTGGAGCGTACTTCTTCCTTGATCCTAATAAGTTCTTCTTCTGAAAAGATTTTTTCAGAAGACAAGGCCTTAGCACAATCACATTCCTTGTAGAATACCTTGTTGCTGAACTTGCTCAACGGATTGACTGCGATATAGTCCTTAAGAAGAGCATACTGAAATATCACGTTTAAAACGCTTTTATAGTCCAAATAAGCCTTCTTTTTGACTTTATGCGTAACTCCCTGATCATCGACCCATTGAGCCCTTCTAAGCATTTTTAAGGTGTATTCTGACAGCATATCACAGGTAATGGAACGGATATCTGTGTTGCAGAGTTCTTCGTCAATGAATCTGCCAAAAGACGCTCTTAAGTGATAGAGTGTCTCTGCATCAACAGCCTCAGTTCTGTCCTTGTGATCTAACGCTTGTTCAAATACGGTCTTCATTTTGAAATCAAGCGTTGCCAGCCCATAGTACTCCATAAGTTTATCCAAAAGGATTTCCCTTGTTTTGCCATAAAGCTTGCGCTTATCAGGCATCATAGTGTACCAGAGACATTTGTTTTCCTTATATTCAATTTTTCTGGGTGTGCCATTATTTGTGACGTGCACTTCGTCAATCAGTTTTTGCTTGAGTTGATATTTGTTTCTTTTTAACATCAACAATTGTGGTGCAGCATCAGCATGACTAATTGTACCATACCTAAGGCAGGAATTGAGATTATCCTCTAAATTCATGATTTGCTTGAGCTGATCTAGAAATTGCTGTATATCCGGCTTCAAAAGGAGGGCAGAGGCCAGGCTTTTTTCAGCAATATTTATTTTTTTAACCATTGCCTGGCCTCCTTCCTACTTTTTGGGGATGCATGTTATTCTGTAGTGATGATTATATGAGCAATATTATTCCTGCTTTCAATCGATATCCGTGGTAAAACCGGTGGTGAAGGAAACATAGGCCTTAAGCTCCATAAGATTGATCACCAGGTATCGCTTGTTGTTTACGTTTGCTGTATTCCGGCCATCGCTGGCTGTTTTTATAACCCCTGCCTGCGCGAGCTTCTTATTGAGGCTGTTTTTGGTAATAAGCATGTTGTAAGCCTCTCTGAGTGCAGAACACAACACATCTGACCGAATAATGGACTCAGTTTGAAAACGGTCAATATAACAAGCTTTGGACCAAGAAGCATGCTTCTCATACTCAGCTTTATCATCGTATTTCTTGAGATAGTCGCTTTCAATCAGTTTTAGAGTCAAACAGACTGGGTCAGCGGGGGTGCCAAGCATTTTCGTCTCAAAAGCTTCTTGCTTGTTTATAACAAGTTGCAGGTGTTGAAGTATCTGTTTGGTGTACATTTCTGTGTCTGAACCCTGAAGTAATGTGGCTCTCAAAAGGTTCCATACAACATAGAGAACATGAGTGTGCCTTCCTATACGGAGAGTCACATTCGACCGTACGTGACTATAAAATCCATCAGATTTAAATATCCGGTCTATATCGTCGGGGGACATTTTCTGTATTGCCTGGTAAAAGTCAAGGTAGAATCCACAGACAGTTGATTTCTGAATCTGATCCAGAATATTCATCATATGATTAGCTCTCTCAGGCTCAGGCTTACTGTGTGACACGATCAAGAGCCTGGAATAGGTTGATAATCTTCCCAAACCATGATAATCTTCTGCACAGAGGATTATGTTTGAACGTTCATTACGGTCGGCATTAAAAGTGATGATGTTGTCCAAATCTTCCCGACGCCTCTCAATGGCGCTAGGTCTGAATAATCCCTTATTCCCTGCATCGTCGAGAATATAGTTGAGACCATAATACTCCTGAGAATTGAGGAGAAGAGCACCTGCATTGGAGTAGTCTGTGAAACTACGATTGAGAAGCTCATTGGATTGTGCAAAATTCGACAAGCAGTTCAGAAGAGTGGTCTTCAGCGAGCAGTACGGCAGCGATAAAAGGAAGGTGTAATTCGCGCTCCTGTGTAAAGCCCTCAAAGCTCTTTTGACAGGAAATGAAAGTGCCTCCAGAAAAACCAGATCAGAAACACCCGGCAATATATCGAATGCAAGTGAAACCAGCTTTTCGTAGTCGACATTCCGAGCCCGATATAAGATAAGGGAACCCTGTACCAGATTTCTGTCCTTCTGATCATCGTAAAGAATGCCACAGTAATCTGTAAGATCAGGAGTCTCATCCGATGCTGTGAACTCCAGAGCAGTTGCAATTACACTATTAAGGATGGTTATCCGTTCCTTAGCGCTGAGATACATTACAGGAATCTTCAATTTGTCGCAAAGGTTGAGTCCGCTAAGCTTGGTAACAAAGGTCTTAGCCAGAAAAGAGGACTCACGATAAGATTCCAGGTGGTAGATTTCCTGATCAGCCTTAATATTCATCCTCCTCACTACGCGGACTGAATACTCTGTGTCTTGAATCTTGAAACGTACAGTATGATCAGAGCTCATTAATGTCCTCCCGGCTTGATATCTGTGATATTGTGGGATAATAGGTCAAGCGAGAGCATATCTTCTTTAGAGAAGCCTTCTTTCCCAGAAGTATGCCTCGTTTTTGAAGCTGAAGACGCAAGAGTTTTGCAAGAGCGCTGAGGTCCTTCTTAATCTTGCGGTTTTTTCGCGTTTCCTTTTCAAGTAGTTGCTTGACTTCCTTGACTTCCTTGGATAAGCGTTTTATGTCCTTCTCGATGATATTCCGGTATATTTTTATTGACGCAATATCATTCACCTTTTTCTCAGTCTTTGAAAGGCGATGCTCAATAGGAATCAGCTGAGTCTGCGTTTTTGCCACAGCATCAGTTAGCGTTTCCAGCTTCTCTGAAAGTTCATCCATCCGAGCCTGCACCTCAGACATGAAGTTCAAAATTTCATCCGTCATTAGTTTTTCCTCCAATATTTTGATTGATTACAGCGCTTCTCAGTGAGATAATAAGCGCGAGAGAGTATGCGTTCAAAAGAAAAAAAATTAGTAAATAATGGCAAAATTATTCCATTGATTGCATTGAGACTATTTGAGTATAATAAAGGATTATGTATGACATTTTATGAGTTTACTACGCGGCTGATAGGAGAGAATTATAGTAATAATAAGAATTATGTAATTGCAAAAAGTGATACGTTAAGGAAAAAGCTTAAAAAGATCCTGAATATCGTTTTTGACACGAATTTCTACAGGTTTTATTTCAGTAAGTATGAATCGGATCCGTATTGGCTTCATCAAGAAATTCATGTAGAAAACGAGCAAGAAAGCGACCAGGAAGATATTCTTCCCCAAAACATAGAAAGTATGGTAAGCGAACGTGAGGAATGCATAAGAATCATCGAGAGCGAAATAGAGGAGAAAACCAACAGTTTAGCTGTTGAAAAAAGGATACTTGAACGTGAAACGCTCCAAAAAAGAAAAGATAACTTGAAACGCCAGAGAAAGCGAATACAAAAAGAAATAGACATACTGGTAAACTGGGATAATGAACCTCCAGAAAAAGTCATGAAGCTAATCGATAAGGACACTGTCTATTCTGCATTGGGCAAAATCGGAGACAATACTGCCGATTTATATACATTTATGTTGCATATAGAAGCTTTCGAGCGTGTCAGTACCAAAGTAGGTTCATGTGAAATCTTAGGGGAGATAAATCCAAACGACAGGGAAGAATTAGCCAAAAAAATCATAATTGCATATGATAAAGACGAGAGTTTTAAAAAATATATCAAGAAGATTATTTACCCTAAAGAGTTATCACATTTTTTTTCAGACATTGAAAGTTTAATTGGATTGAAACGCAACGAGTTAGTGTCATTTTTTCCCGAATTTGAAAGTTTAATCGAATTTAACTACATCGATGAAGACTTAAATCTGATACTATATCCTATTATGTATCCTCATAAATATATGCTTCTGCGAAGCGGATATTTAATCTTGCGTGGAGAAGGAGAGTATACGGATGAAGATGCACATAATATGCTTACCAATAACAGGGAACCTTATGCCAACTTACCTGAAGCGAAAAAATGGAAGAAAGAGGACACACAACTTAGTTGGATTACAAAACACATCACTGCGAGTATTGATTCTGCATTAGATAACGACGACGTTGATGTGGAAGAAGAATTGCACAAGATCATAGAACAACGTTTAAATGGCGAATAAATGTTGCATATCAAAAAACTCATGCAGAACGTGAAAAATGTGTAAACAATGCTACACTTTTTTCACGTTTTTTTGTTTTTATTTCTAATGAACGCAAAATACGATTTTTAAGATATATATCATCTTCTTGCACGATAACAACATATAAAACAAGGAGGGATTTCTATTGGAAAAAGCGATTTCAGTCATTGTAGGCATACTGGAAGTGATACGATGCCTCATAAAGAAAAAGAGATAGCAGTCGTTTCACAGCAGACAACAAAACATTAGAGAAGGGAGGCGCTAGCAGTGGTGCATATCATAGTGGATGACCTGCCGTATCATTTTGATGATTCCGGAAGAAAGAAAGTAAAAAGAGTAGTGGATAAGGCGGTTCTCCCCGCTGCGTTTGCTACAGGTGTTCAAATCGGAGTTGCCATAGTGAATTACGGCGGTAAAGTAGTATCCGTCATGGCAAATGCATGGAGCAAGATCCACGACAATTTGAAAAGAGGGTAATAGTAGCGGGTGATGCAAGTCGGATAGTTGGCTTGCTTTGTTGATCATAGGAGAGAGCATGATGAATATTGGTAATGTAGAAAAAGTATACGTCAAAGACAAAAATGAATGGTTGGAACAAAGAAAACACGGCATTGGAGGCAGTGATGCAGGAGCTATTTGCGGATTAAACCCATATACTTCTGCAATGAAAGTCTATCTGGATAAGACGACTGATGGGATTGATGAATACGATAACGAAGCTATGCGGCAGGGCCGCGATCTTGAAGAATATGTGGCTCAAAGGTTTTCTGAAGAGACGGGCAAAAAGGTAAGGCGTACTAGTTTCATGTATTTGAACAAGGATTACCCATTCATGTTTGCAAATGTTGACAGAATAATAGCGGGTGAGAATGCTGGATTGGAATGTAAAACAGCCTCCGCCTATTCGGCTAGCCAATGGGAAAACGGAAATGTCCCTGCTCACTATATAATTCAGTGTAACCACTACATGGCAGTGACAGGTGCAGACAGGTGGTATCTGGCTGTCGTAATCCTTGGAAAAGCATTCCGTTATGTATGTATTGAGCGAGACGAGAAAGTCATTGCAGATCTCATAAGCATTGAGGAGAGATTCTGGAAAAATAATGTATTACAGTGTATCCCACCGGATCCTGATGGGAGTGATGCCTCAGAGCAGTATCTGAAAACGATGTATAACAAGACAACTGCTGGGAAAGAACTTATACTATCTGGATATGATCAGGATCTAAAGCGTCATGACGAGCTGGAAGGACTTATAAACAAGCTCGAGAAAGAAAAGAAAACTATTGAGGAGAAAATCAAGATCTCTATGGATGATGCCGAAACGGCTTATGCGGACAAATATGTTATTAGCTGGAAACAGTATGACCAGGAGAGACTTGATACTAAGAAACTCAAAACAGAGCAGCCGGATGTATATGATAATTATCTTAAAAAGATATCTACCAGAAGATTCACAATCAAAGTGGCATAAGTGTAAAAGGATGGTCCTTTGCGCTTATGCCATATTTATTTGGAGGACAGATGAAAGAACAAGAGATCAAGAATCAACTTGCTGCTAAAGCAGTTGAAACAACAAATCCAAAGCTTTCTAAAAATATGAATATTGCAGATCTGATAAAAGCAATTGAACCGGAGATCAAAAAAGCGCTTCCAACAGTCATTACACCTGAAAGGTTTACACGTATAGCGTTGTCTGCATTGAATACTACCCCAAAGCTTGCCGAGTGTAGCCAGATGAGCTTTTTAGCAGCTTTGATGAATGCAGCTCAGTTGGGGCTTGAGGTCAATAGCCCACTTGGACAGGCCTATCTTATCCCTTATAACAACAAGGGCAAATTAGAATGTCAATTTCAGATTGGTTACAAAGGTATGCTGGGCCTTGCTTATAGGAATCCGGAGATTCAGACTATTCAAGCTCAGGTAGTATATGAGAACGACGACTTTAAATATGAGCTTGGACTTGATTCAAAACTGTATCACAAACCATCATTAAGCGATAGAGGAAAGGTTCGTTGTTATTATGCTTTGTACAAATTAAGAAATGGAGGTTATGGATTTGAAGTTATGAGCAGAAGGGATGTGGAAGAATATGCAAAAAGATATTCAAAAGTGACGGATTCGTTATACAGTCCCTGGGCTAATAATTTTGATTCAATGGCTAAAAAGACCGTGATTAAACAGCTTCTAAAGTACGCTCCATTAAGAACGGATTTAGAAAAGGCTATGAGCATGGATGAGTCAATTAAGACTCGAGTTTCAGTAGATATGTCAGAAGTGGAGAACGAAGAAACTTTTGATGCTGAAGTAGAGGTTTAAAAGGTGAGACGAAATATATTTGTAACACAACTGTATTTCGATATTCAGTAATTCGGAGGAAAAGAATGGAAAATAAATATGCTTTTGATGATTTTTGCAATACAGTTATGCAGATTATTGAAAAATTGGCAGCAGATTCAGGAAATGAAATCAGCTGCGTAATACAACCAGTTATAAAGAGAAATGATATTTCTAGAACTGCATTGCATATTGAAAGTGAAAGCAATAAAAGCTATCCTGTCGTATACTTGGAAGATTACTACGAGATGCTTCAAAAGAGCAGCGTAGAAGAAATTGCCATACAAATATATCAGACTCTTGGAGAAAATCTAGTGGTTTTATCAGAATTGGAAGTTCAGAAGCTTATTGAGCGCGGTAGCGTGGAAAAATTCCTTACTTACAGACTGATAAATAAAGAAATGAACACAGATTATCTTAAGGATAAAGTTTACAGAGACTTTTTGGATCTGGCAGTAGTATATGAGATTGGATGTTCGGTAGGCGACAATTGTGGAGCAATCATAGTCACGAAAAAGTTGGCAGAAATAATTGGTTATACAGAAAATGAGCTGTATAAAATAGCATCAGCCAATACACCACGCAAGAGACCAGCAAAATTTATGCGCTTGAACGAGGCAATTGGGATAGACAATGTAGAAAGAGATTTTAATGATCCTTTTATCGTGCTAAGTAATAACGAAAAAGTATTTGGTGCGTCTGTAATACTGTATCCGGGGCTGGATAAGGTGATTTATGATCTGTATGGAGAATCATTAATAATTCCATCGTCGGTGCATGAATTGCTGATTATAAATAGTGATATATGTGCTGATCAGCTAGCGACTATGGTTAATGAGGTTAATAATACAGTGGTTAATCGTGAAGATATACTAAGCTATTCCATATACAAAGTGTCGGAAGATGGCATAAGTCTTTTGGAAACTTGTGTGGCATAAGAGTAGGCAGAGGACTCCTCTGCCTACTTCTCTTTATTTGTTTCTATTATTGTATCTAAAAAATCAGTCAATGCCTTTCGCTGTGTCGGCGTTAGTTTATATATTCTTTCGTGTATGGGATCTGATGAAAAAGAAAAATCTTTCTCTTCATCAAAAAAATCTTTTAGTGATACCTCTAATTGTTCACATAATAGTGTTAACAACTGAATGGTTGGATTCTTTTCTTCAAATTCTACTGCACGTAGATAACTTTGAGAAATACCAGATAAATTGGCTAGTTTATTGATGGAATACCCTTTCAGTGTGCGAAAATGACGAATTCGTTGTCCTACATTCATGTGTATTTACCTCTATATAGATAAGTTAGCATGGCTTTATAGATAAGATTATTTTTATAGAGATATAATAGAAACTTTATAGATATAATCTTTAAAACGAATTATACTTATCGATATAGAGAATGGCTTGTTTAATCAGTAAATAAAACTGCTGTTACTTATCAAAGGAGGTTTAGTTATGGGAATTAGATATGGAAATGTTTGCATGTGGTGTGGTAAAAGCGGTGGTTCGAATTATGGGCCTGGACCTGGAGGTGGTGCACCAAGCAGTACTCCTCCAGCAATATCTGGAAAATGCCCTAGTAGCCCGGACGGGAAACATAAACCTAGGTGGGAAATGAAATAGCATTGTGCTTGTTTGAGCCCAAACCATAGAAATACATAGTGGTTCATTGGTTTAGCTATACGTCATCTTTTACATGAGTGTGGAGTTATTCAATAAAGTTTTGTTGCTAATGAGGCGATGAATGGTTGTTATTATTGTAATACTGATTATTATTATATTTTCGGCCTTACCGCTTCCGTTACAACTGATTTTATTTGCCGTCAATATGTTTCTTCCTGATCCAGTACCTATGTTGGATGAGGCAATTATGATTATTTCCATGGCAAATAAAGCAAAACTTTTCTCGAAGATATACGGTTTACTGCAGAAACATCGAGTAATAGGAATTATTGTAATTGGTGTGATTGTTGCAGCTGCTATAGTATGTGTGGTGTATTCATTTAATGCGTTGATTTCATATTTATATAATTGATTCTGTATTACATGAAGATGCATAAGGTGCTTCTAAATTCTGGGTTTAGAAGCGCCTTATTTGGTTGAGTTGATGATTGTATGAGTTGTATCTATACGATGTGCTTTTATAATTGCAGGGGTTAAGTATATGAGCATAATTACAATAATTGTTATTGTGGTAATACTTGGAATATTGGGATGTTTGCTTGAATGGATTCGTGATAACATAGTACCTATTCTTATAGTTGCTGCGATAATACTGGGATTGATCTTTTATAGAAAACCTACAATAGGGATAGTATGCGTGTCTGCAATAGGTATTGCTATATATATGTTTGTTAGGCGAGTGTTAGTTCCTTTATTTCAAAGAATTCGAAATGGTTTTGTAGAAAAGAAAAAGGTCAGGCTTCTTGCACGTGAAGCAAAAAATGAAGAAAAAAGGCTTAAACATGAATTACAGGAATCAATGAGAAGAGAAAATGAGACAATAGCAGCTTTGCCGGATGGCTCAAGAGAATTCATTAGACTCTCGAAGACTTTTTCCGATGAGTTAGAACAGGAGAAGAAAAGAATAAATGATCAGGAAATGGTTAGGCTAATAGTGGATTGCCAGAAAGTTGTTAATGAAATATGCAGTGAGATCAAGTTGTTTCCGGAAGCAAGTAGTAGACTCAATAAGCTCACTAGTTATTATTACCCAACAATAAGTAAGTTGGTTCAGAAATATTCTGTTTATGAACAACGTAGAAATGACGAGAATAATGTTAAAAGAGAAATCGTGTCTACTATGGAGGAAATAAATCAAGCACTTTCTCGTGTGGCAGATAATATAAAAGGATCTGATGACATTGACATACTCAGCGATATTTCAGTTATGAAGCAGATGATTGAGCGAGATGGATTAAAAAATGATTTTAATTCTCTAAAATAGGATTATTGTGAATTGAATGGAAGAGTGCTGTGTTGGAGGATGGAGCTTTTTATGGACATTGAAAAAATATTATAACGCTTATACAAGGCATGATGAGATGATTTTGGGGAAAGGATGTATATCTTATGAAGGAAAACACAACTCATCAACATGGGCTTAGCTTATGTTCAAATAATGGAATAATTGAAACACAGATAATCTGGGATCGATTATTAAAACCTGGTAATACGTTTGTGGTAACCAAAGGGTTTGGAAAATGCCTTTTTATGATGACTACTGATGAGTATAGTCAGTTGGTGGACATGATTCATTCTATCCCTATGGATACAACTGAGATGGAGACTCTGGAACAAATCTTTATATCAGATGCGGTTGATACATGGATTGACAATGAAGGGATTATGTTATTGCCAAGTAAATTGCTCAAATTTGCAGGGATTAGTGATAAGGCTGTCGTAAGAGGAAAAGCAGACTTTGCTCAAATTCTAAGCGCTAAAGAACTTGAAAACGTAGACAGTATAGGTGGAGTAGAAGAACTAAGAGCAAGATTGATGCTACAAGCTGCATTTATAGATGTTGGAAAGCTAGTAAATGCTGATGGTGGCGAGATACATAGTTAAATTGGCATAAGCATTTGCGATGAAAGAGTTCTATTTTTATGTGAGCAAAATGGTGAAAAGCAAGTAACAAGTAGCTTTTCCTTGCATGGCTGGTAATGAAAGGATTATCATTATGATTTCTTTACAAGAATACTATGAATTGAATAGTGACAACAGGGATAGAATTAAGCATGAGATTTTCTCAAACATGAAAACGTTAATTCTAGCGACAACGAACATGGATGCAATTCAGACCACATCGGTTCTGAACGCATATATGGATAATATAGTTTTCAAGTTAGAGGACAATATTAAAGAGAATGAAGCCCTTTTACAATGTTTAAAAAATGATAAATATGAACAGTTGATAAGAATTTTTAGTATCAAAAATGATTCTTGCCTTATAAGGAACATTGTTGAGAGTGTCGGATTGAAAAGTTATTATGATCTCTGTAGACTATGTGGATTGGTACATGGGACTAATGTTTGGAAAAATAACATGGAGTTACTGTTGAAAACAGGGCAAATATCCCAAAGTGATATCATTTGTTTTCGTGAGGATGTATTGAATCATCTTGTTTCATATGGGATTTCTAAAGAAAGGGCGATGTATTATTCGGAGATTATAAGAAAAGGAGCAGCTTATAAGTTATCAGATAAGGATTATCAGGAATTAGAAGAGCATAATGTTCCACATTGGTTCATTGAGGCATGTAAAAAGATTCTTTATCTACCGTCAAAGGAAATGAGTGATAAGTACGCTTGGATTATTTGGAGATTGCTATATATACATTACATTATCTGAAATGTGGATTATTATCGGAGGAATTGAATGATATGTAAAAGGTGTTATCCAGATTTAATTGATGAATTTATGCCTTCTGAAGAAATGCGACAGTATCTTAAGAATGTTAGACTAATATACTGGCAAATCGTTCATCTTGTCTATTTTTCTCCTACTACAATTGAAAAGAAAAAGAAGGCATTACAATACCTTTATGATATTGCTGAAAAAGAGCATGATGATGATCTTAAATCAGAAAGCAAGTTGTATTTAAGAAATATAGAAGATTCAGAAAAGGAAAGAGAAGGGGAGGGGGTATTCACTGTAGAATTAGGTAGATATAGTCCTGACGATAAGGATACAATAATTGATTTTGAGACTGTTTGCACAACATATGATGCTGCTTTATCAGTTGTCAATGAGTATCACAAAATAGAAGAATACTCTGATGATGATCCTGTCTGGTATGAAATAACAAAATGGAATAAAGCAAAAAATGGAAGAATGAAGAATGCATGTCATTATTTAATTGTCCAAGGGGAATTATGGTATATAGACTTGGATGATCATTATTATGACAATCATCTTGATTCAGTTATGCTGTACTATGGGATGGAAAACATAGATCTGCCTGTTCCATTTTTGCCGGGAGATTTTGTTGAAATAAATGGTTATCCTTTCGGGCCAATCCAACACATGTTGATAACCAGCATTGGCGATAATTCTGATTGCTGTTGTGTTCAAGCTCTTTCAGTTGATGAAGAAGGTAAATGGGATTGTGGAGCAGTTAAACATGGCATGGTAGGATATCATTATTTTCCGAAGCTTTCTCCACTATATTATGCAAAAACCTTTGATGGGGAATATGGTGGGGATGAAACTCTGTTCTCAAAGTTAAAAAGATATATATCAGGTGACAGAAGTAAAGCTCAAAGAATTTATGATTGCTTCTTTGATGATGCTACATATGATGAGATGGAACATTTTATTGACTTGGATTTTGATAGAAACCAAGTGGACAAGTACTTAAGGTCACGAAATATGATGAAACATTGAATTCCGAATCAGTGTTTCGCGGAGGAATTGTAGTACTGAAGAGTATTCAGCATTATTAAGAACGATCAAAAGGAAATATATTCCAATTAACTAATGCTTGCATGATAATTGAAAATCTGTAGAATATATTCATGGAGTTATTTATACAGAGAATAGGAAACTGTAGAAATAACCATGAACAGCAATTTACTCAAATTAGAAAGGAGGACAATCATGAAACATCTGATAAATAACGTAACTATTAACAACATAAATGACAGAGGCATGATTGTCCGCCGTCTTTTATTCTGATCAATCGATCAGATTGTATTTCCGGGCCAAAAGCAAGGTAGGACAAATGTAAGCCTCTGGTAAAGAAGAAAGAGGTTTTATTTTGATACCAGTAAAAGGAAAATACTCAGATGCCCTTATCATGTGCGTTGGGGATGTGACTGATGGAAATGTGGATCAGTATGCCATCGCCCAGGTACAGATGATATGTGACACTGAGGCTGCTAAGGGCAGCAATATTAGAATCATGCCGGATGTCCATCCGGGAAAAGTGGGCCCTATAGGCCTCACCATGACAGTAAAAGATGCTGTCATGCCATCTCTTCTAGGGATTGATTTGGCATGTGGAATGAGCATGGTCAAGATTGGGAAGGTTAGAAAGGATTTTCAGAAGCTTGATTCTATCATCAGAGAGAATGTGCCAGTGGGATTTAGCATTAGAAAGACTGTTCATAGTATTGCTTCCGACTTTGACCTTATGGGTCTCATCTGTGCAGAGCACATCAGGTATGACAAGGCAATGTTTAGTCTCGGAACTCTCGGTGGTGGTAATCATTTCATCGAGATTGATGTAGATGACGAAGGCGAGGGATACCTAATCGTCCACAGTGGCAGTCGTCATCTTGGGAAAGAGGTGGCTGAATACTATCTGGACAAGGGTCATAAGTTTCTGAAGAAGTCTGGAAAAGATGATGTTCCTTATGAGCTTACATATCTCACGGATGAGCTCCTTTCGGATTATCTACATGATGTAAAGATTGCGCAGGAATACGCTGCACTAAACCGCAGGATCATTGTTAGTGAGATTGTTAAGGGTATGAAATGGAAGCATGAGGAATTTTTTTCCTGTGTACACAACTATATTGATTATAGAGGGCAAGAACCAATCCTACGAAAAGGAGCAATTTCAGCAGGGAAGGATGAAGCGGTCATTATTCCTATAAACATGCGGGATGGAGTAATTTTGGGAAAAGGTCTTGGGAATCCTGATTGGAACATGTCAGCTCCTCACGGAGCAGGTAGGATTGCTTCAAGAGAAAAGGTTTTGTCTTCTCATACTGTTTCAGAGTTCAAGACTTCAATGAAGGGCATTTACTCCAGCTGTATTGGAAAGGGAACTCTTGATGAAGCTCCATCCGCTTATAGGGACGCTTCATACATCACAGGGGCTATCGCAGAAACAGTAAAGATCACCAAGGTACTAAAGCCTATCTATAACTACAAAGGAGGGAGCGAAAAATGATTTTACAGATTAGCTCTGGAATGGGGCCTGTTGAGTGCAGGGCTGCCGTAGGAGGAATTTTTAGAAGGCTAAAGCAAGAGAACCCTGATTTTGAGGTGATTACATCCGTTAAGGGAGAGGTTGAAGGTGCTTATTCATCAATAATATTTACTGCGGAAAGGGACCTTTCAGACCTTGCAGGCACCATGGAATGGATTAGTAAAAGCAGCTACAGACCAGGACACAAGAGAAAGAACTGGTTTGTGGATGTAAGCATTATCGATGAGCCTTTAGAAGTGGATGAGAGCATAAGTGAAAGCAACATAAGGATTGAAAAGTTTCATAGTGGAGGACCTGGTGGTCAGCATGTAAATAAAACAGAGTCCGGGGTAAGGATTATCCATATCCCTACAGGTATTACAGTGTCCTCTACCAAGGAGAGAAGCCAGTTTATGAATAAGCAGGATGCACTTAAAAAGCTTTCCGCTGTTCTTAAACAGACAAATGCAAATAGTAAAGATAAACAAAAGAACGATGCATGGAGTAAACACGCACAGATAGTACGTGGGAACCCGATACGCATCTATGAAGGAGAGAGCTTTAAACTCACCTTCGTAAAAGAGAAAGAGGAGAACGAAGATTTATGAATTTACCAGTAACAGTAAATCAGGAAGAGCTTCTGGACATATTACTAAATATAGCTCCTGCAAGACCTGTTTTTATCTGGGGAGCACCTGGAGTAGGAAAATCAGCCCTGGTAGAAAAATTTGCCATAGAAGTAGGGCTTGAGTGTGTTTCCCTTTTGGGAAGCCAGCTGGCACCTGAGGATATCATCGGAATTCCTCAGATAAAGGGAGATACATCCGAATTTCTGCCACCTAAGATGATCGCAAGAAAAGAGCCATACGTCCTTTTCCTAGATGAACTTAATGCCTGCTCACAGGAGGTACAGAAGGCCTTTTACAGCCTTATCTATGAGAGGAGGATTGGTGAATACCATCTTCCTGAGGGCAGTATTGTAATTGGCGCAGGAAATCGAACACAGGATGCAGCAATAGTTAAGACAATGTCCAGCGCACTAATTAACAGAATGTTTCATGTTCAGCTTAAGCCTGATGTAAAGAGCTGGCTCACATGGGCCTACGGAAATGGAATCCACAGCTGGGTAACTGATTATATCAGCCAAAGACCGGATCACCTTTTCTCAGAGCCTCCAAAGACAGAAGAGCCATTTTCTACACCAAGATCATGGCATATGCTGAGTGATGCACTTAAGGAATTTGGAGCTGGGGAAAAAGAAATCCCGATTGAGACAATCAGAATGCTTGCTTATGGCAGCATAACAGCCAGTCATGCTGGTATGTTTGCAGCATTCGTAAAGCAGCTTGATAATAAGTACCTTCTTGAAGACATCATCAAGGGAGACGCAAGATGGCCAGAGAAGCCTGAGGACAGGGATGTTCTCTACTTCCTCGCGCAGTCTTTCAGAGCAAGACTTCTCCATGACCTTCCTCAGAAGAAGGCTGAGATTGACAAGAAGAACCAGTACTTTGCGCACAGGGCAAAGTCTCTTTTAAAGGAACTTGCACAGCTCAATTACGAGCTTGCACAGATGGTAGTATCTGCTGATGACGGCAAGGTACTTCCTGAGTGGTTCATGATTGAGATTGTAAGAGATCTTCCCAGGCTTGTAGCACAGGAGAAGAAAAAGGATGGGAAAACAGCATAAGGAAAGAGAAGATCCAAACTATGTTCAGCTTAGAAAGGGAATGGATCTTGTATATGAACATGACGTATTCAGCCATTTTGCTCGTTATTACCTAAAAATAGCCGAAAGGGGTGAAATAGGCAAAAAGACACCTGCATGTTCAAAGTCAGATGGAACAATCCTTGTAAATAAGCAGGTTAGCCTTGCACCAAAGCAGTGGGCTTTTGCTATAGCTCACTGCATTCTTCACAACTGCTTTGGACACTATGACCTTGATAAGGTACCGGGATATATGGTGGAGGATGCCTCAGGAAAGAAGATTAAGAAAGCCAGTTTTAATCCTAAGCTTTGGAATATTGCCTGCGATATCTACGTAGACAGATTCCTTCATGACATTAAGCTCGGAGAACCGCTTAATCAATCCCCGGTAGGCACTATCCCTTTCAGCATCATGGAGGATGAATACAAGATATACGACTATCTTGTAAGGGAACACTGGGATGAAAATAATAATGCCTACGGAGTTGGGAATATTGATTCTATGGATATGATTGGCCTCGATAAGCCAATTGAGTATGGTATCGATAGATGGGGCAGACAGGAAAAGAATGAGTTTGCCAGCGATTTTGCATACTATCTTGCAAAATCCGTATCAAACGCAATCGACTATGTTTCTGACCATGAGGAAGAGAACTCATTTGGAAGAAGAATAGCCAGCTGGTTTATAAATGCATTCCCGCTTCTTGGAGCTATTGCAGCATCATTCAAGGTTGTTGATGACATTGAAGAGTGCAGAAAGTACGACATCAGCATAGCTGCTGTGGATGCCTATGAAGGAATCATCTATATCAACACTTCCAAGAATATGTCAGAGGAAGAGTGGAGATTTGTAATGGCGCATGAATTCCTTCATGCAGCACTTCTCCATCACAGAAGGTCTGCAGGTAGGGATCCATATCTTTGGAATATTGCTACCGACTATGTAATTAATGGATGGCTTTTTGAGATGCAGATAGGCGTTATGCCTGAGGGTGTACTGTATGATCCTGCACTTAAGAATAAGTCTGCTGAAGAGATCTACGATATGATCTGCCAGGATATGAGGACTTACATGAAGATGAACACCTTCAGAGGCAATGGCCAGGGTGACATCATGGGCAGAAGAGCTCCAAGTATGTTTGACGGCTCGGGAAGAGGTGTATCTCTCGATGAATTTTACAGGAATTCACTTACTCAGGGCCTTGAATATGAGACAGGCAGACGTGGCAGAGGTTTCATCCCAGCAGGACTTGTTGAGGAGATCAGAGCCCTTGCTGTACCGCCGGTGCCCTGGGATGTAAAGCTTTCAGAATGGTTCAATGCACATATCAGACCACTTGAGAAGCACAGAAGTTATGCGCATCCAAGTAGAAGACAGAGCTGCACACCTGATATCCCAAGAGCAAGATACGTTGTCACAGAGAGTAAGGAATCCTCAAGAACTTTTGGAGTCATCATAGATACTTCAGGTTCTATGGCACCTTCAGATATCGGTAAGGCCCTCGGAGCGGTGGCAAGCTATTCTGCAGCAAGAGATGTACCTGCGGCAAGAGTAATATTCTGCGATGCGAACGCCTATGATGCAGGATACATGACACCGGAAGACATTGCCGGAAGAGTAAAGGTTATTGGAAGAGGCGGCACCAGGCTTCAGCCTGCGGTTGATATGCTTCAGAACGCAAAGGACTTTCCAAAGGATGGCCCGATTCTCATTCTCACAGATGGAGAGATTGATCAGCATCTTGATATCAAGAGAGAACACGCATTTATCATGCCTATTGGGTGCAGGCTCCCGTTCAAGGCTAGAGGAGAAGTGTTCTATATGTAGTAGGGTGTATATCTTCTACGTATTCAAAACTTTTAAGTTATGAGTTCCTAAACAGTATGCATAATAATCTAAGTTTGAACAGGCTCAAAATATGTCCTCATAATTGGGACGTAGCTTGAGCCTGTTTTGTGTAAGGAGCGTGATGATAATGATATATGGATATGCAAGAGTAAGTACAAAGACTCAGGCTAAAGATGGTAATAGTCTTGAGTCACAAGAATTATCCTTGATAGAGGCTGGCGCAACGAAGATATTTAAGGATGCTTTTACTGGTACCACTACGAATAGACCTGAGTTTGATAAGCTTTTGAGTGTTATAGAAGCTGGAGATACCTTAACGGTTACAAAGCTCGATAGAATAGCAAGGAGTGCTTCAGAAGGATCTCGGCTTATTAAAGGCTTAATTGATAAAGGGATATCTGTAAATGTCTTGAATATGGGAAAGATGGACAATACTCCAACAGGCAAACTTATTTGTACAATCATGTTTGCTTTTGCTGAATTTGAAAGGGACATGATCGTTGAAAGGACCCAGGAAGGCAGAGCTATTGCAAGGAAAAATCCTGGCTTTCATGAAGGTCGTCCTAAGAAGTATACTTCCAAGCAAATAGATCATGCGATTCAGCTTCTGAGCAATTATAGTTATTCACAGGTTGCTGAGATGACGGGAATAAGCAAAGCAACGCTGGTAAGGGAAAAAAGTAAAATGAAGCGATAAGTATTTGTTTCATCCTCAGATTATGAAGAATGGAGAACTCAAGGAGATGCCCCGGTAAAGACTATATCATTATATGCATTCCGGGGCGACAAACTCTCCTATGAGGAAGACGTTTTTTTCTATAGTGGTCATTTATATGAGGTAATAATTGACTTTTATTTCATATTTTCCTTTTAGGATGAAATACAAGATGTAGTACAGTTTCTATCATAAATGTTTTGAGCAATTCTGCACCCCAGCAACAACAATTACTAATGGGTATTGTGTGCCATTTATGTCTTATGAATATTCCTCATATGTATAATAGCGGCTGTACTTTTTCCAATATTTCTCTGCTTGTTTTTTGAAAAGAGCCCAATCCTTTCCAGAGATATGAAGCCTCTTTCCGTTTATCCCTGTTGTATTAATTATCAAATGAACGTGGTAATTACCAGAATCATACTTGTGAAGAGCGTATGCAACTTGGTGTTTTTCTGAAAAGAAATCGCATAGTTTTGCGATATATTTCTCAAGTAGCTTTCTACTGCACTGAGAACTGTCATCCATTGAAACAACGATGTGCTTTACTAGACTACCTTCTGAAAAATATAACGCTTTTATTTTTTTGAAATCCTTCTCCACCATACTTGCATCTGTATAAGCTGATCCAATGACTCCATAAATGCGCTCCTTTTTTGGAAGCTTTTTTGCGCCTTCAAAAATATAATTTACGGTCTTTTTTATTGCATCATGGTTAGAGTAATTGTTCTTTGAATAGTTCTTATTTTGAGGTTCTGCAAATTTTACAATAAGGCCCATATTTTTTTTGCACTCTTTCGAATCTTTTTAGCTTGTGAGCTCTTATATAGATCAAGCTTTGACGCAATCTTACATAAGTTAAAATAAACTTCTGTAAGTGTCTCTTTCTGTAGGTGATCAAGACAAGCTTCATTATTTGAATCTTTCTGATAATAATCTTGAAGGTGGCGAATGATAATTTGGGTTGTTGTCCTATTGTTCGTCTTTGATTCTTCATCGATTATTTGCTTTAGTTGTAAAGGTATTCGTATAGAAACCTGTATTGTTTTCATATATTTCCTCCGGGTATGTTAGTACTTTTATATTTATTGATGATTTTAAAGAAGTATATTTCATATACGTTTATGTGTGTATATGTATTCTATGAGAATAATTATGTAGATTAATAGATATAGCAAGTAACGCCAAATGTAATACAATTAAGTTTCTGCAAAATATTCTGCTAGAAATTTGTCAATATTTTCCTTCTTTACATAGTATTTCCTTCCGAGCTTCTTCGCAGGAATCTTTCCTGAACGGATCAAAGAGTATGCTGAGTTTTTGCCAATGCTTAATGCTGTGGCTAATTGTTCAACCGTGAAAAGTTTTGCCTCCATAAAATCTCCTTTCCTTGAATTATAGTATTGTTTAGTACCAAATAATTTTTTATAAAGTTGTATAAAGGTGAGTGGTTTAAAAGAATGTTTATGAATTATAAAAAATTATATTGAGCAAGTTCGATGAAGATAAAAGGATGTCTTGATTACTTAATTAGCTCAAGCAATTTCAGATGATAATTGAAAGTATTATTTTCATAATGATTTTAGGTGAGACCAAAGGTGAGACTTGAAAAATGCTGATGCCGCAAACCTCCTTTTTATCAGTATTTGCGGATGTGGAAATTAGTTCAAGTCCCATCTTCCGCACTGAAAAAGAGGATCAACTCGAAAGAGTTGGTCCTTTTTCTTTTCCACAGGTGAGTCACCGGGGACGTTTCAGTTTGACTCATTTTGAGTCACCGGGGAGTCATTGGGGACGTTTCAGTTTGACTCATTTTGAGTCATTGGGGACGTTTCACTTTGACTCATTTTTGTTTTGGGCTTTACAACAAATTCTTTGGATGATAGAATCTCTTTTATCAAAAATCAGTCCTATATCAGGACAACAATCAGAAATACATCTGATTGATTTCCCTAATAAATATATTTAGTTACAGGAGGAGTACTATGGCACGTCGTGCGCGGAGCATGAGTGAATCCGGGTACATGCATATTGTTGTGCGCGGAATTGGAAAACAAATACTATTTGAAGACAGGCAGGACTTCAAACACTTTTTAAACAGACTTGAACGTTTTTGCCTTGAGACAGAAGTGAAAATCTGTGCGTATTGTCTCATGGATAATCACGTTCACTTATTGGTTCATGGTGAATCATCATCAACAATTCTTTTAATGAAAAAGATGGGGGTAAGTTATTCGGAATACTACAATAAAAAGTATGATCGAGTAGGGCACCTTTTTCAAAATAGGTACTTAAGTGAGAAAATTGAATCGGAAAAGTATTTTCTTGCAGTGTTTCGATATATTCTTCAAAACCCTGAGAGAGCGAAAATATGCAAGAGTTCAGAGTACCGATGGAGCAGTTACAGCTTGTATAACGATCCGCCGGAGTTTATAGATTTGTCCCTGATAAAGTTAATGCTGGGTGATTATGAACACTACCGGGAATTTGTCGCATGTGAAAGTGATGAGCAGTGCTTGGATTATGTTAAGGCCAAACATGATGATGAGTGGGCAAAAGAGGAATTGAAAAAGTGCCTGAGTATTTCTTCGGGGACAGTTTTACAGAAATATTGTAGGATAGATAGAGATAATGCTCTTAGCAGGCTTAAGGAACGGGGATTGTCAATTCGGCAGATTGAAAGGCTTACGGGTATAAATCGTAGTACTATACAGAGAGCTAAGTGAATGTGGATGAGTCAAAGTGAAACGTCCCCGTTGACTCAAAATGAGACAAAGTGAAACGTCCCCGGTGTCTCAAAATGAGTCAAAGTGAAACGTCCCCAGTGACTCAAAAGGGTAAAAATAGTCGAGAATTATGGCAGGCTTCTTAGCTATTCTTAATTCACAAGGAGTTAAGCCGATGGATCATCAATTACAAGTTGTACGCATGATGCAGGATTACATCAAAGACCATATCAATGAAGATATTTCAATTGATACTATTGCAAAAGAGATCTCGTATTCAGCATCATATGCCAGAAAAATCTTCATAAAGCATCTGGGAATGACACCGGCGGTTTATATAAGGCGCCTTAAACTGTCGAAGTCAGCGCTTAAGCTGCGCGATGAGAATTGTCAGATTCTGGATGTGGCAATGGAAATGGGCTTTGGAAGTGTGGATGGATATCAGCGTGCTTTCAGACGTGAGTTTGGCTGTAATCCAAAAGAGTATTCGAACAGTCCTGTACCGATCTGGCTATTCACTCCTTACCTTGTAGAAGTTAAAGAAAGGAAGAAAGATACTATGAGTGAAACAAGAAATGTCTTTATTCAGGTGATTGAAAAGCCTGCTAGAAAAGTAATTATCAAGCGCGGAATAAAGGCCGATGAATACTGGTCGTATTGCGAGGAAGTAGGCTGCGATGTTTGGGGCCTTTTAACAAGCATTAAGTCTATCAGTGGAGAACCGGTATGCTTGTGGTTGCCAAAACATTTAAGAAAGCCGGTAACGAACGAATATGTCCAGGGAGTAGAAGTAGAGCCTGATTACTCCGGCGTAATTCCCGAAGGGTTTGAAACTATTGATTTACCGGCATCCACATACCTTCTGTTTAGAGGTGAACCGTTTGATCCCGATAATTACGTAGAGGCAATTGGCGAAATATGGGACGCAGAGAAGAAATATAATCCGGAGTTCATCGGATATGAGTGGGACGATATGAATCCAAGAATTCAGCTTGAGCCTATTGGAGAGCGCGGCTACATAGAACTTGTACCGGTAAAGAAACTGTAAAAATGAGTCAAAGTGAAACGTCCCCGGTGACTCAAAATGAGTCAAAGTGAAACGTCCCCGGTGACTCACAAATGTTATATTTTTCTAAAATGAACGCAAAACCGTTTGTGTGATGTACAATTAATCTAGTATATTATACATGTTCGGCTATTCTGAGCAGGATATACCTGAGGAGATAGATTGATGCGTTCGCTTAGAACAAGAATTACAGTTACAATGCTCTGCGTGATATTTGTGGCTCTGCTTTTCACCACGCTCCTGAGTGCAATCTTCATAAGAAGGACTGAGAGTCGCAAGACTGATCAGCTCCTTCTTATGCTGTGCAAGAACGGGGAAAAGAGCCTTGATTATTATTTCGACAGTGTTCAGAATTCGGTTGAAAGTGTAGCTGCCTTTGTGGAAGAGGATCTGGAAGGCACGAGTGATGAAGAGTTAAGCGAGCACATGGAGCGTGCCAGAGATTATTTTGGAATGATGGCGTCCGAGACAAAAGGAGTTCTTACATATTACTATCGTATCGATCCGCCCATCTCCACCAAAGAGAAGGGCTTCTGGTACATCAATCTTACAGGCGACGGCTTTGAAGAGCACGAAGTTACCGATATCACCCAGTATGATGTGAATGATACGTCGAAGCTGGTGTGGTTTACTGTCCCCAAGCATGAAGGAAAATCCATCTGGCTTCCACCGTACATAACTGACAATCTGGATGTACGCGTTATTTCCTACGATGCCCCGGTTTATTATAAGGGAGAGTTTATCGGTGTTGTCGGCATAGAAGTTGACTACACAACGATGGCTGAGGAAGTCGACAGCATACAGTTTTACGATAACGGATACGCATATCTTTGTGGCGCAGACGGCAAGCTCTTTTACCATCCACGCATAAATGTTACAGATTCAGCCGGAGCGACCAAGTATGAGATACCCTTTGATATGTCAGGCGATAGCTCTTTTGTGCGATATAAATATAACGGCGAGGAAAAAGAGGCAGCCTGGGTTCCTTTAAGCAATGGCATGCGTCTTATTGTTTCCGTCCCTGAATCGGAGACGAAGGGAGAATGGATAGGTCTTATTCAGAACATCTCTTTGGGAGCTATATTAGTGCTGCTAATATCAAGCCTGTTTCTTATGGTATATACCAGGCGCATAACAAAGCCCCTTGAGGAGCTGACTGAGGCAACCGAGCGGATAGAGAAGGGAAACTACGACTCAGATCTTACCTATGACGCAGACGATGAGCTTGGCAGACTTACAAGGTCTTTTAAAAAGCTCTCGGACAACATGGAGGCTCACATCAGCGATCTGAATGAGCAGGTATTTGTTGATGCACTTACACATGTCAAGAACAAGGGTGCCTTCGAGAAGATGGCAAAAGAGCTACAGGACCAGATAGATGGCGGAGCAGTAAAGCCGGAGTTTGCAATCGGCGCTTTTGACTGTGACAGCCTTAAGATAATCAATGACAAGTACGGACATGATAAGGGAGATGCATATCTTAAAGCAGCCTGCAATACCATAAGTAATGTTTTCAAGCACAGTCCCGTGTTCAGAATAGGTGGAGATGAATTCGCTGTAATTCTGAGGAAGGATGATTATCTTAACCTGGATACGCTTAGTAAGCAGTTTGACATTGCTTCAGAGACTACCAATGCATCAGCAGCCGTGGAACCATGGGATTACGTATGTATATCAAAGGGTTTTGCTGTTTATGATCCGGAGAGGGACAGTACAGTTACCGATGTTATGAGGCGAGCGGATAAGCTCATGTATGAAAATAAGCGTGAAAGAAAAGAATCCGGATACCACCCTTTTGGGCCTTGAGCCTGAAAGGGTGATTTTTTACAGTTTGCTTATTAAACGTTTATAAATGTATAATATATTGATGATATCATATAAAGTGAGATAGAATACGAACAGGTGACGCTATGATAAAGGCGATTAAAAACTATTTCTTTCCCACGATTGATAAAGACGTCAGAGAACTGATGGATCAGACCTGCACAAGGAATATTAAAAACGTATCACTTGTAGTGGCCGTTTTTGAAACCTTGACGCTGCTTCTCTTTGTGCTGTCCAGAAAGAGCTTTGGGCACCAAGAGTGGCTTAGTATCGGGAGCGTTATGTTCTGTATCATCACATGCTTAAGCGTATTTTTTGTCACAAGATATATGCTTTCAAAAGATGAGCTCGATCATTTAAAGGTTGAGCTTATGCAGATTATCTACTATATACTAATGTCTTTGTGGTCTATGTGGGGGTCGTATCGCAGGTATGAGCGCGGCGAGCAGATACTCACTTTCTACGCCTGTGAAGTGATGCTGGTATGTTTTATAGTCCTGAAACCCTGGACAAGCACCTTGATGACTCTCTATACCTATGTTGTCCTTTATTCTGTCATTCTCAAGGCAGACGGAGGTACCGGGATCAATACCATAAACTATTCAATACTGGTTCTGGTTTCAGCCATCGGAATGGGAATGCGCTTTCATTCCTTGAGAAATACCTCTGAAGCTACTATCAAGCTTGAAAAGTCCAAGAACTCTGAAATACAGGACAAGATGAACATCCTTCAGTCTATAGCTGATATTTACGATAAGGTAAATCTTATTGATTTTATCGAGAATACTGAGATGTCGGTAAGAGACAAGGATCACGTCAAATACAATCTCGACCTTAGCGTTCATAAACATACTGTTATGAGCACGAAGATAAGAGAGAAGGTCATGCCTGATCAGCTCGATGACTTCATAGCTTTTACGGATATCAGTACCGTCAGAGAAAGACTTGTTGGAAAAAGACTTCTCAGTGAAGATTTCATTGATGTGGTAGACGGATGGTTCAGAGCCCAGTACATCCCGGTGGAAGTTGACGATGAAGGCATGCCGACGCAGGTTGTATTCACTACAAGAAATGTTGATGACGAGAGACAGCGTGAAGAACGTCTTGTCAGAATTGCTATGACGGATGAACTGACAAGGCTCTTCAATCGCCGAAGCTATGAAGAGGACCTTGACGAGTGCGAGAAAAACGGTCTTGATAAAGACTTTGTCATTTTATCAGCGGACGTTAACGGCCTGAAGAGAGTAAACGACACCATGGGACATGCCGGTGGCGATGAGCTCCTTAAGGGGGCTGCGGAATGTCTTTTACTGGGGATTGCAAGTAAGGGCAAGGTTTACCGAATAGGTGGTGACGAATTTGCAGCAATCCTGCATACCGGGGATCCTGAAGCAGTTAAAAGAGATATTGAAAGCTATGTTGATAAGTGGTCCGGACAGTATTCGGAAAAGCTTTCTATATCCATTGGATATGCAACACATGCAGATAACGAGAGCCTTGATATTGTAGGGCTTGAGAAGAAGGCTGATGATGAGATGTACCGGGCTAAGGCCAGGTATTATGCAACAAGCGGTATAGACAGAAGGACAAGCAACAGATGAGTCAAACTGAAACGTCCCCAATGACTCATCAAGCGGTAAATTATGGAAAATTCCAAAAAGCTTATCGCCTTTATGGGCGGAATGATCGATGAAGAAAAGAACTGCTACTTTATCCGTTCAATGGAAGAAGAATGCAGAAAGCACGGCTATCTGATGATCGTCTTCGGTTTTTCTGAGACCACATTCAGTGATCAGGACAGAAACAACTGCGAGATGAAACTTACTCAGATGGCTGGTTTTCTTGACCTTAAAGCAATCATCGTACAGCTTGAGTTTATAAAGAATGACTATCTTATAGATGCCTTCAAGAGGCTTGCAGCCAGGAAAAAGATCCCTTTCATTGCAATGGAGCGCACGCTTCCTGACTGCATGAATATTTCCATGAATTATAAAAACGGCTTTGCAGAGATGGTAAGGCACGTTGTACAGGTTCATGGTTGCAGAGATATCTACATGATGGCTGGAATTGAGGGCGATCATTTTTCTGAGGAGAGAATAGAGGCTTACAAGCAGGTCCTTACAGAGAACGGAATTACCATCAATGAAAAGAGAATTGGCTATGGACAGTTCTGGGATAAGCCTGCAAGAGAAGTAACAAAAGAGCTTATAAAGGAAGGTAATCTCCCTGAGGCAATTGTATGCGCCAATGACAATATGGCCGTTGCAGTAAGTGATGAGCTTCAAAAAGCCGGATACAGGATTCCGGAGGATGTGATCGTTACAGGCTTTGACGGGGAGAGAAAATGTCTTTTCAAATCTCCGTCTATTTCCACGGTTGAGCCTGACTATCAGAGCGAAGCAAGACAGATAGTCGAGATGATAATGAATAATGAAGGAAAACCTTTGGCTAGGGCTGATGAAAAGGTTGGCTTTAACCTGAGGCTCAGAGGATCCTGTGGCTGCAACAGGTCAGAGGATACTCTTTCTATTGACGATGTCAGTTCGCTTTCTGAGTACTACGATGATGTCAACTGGGCTGTAACCAATATAAATAGCCTGTTCGCACAGGCAGCGATGCTTGAGACGCTCACGGACCTTTCAAGAGTTACGCAGGAGACGCTCTGGCTCTGGAAAAGAGATTTTCAGTTCGTTGCGCTTAACTCCGACCTTCTTCGCGAAGAGAACTGCGTCTTTGGAAAGGGAAAATACACGACGTTCTTTAGCTTTATGGACGGCGACTCATCAGGAATAGGGGATACTTTTAGCGAGGATATTCTGTTTCCTGATTTTGATACCATCGCAGCAAAGAGCAATATCAGCATAATGTTTGTAAAACTCCTTCATTCCGGTGGCAGGATCTTTGGCTATCTGGTTGAAGGAATGGAAAATGTAAATGACAGGGCAGTGAGAAGGTGCGAAGAATTCGGAATGCTCCTCTCGACAGCTATTAATGTTGTGGATGTAAACAGAAACCTCATCCGTATGCATAAAGAGATTGAGAAGGTTTCCGTCAGGGATTATCTGACCGGAATCTTTAACAGGCGAGGGTTCTTTGGCGAGCTTGATATGCTCACTAATATGCCGTACAACCAGGGCAAGTTCCTCACAATCTTTTCCGTTGATATGGATGGGCTTAAGCACATCAACGATTACTACGGTCATGCAGAGGGTGACTTTGCGATACAATGCATCGCAGAGGCTGTGCAGCACATAGCTTCGCGCAATGGAATCAGTGCGCGCTTTGGCGGCGATGAATTTGCGTGCGCAATGATATCCGAGATGCCTGTCAATTTATCGGCGGACACCTTCAGAAGTCGCATCGCAAGCTTCCTTGCACAGAGAAAAGACATTTCGAAAAAGGAGTATGCAATAACCGCCAGCGTAGGCAGCGCATCTACGATTATTGATGACAACATCAAAATTGAGAAGCTGATAATTGAGGCCGATGATGCCATGTATGCCGACAAAAAGCTCAAGAATGAGAGACTCTTGACATAAAGCTTTAAAATGGGTATCATTATTTTTGTCGCTTGCGGAAGTGGCGGAATGGCAGACGCGCATGGTTCAGGTCCATGTGTTGGCAACAACATGAGGGTTCAAGTCCCTTCTTCCGCATTTGAAACGAAGCACCCCCGATGCCTGTGGCATCGGGGGTTTTTCGTTTCAAAGGGGGAGAGTCCTCTCCCCCTTAAAAAAACATAAATTTACATCTTGTGCAAACCCCCTTTGGAATATAGAATGTATAAGAATGAAATCGAATAGGGGAGGAAGATCATGGCACAGAGAACTGATATACACAAAGTACTGATAATCGGCTCGGGACCGATTGTTATTGGACAGGCGTGTGAGTTTGACTATTCCGGAACGCAGGCATGCAAGGCACTTAGGAGCCTGGGGTACGAAATAGTCCTCGTTAATTCAAATCCCGCAACTATCATGACGGATCCGGAGATGGCTGATAAGACTTATATTGAGCCTCTTAATGTGGACCGTGTTGCTGCAGTTATTGAAAAAGAAAGGCCGGATGCTCTTCTACCTAATCTTGGTGGTCAGTCAGGCCTTAATCTATGTTCTGAGTTATATAAGGCCGGTATTCTCGACAAATTCAACGTAAAAGTTATAGGTGTTCAGGTTGACGCTATTGAGCGTGGCGAAGACAGAACAGAATTTAAAAAGACAATGGACATGCTTGGTATTGAGATGGCAAGATCCAAGGCATGCTATAGCATAGAAGAAGCTCTCGCAGAAGCCGATGAGCTTGGATATCCGGTTGTACTTCGTCCTGCGTATACCATGGGCGGAGCAGGCGGCGGACTTGTCTATAATAAAGAAGAGCTTCAGACAGTCTGCTCACGTGGCCTTCAGGCATCCATCATCCATCAGGTTCTTGTTGAGGAATCAATCCTTGGCTGGGAGGAACTTGAGCTTGAGGTTGTCCGCGACAAAGATAACAACATGATCACGGTATGTTTTATTGAAAACGTAGATCCTGTCGGCGTTCACACAGGTGATTCCTTCTGTACGGCGCCAATGCTCACAATTTCCGAGGACCTTCAGAAGGAGCTCCAGAGACAGGCTTACAAGATTGTAGAACACATCGGAGTTATCGGTGGTACCAACGTACAGTTTGCCCATGATCCCAAGACCGGAAGAATCGTTGTTATCGAGATCAACCCCAGAACCTCCCGTTCATCAGCCCTTGCCAGCAAGGCTACAGGCTTCCCTATCGCCCTTGTTTCAGCCAAGCTCGCAACAGGACTTACATTATCGGAACTCCCTGATTCCAAGTTCGGAACACTTGATAAATACGTGCCAAACGGCGACTATGTTGTTGTTAAGTTCGCCCGCTGGGCATTTGAGAAATTCCACGGCGTAGAGGACAAGCTGGGAACCCAGATGAGAGCCGTTGGAGAAGTAATGAGTATTGGCAAGAACTTCAAGGAAGCCTTCCAGAAGGCCATCAGATCCCTTGAGAAGGACCGCTTCGGTCTTGGCTGCATAGAGAAGTTTGAAGAGATGCCGGTAAAAGAGCTTTTAAGACGCCTTAAGGATGCTTCCTCAGAGAGATACTTCCTTATGTATGAAGCTATGAAGAAGGGCGTTACTGTAGAGGAACTCTGCGACATTACAAAAGTTAAAGAGTACTTCGTAAGCCAGATGAAAGAGCTTGTTGATGAGGAGACAGCTCTTTTGACCAAATATAATGGTAAGGTTCCGGAAAGCGCAGACCTTATTAAAGCCAAGGAAGACGGCTTCTCAGATAAGTACCTGGCTAAGGTTCTCTCAGTATCCGAGGATGACATCAGAGCAGGAAGAGAAGGCGCAGGCCTTACAGAGAACTGGGATGGCGTTCACGTATACGGCACCGACGGAAGTGCTTATTACTACTCAACCTATCAGAAAGAAAGCGCACTTGAGAATCCTATGAAGCTCTCAGAGGGCGCTGAGAATAAGAAGATCATGATCCTGGGCGGAGGTCCCAACAGGATCGGTCAGGGTATTGAGTTTGACTACTGCTGCGTACATGCAAGCCTTGCACTTAAGAAGCTCGGCTTTGAGACAATCATCGTAAACTGCAACCCTGAGACAGTATCAACCGACTACGATACATCAGATAAGCTCTATTTTGAGCCACTTACTCTTGAGGATGTACTTCAGATCTATCGCAAGGAAAAGCCTCTTGGCGTAATCGCTCAGTTCGGCGGACAGACACCTCTTAACCTTGCAGCCAAGCTCAAGGAAGAGGGCGTAAATATCCTCGGAACAACACCTGAAGTAATCGACCTTGCTGAGGACAGAGACCAGTTCCGCATGATGATGGACAAGCTTGGAATCCCTATGGCAGAGTCGGGAATGGCTTCAAACGTAGAAGAGGCCAAGGCAATAGCAGCAAGGATCGGGTATCCTGTTATGGTTCGTCCTTCCTTCGTTCTTGGCGGACGCGGAATGGAGATCGTAAGGGATGAGGATTCCATGGAAGGCTACATGAAAGCCGCTGTAGGCGTTACACCTGACAGACCTATCCTTATCGACAGATTCCTTCACAACGCACTTGAGTGCGAGGCAGATGCTATAAGCGATGGCAAGGCAGCCTTTGTTCCTGCGGTTATGGAGCACATTGAGCTTGCGGGAATCCACTCCGGTGATTCAGCCTGCATCATACCTTCCAAGCACATTTCGGAAAAGAACCTTAAGACCATCGAGGAGTACACAAGAAAGATCGCTGTTGAGATGAATGTTGTAGGTCTTATGAACATGCAGTACGCCATCGAGGATGACACTGTATATGTTCTTGAGGCTAACCCCAGAGCATCCCGTACAGTTCCGCTGGTTTCAAAGGTTTGCGGAATCAAGATGGTTCCTGTTGCAACAGATATCATCACATCACAGCTCACCGGCAGACCTTCACCTGTTCAGGGACTTATCGATGGCAAGAAGAAGGATGAGCCTCCATACTACGGAGTAAAAGAGGCTGTATTCCCGTTCAATATGTTCCCTGAGGTTGACCCTGTTCTCGGACCTGAGATGAGATCAACCGGAGAAGTTCTCGGACTTGCGAAGACTCCCGGAGAAGCTTTCTTTAAGGCATACGAGGCAGCAGGCGGAGCACTTCCTCTTAGCGGAGCAGTACTTATCTCACTGAACAGAGAGGATAAGCCTGAGGCAGCAAGCATTGCAAAGAGCTTTGCAGAGGAAGGCTTTAAGATATACGCAACAGGCAAGACCTACGAGACAATCATAGAAGCCGGAATTGAGGCTACAAGGATAAACAAGAACTTCGAGGGCGGAAGACCAAACGTAGAGGACATCATCAAGAACGGCGATGTTCAGCTGGTAATCAACTCTCCGATCGGCAAGTACACTCAGCACGACGACGGATACCTTAGAAGAGCAGCCATCAAGGCAAGGATTCCTTATATCACTACCGTTGCTGCTGCTAAGGCCGCTGCAGAGGGCGTTCGCCAGGTAAAAGAGAACGGCGCCGGCAATATCAGTTCACTCCAGGAGTATCACAAATCCCTTGACTAAAAGGGAGCAAAAAAGGTGTATACTTAGGGTAGATTTCTTTTGACAAGGAGGGGATTATGGAAGGAACAGGTGAGAACACAAACATTACTGTAAACGGCAATGCTGAGATGCTAAAGGTCGACAAAAAACATCTCTTCTGGCAGAGGCTGTCGGCTCTGGCGGTAGTGGCTACATTCCTTGTAGTTCTTGTGGTGGCAATGATCCTGGTACCACAGGTTACGACTACTCTTGGCAATATCAACAAGGTTGCAAAGGATGCAGAAGAGGCGATTGCCAATGTTGATACCATGGTCCTTGAGATGACCGATGCCAGCAAGAATCTTAACCAGCTTGTGGGGGACAATTCCGAAGCTCTTACCGAGGCAGTCACCAACATGTCAAACGTTGATTTTGACGGCCTTAATAAGGCAATAAAGGACCTCCAGGATACAGTCGGCCCTATGGCAAATTTCTTTAATAAATTCAGGTAAGCCGGGATTTTGGAGATATGTAACATGGAAATAGAAGTTTCATCATTTTTTAACCTGAGCCACTACGAGTACGGAGAGGCATATTTTGGAAGCCACAAGGGCATGAGATATCGCCTTGCGAGAGAGCCTCTTGAAAACGTTAAGTTTACTCCCGTTGATCAGAGAGGACCGGCTACACTTATGGCAACCGTATGGCCTGAGCCAAATGCTTACGGCAAGACGGATCCGTCACTTATGACCAGCGAGCACTTTGAAGTTTCTCAGGAAGGGCTTGAAGAGGCTGTTAAGTGGATAAATGACCAGTATACAAGCCGTCTTGGAGAGTGGAACAGGTAAATGTACTAAATTTTAAAAAATTTAATTTAGAAAAAAAGGATTTTAAGATCCCACGTCGAATATTTATGATGTGGGGTCTTTTTTTCTGACAGGCCCGCATAAATCCAATACTCAGAAAGAAGAAAACATTGAAAATTCGCGAAAAACTTGAAGACAGAGAGACTAGAATCTTAAGCAAGCATGCTACTCTCAGCATGAATTCCAAGGGACGTGAAAAAGAAGAAAAGGATTGTGATATCAGGCCTTGCTTCCAAAGAGACCGTGACAGGATTCTTTATTCCAAGTCATTCAGAAGGCTCAAGGACAAGACCCAGGTCTTTTTGTCGCCTGATGGGGATCACTACAGGACCAGAATGACCCACACCCTTGAGGTATCTCAGAATGCAAGGACCATTGCCAAGGCGCTTATGCTCAATGAGGACCTGGCAGAGGCTATAGCCCTGGGGCACGACCTCGGTCATACACCTTTCGGCCATGCGGGCGAGAGGGCTCTTAATGCTGTGAGTCCCGAAGGGTTTAAGCACAATGAACAGAGCCTTCGCATAGTTGAGAAGCTTGAGAACTATGGCAAGGGACTCAATCTTACCTGGGAAGTCAGGGACGGTATCGTGAATCATGAGATGGATCTTACTCCGGGAACACTTGAGGGCAAGGTGGTCCGTCTTTCTGACAAGATCGCTTATATGCATCACGATATGGACGATGCTATAAGAGGAGGTATCATCACCGAGAAGGATGTTCCGGAGGATCTGGCAAAAGTGATCGGCCATACCAACGGAGAATGGCTGGATACCTTCATCCACGACATAATAGCTACAAGTATGGATAAAGACGACATCAGGATGTCTGATGAGGTATATGATGCTTTCCACAAGCTCCGCAGATTCATGTTTGACAGGGTTTATACCAACCCGATAGCCAAGGGGCAGGAAGGTAAGGTAGAGGACATGATCAAATTCCTCTATCAGTATTATATTGATCATCAGGATCTTTTACCTAAGTATCTACAAAATATGAAAGACAGGGGAGAGGCTACCGGGGAGAGAATAGTCTGCGACTACGTCAGCTCCATGACTGACAGATACGCAGTTGCAGTATTTGAGGAGGTATTCGTACCGCACTCCTGGGCAGTACTTTGACAACAGTGGGGAGAAACAATTGCGATATTCAGATGACATCATAGAAGAAGTCAGATCGCGAAACGACATTGTGGATGTGGTCGGACAGTACGTCCACCTGCAGAAAAAGGGAGCCAATTACTTTGGCCTTTGTCCCTTCCACAATGAGAAATCCGGCTCTTTTTCCGTATCACAGAGTAAGCAGATATTTCACTGCTTCGGCTGCGGAGCCGGTGGTAACGTGATCAGCTTTTTGATGAAATATGACAACTTAACATTTACAGAAGCTCTGCAGCAGCTGGCAGAGAGAGCGGGAGTGAGGCTCCCGGAAGCGGACGATTCACCGCAGGCAAGGGCCATGAGAGATAAGAGGCAGATGCTTCTTGATATCAACAGAGAAGCTGCCAAGTACTACTACAGAAACCTAAGGGCCAAGAGCGGCGAAAAGGGCATGCAGTACTTTAAGCAGAGGCAGCTTACCGATGAAACCATGAAGCACTTTGGCCTTGGATTTGCCAATATGACTTCGGATGATCTGGTCAAGTACCTCAGACAGATGGGCTTTGAGGACAAGCTGATAATCGAGGCCGGACTTGCATCCTTTGATGAGCAGAGAGGAACTCATGATAAGTTCTGGAACAGAGTAATGTTCCCGATATCAGATGCTCAGGGCAAGGTCATAGGCTTTGGCGGACGAGTAATGGGAGATGGCAAGCCCAAGTACCTTAACTCTCCGGAGACTCCGATATTTGACAAGAGCCGAAATCTCTTTGGACTTAATTATGCCAAGAGTTCAAAGGCAGGTTACATGATAATCTGCGAGGGATATATGGACGTAATAGCCATGCATCAGGCGGGCTTTGACATGGCAGTGGCTTCCCTGGGAACAGCTTTTACCATGGGACAGGCCATGATCCTAAAGAGATACACCGACACCGTAGTCCTCTCCTATGACAGTGACGAGGCCGGAACCAAGGCGGCCATGAGAGGCATCGGAATCCTTAAGGAAGTCGGACTTAAGGGCAAGGTCTTAGATTTAAGGCCTTACAAGGATCCTGACGAGTTCATCAAGAACCTGGGCAAGGACGAATTCGAACAAAGAGTTAAGAACGCAGAGAATCCGTTTTTCTTTGAGGCAAGAGTGGAGGAGTCAAGGCATGATATGTCTGACCCGGTATCCAAGACCGAGTTCCATAGAAAGCTTGCAGCTATGCTCTGCGAATTTGAGGAGGCTGTTGAGAGAGAGAATTACATCGAGGCGACAGCAGCCAGATATAACATAGCAGTGGATGACCTTCGAAAGCTTGTAAGCGCCACTGCAGCCAAGGGAGTGCCCGTGCGGACTGACAATACTCCGAAGTCCGGGACAGCAGTCAAGAAGACTCCCGAGGACAGCGCAAGGAAGAATCAAAGACTCCTTCTTACCTGGCTGACAGATGAGCCGGGGATTCTTCCCAAGGTAACCAAATGGGTAACGCCTGAGGATTTCTCAGATGATCTATACAGAAGCGTTGCAGAAGAGCTTTTTGCCGGAATGCAGAGTGGAAACTTCTCACCGGCAGCAGTCATTGACAGGTTTGGCGATGAAGAGGAACATCGGCAGGTGGCCGAAATGTTCAACACCAATCTTGTGGATATCGAGACACCTGATCAAAGGCGCAAGGCTTTTCATGACATTATCTACGCCGTCAAGCAGGCGGGATATGAGAGGCAAAAAAAGATGCTTAAGCCCGATGATCCGCAGTACCTTATGAAGACCATCCAGGGCAAGAAAGATCTGGAGAAGCTGGCTCATGCCGACATTTCTCCGGATGACTGAAATGAAAAAATCTATCTAAAAGAAAAGGAAGAATAAAATGGCAACTAAGAAAGAGACAACAAAGGAAACAGAGAAGAAGACTAAGGCAGCAGCAAAGAGCACCAAGGCAGCTGCCAAGGAAGCTCCTGCTAAGAAGGAAACAGCCAAGAAAGAGACTGCTAAAAAGGAAAAGGCTGTCAAGGAAGAAAAGGCCGTTAAGGAAGCTCCCGCTAAGAAGGAGAAAGCAGCCAAGGAAGCTAAGGAAGCTCCTGCCAAGAAGGAAACAGCCAAGAAGACTTCCAAGAAGGCAGCAGCTGAAGAGGGCGTTAAGGAGACCAAGAAGAGTAAGGCAGCTAAGGCTGCTGAGCCTGAAGTTAATGCTGCGGCTGATGGTGAACTTGACGATGCAACCAAGGAGCTCTTTTCCCAGAAGATAAAAGAGATCCTTGCTCTTGCCAAGAAGAAGAAAAATGTCCTTGAGTATGCAGAGATCAGCGATTTCTTCGCAGACATGGGACTTAACGAGGAGCAGCTCGATAACGTTCTTGAGGTTCTTGAGAACTCAGGAATCGACGTTCTTCGTGTTTCCGATGATGTAGATGATCTTCCCGATGATGATGACATGATCATCTCAGAGGAGGACGAGGTTGATATGGAGAATATCGACCTGTCAGTTCCTGATGGAATCAGCATCGAGGATCCTGTAAGAATGTACCTTAAGGAAATCGGTAAGGTTCCGCTTCTTACAGCTGAGCAGGAGATCGATCTTGCCAAGGCCATGGAAGCAGGTCTTGACGCAGAGAAGACTCTTGCAGAGGATGAGGGCAAGAACAAGCTCTCCGATGCCAAGAAGAAAGAGCTTAACCAGATCATATATGAGGGAAATGAGGCTAAGAAGCGCCTTGCAGAAGCTAACCTCCGTCTCGTTGTAAGTATTGCCAAGAGATATGTCGGAAGAGGAATGCTCTTCCTTGACCTTATTCAGGAAGGTAACCTTGGTCTTATCAAGGCTGTTGAGAAGTTCGATTTCAGAAAGGGATTCAAGTTCTCAACATATGCTACATGGTGGATCAGACAGGCCATCACAAGAGCTATCGCCGATCAGGCCAGAACTATCCGTATCCCTGTACACATGGTTGAGACCATCAACAAGCTCATCCGTGTAAGCAGACAGCTCCTTCAGGAACTTGGCCGTGAGCCACTTCCCGAGGAAGTTGCAAAGGAGATGAACCTCCCTGTAGAGCGTGTTCGTGAGATCCTTAAGATCTCTCAGGAGCCTGTATCCTTAGAGACACCTATCGGTGAAGAGGAAGATTCACATCTTGGTGATTTCATTCAGGACGACAACGTTCCTGTACCTGCTGATGCAGCAGCATTCACACTCCTTAAGGAGCAGCTGGTTGAGGTTCTTGATACTCTTACAGAGCGTGAGCAGAAGGTACTTAGGCTCAGATTCGGTCTTGATGACGGAAGAGCAAGAACTCTTGAGGAAGTAGGAAAAGAGTTCAACGTAACCCGTGAGCGTATCCGTCAGATCGAGGCTAAGGCTCTCCGTAAGCTCCGTCACCCAAGCAGAAGCCGCAAGCTCAAGGATTATCTTGACTGATATGAATGAAAAAAAATCACTCGATGATGTAGCTGTGAAAATGTCCCTTCGCCTTCGGACAGTAGCTGATATGCTAAGGGGCGATGGCGCCCATAAGTGCACTGCCGATGTGGGATGTGACCACGGCTACGTATCTATCTATCTTGTTCAAAATAAGATTTCAGAATCTGCCATAGCAATGGACGTCCGCAAGGGCCCCCTTGCCATGGCAGAGAGTAATATACGAGAATATTCCCTGGAAAAAGATATACAGACAAGGCTTTCAGATGGCCTTACAGAGCTTCATGAAGACGAAGCAGACTCTCTCGTGATCGCAGGCATGGGCGGAAAACTCATGATCAGCATCCTTGAGAAAAAGGACCTAGTGGGACTTGGAATTAAGACTGCTGTTCTTCAGCCTCAGTCAGATATCTGCCTCTTTAGAGAGTACCTGAGGGACAAGGGCTTTGCCATAATCGACGAGCGCATCATTCTCGACGAAGGCAAATACTACTTTCCCATAAAAGTGAGCCCCGGGGACGGAGTCAGTGGCTCATTTTCTGAACTTGAGAAAGCGATAGCTCTTTTCACCGGAATATGTGATCCCGACATGGCGCTTAAGGCCTGCAATCTCTATGGTGAGCACAATATTCTAAGGAGAGATCCGCTACTAAAAGACTTCCTTCTCCATGGCAGAGAAGTAGATGAGTCCATTCTTAAGGGACTTGATGAAAGGGAACATTCAAAGAGATATCTCGATGTAAAAAACAGCCTGGATATAATAAGTGCTGTTCTTGCGCTTTTTGATTAAGACCAAAAGTGAGGTGAGCATATGCCTGTAATTACTGTTAACGGAATTCAAAAAGAATACGACAAGGGAACAACATTTGAAGAAATAGCCAAGGATTTTCAGAAGGATTATGAGCATAGGATTGCCTGTGTCATTTTTAACGGCAAGATTCGCGAGCTGATGAAAACACTTAAAAAGGACGGCAACCTGACTTTTGTCACATTTGCTGATACCATCGGCTTTAAGACCATGAGAAGGACTGCCGTTATGATGCTCCTTAAGGCCATAAATGATGTGGCCGGCACCAAGAAGAAATCGCCCACCAAGGTGGAGTTTGCTCTGGGTAACGGGATCTACTGCACTCTGAGAGGCATTCCGGTTACAGATGAATTTGTAAAAAAAGTATCGGACAGAATGAAGGAACTGGCTGCCGATGCAATGCCTGTCGTCAAGAAGGTTTATCCGCTGGATGAGGCGATAGAGCTGTTCACCAAGCAGGGGATGGATGATAAGGTGTCTCTTCTTAAATACAGAAGAAGCTCTGAGATCAACGTCTACAGACTCGGTGATTTCTATGATTATTACTACGGTTATATGCTGCCGAACACTTCTTATATTGAGTTATTCCAGCTTGATAAGTATCATGACGGAATGATGCTTACTCTTCCCACCAAGGGAGCACCTGAGAAACTCGTGGTTTCTGAACCCAGGGAGAAGCTGTTTAACACCATGTCGCTCTCAACCGACTGGGGAGCAATGATGGGAATCGAGAACGTAGGTGACCTTAACAACATGATCTGCGAGGGCAGGATAAATGAGATGATCCTGGTAAACGAAGCTCTTCAGGAGAGCAGGATCGCAGACATTGCAAGAAAGATATTCCAGAGAGTTGACGTCAAGTTCGTAATGATAGCAGGACCGAGTTCTTCAGGTAAGACCAGCTTTGCCAACAGGCTATCTATTCAGCTTCGTACCTACGGACTTACTCCTCACCCGATAAGTCTTGATAATTACTTTGTAAACAGAGATGACACTCCTCTTAACGAGGATGGAAGCTACAACTTTGAGTGTCTCGAAGCTCTTGATGTTGAGAGATTTAATCAGGACATGACAAGACTTTTAAAGGGCGAGAGAGTCGAGATGCCCGAGTTTAATTTCGTTACAGGAAAGCGTGAGATGAATGGCGATTTCCTCCAGCTTGGCAAGAACGATGTCCTTGTAATCGAGGGAATCCACGGACTTAATGAGAAGATGAGTTATGCACTTCCGGCAGAGTCCAAGTTCAAGATCTACATCAGCGCGCTTACAACTCTTAACATTGACAATCACAACCGAATTGCAACAACCGACGGCAGACTTCTTCGAAGGATGGTCAGGGATGCAAGGACCCGTGGCGCATCTGCCAAGAAGACCATCAGCATGTGGGCTTCGGTAAGAGCCGGTGAGGAAGCCAACATCTTCCCGTTCCAGGAAGAGGCCGATGAGATGTTCAATTCAGCTCAGATCTACGAGCTTGCTATCATCAAGCAGTACGCAGAGCCGCTACTTTTCAACATAGGCAAGGACGAGCCTGAGTACTACGAAGCCAAGAGGCTTCTTAAGTTCCTCGACTACTTCGTAAGCGTAGACAGTTCATTCCTGCCGAAGAATTCTATTTGCAGAGAATTCGTGGGCGGAAGCTGCTTCAAGGTATGATTTTTGGGTGAGTCAGTGGGGACGTTTCAGTTTGACTCATTTTGCAAGACAAAATGAGTCAAACTGAAACGTCCCCACTGACTCACCCTTTACTTTACACAAGAATAAAAACGTTTTAAAAAAATCACACTTAAATAAAAAAAGTGTGATTTTTTATTGCCCTTTTCCTCTCTATAATCAAAAACATCATAAATCTAATTTCACTATTGGGAGGAAAGAATATGAAATTTAGAAAGATAATGGCAACTTTGCTTGCAGGTGTTATGACGCTTTCACTTGCAGCATGCGGACAGTCAGCTACAGGAACAGAGTCAGCTTCTACAGATTCTGCAACTTCAGAGGAAGCTCCTGCAGCAGAGGCAGCTGAGAACACAAACACAGAGACAGCCGGAACAGACGGCGAGAAACTCGTTATCTGGACACTGGCAAAAGACCTTCAGACCTTCGCTGAGAAGTATGTAGAAGATCACAACGTACAGATCGAAACAGTAGTTATCGAGCCTGCTGACTATGTAACAAAGGTTCAGACAGCTCTTAACGGCGGACAGACAACACCTGATATTATCGTAGGTGAGCCTCAGATGCTTGAGGATTTCTATGATGCAGGATACTTCGAGGATCTTAATCAGGCTCCTTACAACGCCCAGGACTACAAGGGACAGATTGTTGATTACGTTTGGGAAGTTGGTCAGGATGCTGATGGTATCCAGAGAGCAATCTCTTACCAGATCACTCCTGCAGGTATGTACTACAGAAGAGATATTGCTAAGGAAGTATTTGGAACAGATGATCCAGATGAAATCGGCAAGCTCTTCAAAGATTATCCTACAATCCTTGACACAGCAGAGACACTTAAGGCTGCCGGATACCGTATCTTTGCATCAGATGCTGAGATTGGTTACTTCTCAGGAGATTCAGCTTGGGTAGTAGATGGAACACTTAACGTAGATCAGGCTAGACTTGACTACATGGATCTTGTAACAGATCTTTACCAGAATGACCTTACAGCTTATGCAAACCAGTGGTCAACACCTTGGTACCAGGCTATGGCTGGTGAGGTTCCGATCCTTACAGCAGCAGTTCAGAGCTATGCTGATGATTCAATCAACGTATGGGATGCAGAGGGATTTGCTGAGGCTACCAAGGATCTTGATAAGACTCAGGTATTCTCATTTGGTCTTCCCAGCTGGGGCGTTCTCACACTTAGAGATAACGTAGGCGAGACATCTGGAAACTGGGGCGTTTGCTCAGGTCCTTCATACGGATTCGGTGGCGGTACATTCATCGGTATCTCAGCTATGTCAGAGCACAAGGATCTTGCATGGGATTTCCTTAAGTGGGTAACACTTGATGAGAACACAGCTGAGTGGTGGATTGAGAAGTCAGAAGGTGACACAGTTTCACTTGTATCTGTTCTTGAGAAGCACAAAGACGATGCTAACGAAGTTTACGGCGGTGAGCACCTCTACTCATTCTGGCAGGAGCAGGCAGCAGGTATCGACTACTCAAAGGTTACACGTTTCGACAAGATCATTAACGATGCTTGGGGCGCAGCTTGCACAGCAGTTAAGACAGGCGAAATGGATAAGGAAGCAGCTATCAATGAGTTCTATGATGTAGTTGAGTCAACATATCCTGAAATTACAGTAAACAGATAATAAAAGAGATAACTTGTTATGAAGAATCGAGCTTCAATGAAGAAAAAGAATAGGGAAAACGCTGCATATCTGTTTGTGCTGCCATTTGTAATAGTATTTCTGATATTCAGTGTTTATCCCGTTTTCAGGACATTGTACCTGAGCTTTACAGAATACAAGGGATATGGCGAGCCTGTTTTTAACGGGCTTGCCAATTACACCAGAGTACTTAAGGATAAGTTCTTCTGGAGATCCCTTAGAAACACTGTGAAGATGTGGTCACTCAACATCGTCCTTCAGCTTGGCATGGCGTTCCTTTTGACTATCATATTCAGTGATATCAAGTACAAGCTTCGTGGCCTTGCAATATTCAGGGCAGTGTATTATTTGCCAAACCTTATCGCTGCAACATCTGTAGCCTTCCTGTTCAAGACACTTCTTGACTGGAAGTACGGAACCTTTAACCAGATCCTTCTGGCTACAGGTATCGTGGATCAGCAGATTAACTGGCTGGGCCAGAGGTCAACAGCCTGGGCAGTTATTGGTGTGATACAGGCATGGATGTGGTTTGGAAATTCCTTCATCATTCTGATGGCGGGAGTACAGGGCATACCAAGCGATTACTTTGAAGCCGCTGCAATTGACGGAGCGGGAAGATGGAAAGTATTTGGAAGCATAACACTTCCACTACTAAGACCAATCCTTCTCTATGTTGCAGTAACATCACTTATCGGTGGTCTTCAGCTCTTTGACCTTCCATTCCTGATGAATGGAGCGGGAGGACCTTCAACAGCAGGAGAGCCCGGTGGAACACTGCAGACAGTAGTTATGTATCTGTACAAATTCGGTTTTGAAACCCATCAGGTAGGCTTTGCTTCGGCAATAGCATACACATTGTTCTTTATCATTTTATTTGTATCAATCATGGAATTTAAATTCATCGGCGGAAAGGAGGATTAAAGCATGGCAACCAGAATAAAAAGAGCAATTCTTTATATAGCGCTCATAATACTTGGTCTGATGTGCCTTCTTCCCTTTTGGCTGATGATGGTAAATTCAACAAGGTCAGGCGTTGAAATAACGCATTCCTTTTCATTTCTGCCGGGACACAGTCTAAAAGACAACTGGAAAGTTCTCTTTGACTATGTGAATCTCTTTTTGGGACTCTTTAATAGTTTCAAGGTTGCTGTTCCGGCAACTCTCCTAACAGCCTACTTCTCAGCTATCACAGCTTTTGGTATGGCTATGTACAACTGGAAAGGAAACAACGTTCTTTTTAGAGTTATAGTAGTATTTATGATGATCCCGGCACAGCTTTCTCTGATTGGTTTTTATAACCTCTGCCAGAAGCTGCACCTGATCGATTCATACATTCCGCTTATTATTCCGGCCATAGCATCACCTGGAATTGTATTCTTCCTGAGGCAGTACACAAAGGCTACGCTTTCAAAATCACTTATGGAAGCAGCCAGGATCGATGGAGCAAGTGAGATCCATATCTTCCACAGGATAGTACTTCCCATCATGGCACCGGGTATAGCGACAATGTCAATCGGAACATTTATAGGTAACTGGAATTCCTATCTGGTACCCTTGATCCTCCTTAACACACCAAAGAAAATGACCCTCCCGGTTATGATTTCTACACTTAATGCAGCAACAGATCTGCAAAAGAATCAGGGTGCTATTTACTTAGGAGTTGCAATTTCAGTTGTACCTATAATCATTGCTTTCTGCTTCTTCTCGAAATACATCATAAGCAGTATTTCCGCAGGAAGCGTAAAAGAATAATTTTTACCCCCAGACTGACGCATTGTTTTAATGCGTCAGTCTTTATCATGGGGTATAATATGGACTATGAAACTAACGAAACTTTTGAAAACAAACCTAATATCTGTGCTTCTTGTAAGCCTTGTACTTGGCGGATGTGGAGAGGTTCATCAGGGAAACGGTGAAACTCTAAAACCGGCAGATACTTCTGATGCCGTAACCACTGATAAAGACCTGGTGACCTTTGACTGGTACATCAACTACTCCTGGTTTAACACCAAGTGGGGACAGAATGCTGTATCCAAGGCTATTACAGAGAAGACAGGGGTAAATATAAATTTCATCACTCCCCAGGGAAACGAGGAAGAGAAGCTTAACGCGCTCATAGCATCCGGATCTCTTCCTGACCTTATAACCCTTGGATGGTGGGAGCCACAGGTCAATGAGATCATCCAAAAGGACATGGTCTATGCCCTCAACGAACTGGCAGATAAGTATGATCCTTATTTTTGGACAGTGACCGATGATCAGGCTGTGAGCTGGTATACCCAGGATGATGGAAATATCTATGGTTATCCATGTTCATCAGTAACTCCGGATGATGTCATAAACACCGATAACAACATCGGTTCCAATCAGACATTCCTTGTTAGAAAAGACATTTATGAAGCAATCGGCTCTCCCAACATGACTACCATTGAGGGCTTTGAAAATGCAGTAAAAAAGGCTGCAAAGGAATTTCCGACTATCGATGGCAAGCCTCTTATCCCTATCGGTGCGCATTACTTTGACGATATAGGAAATGTGTCTTTTGACCAGTATTTGCAGAACTTTTTGGCTGTTCCCTATGAGAAGGACGGCAAGCTTTATGACAGGGATACTGATCCGGAGTATCTAGAATGGCTTAAGATGTTCAACCGCCTTTCAAGAGAAGGGTATCTCTCCACAGACGTATTCATAGATCAGAGAACTCAGATGGAGGAGAAGATTGCCCAGGGTAGGTATTTCTGCATGCTGTATCAGTACACAGATATGTCAGCCCAGCAGAAGACTCTTTATTCAAAAGACCCTGACAGCATTTATATAGCAGTTGACGGACCCAAGAATGAAAACGGGGATGAGCACGTTCTTCCGACTAACACAGTTAACGGCTGGACCATAACCATGGTGTCCAAAAACTGTCAGAATCCGGACAGAGCCATTGAGTTTATTGATTACCTTATATCCGAGGAAGGTCAGAAGATGGTATATCTCGGAATTGAGGGTGTGACCTACGATGTTATTGATGGGAAAGAAGTGGTAAGGCCTGATGTGCTGGAACTCTTAAACACAGACAGGGCAGCATATGACGAACTATACGGCGCAGATGATGCCTACTGGATGTTCCAGGACAACGTAATGCAGCAGAAGTGGCGCCAGAAGAATGAAGGCCCGACAGCTCAGCTGGAGGAGTGGACTTACAAATACTCTGCGTATACAGGACAGTATGATGTGAGCTTTCCGGCCGGAAGTGATGAAGAATATACGGAAGAAGCTATAGACAGGTTATGGGGCAGCACGTTAAAAGAGCTGCTTCTTGCCGAAAGTGACGATGAATTTGACACCGCTTTGGCGAAGTTTAAGCTAAAGAGAGATGCCCTGGGCTACAGGGAACTTATGGAGAAAAAGTACAGGTATGTCATTGAAGCCAAAGAAAAGCTGGGGCTTTATTAACAGCCAAAAACTGAATATAAGACTTACCGGAATTGTGCTTTTGTTTGTTATCATTCCGGTAGCTATCCTGGGTGGAATTGTCTTTTACAATATGGAGCAGTCTACCATCAGGGAGAACGTGAGCTTTACTCAGGCTACCATGGAGAGAAGGCGTGACAGTATCACCAACAACGTTGATTCCATCAACATGTCCACGCAGTTCTTCTTATCCAATGAGAAACTCAATTCTGTTCTCATTGATGCCAGGGTTGGCAACAAGCACAGCACCAAAGAGTGGCTTGATATCTACAAGAGCGATGTTGCTGCTCTTGAGAGACTTATAAACACAAACCCGGTGCTTGGCGGCGTCAGATACTATGCTGTCACAGACAATGTGCAGGAAATGATGCCTGTCCTTTATAATCACGACAGGCTCTTAAGGCAAGAATGGGCAGTTATGGCAGAGAGCGGTGGATGGATATTTAATTACACCGACAAGCTCTTTGACAACTCGGACACAACACCGATGCTGGCGCTGATAACTCCTGTTGTGAACAGACAGTACGGAAACATTGGAACCATTGAAGCCAACATGGCCATGAAGACTATGTTTCCATCCATGTACGAGAATGTGCCGGGTGAGACCAGCTGTTTTGTGACAGACACAGAGAATATCATATTCGGAAGTAATGAAGATACCTCGGTCACACCGATAGCTACGGCTATTTCACAGCAGATGAGAGATATTGTTCAGGAAGGTGAAACGCCCGGTATAACAACTTTTTATGACAAAGAGAAAAAGAGTGTTATCTCCGGAATGTACATCTCGGAACTTGGCGGAACGCTGGTGTCGGTAAATGACATTTCAGAGAGCCTCTCACAAGTATATCAGCTCAGGAACAATTACATCATCGGAATGATCCTGATCCTTCTCATGATGGCCTTTATCATTAACATTCTGGTCAATCATGTACTGAAGAAGTTCTACGAAGTCCTCTCCACCATCAGGGCAGTCAGAGGCGGAAACCTTGACATCAGAACTCCTGAGGACGGACGAAACGATGAAATGGGAGAGCTTGCGCACCAGGTTAACCGAATGCTGGACAACATCCAGTCTCTTATGAATGAGAACATTCAGAGAGAGGTTTTGGTAAAAGACTCACAGCTCCGTGCGCTGCAGAACCAGATCAATGCACACTTTATATACAACGTTCTTGAGTCAATCAAGATGATGGCTGAGATGCAGGAAGAGTACGATATTTCAGATGCCATCACAAGCCTAGGTAAGCTCCTTCGCTACAGCATGAGATGGACTTCCAAGACGGTCCTTGTATCAGAGGAACTGGAGTATATCAAGGATTACATGGCCCTCATCAACCTCAGATTTGACTATGAGATTTACCTTTCTCTCAACGTACCCGAGGAGGTAATGAAGCAGAGCATTCCTAAGATGAGTCTGCAGCCGATAATTGAAAACGCCATCATTCACGGTGTTGAAGAACTGGCCGATGACACTACAATTTATGTTAAGGGAATTCCTGAGGGTGAGAGCTGCACCATAGAGATCACCGACAATGGCAGAGGCATGAATGACGAGGAACTTGAGATCCTTAGGAAAAAGATATCCGGCGAGATTGAGACCAAAGGCGGATCCAGCAACGGCATCGGTCTTAAGAATGTTCAGGACAGGATCCACATGGAGTTCGGCGAGCAGTACGGAATAGAAGTGGCAGCCATGGAGGGATGCTACACCAAGGTGTGCGTGCGCATACCTATGAAAAGAGTAAGTATATCAAAAGATTAAAGGAGCCTTTTTATGCGCAAGGTTTTGGTAGTAGAAGATGAAAAACTCATAAGGCAGGGAATCGCCACCATGATAAAGAGGTGCGGAGTTCCGGTGGAGGAAGTCATAGAGTGTGCCAACGGACTTCAGGCTCTTGAAGTTCTTAAAGAGCAGACCATTGACGTTATGTTCACCGATATCAGAATGCCCAAGATGAACGGCATCGAGCTGGTCAAGGCCATGAATGAGTTTGGCAATCCGCCTTTGTCCGTGGCTGTAAGCGGATATGATGATTTCACCTACGCTGTTGAGATGATGAGACAGGGCGTTCGTGAATACATCTTAAAACCTGTGGAGAGAGACAAGCTAAAGGCTATCATGGAAAAGCTCGACGAAGAGATAAGTCAGAAGCTCGAGGATGAAAAAAAAACTGAGCACGCTGGAAGACAGCTGATAAAGTATCTTCTTATGGATGATGATGCTTCGGAGAACGAGCTTGAGCTTATCAGCAAGAACATAAGGGACACGGCAGGCAATACTTTTTACTGCATGATCGCAGCAGGGTCAGATACTCTTATGCCTTATCTTGACGATCAGAGCGCCATATCAGGGCCCGATGGAATGGACATTTTTATTCTGGGAAAAGAGAAGGTGGAGGAACTTAAGTCTATAGAAGGAACAAGCTCTTTTGCCGGATTAAGCGATGTGTGCTCGGATTCAAAAGAGCTAAAGAGAGCCTATAAAGAGGCCCTTTTACGCAGGGAAAATGCATTTTGCAGGAAGGTAGCGCTCTTTAGCGAAGACAGAAACGCCAGTGTGGCGCAGTCTCTTTTAGAGAGCGGAAAAAAGCTGTGCGAAAAAGAGGCGGTCGCAGCAAGGGTCCAGCTGATTGGAACCAGCAGAAGTGACGATCTTGAAAAAGAGTGGAACGCTTTCTTTACATCAGTTCAGAGAGGCCAGATAATTCCTGAAGATTTCAGGTCTGCCATGGATGAGTTTGCAGCTGAATATCTTAAGGTATATCAGAAGGAAGTTGACTCCGAGCTGCTTATGCCGTTTTCATTTCTGACCATTGAGGACTACAGACAGTGCTTTATGGACTTTGCTAGAAGGGCATCAGCAGAGCACCAGCAGCCTGATGGCGCAGATCAGACAAGGCTTAAGATTCAGGAAGCAATAAATTATATCAAGGAAAATTATAAGACCGACATCAACATGGCAGTGGTATCCAATGAAGTATCAATGAACTATTCGCTGTTCTCGTCGGCATTTAAGAATTATACCGGAACCAATTTCGTGGGATTTGTAAGAGATCTGAGGATCGGCGAAGCGAAAAAGCTCCTTGCCACAACGCCTCTTAAGGTGAACGAAATATCCGCAAGAGTCGGGTATGATAATGAGAAACATTTCATGAAGAGCTTTAAGGCTATAGTCGGCGTATCGCCCAGTGAATACAGAAAAAACATGGGTGCTGACAGCTGATGCTGCAGTCGTAAAATAGTATAAAAAATCTATAAAATTATAACACCTCTCTAAAAAATGAGACCTTAAACGTTATCGGGGATTGTGCGAAAATGGTGATAACATTTGGGGACATTCTATAGGGAGGTGTTTTAATGAAGAAAAAATTGTCGTCCACGATGAAGCGGAAGCATAAGACAAGGATGGCCATGGCATTGGCATTTGCACTCACTTTGTCACTTTCGTCACCTGCGCTGACAGGTGTGCAGGCCTATGCAGCACAGGCACCGGTCAATGCAGAATTGACTACACCCTTCGGCCTGGTGCCTGATTACAATGCAGAGCAGGGCATAGGGCTCGTATGGGGAGCTGCCGGATACGAACTGTATACTGTGACAATCTCATGCGAAGCAAATGGCTATGAAGAGGTATATGCTGATCAGACCTTAGGATATCACTGGTATCCTGACAGCTATGCTGCAGGGGAATATCTCATTGAGATCCAGGGACAGAAAGGCGATGAGCTGTCAAATGCATGCACAGCTACAGTAACTGTTGCAGGTGATGCTGCTTCAAGCGGATCCGGACAGGAAGAGCCCGTAGAGGGTGGAAATACCGGAGAGAGCGGAACCGGCGAAGAAGAGCAGGTTCAGAAGCTTAATGTTCTTGAAAAGGGAAAATGGGATTTCTGGACAGGAGAAGGCGGAGCGGGAAATCTTACCGATAAGGGTAATGGCGATGCTGACGTAAGAATTGATGCAACAGGATCGCAGAACTTCGCTGTTCAGTACACACATGCGCTGAATCTCGTAGAGGGTGAGTCCTATCATCTTACCGGAGATTTTTACTGCGACGAGGATGCGGTTGTATTCATAAACGTACAGGAGAGCTTAGGCTGGACTTCGATACTTGATGCTAGCCCTTATAAGCTTGAGATCAAGGCAGGAGAAACAACTCACCTTGACATCACAACAAGTGCAGCCGGAGCAAACTTTGTACAGAACGGCAAACTTGCTCTTATGTTCGGTAATGGAACTGACAATGCAGGTAAGACAATCACTGTTTCAAACATGAGCCTTTATGGTGCTTATGTAGAGCCCGAAAACGTTGATAACGGCGAAGGCAGCGAAGGAACAGAAGAGACCCCTGAACTTCCGGGTTCCATGGAATCAGCTTTTGTGCTTGATAGTGAAAACAACGAACTTACAAAGAAATCTTGGGACTTCTGGACAGGCAACGGCGGAGCCGGAACATTTAGCTACAATGAAGATGGAGCAGGCGTTGTAAAGATTGATGCTGAAGGAAGTGAGCAGTGGTCAGTTCAGCTGCCACAGATGCTCAATCTTACAGAAGGTAAGACATACAAGCTTTCAGGTGATTTCTACAGTGAAGATGATGCTGTAGTTCTCATTAACATTCAGGAGATCCTTGGTTGGAATTCTATAATTGAAGGTAATCCATATAAGCTTGAGCTCAAGGGCGGAGAAGTAACACATTTAAATGTTACAACTTCAGCAGCAGGTGCTAACTTTGAGACAGATGGTAAGATTGCTCTTATGTTCGGAAACGGAACAGGCAATGCAGGCAAGACTGTAACCATCGCAAATCTGGCCCTGATCGATACTGATGCTGTAGAATCAGGAGTATCAGGTGATAATCTCCTTACAGCAGACGGATGGGATTTCTGGACAGGAGAAGGCGGAGCAGGAAAACTTACCGATAAGGGTAATGGCGATGCTGATATCGAAGTATATGCAGAAGGTAACAAAGACTATGCTGTTCAGTACACACATGAACTTTTCCTTACAGAGGGTGAGACATATACCCTTGAAGGTGACTTCTACAGTGCAGATGATGCAAAGGTATTTGTGAACCTTCAGGAGCAGACAAACTGGACATCAATCCTTGATCCAAGCCCTTACACAGTTGAGATAAAAGGTGGCGAGACAACTCATATTAAACTTGTGACAGCTCCTGCAACAGCTAACTTTGTAACTAAAGGCAAACTTGCTCTTATGTTTGGTAATGGATCAGGAAATGCAGGCAAGACTATCTCAGTTACAAATATGACCCTTAAGGCAAATGGTAATGCAGCCGGCGGTTCACCCGTAAAGGGCAACGAATATGATTTCAACAATCCTGATAACGCACTCTACAACTATGCAGATCCCGGCACATCAAAAGAAGGCTATGATCTGATCTGGGCAGATGAGTTTGACGGTAATTATGAGGGAGCAAATGTAGACAGCGCCACAGGACTTAACCTTGATAACTGGTATCCTCAGTGGGGCGATGGCTCAACTGATTGTGGCAATCCCGGATGGGGCAACAGAGAGCTTCAATGCTATACAGGCAACAGCAAGAACGTTGGTGTAAACGAAGACCTCTCAGGTGACGGCGTAGGCGATGGCGTTCTTAGAATTACAGCAGCTTACGAGCCCGGATATGTTTATGCAGGTGAGGGCGCTAAGAACTACACATCAGCAAGACTTCGCACAACAAAGGGAACAGAGGCGCTCTTTAGCACTACTTATGGATACGTAGAAGCAAGAATGTCACTTCCTCAGACAGCAGGAGCATGGCCTGCATTCTGGATGCTTCCACAGAGCAATGATATCTATGGCAACTGGCCTGTATCAGGTGAGATCGATATCATGGAGACCTGCGGTGCATTTAAAAATGAGAAAGACAATATCGCTTGCGGAACACTTCACTGGGGCGTTCCAAGCCACACTTACAAGGGAAGCGGATATGTTGATCTCTTCTCACCTTACACATACTTCCATACCTATGCTATTGACTGGAAGCCGGGTGAGATAACATGGTACTACGATGGCAAAGCAATCAACACACTTAGCACATGGGAGAGCGCAATCTCAGGAGCATCTTCATCTCTTGGATTCGATGCACCATTTGATATGCCTTTCCATATGCTCCTTAACCTCGCTGTAGATAGCGGACAGTTTGGCGGCGGAGTTAACAGTGCAGCTTTCCAGGATGACATCAACATGTATGTTGATTATGTACGTGTATATCAGAAGTCAGACGGATATGCTGATAGCGTAACAAGAGCAGCTTCAGCTGCAGGTAATGACAACTGGGCTGACCTTGCAGGAATCAACCAGATCACAGAAATCAAGGCTGACAATATCGAAACTTGTGTTGGCGGCGGAATGGATGATGCAGCTGCTGAGATGGATAAGTGGTATCTCTCATACCAGAGCGATGCAACTGATGCAAAGATTGCTCCTTACAAGGATGCAGACGGCAAAGACTGGGCTAAGGTTACAGTTAACTCTGCCGGTGCAAACGACTACTCAGTACAGCTGATCGGTCATTACAATGCAAAGAAGGGCTACGTTTACAAGGTTTCCTTCGATGCTTACGGAACAGGTTCTATCCTTGGCAAGGAAGTTAACTGCGATGCCAAGGAATGGAAAGGATGGAGCGCATACGGCATCCAGACATTTAAGCTTACAGATACACCTTCAAAGTATTCTTATGTATTCCAGCAGACTGAAGACTTTGACAGATGCAGAATCGAGTTTAACCTCGGCGCAAGAGGAACAGGTGATGTTTACGTATCAAATGTAAAGGTTGAGATCGTTGATCCCGAAGAAATCGGAAGCACAGGCGACGGACCAAGAACACCTCTTGCAAACGGTAACATCATTTACAACGGATCCTTTGATCAGGGAGACCTCCATCTGGGATACTGGAATGCAACAAACGGTACAACAATAGTTGTTCCAAGATATACAACACAGGCTCTTAAGGACGGCGACAAGGCTGTAGTAGATGTAGCTTCAAAGTCAAACTATGAGAACATTGCAGATGGTGTTAAGTTCTATGAGAGACGTGCACAGATCAGTTCTTCAAATGGCAAGTCACCTGCTGTTTACCAGCCGGGACTTAACCTTAAGGCTGATAACTACACTGTAAAATTTGATCTTTACAGCGCAGAGGACACAGTTGTTAAGGCTTCTGTTTACTCACTTGAGATGAACGGCGACGAGGTTGCTCTTGGAAAAGAGCTTGGCTCAGCAGCAGCTTCTTACAGCAAGGACAGCGGTGTAAGATCATACACACTTGTATTTGCAACAAAAGAAGATGCAGAAAACGCAGCTCTTGTTCTTTCATTCGGCAAGGGTGCAAATGTTCAGCTCGACAATGTATTTATGAGAGGCGAGAATCAGGCATCATTTGTAGACGAGTATCCTCTTAACGGCGAGTCAACATATAGAGGAGACAACGGCAATGGCGGTGAGATCGCACTTCAGACACAGGACGGCGTTGTTACCATGGCTAACATTGTAAGTGGTGGAACATGGTACACACCTCAGCTTGCAAGTAGCGACTTCAAGCTTGTTGCAGGACAGACTTATAAGCTCAGCTTTGACTATAAGCTTACAGGAACATCCAATAATACATTCCAGTACATCGTACAGGAAAATGGCGGAAGCTGGACAGTATTTGACGGAAGTGAAAAGACTGTAACATATGATCCTTCACTTGGTGAGTTCAACAGCTATGAGAGAGTATTTACTGCACATACAACAGTTGATGCTGTTCATCTCAACTTCGGTTTCGGTAACAGCGCAGCAGTAGGCGATCTTGCATTCAGTTTCAAGAACGCTAAGATTGATCTTGTTAAGTCTTCCGAAGGTGGAGCAGGATCAAACGATGCAGAAGAAGTTGGCGATGACAACTTTGACGTTGATACAGGAAATGGAAACGGCACAGAGACCGGCGACAACGAAGGCGGCTCAGGCAACGAAGGCGGCACAGGAAACGAAGGCGGCCAGGGCGATGAAGGCGGCACAGGAAACGAAGGCGGCCAGGGCAATGAAGGTGGATCAGGCAACGAAGGCGGCTCAGGCAATGAAGGTGGTTCCGGCAACGAAGGCGGCTCAGGTGAAGAAGGCGGAAACACTCCTTCAGATGATAAGCCTGTAGTTCCTCCAGTAGTTGTAGTAGTAAGACAGGTTGTTAAGGTAGTTACCAAGGTTGTTACTTCTGTAGTCAAGACAGTAGCAAAGGCACTTACTTCAATCCTTAGACGTTGGTTCTAATTACAAATCGTCAAAATTACCAATAAAATCGCGAAAAGTTGCGCTTGGTTGCGCTTCAGTAAACATGCGGACTTTATAAAAAATTTACAATTTTTTCGGACATAAATTGTACTTTGCGGTGAATTGAATTAAGGGGACCTATAGACTAGGATAGTCTATGGGTTCTCTTTTTTACGTTAAAATCTATGGTTGCTCGAGATTTTAGTTTTTGCGCAATTGGTTGCGCAAAAGGGTATGGCAGAGAACTATACAAACAATAATCGGGAGGAACAATATGAAAGGGAAAACGTTCAAAAGATCGTTGTCAGCAGTGATGACAGCGGCTATGGTGCTTAGTAATGTATCAGGTGTAACGGTCTTTGCTGAGACAGGTGAAACTGTCAGCGAAGAAGAAACTTTGGTCAACTCCGATATGTCTTTTGACATATGGGGCGAAGATGCCGGCTGGAAAGTAGATGTGGATGACTGGGATGCAACCGGAGCCAGCATCAAGACATTTGCTTATTCATCAGATGAGTGGATGAATAAGCCCTCAGATGGGTCAGACAGCGGAGTGAATTTCTGGTTTGGAAACGGTGATGGAGTTCTTACATTCGCGCAGGATGCAGAGCTTGAGGCTGGTGACTACACTCTTACAGCCGAGGCTATGGGCGAGGGTGCAGATTTCTATGTATCAGCAGATGACACAAATGGTGAAAAGACATCTCTCACCGGCTACAATAACTGGCTGACATCAAGTCTTGATTTTACTGTAGAAGAGAGTAAGTCAGTTACCGTAAAGGCTGCATTTGATGTGGCAAAGGACGGTTGGGGATATTTGAACAGCGTTAAGCTTGTTAAGAAGGCTGAAGGCACTTCTGACGAGGATGATAATGATGATGAAAATACCGGTGATGATAACACAGGCAGTGACAACACCGGTGATACAAATAGTGAAGAAACAGAGTGGAAAGCTACTACTCTTGTTTCTAACGGCGATTTCGAGAGCGGTGATGCTTCTTCCTGGGATGTGGAGATGGCAGATGCTGACGGCGACAGCGTTGGGACACTGGTAAAGACTGATCAGTGGGCAACAGGAAATGCCACCAATTTCTTTAATTATTGGAATAACGCTTCGGAGAGTAAAGCTCTTTTGCTGAGTCAGACTCTTACTTCCGTTCCTGCAGGAACTTACAAGTTGTCAATCTCTCTCGAGGGAGCAGAGGCAGAGACAGGGCTTACTCTTAAGGCAGAGGATAGTCAGGGACAGGAGCTTGCAACTGTAGAACTTGGTGCAACAAAGGGATGGAACAACTGGTACAGTCTGGAGAGTGATGAGTTTGAGATGGCAGAAGATGGCGATGTTAAGCTTACGATTGCAGGTGATGTTCCCGGATCATACTGGGGAGATCTCGATAATGTGAGCCTCCTTACTCTTTCTGCCAAGGAAGAGGATACTTCGGTGGAAGCTCCTATATATGTTGAGAAGGTGTCAGCAGCTGACGTGGACTTTATTACAGGTGTTGATGTAAGTTCATATGTTTCAGAGAAGAACAGCGGCGTTAAGTTCTATGACTACGATGGCAATGAATTATCAGATCAGGGATTCTTTAATTTCCTTGCTGAGTGTGGCGTTAACTATGTAAGAATCCGTGTTTGGAATGATCCGACCGATGGCAATGGAAACTCCTACGGCGGCGGAAACTGTGATCTGGAAGTTGCAAGAAAGATTGGCGTATGGGCTTCAAATGCCGGCATGAAGGTTCTTGTTGATTTCCACTATTCAGATTTCTGGGCAGATCCCGGCAAACAGACTGCTCCTAAGTCAATGGCATCTATGAGCGTTGATGAGAAGGCAGAGGCAATTGAGGAGTTTACAACTACGAGTCTTGAGAGCCTTATCGATAGCGGCGTAAATGTTGGCATGGTTCAGATCGGTAACGAGACCAACAACGGCGTTGCAGGAGAAAAGACCTGGGCGAACATGGCCAAGATATTCTCTGCAGGAAGTAAGGGGGTAAGGACTGTTGCTTCTAAGAAGGACAAGCAGATTCTTGTTGCAGTTCATTTCACAAATCCTGAGACCAGCGGAAGATACGCAGGTTATGCTGCAAATCTTGAGAAGTATGAAGTTGATTATGATGTATTTGCTTCTTCATATTATCCATACTGGCATGGAACTTTGGATAATCTGAATTCAGTTCTTTCAGATATTGCAAATACTTATGACAAGATGGTGATGGTTGCTGAGACCTCATATGTATACACTCTTGAGGATGGCGACGGTCATGGAAATACAGAGTATGAAGGCAAGTCCGGAGATGCTTTAAACTATGATGTTTCAGTTCAGGGCCAGGCAAACTCTGTAAGAGCAGTTGTTAACACAGTTGCAAATGTAAAGAACGGCATCGGTGTATTTTACTGGGAGCCTGCATGGATTCCGGTTCAGGTATATGACGAGGATGCTGATAATGCAGCAGAGATTCTTGCTCAGAACAAGCAGATCTGGGAGACATACGGAAGCGGCTGGGCAAGCTCTTATTCAGGAGCATATGACAAGGACGCAGCTGACTGGTACGGCGGATCAGCAGTTGATAACGAGGCATGGTTTGATTTCACAGGACATCCTCTTGATACAGCAAGGATATTCAACTACATCAGAACAGGTGCTACAGCTCCTATCGTTGTGTCTTCTGTTAAGGTGGATTCTGTTACTGTAGAGATCGGACAGGATGTTGTACTTCCTGAAGTTGCTACCGTTTCTTATTCAGATGGAACTACTAAAGAGCTTCCGGTAACCTGGAATACAGATGAGCTTGATGCAGCTGTTACTGCAGGTGTTGGTTCTTATGAGATCAGTGGAAGCGTTTCACTTGGTGATGAAGAGACCAGCGAAGTTAAGTGTGCTCTTACAATAAACCCTGTTAACAATGTTAAGAATCCGGGATTTGAGGATTCTGACATGACCATGTGGACTATCACAGATGCTAATTCCTGTGTTGGAAGACAGGCTGATTCAAGCAACGTTCGCACAGGTTCATACTGCCTCAAGTTCTGGGACGATGCTGATATTGATTACACAGCAGAGCAGACAGTTACTCTTGATGCAGGTATCTACAAGCTCGGAACTTATATCGAAGGCGGAGATGCAGGTGATGCTGCAGAGTTTGTGGTTTATGCCAAGGTTAATGGCGGCGAAGAGTATTCAGTTCAGACCGGTGTAACAGGCTGGCAGAACTGGGCTAATCCTGAAGTTACAGAAATCAAGGTTTCCGAGGATGGCACTGAGGTTGTTATCGGTGTCAGTGTAAAGGCACAGGCAGGCGCCTGGGGAGCATGGGATGATTTCTATCTCTACAGGACAGGTGATGTAGAGGCAGTAGAACCTGAAGACCCTACTAATCCGGATGAGCCGGGTAACCCTGATAATCCCGGAAATATTGATGAACCTGAAGATCCTACTAATCCGGATGATCCTCAGGTAGAGCCTCAGAATCCGGAAGATCCTCAGGAGGATCCCGATAAGCCCGGAACTGATGAGCCTATTATTGTGATTCCTGTTGTGAAGACTATAGTTGCTGTTGTGAAGACTGTTACTAGAGTGCTTGCTTCAGTGGCGAAGGCTATTAGCAGGATATTCAGATGGTTTTGATTTGATATAGTATAAGTGTAGATGTGCAGATATGCTGCATGCATTAAGAAAGGCTGAATCCGTGAGGGTTCAGCCTTTTTGTATTACATCACACCGCGCCTATATATGTACGTTGGTTGGAAACTGAATTTCGACCACCCCACAAATTTCTTCTATTTAAAAAATAGTTGGAAACTGCAAAAATGGTTTTGGGGTAAGGCAATAGTATTTACCCAAAACTACATCACATGGCATCCGTAGGCCGGTAGTTGTGATGCAGGGAAAACGTTAGGCATGAAGTATTTATGAACTTGGCCCATGAATAGCTTTTGTAATTTCCAACTATTTTTCATATGGAGCATTTTTGTGATGCATTTCAAAAACAGAATCATACCATGGAGCTCATATAGCTGCTGTTGTTATGCAGTCAGACAAGGCAAATCTTCAAATGTAGAAATTTCAGTTTCTTAGTGGCAAAAACATGTCTGCTTGGTGGAATAAAATCATATTAGTAAAGATATGCACCCCTTATAGAACCGGCATCCAGGCACACTGCCTCTGCCTCATCAGAACCTCCAAGCAGTATACCAAGATAGTGGCCGTCCTCATCAAACATACCTGTACCTGACATGCCCGGAGTAACAGCGCAGTAGCAGTAGATCATTTCCATACCGAAATCTTCAGCATAAACAGAAGGGGAAGCTATGCTTCCTGCATAGATATCACCGGTATTAGCATCTACAAAGTAGATGGTCTTGCCCGGAAGTAAAGTATTATCGGATTTGACATTGTTACTTGATTCAGAAGAAATGTTTTTGTCTGATGTATAGTCGAAAATAGAATAGTGATCATCAGATACAGTACCCTTATCTACGCTCAAAAAGACAATATCAAGAGTAGCAGAGTCTTTTAGAATAGTTGCTTCGCATGACTCCTGATCATCAAATGTCACCACAATCTCATCTGAAACTCCACCATAGTAATCCTCAAGCACATGCATTGCAGTAACTATGATAAAAGAGCTATCGTCGCTATCATAGATAGTCCCGCAGCCATAGTGATCTCCGCAGCTTACAGAAACGCAAAGCTTCTTTATATCAATCGCATCAACCATTTCAGTTTGATTCTCTAAATTTCCATTATTCACCTTCTGGGACCAAACGCCTGCAAAAGCCGCAGCAACAAGCACAAGCCCCATAACTATCCCAAGTATTCTCTTCATAATAAATCATTATACAGCAAACATAGTATTATTTGTTTGCTTCCGTCATTAGCACACTAATACGATGATTATCAAATCTCCGATATAGGGGTGTCGGCCTAGATGAAGATAAATTTGAGTCAGGCCGACAAAACAAATTTAAGGCCCAAAAATTACTAAAAAATTTTTCAAATCTTTGCAACATTCCTCCACCTACATTTGTGTATAGGTTAGAAGGGCAAAAAACTTGCCATAAATCGGAGGGAAAAATTATGAGAAAGAATTACAGGTCATTATCGTTACTATTAACAGCAGGCATGATGGCAGGAGCACTTGCAGGGTGTGGGCAGACATCGGCTACACAGACTTCTCCGCAGGTTTATACCGATACATCAGCGGAGGTTTATGAAAGCCCGGCTTCAGCTTATGAAAGCGAAGCAGCTCCGGTCTGTGAAGAGCCTTTGTTAGGCGCAGAGAGAAAAGGAATATTTGATGTATTCAGCTCATCTGACAATGCGAGTGAATCTACATATTCTTACACGGCGCCGGATTATCCTGATATTACCGCTGTTCCCGAGTACAACACAGAATCCTATGACAAGCCTGATGAGAACGGATTCTTCATTACACAGGGACAGCCACTTTCAACCTTTGCAGCAGATGTGGATACAGCATCCTACGCAAACATCAGGAGAATGATCGAGTCGGGATATGGCTCATCTGACATCAGTCCCGCAGCAGTAAGACCCGAGGAGTTCATCAACTATTTTTCCTATGACTTAAACGGACCAAAGAAGGGAGAGAAGTTTGGGGTAACTACAGAAGTTGCAACCTGCCCATGGAATGAAGAGCACCAGCTTATGTTCGTTGGTGTAAAGGCAGAGGATAAGCTTGACGGCGAGATTCCAAAGAGTAACCTGGTTTTCCTTATAGACGTATCAGGTTCTATGGATTCCAAGAACAAGCTCCCTCTTCTTCAGAAGGCATTCAGGGATCTTGTGGACAATCTTCCTGATGAAGGAACAGTTTCAATCGTAACCTATGCCAGCAGAGAGGCTGTAATCCTCGACGGTGTCAGCATGGCTGATAAAAAGACAATTAAGAATGCCATAAGTAATCTTGATGCAGGCGGATCAACAGCAGGCGAAGCAGGCATGGAAATGGCATACAGGATTGCAAAGGATAACTTCATCGAAGGTGGAAACAACCGCGTTATCATGGCAACCGACGGTGACCTCAATGTAGGTATCTCTGATCCCGATGATCTTGAGAGATTTATCAAGGCAAAAAAGGATGATGGCATTTACCTCTCAGTTCTTGGCTTTGGAGATGGCAATTACAAGGACGATGCACTTCAGTCACTTGCCGATTACGGCAACGGAAATTATTCATACATCGACTGTGAAGCAGAGGCACACAAGGTGCTTGTTGATGAGATGAGTTCAACTCTTGTAACTGTAGCAAAAGACGTTAAGTTCCAGGTTGAGTTCAATCCCGCAGTTGTTAATGCATACAGACTTATCGGTTATGAGAACAGAGTCATGGACGCTGTAGATTTCAATAACGACAAGAAGGACGGCGGAGAAGTTGGTTCAGGTCACACAGTAGTAGCTCTTTATGAGATCATTCCTGTAGGTGCGCAGTCAGCAATCGACCTTAAGTATCAGCAGGTTGAATCAAGTGCAGTAGATACAGGTTCCGATGACTTTGCAACCATCAAGATCCGTTACAAAGAGCCTGATGAGGACAAATCACAGCTTCTTACCTTCGTTGCAGATAAAGAGAAGTTCACAGAAAAGCCCAGTGACAACCTTGCTTTTGCAGGTCTTGTATCAGAGTTTGCAATGCTTCTTTCAGAGAGTGATTACTCAGGAACCATCGAGTTTAAAGACATTATGAAAGCATACAAAGAGCTTGATTATACCGATGATTACAGAGAAGAATTCTACGATCTTGTAAGAATGATGGCAAAGAGAAGCTGATATGTTATACTATCTCCCGAGGGTGCAATATCCTCGGGGAGATAGATATGTTTCGATTTGTATTCAGGTTTTTTAGTTTATTTTGCGGAGGACCACCGCCGGAGAGTGTGGTAGAAGTTATGGACAAGCATGGGGACAGGATTCTTCGTGTTGCTTATTCATACCTTCATAATATGGAAGATGCGGAGGATATCCTTCAGGATACACTGATCAAGTATATGCAGAGCAGTCCTGATTTTAGTGGGCCTGAGCACGAGAAGGCCTGGCTTATCACCGTGGCATCGAACCTCAGCAAGAATAAGATCAAATATAACAAGGTCAGGGAGGCAGATGAACTCTCGGAGGAGCTTGTTGGAAGAGAAGAGCAGGATCTTGCCTTTGTATGGGAGGCTGTTAAGCAGCTTCCTGTTAAGTACAGAGAGGTGGTCCATCTCTTTTACCAGGAAGGTTACTCAACAGGAGAGATTTCAAAGATTCTAGACCGTAAGGAGGCGACTGTCAGATCAGACCTTTTAAGAGCAAGGACACAGCTTAAAAATATTTTGAAGGAGGCGTACGATTTTGAGTAAGTATCAGGAAGTAATGGATCATATTAAAGTCGACGACGAAATGAAAAAGTGCATCCTTCAGAATGTTGAGAAGCAACTGGAGGAAGCTCCAAAGGAAGTCGACATACCTAAGTCTAAGGTTGTACCTTTTAGGAGATACGCAGCAATAGCAGCAACCTTTGCAGTTTTACTGCTTGGAAGCTATGCAGTTTCGCAGGTTACCGGTGGCATCACAAACACAAGCAGCTCAACGTCACTCTATGAGCCTGCTATGGATGCAGCATCTGAAGCCCCGGCCATGGAGGCAGCAGAAGCGCCTGCCATGGAAGAGGCAGCATCTGAAGCACCAGCTATGGAAGAGGCAGCAGAAGCGCCAGTTATGGAGAACGAAGCTGAAACAGAAGCAGAACCTACATATTCTAATAAAGATGAAGCTCCCGTGAAGGCAGAGGATTCAGCGCAGGTAAATGCTCCGGAGCAGACAGAAGCTCTTGAGCCGCCAGCAGCACCTGTAGTTAGCGCAGAAGATGAGCTACCTATACTAGGCTCCGGTCGTCCGATAGGAGCAGAGGTTGTAACAGTACTTATTGCTGCATTTGTCCTGACTGCAATAATAATATTTGTTATAAAAAGAAAAAGATGATATAATGTGACTCCTAATGAGCAGGATGGATGATCGCTGCCGCACAGACGAAAGGGTGCGGGAGAGGAAAGTCCGGGCTTCGCAGGGCAGGATGCCAGATAACGTCTGGTGGAGGCAACTCCCAGGATAGTGCAACAGAGATATACCGCCGAATGCTTTGCATTCGGTAAGGGTGGAAAGGCAGTGTAAGAGACTACCGTGCTGGTGGTAACATCAGTAGCCATGTAAACCCCATCCGAAGCAAGACCGAAAAGAGAGCCATGAGCCGGCCCGGTTCGCTCTCAGGTGGGTCGCTTGAGGCTGTTGGTGACAGCAGTCCTAGATAGATGATCATTCACGACATAACCCGGCTTATAGTTCTGCTCATTTATAGAAATTTCACACCTTCATAGAAAAAAAGCTCTTTTCATACCATATAAAAATGGTAAAATGTGGCTATATTCTATGGAGGTGTTTTTTTGATGCAAAAATGGGCAAGACTTAATTTTCAGCCTGCTCTTCCACTTAGAGGAGACAGGAGAGTAACCGGTAGTAGTGAGCACATTGCAGTATCCAGAAAGGCAGCACAGGAGGGAATGGTTCTTTTAAAGAACGACGGTACACTTCCTCTTAGCTCAGATAAAAAGCTTGTCCTTATGGGCAAGGCGGCCGTTGACTACGTAAAAGGTGGCGGCGGTTCAGGCGATGTTTACTGTGCCTATATACATTCTTTGTACGACGGCCTAAAGTCTAAGGGCGTCTCAGTCTATGAACCCCTGATCAATCTATATAAAGAAGAAATGAAAAAGCAGTATGATTCCGGAAGAGTTCCCGGAATGACTGAAGAAGTTCCTGTTCCTGCGGATATGCTCAAGGATGCAGCAGCATTTTCAGATACTGCTATTGTTATGATATGCAGGTTCTCCGGCGAGGGCTGGGATCGCAGCAGCATTGAGTGCAATCAGGAGTTTAATCCTTGGCCTCAGAGCAGAAGCATGCCTTCCTTCTCATCGGAGATTTTCCCTGACGGAGATTTTTACCTTAATGCCGGGGAGAAAGAGATGATAAAGGCAGCCAAGGAGAACTTTAGGAATGTCATCGCTGTCCTTAACGTTGGCGGAATCATTGACTGCAGCTTTATCGCAGGAGACGATAGCATAAATGCTGCTCTGTACATGAACCAGGGCGGAATGGAAGGCGGAGATGCAGCTGCTGACATTCTTCTCGGAGAGATTAACCCTTCAGGTAAGCTTGCAGATACCTTTGCTGCAAGACTTGAGGACTATCCTTCAACAGAGAATTTCCACGAGTCCTTTGATTATGTTGAGTACACAGAGGACGTCTATGTCGGATACAGATATTTCGAGACAATTCCGGGAGCGAGGGATAAGGTTATCTATCCCTTCGGATACGGTCTTTCTTATACAACCTTTGACATCACAGTTACCGGGGCAAAAGAGCTTGAGGATAGCTTTAGTTTTGATGTAAAGGTTACAAACACAGGAAAAGTTTCAGGTAAGGAAGTTGTTCAGCTCTACTACAAGGCACCACAGGGCAAGCTCGGTAAGCCTGAGAGAGCACTGGGCGACTTCGTCAAGACAAAAGAGCTGTCAGCCGGCGAGAGTCAGGACATAACTCTTACAGTTACAAAGAAAGCAATGGCTTCCTATGATGACCTCGGCAAGGTAGCAGATGCATGTTACGTTCTCGAGAAGGGAAGCTACGAGTTCTTTATCGGAAACAGCGTAAGAGATGCGAAGAAGACTGACTTTACCTGGGAGAATGCTGAGGATATCACAGTAGAGAAGCTCAGCCACAAGGCAGGCCCTGTATCTCTTAAGAAGAGAATGATATCAGATGGCAGCTACGAGGAACTTCCACTGGGCGCAGCCAGAGATATAAATGAATGCATCTTTGAAAAGATGGAGCCCGGCACAGAAGAGGCCCTTACTCCATTTGTAAGAAGCAGAGAGATGCATTACCTCACAAGGCCTTTTAAAGAGGGCGCTAAGACCTTCTTTGATGTGGCTGAGGGCAAGGTAACTATAGATGAGTTCATGGCACAGCTTTCAGATGAAGACCTTATTCATCTCGTTGGAGGACAGCCAAACACAGGTGTAGGAAACGTATTTGGTATGGGTAACCTCCCTGAGTATGGTGTTCCAAATGCTCAGACAGCAGACGGTCCTGCCGGTGTTCGTATTGCTCCCGAGACCGGAGTACTTACAACAGCTTTCCCATGCTCAACACTTATTGCATGCACATGGAACCGTGAGATCGCTGAGCAGATAGGCTGCGCAGGAGGAGAGGAACTTAAAGAGAACAACCTCTGCGTATGGCTTACACCTGCCATCAACATCCACAGAAATCCTATGTGCGGACGTAACTTCGAGTACTACTCAGAAGATCCTTACCTTACAGGAAGAATGGCAGCAGCCATGGTAAGAGGAATCCAGAGTAACAACGTAGGTGCAAGTGTTAAGCACTTCGCCTGCAACAATAAAGAAACCAACAGAAAGCACAGCGATTCAAGAGTTTCAGAGAGAGCACTCAGAGAGATATATCTGAAGGCCTTTGAGATAATAGTAAAAGAGGCTGAGCCTTACACAATCATGTCTTCCTACAATGCCATCAACGGACAGAGAGCATCTGAGAACAGAGACCTCCTTACAGGAATCCTTCGCGATGAGTGGGGATACAAGGGAATGGTAACTTCCGACTGGTGGACAAGAGGAGAGCACTACAAGGAGATCAAGGCAGGGAACGATCTTAAGATGGCCTGTGGATTCCCTGACAGAGTTAAGAAAGCTATGGAGATGGGCGCTATTACAAGAGCAGATATCGAGCCTTGTGCAAAACGCATCCTGACCACTATTTTAAAATTTGACTAACACTTGCTTGAAAGGACAACTAACATGAGCGGATACACATTTACCGGTAAAGGCGGAGACTTCAGGATGGAGAACCCACAGCACAGCAGTGGACTTTACATTCCCGTTGCCGGCAACACCGGCCTTAGAAGTGCGGTTTCACCTGATTTTGGCGGAGATGCCAAGCTTGATCAGAACCACTTCCTTATAGCACCAAAGAGCATTTCCAACCTTCACAGCGACAGAGATACAAGGAACTTCTTCTGCGCCTATGAGGATGGGATCTGGTCAGCATGCGGATCATCTGCTTTGCAGGAAGCAGAGAGATTTACCGATGCTGAGGACAAGGTGGTTCTTGAAGGCGGACGCATGTGGCAGAAGGTCACAAGGACAGACAAGAAGAGAAACATGACCGCAGAGGTTACAATCATCTCACTCCTTGATACTCCTTCAGAGATCATGACCGTTAAGATCACCAATGATTCTGACACTGAGACCACTTTTACCCCTGTGGCAGCAATCCCGATCTACGGAAGAAGCGCAGATAACTTAAGAGACCACAGGCATGTCACAGCTCTTTTAAACAGGGCTAAGGTATGTGAGAGCGGCGTAGTGGTCAAGCCCACTTTGTCCTTTGATGAGAGAGGTCATCAGATAAACGACACCACATACTTTGTTCTCGGCTCAGGAGTAAACGGCGCTAAACCTGTAGAAATCATTGCTGATGCGGATTTATATATCGGTGAGGGCGGAACATTTTTGCGCCCGAGAACCGTTCTTGATATCACCTCTTCTTCCTGGAAGAAGGCACCGTTTAACGTTGACGGAAAAGAGATGATCGGCGCCCTTAAGTTTGAGAAAGTAACTCTTAAGAAGGGCGAGTCCGTATCGTTTAGGCTTGCAATCGGCGCAACAACAGATCCGGAAAAAGACATTGCAAACGCTCTTTTAGCTATCACAAAAGCCGAAGATACAGACAGAATCTTCGAAGAAACAAAAGACTACTGGAACAACCTGACAAACATCCACGTAAAGACCGGGGATGCAGGCTTTGATAACTATATGGAATGGATCACCTTCCAGCCACAGCTGCGAAGGATCTACGGCTGCTCATTCCTTCCTCACCACGACTACGGACGAGGCGGAAGAGGATGGAGAGACTTGTGGCAGGACTGCCTTGCACTCCTTCTTACGGATCCCGACGGCGTAAGGAAGATGATCATCGACAACTTTAAGGGTGTAAGATTTGATGGCACCAATGCCACCATCATCGGCGATAAGCCCGGCGAGTTCAAGGCAGACAGAAACGGAATTCCACGTGTGTGGATGGATCACGGCTTCTGGCCATTCCTTACACTTAAGCTTTACATGGATCAGACAGGAGACATCGAGATCCTTGGTGAGAATGCTACTTACTTTAAGGATGCTCTTGTTTGCAGAGCAGAAAAGAGAGATGCCGAGTATGGCGAAGAATACGGCGTTGTCCAGAAGGACAAAAACGGCGCAGAGTATCAGGGCAGCGTACTTGAGCACATACTTATCGAGAATGTATCTGCAATCTATGATGTCGGAGATAACGGCGAGATAAGACTTCGCGGCGCTGATTGGAACGATGCTCTTGATATGGCAACACACAAGGGTGAGAGCGTTGCTTTCACATGTGGATATGCAGGAAATCTTGTTGATATCGCTAAGTATATAAGACTCTATGCAAAGAGAACAGGCAAGGCTATAGCCCCTGTTGCAGCTGAGCTTAAGGAACTGATCTTTGCTGACGGCGCAGATCTTCTTTCATCACCTGAGAAGAAGAGATCACTTCTTATGAGCTACATGGACAAGGTATCCCATGCAGTTTCAGGAGATAAAGAGGAAATCTCATTAGAAAATATCGCAGCTGCTCTTGAGAAAAAGGCTGAGTTTATGATGAACCAGATAAGAGAAAAAGAGTGGGTAACAGACTCTGAAGGAAACGGCTGGTTCAACGGATATTATGACGACAACGGCAAGAGAGTAGAGGGAGAGTTTGATACTCCGGATGGCAAGAATGTGAGAATGATGCTCACAGGCCAGGTTTTCTCTGTAATGTCAGGTACTGCCAAGGAAGAAAACGTAAAAGAGATCATAAAGAGTGCCAATAAGTACCTCTACAAAGAAGGCATCGGCGGATATCGCTTAAATACAGATTTTAAGGCCCTTAGAACAGACCTCGGAAGAATGTTCGGCTTCTCCTACGGCGATAAGGAGAACGGAGCTGTCTTTTCCCATATGGCAGTTATGTTCGGAAACGCATTGTACAAGAGGGGCTTTGCGAAGGAAGGCTACAAGGCGCTTAACTCACTGTATAGGGCTTCTTCAAACTTTGAAGTCAGCAGGATCTATCCCGGCGTTCCGGAGTACTTTAACGCAGAGGGAAGAGGTCTTTATAACTACCTCACAGGTGCTGCAAGCTGGATGATGATGACTGTTGTTACCCAGAGCTTTGGAGTAAGGGGAGAGGCAGGAGATTTATGCATGCAGCCGGCTCTTTTGGCAGAGCAGTTTGACGATAACGGAATTGCTGCAATAACACTTCCATTCAGGGGAAAAGAGTTCGAGGTAAGATATATCAACTCCGGCAAAAAGGAAGTTGGTGATTATCAGGTGAGCAAGGCTGTTGTCGATGGCAAAGACATGACAGTGGAAGACGGAAAGAGAGCTGTACTTACTGCAGCAGAAATTGACAGTCTTTCTGATGGAAAGCATACAATTGAAGTTTACTTATAATATTTATGAGGAGTGTGTTGATGAAAAACATGAATGAAGTTAAGGACGTAATGAAGGGCTATGGCAAGAAGAGTCCCTTCGCCAGCTTTCTTCCGGGAATTGCCGGAATCAAGGGAACGCCTATCTGGTGCTACTACGTAAACAGGGGACAGGCTGTAGTAAGCTTTGGCGTGCAGGATAAGGATCACAGCATCATGGAGTTCTACCCTGCGCATACAGCATATCAGAATGTTTCAAGAACAGGCTTTAGAACCTTCATTAAGACAAACGGGATGGTCTATGAGCCCTTTGTAAAAAACACAGCAAATGCCGATATGGAGATCCATATGAACACCCTTACCATCGAGGATGACGACAGGGAGCACGGCTTTGATGTAAAGGTTAAGTATGCAACTCTTCCGGGTGAGGAGATCGGAGCTCTTATGAGAATGGTGACCATCACCAACACAGGCGCTGAGAGCCGTGAGCTTGAAGTCCTTGACGGAATGCCTGCGCTTATTCCTTACGGCTGCATGATGGATGTAATGAAGAACATGGTACAGACCACCAAGGCATACATGCAGGTTGAGGATGCAGATAAAAAGAGACCGTTCTTCAGAGTACGTTTCTCAATGGAGGACTCTGCGGTAGTTAAGAAAGTTCCCGGCGGAAACTTCGGTTTTGCTGTTGATGAAGACGGAAATGACCTTCACACCATCGTTGATCCCGGACTTGTATTTGCGTATGACCTTTCTCTTTCAGAGGCTGTAGGTTTTGCAGAAACAGGCTTTGACGAGCTTGTGACCAAAGAGCAGAACGTATCAAACGAGTTCCCGACATGCTTCTTTGCTAAGAAGAAAACTCTTGGCAGCGGAGAGAGCATGACTCTTTATGAGCTCATCGGACAGGTAAGAAACAAGGATATCTTTGATGATTTCCTTAAAAGAGATATTGATCCAAAGTATTTTGAAGAGAAGTTTGAAGAGGCTGAGAGACTCACAGACGAGCTTACAGCAGATGTTGCAACATCAACTGCAAACAAGGCCTTTGATGACTACACAAGATACAACTACATGGATAACGTTCTCAGAGGAGGTAAGCCAATCTCACTTCCCGGAGGACATACCTTCTATGTATATTCCAGGAAGCACGGCGATCTTGAGAGAGATTACAACTACTTCTCAATGTCACCTGAGTTCTATTCACAGGGCAACGGTAACTTCAGAGATGTCAACCAGAACAGAAGATGCGATACATTCTTCAGCCGCATAGTCGGTGATGAGAATATAAAGAGATTCTACTCACTTATCCAGATGGATGGCTACAATCCGCTTAAGATCGAGCAGCTCAGGTTTACTGTAAACCCGAATGTCCTTGGTGAAGTTGAGCTTAAGCAGCCATTTACACCGGGCGAGCTGGTTTCTGCAATCAAGGATTCCATGAAGGGAATCTCCGACAGGGAGTGCGAAGAGCTCTTTTCCAAGGTGATGGAGAAGGCTACAGAGACCATCAACGGCGACTTCGGTGAGGGCTACTGGTCAGATCACTGGACCTACAACCTCGACCTTATTGAGGACTTCCTTGAGGTTTATCCTGACAAGGAAAAAGAGCTTTTGGTAGATACAAGGGTTAAAGCCTTTGAGGCAAAGGTAGAGATCCTTCCAAGACATAAGAAATACGAGGAGACTGAGAACGGTCTTCGTCAGTACTACTATCTGACAAAAAGAGATAATGCCAAGAAGGAAGGCAGCTTTGAGACCTATGCAGAGGGCAGGGATATAGAGATGAGTCTTTTGTCCAAGCTTGTCCTTTTATCAGCCTGCAAGTTTGCAGCCCTTGATCCTGAAGGTATGGGCGTTATGATGGAGGGCGGAAAGCCCGGATGGTACGATGCTCTTAACGGTATGCCGGGAATGTTTGGCTCATCCATGAATGAGAGTTATGAGCTCCTTAGAATGATCAGATTTACTAAGGATGCAATTTCAAAGTTTGATGCTGAGATCACACTTCCTACTGACAGTATTGAATTCATCGAGAGTCTTAAGGATATTGAAACAAGATTTACCTCTGATTTTGATCTGTGGGATAACAGAAATGCTGTACTTGAAAGCTATAGAGGAGAGGTCTATGGCAAGCTCTTTGATGAAGAGAAGACTATTTCTTCAAAGGAAGCTGCAGAGATTCTTAGCCTGATGGAAAAGAGACTTGAAAAGGGTGTATCCAAGGCCTTTGACCTCGGCAAGGGAATTGCTCCGGGATACTTCACCTTCGAAGCTTCTGAGTACGACAAGAAGGAAGACGGAATCTATCCAAAGAGCTTCAAGGTTCAGAACGTTCCTTACTTCCTTGAGGGACCTGTAAGATTCTTTAAGCTTGAGAATACTTACGACGAGAAGAAAAAGATCTACGACAGAATTAAGAATAGTGACCTCTTTGATAAAAAGCTCTCCATGTACAAGGTTAACGCTTCTCTTGAGAACGCAAGCTTTGAGTATGGAAGATGTAAGTCCTTCACCCCCGGCTGGCTTGAGAATGAGTCAATCTGGCTTCACATGGAGTACAAGTATCTGCTTGAGCTCTTAAGGAGCGGACTCTACAGTGAGTTCTTTGAGGACTTCAAGATGCAGGCAATTCCATTCCTTGATAAGGAAGTCTACGGAAGAAGCACACTTGAGAATTCTTCCTTTATTGCAAGCAGCATGAACCCCAACAAGGCTATCCACGGAAAAGGCTTTGTTGCAAGACTTTCAGGTTCAACCATTGAGTTTATTAGCATGTGGAAGCTCATGTTCTTTGGTAAGAACATCTTTAAGTGCGAGGATGATAAGCTCGTATTTGCTCCTGCTCCTGCAATTCCTGAGTATCTTATTAAGGACGAGGCAGGTAAGTACACGGTGGAGAGCACTCTTTTAGCAGACACAAATATCACATATGAGATTGATGCAAAGAGTGATGTGATCCCGGGACATTATGAGATCAAGGAAATCTCCGTATCATATGCAAACGGAGATACCAAGACTTTCCGCGGCAACACAGTATCCGGTGATGATGCTATAGCTATAAGAGATGGCAAGGCAGTAAGCGTTTGTGTTAAGATTGAAATCAGTTGAACTACCACCACCGTCTATGACGGAAGTGGATTCCTGCTTCAGCCACCCGGGTTATTATCTCACACAGAAATATCCTGGTGAGTTTTCCCCACGGTGTCCACAGGCGTTTGGTTCCCGTAGTCCCTACGGTACCTATATTTCGTTTATGCTACTGAATGCAGCAAGGTTTGTCCTTTACTCAGGATATTGATCGCAGCATTTACGTCTCGGTCATGCATAGCCTTGCACTCAGGACATGTCCATTTGCGGATACTAAGGGCTTTGGTTTTCGGCTCCTTGTGTCCACAGATATGACAGGTCTGTGTTGAGGCATAGAACCTTGGTACTTTTACAAGCATGCCACCATGAAGCGCCATCTTATATTCGAGCATTGATATGAACTTTGACCATGATACATCACTTATGGATCTTGCAAGTCTGTGGTTCTTTGTCATCCCTGCTATATTTAGGTCTTCAATACATAGAAGGGAACACTTCCTGGCAAGATACGTGCTCTCTTTATGCAGAAAGTCATGTCTTGTATTTGATATCTTTTCATGAAGGCGTGCAACCTTGAGCTTCTGCTTACGCCAATTTGAAGAACCTTTCTTCATACGTGAAAGACGACGCTGTTCTCTGACTAGCTTATTCTCATATCTGTACAGGTATTTGGGATTATCTTTCTTTGTCCCATCGTCCAGGATATAGAATGACTTAAGTCCCAGATCAAGGCCATGCTCATTTCCGTCATTGCGTTTTGTAACAACAGATGATGCTATCTTTACCGTCAGTGATACAAAATACTTCCCCGAAGGCTTTTGTATTAGGGTGGCATTTTCTATTATTCCTGGAACCTGACGAGAAAGCCTGATCTTTGTCCAGCCAAGCTTAGGAAGATGGATGTACCTATTATCGGCAGATATCCTTATGCCATCAGACTGATTGCGTGTCCTGAATGAGAGTCCTGTACTTTTCTTGGCATGGTATAAGGGATAAGAAGCATCGCCACGCCAGAAGTTCTCAAAGGATCTCTGGAGGTCTTTGAGCTCCTCCTGAAGTGCCATGGAGTCAGCCTGCGCCAGCCAGGGGTAGACAAGCTTTAAGTACTTCAGGTCATTTGCACAGGCATTGTAGTTCATACTGCGGTGCTGAGTGCGCCATGCAAGGCTTCTCAGGTTCAGATAGTAGTTGTGGATGAACCTGCAGCAGTCAGCAGTAATCTGTGCTTTTGCTTTTTGTAAGTCATTGGGATATATGCGGTACTGATATCTGAGGTAGATATACTCATCCATAGAAGCTGCTCCAAAACTTGTCTTATGCTAGTATTATAGCACTTTTGCAGCCTTTTGGCAAACATATGTTCTTATATTACAAAATTTAAACATCAGTGCGATTCATACCACAACCGACTTCATCGGAAGGGGTTTTCTCGCACGTTATTATAATAAATCTTTAGATTGAGGTTTCCTTTTTATGAAACGCAATTACAAATTTATCATAAGTTATGATGGAACCAGGTTCTTTGGCTGGGAGAGACAGCCGGGAAAAGACATGACGATCCAGGGTAAGCTTGAGTCGGTGCTCTCCAGGATGATAAATGCTCCGGCCGATAACCCTGTAAATGTCATCGGCGCCGGAAGAACCGACGCAGGTGTTCATGCCAGAGCCATGACAGCCAATGCTGTTCTTGATACTGATATGACAGAGGAAGAGATTCAGGAGTACATGAACGAGTATCTTCCGGATGATATCAGCGTGAATGAGGTTAAGGCATGCTCGGAGAGGTTCCATGCAAGATACAATGCTCTTGGAAAGACCTACAGATACACCTGCTGGTACGGAAAGAGTAAGCCGGTCTTTGACAGAAAGTATGTGACCATACTTGATAAAAAGCCCGACATAGAAGCCATGAGAAAGGCAACAGAAGTTCTTGTGGGAACTCATGACTTTAAGAGCTTTTGCGGAAATGCCAAGATGAAGAAATCCACTGTCAGATGCGTGGATACCATCAACATTGAGGAGAGCGGAAACTATATAAGATTCTACTTTCACGGCAACGGATTTTTGCAGAACATGGTAAGGATCCTCACCGGAACACTCTTAGAGGTAGGCTTTGGAAACATAAAACCCGAGGAAATGGAAGAGATATTAAATGCCTGTGACCGTCAAAGGTCCGGCCCTACAGCTCCTCCTCAGGGCCTCTGTATGATGAAAGTTGATTATTGATATATTGATAAAGCCTAAGACCCCGGCTCCACAGAGCCGGGGTTGTTGATATTTCGTCTATTTTTCGGTATCATAAAAATACTGTAGAATTTAAAAAATTCGAAATGAGGGGTTACATGAATAAGAAAATCTTTTCGTCACTTTCCATGGCAGTCGCAACGGCTGTCCTTGCTCTAAGTGTCTTTTCTTCTGTGCCTGTTAAGGCAGAGGCTGCAGGAAAAGGTGCAGTTACCATCAATTCAGTTTCTATTTCCGGAGAGAGTGTAATAGTTAATGTTTCTGCGTCGGACCTTCCTGACAGTGACGACGGAGCTTTCTATCTCTTTGCAGAAAAGCCGTATCAGGGCGCACCGGTAGGAGCTCCCATAGCATCACTTCCAATTTCGGGAAGCGCAGTTTTTTCTGTGCCACTGGGCTATCAGACCACAAGCTGCAGACTCTATGACAAGTTCCAGGTTGCTGTAAAGCAGGGTGGAGCATTTGTTGCTGTGGCAGGAGCCAAATATATAACCAATCCTGAAGCTCTTGCAGGAGGAGGCTCCCAGGCAAGGAAGAATAACGGCAAAAAGGGCCTTATTCTCGACGGTGCCAAGATCGGAAACGGTAATACGGAAGTTGTTCAGCTCGGTGTTCAGCAGGGAGCTTACAACATAAATCTCACTGATGTCATAGGTGGAAACGGCGGTATTCAGTACGGATACAACGGTAAGACCTATTACTTTGACTCCGCTTATATGAGTCAGTATGACCACTGCGTAAGGACCAGCACAAATCAGGGAATGGGCATGACCATGGTTCTTCTCAATCCCTATTCACGCGGTGAAGAGTTCATGATATCACCCACAGCAAGGGGAGGTATCGGCAGAGCACCTTACTATCTCATGAATACCTCAGAGGATAACGGACTTGAATATCTTGAGGCTGTGGTTTCCTTCCTTGCCAGCAGATATAACGGCAAGAACGGATGCGGACAGGTTGATAACTGGGTTATTGCCAATGAGATAAATGCAAAGAATGCCTGGAACTATTCAAGTGTTACGGATCAGATGACCTATGCACAGCTCTATGCAGATTCTGTCAGAGTCTGCTACAATGCAATCAAGAGCAGAAATGCCAACGCTTACGTATGCATCAGCCTTGATCAGAACTGGACCAGGATCCACAACGGATCTTACTTTTCAGCAAGAAGCATGCTTGATGCCTTTAACGCATGCATCACAGCACAGGGCAATATCGACTGGTGTCTTGCTGAGCACCCATATAATTATCCCATGAACTGGACGAGCTTCTGGACACCCAAGAACCCGTCGATGATCACCCACAGTATTGACACTCCTTTCATTTCGATGGAAAATATAGAGCAGCTGACAGATTACATGTGTCAGCCGGCTTTCAGAAACAGTAAGGGCGCTGTGAGACCGATTCTTTTAACTGAGGTTGGATATTCTTCAACTCAGGGAGAGGAAGCGCAGGCAGCAGCCATTGTATACGCTTATCAGAGATGCGTTACCAATCAGTATATCAAGCTTATAACCTTCAACAGGCAGACCGATTATCCTGTTGAGATGGCGCAGGGCTTGTCACTTGGCCTTACAAGGCCGGACGGATCACGTAAGCTTTCCTGGGAGTTCTTCCAGCAGATGAATGGCGGAAATGCCGGTGCTTACATTGGCAGAGCTGCATCCTATATGGGTATCTCTGACTGGAACGCTGCTATGCATGCCAGATAAAAAGGAAGTATCATAATGCGAGTAATCGATTATTACAACTATATAGCTACAGCTGCTTACATCCTTATGGGTGTGGCAGCTGTATTTTTGTATTTCAGGGGCAGGAAGAATGAAAGGCCGGGCATCTCTGACAGGGCATCCGGTATTATCTTTTTGCTGATCATGATAGTTGCAGCTGTCATCAGATTGTACAAACTCGGAGAGATTCCCCTTGGGCTTCAGCAGGATGAGGCGTCTATCGGCTATGATGCTTATACACTTGCGACATTTGGCATCGACAGGAACGGATATCACTGGCCCATTTACCCTATAACCTGGGGATGCGGCGGTGGAAGTCCTCTGCTTATTTATTTGAATGTCATTTCAATCTCTTTGTTTGGACCCTCGATCAGGAACCTGAGAATGATCCCGGCAGTATGCGGAATTCTTACGGTAGCTCTTTTATATGCGGTGCTAAGGATCACTCTGGAGGGCAGGAGATTTAGGAATGAGCTTTCACTCTTTGGAGCAGCTTTCCTTGCAATCTGTCCATGGCATGTGATCCTCTCAAGATGGAGTCTTGACTGTAACATTATGCCCTTTAACATGATGCTTTCCTTCTGGCTGTTCATGCTGGGAGTCAAGAAGAAAAAGGGCTTGTTTTATTGCCTTAGCGCAGCAGCTTTTGCTGTCTGCATGTACAGCTACGGGGCTTCTACAATCGTAGTTCCGATTCTTCTTCTTTGCCTGTGCGCATATGGATTAAAGACGAGGATTCTTACCTGGAGAGATGTCATTGCTTCCTTTGTGACTTTCCTGGTGGTGTTCGCGCCTCTTATGCTGTTTTATTCAGTTAATTACCTTGGGCTTCCCGAAATAGTCACAGACTTTATCTGCTTTAACAAGTTTACTGCCGCAAGAACGGGAGAAGCGTTCATATCATTTGACGGAGCGTTTTTCGGTAAAGCTTTAAACAACTTAAAGCTTATGATTTTGGGAGTTTCCATTGGGTCTGATAAGTTTACTCTTGCGCATTTTTATCCCGGATATGCATCACTGTTTGAGTTCACGTTCCCGATTACTTTCATAGGTCTTTTCATAAGTGTTAAGCACCTTATTACGGGGAAAGACAAATCGGGTGAGCTTACGCCTCAGTACAAGATCGGAAGTATGCTCTTTATGTCAGCTGTGATTGGTTCTGTCGTACTCGATGTAATGATCATTCCTGACATAAACAGACTGGTTTGTCTTTTTATTCCCTGCATATTCTTCTTTGTCATTGGTACGGGATTTATCCTGGAGCATGCAAAGAGCCTATTTGTGGCAGCTGCAGGTCTTTTGCTGATAGGAGCGCTGTCTTTTACAAAGGATTACTTTACGGACTACAGCTATTATGCTCTTAGCATCTACATGCCCGGCTATGGTAATGCCATTGAAAGAGCCTATGAGGTGTCGGAGGATAAGAGATTGATCCATTCGACTTACGAAGGCCTTTCATCACCCTTTATGCTGGCGCTTTATTACACAAATTACGATCCTTATACTTTCTATCAGACTGTAGAGTATAAAGATCCTTATGCGGAATTCAGGATTGCAAAGTCCTTTGGCAACTTTATCTTTGAGCTTCCGGAGGATGTGACGGATGAAAAATATGAAGATGATATCTTCGTTGTTGCAAGTAGTCAGCTGCAACTTTTTGGCGATTTAAGCGCTTATAATGTGGATGATTTTGGCGGGTACTTTGTGGTATACAAATAGTTTCTAAAGAGAATTAGACCTTTCTAAAAAGAGAATTAAATAACGCCTGCGCTTATGGCAAACACGCATGTTTTCGGCGATAATATTAGCATGACAGGTGGACCTGTTATCTAAAAAGTTCTCGGAGGGAAAGGTTATGATGAAAAGGATTTTTGCTTGTATATTAACATTGGGGATGACAATAATTCTTTTATCAGGCCATAATTCCAATCTTATTCCCGCTGAAATTTCATATGCTGCTGAAACTGTAGAAAATGAGGGCGTTGTCACTATTGATGATGAATATCTGATCCCCGACAGTATCGGCTGGTGCACATATTATGTCGTGGTTGCAACCAACAACACCGGTTCCGATATCTCAATCAGTGCAGACTTTGTTGCCAAGGACGGATCAGGAAACGTTCTTAAGAAGGTAAATGATTATTCTGATGCGGTTAAGAAAGGTCAGCAGTTCATCCTTTACGGACAGTTCTTAAACAAAGAGATTGCAAATGCAAGAGCTTATGAGTATGAGTATTCAATAAATCCTACTGACAGATGCGCATACACATCCGTTTCACTTGATACAAAGGACATCGGCGACTGCGTTGAAGTAAGCGCTACAAATTTCTCTAAGTTTGATATCCAGAGCGTAGGAGTAAGAAGCGTATTCATGAAGAACGGCAGAGCAGTTGCATTTGATGCCGTAAACATCGCGGACGCAGGAATCATATTCCACGGCGGAAGCACAAACTCACAGATCATCGGAACAAGAGCCGGTGACTACGACGATATGATCATCACCTATACTACAGTCAGCAACCATTCAATGGCTGAAGATCTCTGAATTCAAGGCTTTATGCCGGGGCAAATTGCCCCGGCTTATTTTTTTGTGTTTTAGGTCTGGTTTTTCACAGTTTGTTCACAAAAATATATGATAATATTTCTCGGAATTATGGGAGGAAAGTTTTATGCTCACAACTGGTTTATTCAGATTACAGGAGAATTATCCGAGGACCTTTGCGGTTATGATGAACAAGAGGCAGAGGAACAAGGTTGTAAAATATTTGTACGATCTTGAGGCAAAAGGTATCAGCCGTGCAGACGATAAGAGAGTCAAGAAGCTGATCTACAAACTTGAAAACGATCATATGTCTTATGACAACAACGAGTTGAATATCATGAGAGCTGCTATCGTGCTTAACAGATTTGTTGAGCCAATCTCTTATTTCTGCAAGAGATATATCGCACGTACGATTTCCAAGAATGCAGCATGATGAAATTTAACGATATGTATCATGGCGAGCTTAATGGCTCGCTTTTTTGCTGCAATTTGTAATATAATATAAGATAACGATTTTGAGAGGAACAGGCACTGTATGAAGAAAGGACTGGTTATGGAGGGCGGCGCGATGCGCGGGATGTTTACCTGCGGAGTCATCGATGTCCTTATGGAGAACGGAATTGATTTTGACGGAGCAGTCGGAGTTTCAGCCGGCGCAACCTTTGGAATAAACTATAAGTCAAAGCAGATCGGAAGAGCAGTAAGGTACAACAAGAAATATTGCAACGACAAAAGATACCACAGCATAAGATCACTCCTTCTTACAGGAGATATCTACAACGTTCCTTTTTGCTACGATGAGCTTCCTTATAAGCTTGATATATGGGATGTAAAGACCTTTAAAGAAAACCCAATGGAATTCTACTGTGTGGCTACTGACATAACAACAGGTAAGCCTGCATATCACAAATGTACAGACGGGGGCAAAGAGGATCTTAAATGGATTCAGGCATCTGCCTCAATGCCTCTTGTTTCAAGACCTGTACATATTGGAGACAGTGTTTATCTTGACGGCGGACCATCGGATTCAATCCCCCTTAAGTTCATGGAAGATAAGGGCTATGACAGGATCCTTGTCATTGAGACTCAGCCCGGGGACTATGTTAAGGGCCAGCAGAAGTTCATGCCTCTTGTAAGGGTTATGCTCAGAAAATATCCCAGAATGATTGAGTGTATGGAAAAGCGCCATCTGATGTACAATGAAGAAAAGAGATACATCAGGGAAAAAGAAAAAAGCGGAGAAATTCTTGTTGTAAGACCAAAAGAACCTTTAAACATAAGCCCAGTGGAAAAGGATGAAAACGAACTTGAGAGAGTCTATCAGCTTGGGCGAAGAGCCGGAATGGGAAAAGTACAGGCTATAAAAGAGTTTTTTGAATAAACCGGGAGATCATAAAAATGGATGAGAGATTAAAACCTCTGTTTACACCATGGAAAATAGGAAATTGTGAGATCAAGAACAGGATCGTTCTTACCTCTATGGGAGGAACGGATCTGTTTGGCTGGATGGAGAAGAACCACTTCGATAAGGAAGGTGCGAACTTTATCTTAAACGTAGCTAAGAACAACGCAGGCCTTGTGCTTCCGGGATGTCAGCCCGTTTACAATCCGATGTTCGGACAGTGGCTCTATACCAACAAGCAGATGTATCAGGACCTTGCAGCCTGGATGCCTGAGTTTCACAAGACGGGAGCCAAGCTCTTTGTACAGCTTACGGCGGGCTTCGGCAGGTCTTTTACCGTAAGTGCCATGATGGAGAAGCTCTACAACAATCCGGCGCTGAGAGTACTGAGTAAGCCCTTTATGGATCTTGATAAGATCACAGCTTCCGCAAGTCCATCTCCCAACAGATGGTCTGACAAGCTTCCTTCAAGGGAGATGACCAAAGAGGAGATAAAAGAGTTTGTAGTTGCCTTTGGAAAGAGTGCCAGGCTTTTAAAGGAAGCAGGAGTTGACGGTGTTGAAGTCCATGCTGTTCACGAGGGATATCTTCTTGATCAGTTCACGCTTCCCTATGTCAACAAGAGGACAGATGAGTATGGCGGCTCTTTTGAAAACAGATATCGCTTTGCGGTAGAGATAGTTCAGGAGATCAAGAAACAGTGCGGAGCAGACTTCCCTGTTTCCCTTCGCTACAGCGTGATATCAAAGACCAAGGGAATGCGTCAGGGAGCCCTTCCCGGAGAAGACTATACGGAAGTCGGAAGAGACTTTGAGGAGTCAAAAAAGGCTGCGAAATACCTTCAGGATGCAGGATACGATATGCTCAACTGCGACAACGGAACCTATGACGCGTGGTACTGGGCACATCCTCCGATCTACATGCCGGAGAACTGTAACCTTGAAGATGTTATGAACCTTAAGAAGTTCGTTGATATACCTGTCGTTTGCGCAGGAAGGCTTGACCCGAGAGTTGCTGCCGATGCAGTTGCAAGCGGAGAGCTGGACGGAGCAGGCTTTGCAAGACCTTTCCTTGCAGATACCGAGTGGGTTACCAAGCTCATGAATGACAAGGAAGATGATATAAGGCCATGTATTTTGTGTCACAACGGATGCTTTAACATGTGCCACTACAAGGGCGTTCCCAACGATCAGGACCTTGCTGATTCCCTGCACCTTGCAAGATGTGCAGTAAACGCAGAAACCATGCAGACGGACAAGCACTTCATCAAACCTGCCAAGCACCCCAAGACTATTCATATCGTGGGCGGCGGAATCGGCGGAATGGAGGCTGCAAGAGTACTTAAGCTAAGAGGCCACAATCCCGTCATTTATGAAAAGAGCAATGTCCTCGGCGGAACCTTCATAGCAGCAAGCTCAGAGTCCTATAAGGGCAAGCTCAGGGACCTTCTTAGATGGTATAGAAGGCAGATGGATGTTCTGGGAATCGAAGTTCATCTTAACACTGAGATAACCGATCCTATGAAGTTCGGAAGAAAGAGCGACATCATAATTGCAACCGGATCAAAGCCAAGGATTCTCAGTGGCGTTCCGGGACATGAGAAGATGATAGAAGCCTGTGACTTCCTTCTTGGAAAAGATGTTGGTCAGAAGGTGGCAGTTATCGGCGGAGGTCTCACGGGAAGTGAGATTGCCTATGAGCTCGCACTCTGGGGAAAAGAGCCCATCATCGTTGAGATGAAAGATGACCTGGTATCCCAGAAGGGTGTATGCCTTGCCAACAGCTCATACCTCAGGGAGTACTTTGCGCTTCACAACATTCCTGTTTACCTTGAGACAAAGCTCAAAGAGGTTCTGGATGGGGCTATCATCTGCACAGATAAGGATGGAAAAGAGATTCGCATAGAGTGCGACTCAGTCATCAGTTCAGCCGGCTATGTTCCCAATCCTGTCATCAGCGACGATGTTAGAACCAGCAACATGGATTTCATCGGAGACTGCAAGCAGGTAGGTAATTTAAGGACCGTAATATGGCGTGCATATGAAGTTGCAATGAGAATGTAAAAATGTATTGACAGCATAATTATGCAATGCTATTATTTCTATAATTTAATACTTCAAACCGATGAAGTGGAGATAAAGGTGATCATGACCGCACAGAGAGCCCGGATTGCTGAGAACGGGTAGGAAACAAGTTATCAAATGGACCACAGAGGGCGCAGTGAAAAGATATGCATCTTAGTATTCTGCGACGTGAAGGCATACGTCAGTTGCCGGGGATATGTTAGTATCCTTCAAAGCGCTTGGGACAACCCGAGAAATCAAGGTGGCACCGCGGATAAAGTATATTCGTCCTTGACAGAACATTAGAGTTTCTGTCAGGGACTTTTTGTTTACAAAAAGATCTTTGGCAGACCAAAAAGGAGGATGACCAAATGATCAAAGAAGCAATCGTAAAAATCGTAAACAAAGAAGACCTCACCTATGACGAAGCTTATCAGGTAATGAATGAGATCATGAGCGGAGAGACAAGTCCCACTCAGAACGCAGCCTTCCTGGCAGCTCTTTCAACAAAGAGTGCAAGGGCAGAAACTACAGATGAGATCGCAGGCTGCGCAGCTGCCATGAGAGATCACGCCACCAAGGTTGATACGGGAATGGATATCTTTGAGATCGTAGGAACCGGCGGAGATAACGCACACAGCTTCAACATTTCAACCACATCTGCAATCGTTGCAGCTGCAGGCGGAGTGAAGGTTGCCAAGCATGGAAACAGAGCAGCTTCAAGTAAGTGCGGAACAGCTGACTGCCTTGAGGCTCTTGGAGTAAACATCCAGCAGGATCCTGAGAAGTGCATAGAGCTTTTAAAGGAAGCAGGAATGTGCTTCTTCTTTGCTCAGAAATATCACACATCAATGAAGTATGTAGGAGCCATCAGAAAAGAGCTGGGCTTTAGGACCGTATTCAATATCTTAGGACCACTTACAAATCCTGGATCACCCAAGATGCAGCTCCTTGGAGTATATGATGAGTACCTGGTTGAGCCTTTGGCTCAGGTTCTTGTAAGCCTCGGTGTTGAGAGAGGAATGGTTGTATATGGAATGGACAAGCTCGATGAGATCTCAATGAGCTGCGACACCAAGATCTGCGAGATCAAGGACGGATGGTATAAGACCTACGTGATAAAGCCTGAGGACTTCGGATTTGAGCGCTGCACCAAGGACGACCTGGTTGGCGGAACACCTGAAGAAAACGCCAGGATAACAAGAGACATCCTTGCAGGAGCAGAGGGACCAAAGACAAATGCAGTTTTGTTAAACGCAGGAGCATCCCTTTACATCGCAGGTAAGGCAGAGTCATTTAAGGCAGGAGTTGAGCTTGCAAAAGAGCTTATTAAATCAGGAGCAGCAACAAGCACACTTGAGAAGATAATCGAGGTTAGCAACAGATGACGATTCTGGATGAGATTGCAGAATACGCAAGAGAAAGAGTTAAAAAACAAAAAGAGATTAGGAGTCTTGATGAAGTAAAAGCAATGGCTCTTTCACTTCCCAAAAAAGACTTCGCCTTTGAAAAAGCCTTAAAGAAAGACGGGATATCTTTTATCTGTGAGTGCAAGAAAGCATCTCCTTCAAAGGGCATAATCGCAGAGGACTTTCCTTATCTGGATATTGCTCTTTCATATGAGAAGGCAGGAGCTGATGCAATATCCGTTCTCACAGAACCCAAATGGTTTCTTGGGAGGGATGAGTATCTCTCTGAGATAGCTTCTAAGGTGAGTATTCCATGCCTCAGAAAAGACTTCGTTGTGGATGAGTACATGATCTATGAGGCAGCAGTCCTTGGAGCATCAGCGGTACTTCTTATCTGCTCGATACTATCTGTAAGCGAGATTAAAAGATATATCGGCATCTGCGACGAACTTGGGCTCTCGGCACTGGTAGAAGCCCACGATGAAGCAGAAGTAAACATGGCCATAGAAGCCGGAGCCAGGATCATCGGTGTAAACAACAGGAACTTAAAGGACTTCTCCGTTGATACTGAAAACAGTAAGAGGCTTCGAGCTCTGATACCGAATGATATTTTGTTTGTGTCGGAGTCGGGAGTTAAGGGACCCGAAGATATAAAGGCAATAAAAGACATGGGCGCTGATGCGGCTCTAGTTGGAGAGACACTGATGAGAGCTGCGGATAAGAGTCAGAAGTTAAAGGAGCTTAAGAGTCTTTTGTGAGAAAAACAAGGATCAAGTTTTGCGGACTGAAAAGAATAGAGGACATCGAGGCGGCCAATGAGCTAAAACCTGATTTTGCGGGCTTTGTATTCTGGGAAAAGAGCAGCAGGAATGTATCAAGAGACGATGCGAAAAAGCTGGGACAAGCTCTTTTACCCGAGATAAAAAAAGTCGGCGTATTTGTGGATGAAGAGCCGGAGAAGGTTGCAGCTCTTTTAAAGGACAAGGTCATAGACATAGCGCAGCTCCACGGAAGTGAGGATGAGGGATATATCGCAAGGCTTCGGGAACTTTCAGGTGATGCTCCTATCATCAAAGCGTTTGTTGTTAAGAGCAAAGAGGACCTGGAAAGAGCTAAAAAGAGCAGCGCCGATTACCTTCTTCTGGATTCCGGAAAAGGCACGGGGCAGACATTTAACTGGGAGCTGATAAAGGAGGCAGAGTTTGATAAGCCGTACTTTCTGGCAGGTGGCCTTGGGGTGGAAAACGTGGCTAAGGCACTAAAGGTGCTTCATCCATTTGCGGTGGATGTCAGTTCGGGAATTGAGACAAACGGGGTTAAAGACCCTGAAAAGATGAGACAGTTTATGGGAGAAATATTATGAGTAATCAGAACGGAAGATTTGGAATTCATGGCGGACAGTACATACCGGAGACACTTATGAATGCGGTTATAGAGCTGGAAGAGGCCTACAACCATTACAAGAATGATCCGGAATTTAATAAAGAGCTTGAGACTCTTTTCAATGAGTACGCAGGAAGACCATCAAGACTCTACTATGCAGAGAAGATGACAAAGGACCTGGGCGGAGCCAAGATATACCTTAAGAGAGAGGACCTCAATCACACAGGTGCCCACAAGATCAACAACGTTCTCGGCCAGGCTCTTCTTGCCAAGAAGATGGGCAAGACAAGACTCATTGCCGAGACAGGAGCAGGTCAGCACGGCGTTGCAACTGCTACAGCAGCAGCTCTTATGGGCATGGAGTGCGTTGTCTTTATGGGAGAAGAAGACACCAGGAGACAGGCGCTCAATGTGTACAAGATGAAGCTTCTTGGAGCAGAGGTTGTACCTGTAACAACAGGAACTGCAACACTTAAGGATGCAGTTTCTGAGGCCATGAGAGAGTGGACTTCAAGAATAAGCGATACTCATTACTGTCTGGGATCTGTTATGGGACCACATCCATTTCCAACCATCGTAAGAGACTTCCAAGCTGTTATTTCAAAAGAGATCAAGGAGCAGATCCTTGAGAAGGAAGGACGACTTCCGGATGTTGTTATGGCATGTGTCGGAGGCGGATCCAACGCCATCGGAACCTTCTATAACTTCATTGAGGATAAAGAGGTTCAGCTGATCGGATGCGAAGCTGCAGGAAGAGGAGTAGATACCTTCGAGACAGCAGCTACCATAGCGACAGGTAAGCTTGGCATATTCCACGGAATGAAGTCCTATTTCTGCCAGGATGAGTACGGCCAGATTGCCCCTGTTTACTCCATATCAGCTGGACTTGATTATCCGGGAATTGGACCTGAGCATGCATATCTGAATGATATCGGAAGGGCTCAGTATGTACCTGTAACTGATGACGAGGCAGTTAATGCTTTTGAGTATCTTTCAAGAACAGAGGGAATCATCCCTGCAATAGAGTCATCCCACGCTTTGGCACACGCCATGAAGATAGCGCCAACTATGGACAAGGACAAGATAATCGTAATAACAATATCCGGAAGAGGCGACAAGGACTGCGCAGCCATTGCAAGGTACAGAGGGGAGAATATCAATGAGTAATATAGGAAAAGCATTTGAAAATAAAAAAGCATTTATCGCATTTATAACCTGCGGAGATCCTGACCTAGAGACTACAGTGGAAGTTGTAAAAGAGTCGGTAAAAAACGGCGCAGACCTTATAGAACTGGGTATTCCTTTCTCTGATCCCACAGCAGAAGGTCCCACAATTCAGGGAGCTAATCTCCGTGCGCTGACAGGAGGCGTTACCACAGACAAGATCTTTGACATGGTAAAAGAGCTGAGGAAAGACGTAAGTGTACCCATGGTATTTATGACCTATGCCAACGTTGTCTTTTCCTACGGAGCAGAGAGATTTATTAAGACCTGCAGCGAGATCGGAATAGACGGCATTATCCTTCCGGATCTTCCCTATGAGGAGAAGGAGGAGTTCCACCCTGTATGTCAGAAGTACGGTGTAGATCTTATATCGCTGATCGCACCCACATCGGAGAACAGGATAGCTCAGATAGCAAAGGACGCTGAGGGCTTTATATACGTTGTATCAAGCCTCGGAGTTACAGGAACCAGGACCGAGATCAAAACGGACCTCGAGAGCATCGTAAAAGCCATCAGGGAGAACACCAATGTTCCATGTGCCATCGGCTTTGGAATCTCAAAACCCGAGCAGGCTAAGAAGATGGCAGGTATTTCGGACGGGGCCATAGTCGGAAGCGCAATAATCAAGATCATCGAGAAGTACGGTAAGGATTCTCCAAAGTATGTGGGAGAATACGTAAAGAGTATGAAGGATGCCATAGCATAAATATAACGATAAGATTTTGTGCAGGTAGCTGAATGGGAAGCCTGAGGTGTGACATTTTCTTTGTCAATGACAAAGAGGGTGTCACACCTTTTTGGTACATAAGTGTTGATAAAATATTAATAAGTGTATGATTTGGCGTTACTTTTTTCAAAAGTATTATTGGGGAGAACATCGCGAAAGGAAAGCGAAGCTATGATGAAAAAGACTATCAAATTGATGTTGACAGTAATGTTAGCGGTTGTCCTCCTTGCAGGCTGCGGTTCCAAGAAAATCGGACCCGGGAAGGCTTTTGTGATGCAGAAGTCTGATGCCGGCTTTACAGCTCCTGGAACAGCGTCAGTTGATGACTTTTACTGGTATTTTAAGACCGCTGACTACGATAAGAGCGTAGAGGTTCCCTTTAGCGATCCTTATGCTGCTGAGGGTATCTGGGAGGTTTGCACCTGGCGTATACAGGGCAACTATTCTTCGGAAGTCAAGGAAGTCTATTGGATGAATCTTAGCATAGAATGTAAGGACAACGGCGGAATGCTTGGGCAGTACGGCGATGTGGACACACAGCTGGCTGCGGACTTTTATGCAAACGAGGCATTCAAGGACAGCGACGAAGCCAAGAATGCGGGAGTTCAGGGTGATGGCTCAACGGATAAGCTTATTGATGCCCTTAACAACCTGGACCCAACCGTTGATGCAACAGCAACGCTCATTCTGGTCGGATACCAGGATACGAACGGCAACTGGACTCCGGTGAACGATGGCACTAAAGCAGTACTTACGGGAGTTTACTATCCGGACGGAATGTTCCTTAAGCTGGACGACGGCAATGGCCATCAGATCAGTGCTAATAACTTTTTGACTGCAGGCTCTGAGCAGCATGCCATAGGTGCATACGATCCGGGCTCAGATAACATGGACTATCACGGCACAATTGCCCTCACCAGAAAGGTGCAGTAAAGAATAATCAGTTTAATAATGGGGATTTAATTCGACATAGGAGGTTTTGCTATGCATGGTAGGTCATCATTCCAGGGAAAGGTTCGAGTTATAGCCATTTCTCTGAGCATCATCCTGATATTGGGAGGATGCTCTTCTTCGCTTGCGGGAAAAGAAAAATCGGAGGAACCTCAGGATCCTCAGGAAACCACGGTTTCTGAAGAAACTAACGAGACAGGAACAGCCCAGGAAACAGCGGCTGAGACTGGTGCAGAGAAAGAACAAGAGGCAGCAGCGGAAGCTTCTTTGGCAGACAGCACTGCAGATGCCATTTCTGGGGATCAGAGTACTTCCGGAGTTTCGGAAATGACTACCGGGGCAGATGCAGCTCTTTTCCTGATGGGAGATGATGGGCAGGCTTCCGATAGCGAGTATAATCCGGCAACTTACGCAATATCCGGAGGAACATGGGATATCCTGGAGTCCGGCGAGAAGATCTATACCCTGGCTGACGGGAATCAGGCAAAGAATGTATGGGTTGAGGACGACGGCATGTACTACTACGTGGATTTCACCGGTTGCCTTATGAAGAACAATTACACCGCAGACGGCTTTTGGGTAGGTGAAAAGGGCTATTGGGACAGAAGCAAAAAGCAGCGGAAGGACGATGTGGAGCCCCTTAGCGGAAAGCCCTACGGCGATGGAACGGTGATGACCATCGATATCATCAATTATTCAGATGACGCTACCTATGCCAAGGCAACGCTGACCTACAGCTTTGGCTCGAAAGAGGAATACAACGTGATGCCTCTCGGGAACAGCACCTATCTGCTGGAGTACAAGGATGATTTCTATACGGGACTTTTGATGTCTGTTTCGGAGGACCAAAAGACCCTTATCGTTTCCGGCCTTGGATGCACGGATACCTACACGATGGAATGAAATGACTATGGAGGATCGCATTTATGAAAAGAACTTTAAGCAGACGAAATGGTATTGCATTAGTAATGTCATTACTTTTAGCCGTGACAATGTTGACCGGATGCGTGGGGGCAGGTTCACCTAACATGCCCTATGAGCCTGATACACCTGCTCCTGATCCCCATAATGGGGTATTTGTCTCCGACCACGGCACTATGGAATTTAATGGAGATGACAAGACTGTAATTGCAGATTTTGACAGCGAACTGGCCGAGCTTCTGGGTCTTCCTGAAGGCAAGCAGGAGCTTACATATGTCTTCCTTTCAGGACCTCTTCCACCCGGAGGCAGCGTTGAAGTGCGATATGATGCGGCCCATGAACTCAGGCTCAGCACTGAAGATGCTTCAGTAGTGGTGGATATGGCCCTGGTTCATGAGGATGGTTCGGTAACCCTTGGAATAAATACCGTTACCCCCGAAAGAATACCCATGTACTTCAGAACTGACGAAGGGCCTTTAAATGTGATTTTTTACAAGAAGTAACATGATTTGTTGATGAATCCAGGAGGTTTTTATGGCGCAACAATTGAAATTCTGCCCTGAGTGCGGGGCACAGCTAAATCCGGGAGTTAAGTTCTGCAGACAGTGCGGGACTAAGCTGGAAACATTCACAGAAAATGCAAATGTACAAAATGAGGGAGCACCTCAGAGTGCACCTGTGCAGACGCAAATGAATAGTCCGGCTCAGCAACGCAGTGCTCCTGCGCCTGCCCAGATGCAGGCTCCGAATATTGGTCAGACAATTAAGAGTGCTGCAGAGGTCCTGAAGCTTGGGGATTTAACAGCCCCTACAACCTCAGGAGAGTGGGAACTAATTGACATGGCCCCTGTTCAGGGAGCGAGTCAGGTTATCGGAGCAGCCACAAGCGCTGCAGAAGATATAGTAGAGGCCGTAACTTCGCCCTTTGACACCATATTTAAGAGTCTATTGTCTTTCGTGGGTGGAATATTCGGAACTCTGATAAAACCTAAAAATCTGATACTGGCCATTGCCCTTGGAGCAGTCTGGATTGTCTGTGGCATTAACAGGAATTCAGATGATTCGGTGACGAATCTTTTATCCTTCCTGACCTTTGGAGAGGGAGGATATGACAGAGATGGTCTTGGCGTTATCGGTGGTCTAGCAGGAAAGGGCACTGTGGCCGTAATGCTTTCATCGCTTCTTTCCGGAGGAATCCCTAACACCATCAAAGGGGCAGCAGGTATATTCAAAAAGTCAGAGGAAAAGAAGAGTATACCTCTTTTCATAGTGGGAATCCTTCTTGGAGGACTTGGATATATTGCTTTTGCGGGAATCAATAATGTTTCCGCCATTACTTCCATGGCAGGAATAGCTGGAGCAGTTGTGGCTCTTCAGGCAGTGGGACAAAAGGATGGCTGGATATACAGGATAGCTCAGTCCCTGACAGCTAAGAAGATAAATGGAATTAGAACCTCACAGGATGGGAAGATAACAAGCCTTCTTGGAGGAGTTGCACTTGGTTTTGCAATAGTAACGATCATATTTATCGCATAAAAAGGAGTGCCTATGTTTTGTGAAAGTTGTGGAGCAAGAATACCTAATGGAAGCACCTTCTGCGAAGAATGCGGAGCAAAGATAGCGCCCGCAGCAGGAGAAGGTAAAGGAGCAGGAAATTCCGGGCCAAAGATTATTCCAAGAGTCCCGGAGCCTTCAGCTAAGCCTATACCTCCGGAGCCAAACATTCAGGGAAATCGCATTCCACCTGCGCCCCAGGTACAGAGTGCACCAATTCCTCCGACACCTCCAACACCAAATACAAATTACCAGGCACAGCAGGAAAGTGCAGCACCTGCCGGAACATCAGGAGGTTCAGGGATGTCTGGTAATACAAAGACCATAATCATGGCTGCAGCCGGAGTTCTGGCGGTTGCCATAATTGTGATTGCGGGAATTGCTGCGAAAAAGGCAGGCCTTATCGGTGGAAAGTCAGACAAGGATGATAATCAGATAACTGAAGTGTCCTCAGAAGTAATGCCTGAAAATGCGCAGCAGCAGGCAGCTGATACTACCGCAGCAACTGAGACGGCAGCAGAAACCCAGGCCCAGGAAGCTATTGAGAGCCCTGCTCAAACGGCTGATCAGAGCACTGCAGCACAGGCAAGCGAAGATACTGCCGGAGACTACTCCCAGACTGCATCTGGCTCTATTACTCCCAGTATTACCGGTCCGGACCAGGATGTAGTTATTCAGGACTTTGACTGGTTCTACGACGATGGCTTCCCTGAGGACGGAACACCCTACAAGGAACTTTGGGGCCTTGGCGGAAAGTGGAAATCATTACTTTATGCCCAAACCCCTGTAGACGGTAAAGAGATGTGCAGGATAGTCATTTCTGATGCAGATGTCCAGTACATGGGATATAAGCTGACAGTTCTTTTAAATACAAAGGCAAGGTACCAGTATCCGGGAGATGCTCGTGACCAGATGGAGCTTTTAGACAACTCTCAGGTGACCATGACCTTTGAGGGGGACTGGGACGAGGAGCAAACCTCCATGGATGTCTACAGTCTCAATTCTGATCTTAACTGTAAGATCAACAAGTTTGTTTCAAAGAATGGTTTTGACTATGCCATTGGCCCGGTTTATAACGGCGACACCGAGATCGGCAAGGTAATGATGATAAGAGCTACACCATAACCGGAGCATATGAGGGCATCTGATGAGAAAAGAGCTTTTGATTGCAAAAAGAATACTTGCAGGAGTGGCAGCAGGACTTGTCCTGTTTATTTACGCTGCCATTCCTTCCATGGCAAAGCAGGTAAATACTGAAGATGATCCCAGAACAATTCTGGATGTGGAATACACCAGTTCAAGTGGAGAAACATCTTACTTGGAGCTGGGTGGTCTTAATAATGACTTCTGGGCTTATCTGCCTTTTGATGCCTATTGGCACAATGAGGGAATGTATGAGCTTGATGAACCGATTCATGACAGAAATCGGAATTGGATTTGTATGGATCAATACTACTCCGGTGAAGGAAGATCGGAAACACCCCGTAAAGTACAAGGGTCCTTTAGCCCCAGGCTTCTTATGGGATTCAAGCTCTATACGGATGATGAATGGCAGATTACCAGGCTTGAAGAAAAGACTGAAGGCGATGTAGTTACGGTTGTATATCAGCTTAATGCCCATACCGGAGATACAGTCAGTATTTCCTCGTTGAGTTATATGACGATAGGACCACGTGGAAATAAGGGGTGTCTTTGCATGAATGACCCGGAGTATGACCCGCAATGGGCTGTTGAGACTAGTGAGACTGTAGCTTTTTATACTAATGTTCATCCTGCAAGGCAAAACGAAAAGTGGATTGATGGATGCGAAAAATATTCATGGCCTGAAGAGTTTAGTGATGGCTCCTGCTCGGGAATGATATACACAATCACCGAAGATGATGATGTGATCTATGCTGATGCTCTGGCTAAGATGAGATTTGACAACAAATATACCGAGACAGTGGTAAATGCCAAGATATACTACCGGTTTAAGGTTATCAACATTGATAAAGTTAACAATGCCATGGAGGCTGAAACATCCAATGCCCTTAGCACAGCCGGTGAGGATGAGGGTACAGACATTTCAACTGACATTGTGGAAGGCGATGACTTTACACCATCTACAGAGGATGATGATTCCTGGTTATCCGATGATTCATGGTTCCCTGAGGATTTTGAAAATCCCTTCGAGGAGCTTGAAATAGATGAGGAGCTTCCAAGGGCAGTTGGAACAGGAGCAGCAGGGGCTGCAGTGGCAGCAGGAGCAGTTGGCGCTGCAGGGGCAGCAGCCAAGGGCTCAGGAAAAAAGAAATCTCAGAAGAAAGAGAAAAAGAAGGAAGAAAAGAAAGAAGACAAGAGATCTACATACAAAATGTATGTATATAAAGACTTTGGTGACACTCTCAAGCGCGGAGATGAAGAAAAGTTTGTTTATGCACGAATTGAGGAGACAACCTGGGATAAAAGAGTCTTTACCAACGAGAAGCTTACCAGCCAGATAAGCGTTTCGTCCATGACTGATGCACTTATCGTATCGGATGCAGGCATGACCGTTAACGGTTATGAGGCTGCCAGTGTTGTGGCGCCAAAGGAAGTTGAAAAGAGCAAGGGCACAGTAACCTTCCAGTTCACGGGAGAAGGCGGCGTTTTCACAAGAAATGTTGTATTCAACATTGTGGGTGAAAAGCCTTATATTATCTATCCGAAGCTTGGTGATGATGGTTCAAGCTGGCTTGAAAGCAACCAGCCCGGTGAGGCTGTATTTATCGCAGGTGCGGGCGGCGAAGAAAAAGTCATGTTCTACATTAAGGACGCGGTGGAAGATCCTATAGACATAGACTTTGATGCCGGACCTGAATTTGACGTGACCTATCAGAAGGAAGAGAAGTACAAGTGCGGCTATTATGCAGTTATCCGGAACCTCTCAAATGAGATGGAAAAGGGTAATGGCATTATTGCGGATAAGGTCATAAAGACAATAGGTGTGTCAGCTAAGTTTAAGGATGGCTCCGTAACAAACAGTGAATTCTATGTGGAGCTGTATCCTGATGGACTTTCGGTTGTGCCCAACACCAAATACTTTAAGGATGACTTCTTCCAGGTCAGCACCGTGGCAGAGGATAATCCAAAGCCCGGTGATATTCCAATCATGCCATCGAGCTTTGAAGTCCTTGTCTGCTATGCAGATTCAAGAACAGGAGAAGCCAAGATATTTAAGAATCCAAGCCTTTCTTGCCAGGATCCTGATGATGAGGGTAAGTATGGAAATACCTTCAAGGAGAACTTTGAGTACTGGATAGATTACACCACTTCAGGTGGATATTTCTTCTATCCAAAGTGTACTCTTCCAATGTTTGGCAAGCCCTATGAAGCTAAGATGAAGCTCATTTACAAAGGCAAAGATGGTACAAACTTTGACGGTGATATTCCAATTCAGTTCTGGGGTGAGAGACCAAAGCCTGCAAGTGAGGCCACCATCAGAGAAGAGGAGCTGAAGAGCCTTAAGAAAGCTATACAAGAATTTGGATTAGATAATAACCCTAACCTTAAGATCATGCTCAGCAATATAGAGTATTACTCTGCATCTGACATAAGGTTTGTAAGAAGCTATGTCCTGCTTCTGGGTGTCCAATTCTATAGGGAAGAGTCCAGAGTCAATACTGATTTCGGCAATCTCTGCGATAAATACGTTGTGGTATCAAGTGCCCTGGTTAAAGCTGGTGATTATGCTGTTCAGGTTATTCTGGAGGTTAAATTTGGAGCGAATGGCAAGATAGCAGCGGCCTTTATCAACCCGTTTAAGAATATGCTCTGTGAATATGTCGGCCAGTACATTGGTCTGGGAGCTGAACCCGGAACAGATATTGAAGTAGATTCGTTCTGGAAGGTTTTAACTGGTGCTGTAAGAGACGCTTTGGGAGAGTATATGACAGGCAAGAAAAAGCCTGAACCTGAAGCTATGGGATATGTAGTAGCTGCATATATGTTGTATGCATTCTCAAATCATTATTTCCATGGAAAGAAAGAGGTAAAGGGTGATGTGTACAGATCTGTTTTGGCAGCAACCGGAGATCTGTCACTTACCTTATTCAAGTCATGGCTATCAGATGAAGTCGAAAAATGGCTGAAAGGAGTAAAACTTCAGGAGTTTGGAGAGTGGTGTGCTAAAAAGCTTGAGGGATTCTTTAGCGGTATAACCCAGCAGGCTATGAAAGCCGCTGGAGATAAGGCCTTTGAAAAGGGTATCAGGTCGCAGATAGAAGGAGGCATAGGATGGGCAGAGTATGCTCTTGCAAAGAGTTCAAAGGAACTGGCGCAGGATAATGCCAAAAATATAATGGAGATGTTTGTGTACTATGCTGACAAAACTGCCCCGGATGCCATTGAGAAACTCGCCAACATTTCTCTGGCAGCAGTCTGCAATTATT
>NZ_AUKB01000008.1:0-716150 GCF_000424525.1 Butyrivibrio sp. FCS006 | reverse complement strand
AGCAGGTCCCAAGGGTTGGGCTGTTCGCCCATTAAAGCGGTACGCGAGCTGGGTTCAGAACGTCGTGAGACAGTTCGGTCCCTATCCGGCGCGGGCGTAGGATATCTGAGAGGAGCTGTCCTTAGTACGAGAGGACCGGGATGGACGGACCGCTGGTGTATCAGCTGCACCGCCAGGTGCATAAGGCTGGGTAGCCACGTCCGGAAGGGATAAACGCTGAAGGCATCTAAGCGTGAAGCCCCCCTCAAGATGAGATATCCCTCCTTTATGGAGTAAGACCCCTTGGAGAGTACGAGGTTAGATAGGCACAAGGTGTAAGCACGGTAACGTGTTCAGCTGATGTGTACTAATAGGTCGAGGGCTTATCCAAAAAAGCAAAGATTAGGGCTGTGAGAACTTGCTGAGGTATTTCACGAAGCTAGTTCGAGCGTGTTCTGGCTCGTGCAAAGCACGAGAGCAGAACTTCGATGTAACAGAGATTTCAGTATTCGGTTTTGAGGGTACAATTTTTTATTGCATTTTTAAACGAAATACAAAATTTATAAAAAACTTATAAATCAAATCTTAAAAGACGGACAACTGTCCGTCTTTTTTGTTTTTTTGTATTTATTTGTAAAAAATTATGATATACTTAATGAGGATATTTAAATAATTTTCAATCGGTTTTATGTTAGTTTTTAACTTAAATTTCTTACGTGAGGTGAGCGAATGGAATCAAAAATCCTGCTTGAAAGCGGCAACAACGAGTTAGAAGTACTTGAGTTTAAAATCGATGATCACTGCTACGGTATCAACGTTGCAAAGATTAAAGAGATTATTGTTTATCAGGAAGTGACGCCTGTACCCAACGCCCACCCTAGTATAGAAGGTATATTTATGCCTCGTGATACTATGATCACGGCTATCGATCTTAGAAACTGCTTGCAGCGCGGCGCTTCTAAGGCTGGCGGATTATTCATTATCACAAACTTCAACAAACTTGATATTGCGTTCCATGTTGACTCTGTAGTTGGTATCCACAGAGTATCATGGGCTGATATTATTAAGCCTAATGCTACAATTTCAAAGGCTGAAGAGAGTATTTCAACAGGTATCATCAAGTTTGAAAATCAGCTGATCATTATCCTCGATTTTGAGAAGATTGTATCTGATATCAATCCTAATACCGGTCTTAATATGGATGCTCTCGGTGACATCGGATCCCGTCCTCGTAATGAGGTTCCTATTGTTCTTGCTGAGGATTCACAGCTTCTTAATAAGCTTATCGTTGATTCCCTTAACAAGGCAGGATACAACAACGTAAGACATTTCGAAAACGGAAAGCTTGCGTATGACTATATCAAAGCTTGTAAGGACAGAAACGAGCTTGATAAAGTAAAATGTATCATAACTGATATTGAGATGCCTATCATGGATGGACACAGGCTTACAAAGCTCATTAAGAGCGATGATGCTACCAAGGATATACCTCTTATCATTTTCTCATCCCTTGTTAATGAGGAAATGCGCAGAAAGGGAGAATCCCTTGGAGCTGACAGACAGTTATCAAAACCTGAGATTGGAAATCTCGTATCTGTAATTGATGAACTAGTTAATGCAACGGATGGCTGATATTAACTGATCCCAACTCCCTTTGCTAACTCAGTTATGAAAACATGTTTTCAATGACTGCTTTGGTAAAGGGAGATTTTTTTATTAAACGGGGTAATGATTATGGAAAAGAGCCTGTCTGAATATATAAACGAAAGCGATATGCTTGTTATTGGAATCGGCAGTGAATGGGACTGGATAAAAAAGGGTATTAAGAAAGACCTGCGATACCAGGAACTGCGTAAATACTGCGACGAAGAAGAAAACGCCTGGCTTTGGCCCATAGTTGAGTTTGAGTATGGCTATTACAATAACGATGAGAGAATAGATGAAGCTTATAAAGGCCTTAGAAAATTAGTTGGGCAAAAGAGCTATTTCCTTGTTTCTGATCTTTTTATTCAGGATGCTTTTTTAAACGGCTTTGAAGAAGAACACTGTGTTTATCCCTGCGGTAATTACAGGTATCTTCAGAGCAATGACCCTGAGGAAGAACTCATAGAAGTTACAAAATCAGAAGATTTTCAGGGGATAGTAAGCAGGATACATATGATAATTAATGAAAGAAATGGCATACTGGGAGAGGAAGAAACCTTTTATAAACCATTTTTTGACGGAAAATTATTATATCTTAACCAAAAACGCGAAGAATATAGTAAAATTAAATATAACGAGAGAGCTTATTTATATTATTGGGATAAGTATCAGCAATATCTTTCAAGTACCCTGGGTAAAAACCTGCTGATTCTTGAGCTTGGTGTTTCCCTGGATTATCCCACTGTTATAAGATGGCCTTTTGAGAAGGTTACCTTTATAAATAAAAAGGCTCATCTTATCAGAGTACACGAAAAGCTGTTTCATCATACCCCCGAAATAAAAGTAAAAACCGATTCCATACAGATGAATTCGGTTAATTATATTTTGCAGGAGAGTGAAGGGCTATGAATTCGAACAACGAGGAGTATCTCGACAGTTTACTGAATTCCGCTCAAAAATCGAATAGCAACAACCCTCAGTCTGCACTCAGCAGAATGTCCTCTATGCGTAATTCCTCCGGTTCACCAAGTGGATCAGGGGATATTGGCGCGCTTGTAAATAATTCAAATGGCAATAAAGATCTGGATGAGATCGGAAGTCTCCTCAGTAAGCTTGATGCTGATGAGATTGTAGATGACAGGATGGCAGATCTTTTAGATGATATTGAATCTCCTACAGATCCGGCTGTTCCGGTGTTCAGAGTTGGCGCAGATCCCACAAGTGATGACGTAAGAGACCCTGAGGAAATAGCCCTTGATGAAGCCATTGCCGATGCCGAGAGAATGGATGCAGAGATCCAGAGCGGCAAATTTGACGGAATGCCGGCTAATACAGGGGCACCCCTTGTTGATACCACGGAGGGCGACGACGCTCTTTTAGAAATGGCTCCGGAGGTTTCGCTTCCGGAGGATAATCAGGTCATTTTGGAAAAAGACGGAAGTTCTGACGCTGATCAGACTCCTGAAGAGATTCTGACAGATCTTTTGGATGATATGCCTGACGGATCGCTGACGAATCCGGGCGAAGAGGATATGCAGGACAGTCTCAGCGAAGTCCTCGATAATATGAAGGAAGAGGGCGAGGATGAAGCTGCGCAGCCGGAGGCAAATCCGGAAGAATTAAATGTAGATAACCTTTCACTTGATGATCTTGAAAACGCTATGGATGAGATGGTCGGCGCTGATGCTGAGGCACAAGAGCCTGCTGCAGATGTAGGGAGTACGCCGGAAGAGCCAAAAGATGAATTAGATGATATAGATCTTTCAGGATTTACTTTGGATGGAGGAGAGCCTGAGGAACATAATCTTGAGGCAGCACCTGAAGCTGCCCCAGAAGAAGCTGATGCACCACCCATAGAAATCGACTTAGATTCATTTTTGGAATCACCCGATGATGCAGGCAGTGATGAAAAGAGCGCAGAAGCACCTGCAGCTGATGCACCTGCTGCAGATAGCGGTGATGTTTCCCTGGATGCTATATCTGAGGATGATTTTAATCTGGAAACCTTAGAGGCCAGCCTTGATAATCTTCTTGGGGCTGATGAAGGAGATACAAGCGCTACTGATGGTGAAGTAGCAGCACTTGCTGAAGTTGCGGAATCCAACGCCGCTGCCGGCGAGGAATCAGGCGGTGAAGAAGTATCCATGCAGGATCTTGATGCTCTTATGAACTCTCTCGCAAATGATGAGATTGAGGACATAGAGAGCACAGCTGCCAAGGACGAAGAGACAGGACATGCAGAGGAATCTGAGATTCCTAAGGAAGATATACTTGATGCGCTGACAGAGGATGGCTTTGGTGATGAAGGAGCAGGAGAGCCGTCTCTTGAAGAACTTGCATCAATACCCGAGAGGAGCAAGGAAGACTCCGGAGAAGAGGATGAAAAGCCCTCAAAAGGTAAGAAAAAGAAAGAAAAGAAGGGCGATAAAGGCGATAAAGAAAAGAAGCCCGGCTTTTTTGCAAGACTGTTGCAGGCTCTGACTAAAGAGGATGAAGAACCAGAGAATGAGGGTCTTGCAAGCCTGACCGAGGAAAACCAGCAGGTTCTTGATGAGCTTGGCGAAGGCGGAGCTCCAAAGGGCAAGAAAAAGAAAGAAAAGAAGGAAAAGAAGCCCAAAGAGAAGAAGCCAAAGAAGGAAAAGCCACCGAAGGAAAAGAAGCCTCCGAAGCCCAAGAAGGAGAAAAAGCCAAAACCTCCTAAGGAACCCGGAGCGCCTGAAAAGGCTATTTCACCTAAGAAGATCGCTATTTCAGGAATATTTGCAGCCAGCCTTGGTATTCTGATCATGATACCTGCTCTTGTTCTTCCTGACAGGATTGCTTCAGAGAGAGCAGAGACAGCGTATACCCACAGAGAATATACCACAGCCTACAAGATGCTCTACGGAAAAGATATGACGGAGAAGGAGACTGTTATCTATGAGCAGTCGAGAGTTCTTGCCTGGGCACAGAGGTATCTCGACGGATATGATAATTACACTGCAATGAATATGAAGGAAGAAGCGCTTGATATGCTTCTTATGGCCAAGAGGAATAAGGAAGTTCTTTTAGCGGAAGCTGAAAAGTATAGTGTTGAAATTGAAGTTAAGAGCGTGTACGATAGTATAGAATCGTTGCTTTCAGAGAGTTATGGTCTGTCAGAGGCAGACGTTGAGGAGATTAACTCGATCAAGAAGGATAGAGATTATACTATCAGGCTCATGGAGATTGTAGGAACTCTGGAGTCGTAACTGCTTTGAGGCATCGATACCTGGGAAGGGAGAAGATGCCAAGTGGTAGCAATTATCGACTATGATGCAGGAAATATAAAGAGTGTGGAGAAGGCCTTCCAGTATCTTGGGGCTGACACAGAAGTTACCAGAGATTCTGAAACTATCTTCAGAGCAGACCATGTTGTTCTTCCGGGAGTTGGTGCGTTTGGCGATGCCATGGACCGGATCAGGGAGTATGGTCTTGAGAACATAATAAATGAAGTTGTAAAAAAGGAAGTACCCTTTTTGGGAATATGCCTGGGTCAGCAGCTTTTATTCGAGTCCAGTAAGGAGTCGGAGGGAGCTCGTGGCCTGGGCATTTTGCGTGGTGAGATAATAGATATTCCGGATAAGGATGATAAGGGAAACTTATACAAGATTCCGCAGATTGGCTGGAATAGTCTTAAGATAACAGAAGGCGCAAGGCTTTTTAAAGGAATATCAGGTGAACCTTATGTATATTTTGTTCACTCATACTATCTGAAGGCTGCAGACAGATCCATTGTAGCAGCTACTACAGACTATTCGGTAACAATAGATGCCTCTGTAGAGTGCGGAAATGTCTTTGCCTGCCAGTTCCATCCTGAAAAGAGCGCAGATGTTGGAATGCAGATACTGGATAACTTTTTACACATATAGGAGCAAAAAGTATGCTTACAAAGAGAATCATTCCCTGCCTTGATGTAAACAACGGCAGGGTTGTAAAGGGAATAAATTTCGTAAATCTTAAAGATGCAGGAGATCCGGTATCTGTCGGTGAAGCCTATTCCAAGGCAGGAGCCGATGAGCTGGTTTTCCTCGATATCACTGCTTCCAATGAGAGAAGAGCTACTGTAGCCGACATGGTAAGGGAAGTGGCCAAAAAGGTCTTTATCCCGTTTACCGTTGGCGGAGGAATCAGGACTGTTGATGATGTCAGAGCAATTCTTAGAGAAGGCGCCGATAAGGTAGCTGTTAACTCTGCTGCCATAGACAGACCGGAGCTAATTGCAGAGGCTGCTGAGAAGTTCGGAAGCCAGTGCGTTGTTCTTGCCATCGATGCCAAGAGGCGAGAGGATGGAAACGGCTGGAGCGTATATAAATTCGGTGGAAGAATTGATATGGGCCTCGATGCTGTAGAGTGGGCTAAGAAGGGCGTAGAGCTTGGAGCCGGCGAGATCCTTCTTACAAGCATGGACTGCGACGGAACCAAGAACGGATATGACATAGAGCTTACAAGAGCTGTGGCAGATGCAGTTTCAGTGCCTGTTATAGCTTCCGGCGGAGCAGGAGAACTGTCGCATTTTTTTGATGCACTTACAGAGGGTGGAGCTGACGCGGCTCTTGCTGCATCTCTTTTCCATTATAAAGAGCTTGAGATCAACCAGGTAAAAGAGTACCTTGCTGGGAAAGGAGTTCCGGTCAGATGGGGATGATAGAAGGCGACTGGCTTGAAGCAGTTGGCGGTGAGTTTAAAAAGCCGTATTATAAGAACCTTTATGAATTTGTAAAAAATGAATACAGTACTCATGTGGTATATCCACCATCTGAGGACATATTTAATGCTCTGCATTTTACGCCTCTTAAGGACGTGAAGGTGCTGATACTTGGGCAGGATCCGTATCATGAGCCGGGGCAGGCACATGGACTCTCATTTTCCGTGCTTCCTGGTAAGGCTGATACACCGCCGTCACTTCAGAATATTTATAAAGAGCTTAATGATGACCTCGGGTGCTATATACCCAACAACGGATATCTTAAGAAATGGGCTGATCAGGGCGTTCTTATGCTGAACACTGTTCTGACGGTCAGAGCACATGCTGCCAATTCCCATCAGGGAAAAGGCTGGGAGCAGTTTACTGACGCCATAATCCAGGCTGTTAATAAAAAAGACGAGCCTGTTGTTTATATGCTCTGGGGAAGACCTGCGCAGATGAAGAGATCAATGCTCAATAACCCCAAACACCTGGTCCTTACAGCACCTCATCCAAGCCCTTTATCTGCCTACAGAGGATTCTTTGGCTGCAAGCATTTCAGCAAGGCTAACGAGTTCCTGAAAGCCAATGGTGTTGAGCCAATTGACTGGCAGATAGAGAATATTTAAGTTTACTCTTGCAATATAGCACACCAACGTGTTAAAGTTTGAGGTAAGTTTTTATTGTATGAGTACCAGGAGGATATTATGAAAAAACCTTTTGTAACCCTGGAGAAAGTCCAGGAGATCGTTAAAACCTATCCGACACCTTTTCACATCTATGACGAAGAGGGCTTTACCAAGAATGCCAAGGCAGTATATGAGGCTTTTTCATGGAATAAGGGATTTAAGGAATATTTCGCAGTAAAGGCAACACCTAACCCAAGACTTATGGAGATCTTAAAGAGCCTTGGATGCGGCTTTGACTGCTCATCAATGACAGAGCTTATGCTCAGCAATGCTATCGGTGCAGCAGGAGAGGACATCATGTTTTCATCAAACGATACTCCCCCTGAGGAGTTTGTATATGCCGATAAGCTGGGCGCAATCATAAATCTTGATGATTTCACTCACATCGATTTTCTTGAAAAGACAATTGGCAAGATCCCTGAGACCATCTCCTGCAGATACAATCCCGGCGGAGTATTTACCATGGCCAATCAGATCATGGATAACCCCGGAGATTCCAAGTATGGAATGACCAAGGACCAGCTCTTTGAGGCTTTCAAGATCCTCAAGGAGAAAGGTGCCAAGAGATTTGGTATTCACGCATTCCTTGCCAGCAATACAGTTACCAATGACTATTATCCTGAACTTGCAGGACAGCTCTTTGAGCTTGCTGTAGAGCTTCAGAATAAGACAGGTGCCAAGGTGGCATTTATCAACCTCTCAGGTGGCGTAGGCGTTGCATATAAGCCTGACCAGGAGAGCAATGACATCGCTGCAATCGGAAGAGGCGTTCGCGAGCAGTTTGAAAAGATCCTTGTTCCCGCTGGAATGGGAGATGTGTCTATCTTCACTGAGATGGGCAGATACATGATGGCTCCATACGGTGCTCTTGTTACAAAGGCAATCCATGAGAAGCACATCTACAAGGAGTACATCGGTGTTGATGCCTGCGCAGTAAACCTTATGAGACCGGCAATGTATGGCGCATATCACCACATCACCGTCCTTGGAAAAGAGAATGCACCTCTTGATCACGTATATGATGTAACCGGCTCACTTTGTGAGAACAATGATAAATTTGCAATTGAGAGAGCGTTACCTAAGATTGACAAGGGAGATTACCTCTTTATCCACGACACGGGAGCTCACGGATTCTCAATGGGCTACAACTACAACGGCAAGCTCAAGAGCGCAGAGCTTCTTCTTAGGAAGGACGGAAGCGTAGAGCTTATCAGAAGAGCCGAGACTCCAAGAGATTATTTTGCTACTTTCGATGGCCTTAAGGTGTATGATAAGTTAAAAGAGATCATGGATAACGAAGGCGTTTGAAATTTATGAAGGTGCATTTAGAGCGCATAGAAAAAGAAATCTTTAAATATATCCCGGCACTAATGGGATGCTGGGCAATTCAGCTGCTAATGGGAATTACCGTAAGAAATCCACTTACGGTAGTTCTTTTTGCGTGCATTTATTTCCTGAATAAATGGGTGCTTGGCTCAAAATATAAGGAAAAGCCACCTGTTTTAATGCTGCTGGGATGGGGGATTTTGCCTACGGCTTTGTCTCTTTTTATAACGCGTCTTGTCTATAGAATGATCACGGCACAGTTTTCCAGTGGGATGTTTAAAGCTCTTGCTGTAATTATCATGTGCTGCGGGCTTTTTATCCTGTTTTCGCTCCTGTACATGGCTGTTTGTATGCTCCTTAAGAGAGACAAATTTGAGAAAAAGGTAGCAGAAGTTGATGACGTAAAGTATAAGAAAGCTACCAAAGCTTTGGAGAACAAGGTTTTCCTTGTTACAGCCGCAATTTGCCTTCTGGGATATCTTCCGTATTTTCTTTATGAGTTTCCGGGCATTATGACCGCCGATTCTCTGGTTCAGTATCAGCAGGTTGTTGGAATAACAGGATTCTCTAACCATCATCCGGTAGTCCATACGCTGCTCATAAAGCTCTTTTACCGGATCGGTGTAATGCTGACGCAGGATAAGATTGCAGGGATTGCCTGCTACACACAGTTTCAGATGGTGTTTATGTGTCTGTGTAATGCTGCTGCGGTAAGAGAGATTGTAAGGATAGAAGAGCATGTCAATTTGAGGCATGTTGTACAGGCTGTCATTTTCTTTGCTTTTGTGCCTTTTAATGCTGTATTTGCCGTGACTGTATGGAAGGATGTTCCGTTTGCAGGCCTGACAGTACTTTTTGGATGCCTTATTGCAGAGATGTACACCAGAAGGGATACGGGGGTTAAAGTTACTGATTATATCCTGTTTTTTGTGCTCTCTGTACTTCTGATGCTATTTAGATCCAATGCATTTTTTGCAATGATACCGTTCCTTGTAATATTCGTAATGCTCTTTAAAAAGCAGCTTGTGCCGGTTCTGGTTACAGCGATATTGTCGATAGCAGTAGTCGTTGTCATCAAAGGACCTGTATTTGAGGCCTTCAATGTGGCAAGTCCGGACTTTACTGAGTCTCTTTCTGTGCCGCTTCAGCAGGTGGCCAGAGTCCTTGTGGAGGATGGAAATGTCTCAGATGAAGAACTTGCGCTTATCGATGCCGTAATTGACAGAACTTATGTAAAAGAGCTTTATGCAGCAAATTACGCTGATAACATAAAAGAACTCGTAAGGGCCGGACATCCGGAGGTTCTGGAAGCAAATAAAGGTCAGTATTTTGGGCTCTGGTTTAAGCTTTTTTTAAAGAATCCGGGGTTGTACGTAAAGGCCTGGTATGACTTAACCGGCGGCTATATCTATCCTGATGTGGCTTATAGTGTAGGAAATGTGGACGGAATCATGTCTAACGATATGGGACTCTATGCAAGCCCTATTATCGGTGGAAGGTTTATCAAGGTAAAAGAGATCCTTCTTAAACTCGGGGATTTCATGCCTGTATATGGAATGTTATTCAGCATTGGTGCATATTTTTGGGGACTTCTGATAACACTTATTGTAGCTGTAAGGAAGAAGAGGAACATCACGCTTCATATTCTGTTGCTCCTTATTGTGGCTACACTTCTTATTGCATCGCCTGTGGTGGATTTCAGATATGGATATGCATATGTGCTTACTATGCCCATTTGGATAGTGCTAGCGCTTTTTGGAAAAAACAAGGAGAGTGAAGAAAAGTTATGATGGACACTCAGATACAGGAGTTTACAAGGTATCTCAAAAGTGTAAAAAAGACCTCCGATAACACCGTTATATCCTACAAAAGAGACCTGGAGAGAATGGTTTCTTACATGGAGAGAAGAGGGATAACCGATGTTAAGGACATAACTCAGGATCGTCTGTTGGACTACGCTGGTAGCCTTCAGGATGAGCATTTTGCTGCGTCATCCATAACAAGGCACTATACCTCGATAAAGGCTTTCTTCCGTTATATGCTTGAGAACGGCAATATTGATGATAACCCTGCGGAGACACTAAAGAGCCCACAGATAGAGAAGAAGGGACCAAGAGTACTGACTACGGTAGAAATTGAGGACCTTCTGAGCCAGGACTTTGGCAGCGATGCCAAGGGAATAAGAGACAGAGCGATACTTGAGCTTATGTATGCGACAGGTCTTAAGGCATCGGAAGTTATAGGACTTAAGCTCTCAAACGTTGACCTGAGCCTTAGCTGTATAAGGATTACGGGAAGTGGCAAGAACGCCAAGGAAAGGCTCGTGCCTTACGGCAGGAAAGCCAAGGATGCCCTAGGGAGCTATCTTTTAAAGGCAAGAGCTGAGCTCCTTGAAGGTGATGAAGATGACGAGACAGTTTTCCTTAACTGCAGCGGAACACCCATGAGCAGACAGGGACTTTGGAAGCTGATAAAGACCTATGTTAAGAAGGCGGGGATCAATTCAGATATTACTCCGTTTACTTTAAGGCACTCATTTGCTGTGCATCTGGTTGATAACGGAGCAGATGTATCTTCGGTTCAGGAACTGATGGGATATTCGGAGAGTAACACGATTTCCAGATATATTAAAAAGAAAGATAATTCAAAAGACCCATTCGCCTGGGCAAGGATCAGAAACTAAAAATGAGCCCTAGGGACGGAGTCAGTGGCTCATTTTCAGAATTTTCTGAAAATGAACCCCTGACTCCGTCCCCAGGGCTCATTTCAATGTCATGACATTTCTGCGATATCAAGAAGGAGCCTCTCTGTGTCGTCCCATCCAAGACATGGATCTGTGATGGACTTTCCGTAGATTCCCTCGCCGATCTTCTGGCAGCCTTCTTCAATGTAACTCTCGATCATAACGCCCTTTACAAGCTTCTTGATGTCGGGGTTGTGGTTTCTTGAGTGAAGGACCTCTTTTACAATCCTGATCTGTTCCTTGAACTGCTTGTTGGAGTTATTGTGGTTGGCATCAATGATGGCAGCCGGATTAACGATTTCTCTCTGTTCATAGAGCTTAAGCAGAAGGCTTAAGTCCTCGTAGTGGTAGTTGGGAAGTGACTGGCCATGCTTGTTGCTGGAGCCCCTGAGTACGCAGTGTGCAAGAGGATTACCGTTGGTATTGACTTCATAGCCTCTGTAAACGAAGGTGTGAGGCTGTTGAGCTGCGTAAACGGAATTGAGCATGACGCTTAAGGTTCCACTGGTAGGATTCTTCATTCCGGCAGGAACATCAAAGCCGCTGGCTGTCATTCTGTGCTCCTGGTCCTCAACGCTTCTGGCACCGATGGCCACATAAGAGAGGATATCTGCAACATAGCCCCAGTTCTCGGGGTAGAGCATCTCATCAGCTGCTGTAAGGCCGGATTCCTCGATGGCCTTAATCTGCATGTGTCTCATGGCAACAAGACCGGCTCTGAAATCTGTCTTGCCCTCAGGATCGGGCTGAGAGGTGATTCCCTTATATCCATCGCCCGTTGTACGAGGCTTGTTGGTATAGATTCTGGGGATAAGGATCAGTTTGTCCTTAACCTTATCGTTTAATTTGCCAAGGCGTGATACGTAATCGCAGACAGCATCCTCGTTGTCGGCAGAGCATGGGCCTACAACAACCAGAAACTTGTCGCTCTTTCCTGTGAATACGTCAGCGATCATGGCGTCTCTCTCTTTTTTGAGTGCTGTCAGCTCCTTGCCAAGGGGATACTCATGTCTGATCTCCTCGGGAGTAGGGAGCTTCTGTATATATTCAAAAGACATTTCTATTCCTCCAAATTTAATAGTCGAGTTTCACTATAGCACTTTAAACCGTAAAAGTAAAGCTAATTCTTCATCAGTAATATCATAGAGCGAAGCGACTATTTTATCAATCTCAGCAGGATCCGGCTGCATTGTAAGCTCAGAAAGCCTCTTTTGGTCAGCTTCAGAGCACTTTGCGATAGGGAGCATTTCAAGGGCAGAGCGCAGAACCTTCATGTTTCTGAACCTGTGCCTGTAATAAAAGCTCATGACTGAGGAATTCAGGATCGCCATTATGTATCTGGTGCTATAGCCATTCATATGCGGAATGATAATATTTGCGCTGTTCAGAGAAACAAGTCCTTCGTTATCTATGGCGACAACCGGTTCATCAGCTATAAATCTGTAAAAGAGCTTTTCTTTTGTCCGATAGAACTTCTCCGGAGCACATTGCTGAAAGCTCTCCGGGTTGAATCGCAGATATTTCCTAGCCGGAAGCAGTGAATACTTCGTCAGCTCTTTTCCCGTAATTACAGGTTCGTAGCCGGGAAGCGGTGTATCGGAGAGCAGAGTCTTGTTGGAGCCGGTTACAATGCCAAGGGCAAAGTCTGCATTGCCTTCCAAGGTAAAATGTGGCACTGACTCAATCTTTTTCAAAAGAGCATATTCCGTATCGTCGCAGATAAGCTGGAAGCTTGATGATGCAAGGCGTCCAGAGTCAGCAGTAAAGCTCTTTTTGGTGATGAGCTCAGATTTTCTTGATTTTGAAAAAGAGACCTCGGTCTTATAGTCTTTAGCTTTTTTGGATGTCTTTTTCAGTGTCAGTATCACGCATGGGCACTGGACTTTATCAAATACCTCACCGAGATAATGGATTGACAGAACCTGTGCTTTACCCAACATTAGGCTGCGAATGGCAGTGTGGAGCCTGACATCCAGGATCGACTCCGGTAGGAGAAAAGACATTACTCCGTTATCTGCAAGGCTTTCAAGGCTCTTTTCTATAAATAATGAGAAGGACTCGGGATTCTTGTCGCCGGTATAGGAGACAAAGAGCTCTTTTAGCATCTTTTGCTCATTTTTAGAATATACGAATCCCCAGGGCGGATTGCCAATCATCAGGTCATAATGATCGCCTGATTCATTTTTTAAATAATCCTGCAACAAAATGTGACTCTTAATTGTATCTAAATTAGAAGCGGTTCTTATGTTGTATTTAAGAACCAGATTGATCCTGGCTATGGCAACGGCTTCCGGGTCGATATCAGAGCCATAAACGTTCTTTGGTAGCAGACTTTTTGGAAGGCGAAGCAGGAAATTTCCTGTGCCACAGGCGGGATCTATCAGCTTCATATCGGAAGGCAGATCTTTTGGGAACGCTTCATCTACGATCTTGTCCACCACGTAGAATGGGGTGTAGTAAGAGCCGGTGGATTTCTTTTCCTGAAGGCGGCGGAGCGAGATATAGAGCATACCCAGGGTATCCTCCCCCTCAATATAATTTAGAGGATACTCGTCCAAGATACTGAAAGGAAGGGCTTTAGAAGCCTTTCCTAAAAGGGAATCTATAACGCCCGCCGGAATGTCTTTTGACATGCAAAAAGAGCGTGCGTAGGCATGGATAATGTCACGGACGTTGATGCGCTTACCGGTCAGCTCGACAATAAGAGCTTTTATAATTGGATAATTTGGTGAATTGCTGTCGATGTAGGACTTTGGTATATAGTTTTCGCTATTCCTGGTCTTGTTGCGACGGCTTTTTAAGTATTCGGAAGTATCCAGGGCTTTGTGAAGGCGCATGATATCAGCCCTTAAAAAGACATAGTGACGCCTTGAGATGCAGGAGAGTTTCCCAAGCTTCACCCAGTTTTTAACTGTGGCTTCGGAAATGCCAAGAATCTCAGAGGCCTTTGATATGCTGATTGTCTCGTTGTCTAAATCTTTTGTGCCCATATTTACATTATTAATGGGCGCAAACAAAATTGCAAGTGCAAAACCTACTCCCATGCTGTATAATGGCATGGTTTGATGTTTAGAGAAATTAAGGTAAGGAAAGTGTAATGAAAAAGGGAAAAGGTCTTTTAACAGGATTATTACTGGTGCTGGTCATGGCAGCCATAATTACAGGGTCACTGGTTGCGGGATATAAGTTTATTACGACCATTAACAGAGACGCCAAGAAGCGCTTTGATGAGGTTTCCAAGAATATCGAGTCTGCAAGCAAGGAGAAACTCGGCATTTCATTGGATCAGCATTTGGGCATTGATGAGACGAAGCTCCTGGGATATGAAGAGAAGGAGAAGAGAAACTATCAAGGCGCAAGGATATATGAGTGCAACAGCTATATCTTTAATGACAGGGGAGATGTTCTTACTGACTTTTTTAAGGAGGACAGCTACGGACTTCCTATACGCTTTGATGCTGACAGAAAGTATGGAGTGCTTCAGAATAAAGGCGGTTGCTATTTGATAGATTCCAATCTTAACTACACCAAGATAGCAGAGGACTGTGTTTACTGCGGAATAAATTTTGAGGGAACATACGCTTTTTATACATCAGATTCCGGAATTTGCCTCTATGAAATTGAGAATAAGAAAGAAATAGTGATAGATGATAGCGGCTTTGACGCCTGCATATCACCTAACGGTAAGATGCTTTGTTATATTAAATATCAAAGCGGCGGAGATACAGCAGTTTATATTGCCGGTATTGACAAGGAGCCGGAGTGTATAGATATGACTGATTCCGGATTTTATCATCCTTATGTAGTATCTGACGATGGCAAGTATGCTTTCTATGAAGCAAATGATACATCCATTGGAACAGGGCTTATGTGCTCCAATAACGGCGAGAGAATGAAGCTCAGCAAAAACTATACCAGGACACTTCTTTTTGACAGAAATTGCCAGAAGGTTCTGTTTTATTACGACAAAAGGATAAGGTATTACGATGTGTTTACCGATTCTGTTGTGGACCTGAGCATTGATGATGATATCAGCGAGCTTAAAGGCTTCGGAGATTATAACTATGTAATGAATGATTCATACTACTCAATGGTCCTTGATGCATCGAATTTTGAAGAAAATGTAATAATAACAGGCTACAGGAGTGTATATTGCACAAATGGTGTGATTCCGGAAGCTGTTCTTTTATCAGAAGGCTATTGCAATAACTTTGGCTTATCCAAGGAAGGACCGGGCTGTGTTTTCGAGAGAGAGGATGCCATTGTAAAGGCGGTATATACCGTTGGTGAGGTTTTAGAAACTACACTGTATGAGGACACAGAACATATTGCCTACGTTTCAATGAATGATGATCTGAGCGAAGGGGTTATGCTCATACGTGAAAAAGTGGAAGACGAATACGTTTATAATCTCTACAGCTTAGCAGAAGACGGCACAAAAGAGTTTGTGGCTGAATGCGGTAAGAATTTTATTGATTCCATTAGGTGGGATAAATTCTTTAAAAAATGCTATTATATAAGTGATGGTAATATTTACAGCTTAAGTATAAAGACCGGTGAAACAAAGCTCATAGCAAGTGATTGTGACTCATTTGACTATGTGTTTTCCAGGGATGCAGTCCCGGGATTTAAGGATAATAGCGGTAAATTGTTCTATATCATCAATGATAAAGTATACGAGCGATAAGGGATTTTTCTCATGAAAAAGCCGTATGGGGGCATAACAAACGTATCTAAATATCTGATGGAGCAATATGGGCAGAGGGGGATTCTGGTCAAAAGAGGCAGATCCATCCTCATGAATCAGATGTCCATGGAGCAGATAAGCGGCCGAGTTACAAGGAACTGCTCAGTAGTGGCAGTTACGAGAGTGGTTGATTATTATCGCCAGCAGCTAAAGCTCCCCGGAATTCCTGAGGATATTCACGAGCTTTACAAATTCGTGGAAGAGGTGGCAGAAGCCTACGGCTATACAGATAAGAGAGGAACAATGCCTTTCTTTATCGCAGGTATTACAAGGGAGACCTTTAAGGAGTATGGAGTCAAGGCGAGATGCAGAGGCGTCTATGTCTGGAGCTTTGAAAAACATGTTGTTCGTGAGATATCGGAAGGTAGACCGGTCATCATGAACATCGCAAGGGGGTTCTATAAAGACCACACAATAGTTGTGGCAGGTTACAGTATATGGAAGGTTGGGGATAAGCTCTATCCCATGCTAAGAGTTATAGACGGCTGGAAGAAGGGCATCCACTACATAGATTACGAAGCATTTTCAAAAGATATATCACAGTCAATTTTTGGTTCCTTTAACACCACCAGGATTTCTTAAGAGGGCTTGAAATGAAGAAGAAAACCGGAATTATTTTGGCAGTTGTTCTTTTGCTTGCAGCAGCGATCTGCGCTCTTGTTGTCGTGAAGATGAGACCGTCAGGAAGCGCAAATCCTTCAAGGCGCGATGATGCGCAGCTCGCCGGAGCTGTTACGGATGAAGATCTGTCGGCAGTTACGGGAGATGAAGTGACGCCGGCTGCTACACAGACGCCAAAGGATAATACCGGTGGGCTTACAGAGAGCATCGTTGAACAGGATGCCAATAAACCCCTTAGCGATGACGTTGAGACAGTCAGAGAGATCAGCCTCAACGAAGCTGTTGTCATGGGCGAAGGTGATATAGGTACTTTCTACAGCGATGAAGAGTATAAGGATGTTGTTCCGGTTGACATCAGCTCTTTTTCCGCATCAGACATTCCGTCCAAATATGATTCAAGAGATGTAGATGGCAAGAGATATGTAACTCCGGTCAAGGACCAGGGCTATTCTTATCTGTGCTGGAGCTTTGCAGCCATGGGCGCCTGCGAGAGCGATATATTAAAGCATCATGAGGATATCGGCTACGAGGATATCAACCTTTCCGAGAAGCATCTTGCCTATTACAATATGCATGAAGCAACAGGCTCGCTGGACGGCGGGATTGATAGCGACTACCGAGAGTTTGTAAATGACGTGGGAGAGGCAGATGCCTTTGTCGTTGATGCAGATACCGGATATCTTGCCTGCGGCGGTGTTACCAATTTCGTTATAAGCATTCTGAGCGCCTGGAAGGGCCCTGTTGACGATAAAGATGCAGACTCCTTTAAGAGCCTGTACGGAAGCTATTATCTCTTTACCGATAACACGGATAAGCCTTCGGATGCGTACGGCGGAGATTATCATGTGCAGAGCGTGCTTCAGATGCCGTCAAACATTAACAACAACACTCTGATCAAGCAGATGATAATGGAACACGGCGCAGCAACTGTCGGTGTTTGCGCAGATGGCAAGTTCTTCAAAGATCACAGCAGCAATCTCTATTCAACCTTTGGTGGTGAGACTCCGCTGACAGCTGATCATGAGGTTCTGATCATCGGATGGGACGACGATTACAGCGCATCAAACTTTAAGTATACGCCTGAGGGAGATGGCGCCTGGCTATGCAGAAACAGCTGGGGAGAGGGCTCCGGACAGAAAGGCTGCTTTTATCTTTCATATTATGACGAGACCACAGCTATAAGTAATGCTGCTTCCTATGATGTGGCTCTTAAGAGCGATGATAACTGGTATGACAATAACTATCAGGTTGCCGGATTTATTACAAATGCAGTAAGTACGCTAGATGATTCACTTAATACAGCTAAGGCTTATTCGGCAGCATCAAACCCTTACGGAATGATGTACAAGGCTCATTCTGATGAAGAGCTTAAGGCAATAGGCATTATGGCCTTCGACCTGTATCAGCAGTATGAGATAAGCGTTTATCTTAATCCGGAATTTACGGATGAGGGAGTTTCTTTTGCAGGAAAAGAGCCTGAGACTACCCAGAAGGTATCGGCGATAAGCGGAGGATATCACTCCTTTGAACTTGAAAAGCCAGTTTCTCTTAAGGCGGGGGATGAGTTCTTTATCCTGATAAAGCCAAATACCAAGGGAAGGCTGGTATTCGAGAAGGCCGGAGAGATAATGAGCGACCCATGTTATGATGAGTGGAATAACCTGACCGGTAACATTCATAACACCTATGCAGCCAGTGGAAGAAGCTACTATATTTCAGATGATGGAAACTACATGGTAAGTCAGGATGACAAGGACTTCTTTGTTAAGGCCTACACCAATAACAAGTAAATAAAGACACTAAAAAAGAAGACTTAGGGAGAGTCTTCTTTTTTAATGGTTTCACAAGATTTTTTTGGGAGGAGGGCAGTTTAATGGGGAGTTAAACTGCCCAGGTATGAAAAAAGTTTTGTTGGGGGAGTGAGAATTTTGTTCTCACAATATATATCGGTGAACTTAGTTTAATCTTTATAGTTGATTTTAAATAAATATAAACGATATTACGAACATGAATTTGTGCATATTGTAGGAACAAACGTTTGAAATATGTCAAAAAGTATGTTATATTGTGTTTAGAATAAAGAAAGGCACAAGATATATGAACAAGAACGAGAAAGAATTGGAACAGATCAGCACAACAGACAAATTAAAGGCACTCAAAGCTCTTAAGGATGCCGGCCTTCGCGTTGAGATGAGCGGAAGCGGAGTACCTACTGTTGTATGCGTTTCACCACTTGATATTGATAAAGAAATCAAGAATGTTAAGAAGATTCTTAAAGAACTTCGCTACAACGGAAGCTTCGGCGTAAGAGGACCAAGAAAGTCAGACCAGATCTCCACTGAAGATGTTTCCGAGAAGAAGGAAGAGGGCGAAGCAATCCCCGCATAACGAACTTTCCAATAAAAAAGGCACCTGTTAAACAGGTGCCATGATTTTGGGAGGAGGGGTCGATTAGTGGGGAGCCAATCGACCCGGTATGAAAAAAGTTTTGTTGGGGGAGTCAGAAGTTTGTTACTTCTGATATGTTAATATCTTACTTGCTAAATTTGGACAAATTATGGACGATTTATAAAGAAAACATAAAGTAATTCGAAATAATAAATAATTGTCTAACGATATATAGTATAATTTATAATATAACTATAGTACATCATCGATTGCGAGGGGATTTGTATGGACAGGTTTTCTGCAAGAGACATGGGATTTTCGCTAAGTCAGATATCTTCGGGAGATTGCGCTGCTGCAGCTGCAAGAGCTGCTGCTGCGGATCTTATCTTTAAGATCAACAATGAAAATGTAACGATAAATCATTCACATGGTGCTTCAAGGACCTATATGTTGCAGCGCGTAGATGATAAGTGTGACAATGACCAGTCTGAGTATGTGGCCCTGATGGAGGGAGGAATGGCTCCCGATATCAGAGAAAGAGCCAACATTCATGTATGTGTTTCCAGAATCAAAGATATAAATGAAACTGCAGATAACTCTCATATAGACCTTCGCTATCCAAATCTCTTTTTACGAGGCGGAGAAGGCATTGGAACTTCAGCTGTAGATATGAACGGAATAAAGAAAGGCCAGCCTCTTATCGAGAAGGAGTGCAGAGCACTGATATTTGACGCAGTTGCTGATGTGTGCGAGGCTTCAGATGGCTATCAGCTTCTGATGATAACGGTATCCTGTCCTGAAGGAATGATGATCGCTGCCAAACAGGCGATGGGACAGAGTGCATTTACCGGCGGAATAACCATCATGGGCAGCTATGGACGCATTCCTCCGATCCAAATGAGGGAGATTTCCAATTCCATCGATGAGCAGATCCGTTTCCAGACGAGGCAGGGCATCAGATCAATTTTAGTAAGTCCCGGAAGATACTGCGCAGACAAGATAAATCAAAGCCTGCATGTTGACCTCAAGACCAGTATTTTCTGCTATAACTTCCCAGGAGAAGCAATTGATGAAGCGGTTGCTGAGGGAGTACAGAACTTCCTTCTTGTAGGAAATGCAGGCAAGCTGGTTAAACTCGCAGCCGGAATTATGAACACCAATTCATCCGCTTCGGATGCAAGGAGAGAGATTTTTGCAGCGCATGTAGCCCTTGTTGGCGGAACTTCCACTCAAGCCAAGACTTTGATGGGCTGTGTAACTGTCGATGAGATGTTATCTCTTTTGGATAAATGGGGACTTCGAGACATGGTTATGCAGAGCATAATGGTTCAGATAGAAAACAGCGTCAGAAGAAGGTGCCGTGGCAAGATGCAGTTTGGAGTTGCACTGTTTTCCGAACAATTCGGGCTCTTGGGTCAGACCTCAGATACAAGAAATGTCCTTATGAAAGTTTCTCAGGAACAATATGCATTGTCACTTAAGATGAAATAAGATATTCTATTATTATATAAATTAGTTAAATATTCTGCATAGGTTAGGAGATGACAGCTAATGAAAAACATCCTGTTTGTTGCTTCAGAAGGAGTACCTTTTATTAAGACAGGCGGACTTGCCGACGTTGTGGGATCACTTCCCAAGAACATCGACAAGAGATACTTTGATGTAAGGGTTATTTTGCCTTTATATAAGTGCATCAATCAGCAGATGAAGGATAAGATGGAGTACGTATCCAACTTCTACATGGATTTCCATTGGAAGAACGAGTATGTAGGAATCTTTAAGGCTGAGGTTGACGGCATAAAGTATTACTTCATCGATAATGAGTTCTATTTCAATGGCATGAAGCCTTATTGTGATGATGTTATCTTTGAGATTGAGAAGTTCGCTTACTTCTCAAAGGCTGCGCTGTCAATTCTTCCGGCAATTGATTTCAGACCAGACATCATTCACTGTCACGACTGGCAGACAGGCCTTATCCCTGTTTATCTCAAGGAGAGATTCCAGGGCAGTGAGTTCTACAGAGGAATCAAGGCCATCATGACCATCCACAACCTGAAGTTCCAGGGCAAGTGGGATATCAAGAAGGTTCAGGAGATCACAGGGCTTCCGGATTACTACTTCACACCGGATAAACTGGGACTTTACAAGGATGCCAACCTCCTTAAGGGCGGTATCGTATATGCAGATGCCATCACAACAGTTAGTAAGGCTTATGCTGAGGAGATCAAGACCGAGTTCTACGGCGAAGAGCTTGACGGACTGTTAAGAGCAAGGGCTAATGACCTTCGAGGCATTGTCAACGGTATTGACTACGATGAGTTCAATCCTGAGACAGACCAGTATATACCTTACAAGTACAATGCGATCAACTTCCGTAAGGAGAAGGTTAAGAATAAACGTGCTCTTCAGAAAGAGCTTGGCCTTAAGGAAGATGACAAGATGATGATGATCGGTATCGTTTCAAGACTTACCGACCAGAAGGGATTTGACCTCATCAACTACGTTCTCGATGAGCTCTGCCAGGATGCGATTCAGCTGGTAGTTCTTGGAACAGGTTCTGAGCAGTACGAGAATTCCTTCAGACACTTTGACTGGAAATACAACGACAAGGTTTCTGCCAATATCTACTATTCAGAGCCTATGTCACACAAGATATATGCAGCATCTGATGTGTTCCTGATGCCTTCACTCTTTGAGCCCTGCGGACTTTCACAGCTCATGGCTCTCAGATACGGAACTATTCCGATCGTAAGACAGACCGGTGGTCTTATCGATACCGTTGAGCCTTACAACAAGTTTGAGGGAACAGGAACAGGCTTCGGCTTCCTTAACTACAACGCTCATGAGATGCTTGGAACCATCCGTGAAGCTGAGCATGTTTACTATGATCAGAAGCGCGAGTGGAATAAGATGATCGACAGAGCGATGGCTGTGGATTTCTCATGGAAAGTTTCCGCAGAAAAATATCAGGAGATGTACGACTGGCTAAGGCCATAACAGTTTTTCTAAATGGATAGTAACAAGACAAGCGAAAACTCTAAAAAAGGACTATTTGTACAGGCCGGGATTCTTGCTATTGCAGGCGTGATATCAAGAATTATCGGCCTGCTTTACAGAAGCCCACTCACAGCTGTTATCGGAGATGAAGGTAACGGATATTACTCGACGGCTTATAATTTTTATAGCATCGTCCTTCTTATTTCTTCTTATAGTATTCCGTCAGCTATTTCCAAGATCCTTTCAGGCAAACTGGCAGTAAAAGAATATAGAAACGCCCATAAGATATTCAGGGCAGCTCTGGTCTATGTTTCAATCGTAGGCCTTTTAGGCGCACTGATTCTTTTCTTTGGCGCAGACTTCCTTGTTGTGGGACGAAGTGCGACTGTCCTTAGGTTCTTTGCACCCACAATTTTCTTCTTTGGATTCTTAGGTGTTCTTAGAGGCTATTTCCAGGCTCACAGAACCATGGTGCCAACATCAATTTCCCAGCTGGTGGAGCAGGTCTTTAACGCTATAGTAAGTATTACCGGCGCTGTTATACTGACCGGAATGGTGGGCGAAGGCGACCCATCTAAAAGAGCTGTCTACGGAGCTATAGGTAGTGCCCTGGGAACAGGTTCCGGAGTTTTGGTTGCGCTGATCTTCATGTTTATTGTCTATAAGTTCAACAGCAGCAATATACATAGAAGAATTGAGAGCGATGAGAGCGAAGATATGGGCTATGGTCAGGCTTTCTTGTTGATTCTGATGGTCGTTACGCCTTTTATCCTGAGCACTTTTATTTATAATGTATCCACAACGCTGAACTCAACCTTCTTTACAAGAATTCTTATAAATGTAAAGGGAATGGAAGAGAGCACTGTGGCCTATCAGTACGGAATCTTTTCCAGTAAGGCCATGGTCATCACAAACCTTCCGATTGCTCTTGCAAGCGCAGCTGCAGCTGCCATGATTCCCGAGATATCTGCGACTCTTGCTAAGGATGGCATGGATGAGGCGGCCAAAACTGTAGCGAGGGTCAACAGAGTTATTCTGATGATCTCTATTCCTTGCGCTGTAGGACTATTTGCACTGGCTAAACCTGTCATGATGATACTGTTCCCACAGAAGGCTTCTCTTGATGAGGCGTCGATGCTTCTGATGTTCCTTGCAATAACTGTTGTATTCTATTCGCTTTCAACTGTGACTAATGCCGTTCTGCAGGGAATTGGCAAGGTGTATATTCCTGTAATAAATGCCGGTATATCACTGATTGTTCAGGCGGCTTTACTTGTTCTATTACTTCTATATACAAATCTGAATGATATAGCTCTTTGTATCGTGACAATTACATATTCACTGATGATGTGCGTTCTCAATAACTTCTTTATGAAGAGAAGCCTGGATGTTGCTACAGATATTAAAAAGACCTTTGTACTTCCGGCATTTTCTGCAATAGTTATGGGTGCTGTAGCTTACGGAATTCATTTTGTGTTTATGCTATTGCTCGGACATCTTGAAAGAGGAGAATATTTTATTAATCTTATTGCAACAATGGTCGCAGTTGTAGCTGCTGTGGTGGTTTATTTTACTGTTTTGATCAAGAGCGGAGGTGCTTCAGAGGAGGATATCAAGCGTTTTCCGAAAGGCGCAAGTATAGCAAGAATACTAAAGAAATTTAAAATATTATAGTTTCTTTATACTTTTGAAAAAAATACAAAAAAATTACAAAAAAAATATAAATTATGATGGACATTATGATTGATATAATATTACAATAAGGTGTGAAAAAAATTCATAAAAATTTCACATCTTATTTTTTTCTTATGTAGGAGGAGGATTGTATGTTGAAGAAATGCAATAGAATTTTGGCTTTTCTTCTGGCTCTGGTTCTTGTAATCACAACTTTTAAAAGTGATTTCAACGGCTTAAGAGTATTTGCCGGTGAAGAAGATGCAATCACCGTTGATGCTCCGGAGACAGATGAAGTTGGAGAAAAGAAAGAGGAAGAGAAAGAAGAGACGGAGCTTCCACCAATCTTTGTCAAAACTGATGAAGTCCCGGTAGAATCGGTTGTTCCAGTAACTGTTTTGACAGCTGATGAAGTTAAGCCTGCTGAGACTATTTTTAATGATCCTGATGCTGTAAAGGACAATACTAAGGATGGCCAGGGCGAAGAAGGCACTGTTAAAGATGAAAAGGCTGATGCAGATAATGCTGATAAAAAGCCTGTTGAAGGTGAAACTAGTCAGGCAGTGAATGCAGAAAACGATTCAGCAAATATGTTTGAGGCTACTATTAAGTTTTCATATGTCGATGCCAATGGCGAAACAAATAAAGAAGTCAAAACTGTTTCCTGGGATGCTGATGAAGATGGTGAAAAATATGATTACACTTTACCTTCATTTAATGAAATCTTTAAAAACGTAAGTTTTGAAGATCAGACCTTTGACGGATGGGAAGATGAAAATAACCAATCTCTGGAAGTATTGACTTTAAATAATGCTGATTACAGAGAAGTTACTGCTACTTGGAAAAAGGCTGAAGAATCTAACGAAGAAGGATTCGATGTAGAAGAAAATAAGGTTGATATAGACGTATTTGTAAGGAATAGTACAAATGACGTTACAGAAAAAGAATTTAAAAAGCTTTTAGGTCTGGAAGAAGCTAACGAAGGCCAGTATGCTATTGGTAGCGCAAGCATTTCTGAGGAATTTGTTAAGGCTGAAGCTTCTGATAACGATACTGTCAAAGGTATTTTTACAGAACTCAATACAGACGGTCTTAATGCAAATGCAAATAATACTGTTGCTGATAATGTCGATAAGCTGACTTTTGATTATATTATTGTGAATACTGAGGAAGCAGGATATCAGCTTGTTATTAATATCTCTGATATTGATACGAAGACAGTTACTTTTATAGCTCGTTATTTTGAAAATAAAGATAGCGAATTTATAGAAAGAACTATTGGAGAAATTAAGTATTTACCAGGAAATGATGTTCACGCTTCTGACTCAAATGCTCTGATCGCATATAAGAAGACTTTTAAAGGTGTAGTATATGCGGTAAATGCTATATTCACATTAAATGGTGAGGATGCTGAAGACTACGTCGGATTTAGTAATATACAAGAAGACAAGACTGTATATGTTAAGTATCTGCCATTAAATCTGGAAGGAGATATTGTTGATGCATATTTCTTCCTGTTAAAGCGTGGAGAGACACTTATATTTACTGAAGATGACCCATTAGGCGAGGATCATCAGCCTGACAATGGTTATTTCCCTGAAGGTTCAGGCTACTGGGCAGGTTATGCAAAGAATATTGATTCAGAAGAACTTGCTGATAAGATAACATATCCAAAGCCTGATGATTACGATTACAAGGCTATTTTTGATTGGTATAACGGTATTAACCAGAGCGAAATCGGTTTTGGATTTAAATCGGGAACAACTTCAAGAATTCAGGAACACCTTGATGCTGATTATAATGCTTATCTTGATGCTGATGATGAGCGTTTCACTTTGGATGATATTAGATGGTATGTCTATAAGAGTGAAAGAGCAGCCGCAGTTGCGAATCATATTGATGGATATGTTACCGCTTATGTAACTTATGATTCAAACTACTTCGATACTAAGGATGAAGATCAGACAAGAATTAAAGATGCAAAGATAAAGGTTGATGATAAAACTGCAGTCAAAGACAACATGTTTACATCATACCCTTATGAATTCATCGGATGGAATACAGAAAGAGATGGTTCCGGAACAGCATATTCAGCTACAGATGAAATTGTAGTTAATAAAAAAATTGTTCTTTACGCGCAGTGGAAGAAAGCAAAGAAGTACAAGATAAAGATTCAGGTTGATGCTGATGGCAAGCAATTAGATGTTGTAGAAAAATACAGTGGTATATATTTTACAAATGATCTTAATGTAAATGTTAAAGCTGAAATGCTTGGACATGATGTCGACCAGAATAATACAAATGGCGTCTTTTTCAGAAAGGCAGTTTCTGACTTTGTAAATAAGGTTCTTAGTCTTGGAACACTGGTTGTATATGCTGCTGATGAAGATGCAGATAATAACAAGAGAGTTGTAGACCCTGTGACTGAGCTCATCGATGGGTTGGATGTAACTGTTGAAGGACTTTATACTACCGGTGGAAAGGGCTTGGATGTAGGTAATTATCCTGTAGATCTTCATTATGATGAGCTTAAAATTACTACCAAGGTAGATGGTAGTGATGTTGACGTCAAGGATTTATTCGAAGTAGAAGTTGAGCTGAAAAATGGTGAAGAAACTAAGACCATTTCTATTACAGAAGCTGAAATGAAAGAAACCACCAAGATTGCTAATCTTGAGATTGTTAAGAGAAATGTTGTTCTTACATCAGGCAGCGATAGTAAGGTTTACGACGGAACTCCTCTTACAAAGGATGGCGTAAGCGTTTCAGGTGATGGATGGGCAAATGGAAAAGAAAGAGGTCAGGAAGGCGCTACATATAACGTAACCGGATCTCAGACGGCAGTTGGTAGCAGCAGTAATCCGTTTACTTACACTCTTAAGAGTGAGAATACTTTTGCCGGTAACTATAACATCACAACTAATTTTGGAACACTTACTGTTACACCGCCTAGAAGTGATGATAATCCTCCGCCAGATGATCCGCCTACAATAACACCTCCTACAGAGGGTCAGGTTCTTGGTGCAACAAGACCGGTTGACGGAGCAGCAGTCCTTGGTGCAAGAAGAGGACGTACAGAAGATTCTACCAATACTTTTGGAAGAATAATTACAATTATCGTAGCAGCTGCTATCGGCTTCACAATGGTATTCATTAAAAGAAAGACAAAAGAAGAATAAGCCTACTACATAAAAGAAAGACGTCTGGCCGCTTTGGCGGTCAGGCGTCTTAGTTTTAGTATTAATCACTGATTAGTTTGAGTGATGATATATCAGGTGAAATCGCCATGGAGTAATTGGTGTAATAAACAACGAATCCCGGTTTTGCACCATTTGGTTTTTTCACATCTTTTCTTTGAAGATAGTCTATTTCTACTTTTTCCTGATTTTTTCCTTTAGAATAAAAGCCTGCAAGAGCAGCCGCTTCTTCAAAAGCTCTGTCTGGAACTTCTTTACCACCGGTTAAAAGAACTACATGTGATCCGGGAATCTTTTTAGCATGGAACCACCAGTCGCCTCCGTTTGCTGTCTTAAATGTAAGTTCATCGTTTTGAATGTTATTCTTTCCTACATAAATATCAAAGCCATCGCTGGAGAGGTAGTGGAAAGGAGCACTCTTTACCTTGTCATTCCGTCCTTTTTTACCTGATACATGGGATTTAATATATCCGCTTTCTGCAAGTTCCTGCCTTATCTGAGCCAGGTCAGTTTCTTTCTGAGCTATATCAAGAGAAGTAGCAATAGACTCGAGCTGTTCAATTGCTTCAGCTACTTCTTTCATCTGTTCTTCCAGGGCTTCCTGAGTCCTTTTTAGCTTGGTGTATTTATCGAAATACTTCTTGGCATTCTGATTAGGTGTAAGAGTAGGATCAAGCGGAATTGTGATATCTTCACCTGTGTTATAGTCATTAACAGTGATTGATTTGTCACCTTCTTTAGCACTGTAACCATAGGTGTTTAGAAGTTCTCCGTAGACCCTGTATTTATCTTTTTTCTCAGAATCTGCCATCTGTTTTGACTGAAGATCGTATTTACGGACGTTGCGTTCAAGTGCAGTCTGAACAATTTTTCTAAGGTCAACTGATTTCTGACGGATTCTTGTGAAGGTGTTCTTTTCAGCGTAGTATTGTTCAATAAGTGAAGAGATGGAATCAAATTCTTTTACCTGCCATGAACTATCGGATTCAGAAAGTTCTTTTCCGAAACCATAAAGTGTAAGAGGTATGGAAGAATATTCCTTGGGAGCATTGCTATCATAGTAAATTGCAGGATTATAGTTGCCTGTTTTGATACATTCAACAATATCTCCAAAGTGTCTATAAATAGATGTTGATTCCTTCATGTCTAAAGCAATGGCTGATTTATCAGCGTCAATTCCGGCCCTAAAGCAAATTTCCTGAGCGATAATAGGAGATATTCCGGTATAACTGGAATAGATTGCCTTAAAGACAGGCATTCCTTTGCTAAGAACAAGGGAAGAGAATTCATCAGCCGTGGTTGCGAGCGGATTAGCTTTCTCTTGAGAAGGGATAAAATAAGTCCTTCCGGGGAGAACCTCTCTTACAGAACTTACAGATGCCGGAATATGCTTAATAGAGTCGATTATTACGTCATTTTCATCAGTAAAGATAATATTACTGTATTTGCCCATAATCTCGATTATGAGAGTTTTATGGCGTAAATCGCCCATTTCGTCTAAATGCTCTACCTCAAAGCGGATGACTCTCTCAAGACCGCCGGGCTGTGTTATAGATATGATCCTTCCGTTTTGTATATGCTTTCTTAGGAGCATGCAGAAGTTGGGTGCAGTCATAGGAGATGCTTTTGTTTCATCCGTAAGATAAACAAGTGGAAGAGTGGCATCTGCTGAAAGCACCAGCTTTGTCTGCTTGATCCCGAATTTATCTGCTGCTTCAAAAGAGAGTTTCACAGTGATAAAAAGCTCATCACTTTCTGTCTGAGCTATCTTGTATATACGTCCTCCGACGAGCAGGTCGGAGAAATCCTTTGTAAGGTTTGCGATTGTAATCCCGTCAAATGCCATTTCAAATATTTCCTTTTCAAATAATAAATGCATGACTATTATACAGTAAAATAGCATATTTGGTTGAGATTTTTTGAAATTGCTGATATAGTATTTTAGTATACATTTTGGAGGATTAGCTATGGAAAACGAAAAGAAGATAATGCTCTCCGGCATTCAGCCAAGCGGAGATTTACATTTGGGTAATTACCTTGGAGCCATCAAGAACTGGGCAGACAGGGTAAATGATTTTGAGTGCTATTACTTTATGGCAGATATGCACACCATCACAGTAAGACAGGATCCCAAGGAACTCAGAAGACGTTCTCTTGAGATGCTTGCTCTTTATATTGCATGCGGACTTGATCCTGAGAAGAACACTCTTTTCCTTCAGTCACATGTTCCGGCTCATGCACAGCTTGGATGGGTTCTTGACTGCTATACAATGTTCGGCGAGCTTAGCCGAATGACTCAGTTTAAAGACAAATCCGAGAAGCACAAAGACAATATCAATGCCGGTCTTTTCACATATCCTTCTCTTATGGCTGCAGATATTCTTCTGTATCAGCCTCACTACGTACCTGTAGGAGAAGACCAGAAACAACACGTTGAGCTTACTAGAAATATTGCTGAGCGTTTCAATAACATCTATGGTGACGTATTTAGAATTCCTGAGCCTTATATTGCCAAGACAGGTGCTCGTATTTATGGCCTCACAACACCGGGATCCAAGATGAGTAAGTCAGAGCCTAACGGATGTGTATTCCTTATGGATGAGCCTGATGTTGTAATGAAGAAGTTCAAGAGAGCAGTAACAGACTCAGATACAGAGAACTGCGTTCGCTATGACAAGGAGAACAAGCCGGGCGTAGCTAACCTTATGAATATCTACTCAACCATTACAGGCAAGACCTTTGAAGAGATTGAGAAAGAGTTCGAAGGACAGGGCTATGGTGCATTTAAGCCTGCAGTAGGAGAGGCTGTGCTTGAGACACTTAATCCTATTCGTGAGGAAGCTAAGAGACTTATTGCTGATAAGGCTTATCTTGAGAGTGTATATAAAGAGGGTGCTGAGAGAGCATCTTATATTGCAAACAAGACACTTCGTAAGGTTTATAAGAAAATCGGATTTTATCAGCTCTGATTTAATATGATGATATAAAGGGAAACGCCGCTTTCAATAAAATGAAAGCGGCGTTTTTTAAAAGGATTAGGAGTTGAAATGAAAAATAGAATTACTGTATTTAAGGATTAAAGGCAGCTCTGGTATGCAGCCTTAGCACCCTCTGTGCGGATCTTCTTAAGATCAGCAATAACTGTATCTGTAAGACCATCAATCTTATTGAGGTCCTGATCCCACATCTTTTCATTGCCAAGGACAGCCTTTACAAGGTCTTCCTCAGAATCATTCTTGTGGTCATAGAAGAACTCAAGTGCCCATCTGTCATCGTTGACAGTGTAGGTGTTTCCGGCAGATCTCTTGCATACAAGTCCTGCATCTGTAAGTTCCTGAACATCATTTGAATAGAAAGCTATATATGCTGCCAGTGACATTGTAAGGCAAACAGGGAGCTTGCCGTTCTTATCAATATACTGAAGGAATGAAGGCATGTTTCTTGCCTTCCACTTACTTGTTGAGTTAAGTGAGATTGACATAAGCTCGTGGTTTACAAAAGGATTGTTGAATCTGTCCTTAACAGCAGCTGCGAACTGATTGAGGTCATTCTCATCAAGGTGATCAACGAGAGTAGGGATAACTTCTTCATTGAGCATCTTGTTCATGAAGCCTGCAACAGCATCATCCTGCATGCAGTCACGAACAATATCAAATCCTGCAAGATAGGCTCCGAGTACAAATCCTGTGTGAGCACCGTTGAGGATACGAACCTTACGATGCTTATATGGCATTACATCAGGAACAACATGTACATTTACACCGGCTTTCTTGAAAGGAAGTCTGTCCTCAAGACCTTCAGGTCCTTCGATGATCCATACTCCAAAGATCTCACCAACATCGATGAGCTCGTCGTGATATCCATTCTCAGCTTCAAGCTTCTCAACTTCCTTAGGATCACGGATCCTTCCGGGAACAATTCTGTCTACAAGAGTAGAGCAGAAGATGTTTTCATTATTTACCCAGTTCTTAAACTCATCCTCAAGTTTCCACTGGTCGATGTATTGATTGACACACTTTAAAAGCTCTTTTCCGTTATTATCTATAAGCTCGCAGGAGAGAACAACGATGCCCTTCTTGCCTGCCTTAAATCTTCTGTAAAGTACCTGAGTGAGCTTTCCGGGGAAGCTGGCTGCAGGCTGATCATCAAAATTGCAAGATGAATCATAAGCGATACCTGCCTCGGTTGTATTGGAAGCAATGATATCAAGGTCGTCGCTTTCTGCAATTTCCATAATCTTATCAAAATCGCTCTTATCGTATGGATTTAAGCAGCAGTCACATGCGGAGATAACTCTCTTTGCATCAACTTTCTGACCGTTCTCACTACCTCTTAAGTAAAGGGTATAAAGACCTTCCTGCTTATTTACAAGCTCTGTAAGTCCCATTGAAATAGGCTGTACAAGAGCAACCTTACCGTTGAAACCGGCCTTCTCATTGCTGATGTCAAAGAAATAGTCAACGAAAGCACGCATAAAATTACCTTCGCCAAACTGAAGAACCCTGATAGGAGCATCCTTTAAAACGTACCCCTTGTAACCTGATTTCTCAAGTACATCATAGTTTAATAACTCCATATGAATTTACCTCCTGTAATGTAACCGCTTACAATTATTAGCGCTTAATTTCTTTTCTAAATATTGTTATATCAAATTATGTAAGCGTTTACAATAGTAAAATTTTAATAATTTTCAAATGCTTCTTTTGGCACAGTTACGGATTTCGTTGACATTGACCTTGAAATTGCGTTATATTATAATAACTTGTGTAAATTTATACCCAAAATAAGGGGGATTACTAGATATGGTCTGCAGTATGACTGGTTTTGGCAGAAGTGAAGTCACAGAAGGTCAGCGCAAGTATATTGTTGAGCTTAAGTCTGTTAACAACAGGTACCTTGATATCAATATAAAGATGCCCAAGAAGTTCAATTCTTTTGAGTCAGCTATAAGAGCTGAACTTAAGAACTTTATGAAGCGTGGCAAGGTCGATGTTTTCATTAGTTATGAGGATTTTTCAGAATCAGAATCCAGAGTAAAATATAATAAGGCTATCGCTGAAGAGTATTTCAATTACCTGAAAGAAATGGCGGATGATTTCGGACTTGATAATGATGTACGTATCTCAGTACTTTCAAGATTTCCGGAAGTATTTACTATGGAAGAAGAGGAACTTGACGAAGAAGAGGTCTGGAGCGGAATCAAGAAGGCTCTTGATGAGGCAGGCAAGCAGTTCTTAGAGTCAAGGACAAGAGAGGGCGAGTTCCTTTCCAAGGATTTAAATGCCAAGCTTGATGGTATGTTTGAGAATGTAGAATATATCACCGAGAGATCGCCTGAGATCATAACAGAGTACAAGGCTAAACTCAGAGAGAAGATAGCAGATCTCTTAGATGACAAGCAGGTTGATGAGAACAGGCTTGCGATGGAAGTTACCATCTACGCTGACAAGGTTTGCGTTGATGAGGAACTTACAAGACTTAGAAGCCACATTCTTGCTACCAAGGAAGCTCTTTCTACAGGCGATGACAAGGACGGAATAGGCAGAAAGCTTGATTTCCTGGCGCAGGAGATGAACAGAGAAGCCAATACAATTCTTTCAAAGTCTACAGACCTTAAGATCTCAGACAGAGGAATCGCACTTAAGACTGATATTGAGAAAGTAAGGGAGCAAATACAGAACATTGAGTAATCGTAAAGGTATAATAATAGTTGTTTCAGGATTTTCCGGTGCCGGTAAGGGCACACTTATGAAGGAGCTGACCAAGAAATACGACAATTACGCGCTTTCAGTATCAGCTACAACCAGAAACCCAAGACCCGGAGAAGTTAACGGCAGAGAGTATTTCTTTGTATCAAATGAGGAATTTGAGAAGCTCATTAACGAGAACGGCCTCATAGAACACGCAGGTTACGTAGATCACTACTACGGAACTCCCAGAAAGTTTGTAGAGGATAAGCTTTCACAGGGAATAGATGTTATACTTGAAATAGAGATTCAGGGAGCTCTTCAGATAAGAGAGCAGTATCCTGACGCGGTACTTCTTTTCGTAATGCCGCCATCAGTGGCAGAACTCGAGAAGAGACTTCGAGGACGCGGAACAGAGACTGAGGAAGTAATTCTTCAGAGGCTAAAGAGAGCTAAGGAAGAGTCCGTAGGAATCGAGAAGTATGACTATCTTGTTATCAATGATGATCTTGAAAAGTGCACAGAGAGGCTTCATAGTATAATAGAAGCAGCTCACGGAGCACCATCAAGAAATCTTGATTTTATAGAAACCATCAGAGATGAGCTTAACAGGTTATAAACCTTTAGCTTGTATATGCGGTTATTATCGCAGGAAAGGAATAAAATGATACACCCTTCTTATGTAGATCTTATGAACGTAGTAAACAAGGAAGTTGAAGAGGGCGAGCAGCCTGTAATCAATTCCAGATATTCAGTAGTTATGGCTACTGCAAAGAGAGCAAGACAGATCATTGCCGGTGACGAGCCAATGGTTAAGGTTAAGGACAAGCAGAAGCCTCTTTCAATTGCAGTAGACGAGATGAACCAGGCACAGCTTCGTATTCTTACAGATGAGGAGAAGGCAGCACTTCTTTCAGAGAACGAAGAGACAGCCGCAGCTGAGGAGACAGCAGAGAACGAATAATATGAAAATATTTTTTGTTTCGCTAGGATGCGACAAAAACAGAGTTGATACCGAGGTAATGCTTGGAATGCTCCAGGCCCGCGGATACAGCTTTACAGATGATGAGGATGAAGCAAAAGCAGCAGTTGTAAACACCTGCTGCTTTATAAATGATGCCAAGCAGGAGAGTATCGACACTATTCTAGAGCTTTCCGAGCGCAGGAAAGATGGCAGGCTTCAGGCACTCATAGTTACAGGTTGTCTCGGCCAGAGATACCAGGATGAGATACAGAAGGAGATTCCAGAAGTAGATGCAATCCTTGGAGTTACTTCAATGGACAAGGTAGTTGATGCTATCGAAGCTACCGTCAAGAGGAACAAGCTCTTTTCCCATGAAAATTATTTCGAGGATATCGATAAGCCCGCTAAGGGCGGATATAAGAGAGTTATCACCACAGGAGGACTCTTTGATTATCTCAAGATTGCAGAAGGCTGTGATAAGCACTGCACCTACTGCATCATCCCCAAGGTAAGAGGAAGGTATCGCAGTATTCCCATGGATGAGCTTCTTATTGAGGCAAAAGACCTGGCGGAGGGCGGAGTTACTGAGCTTCTCGTTGTTGCTCAGGAGACCACCATCTACGGTACAGACCTGTACGGAAGAAAGATGCTTCCGGAGCTTTTACGAAAGCTCTGTAAGATAGAGGGCTTTAAGTGGATAAGAGTACTTTACTGTTATCCTGAAGAGATTGATGATGAACTGATAAAAGTCATGAAGGAAGAGCCCAAGATATGTCATTATCTTGACATCCCCATTCAGTCAGGGTCTGACAGGATCCTTAAGCTGATGGGAAGAAGGACGAACAGCGCCGAGATAAGAGCGCTGGTTACGCACCTTAGAGAAGAGATTCCGGACATCTGCATCAGAACTACGCTGATAAGCGGATTCCCGGGAGAGACTGCCGAGGATCACAAGCAGACAGAAGAGCTTGTAAGTGATCTTAGATTCGACAGATTAGGGGTATTTACTTACTCTCAGGAAGAGGACACACCGGCTGCCACAATGCCGGATCAGGTTACTGAGAGGGTAAAGAACACTCGCAGAAACAAACTTATGCGAATTCAACAGAAGATCGCATTTGAAGCTGCGGAGGATATGGTAGGAAAAACTGTAAGAGCAGTTGTGGAAGGCAGGATCACAGATGCTGATGATGACGATGGCCTTTCATACGTAGCAAGAACTTACAAGGATGCACCGGATATCGATGGATATCTTTTTATAACAGGAGTGCAGAGGGAGCTGATGACAGGGGATTATGTTGATGTCCTTATTACCGGCTCGAACGAATATGATTTGATAGGAGAGCTGAAAGATGAATTTACCAAATAAGTTAACTGTAGCAAGAGTAATTCTTATTCCGTTTTTTGTGTTTTTCCTTTTAAACGATTCTATGAACCCTAACTTTAAGTGGGTTGCGCTCGCAATCTTCATTGTTGCGAGCCTTACTGACCTTCTTGACGGCAAGATTGCCAGAAAGTACAACCTTGTAACAGATTTTGGAAAATTCATGGATCCCTTAGCTGATAAGCTACTTGTTTGCAGCGCAATGATCGGCCTTATTGAACTTGGCAGGATCGAGGCGTGGATCGTAATCGTGATCATTGCAAGAGAGTTCATTATCAGCGGATTCAGACTTATTGCAGCAGATAACGGAAGAGTTATCGCAGCAAGCTATTGGGGAAAATTTAAGACTACATTCCAGATGTTCATGGTAATTCTTATGATTGCCAATATCGGAATGACACCATTTCCGCTTATAACACAGATCATCAAGTGGATAGCTCTTGTCCTGACTATCGTTTCACTTGTGGACTACCTTATCAAGAATAAGGACGTAATGAGCGGTCCCTTTTAAGCGATTTTAGGAGTATTAATGAGTAGTAAAGAAGTAAAAGAAGAAGTTAAGATCAGATACGACGAATCAGGTCTTGACGAGAGAATTATCAGAGCAGTCACCGAGATGGGATTCGAGTACATGTCACCCATTCAGGCAGCTGCAATCCCTGTGATGATGGAGGGAGTAGACATCATCGGTCAGGCCCAGACCGGAACGGGCAAGACAGCTGCATTTGGAATACCTCTTCTTCAGAAAGTAGATCCGGACAACAAGCACCTTCAGGCAGTGGTTTTATGTCCTACAAGAGAGCTTGCGATGCAGGCAGCTGACGATATCAGAGATTTTGCCAAGTTTATGTCGGGAGTTAAAGTTCTTCCGGTATATGGCGGACAGGATATTTCAAGACAGATAAAGGCACTTTCTGCAGGCGTTCAGATAGTAGTCGGAACCCCGGGACGTGTCATGGATCATATGAGAAGGCATACCATGAAGATGAAGGATGTCAGAGTTCTCGTGCTTGATGAAGCTGACGAGATGCTCGACATGGGCTTTAGAGATGACATTGAGACCATCCTTCAGGGAATGCCAGAGGAGCGCCAGACAGCTCTTTTCTCAGCAACAATGCCCAAGCCCATCCTCGAGATCACCAAGAAGTATCAGAAAGAGGATGCAAGGTTCATCAAGATGACTCCCAAGGAAATAACCGTGGCGGCCATCGAACAGGCATATTACAGAGTTCCTCAGAAGATGAAGGAAGAGGTGCTCACAAGGCTCATGGATTACTATAATCCTGCAAGAAGCCTTATTTTCTGCAACACCAAGAGAATGGTAGACCAGCTCTCTGAGAGCCTTAAGGGCAAGGGATATCTGTGTGACGGGCTCCACGGAGATCTTTCTCAGAACCAGCGCGATACCGTAATGAATCTCTTTAGAAGTGGCAGGATCAACATCCTCATTGCTACAGATGTAGCTGCTAGAGGAATTGATGTAAGCGGAGTTGAGGCTGTATTTAACTTCGATATTCCCGAGGATATTGAGTATTACGTTCACAGAATCGGACGTACCGGAAGAGCAGGTAAGAGCGGAAAGAGCTTTACCCTCGTCGGCGGCAGAGAGATGTACAAGCTTCGCGAGATTGAGAAGATCTGCCACACAACCATCGAGGAGAGACGAGTTCCAGGTGCAAAAGAGATAACAAGGGCCAAGTCTCAAAAGGTCTTTGCCGAAGTTATCGATATCATTGAGAATGACGACATCACTCAGGTTCTTGAGTATGTAAAGAGCAAGGTTGATGAGGGCGAGTACACAGCTGAGCAGCTGGCAGCCGGATTCATGAAGCTCAAGATGGGCGCTGACATTAAGGATATAGTTCTTTTTGAAAAGAGAGAATCCAAGCGCGACAGATACAGAAGAACCGGTGAAAGACTAAAAAGGCGCGAGGATGAGGGCGGAAGGCGCGAAAGATCTGATGATGAAAAGAGATCTTCGCGTGGCAGACGTTCCGATAAGAAGGACAGATTTGAGAAGACTGAAAAGAGGTTCGAGAAGAAGTCCGATAAGAAGAGCATTTCCGGAAGACCTTCAAGAAAATCAGAGAAGAGACCTGAGAGAGTAGTTGAGAAAAAGCCTGAGAACAAGCTGGATATTGGCGATCTTAACGAACTCAAGGATATTTACAAAAAGAAAGAGAGCAGGTCAGCTGATAAAACTCGCAAGCCTTCAAACGACAGACCTGCAAGAAAGCGTTCATCAGATGCATTCGAAAATGTAGGACGTATCAACATCAAGGGCGAAGGCTCAACCAAGGCCTGGTATGTAGGACAGGACGAAGACACCATGAACCTGTCAAAGTCCAAAAAGAAGTCTGTAAAAGCTCAGAACAAAAAGAGGAGCCTTGATTATCTTCAGGATATGAGCGATCTTGTAATGGAGAGCTTCGGAAAAAGGAAGAACAGGGAGAGCGGGGATAAGAAATGACAAAAACTGGGGGTCGTAATCTAAACCGTGTAAGAGCTAAAGTCTTTAATATGGTCAGTACCGGCGTTGTTGATCAGCCAATCAACAAACTTTACGACATCCTGAGTATTATTGCCCTGATACTCAATCTTTTTGCGGCTTTCGCAATAACATTTGATTATATGGAGGAGCACTATAAAGGGCTCCTCCTTGCTATTGAAGCAGTAACGACATTTTTCTTTGCTATTGATTACGTGCTTCGTCTTTTTACAGCAAAAGAGCTGTATCCAAAACTTTCAGAAAAAGATTCGGTAATAAAATATATCTTTTCCTTTGCAGGTCTGGTAGATCTTTTATCTTTCCTGCCATATTACCTGCCTGTATTCTTCCCTGCAGGAACCACTGTGTTCAGGCTCTTTAGAGTGGCAAGAATACTAAGGCTCTTTAGGATCAACTCCTATTATGACCAGCTGAATGTTATCACAGAAGTCCTTTCATCCAAGAAGCAGCAGCTTACAGCATCAGTATTTATCATTCTGATCCTTATGATGGCTTCCAGTCTTTGCATGTATAGCGTTGAGCACGATGCTCAGCCGGAGGTGTTCCAGAATGCTTTCTCGGGAATCTGGTGGTCTGTATCTACGCTTCTGACGGTTGGATATGGTGATATTTATCCGGTAACAATAGCAGGTAAGATGCTGGGAATACTCATAAGCTTTTTAGGCGTTGGAATGGTAGCTATCCCTACCGGTATCATAAGTGCCGGATTCGTCGAGCAGTATCAGAAGCTTAAGGCAGTAGGACAGTTCGCAGAGGAAGAGAATATTCACTTTATCAGGATCAAGCTTGGCGAAGAGGATTCATGGAATGGAAAAAGAATCTCTGAGATCGGTTTTCCTAAGGACATGATAGTTGTTTCCATCCAGAGAGAGAATGATACCATAATTCCAAGAGGAGATGTTGTCCTTAGGGTAGGAGACGTCGTTGCACTCTGTGCCGAGAAGGCAAAAGACCTCCAGCCTATTGAGCTTAGAGAGATCACAATAAATGAAGGCCATTCCTGGAATGGCGTTGCCATAAAAGATCTGGATATTTCAAGGCAGAGTCACATCTTCCTTATCAGGAGAAACGGAGAGGCAATCATTCCTCGCGGCAGTGTTGTCATAAATGCCGGAGATGTTATTCTTTTACAGGATAAGTATAAGAGAGTGATAATCTAAATTGTGACAAATATGTCACGTGGTAGCGATAATTATTTGAGGTAGAACCGTGAGTGAGAATATTTTAAAGGACTTACAGGATATAGAATTAAAGAAGAAAATTTTAAAAGATACAGAGCTCTTTGTGCTTGACATGGATGGCACTTTTTATTTAGGTGATGAGATCCTTGACGGAGCTCTTGATTTCCTTGAATCTGTTAAAAGAGCCGGTAAGAAATATATCTTTTTTACAAACAACTCATCAGTGTCATCAGAGAACTATATTGAGAAACTAAAAAAGATGAACTGTCACATTTCAAGGGACATGATCATGACCAGCGGAGATGTGATGATCAGATTTATAAAGTCCAGGTACTCTGACAAGAGTGTATACCTGCTTGGAACACCTGAACTGGAAAAGAGCTTTAGAGAGGCAGGAATAAATCTCTTTGAATCAGAGCGAGATGAAAAGGCAGCCATGAGCCATGCAATCTGTGAGAGCATACCGGACATCGTGGTAGTAGCCTTTGATAAGACTCTTAATTATGAGAAGCTCTCAAATGCCTGCGTTTATATTATGAAGGGCGCAAAGTTCCTGGCAACACACCTAGATATAAACTGCCCTGTGAAAGAAGGTTTTATTCCTGACTGCGGAGCTATGTGCGCTGCAATCGAGCTTTCAACTAAGGTGAGTCCTAAGTTTGTCGGCAAGCCATTTAAAGAGACTGTAGATATGGTGGTTGACGCGACAGGAGTAGATGCTTCCAGGATTTCTTTTGTCGGAGACCGTATATACACTGATGTTGCCACAGGCGTTAATAATGGGGCAATGGGAGTGCTGGTTCTGACCGGTGAGTGCAAGCTTGAAGAAGTGCCGGATTCTGAGGTTAAACCCACTGTTATATTTGACTCGATCAAGGAGATGGGAGAACTCCTTGATTAAAGCAAACAAATGTTCTATAATGTTCTTTAGAAAATCAGTTAGTGGGGGAAATTGCTGTGATAGCTTATGTTAACGGCATTTTAGAGAGTATTGAAGAAGGGCTTGCCATAGTCGATGTGGGCGGAGTCGGGATGAATGTATTTATCTCAGGTTCAACAATGGACAGAATGCCAGGCATCGGCGAGGCTGTCAAGCTCTATACATATACCTCGGTAAAAGAGGATTCTTTTACTCTATACGGATTTCTATCAAGGGATGAGCTCTCCTTATTCAAGATGCTCATCTCCGTCAACGGAATAGGCCCCAAGGGAGGTCTTTCCATTCTGTCGGTCATGACACCGGATGATCTCAGATTTGCAATAATGGCGGGAGATGCAGGAACTATCTCCAAGGCTCCGGGAGTCGGCAAGAAGACTGCCGAGAGGATAACTCTTGAACTTCGCGACAAGATCAAGGCTACGGAGGATGATATGCTTCGCAGCTCATCTGCCGTTACACTTGATGATCTTACAGGTGAGGCTTCATCAGCAAGAGATGAGGCAGTTGCTGCACTTGTAGCACTTGGCTACAACTCATCCGATGCAATGAAGGCTGTCAGGAAAGTTCTTGCTGAGAATGATTCTGCATCCGGTGATACTGAGATGCTGCTTAAACTCGCGCTTAAGGAGATGTTCTGATGGAGAAGCGTAAGATTGTAACCACTGCCAGAGGGATGGATGCGGAATTTAGTCCTGAAGATGTCAAGATTGAAGGTTCCCTTCGTCCCAAGACTTTAGATAACTACATAGGACAGAAGAAGATAAAAGAGAGCCTTAAGATTTACATCGAGGCTGCCAAGGGAAGAGGCGAGAGCCTTGATCACCTGCTTTTCTACGGACCTCCCGGACTTGGTAAGACTACACTTGCCAGCATTATTGCCAATGAAATGGGAGTTGGCATTAAGATCACATCAGGTCCTGCTATTGAGAAGCCCGGAGATATGGCTGCTATCCTCAATAATCTTAAAGAAGGTGATGTTCTCTTTGTAGATGAGATCCACAGACTTAACAGGCAGGTAGAGGAAGTTCTTTATCCTGCCATGGAGGATTTCTGCATAGATATCATGATAGGCAAGGGACCTACAGCCAGATCTATAAGGCTTGATCTGCCTCATTTTACGCTTATAGGTGCAACCACCAGAGCCGGAATGCTTTCAGCGCCCTTAAGAGACAGATTTGGAATGATCCACAGAATGGAGTATTACGATATCGAGGAGCTCTGCAGCATTATCCTTCAGTCCGCAAGAGTACTTGATGTTGAGGTTGATAACGCAGGCGCTATCGAGATGGCCAGAAGGAGCCGTGGAACTCCGCGTCTTGCCAACAGAGTGCTTAAGAGAGTAAGAGACTTTGCTCAGGTGAGGTTTGATGGCAAGATCACAGAGGATGTTGCAATAACAGCTCTTGATCTCATGGATGTCGACAAGATGGGACTTGATCACACTGACAGAAATCTGCTCCTGACGATGATAAACAAGTTCTCCGGAGGACCTGTCGGCCTTGATACTCTGGCAGCTGCCATAGGAGAGGATCCAGGTACTATTGAAGATGTTTACGAGCCATTTCTTATCAAAAACGGGTTCCTGAACAGAACACCCAGAGGAAGAGTGGTAACAGAAGCTGCATATCATCATTTAGGGCTTGAAATGCCGAGTGATGCTGACATATAATTGAAATGATATTATGACTTTGAAGTCATGATGTAAATCATTTTACGTACAGTATGAGGGAGAGATAATGGCATCCAAGACAGATACCGAAGTATTGATCGGGGGCAAGGTTTTTACATTAAGCGGATATGAGAGTGAGGAATACCTTCAGAAGGTAGCTTCTTATATCAACAATAAGATTGCTGAATACAACAAGATCGACGGCTTTAAGAGACAGCCCATCGATACTCAGAATGTGCTTCTTCAGCTCAATATCGCTGACGACTACTTTAAGTCCAAGAAGCAGATAGAGCTTATGGAAGAGCAGCTCTCCGAGAAGGAGAAAGAGCTCTATGACCTCAAGCATGAGCTTATCGCAACTCAGATCAAGCTTGAGAACACTGAGAAGAATAGCAAGAACCTTCAGACCAAGCTCGATGATTCATCCAAGAAGATCATTCAGCTTGAAGCTCAGGTGAAGGGTAACAAGAAGTAAGGATGTTTAAGGCTGTCTCAGGACAGCCTTTTTTAAGCGTATGAAAAGAGTAGAACTTCTTTCACCGGCTGGTGGATATGAAACAATGGTGGGAGCATTCAATGCAGGTGCTGACGCCGTTTATCTGGGCGGATCCAAATTTGGTGCAAGAGCCTATGCTGACAATTTTGACAGAGATCAGGTTCTTGACGCTATTTCCTACGCCCATCTCCATGATAAAAAGATATATATGACGGTCAATACGCTGGTCAAGGAAAACGAGTATGGCGAGCTTTATGACTTTATGCTTCCATATGCAGACAGAGGGCTTGATGGAGTAATAGTTCAGGACCTTGGTGTTATGCGTCTTATAAGGCAGGAATTCCCCGGGATAGAGCTTCACGCCAGCACTCAGCAGACAGTGACCGGTGTATATGGTGCCAAACTCCTTAAAGAGAGGGGCTGTACCAGAGTTGTGCCAGCCAGAGAGCTTAGTCTATCTGAGATGAAGGCCATTAGAGATGAGGCTGACATCGAGGTAGAGGCATTTATTCATGGTGCAATGTGCTACTGTTATTCCGGAATATGTCTTTTCAGCAGCGTTGTTGGAGGCAGGAGCGGTAACAGAGGCAGATGTGCTCAGCCCTGCAGACTTCCGTATAGAATGAATGGCAAGTCAGGAGAGCAGTATCCACTAAGTCTTAAGGATATGAGCACGATTGCCATTATTCCTGAACTTATCGAGGCAGGAATAGACTCTTTTAAAATCGAAGGAAGAATGAAGAAACCGGAGTACTCTGCCGGTGTAACGGCTCTTTACAGGAAATATATTGATAAATACTACGAGAATCCAAAGGGGGATCACAGCGTATCCAAAGAGGATATGGAGATACTTAGAAACCTCTATCAGAGGACCGGTATCAGCGACGGATATTATCACAGACACAATGACAAGGCTATGGTAACTGTAGTTTCACCGGCCTATAACCCAACATCGGAGGAGATTCTGTCAGAGGTTCATGAGAAGTTCCTTACATCAGAACTTAAGCTAAAGTGTGACATTTTCTGTGAGCTTAGGGTTGGAGAGGCTGCTAAGATTGCAATGTCGCTTTCTTTTGGTGACGATGTTATTTACGAGGAGTGCACGGGTAGTGAGGTACAGGCTGCATCCAAGAGACCTCTCGAAGAGGAGAATGTAAGAAAGCAGCTCCTTAAACTTGGCGGAACACCTTTCGAGTGCGAGAACATCGAGATCACTATTGATGATAATGGCAGTGGAACAGGAATATTCATCGCTGTAAGTGAGCTTAACGAACTCAGAAGAACGCTTGTTGCAAAGGTGACAGACAGGCTTTATGAGATCAAAAAGAGTGCACAGAAGATAAACTCTTATGAGAATGTTAGGCACTTTACCGACCTTGATTCATATAAATCTGTAGCTACTATGAGAGGACCTTTACATATCCTTTGCAACACTAAAGAGCAGTTAAGTACTGTACTTGAGAGAGCTGAGAATAATACCGATATTGGTAGAATATATGTAGACAGCAATATCTTTTTATCTGTTGATGTAAAAGAACTTTCGACTAACATTTCGAATCTTGAGATGTTTGTAGCGCTTCCTTATGTCACAAGGCAGGAAGACTTTGACGGCTGCAAGGAAGTTCAGAGAGTACTTGATAAGCTCCCGGAATCGGGATATACAGGTGTTCTTGTAAGAAATCTCGAGCAGCTGGGCTATCTATGCGATAAAGGTTTTACTGGCAAAGCTGTCTCTGATTACAGCGTATATACCTGGAATAAAGAAGCAGCAATGGAACTAATAGACTGTAATGAACAGGATGGATTCAGACTTGAGGAAGTAACTGGGCCTTATGAGCTTAACTTTGGTGAAGCAAGAGATATGGCAGGAGAGCTCAAGAAGACAGTAGATATTCCTGTATCCTACAATCTCTATGGCCATATGCCCATGATGGTAAGTGCAGGCTGCATCAAGAAGACAACAGACAGATGCAGTGGACGTGTTCATGAGCTCTACAGTGAAAACACAACCATTATAGACAGACTCGGCAATGTGCTGCCTGTAACCTGCAATTGCAGACATTGCTATAACGTGATCTGGAACGTCCATCCAACATCTCTTCATGGAAGAATGGGCAAGATCATGAACGAAAAGAGCTTTGATCACTACCGCATTGATTTTACTATTGAGAGTGCAAAGAGATGCGGAGAAGTTTTGGACTATTACACGGATCTGTATAACGGAGCAGATGCGTCAGATATATTTGAAAGTGGCAGCTTTACCACAGGACATTTTAAACGCGGAGCAGAATAAGAACTTAAATGGAATTATACGTAACTGAGATATCAAAATATGTCATTGATATTTTTATGCTGATCTATGTGATAGAGGCTTTCATGGCCTTTAGATACAAGACAGAGAAGAAGAGAAAAGGCTTATACATAAGACAGATCATCTGCATGTTTGCCATGCAGGTTTCCTGTTTTATCCAGATAATAGCAAGGACCGGTAAGCCTGTTTATCTCTTTTTCTTTGCGTTTCAGATAATCATCTTCGCATCGGTGCTGATGCTGTTTTATGTTATCTATCCTGAAGGCAACAGGCTTCTTATCAACAATACCTGCCTTCTTCTGATGATCGGAATGATAATCCTGACAAGACTTTCCTATGATAAGGCCGTCAAGCAGTTCTTTATCGTAACTGCTTCCTTTATCATTGGCTTTTTTATTCCTGAGGTGATCCTTAGATTTGATTATCTGAAGAAACTGACCTGGATATACGCAGGAGCCGGGATTGTTGCCATAGGAGCAGTGCTTTTATACGGCGCTGTTACTAATGGTTCCAAGATTTCTTTTACCCTTGCGGGAATTACATTCCAGCCGTCTGAGGCAGTTAAGGTGCTGTTCTTATTTTTTATGGCCGGAGCGCTTCTTGAGGCGGAAAATATCTGGCAGCTGTTTCTTGCATCAGTCGTAGCAGCCGGACATGTGATCATTCTTGTTCTTTCAAGGGACCTTGGTAGTGCGCTTATATTCTTTGTCATATATCTGGCACTGATCTATATTTCTACTGAGAACATCGGATATCTCTTCATAGGCCTTGGACTGGGGGCGGTAGCCAGCGTGGTTGCTTACAAGCTCTTTTCCCATATAAGACTAAGAGTTCAGGCCTGGCTTGATCCCTTCGGAGATATAGAGACTTCCGGCTATCAGCTCTCGCAATCTCTGTTCGGTATTAGTAGTGGAGGCTGGTTTGGCCTTGGACTATATGGTGGTTCTCCCAGATCAATTCCTTATGTTGAGCAGGATTTCATTTTCTCGGCAATTGCTGAGGAAATGGGGGTAATTTATGCTGTTCTTATGGCGCTTGTCTGTGTCAGCACATTCTTTATGCTCATGTATGAGGGCTATTATATCAAGGATAAATACTACCGAATGGTGGTTTGCGGAATTGGTGTAGCTTACATATTCCAGACGTTTCTTACAATCGGCGGAGGTGCCAAGTTCATCCCTCTTACCGGTGTAACACTGCCTCTGGTCAGCTACGGAGGAACATCTGTCCTTGTATCAATTGTGATGATCATGATAGCAGAAGGTATCTGCATGATAAGGACAGACGAGAGATTCGAAGCCATGGAGAGGCGAAAACAAAAACGCGAGCAGGAAAGAAGACAGAATGGAACAACAACAAAAGCCTAAGAAAAAGAAAATACGATCATATCCAATACTTGTCATCTCTGCGTTTTATGCTCTGATTTTCTGTGTGATGCTGGGATATATCAGTGTTTATGCGTATAACAACAGACAGGTTCTTATGAACAACAGCTACAACACCAGACAGCAGATCCTTTTGAATCAAAACCTTCGCGGATCGATACTTTCAAGAAACGGAGATGTGCTGGCTTACTCAGAGACCGATGCAAACGGCAAGGATGCCCGTGTCTATCCCTATGGGAAAGAATTTGCTCACGTGGTAGGTTATTCAACAAACGGAAAGGCAGGTATAGAAGCCCTTGCCAACTATTACCTGATAAATACAAGTATTGATCTGCCTGATAAGGTTGCACTGGATACACAGGGAAGCAAGTATCCCGGAGATATGTGCATCACAACACTTGATGTAAATCTCCAGGAGGTTGCTTACAACGCACTTTCAGCCAGAAAGGGAGCAATAGTTGTAACAAATCCGAAGACAGGAGAAGTCCTTGCCATGGTGTCAAAACCTGATTTTGACCCAAACACAATTCAGAGTGACTGGGAGAGCCTTCTTGCAGACAAATCACCCGATGCCAAGCTTTTAAACAGAGCAACGCAGGGCATGTATCCTCCGGGATCAACCTTTAAGATCATTACAACACTTGCGTATTTAAAGCAGCATCCAAAGGATTATACAAATTATAAGTTTAGCTGTAATGGAAGGTTTCAGGCTGAGGGAGAGAGCATTCAGTGCTTTCACGGAGAGGTACATGGCAGTGTGGATCTTACAAAGTCATTTGCTGAGTCCTGTAACTCATCCTTCGCCAACATAGGTGTAAGCCTTGATCGAAAGGTCTTTTCCGAAACAATAAATCAGCTTTTGTTTAACCAGGAGCTTCCAATAGATATCCTGTATGCAAAGAGCAGTGCCAAAGTTGACCAGAGCACAAGCGTGGGAGATGTAATGCAGCTCTCTATCGGTCAGGGAGCAACTTCAGTTTCGCCTATGCACATGAATATGATCACCTGTGCAATTGCCAATGAAGGTGTTCTGATGAAGCCTTATCTGGTGGATTCAATTAAGAGCGTAGATGGAAAGACTGTTAAGAATTATGAGCCTGATTCCTATAAGAGACTAATGACTGCCCTTGAGGCTGATACAATAAAGGGCATGATGAAAGAAGTTGTTGAGTCCGGAACTGCAAGCAAATTAAAAGGCCTTTCCTACACAGCGGCAGGAAAGACCGGTTCTGCTGAATTTACCAATACTACAACTGATTCTCATGCATGGTTTACAGGATTTGCACCTGCTGATGATCCGGAGATCTGCGTGACCATTATCGTGGAGAACGCAGGAAGCGGTGGAAGTTTCGCTGTACCTATTGCTAAGAGAATCTTCGATGCATACTTCGGAGTGGAGTGAGCATCAGAATACTGAAACAATGGCCAGTTGCATGTTGGTCGAAAGGTCAATAAGTGAATTGTCACTAAGTTTAACGAGAGGGCGTGAGAGCGCCTTCTCATTTATTAATATGACTTCTCCGATCTGGCCGTTACTAAGCTGTACGTTAAAGCCAAGCTGAGAGTTTGCTATATGTGACAGGATGGACTTGATAGCAGCAAAGTCATATTTAACGAAGCCTTCGTTCTCATAGTTAGCTATGATCTGGAATGGATTGAGCTTCTGACGATAGGTTCTTGGCGAAGTCATGGCTTCATAAGTATCGATAATTGCTATATATTTGGCGAACTGATCGATTTCATTTGATTGAAGTGATTTGGGATAGCCTGAACCATCGCACCTCTCGTGATGCTGAAGAGTTGCATTTAAAATATGCTCGTCAAAAGAGCCATAGCTCTTTAAAAAATCGTATCCGATGGTGGTATGTCTCATTACAAGCCTGTATTCTTCAGAAGTGAGCCTTTCGGGTTTCCAGAGGATCTGATAAGGAATGCTGAGCTTGCCGATGTCATAGACAAATCCGCACTGAATGAGGAGGTTGATGTCCTCATTGGAAAGACCGAGCCATGTGCCAAATACGCCGGCGATGAGAGCGGAGTTAAGGCAGTGAGCGTGAGTCATGTCATCCTCACCGGGAAGCATATTGTAGAGGTAATCAAGAAGTAGTTCTCCACTTTTTGCGCATACAATGATATTGCGATAAACCTCCATAAGCTGGTTCATGTTAATGGGAGTTCTGTTGGTTACCGCACTTACTACGAGATTTTTGAAAACAGGGAAATATATTCTATAGGTGGATTCAAAGGCCTTAAAGCCTTCTGTCAGACGGACTTTTTCGAAATGAGTGGTGGCAAAGTCTGCTTCTTCCTTGATGGGGACAACCAAAATAGACTGCCTTGCCAGTTTCTCAATGATTGTATCATTTATTTTGGTGTTCTTTGAAACTATGATCTCATTCTGATAATTCAAGACGTCTTCAGCTACAACCATCCCCGGTTTTAGCTCCATTCTAGCAACAGACTTCATACGACTCCTCCGATAAATGAAGTGCAATCATAATTTAAAAATCTAAATCTATATGATAATATAAGTATATCTGTTTATAAGACGACATTCAATTTGTTTTTATGCAGATAAACGATATTTGGGAGATGTTTTGGGGTATGAGATCAAGAGGCTTTTGCCGATTCTATAAGAACCTCTATTGGGGTGATTCTATTAAGATGCATTCGCAGGTGAAATGGAGACTCTCTCACGGAAGAGGACAGTTCACGATCTATTGTTTAAAAAGAGCTGATTCCGACGGTGATCAGCTTGATATTATCCACAGTGCATTCCTTCAGCAAAAATATTTCAGAGACAATCCTGCATATATATACGGGATTGCAGGAAGTTATAACGAAGCCCTTGATCTTGTGCTTAAGATTACGGATGAAGCTATAAAGGCCGGCTATGAGGGAAGAATTCTGGATTACCTGGATGATAAGGATACTAAAAAATAATTACCGGAGTGTATTATGTTACTTACTGGAGTTTTGACGGTTTTAAAAATAATAGGAATTGTGCTGCTGGTGATACTGGCAGTTATTCTCTTACTTCTGTTATTGGTTTTGTTTGCACCGATCTTTTACAGGATAGATGCAAATGTTCCGGAGACGGAGCTTGATAACGGCTTTGATACGGATAAGGTATTCGCCAAAGTGTCTTTTCACTGGCTATTGTTTGTTATAAGAGGCGGAATAGAATTCCCCAAGAACAAAGAGTTCACGCTGAGAGTCTTTGGGATAAAGATCCTTCCAAAGAAAGAGAAACCTGAAAAAGAAAGCAAAAAGAAGGACAAAGACAAGGAAAAAGATACTGATGAGAAGCCGTTAGAAGATATGACTTCGGAGGAAAAGAAGGAAGAAGAGAAACCGGAGAATGTTAAACCAAGTGAAGAAGTAACTGATTCTGAGGCTTCAGAAACAGGTTCAGATCTTGAAATGAAAACCGAGGATGAAGAGCCTAAATCTTTTCTTGATGTTTTATGGAATATTATAGATAAAATAGACAATATTCTGAAAACACCACTAAATGTGTTTGAAAAAATACGATATACAATATCTAGAGTTTGTGATAAGATAGAAATGATTAAAAGCACCCTTGAAAACGATATTTTCAAGAGAGCATTTGCACTTGTTAAGAAGAAACTGATCAAGATAATCAAGATGATCCTGCCGGATAAATATGATATAGATTTAATGCTAGGCACCGGAGATCCGGCCCAGACAGCAGAGATCATGGCCGGCTATGGAGCACTGTATCCTTATCTGTACAAGAAGGTCAGATTCGAACCTGATTTCGAGCGGAAAGTCATAATGACTGATGCTCATATCAAAGGACATATAACATTATTTACTATTGTCTACAGCGCAGCTGTTTGCTATTTCAACAAGGATGTGAAGAAGACAATAAAAAGATTTAAGAAGATTATCAATTCATAATTTATATATTTTGGAGGGGTATCATGGCAGAGAATAATTTTGGCGGTGTTGTAGAATCCTTACTCAGCGGTATGAACAGAGTAATGAGCACCAAGACAGTGATCGGAGAGCCTACTAAGGTTGGAGATACAATCATACTTCCATTGGTAGATGTTTCATTTGGGGTTGGGGCAGGCTCAACTTCTGCCGATAAAAAGAATGGAGGATGTGGCGGATTTGGTGCCAAGATGTCACCAAGTGCAGTCCTTGTTATAAAGAATGGTTCAACTAAACTTGTTAACATCAAGAATCAGGACGCAGTTACCAAGGTACTTGATCTGGTTCCTGACATCATGAACAAGTTCAGCGCTAAGAACGAAGGAATCATGGATGATGATGAAGCAGTAAACATTGCTTTCCCTGAGGGCACTGAGGAGAAGTAATAAATCCACAAGGCGGGGGGATTCCTTATGGAAGAAAAAAGAAATATTGAAGAAATCATTTTAAACGGAACAGAAGACGAGCTTGCAGAGCTCAGAATATGGCTTTTCAAGGAAAGCGTACGTCTCGAGAACCAGGAAAGTGCTCTTTCTGAGCAGTACGAGGGACTCTACAGAGACGAAATGGCTTTTAAAGAGAGGATGGATGCTGCTGAGAAGAAACTTGAGACAGCAACCCGAAAGCTCAACAATGAAAAGGCATTATTCGATCAGAGACTCAGGATATTGAACAATGGTTTTGATCAGCTTAACTCCGATAAGAAGAAGCTCGAGAGTGAATTTATCAGACTCGAGAGAGAAAAGGCTTATCAGAGAGAGGATGAGTATGATGCCATTGATATGCTCTTTAGAGGTGTCAACAGTCCGCTTACTTTGAAAAAGAGATATAAGGACCTCATGAAGATGTTCCACCCGGATAATGTAAGTGGTGACTCCTACATGGTGCAGCTTATTAACGAAGAGTACAGAGTTCGCTGCAGTCATTATGACATGTCCATGTGATAAGGAAAATTCTTTTGACACTAAAATTTTAATATGATATTATAACCAAGTCATTGCAGTGTCTGTGCAATGACTTGTGTGTTTAGTGGGGACTAAACGTCTGGCGTATCTGCCGGAATTTTCATTTTTATAGTTAAAAATTTATTGACACAATCGAACATCTGTTTTATATTTATATTATCAAGACGAACGGATGTTCTAAAAGGAGGAAATATGGAAAGAGAAGAAAAACAAAAAGCATTGGAAGCAGCCCTTGGCCAGATTGAGAAGCAGTTCGGAAAAGGCGCTGTTATGAAGCTTGGTGATTCCTCGGATACAATGAACATTGAGACTATCCCTACAGGATCTCTGAGCCTTGATATTGCACTTGGACTTGGTGGAATCCCTAAGGGAAGAATCGTTGAGATCTACGGACCTGAGTCCAGTGGTAAGACAACCGTAACACTTCACATGATCGCTGAAGTTCAGAAGAGGGGTGGAATTGCCGGATTTATCGATGCTGAGCATGCCCTTGACCCTGTATATGCCAAGAATATCGGAGTTGACGTTGATAACCTGTATATTTCACAGCCTGATTCAGGCGAGCAGGCTCTTGAAATCACAGAGACAATGGTTAGATCAGGAGCTATCGATATAGTAGTTGTTGACTCTGTTGCAGCTCTTGTTCCCAAGGCCGAGATTGACGGAGATATGGGAGATTCACATGTAGGTCTTCAGGCAAGACTTATGTCACAGGCCCTTCGTAAGCTCACAGCAGTTATCAGCAAGTCTAACTGCACAGTAATATTCATCAACCAGCTCCGTGAGAAGGTTGGTATCATGTTCGGTAATCCTGAGACCACAACCGGTGGACGTGCTCTTAAGTTCTACTCATCAGTTCGTATGGATGTACGTAGAATTGAAGCTATCAAGCAGAATGGTGAGAACATCGGTAACAGAACAAGAGTTAAGGTGGTTAAGAACAAGATTGCTCCTCCTTTCAAAGAGGCTGAGTTTGATATCATGTTCGGTAAGGGAATCTCTATGACCGGTGATGTCCTTGATCTTGCAGCAAACGCTGACATCGTTAACAAGTCAGGCGCATGGTACCAGTACGAAGGTGAGAAGATTGGTCAGGGTCGTGAGAATGCTAAGCTCTACCTTGAGAACAATCCACAGGTACTTGCAGAGATCGATGCCAAGGTAAGAGCTCATTTTGGTCTTCCTGTAGACGGCGCCAAGGCAGCACCTAAGGCAGCTGAGTCTGCAGAGAAAGAACCAGCTAAGAAGGGCAGAGCAGCCAAGGCTGAATGATAGTACCATAATTAGTCGATTTTTTTGTCCCCTGATAGTTCATATAACTATCAGGGGATTACTTTAAATATTGTGTGGGGATATTATGACAGTCACAAATATAGTTGAATTAGATAAAAAGAGATGCAAAGTATATTTGGATGGTGAATTTACATTCGTTCTATATAAAGGGGAATTACGAGATTACAGTATAAGAGAAGGACAGGAGCTATCTGAGACAAATTACCAAGAGATTATGGATGTTGTTCTTCCTAAGCGCTGTAAACTAAGAGCTATGAATCTCTTGCAAAAGAAAGACTACACTGAGAAACAGCTACGTGATAAGTTATCAGAAGGTCTTTATCCAAGAGAAATCATGGATGATGCGATTCATTATGTAAAAGCATATCACTACTTAGATGATGAACGATACGCCAGAGATTATATCTCTTACCATATGTCCATAAGGTCTAAGAACCGAATTATCCAGGATCTTTCAGGGAAGGGTATCAGTAAAGATGTCTTTATGCCTATAGTTGAGGAACTTTATGTAGAAGAGGATTCTGAAATAGAACTTGAACAGATTAAAAAGCTACTTTCCAAGAAACACTATGATCCTGAACAGACAGAATATAAAGAGAAACAGAAGATAATGGCGTTTCTTTTGCGGAAAGGCTTTCAAATGTCTGATATTCGCAGAGCAATGGAACTTTATGATGAATAATCAATAAAAGAGAACTGATTCACATTGTTGAATCAGTTCTTTTTTATATATGCTGTTGATAACGATATGTATGTAATCGTAGACGGGCATATTCTAGAAGACAATGACCCAAACATCAATATTGATGCAGCTAAGGCTTTCTTTGAGATGATTTCATCCGAATATTCATCTGTTCCAAATATTATCTACGAAATATGTAATGAGCCCAATTGTGACACAGATTGGAATGATGTTTATGGATATTCAGAGCAGATAATAAAAATTATACGTAATAATTGTACTGATTCCCTTATTCTTGTCGGCACTCCCGATTATGACAGAAATCTCGCGCCATGCGTAAGAAAGCCACTTCCGTACGATAATGTAATGTATGTTCTTCATTTCTACACAGCATCTCATCATGAGGGATTACAGATCTGCTGTGGACTGGTTCGAGATACTGGGAGAGTACGGCATTATTTCACATTTGATCAGAAATATAGCGTATAGAGTATTGAGGTGATTTGGCTTGACGTTATATAGTCGCACAATATTCTAAAATAAAAATTAAATTTCTTAATTTTACGATTTTGTGTAACAATAATTCGTTAAAATATAATTGTGGGTTTTTCTTTGTTTGAAGTATTGTGCAGGAGATTAATATGAGAAAAAAGATTGTATCTGTCCTTATTGCAAATATTATTTTTGTGTCAAATGTTGCTTTTGCTCCGTTTATTTCAGATGCAGTTTTCTATGATGGTACTGATTTAACTGAAAATACTCAAGTGGAAGAATATGAGGAAGATGTTGAATCTAATGAGTCGGATATTTCTGATGAACAGGTCTATGTCAAGATATCAGGATTTGAAGAATTGCCTGATGAAATTGCTTATCAAGAGGTAAAAGCAGGAACTGCATTAGAAGATATTTTCTTTCCTGACACATTAAATATTGATGTTGTCGCTGATACTGATCATGATGAAAGAATAGCTAAACAACTGGGGAGTGAGCGCGCTAGCCATAAGTCTGAAGATGTGTCAGAAACTGAAGGGCTAGAAAATGAAGAACCAGAAGATGAAGAACTGGAAGAAGACCCCAGTGATGATATCATGTTCTTTGACTCAGAAACAGGAGAGGTATCTTCAGGCGTTATAGATAAAAGTGATTCAAGCGAAAATGATAATGAGATAAATGATGTAGAAAGCAGTGATAGCGTTGAAGATGTCTATGACAATAGTTCAAATTCATCTTCGGACAACATAGTACCTGATGATTCTGAAACGAATGATGAAGAAGTCAGTGAAGATGGTGATTCGATTACATTCTTTGAAGAAACAGATGCTCCGATAGAGGAGGAAGAAACCGAAAACGGAGAAGGACTCATTGGCAAGATTAAAGATGTACTTGGTATGAGCAGAGTCCATGCAATTGATTCTGTTAATGACGATGAAATTAGTCATGAGATGGTATCAGGAATTAAGTGGATACTCGATCCTGTCCTTAATGGAACTGACGAATATGATCCTAATATGGTAGGAATGGAATATGTATTTACACCGATATTGCTTATTCCGGATTTCTACTATGTTGAGGCCAAGCTCCCGACCATTACAGTTAAGATTATAGAAGAGTACTTCGAGTTTGATGAAACTGTAGAAGTAGACGGCGTCAAAATAAGAGTAAGAGCAGATAAGGGAGTATTTCCTTTAGGTGCTTCTGTTAATGCAAGTAAGCTTGATGGAGAGCAAGAAGAAAGAGTAAATAGCGTATTATCGGAACAGATTGAGACAGATTGTAATGTCGTAAAATCATACTCATTTGACATACAGATTCTTGATGAAAATGGTAAAGAAATTGAGCCTGATACTGAAAAAGGCAGAGTAATTGTATCATTTGAATCGGAAGAAGTAACGAATGAATCTCTTAAAGCAGATATTTATCATATATTGGATGAAAAGAAGCAGGAAGATTCTGAATCAGCTGTTCTGGGAGCAACTCGTAGTATGTCCGAAGACAATTCATCTTCAGATGATATAGTAGTTGAAAAGTTAGCAGCAGTAGTTGTTGATGTTGAAGATGCTAAGGCTATTGAAGCTGTAACATATGGTTTCTCAACGTATGTTCTTAGATTTAGCTATGAAGGAGAGCTTAATTACGAGATTAAACAGTCAGTAGTATCTTTGGATGATGTTCTCAAGGAACTGCAGATTGCTCAAGATGACGATGGAAAAGAAATAAATACAATTTCAACAGACGACTCATTAGTGAATTACATCTACGTTGATACACTGGAATATGAAATAGATTCAAGTGGCCAAACAATACCGACAATTGATGATAATGGCCTGTTTAAGCCAAGTAATTCGGGTAAGTGGTTTTTGGTTGTTCAAAAGCCTCAAAAGAATATCGAGACAACATTAGATATAACTTACGGCGGACTTACATATGCTCTCACATTGAGCATTGGAGATATTTCCGCAGAAACAGTTGACTTCGAAAATGGAGGTTATCCATCCGGTATAGAGCTTGGTACAAATTCCTTTAAGCTTAAAATGCCTATAAGGATTAATAGTAATGCACAAGAAAAAGGAGCTGTTTCTTATCAATGGGAGAGCAGTGATACAAATGTCGACAGCTCTTTTACTCCTATCATGTATGCTAACACTCAGGAATATGGCGTTAGTTCTTCTTCTGCTGTAGGAAAATGGTACAGATGTCGAATCAATGGTCAGGCAAGTAATGCTGTTCAGGTAATAACCAAAAACTCAGATATGTTACGAGACTGGGTTGGTGTAAATACTGATTCAGACCAGTGCTATATTACAAATGGTACTATGGCATATACGCTCAATTCTATAACAACTTCGGCAGGAAGAGTAGTACAGACCTTCGATGTAATCGGAGACTTTGAAGATGATATGCTTACAACTACTGCAAGTGGTGAAGGATGGAAAGTTCTATCAAGCGAGCAGGCAAATCCAATAAGTTCAGGTTTTGGCGCTGGGGCAGCTTTGAAAGAGCTGTATTTCAGGTTTAACGAAAACGATCCTTCGATTTTGTATGGTTCAGCAAATCTGCCAGATGGTTACCGCTCTTTTGCATTTGGAGAAGACACTGCTATTGGCAATAATTCAATTGCAACTTATGCAACAAACGGTACCATTTATGCAAATAAAAATAGTGGCGCTATAGATTGCGTCACATACATGGCTGTTGATTCTATCCAAACAGCATCTACTAAGATGAAAAGTAAGGCTGAAGCGATCCAGTTACCGGCATATGCTGTTCTGCCGATAACCACAACAGGTCTAAAAGTATGGATGGGTATTCAAAATCCATCGCATCCACTCGCTTACACAAGCAGTGAACTCAATTTGCTTGAAAACAAACAGGGGTCACTGGGGATGTCATGGGTTAATGTTCCTTCCGGATCGAATGTTGAGTTTGCTTTTTCTCTTGATTCTTTATGGGATGTATACTCACTTGAAAAACATAAGAGAGTATCCAATTCTTCATATTATATGCCAAGTGAATTAAAGACAAATGTAAAAGGTGTATCACTCAATAACGAAGGAAAAGCTAAGCTTCAGACTTATGCTGAAACAGTTGGTACTCCTTATGACGATGTTGTTGTAAATATGAATTTTGCTTCTGCTGAACTCTCGGACTCAATCATTGACGAGTTTAAAGGAAAGAAGAATCTGACCAGAGATTCTCAGGATTCATCAGATGTAGGAAGTACAACAGCATATTTCGCCGATATAATTGAAATTGATGTAAATCAGACGGTTACTACAAATGGTTCTTCAAGTAAAAGCAATGTTTCAGAGGTTGTTGATAACAATAAGAAAGCTGTACTTCTTCCATTTGAAATATCCTACGATTTCAGTGACAAGAAAAACATAACTTTACTCAGGGAACATGATGGTACTGTAAGTTCCATGAGTACAAGTGGTTCCGGGGAACGTTATAAATTAGATAAGTCTAATGGCAAGATAATTGTTTATGCATATAAATTTTCGACTTACGCTGTAGCATATCAGTCATCAATTCAGTATTACACTGTAACTTTTGACAACGGAACAGAAAAAACAACAGTTAAAGTTAAATCCGGCGATAAGGTTTCACAACCTTCCGATCCTGTAAAAGATGGATATACATTCAAGGGATGGTATCTGAAGGGGGCTGCGACAACCGGTACAACATCATCTAAGAATACTACCACTGCGTCTGCATATAACTTTGATACACCGATAACAAAAAATATTACACTAATAGCAGGCTGGTCAGCTATAAAAGAGGCTAAGGGTGATACTAAGGATGTTAATGGTGATTCAAGAGCGCCTAAAACCGGAGATACACTTCCTATAGTATGGCTATGGGTAATTATCTTGGTAGTTGGTCTAATTACTTTTGCATTTTCAGCTCACGAATTATACACAGGTGATAAAATAAGCACAACTATAAAGTTTTTGATCACCAAAATTCGTGAAAACAGTGCCAAGATTTTATGCATTATCAGTGCGATTGCAATAGTTGGTTCTTCAATTGCTCTTTTCACTACAAGAAATCAGTATGAAGAAGCTGAGCACATTTATAGTGAAGCAGAGGAGACTTATATTGAGGAAACACCTGATCAACCGGAGGAAAGGCCCGAGGTTGCAGGAGTGAAAAAGGAACGAGAAGAGTGGAAGCATGTAAATGTTAATATGACTGAACTCCAAAAGAAGTATCCTGAGGCAGTTGGATGGATTTATTTCGAGAATGAGGATATCAGTTATCCGATAATGTTTTCCGGTGATAATTCAAAATATGTTACTACTGCATATACCGGTAAGAAATCAAAGGCTGGCGCAATCTTTGTTGATTGCGAGTCGTCACCTGATTTTTCGGATCCGCACAGCCTGGTTTACGGCCATAATATGAAAGACATGTCTATGTTTGGTAAACTTCGCTACTATGAGACAGATCCGGAATATTATGATGAACATCAATATTTTCAGATTTTCACAAATGATTCGGTTTACAGATATCAGATTTTTGCATGCGAAGAAGTAGCTGACAGCCATGATGTATTCTGGACATTTGGAAAAGAGCCTTCAAATTATTGGAAGACTCTTAAAAAGCTTGAACGTGATTCGCTGATTGATACGGGAATTCAGACAAACGAATCAGATCACGTTATAACTCTGTCAACATGTACAGATGATGAGAATACAAGACTGATAGTTTGCGGAGTAAGAACTGATTCATATGATTATGAATAGTAGAGATTGGCTGGTATTGACATCGGTAAATACTCTTATGTTATGCGCCTCTTGTCTTTTTGGGCAAGAGGTGTTTTGTTTACAGAATGCTTTTTAATACGTATTATCTGGGATGGCATAAGATCTAATTATATTTTTCTATACGGATAAGTGACAAAAGATGTTATAATTTAAAATCGAATTAAAGATGTTCTTTAATACTCATCTTTGATCTTATATAAGGAGCATAACATGCAATTGCCATATAAAAAAGCAAATGTTCATCTGTTTATTGAAGTCTTTAAAACAATGAAGTGGGCTTTGAATGTTTTAAAGAACTATCAATCAAGACTATATTTATACATTGTCATTTTAATCTTGCAAGCAGTTTATCAGATTTATATGACTAGCAGAATAGGAAATATTGTTGATCTGGCACTTGAAGATAACATATCAAAAATGCTTGGCACAGGACTGATATTATTGGGGTTATACATTGCAAACATAATAATTTCAATTATCAGTAATCGATTTGCCTGCAGAAATTACAATGGAATGTATAATGACCTAGAGTTAAAAATTTATCGCAAGATTATGGATGCCTCATGGCAAGAACTTTCGGATTATCATTCAGGTGATCTTATTACGAGATTATCATCAGACATAAAGACTATTGCAGGTAATACCAGTGGACTTGTTCCGACACTTATAGCAGAGTTGACCTTAATTACAAGTGCGGGAATCTATATGATTTACTTGGATTATAGTATGGTTTTTCTTGCAATTGTAATAGCACCGATTGTAATTATCGCATCACGAATTTTTATGGGAAAGATATACGAATCGGAAGGGAAAATACGTGAGATTGAATCAAAGATAAACTCATATAATGTTGAAACCTTCGAAAATATACAGGCTGTTAAAGCTTTCGGTATTAAAGATTATTTCTATGATAGAATGAACCGGATAGAAATAGACAGAAAAAAAATAGATTTAACTACTAATAAATATATAATGAGTTCTTATGCTGCATCTTCTCTTGCCGGAATAGCAGCAGCTTTTATATTGTTTATTTGGATGTTTTATAGAGTGCATTCAGGTGTCATATCTTTTGGCTCACTTTCTGTAATTGCATTTTTGGCACTACAGATAGCCAGAGCAATGGAAAAGCTTTTGGATCTCATACCAACAATAATGGCATATATGGCAGCGTCTGACAGAGTTAAGAAGCTTCTTTTAATACCAGACGAAAAGAACTTTGATTCTGAAGAAAATAAGAAGCTTTTGAGTGATATCGCGAATAAAGGCTTTTCGATTTATATAAAGGATATGTATTTCAAATATAAAAATGACTATGATGTCTTTGAGGGGGCAAATCTTACAGCCGGCGTAGGCGAGACAATTGCAATTATAGGTCCATCCGGAGAGGGTAAGACCACGATGCTTAGAGTTTTACTTGGGATAGTCACAGCAAATTGCGGAAAGGTTTACATTTCAGACGGAGACAGGGAAGTTAATATGGGAATTCTGACAAGACCAATTGTCTCTTACGTACCGCAAACCAATACCATGATGGCTGGAACAATACGTGAAAATCTGAAAATGATCAGACCAGAGATTTCTGATGATGAAATTTATGAAGCTCTTAAAATAGCATGCATTTATGATTTTGTTGTAAAGTTACCTAACAGACTTGATCATATGCTCGGACAAAATGGACAAGGTCTGTCAGAGGGGCAGAATCAAAGACTGGCTATTGCCAGAGCATTACTCAAAAGATCTCCGATTTTGCTACTTGATGAAGCAACTTCGGCTATTGATGTTGCAACCGAAAGAAGAATAATTGATAATATACGAACGCTGTATCCGCAGAAGATCATTATACTTACAACTCATAGACCTACAGTCTTGTCTAAGTGTGACAGGGTATACAGAATAGCTGATAAAAAGACACAAGTAGTTGAACAGGCAGATATTCAAAGACTGATAGATGAATTTTAGGAAAATCAATCTTTTTGAGAGGTAACAAGTTTTGGGACTAGACATGAGGGTAATGTAATTAAGTTATGAGCGAAGACCTTACACATCAAAATAAGATTTATTCATATAATTAAGAACTGTAGATAAAATATTTAAAATGATTATTGATATAGTGGGCATGTGCACCTTGACACCCAAAACAAATATAGGGTAAAATTAATCTGTTGTAATCTTGTATATTAGTGCGCTTATTTAAGGCAAGCTATACAAAATATTGTACAATGAAAATTGAATAAGGAGGTGCTCCTGTAATGACCACTGTAATTGCAGTAGTAGCAACTCTTGTCATCACTGCTCTTATTACCTGGTTTTTGGCAACAACACATTTTAAGAATGTATCAGATGCCAAGATCGGTAGTGCTGAGGAGAGGGCAAGAAAAATCATCGACGAAGCCCTTAAGAATGCTGAGGACACAAAGCGTGAGAAGCTCCTTGAAGCTAAGGAAGAAGCCCTTAAGACCAGAAATGATCTTGAGAAGGAAGTCAAGGACAGACGTAATGAAATGCAGCGCTCTGAAAGACGTATCCAGCAGAAAGAGGAAAATGTCGAGAAGAGAACCGAGGCTATCGAGCGAAGAGAGCAGAGTTTAAGTGCTCGTGAAGAGAACTTGAACAAGAAGACAGAAGAGGTTGCTAAGTTAAACGAACAGAGGCTACAGGAACTGGAAAAAATCTCTGGCTTAACCTCCGATCAGGCCAAAGAGTATCTTTTAAAAATCGTTGAAGATGATGTGAAACACGAATCAGCTATCATGATCAAGAACATGGAAGCTGAGGCAAAGGAAGAAGCAGATAAGAGAGCCAAGGAAATAGTTGTAGGTGCTATTCAGCGCTGTGCAGCAGATCACGTTTCCGAGACTACCATATCTGTAGTACAGCTCCCCAATGATGAGATGAAGGGTCGTATCATTGGTAGAGAAGGACGTAACATTAGGACCCTCGAGACTATGACCGGTGTAGATCTTATTATTGATGACACACCGGAGGCTGTAGTTATTTCCGGATTTGATCCGATCCGCAGAGAAGTTGCACGTATCGCTCTTGAGAAGCTGATCGTGGATGGACGTATCCATCCTGCAAGGATTGAAGAAATGGTCGAGAAGGCACAGAAAGAAGTTGCTGCCAAGATCAAAGAAGAAGGTGAAAATGCTGCTATCGAGGCAGGTGTTCACGGACTTCATCCTGAAGTGATCAAGATTCTCGGACGTATGATGTTCAGAACAAGCTATGGACAGAATTGTCTGAAGCATTCAGTAGAGGTAGCACAGCTTTGTGGACTTATGGCATCTGAGCTTGGACTTGATGTCCGTGTAGCGAAGAGAGCCGGACTCCTTCATGATATCGGTAAGGCTGTTGACCATGAGCTTGAAGGCTCACATATTCAGCTCGGTGTTGATATCTGTAGGAAATATAAGGAATCACAGGTTGTTATCAATGCGGTAGAGGCTCATCACGGTGACGTAGAGCCACAGTCCCTTATAGCAGTTCTTGTTCAGGCAGCTGATACAATTTCATCAGCAAGACCTGGAGCTAGAAGAGAGACACTTGAAACATACACATCACGATTAAAAGAACTCGAAGATATTACAAATAGCTTTAAGGGTGTTGATCACTCATTTGCTATTCAGGCTGGTCGAGAAGTCAGGGTAATGGTAGTTCCTGAGCAGGTTACTGACGAAGACATGGTTATCATGGCTCGTGAGATTGCCAAGAAGATCGAGGACGAGATGGAATATCCCGGACAGATCAAGGTCAATATCATCAGAGAGAGCAGAGCAACTGACTTTGCTAAGTAATGATATCCATTATGCTTAGAAAAATGCATAAAAGAGGTTATCCTTTTTGGATAACCTCTTTTTTATTCTTCATATCTATAGTATTATATATTTAAAAAGATTGTGCGCTATTAAATAAAGGGGGTACAACTATGCACGAATCAGGTGAAGACTATATCGAGACCATATATCTCCTCAAGAAGAAAAAGGGAGTTGTACGTTCTATTGATGTTGCAAATGAACTTGGTTTCTCGAGACCCAGTGTATCAAGAGGCGTCAGCATCTTGAAGGAAAACGGCCTTGTTATCATGGAAGATGACGGTGAGCTTAAGCTTACCGAAGAAGGACTTAAGACTGCCAAGAAGGTATATGAAAAGCACACCAATCTCACCAAATTCCTGATGCTCACAGCGGGGGTAAATAAAGAGATAGCAGAGACCGATGCCTGCAGGATTGAGCATATAATAAGCCCTGAGACTTTCAAAGGCATCAAGAAATTTGTAAAAGAACACAAAGAAGAGCTTTAATAAGAATCTTTTAATAGGATCATAACTAAAGGTTATGGTCCTATTCGTTAGTAAATGAGGTACAATATGCTTCCGGAATTATTTAAGGAGAAGATGAAGAGTCTCCTTTCGGAAAAAGAATATGATGAATTCATTTCATCTTTTGAAGAAGATGAGGAAAGACATCACGCCTTGAGACTTAATCCTCTTAAGGTAAAAGAGAAACCGGACTTCTGCAAAGAGCCTGTTCCTTGGGAAGAAAACGGCTTTTATTATGATGCAGATTCAGCCCCGGGCAAGCACCCATACCATGAAGCGGGTATTTACTATATCCAGGAACCTTCAGCCATGTCTCCGGTCCATTTCCTTGACCCCAAGCCCGGTGAAAAGATCCTGGATCTCTGCGCAGCTCCAGGAGGAAAATCCACACAGATAGCTTGCAGAATGGACTCCCAGGGCATTCTTGTTACAAATGAAATAAACAGAGACAGAGCTAAAATATTATCTCTTAACATCGAGAGAATGGGCATAAAAAACGCTCTTGTTCTAAATGAGGATTCAGGCCATCTTTCTCAGGTCTTCGAAGGATACTTTGATAAGATCCTTGTTGATGCACCATGTTCCGGAGAGGGCATGTTCAGAAAGAACGAAGAAGCCTTTTCTGAATGGAGTCCTGAAAATGTTGAGATGTGTGCAGCCAGACAGAAAGAGATCCTGGACAATGCAGCTAAAATGCTTGTTCCCGGAGGAAGGCTTGTCTATTCCACATGCACGTTTTCGCCCGAAGAGAATGAAAAGAACGTCTCATCATTTTTGGAGCGAAACCCTGATTTCCATGTAATGCACGTTGAACTCACCGGCGGAATGGAGAATGGTCGAACTGAGTTTGCAGATCCTGACTGCAATGCGGAAGTCGCTGATTCAGTAAGACTATGGCCTCACAGAGTACGTGGTGAAGGTCATTTTCTCTGTGTATTTAAAAGAGACGGTGAAATGGTATCAGGAGCTGCCTCATACATTCCCGGTGGTAGAAACATCAAGGCTAAAATCGAGATGATCAAAGTGTTTAACACATTTGCGGAAGAATGCTTTGATAAGAGCTTTAAGCTTCCCGAGGGCATTATAATATCTTTTGGAGATCAGCTCTACCTAACGCCATCTGATATGCCCGGTATAAACGGCCTGAAAGTCATAAGACCCGGACTTCACCTTGGAACTGTGAAAAAAGACCGTTTTGAGCCATCCCATGCACTTGCTCTTGCAAGTAAGCCTGAAAATGTCAAGCTCTCAGTAGACCTGCCATCAGATTCTGCTGATATCAAGCAGTATCTAAACGGGCAGACACTTAGGCTATCCGACAGCTCTTTTGCCGGAAAAGACAAATCGAAAGGGTGGTGTCTTGTGACCACCGACGGCTACAGCATAGGCTGGGCCAAGCTTGCATCAGGTATGCTGAAAAATCATTATCCAAAAGGACTTAGAATAAATTACTGACATGAAAAAACTCCTTAAATACTTAAAACATTACAGACTTGAATCTATTCTCGGACCGCTCTTTAAGCTCTTGGAAGCTTCTTTTGAGCTTCTGGTTCCGCTTGTCATCGCATCAATGATTGATGTCGGCATCGCAAACGGAGATAAATCACACATTATCAGAATGTGCCTTATTTTGCTGCTGCTTTGTGCTGTTGGCTTTGCCTGCGCTGTGACAGCACAGTTTTTTGCTGCAAAAGCTGCTTCGGGATTTGCTGCCAAGGTGAAGAGAGCGCTGTTTGACAACATCCAGAAATTATCCTATGCAGATATCGATAAAGTCGGCACATCTGCCATGATCACCAGGATGACCAGTGATATAAACCAGGTTCAGCAGGGAGTCAATCTGACAATAAGGCTGCTTCTTCGTTCGCCTTTTGTTGTGTTTGGCGCATTTGTCATGGCCTATACCATCAGCCCGAGCCAGTCCCTGATTTTCCTTGTTACCATAATCCTGCTCTTCATCGTTGTCGGCGTCATCATGAGATGGAGCATCCCCAAGTACGGTCTGATACAAAAGGGACTTGATAAGCTCCTTTGCCTTACAAGAGAGAACCACACCGGCGTAAGGGTGATCCGTGCTTTTAATCTGCAGGAGAAGGAAAAAGAGAATTTCAACGAGCACAATGACCTTCAGATGAAGCTTCAGAGCTTTGTCGGTAGCGTATCGGCACTTATGAATCCCGTAACTTACGCAATACTCAATCTCGCCGTAGCATTTCTCATCTACAGAGGCGGAATTGTTGTAAATAGAGGGGAGCTTTCGCAGGGTGATGTTGTTGCTCTTTATAACTACATGGCTCAGATACTTGTTGAGCTTATTAAGTTCGCAAACCTGATCCTTACTGTGACCAAGGCTATAGCGTCCGGAAACCGTGTAGAGGAGATGCTTGAGATGAAATCCTCTATGACAGACGGTAATATAACTGAATTTAAGAACACCAAGGACCACATTGTATTTACCGATGCTTCCATGAGATATGCAGGAGACATCGAGGATTCACTTTATCCATTTTCACTGAATATTAAGAGGGGTGAGAGAATCGGTATAATCGGCGGAACAGGTAGCGGTAAGACAACGCTTGTAAATCTGATTCCTAGATTCTATGACACAAGATCAGGAAGCGTTACAATTGACGGTGTTAATGTCAAAGACTATCGCATGGATGCCCTTAGGGAGAGAATCGGTATCGTTCCGCAGAAGGCAGTTCTTTTCCATGGAACGATCAGAGACAATATCAGATGGGGCAAGAACGATGCCACTGATGATGAGATTAATGAGGCGCTTACAATTGCTCAGGCAAAAGAGATTGTTGACGGCAAAGAAAACGGTCTTGATACCGTTGTGGCTCAGGGAGGTAAGAACTTCTCTGGAGGCCAGAAGCAGAGACTTACGATTGCACGTGCCCTCGTTAGAAAGCCAGAAATACTGATCCTTGATGACAGTGCATCAGCTCTTGATTACCTGACGGATAAAAGGCTGCGCGATGCTATTGCATCCATGGATAATCCTCCGACCACCATAATTGTGTCTCAGAGAACAGCCTCTGTCATGAATTGCGATAAGATAGTTGTCCTTGATGACGGACATGTGGTTGGAATAGGAAATCATGACAACCTCCTTAAACACTGCGAGGCGTACAGAGAGATATATGAATCTCAGTACAAGAAGGAGGTGGCACAATGAACAGGAAAGCTTTGAAAAAAGTTCTGCGTTATGCAGGAAAATACCATTTCCTAATAGCTGTTTCGATGTTACTTGCTATTGTGACAGCTCTTTTGTCACTGTATGTTCCTATACTTGCCGGCAATGCAATAGATTGTATTGTTGGAAAAGACAATGTGGATTTCGCAAAAGTTACCGAGATCCTAATCAGAATGGCAATTACGGTACTCTTTATCGCCATATGCCAGTGGATCATGAATACCGTCAACAACAGGATAACCTTCAGAGTTGTAAGAGACGTAAGGAGAGATGCCTTCGCAAGGCTCCAGGTATTGCCTTTTGAGTATTTGGACAACAAGCAGACAGGAGATATAGTTAGCAGGATAATAGCTGATGTTGACCTCTTTGCGGACGGACTTCTTATGGGCTTTACACAGCTCTTTACGGGAATAGTGACAATAGTCGGAACCCTTGTTTTCATGTTCTATTTGAACTTTGGTATTGCTATTGTTGTAGTCGTATTAACGCCATTATCACTCCTTGTTGCGAGGTTTGTTGCGACCCGAAGCTTTAAGCTCTTTAAGCAGCAGAGCGAAGCAAGAGCAGCACAGACATCCTTTGTCGATGAGATGATCGGTAATCTATCGGTGGTTAAGGCATTTGCTCATGAAGATGAGAATATAGATGCCTTTGATACTATGAATGACAACCTTGAGAAAGTCAGCGTAATGGCAACCTTCATTTCTTCGCTGACCAATCCTTCGACCAGGTTTATTAACAACATTGTATACGCAGCTGTTGCGCTGTTTGGCTCGTTCACCTGTATTGCTGGTGGAATGACAGTCGGAGGACTTACCATTTTCCTTAGCTACGCGAATCAGTACACTAAGCCATTTAACGAGATTTCCGGTGTCATAACAGAACTTCAAAATGCCCTTGCATGTGCAGCACGAGTATTTGAGCTGATTGAGGAAACTCCTGAGAAGAATGACCTTGATGATGCAAAAGAGCTTATGGACGTCAAGGGTAAAGTAGATATAGAGGATGTGTCTTTTTCCTATAATAAAGAAACCAGCCTTATTGAAGACCTGAACCTGTCCATAACAAAGGGGCAGAGAGTTGCTATCGTAGGACCTACAGGTGCAGGAAAATCCACACTCATCAACCTTCTTATGAGATTCTATGATGTAGATAAGGGAAATATCCTGATTGATGGAATTGACATAAGAGATCTTAAGAGGGGAAGTCTTCGCGAGAACTTCGGCATGGTTCTTCAGGAAACATGGCTCAGAAGCGGAACCATCAGAGATAATATCACGCTTGGAAGAGAGGGCTTTACTGATGAGCAGATAATAGAAGCTGCCAAGGCTGCCCATGCACACAGCTTTATAAAAAGGCTCCCTGATGGGTATGATACTGTCATCACAGAGAATGGCGGAAATCTCTCACAGGGCCAGAAACAGCTCCTTTGTATTACAAGAGTAATGCTGGATATCCCACCTATGCTGATTCTCGATGAAGCTACATCTTCAATTGATACAAGGACAGAGATAAGGATCCAGAAGGCCTTTAACAAGATGATGAAGGGCAGAACCAGCTTTATTGTTGCCCACAGGCTCTCAACAATACGCGAAGCTGACCTTATACTTGTTATGAAGGAAGGCCATATCATCGAGCAGGGAATACATATGGAGCTTGTTGCTAAGAGAGGCTTTTATTATGAGCTTTACACGAGCCAGTTTGGGTGATAAATTAGTATCCTCACTTGTTTTATAAATGAAAGGATAGTTGCTATATGAGAAACCCTGATATATCCGGGGCTTATGATGAACAGCGCTGTAAGGACATTGAGCGCAGTATCATCAAGAAATACCGAAAAGAGATATGGTGCAAGTTTACAAAGGCCATAAATACTTATAAACTAATAAGTGACGGCGACAAGATAGCTGTCTGTATATCCGGTGGCAAGGATTCCATGCTGATGGCCAAGCTCTTCCAGGAGATACTTCGTCATGGGAAAAAGAACTTTGACGTAGTTTTTCTTGTGATGAATCCGGGATACAATAAGCTAAACTACGACCTTATAATGACAAATGCCACAATAATGGGCATTCCGGTACAGGTTTTTGAGTCGGACATATTTGATGTAACCAGTAGCCTTGTTGAAGGTTCACCCTGTTATCTCTGTGCGAGAATGAGAAGGGGCGCTCTTTACGCCAAGGCCAAAGAGCTGGGATGCAATAAGATAGCCCTCGGCCACCACTATGACGACGTTATCGAGACCATTCTCATGGGAATGCTCTATGGCGGACAGATTCAGACCATGATGCCCAAGCTTCACTCCACAAACTTCGAGGGCATGGAGCTGATAAGACCCATGTACCTTATAAGGGAAGAGGACATCAAGCACTGGTGCAATTACAATGAGCTCAAGTTCATTGCCTGCGCCTGCAAGATGACAGAGAAAAGAGATGCATCTGTAAACCCCGGCGATGTCAGTAAGCGTGCTGAGGTAAAAGAGCTGATCAAAGAGCTCAGGGAAAAGAGTCCCTATATTGAATCAAATATTTTTAAAAGTGTGGAAAATGTCCACCTTAATGCGATAATATCTTATAAGACGAACAAAACAGGCAGACATCATTTCCTGGATACATATGATGAAGGTGATTTTTAAGGAGATTTATGAGCGAGCAGGAAAACAGCAGACCAATATTTATAATAGGACATAAGAACCCTGATACAGACTCTATCTGTGCAGCCATAACCTATGCTAACCTCAAGAACAAGGTTTTTGGCGGCAATTATATAGCTTGCAGAGCTGGACATTTAAATGAGGAGACTCAGTTTGTTTTGTCTCACTTTGGAGTTGATGTTCCGGCTTATGTAAAGGATGTAAGAACACAGGTCAGAGACATGGAGATAAGGCGTATTGACGGTACCAGCAGAAAGATGTCTCTTAAAAATGCCTGGGCCAAGATGCGTGATGCAGACGTTGTTACACTCTGTGCAACAGAGGGCGACGAGCTGGCAGGTATCATTACAACCAATGACATTGTTGAGACCTACATGGATGTGATCGATCCTCACATTCTTTCACAGGCCAAGACTTCTTACAAGAATATTGTTGAGACGCTTGATGGAGAGCTTATTGAAGGTGATATCAACGAAGAACTCACAAGTGGTAAGGTTGTTATCGCAGCTGCAAGCCCTGAGATGATGGAGAACGTCATTGAGGCCGGAGATGTGGTAATCCTTGGAAACAGATATGAGACACAGCTGTGCGCAATAGAGATGGATGCAGCATGCATTATAGTTTGCGAGGGTGCAGAGGTTGCAAGAACTATTAAGGCTCAGGCATCGGAGCATGGCACCAAGATCATAACAACACCACACGATACCTTTGTTGTTGCAAGACTTATCAACCAGAGTATGCCAATCGAGCATATCATGAAAAAAGACAATCTGGTAACCTTCCACATGGATGACTACATTGAGGATATCCAGGAAGTAATGGCTTCCATGAGGCACAGATACTTCCCGGTTCTTGATAAAAACGATAATTACATCGGTATGATCAGCCGAAGAAATTTCCTCGGTGCTCACAAGAAACAGCTCATTCTTGTAGACCACAACGAGAAGAATCAGGCAGTAAACGGAGCTGATGCAGCTGATATAAAAGAGATCGTTGACCATCACAGACTTCGTACCATTGAGACAGCCGGTCCTGTTTATTTCAGAAACATGCCTCTTGGCTCAACATGTACAATCATATACCTCATGTACAAAGAATATGCTCAGGAAATAGATCCTACTACAGCAGGTCTTTTGCTTGCAGCTATTCTCTCAGATACATTGATGTTCCGTTCACCTACATGCACCAAAGTAGACAGAGATGCAGGTGAGGAGCTTGCCAGGATTGCAGGCATTGATTATGAAGAGTTTGCAAAAGAGATGTTCCACGCAGGTTCAAATCTTGGCAGCAAGACAGCAGATGAGATCATCCATCAGGATTTCAAGAAGTTTACTGTGGATGATATGACAATCGGTATCGGACAGATCAACTCCATGAGTGCTGACGAACTTGTTGAGATCAAGGACAAGATAATGCCTGAACTTAAGGACGTTGCTGAGTCTGACGGACTGGACATGCTGTTCTTTATGCTTACAAATATCATTGACGAGTCTTCACAGGTTGTCTTCTCGGGGGCGAAGGCACTTCATACACTTAACTCGGCATTTGGTATAAATTCAGAGGGGGATGTGGTTTTACTTCCGGGAGTTGTTTCTCGTAAGAAGCAGCTTCTACCGGCTATTGTAGAAACCATACAGCAGTAAAAAACTATATTACGGGGGTTACGGGTAAATGGAAGAATTAAGAACGCTTCTCTTGCACGAAATAGTAAAGGTATATGGACCTTTACAGGGGCAGGGAATAGGAGCTATAGTCATTCCTGCATTTATCGGAGATTTCAAGAAGGTACTGGATTCAGAGGAGAGCTTTGATGAGGTATCAGAGGAATACATGACTGAGGACAAGAAAGTCCATCTTATATTGGAAGGTCGCAGGAAACTCGGCAAAAAAGGTGTTAAGCTTGAGATCACCGGAGCTGTAGTCAATGACAAGAGGCTTCATTTAACAGAAGAGCATTGCTACGTATGAAGGATGAACTGATCAGAACTGAATTGTTACTTGGTGCACAGGCGCTTGAGAAGCTAAAAAACTCAAGGGTCTGTGTTTTTGGTGTGGGTGGAGTCGGAGGCTACGTTGTAGAGGCTCTTGCAAGGAGCGGAGTAGGATCAATTGATATAGTTGATAATGATGAAGTAGCTATGTCCAATATAAATCGACAGATCATCGCACTTCACAGCACAGTAGGAAAAGATAAAGTTGATGTGGCAAGGGACAGAATACTGGATATAAATCCGGACTGCGTAGTTACTTGTCATAAATGCTTTTACCTTCCTGAAACAAGTTCTGAGTTCGATTTTAATGAATACGATTATGTGGTTGATGCGATAGATACTGTAACAGCCAAGATAGATATCATCATGAAGTGTAAGGAACTTGGTGTTCAGATCATCAGTTCAATGGGAACAGGAAATAAGCTTGATCCTACTAAAATAAAAGTTACAGACATTTACAAGACTGAGATAGATCCACTTGCCAAAGTTATGAGGCGAGAACTTAAAAAGCGTGGAATTAAAAAGCTTAAGGTCGTATACTCAAACGAAGAGCCTATAAAACCTGATAAGGAAATGATCGATGCTGAGCTAAAGGCATCCGGTTCGCAAAAGAGGACAGTTCCCGGAAGTTCAGCGTTTGTTCCTCCTGTTGCAGGCCTTATAATAGGGCGAGAAGTAGTAATGGATCTTATAAAAAATGATACAGAGGCATCAAAATGAGTGAAGAGAATTTAAGGTGGAAACTGGTTAAAGAAGAACATTTAAAGCAGGATAAATGGATCGATTTTCGCCAGAATATATATGAGCTTCCAAATGGAACAGATATAGGACCTGTATATAACTTTTCAAAACACAGCTTTTCAGTGGTTGTAGCTACAGATGAAGATGGAAAGTATATCTGTGTCAAGCAGTACAGACATGGAATAGATGAGGTTACAACAGAGTTCCCAGCAGGTGGAATTGAGTATAAAGAGACTGAAAACCACCCGTATATTACAGCAAGAAATACTATCGCAACTGAAGAGGAAGCCTTAGAAGCTGCAAAGAGAGAACTTGCTGAAGAGACTGGCTATGTTTCCGATAACTGGAGACATCTTCTTACAATACCTGCTAATGCAACTCTTGCCAGCAATAATGTACATATATATGCTGCAAAAGACTGCCGGAAGGTAACTACTCAGCATCTTGATGATTCAGAATTCTTAAATGTAGTTCTATTTACTGAAGATGAGCTTAAAGAGCACATCTTTGGTGGGGACTTCAAACAGGCCCACCATGTACTTGCGTGGTATTTGTCAAAAGAATGAATAAAGAGGTCAGTGAGTCAGTGGGGACGTTTCAGTTTGACTCATTTTGCTTCACAAAATGAGTCAAACTGAAACGTCCCCACTGACTCACTGACTCCTTGATTTACTACTTGAATATGAATTACCCCTGTGATAAACTAATTAAGTTGTTAGCCGGCATGTCGGAATGGCAGACGATGCAGACTCAAAATCTGTTGTGGGTAACCACGTGTGGGTTCAAGTCCCACTGCCGGCATTTAAACCTCGGAGCAAATTGCTTCGAGGTTTTTTGTATATTTAAACGCAATTACGTCAATACTATGCTATAATTAGAATATGAAGCTGGTATCTGTTGACAAGTTAATACCCGGAATGGTTGTTTCAGAGAATGTCTATACTCTGGATGACAGGCTTGTTCTTCCCAAGGATACAGTCCTTGATCAGAAGGATATTGAGAGAATAAAATCCTATTCACTCTACAATATCTTTGTCGAAGAGGAGATGAAACCTGTCGGGTCAGGTGCCAAAAAGCCTGAAGGGCCTCTTTCTACACCGTCCTATGCAGAGAAGATAAGAAACACCGAGGAGTTTATCATATTCAAGCAGCACATCGAGGACTATTCCGAGCAGCTTGAAGAATCTTTTAGAATGCTCGCAAATGACTCCATTCCTCTGGACGTAGAAAAGCTTACTGAGCCTGTATATCACCTGTTTGTAGAAGCCGGTGGTACAGCGGGTATTTTTGATATGCTTCATAATCTGAGAGATAATTCCGATGCAGTTTTCATGCATTCCCTTAATGTATCCCTTATCAGCAATACTCTGGCAACCTGGATGAAACTGCCTGAAGAAAAGGTTCAGGTGGCAACAGCTGCAGGCCTTCTTCATGACATCGGCAAAATGCTTGTTCCGTCAGAACTCCTTAACAAGAAGCAGGAGCTTACCGAGTATGAGCAGAGAGCTATGAACGAACACGTTATAAAGGGATATGAACTGGTAAAGGATAAAAACATTGATGCACATATCAAGAACACTATCCTTATGCATCATGAACTAAGGGATGGAAGCGGATTTCCGCTTCATCTTAAAAATGAAAAGATCGATGAGATCGCATCTATTGTTACCGTAGCAAACGTCTATGATAACCTGACATCCAGGAGAATCTACAGAGAACCTGTATGTCCTTTTGCTGTGCTTGAACAGTTTGAGAAAAACGGCTTAGATAAGTACGAACCTAATGCCATCATGACTTTTATGGGTAACATCGTAAATACCTTTATTGCCAACAGAGTAAAACTCAGTAACGGACAGGTTGGCGAAATAATCTTTATCAATCCTGATCATCTTTCTAAGCCGACAGTTAAATGCGGAGATGAGTTTGTTGATCTTGCGCACAATAAAGGCTTATCAATCACCGCAGTCATCTAAAAGTAAATTTGCACAAAAGCAGGAAACGAAATTTGGTAAAAGCGTTTCTTGTTTATAATATTGCCTTTTGTTACTATAAGCATGTGGAAACCATTAATTCGTTATCGGTTTCCTAGTATAGAAACAAATGTCATTTAAACAGCCATGTTCGGCGGAATGGAAGGTAATATGACTGACAGATCTAAAGTAATATTCGGTAATGTCATTGATGCAAAAGATTACAATAAAGCATTAAAATCCAAAAAGAAATTCATGAAGAAATACGGAGATGATTCAAACGTCGATTATAAGATCAGAGTATCTGACAACGAAGTAATAGGACCAATCCTCGGAGTTAAGAATATAGATGTAACTGCTAAGATTCCTGCAAACGAAGGCACAATTGACAAGGATAAAGCAATCATTGTTGGAAACATCAGAATGGGCTTTGGTCATTACCGTATTTCAATGGCTATGGCTTCTTACGCACAGCACCTTGGATATACACCTTACTGGCTTGATCTTAATTCATTTAAAGAGACAACCTGTACCAAGGTAATCAGTGCTCAGAATGACCTTTATTCCCTTGGTTCAAGGCTTTCCAAGAATCCTATCTTCAATAAGCTCGTCTGGGAGCCTACAAATTATGAAGGATTCAGAGCCCTGACCTACAATTCATCAGATCAGAAGAACGCAGAGCTTATGGCTCCTGTATACAGAAATATTGATAAAGACATTCCTGTTATCGCAACTCATGTATGGCCTGCCCAGGCAGCTATTCATGCAGGAATGAAGCATGTTGTAAATGCAATCCCTGATAACTGGCCAATGGCGCTTCACCTTTCAGAAGGTTCCCTTCACACCATACAGTGCAGAAATGCATACATGGGATACAGGATCCTCAACGGAATGAACAAGAAAAAGGTATGTAGCCCAATGCCTCAGGATTCTCTTGTTTATACAGGCCACTATATAGATTACGAGCTTGTAGAGAACATTGAAAAAGACTGCGAAGCACGCGTGGCCAGAAGAGAAATGAGAAAGCCTATGAGATTTCTTTTGACCATCGGCGGAGCCGGAGCACAGAAGGAAATCTTTGCTGAGATCATTAAGCATCTGATCCCATACATCAGGGATAACAAGGCAGCTCTCTATGTAAATGTTGGTGATTACAGAAACGTCTGGGATGAGCTGGTAAAAGAGATCCCGGGAATGAAGGAACTTGCAACAGAGCATATGGATAAATGGGATGACACCTGCAAGTTTGCAGAGGATGCCCTTGATGAGAACACACTGGTTACAGGAATTCATGGCTTCTATCATGCAGATATCTTCAAGGCTGTATATACAACAAACCTCCTTATGAGAAGCTGCGACGTACTTGTTACAAAGCCAAGTGAACTTGCATTTTACCCGGTTCCCAAGCTCTTTATAAAGAGAGTAGGTAAGCATGAGATGTGGGGTGCAATCCATTCAGCCGAGATCGGCGACGGCACACTGGAGTGCAGAGATATTCCTCATACAATCCAGATGCTTGAGCAGTTCTTAAAAACAGATCTTCTCAATGAAATGTGTGCAAATATTATTGAGAACAAAAAGGCCGGAATCTACGATGGAGCAAAGAAAGTAGTAGAGCTGGCAGTAGCAATGAAAAACAAATAAGCCAAAAGGCGAGGGAGACAATCGTGGAAAAGAGAACTTTAACAGGACTTGAGAAATTTGCATACGGTATCGGTGCGGTTGGAAAAGACATGGTCTACATGCTTTCCGCATCATATGTACTTTACTATTTCCAGGACATCATGGGCGTAAGTGCAATCGCAATGGGTATCATTCTTCTGGTTGCCCGTGTGTTTGATGCATTTAATGACCCTATCATGGGTGTTATCGTAGCCAAGACAAAGACAAAGTGGGGTAAATTCAGACCCTGGCTCATGATCGGTACTATCACAAATACAGTACTGCTCATCATGATGTTCGCAGCACCGCCTTCATTATCACCTAAGGGACTCATTGCTTATGCTGCAGTTACCTACATCATGTGGGGAGTAACCTACACAATGATGGATATTCCTTACTGGTCAATGGTACCTGCCTTTACTGAGAGCGGAAAAGAGAGAGAAGGTCTTTCAGCTCTTGCCCGTTCCTGCGCAGGTGTGGGTTCAGCCATCATCACAATCGTTACAGTTATGAGCGTTGCAGCAATCGGAAGCAGCATGGCAGCTAAGAGCACCGACAATATTGTAAAAGAGTTCGATGCAAGCAATACAGCATTTACATATTATGTAATTGAGAGAGATGCTGACGGTAATGCAACAAGCAACAAGACAGAGCTTTCAGATGCTTCAGTGGATATCGTAGTAACAGGGACTCAGAAGGTATTTGACGGAGCTGTTGGTGATGAGAATACCAAGGCCGGTGTTATTTACCTCAATAATGACAACACAGATTACACCTTTACTGCATCCGGTATAACCCTTGGAAAGTCAGACGGAAACAATGCAATTGAAATTTCCATGGATAGCCAGGATTGCGGAGAAGCAGTAGTTGCAGTCTATGTTCCAACTGAGCAGTACAGTGCCATTACATCCGCATCGGATAAGTCACTTAAAATAATGGCTGCATCCACACTTGAAGTTGAGAGACTTGGTTTCAAATACTTCTCCATCATAATCGGCATACTGTTTATTCTCTTTATTACAATTACCTGTGTTTGCATCAAAGAGAAGTCTACAGTTGATATGAAGACAGCTTCAATCGGAGAGATGTTCAGAGCTCTTGTTCAGAATGATCAGGCCATGACAATTGTTATCACCATCGTTCTCGTAAACACAGCGCTTTACATCACATCCAATCTGCTTATTTACTTCTTCAAGTATGACCTTGCGGGAAGTAACTGGCAGGGCAATTATACACTGTTCAATACCTTTGCAGGCGGAATGCAGATCCTCGCTATGATGCTTTTGTTCCCGCTTCTTCGAAAGGCATTTACAACACTTAAGATATTCTATGTTTGCGTAATTGCAGAAATTGCCGGATACATAGTTCTTCTTACCATGGCTCTCAGCGGAGTTACAAATGTATTTGCATTCTTTGTTCCCGGATTCTTTATCATGTCCGGTGCAGGAATCCTCAACGTTGTAGTTACAGTATTCCTTGCAAATACCGTTGATTATGGCGAGATTAAGAACTATAGAAGAGATGAGTCCGTTATCTTCTCAATGCAGACCTTTGTTGTTAAGCTTGCTTCAGGTATCGCAGCTCTTGTTGCATCTATCTGCCTGACAATCTTCAACATTCAGGAGAGCAGCGCAGCAGTTCTTGATATGGCAGGACTTCTTAACAAAATCGCTAATTCAGGTGTGCTTGCATCAATTGATAACAGCTCAGTAATCGGCCTTAGAATGATCATGACAATCGGACCTACAGTTGTACTTGTGATCGCGCTATTATTCTTCAAGGCTAAATACATACTTAATGATGAGAAGCTTCAGGAAATCTCCATGGAGCTTGTCATGAGAAAATCAGAAGGCATAGAAGAGAAGTAATTCTCATTCCATACTAAACTCATCTTCATTTCCTTTCCAATGAGTACCGTAATACATTTTACGGTACTTTTTTGGTGTCATTTTTGTCTCTTCGGAAAAGAGCTTTATGAAGTGGCTCTGGGATGAGAAAGATAGATAGGAAGCAATCTCGACCATAGAAGAATCGGAAAACCTGAGAAGGTTCTTGGCCTTATCTATCTTTACTTTTCTGATATAATCACTGGGAGAGATTCCCATTTCAGACTTAAACAGTCTTGAGATATAGCTTGCTGAATTTCCTGTAAAATCAGCAAGATCTTCAATGGTTATACGCTCCTTGATATGGGCATAGATGTAGTTGATGCACTCGGAAATAGGTCTTGAAAGGGCAGCATTTTGCCTTAGTATCTGCATTCTCTTTGTGTAATCAAGGATCATTTTGTTATGCCACTGTTCAATTTCATCAAGGGTAAAGAGATAATCAAGCCTTTGAATATAATGGTCTGAAAGCCTGAAAGAGAGCTCCATTTCCATACCGTTTTCGGTGCATATTCTTGAAACGAGTGCAGCTGTAACAATGAAGTGATACTTAAGATTAAGGACAGGGTCTTTTGACAAAACACCTACACCCTCATTGTCCATAAATCTATGCTGGCGGCAGTTTTCCAATATAGCTTCGACATCGCCTCCTGCAACCTGTCTGTAGAACAATAGCTCATCGTTCTGGCTTCTGTGTATCATTTCCTTATCAAGATTAAAGAGCTTTTCAGTATCCATAGTTTTCTCCTGCATCCTATCTGCTTCTGCAAATGATAACATATCCATGCTTTAAAATGCAATTTAATGTCATGAATATGTTATTTTTTCTTTGCTTTTGATATAGAAATTACAAAAAATGTATTAACATGACCTTTGTAATTCAACTATAAGTTTTGGGTAAGGAGATGCTTATGAAAAAGTTTAGACGCAGAAGCTTAAGTGTTATAGCAATGTCGGCTTGCCTGGCATTTACAGGAATTCAGTTTCCGGTAATAGCTAACGCAGAGACAGATGCTGCAGATGACGGTTATTCTCTTGTCTGGTCTGATGAATTCGAGGATGGGGCCCTTAATACATCAGATTGGAACGTAGAGCAGCATGAACCCGGCTGGGTTAATGCAGAGCTTCAGAGATATACTTCTCTCGACGAGGGTAACATTGAGGTAAGAGACGGAAATCTCGTTATCAAGCCTCATGTAACAGAACCTGAAGTAACCGAAGAAGAAAGCTCAGAGCCGGCAGAAGTTAAGGAAACAGATGTAGGCTTCACTGTTGATTTCGGAGCAGATACATCAGAGTCAATTGCAGTTCAGATCAATTTTGGTCTTATAGGTGATGGCTTTGAAGGGACCTCAGGTGCTGCAAACGTAACTATTTCAGAAGTTTCATTAAAAGATATTACAGATGAAGAGAACGTAGTCGAAGTTTTCTCATCTTTTGATTCAAGCTGGATGGGAGGAGTAACATCTCCTGCGGCAGGGAGCTTTTGCTTCGATAACGGAGCAGCCTATCTTACGATCGAAAATGCAGGTGATCAAAACTGGAATTTTCAGATTCAAAAAACCGGTATTACTTTCGAAACAGGACATAAGTACAGCTTCCATATGAAAGCATCATCTGATGCAGACAGATCAGTTGAACTCAGCGCTCTTGATCCTGACAACGGATATGCATGGTACGGCGGTACAAAGGCTCTTATCGAAGGCAGCGCAGCTCAGGGAAATAGTGGATCTGCCGGCAGTGGAAAGAGAGAAATCACTTCAGGCCGTATTACTACTCAGAATAAACACGATTTCACATACGGACGTTTTGAGGCAAGAGCTAAGGTTCCTGCAGGTCAGGGATATCTTCCTGCATTCTGGCTCATGGCTACAGATGAGGGATTCTACGGACAGTGGCCAAAATGTGGCGAGATCGACATCATGGAAGTAATGGGACAGAATACATCTAAGTCCTATCACACAATACATTACGGATACAGCGCAGGAACAGGACATAAAGAGAACCAGGGAACCAAGGTCCTTTCTGACGGTAGCTTCTCAGATGAGTTCCATACCTACACACTTGATTGGGATCCCGGTAAACTCACATGGTATGTTGATGGTGAGCAGGTTTACACAACAAGTGACTGGTACACAGGAACCGATGATGACAACCAGGTTACATATCCTGCACCTTTTGATCAGGATTTCTACATCATTCTTAATCTTGCTGTAGGCGGAAGCTGGGTTGGATATCCGGATGACGCAGCCTATGGTGATATGAACAACCAGGCATATGAGATCGATTATGTAAGAGTTTATCAGAAATCTGCTGAGGAATATGAGAGACTTGAAGCAGAATGCAAGCGCCCTGAGAAGGAAGAAGTTAAATTCAGGGAAGCAGATGAGACCGGCAACTTTGTAATTAACGGGGATTTTGCAAAGGAGATCGGTATTGACGGCGATGCATCAGCTGATAAGGACAACTGGAAGTTCCATACAGAATCAGATGCTGCAGGCGCAACATACGCTATAAAAGATAATTCTATAAAGGTAACACCTGATAAAGCAGGTTCACAGAACCACAGCGTACAGCTCAAGCAGGAAAACATTCCTATGTACAAAGGCTGGGAATATGAGTTTTCCTTCGATGCTGTAGCAGATGAAGAGAGAGACATTGTAATTGATGTGGAAGGGCCTGATAGAGGCTGGACCAGATACATGCAGGATACAACTGTAAGAGTTGGAACTACCAAGCAGAGCTACAGCTACACATTTACAATGAATGACAAGAATGATCCAAACGGATCACTTGAGTTTAACTTTGGTAAGAACACTCCTGCATCAGCAGTAACAATTTCAAACGTAAGACTTACACACAAGTCAGGCGATGAGATCGTTGACGACAACGCTAAGGTTATCAGACCTGATGGAAACTATATCTATAACGGATCCTTTGATCAGGGCGATAGAAGACTTGGTTACTGGGAGTTTGATGAAGAAGATGCGCAGTACATTTCAGTAACTAATTCAGGATCAAAGAGAGAACTTAAAGTAACTGTTCCTGAAGGTAAGAATGTAACTGTTAAGCAGTCAGAACTTTCACCTATTGGCAAGGGACAGTATGAGCTTTCATTTAATGCAAGATTTGAGAATGGCGCAGCTGACGGACTTACAGTTAATATGGCAGGAAACAGCTATATCCCTGAGCTTACAGACACAGACTCTAAATTCTCCAAAAAGCTTAATTATGATGAGGACCTTGACAGAGCAGCATCAAATGTAGAGCTTAAATTCGAGAAAACCGGAACATATTATCTGGACAACATTTTCTTTACAGAGTCTGCTCTTATTAAGAACGGTTCATTTAACGCAGGTATGGCAAGCTTCAGCCCATATATCGACTCTCAGGTAAAGGCAAATTATGTTGTTGATAATATGAATGGCAATGACAACACATTTGCGATCACCATTGAGGATACAGTAGCAGAGTCTGCAGCCAACGACTGGTATGTACAGCTCAACCAGGACGGTGTTACTCTTGAGCAAGGAAAGAGCTACAGATTGTCCCTGAGAATGAAGTCTTCAATCGAGAGAAAAGTTAAGTACTGCATGCAGCAGTTTGAAGGAGACTGGACAAACTATTCAGGAAACGGCCCTGTAACAATAGGACCTGAATGGCAGACTTTCACAACTGAATTTAAGATGGAATACCCAACAGATACAAAGACAAGATTTAATGTGACTATGGGTTCAATCGACGGTGAGAGAATTGCCCAGCAGCACGATGTATTTATCGACGATATCTCTCTTATTGAGATTGATGAAGCTGTAGTAGAGCCGGTAGATCCTCAGCCCGGAGATGATCCGGTGGTAGAGCCGGTAGTCCCTCAGCCTGGAGATGATCCGGTGGTAGAGCCGGTAGACCCTCAGCCCGGAGATGATCCGGTGGTAGAGCCGGAAAACCCTGATCAGCCTGAGCCTGAACCTGAGCCACAGCCGGAGCCTGTAATTGTGATCCCTCCTATCATTCAGATAATTGCTCCTGTGGTAAAAGTGGTCAAGAAGATTGTAGTAACAGTATTCAGCATTCTTAGAAGACTGTTCTGGTAATAGCAAAAATTCAATATACCCTACACACTGCTCCCTGATAATAAACCCTGATTATCAGGGAGCTTTTCGTTGTAAAAACATGGGTTTTGTAGTATTCTATATCTTGTAGAATTATTTGAAATTAGCCCTTTTTGGCATACAACATGTTGACAATAGATTGACTATGATCGAATGCAAACAGATGGAAAAGTTAATTCCGCAGTTTCTTGATGATGACCTGGATAATCAGGACCTTGCTGACTTTTTGAATCACATTGATAACTGCCCCGAGTGCAAGGAGGAGCTGACAATACAGTTCCTGGTCCGCGTAGGTATGCAGAGACTTGAGGATGGTAACACCTTCAACCTTGTCAAGGAGCTTGAGAGAGAGCTTGCGGATGCTAAGAAGAAAATGCACCGAAGGAAAACCCTGGTGCTTATAAGCTACATACTTGAGATCGCAGTGGCAGCGTTGTTTGCACTGTGTCTTTTGCTTGCAATCGCACTTTAAACCCGGAGAAATATGTCTGACAACAAACTGATAATTGATGGAACCAAGTTAATAAGAGATGCTTTTTATGCAATCCCTGATTTTACCGATGCTGAGGGAAACCACATCAGTGGCCTCTACGGCGCATTTTTTAAGTTAAAAGAGCTTATGGCGGGTGGAGCTTCTTCCCTTGAGATAACCTTTGACGGTGATACAAGCTCTTTTACCAAAGATGTATCCTGGCAGGTCAATAAGTTTAAGGAGCTAATAGACTCCATAGAGGGAGCTTCATCAGATTCGGAATTTGAAGTTACCGAAACTGTTAAAGCAGCTGTAGAAGAGACTTTAAAGATCTTATCACCATCAGGCTCTGTCAAGGAACTTCCTAAGTTTAAGCACGCGCTAACAATAACTTCAGATCTTAACGAAGTTGAGCAGATTTTTGCAGAAGCAAAAAAGACCTGCACCGGCAATCCGGACAGCTTTGTTGGATACCACTTTGTTACCGAGAAAACAGGAACCGGCAAGTCAGATTTGAAAGTGCTGGGACTTTCTCTGTGCTTTAGTGAGGATAAGGCTTTTTACATTCCTGTAATCAACTTCATTACAGCCTCTTACCTTGGTGAGAAATTATCCGGTCTTAGCAGTTTTGCATCACTATCCGGCTTTGATATGAAGGAAGACTTCAGATTCTTTGTCCCAGCCGAGATGAAGGACAGAACTGAAGGATACAAGAACGCTGATGACAGCTATAAGAATAGTGCAAGAGCATTTGATGTTCTGATCGGAGCATACGTAGTTAATCCCATCAAGAACGACTATCAGCCCTGGGATATAAGCACTGAATATCTTGGAATTCCTCTTCCTAAGATGAGCGATGTCTTTGGTAAGGAAAAGCTCTCAAACAGCGATGAGAATACCGTTGCCGATTATGCAGGCAAGATAGCTGCAGTATGTTTCTTAAGCGCTCCTGTCATCAGGAAGAAACTGCAAAAGACGGGTATGGAAGAGCTCTTTTACAATATAGAGATGCCCCTTTCATATATCCTGTTTGAGATGGAGAAAGAGGGAATCATCGCAAGAAGAGATGCCCTCAAAGAATACGGAGATAAGCTTCAGATACGTATCACAGAGCTTGAGAAGCTGATATACGAAGCTGCAGGCTGTGAGTTTAACATCAATTCACCCAAGCAGCTCGGCGAGATATTATTTGAAAAATTGGGACTTCCTGCAGAAAAGAAGACCAAGTCAGGCTATTCAACAGCAGCTGATGTCCTTGAGAAGCTTGCGCCTGAGCACAAGATTGTAGCAGATATCCTTGAATACAGAGGACTTGCTAAACTCAAATCAACTTATGCCGACGGTCTTGCTAATTTCATAGAAAAAGATGACAGGATCCATACAAGCTTTAACCAGACAATAACAGCAACAGGACGTATCAGTTCAACAGAGCCGAATCTTCAGAATATCCCCATGAGGACTGAGCTTGGAAGGCTCATTCGTAAGGTCTTTGTACCAAAAGATGGCTATGTATTTGCAGATGCCGATTATTCGCAGATTGAGCTTAGGATTCTTGCTCACATGTCAGAGGATCAGGGGCTTATCAGTGCCTATCACGAGGGCGATGATATTCACAGAATTACAGCTTCCAAGGTATTCCATGTTCCCTTTGAAGAAGTAACACCTCTTCAGAGGAGAAATGCCAAGGCTGTTAACTTCGGTATTGTTTACGGAATCAGCTCTTTTGGACTCTCTCAGGACCTTTCGATTTCCGTCGGAGAAGCTAAGGAGTACATGGAGAAGTACTTTGAGACTTATCCGGGAGTTCGTGATTATCAGAACAAAGTCATTCAGGATGCCAAGAACAAGGGATATTCCGAGACGATGTTCGGAAGAAGAAGACCTATCCCTGAGCTTAAGTCAGGTAATTACATGATGAGGCAGTTTGGTGAAAGAGTTGCGATGAATGCGCCGATCCAGGGAACAGCTGCTGATATCATGAAGATTGCCATGATAAATGTCTTTTTCAGACTTAAGAGAGAGAATTTAAAATCAAGACTTATATTGCAGATCCACGATGAACTTCTGATTGAAACCGCACCTGATGAAATAGATAAGGTTTCGGATATACTCACAACAGAAATGGAGAAGGCAGTAGAGCTTTCAGTACCGATGGAAGTTGACTGCCATACAGGAAGTGACTGGTATGAAGCAAAATAAGCTGACCTATGGAAAGACCAATATCATCGGAATAACAGGAGGCGTAGGCGCAGGAAAGAGCGCTATCCTTGAGTTTCTTGAGCAAAATTATAACGCAAGAGTGATTTACTCCGACATTGTCGCCAATGACATTAAGAAAAAGGGGTATCCGGCCTATGATGAGCTTATTGAGCTCTTTGGAGAAGGCATTCTTGGAGACGACGGTGAGATAGACAAAAAGAAGATGGCAGAAGCCATTTTCGGTAATGAAAAACTCCTTTCCAAGGTTAATAATATTTTGCATCCTGCAGTAAATACATTTATTATTAATATAATAGACAACGAGAGGGAAAAGGGGCAGCTGGACTTTGTATTTGTGGAAGCAGCTCTTTTGATTGAAAACGGATATAAGAGATTTGTGGATGAACTGTGGTATGTCTACGCAGATGAGCCTACAAGGCGAAGTCGCCTTAAGTCATCAAGAGGCTACAGCGATGAGAAGATTGACAGCATCTTTGCTTCGCAGCTTGATGAAAAGACCTTTAGAGAGAATGCGGACTTTGTTATAGATAACAGCGCCGACTTAGATTATGCCAAGGCGCAAATAGACAAAAAACTTGGGGAGTGGAAAGCAAAATGGCAAGCTTAGAACAGGCAGATCAGAAGGTTGTTTACGGACTCGACATCGGAACCAGAAGTGTTGTTGGAACTGTCGGCTATATGAATGACAACCAGTTTAATGTTATTGCTCAGGCTGTTGAGAAGCATGAGACAAGAGCTATGCTGGATGGACAGATTCATGACATCGGCAAGGTTGGTGCTACCATCAGAAAGGTAACGGATAAGCTTGAACAGCAGACGGATATTCATCTGACAGATGTCTGCATAGCTGCTGCCGGTCGTGTACTTCAGACTGTAAGGACAACCTATGAGTACGAGTATCCGGATAACCACACCATAACCGATGAAGATATCTATAACCTGGATTCGGCTGCAGTTGAGCAGGCGTATTCGGAGTTTCTTAAAAAGAACACATCTGACCTTAAGTTTTATCTGGTCGGATATTCTGTTATGCATTACTACCTTGATGGATATCAGATTGCAAACCTTGAGGGCCACAATGCAGGCAAGGTAAGCGTTGAGCTTATTGCTACATTCCTTCCGGATGACTGCGTAGATGGTCTTTATAAGGCATGTGAGAGAGCAAGCCTTAACGTTGCAAATCTTACTCTCGAGCCTATCGCAGCTATGATGGTTGCAATCCCTGACAGATTCAGAATGTTGAACCTTGCTCTTGTAGACGTCGGAGCAGGTACTTCCGATATTTGTGTAACAGATGACGGTTCAATCACTGCCTACGGAATGCTTCCTATAGCAGGTGATGATATCACAGAGATAATTGCCCAGCACTGCCTGGTTGACTTTAATTCAGCTGATGAGATCAAGATCAAAGCCAGCCATCAGGATCAGGTAGAATATGTCGATATCATGGGCCTTAACAAGACCATCAGTGCCAAGGAAATCTCGCGTCTTATCAAGCCCAAGGTTGAAGAAATGGCACAGAAGGCTACAGATGAAATAAAGCGCCTTAATGGCGACAGAGCTGTCAGCGCTGTATTTGTCGTTGGTGGTGGCGGATGTGTGCCCGGATATACCAAAGCTATAGCCAAGGATATGGATATTCCAGAGGAGCGTGTAGCTCTTAGAGGTGAGGAAGTAATGAAGAACATTACTTTCCTTAACAACGATGGAATAGACAAGGATTCACTTCTTGTAACTCCTCTTGGTATCTGCATCAGCTACTATGAGGAAGCCAACAACTTTATCTTTGTTTCATTTAACGGAACACAGACCAAGATTTATGACAATGGTAAGCTTCAGATTGTGGATGCTGCCATGCAGGCTGCATTCCCTAATGAGGACCTTTTCCCTAAGAGAGGCGCAGAACTTAAATATACTGTAAACGGCAAGGAGAGAACATCAAGAGGTGAACCAGGTGAAGCTGCAGTTATTCAGCTTAACGGCAAGCCTGCAGATATTCACTCCAAGATCCATGCCAACGATATTATAAATGTTACTCCTTCAACTGCCGGAGCCCCCGGTAAGGCTACGATCGAGAGTATTCCTGAATTTAAGACTAAGTTCAATGTAAATGTAAACGGAAAGAGTGTAGAAGCATCCAGATATGCAACCGTTAACGGAGAAGCTCAGACCGGTTACTATGACATTTCTGCCGGTGATGATGTCAAGATTCTTGACTACAATACAGCAGCTCAGATTGCTGAACTTATGGATATCACCATTACAGAAGATACCGTGATCATCGTCAACAACGAAAGAGGCGATATAAATACTCCTGTTTACGAGAACTTTAAGGTTGAGTTCAAGGATCAGGAAGATATGATAATGGATTATTATAAGGACTTCCCAAGTGCCGATGAAATGGCTATTTCTCAGGCAAATGAAGAATCCTATGAGAACATGGACTATGAAGCAAGGCTCCGAACTGACAAGGATGGTCAGCTCTCTTTTGATGACCTTCCTGATGATGACGGAACATATGAAAAGAGCGAGAGCGAAGATGCAGAACCTGAGGTTGTAAGAAATATCCTTGCTCACGACCTTCACATTATTGTTAACAATGAAGCTATAACACTTCATGGAAAGGCAGATTATATCTTTGTAGATATTTTTGATGCCATCGACTTTGATCTTTCAAAGCCAAACGGAAGGAGCATCGTAACAACACTTAACGGCTCCACACCGGATTATATGCAGCCTATAAAAGAAGGCGATAAGATAGAGGTTTATTGGAAATAATGCGATTTACAAGTATTGCCAGCGGAAGCAGCGGAAACTGTACCTATGTGGGTTCAGATAATACACACATCCTTGTGGACGCCGGAGTTAGTAAGAAAAGAATTGAAGAAGGATTGTGCCAGCTGGATCTGGGCTTTGATGATATCAGCGCGATTTTCGTGACCCATGAACACACAGATCATATAGCAGCTATTCGCACTATCCTTAAGAAACATCACATTCCTGTTTATGCCACAGAAGGCACCATTACAGGCATCAGAAACTCTGACAAAAAGGGTGAAATTGACTTTTCATCCTTTGTTCCTGTCAGGGCAGATGAAGCAGTTGTAGTAGGTGACATGATTATAAATCCAATGAAGATTTCCCACGATGCTCTTGAGCCCTGTGGTTACAGAGTATATTGCGGAGACAAAAAAGTTGGCATCGCAACAGATCTTGGCTGTTATGATCAGTACACAGTCAGTGCTCTGTCAGGCTGCGATGCTCTTTTGTTGGAAGCAAATCACGATGTGAGAATGCTTCAGACAGGGCCATACCCCTATGTTTTGAAGTCCAGGATCCTTGGCGATAAGGGGCATCTCTCCAATGAAAAGAGTGGAGAGCTTCTGTGCAGTCTTTTAAATGAAAAGATGAAAGGCATATTCTTGGGACACCTTTCCAAGGAAAACAATCTGCCCGAACTTGCCTATGAAACGGTAAGAGTCGAGATTGAAATGGGTGACAATCCTTATCACGGCAACGATTTCCCTATAATGGTTGCTGAGAGAAGCTGTATTTCACCTATAATTGAATTCTGAGCATTAAGAAGTGGAGGAGAGCGTTATGAATAAAACTATCATTACAGTAGTCGGAAAAGACACTGTCGGCATCATTGCCAAGGTCTGCACCTATCTTGCAGAGTCAGGTATCAATATTCTTGATATTTCCCAGACAATAGTCAGCGGATATTTCAACATGATGATGATTGTTGATATGTCAAAGACAGCCAAGGAATTTAATACTGTAGCTGATGACCTTGAGACTCTTGGTAAAGACATCGGAGTAGTAATAAAGTGTCAGCGTGAAGAGATATTTGACTCTATGCATAGGGTTTAAGTGAGGTGCAACAATGATAAATATACACGAGGTCGTAGAGACCAACGAAATGATTGAAAAGGAAAACCTGGATGTAAGGACCATTACTCTGGGTATAAGCCTTTTGGACTGTATAGACAGTGACCTTAATAAGCTTTGTGACAACATTTATAACAAGATCTATGATACAGCCAAAGACCTTGTAAAGACCGGAGACCAGATTGCAAGAGAGTTTGGTATTCCTATTGTAAACAAAAGAATTTCGGTAACACCCATATCGCTGATCGGCGGAGCAGCATGCAAAAGCCCTGAGGACTTTGCAAAAATAGCCACAACCCTTAATAAAGTTGCAAAGGCAGTAGGAGTTAACTTTATCGGTGGCTATTCAGCACTTGTAAGCAAGGGAATGACTGATTCAGATAAAATGCTGATAGAGTCGATTCCACTTGCTCTTTCAAAAACAGATGTTGTCTGCTCATCTATTAACGTAGGTTCCACTAAGACCGGTATCAACATGGATGCTGTAAGACTTATGGGAACCATAGTTAAAAAGACTGCAGAAGCAACCAAAGAAAAGGATTCGCTCGGATGCGCCAAACTAGTTATTTTCTGTAATGCCCCTGATGACAATCCTTTTATGGCAGGTGCATTTCATGGCGTAACTGAGGCTGACAAGATAATAAATGTAGGTGTCAGTGGACCGGGAGTAGTTAAGACAGCACTTGAAAAGGTAAGAGGTGAGAACTTTGAAGTGCTGTGCGAGACAATCAAGAAGACAGCATTCAAGGTAACAAGAGTTGGACAGCTCGTTGCTCAGGAAGCGTCAAAGAGACTTGGCGTTCCTTTTGGAATAATCGACCTTTCTCTTGCGCCTACACCTGCAATTGGTGACAGTGTTGCTGACATACTTCATGAGATTGGAGTAGAGCATGCCGGAGCACCCGGTACAACTGCAGCTCTGGCTCTTTTAAATGATCAGGTTAAAAAGGGCGGTGTTATGGCATCAAGTTATGTCGGTGGACTTTCCGGAGCATTCATCCCTGTTAGTGAGGATCAGGGAATGATAGATGCAGTAGAGGCCGGAGCACTTACATTAGAGAAACTCGAAGCCATGACCTGTGTATGTTCTGTTGGACTTGATATGATCGCAATCCCCGGAGATACCAAGGACACAACAATAGCTGGAATCATTGCTGATGAAATGGCAATCGGTATGATCAATCAGAAGACAACAGCTGTAAGACTTATTCCTGTGATAGGAAAAGGTGTTGGTGAGACCGTTGAGTTTGGTGGACTTTTGGGATATGCACCGATCATGCCTGTAAACAAATTCTCCTGCGATGAATTTGTAAACAGAGGAGGAAGAATACCGGCACCTGTACACAGCTTTAAGAACTAAGGGTTTGTTTTTGAGGAGAGGGAAATGGAAAATGCAAAGACTAATAAGAGCTGGCTTACAGCTCTTATCATTGGACTTAGTATTGTGGCAAGCTGCTTATGTTTAGCACTTGGACTGTCTCATTTCAGATCAGAGAGTGTTCATACAATTTCAGCAACAGGAAGTGCAAATGTAGATTTTGAGTCTGACCTTATTATTTGGAGAGGCTCTTTTTCTGCTGCCGATTACACTTCAAAAGCAGCTTATGACAAGATAAAGAAAGACAGTGCTGTAGTTAAGAACTACCTTATTGCCAACGGAATAACAGAAGATGAGATAATCTTCAATTCAGTTGATATCTGGAAAACTTACAAGGACATCTATGATGACAACGGTAATTACATCGGAAGAGAACAGGACGGATACAGCCTGTCCCAGTCTGTATCTGTTACTTCAACAGATATCGACAAGGTAGAGAAGATCTCAAGAGATATCTCAAGCCTTCTTGAGACCGGCGTTGAATTCGAGTCACAGGCTCCCGAGTATTACTACACAGGTCTTGATGACCTTAAGCTCTCTCTTATCGAGCAGGCAACTGCCAATGCAAGAGAGAGAATCGATATAATGGCCAAGAATTCCGGTGCAAAAGTTGGAAAACTTAGAAACTCAAGTCTTGGAGTATTCCAGATTACTGCAACTAATTCAGGTACAAGCAGTTACTCCTATGACGGAGCATTCGATACGACATCCAGAAATAAGACTGCTTCTATTACAGTAAAGCTGGAATATGACCTTAAATAAGGTCTGTTTATAAAGAGAGGGAAGTTATGAAAAGGAATTTTATGAAAAGGATTTTTTCTGTGGCTTTGTCCGCATTTTTGGCGGCGGGCATGATTGGCTGCGGAAATGCTGAAATTGTTACGCCTGAAGTAACGGAGGAAACTCCGGAAGTGCAGGAACAGGCGACGCAAGAACTTACTACTGAGGAGTCTTGTACAGAAGAAACTGCCGAGGCTGAAAAGGAAGTGGAGCCCATTGAGCTTACCGGTGAAAACATGCTGGAAAATGGAGACTTTTCAAATGGCACCGAACTTTGGGGGACTTTTTGCCAGGATGGATTGGCTGAGATTTCAGTTACAGGGGACGGTGAACTTGATGTAGATATTAAAAACCTTGGAACTGTTGCACACGGGGTTCAGTTATATCATGATGGCTTTTCTCTCGATGAGGGCTGTGTTTACAAGATTACTTTTGATTGCTATTCAGATATAGAAGACAAGTGGCTCGAAATGCGTTTTCAGCTAAACAGCGGTGATTATCACGCATATTTTGAAGACCATTTAAAGATAGGAAAAGAAAAACAGAACCACGAATATACATTTACCATGAATGAGACAGGAGATCCGGCTCCCAGATTTTGCTTTAACATGGGCGTCGTAGAGGATATGGATAAGAATACTCCTGAACACCATGTATATTTCGATAACTTTGAACTTACTTTGATAGATGCTACCAACAGAGTTGCAAGCAGTGGAGGTGTTGATGTGCCTGATATTGCTGTAAATCAGATTGGATATCTTCCAGGTTCATACAAGAGCGCTACATTAAGAGGATCAGCTCTTAATAAGACAGCTGTTCTTATCAATGAAGATACAGGTGAAAGCGTTTTTGAAAAAGAAATCAAGAACAGCATTGATGATCCGGATACCGGAGAGAAGGAAGCTATCTTTAATTTCTCTGATATCACTGATGAAGGAACATATCATGTAGAAGCCGGAGATGCAGTATCTCACAGCTTTAAGATCTCCAAAAATGTATATGATGACGCCTTCAAGGCATCAATCAAGATGCTTTACTATCAGAGATGCGGAACAGAGCTTACTAAGGATCTTGCCGGTGACTTTGCTCACCCTGTTTGTCACTCTGATATGGCAATTTTATATGAAGATGCCTCCAAGAAGCTTGATGTATCAGGCGGATGGCATGACGCCGGAGACTACGGCAGATATTCGGTAGCAGGAGCTAAGGCTGTTGCAGACCTTTTACTTGCGTATGAGAACTATCCGGGCGTATTTGATGATGCTGTTGGCATTCCCGAGAGCGGCAACGGAACACCTGATATCCTTGATGAGGCAAAATATGAACTCGACTGGCTCTTTAAGATGCAAAGAGAAGACGGCGGAGTATATCACAAGGTAACATGCAGAAACTTCCCGGGAGAGATCATGCCTGAGGAAGAGACTGATGAGCTTGTTATCATGCCTGTGACAACCACTTCAACTGCAGACTTTGCAGGTGTAATGGCCATGGCATCACGAGTTTATGCCGGAATTGACAAGGAATATGCTGACAAGTGCCTTGATGCTGCCAAGAAGGCCGCTGAATATATCGCAAAGACACCTCGCGATCCGAAAGGCTATAAAAATCCTGCTGATATCTCTACAGGTGAGTATGAAGATGTTAATGACGTAGATGAGAGATTCTGGGCGTATGCAGAACTCTTTAAGACAACCGGAGATAAGGCTTATGAGGAACTTCTAAAGAACGAGCTTCCTGATAACGGGTACTCACTTGGCTGGCAGGGCGTAGCAGGATACGGCGGATATGCTTATCTTACAGCTAAGGATGCTGATGCAGCTACACTTGAAATGGTTAAGTCCGAAGCAAACAAGATGGCAAAAGAAGTGGTATCCAATTCTGCCAAGTACGCATATGGCTCTTCAATAGTTGGAGCTTATCCATGGGGAAGTAACCTTACCATTGCCAATAATGGTCAGTATATGTTCATGATGAAGGGACTTATTGATACTTACAACAAGAACGTTGCAGACATGCAGCTTAACTATCTGTTTGGTAATAACGCTACAGGCTACTGTTTCCTTACAGAGTTTGGAACAATTTACTCTGATCATCCGCACCACAGACCTTCACAGGCTAAGGGCGTAACTGTACCGGGTATGCTTGTAGGCGGTCCTAACAGCGGACTCAATGACCCTTATGTCCAGAATGTACTTAGAGGAGCAGCAAGTGCTAAATGCTATGCGGATAATGCTCAGAGTTATTCAACCAACGAGATCACAATCTATTGGAACTCACCTCTTATCTATCTGCTTGCTGCAGAAATTTCTGAGACCAATTAAGGTCTTGTCAAAAAATATAATGTGTTGGAGTTGTTTTTGTTATGGAAGAAAATGAAAAAGCCGGCAGTTTTATGCTGAAAATATGCGCATTTATCGTAGATAAGCGCAATCTGTTTTTTCTTATTTATGCAATACTTGGTATTTTTGCATTTGTAGCCAGTAACTGGGTAGGGGTAGAAAATGATCTTGCATACTACCTTCCCGGTACCACTGAAACAAGACAGGGTCTTGATCTGATGGAGGAGCAGTTTACCACCTATGGCACAGCCAAAGTAATGGTGGCAAACATCTCATATGAACAGGCCCTGAAGATCCAGGAGGATGTGGAAGATATTGAGGGTGTATTTTCCGCAGAAGTTGATGATTCAAAAGACCATTACAATAATGGATCAGCTCTTTTTAATATCACCTTCGATTATGATGAAGATGATGAACAGTGTCTTACATCACTTGATGCTGTAAAAGAGTACTTTGAACCTTATGATACTTATCTCTCAACTGAACTTGGTGACGTACATTCAGCTCTTATTGAGAAGGAGATGAGCGTAATAACGGTTCTGGTAGTATTTGTCGTACTTGCAGTGCTTCTTTTTACCTGTGAAGCTTATGCGGAGATACCTGTTCTTCTTATTACTTTCGGAAGCGCAGCTCTGGTACAGATGGGAACGAACTTCTTCCTTGGAAAAATCTCTTTTGTATCAGATTCTGTAACAATAGTTCTTCAGCTTGCACTTTCTGTTGACTATGCAATTATTTACCTTAACCGATACAAGGAGGAGCTCTCAAAGGGTCTTCCTTACAGAGAAGCGACGGTTATAGCTCTTACAAAATCTATTCCTGAGATAACGGGAAGCTCACTGACCACCATCGGCGGTCTTGTTGCTATGCTGTTTATGCAGTTTGGTATTGGTGTAGATCTTGGTATCGTTCTGATAAAGGCTATTATCCTTAGTCTTATGTCAGTATTCCTTCTGATGCCGGGACTTATCATGGTATTTGCCAAGCTCATGGAAAAGACAAAGCACAGAAATTTCGTGCCGCCTATTCCTTTTGTAGGTAAGTTTGCCTATGCATCAAGATACATTATTGCGCCTTTATTTGTAGTGATCATCATAATCGCCAATTTTGTATCATCCAAAACACCTTACGTTTACGGTTATACCAAGATCCATCCGCCTCTTACCAATGAGGTGCAGGAAGCTCAGAACCTTCAGGATGAGAACTTCCCGACCAACCCTATGGTTGCGCTTGTTTTCCCGTCAGTTGATTACGAGACAGAGAAAAAGCTTATCGATGATCTATTGACCTATGATGAAGTTTCAAGCATCACAGGTCTTGCTAACACTGAGGCTATTGGCGGATATACTCTTACAGACAAGCTCTCTCCCAGACAGTTCTCCGAGCTACTTGATATTGACTATGAGATAGCAGAGCTTGTTTATGCTGCTTATGCGGTAAACGATAAAGATTATGCAAAGGCAGTAAACGGCCTTGCAAACTATAAGGTTCCTCTTATTGATATGTTCATGTTTGTATATCAGGAAGTAAAAGAGGGATATGTAACACTTGATGATGAACTGATGCAGAAGCTTGAAGATGCAAATACAATGATGGAGTTTGCCAAGAAGCAGCTTCAGGGACCTGACTACTCAAGAATACTGGTTTATATGAACCTTCCCGAAGAGTCAGAAGAGTCTTTTGCATTTATAGAGAAGCTCCATAAGATAGCTGAGAAATACTATGACGAAGATAAGATCTACGTTGTAGGAAATACTGTCAGCCAGTACGACCTTAAGAAATGTAACGCAAGAGATACCAAGGTTACATCCATCATTTCCATATTGGCGGTACTTATTGTTCTTCTTTTTACATTTAAGTCAGCCGGTATGCCCGTTCTTCTTATTGCGGTAATTCAGGGATGTATCTGGATAAACTTCTCTTTCCCTGCAATCCAGCATGAGAATCTGTTCTTCCTTGGCTACCTTATCGTAAGCTCTATTCAGATGGGTGCCAATATCGACTATGCTATTGTAATAGCCGGCAGATACACTGAACTTCGTGAGAAGATGGGTAAAAGAGATGCCATCATTGATACAATGAACCTATCATTCCCAACAATCATTACTTCCGGAACCATGATGGCTGTTGCCGGAATACTTATAGGTAAGATGACTTCTGATGCGGTTATTTACGGAATCGGTAAATGCCTTGGACGAGGAACAATTATTTCCATTATCGTTACCATGTTTGTTCTTCCTCAGATACTTCTTGTGGGAGATAAGGTAATCGAGCTTACAGCTTTCGTTATGAACATGCCCCTTCAGACCAGACAGGTTGCAGGAGCTATGCGTATTGACGGTATTGTAAGAGGACACATCGACGGAACTATCAACGGTGTAGTTCATGCTGTGGTTAAGGGTAATGTCAGTGCTTATATCGAGAATAGCGACGTTACCATGCTTGATGAAAATAGTGGAAATGAGGATACCACCCCGGATGGTAATGAAGGGGAGGGCATTTGATATGAGAAAAAAGATCTTAGCTTCTTTAATGGCTATTACGCTATTTACAACTTCAGGCCTTATCAGCTTTGCTGAAAATGAGCCCGAAAAAGATACGACTCAGGAAAATGCTATAACTACAGGAACGCAGGAGAGAGCTGCTGAAAATAAAGTTGATGTAGATGCAGATATTGAAGATGATATTGCTGCAGCTGTTCCTGCCGAAATAGAAACAATTGAGATCTCTAATGTTGATGAGTTTTTAGAGTTTGTAGATAACTGTAAATTAAACACGTGGTCAGACAACAAAAAAATTCTCCTGACATCGGATATTTCTCTTGTTGGTAAGGAGTTCTATGGAATCCCTGACTTTGGGGGAGTATTTGACGGACAGGGTCACACAATCTCTGAGATAAACATTTCAAAAGGCCAGTCCTATGTTGGACTATTTATTCACGTTGAGAAAAATGCTGTAATTCAGAATCTTAATGTTTCAGGTTCTGTAATTCCTGCAGGAAACCCTGTTATCATCGGTGGTATTGCCGGTGAAAACTACGGACTTATCAAAGATTGCTCATTTAGAGGAGTTGTAAAAGGTAACGATTATATTGGTGGAATTGTCGGCATGAATCAGCTTTCAGGAAATGTTTCATTTTGTTCATCTGAAGGCTTTATCAGTGGTGTACATTTTACCGGCGGTATCTGCGGCGAGAACATGGGTAATATCGCAAACTGCAGAAATGAAGCTATGGTAAATACCACCAATACTGATACTGAAATTACAGTTGATTCAATGGAAAACCTTAATAAGGTTCTTACACTTATCAAGAATGGAATCAGCAAGGAAGACGACGAAGCAAGTTCTGATGTAACTGTTTCTGATACAGGCGGAATTGTCGGACTCTCAATCGGTATCGTATCAAGATGTATCAATAACGGTGAGATCGGATACGAGCACGTTGGATATAACGTAGGTGGTATTGCAGGAAGACAGTCCGGATATCTGTATAGCTGTTCTAATAATGGCAAGATAAAGGGAAGAAAAGATGTAGGAGGCATTGTAGGACAGGCAGAGCCCTACATTCAGGTAGATCTTGCTTCTGATATCGCTTATCAGCTTTCAGAAGCTATAGCTCAGCTTCATGACACAGTATCTGCAACCCTTGCCGATACCAAGAATCAGTCTGATGTTGTGTCTGCACGACTTGCTATAATTCAGAAGTTTACAGGTCAGGCTGTTCAGGATACCAAGTTTATTGCAAACGGCACAATTGACTACGCTAATGATATTTCCGGCGCTACTAATGAAGCATTTTCAAGGGTTGAGTATGTTCTTGATGAGACGACCAAGAACGGAGGCCCTATAGACAATATTTCCAGTGGTGCTTCAAGCACAAAACAATCAGCTGATGATCTGAAAAATGCTGTAAAAGATTTGAATGTTGAGAACTATATAGTCAGTGAGGATGAGAAAAAACAGTACGAAGAAGCGAAACTCGTACTTGAAAGTGCTGCACAACAGTACAACGAAAACTATAATAAAGCTTATACGCCAAATTACAATTATCAGATCATGCAGGAAAATGTTACGGGTATAGCATACTATCTTTCCTCAGGAGGAACAGCAGATTTATCTGAATGGGATAGAAATCCTGGATTAAACACCCAATTCGACCGGTCTGTAATCGGGTCAGGAGAAGATTGTGATGCAAAGGGAAGTTGGAAACATACAGCCGACGAGTCAGCATTTCCTGATTCATCCGTAACTGAGGAAAGTAATGCTCATCAACAAGCTGTAAAAGAAGCTCAACGAGAAGCAGACAATTACGCAAGAGATAAGTATGTAAATCCGGTCACAAAACAGGGTGGATCCTCTCAGTACACAGATGATCTGCAGCATTATTCTACAACTCTCGCCACAATATACGGTAATCACGTCGGTGAGATGTCTGATGCGTCCAGAGCTGATGCAGAGAGTGCCATGAATAATCTAAGTGCTGCATCTGATAGTTTCTCAAAGGCAGGTCAGCAGACCAAGTCAATACTGGGAAATGTCGCCGGAAGAGATGACATCAGATTCCCGAGACTTGACGAGGAATACAGAGCTCACACCAACAGCCTTGCGGATAACATGGCTGCAATGAATGATAACTTTGGACTTTTAAACTCAGAGATGAATAATGCAACCGGAGTTTTGGTCGGAGATCTTCAGGCTGTAAACGATCAGTTCAACAATATTCTTAATCTTTATACGGATGCTCTTGACGGAGTACTTGATAAAGATTACACAACCATGTATTCAGATGAGTCCTATCAGGAAGCATCATATACAACAGATGCGACAGTTGATTCCTGCTTTAATTTCGGAAAATGTGAAGGTGATATAGATATTTCCGGTATTGCAGGAACTATGGCAATTGAGTACGAGTTTGATAAAGAGGGCGATATCACAGGTATAAAGGATGCAAACCTCAATTCATCCTATATCACCAAGTGCGTTCTTAGAAATAACAGAAACTACGGAAATATTGAGAGCCAGAAAGATTATGCAGGAGGTATCTGTGGACTTCAGGAAATGGGTACCATCCTTAACTGCGGAAGCTATGCAAAGATTGAGTCAACTGACGGTAACTATGTTGGCGGAGTTGCAGGCTCTTCTGTATCTTACATTGTAGAGTCTTATGCAAAGGGCGAACTTGACGGAAATACCTATGTCGGTGGAATAACCGGTGATGGAATGCACATCAAGGACTGCCTTACTTTGGTCAGCGTAACCAGAGCAGAGAACTGGTATGGCGCGATATCCGGTCATATTGCAGAAAAGGGTGAAGTAAGAAATAACTACTTTGTAAGTGATGATCTTGCGGGAATAGACAGAGTAAGCTATGCATTAAAGGCTGAACCTATCAGTTATGCTGCAGTTGAGAAAAATGAAGTTTTTGAAGAAATCATGCAGGAAACTGAAGAAAGCGAAGAAAAACTTGAAGTAGTTCCTCTAAGTACCGGCACTGATGAAGATATGACAGAGGAAATAAAGTACAGAGATCTTCCTCATGAATTCTCTAATATCACTGTAAACTTTGTCCTTGAAGATGAAGACCTTGAAGATGGAAGCGAACAGGTAGACAGACTCAATAAGAAATACGGAGAGAGCTTAAAGCCGGAGGAATATCCATCTGTACCCGAAAAAGAAGGATACTATGTAGACTGGGATGTTCCGGAAGTTGACAGGCTTGTCTGTGATGTTACAGCAACTGCAACTTATAAGCTTTACAGAACAACTCTGGCTATCGAAGATTCTGCTGAAAAGAATCAGTCAATACTGCTTGTTGACGGCAACTTCAGGGAAGGCGATAAGATAGAGGCTACAAGAACAATTCTTCTAAATGAAGAAAACAATAACAGCAGCCTTGATGAAATGGAAATAATTGAGCTGACTATACCGGATGACGGTCAGGATGTTCATCAGATACGCTTTAAACCTGACAATAATTACAATCAGGTGCTTGAGGTCTTTGGAAAATTTGCAAGTTCCACTGATTACGCTCTGTACGAGGTTACAGAAAATTCCAAAGTGAAACTGACACCTACAGGAAAAATGGGTGCATACTCGACTTACGAGCTAAAGGGTAATACCCATACTCTTTCTTATGGTGTAAGCAATGCACAAAATATTGGATTTATCATTATTGCTATATTTCTTTTAGCAATTGTAATGATTATTGTTATAATAATCATTATAGTAAATATTATTAAGAGACATGGCGGAAAAGTGCCCAAGATATTCAGAAGATTTGTTATGAAGGTTTCTGACAGAATCGAGAATAAGGAAACAATCTTCTATGATGACACCGATGAGCTACAGACCAAGGTACGTGAAAAGATTACAGAAACTGCAGCTGAAATAAAAGAAGAGGATGAACTTGAGCAGTTGACCGACGAAATCTCTGAGTATAAGGAAGAACTTGCCAAGGAAAAAGGTGAAGAACTTCCGCAAAAGAAGGAATTCGACAGCAAAAAGTACAGAAAGCTTCGGCGTAAAGTAAAGAAGAATAACAAGAAGTAAAGATTTTATCAGGGAGATGTTTCCATGAAAGAGATGCTTAATGAGCTGCTTATGGCAGACAAGACCTTGATCCATGTGCCTTTTGGAAACGGTTTTTTTGACATCTACAAATCGGTAGTGGTGTCCTGGATAGTACTTGCGATTTTGATTGTCCTGATCGTTGCACTTACCAGTAATCTGAAGGTCCACAACATATCAAAAAGACAGGCGGCAGTAGAATCGGCCGTATTATGGATCAGAGGCGTCGTTGGAGAACTGCTTGGAGAAGAGGCTATTGGTTATGCACCATATATAGTTACGGTGCTGATCTTCATTGCTTTTTCAAATATGATAGGACTGATTGGACTGGTTCCGCCAACAATGGACCTGAATGTAACTCTGGCTCTTTCTCTAATGAGTATCGTGCTTGTTGAACTGGCAGGAATTATTAAAAAAGGTCCAAAAAAGTGGCTAAAGAGCTTCACAGAGCCAATGGCAGTCATAACCTTTATGAATGTTTTAGAGCTCTTTATAAGACCATTGTCACTGTGTATGCGACTCTTTGGTAATATCCTCGGAGCTACGGTCATTATGGAGCTGATCAAACATGTGGTACCAATAATACTGCCTGCAGCACTTAGTATTTACTTTGATATATTCGACGGTTGTATTCAGGCATATGTATTTTGTTTTTTGACATCGTTATACATCAAGGAAGCAGTTGAATAAAAGGAGGACATAAGAAATGAGTTTAACAGCAATCGGAGCAGCTATCGCTGCATTCACAGGTATCGGAGCAGGTATCGGCATCAGCCTTGCAACAGCAAAGGCTACAGATGCAGTTGCAAGACAGCCCGAAGCAGACGGCAAGATCATGAGACTTCTAATCCTTGGTTGTGCTCTTGCAGAGGCAACAGCTATCTATGGTTTCGTTGTAGCTATCATGATCATTCTTTTCTCATAAACACCGAAAGAAAAGGGGAAGCAAAGTGTTAAGTATAAGCCTGATTAACATATTATTCACAGTAATAAATATTCTTATACTCTTATTCTTTGTGAAGAAATTCCTGTTCGGAAAGATCGATGAGATCATCAAAAAGAGACAGGAAGAAGTGGACGAAGCTACCGTGGCTGCTGATAAGGCAACTGCTGAGGCTCGTGCCATCAAAAAAGAATATGAGAAGAAGATTGAGCTTGCCGACGAGGAAAAAGAGCAGATTCTCTCAGATATCAAAAAGCTCGGCTATGAAGAGTACGAGAGAATCGTTATGGATGCCAGAAAGACCGGCGACAAGATCGTAAAAGAGGCAAGACAAAACGCCAGAGCAGAAGCAGAGAAGGAAAGAGAACTTCATGCCGATGAGCTTAAGGATATGGTTATCGATGCAGCTGCCAAGATCGCTGCAACCAAGCACAGCTCAGAGGATGACAGTTTGCTCTACGATAAATTCATAAATGAGGCAAGGGCTAATAATGGATAAAAAGATTAAAGCTACACTGCGCTATGCCTCAACTCCGCCGACGGAATCACAGCTTGCCAGCATCAGGCAGCTAATTGCTGAGAAGCTTGACAATCCTGATGTTAAGCTAAAGGTCATAAATGATCCTGAAGTAGGCGGAGGCTTTATCGTTTCTTGTGGCGGCTTAGAGTACGACTGGAGCGATAAAGGCAGAGCCAGACAGCTTCGATACGAACTTGGAAGCGTTCATTCAAAAGACATCATTCCTATGCTAAAGCAGAAGGTTGAAGACTTTGACCTTTCCATCAAAGGCAGGGAAGTTGGCGTTGTTACCTGGATAGGTGACGGTATAGCCAATGTCGAAGGAATTGAGCACGCTTTCTACGGAGAGATAATTGAATTTGAAGACGGAACCAAGGGTATGGCCCAGGATATCAGAGATGATCATATCGGGTGTATCCTTTTTGGTGATGAAAGAAGCATAAGACAGGGAAGCAGAGCCGTTCGCACTTACAAAGAGGCCGGTGTTCCTGTCGGAGAAGCTTTTATTGGAAGAGTTATTGATGCTCTCGGTGCGCCAATTGATGGCAAGGGAGATATCAAAGAGAGTGGATATCGCGCCGTTGAAGAGAGGTCACCGGGAATTATTGAAAGACAGTCGGTAAATGAGCCTATGGCTACAGGTATTCTTTCTATTGATACCATGTTCCCCATTGGAAGAGGCCAGCGTGAGCTTATTATCGGCGACAGACAGACCGGCAAGACTTCAATTGCTCTCGATACAATCATCAACCAGAAGGGCAAAGGAGTTATCTGTATCTATGTAGCAATAGGTCAGAAGGCTTCAACTGTAGCCCAGCTCATAACTACTCTTAAAAAGACCGGAGCGATGAAGTATACGATTGTTGTAAGTTCTACAGCATCTGATCCTGCTCCGCTTCAGTATATTGCACCTTATTCAGGAACTGCACTTGCTGAGTACTTCATGTACAAAGGAAAAGACGTGCTTATCGTTTATGACGATCTTTCCAAGCATGCTGTTGCTTACAGGGCATTATCACTACTTCTTGAGAGGCCACCGGGACGTGAGGCTTATCCGGGAGATGTCTTTTACCTGCATTCAAGACTTCTTGAGAGATCAAGTAAACTCTCAGATGATCTTGGAGGAGGCTCAATTACAGCGCTTCCTATTATTGAGACACAGGCAGGAGATGTTTCTGCGTATATTCCAACAAATGTTATCTCCATTACTGATGGTCAGATATTCCTTGAAAGTGACCTGTTCTTTGCCGGTATGAGACCTGCGGTTAATGTAGGACTTTCAGTATCCCGTGTAGGTAGCGCAGCTCAGACCAAGGCAATGAAAAAAGCTACCGGAAGCATAAGAGTAGATCTTGCGCAGTACAGGGAAATGGCTGTGTTTACACAGTTTTCATCAGACCTTGATGAGGTGACAAGGAATCAGCTTAATCACGGACAGGTCCTGATGGAACTTCTAAAGCAGCCCCTGGAGCATCCGCTTGCAATGCATGAAATGGTACTGATACTTCTAGCAGCCGGCTCTAAGAGAATTGACCACGTTCCTGTAAGGAAAGTCAACGAATACAAGGAAAAGCTTATTACCTTCTTCAACAACGAACACAAAGATGTATGCAATGAGATCAAGAAGACAAAAGACCTCTCGGATGAACTTAAGAAGAGGATATATGACCTCATTGATGAATTTAACGAAGATATAAAGGTACAGTAATTTGGCTAATATAAAAGAGATCCGCGAAAGGATCGCAAGTGTAAGTGACACAAAGAAAATTACAAATGCGATGTATATGATCTCCTCGACAAAGCTTCGAAAGGCAAAGAAGATTTTATCGGACACGGAGCCTTTCTTTTATGCCACGAAGGATATGATCGAAAGAGTTGTGAACAACCTTCCTGAGGGAACAGAGAATATTTTTCTTGAGCTTAGAGATGATATACCTGAGAACAAAAAGAAACGTGGTTATCTCGTTTTTACCGATGATAAGGGTCTGGCGGGTGCTTTTAACCACAATGTTATAAAGCTTACGGAGGAAGCACTTGCTAATAAAAAGGGTGAAAACAAGCTTTTTGTGATCGGAGAGGTAGGCAGATATCATTTCAATTCGGAAAATGTAGATATCGAAGAGTTTTTCCCTTTCACATCTCAGAATCCAACGCTTCACAGAGCAAGAAAAATATCTGCTGAGATAATGGATTATTACTATAACAGGAAGATTGATGAGTTCTATATCATATTCACGACCATAAGAGGAAATACCTGCGATGCAAGGATTGAAAGAATTTTGCCACTTGATTTCCTTTCGGCGCTGAAGAGGAAAAAAGCACCGATTCGTGGAAACATGTATGAAGAATTTCTAATGGAACCATCGCCATCAGCAGTTTTGGACAATATTGTTCCAAATTATGTGACAGGATACATATACGGAGCGCTGGTCGAGTCCTTCTGCAGCGTTCAACAGTCCAGAATGATGGCCATGGACAATGCCAATAAGAATGCAGAGATGATGATCGTTGACCTGAAAAAGAGCTATAACCGCCAGAGACAGGCTATGATCACACAGGAGATCACTGAGGTTGTCAGCGGAGCCAAAGCGCTTAAGCGCAGCAAGGAAATAAAGAAGCATGGAAAACGGTAAGATTGTTCAGGTCATGGGACCTGTAGTAGACGTACAATTTAAGGATGCTCAGCTTCCATATATCAGAGACGCCCTGACTGTAACAGTGGGTGGAGAAAAGAGAGTGATGGAAGTATCTCAGCATGTCGGCGGAGATATAGTCAGATGCATTATGCTTTCTCCAAGTGAAGGCCTTTCAAAGGATATGGAAGTTGTATCTGAAGGCGGACCAATTAAAGTGCCGGTTGGTGATCAGGTACTCGGCAGACTTTTTAATGTCTTTGGCGAAGCTATCGACAAAAAGGGAAGTGTTGAAGCAAGCGAAAAATGGGAAATCCACAGAAAACCACCAAAGCTTGAGGATCAGAGCCCTGTTGTTGAGATACTTGAGACCGGAATTAAGGTAATCGATCTTCTTGCGCCATATGCAAAAGGCGGTAAAATTGGTCTTTTCGGAGGAGCGGGTGTAGGCAAGACCGTTCTTATTCAGGAACTTATTCAGAACATCGCCACAGAGCACGGCGGATACTCGATATTTACAGGTGTAGGTGAACGTTCAAGAGAAGGAAACGACCTCTGGACTGAGATGACAGAGTCAGGGGTTATTGAAAAAACTGCACTGGTATTCGGTCAGATGAATGAGCCTCCGGGAGCTCGTATGAGAGTTGCTGAGACCGGACTTACAATGGCTGAGTACTTCAGAGATGTTAAGAATCAGGATGTGCTTCTTTTCATCGATAATATTTTCAGATTTGTACAGGCAGGATCCGAGGTTTCATCACTTCTTGGAAGAATGCCTTCAGCCGTAGGTTATCAGCCTACACTTGCAACAGATCTCGGTGCTCTTCAGGAGAGAATTACTTCTACCAAAAACGGATCAATTACTTCTGTTCAGGCAGTTTATGTCCCTGCGGATGACCTTACAGATCCGGCTCCTGCTACAACATTTGCGCATCTTGATGCAACAACGGTTCTGTCTCGTAAGATTGTAGAACAGGGTATTTATCCTGCAGTTGACCCTCTTGAGTCATCAAGCCGTATCCTTGAAGAGACGATTGTAGGAAAGGCTCATTACTCAACTGCCATGAAGGTTCAGGAGATTTTGCAGAAGTATAAAGAGCTTCAGGATATTATTGCAATCCTCGGTATGGAGGAGCTCTCAGAAGAAGATAGGGCAACAGTCCACAGAGCACGTAAAATTCAAAGATTTTTGTCTCAGCCTTTCCATGTAGCTGAGCAGTTTACAGGACTTAAGGGTAAGTATGTGCCTCTTTCAGAGACCATCAAAGGATTTATGTATATCATAGGCGGAGAGATGGACAAATATCCGGAGGCAGCATTCTTCAATGTTGGAACTATTGATGAAGTGGCTAAGAAAGCTAAGGATATCGAGGCCTGAATATGGAAGAAAATAGCAAGACCTTTGGTCTTAAGGTCATTTCTATCAATGGAATATTTTATGACGGACAGGCACTGGAGATCATTTTGCCCTGCCATGATGGGGAATTGGCGCTGCTTTTTGGGCATGAAGAGATGATCTACGCTATCTATGACGGCGTCATAAAGATAAAAACTCCTAAGGGAGATTGGATTTATGGTGTTGTTAGTATCGGCTCGGTGCAGTATACTGTTGACAATGAGTGCATCGTCCTGGTAAACACCGTAGAAAGTCCGGCTGATATCGACAAGAGACGAGCACTGGAAGCCTATGAATTTGCAATGGACCATCTTAATCAGAAGCAGTCTATAAAAGAATTCAAGAAATCTCAGGCGGGACTTGCCAGAGCTATGGCAAGGCTGAGTGCGGCTTCTAAGTACAAAGATTAAAAGAAAAGTTGGTGGGAAATAATTGTTTAATAATAAGAGATTAAATGTTTGCGGAATTGCTATAGTTTTAATTGGATTACTTGTTACAGGTTGTGGGAAGAAGGAAGATCCGAAGCTTGAAGCTTACAGGGAGAGTATGACTACTTTCTACAGTGATCTAAGCAGGTATGACAATGAGATAAACGCCTTAGATCCTGATGACGAAGCTGCTAAGATTCAGCTCCTTGATCTTTTGGATCAGATGAATTTAACTTATAAGACTATGGCAGAGGCACCTGTTCCGGATGAATTCTACGGAATAGCCGACATATCTGTAGAAGCTGCAGATTATATGCAGAAGGCCGATGAATTCTATCATATGGCTTACGACAACGAGTTTGATTCTGACTCGGAGATGCTGGCTCAGCAGTACTATGAGAGAGCTAACAGCAGAGCCCAGGTAATATTACAAGTTCTTCACGGAGAAGTTCCTGAAGGAGAGGGCATTTCTGTCGAAACCCAGAGTACCTACGAATTTTCAACAATAGATTCAAGCACTGATGGAGAATGATCAGTGCTTGTTTTGCATACAAGGAAATCTATGGAAAGATCAAACGATAATAACTTTATATATTCCTTAAAATTCATAGCTTGCCTTTTTGTGATAACCATACATGCACCATTTCCGGGATTTTTTGGGGATGTGGTTTTTGCTATTTCACGATTTGCTGTTCCTTTTTTCTTTGCAATCTCAGGTAGATTTCTTTTGGTCAAAAGAGATGGCTCTTATGCCGGAAATACAGCAGAAATTAGAAAATTTACAAAGAACAGACTGATTAAACTATTAAAAATGACTGCAATTGTCTATGCCTGTCATCTGATCTATTCACTTTGCTACTTTCTTTTTAATGGCTATAGCTTAGGATATTGGTTTCATGACAAGTTTAATGCTTATGAAACAAGTATTTTCTTATTGTTTAATTCAGGAAGATATATCTATGATGAGTCCTATGTCTTTGATCATCTCTGGTATCTTTTTGCTTTGATCTATGTTTATATTCTTATAATTATCTTTGCACAGGTGCTCCGAAAGTGGTACAAATGGCTGATTGTGCTTCTTTTGGGACTGATGTTTTTTGGTGAGCTTTTACAGACTGTTTATCCTATAAGGCCTTTTGATATCAGCATATCAACTTGGTATTTACTTAGAAACTGGCTTTTTGTCGGTATGCCTTTTGTACTTATAGGTGTTGTTTTTACCGATAATGCTGAAAGAAGAAAGAATGAACTTGGAATTGAGAAGTATAAAGAAAAGGCAAAAGCTCTTTTGCCAAGGAATATATTGATACTGACTTTTGGCTTTGCTTTGAGCGTAATTGAGAAGTTTGTGATTGGAAGTAAAGAAGTCTATATAGGCTCTGTGATTATTGTGATCGCACTTTTAATGCTATCTGAATGCGGCATAAACAGTGGAAAAGTACTGCCGTATTTTGGAAAAAGAGCTTCTTCCTTGATTTATTTTTATCACGTTATGATAATTTCAGCACTTGATGTATTATCTCAAAATGGCATAATACCATCATATACCATGTGGCAGAAGCCAATTCTGATTATGGTTATAGCAATTCTTATTTTTGGAGTAATCCCTATTTTAATTGATAAGGTAAGAGTAAATGAACAGAAATGAATTCCTTGAGTTTTGCAAAGAAAGAATAGTATTCCTTGATGGCGCAACAGGCAGCAACCTGATGAAAGCTGGTATGCCTGCGGGAGTATGTCCTGAGAAGTGGATATTAGAGCATAAAGATGTAATGCAGAGATTGTCAAAGGCCTATGCGGATGCAGGTTCTGATATTGTGTATGCGCCGACCTTTACCAGTAACAGGATCAAACTTGAAGAATACGGCCTTGCAGAGAACATAGTTCAGATAAATACTGATCTTGTAAGTATCACAAGAGAAGCTGTCGGTAATAAAACCTTGATAGCAGGTGACCTTACCATGACAGGAAGACAGCTTAAGCCGGTAGGAGATCTGGATTTTGAAGAACTTATTGACGTTTATAAAGAGCAGATTCGTATTCTGGATAAAGCAGGTGTTGATCTTCTTGTAATTGAGACAATGATGAGCCTTCAGGAATGCAGAGCAGCTCTCATCGCAGCCAAGGAAGTATCAGATCTTGCTGTAATAATCACGATGACTTTTGAAGCTGATGGAAGAACACTTTTTGGTTCAGACCCGGCAGCTTCTGCAATATGTCTTGAGGCATTAGGTGCAGCAGCCATCGGCGCTAACTGTTCTACAGGCCCTGACAAGATGATGGATATCATCAGCAATATGTCAGCAGTTACAAGCATCCCGATAATTGCTAAACCCAATGCAGGACTTCCTAAGGTGGATTCAGAGGGTAATACCATTTACGATATGGAGAGCGATGTTTTTGTCAGCGAGATGAAAAAACTCATCGGCTGCGGAGCATCAATCCTTGGAGGATGCTGTGGTACAACACCTGAGTTTATAGCTCTTTTGAAAAAGACTTACAATGATTTAAATCCTGCTAATGTAAAAGGCGAAGATGGAAATCCTGTGCCAAGAAAAATCTGTGGCAGAAGATATCTTTCATCCGAAAGGAGGGCTCTTTCCTTTGGCATGGACGATCTGTTTATGATCGTCGGTGAGAGAATTAATCCCACAGGTAAGAAAAAGCTTCAGGCAGAGCTTCGTGTGGGGAATCTTGATATGGTTTCTGAATTTGCCAGAAACCAGGAGGAAGAAGGCGCATCTATCCTTGATATCAATGTTGGAATGAGTGGAATTGATGAGAAGGAAATGATGCTAAGTGTCATGGAAGAAGTCTCAGGTATTACCGACCTTCCGCTTTGTATCGATACTTCAAGCCCTGAGGTTATGGAAGCAGCACTTCGTATTTATTCGGGAAGAGCACTCATCAATTCGATATCGCTTGAAAAGGGTAAAGCTGAGAAATTTCTCCCGCTTGCGAAAAAATACGGTGCTATGTTTGTACTTCTCCCTTTAAGCCCTGAGGGTCTCCCCAAAGACCTTGATGAGAAGAAAGACAATATCCTGACTCTTAGCAAAAAAGCTTATGATTTAGGCCTAAGTATAGAAGACATTGTTGTAGACGGCCTTGTTGCAACTGTGGGAGCTGATCCAAGCGCTGCGCTTAATACTCTTGATACTATCAGTTTTTGCTATGAAAGAGGCTATGCAACAATTTGTGGATTGTCAAATATCTCTTTTGGCCTGCCACAGAGAATGAATGTGAATACAGCCTTCCTTACTATGGCAATTTCGAGAGGACTTACCATGGCAATTGCCAATCCGTCTCAGGAAATGCTGGTAAATGCTGCATTTGCATCAGACCTTCTGAAGAAAAAAGATGGTGCTGACCTCAGATATATCCAGAGAATGGAGAGATATAACACTGAAGCCCAGGGCCAGACACCAGGCAAAGAAGTTAAAAACGACTCTGTTAAAGGTGACAACTATATTGATATAATAAAAAAGGATGTTCTTACAGGATCCAAGAGGACCATCGTCAAGAACACACAGAAAGCCGTTGAAGAGGGAATAAATCCTAAGCAGATCCTGGATGAAGCTCTTATGCCGGCGATAAATGAAGTTGGGGAATATTTTGATAAGGGGAAATACTTCCTGCCACAGCTCATAGCAGGTGCTGAGGCAATGAAGATGTCTATAGGATACCTTGAACCTCTCCTTGCAGAAGGAGCAGATGATTCTAAAAAACTCCCGACTATAATAATCGCAACTGTACATGGGGACATCCATGATATCGGTAAAAACCTGGTGGCATTGATGCTAAAGAACTACGGTTTCAACGTCATTGACCTTGGAAAGGATGTGCCTAAGGAAGAAATTATCAGAGCTGCACGAGAAAATGACGCCAGTGTTATAGCTCTTTCTGCGCTAATGACCACTACCATGAAGGAAATGAAGAACGTGGTTGAGCTTGCAAGGAAAGAGAATATAAAATCCAAGATAATAATTGGCGGAGCGGTAGTTACTGAAGATTATGCATTTGAGATCGGCGCAGACGGCTATTCATCCGATGCAGCCGATGCTGTTAAGGTAGTAAGAACTATATTAAGCATTGCTTGATAAGAACGGAGGAGCTTTCATGATTGGAGCAGAGGCTATAGTAAAATGCCTTGAAAAAGAAAATACTGAGGTAATCTTCGGTTATTCGGGAGTTGCCATTGATCCGTTTTGGAACAAGATTTTAGATTCTGATATAAAGACTGTGCTTATCCGTACAGAGCAGAATGCTGCTCATTGTGCGAGCGGATATGCCAGAATAAGCGGAAAGGTTGGAGTCTGCGCTGTTACTTCAGGCCCCGGAGCAACTAACCTGATTACCGGAATCGCTACTGCCTATGCGGATTCGATACCGATGATAGCAATTACCGGACAGGTTAACAGCGACATGATCGGAAGTGACGTATTCCAGGAGGCGGATATTACCGGCGCTGTAGAATCTTTTGTTAAATACAGCTATCTCATCAGAGATGTAAATGATATTCCTAAGGTGTTTAAGGAAGCTTTTTATATCGCAAGTACTGGAAGAAAAGGGCCTGTACTTATAGATATTCCTTTTGACATCCAGAATGATGAGATGACTGAGAAGTTTGCTTATCCCGAGACTATTTCCATGAGGTCTTATAAGCCTACAGTCAAGGGAAATACGGTACAGATCAAGAAGGTAATCAAAGAGGTTGAAAAAGCAAAAAGACCGATTATCTGTGTTGGTGGAGGCGTACATCTTAGTGGCGCTACTCAGGAGCTTATAAAATTTGCCGAACTCAATGACGTTCCTGTTGTTTCAACCATGATGGGAATAGGAGCTATGCCATCTGACCATCCGCTGTTCTTTGGAATGGTGGGAAATAACGGAAAGGCTTATGCCAACAGAGCAATGAATGAATCTGATCTTCTTTTGATGGTGGGTGCGAGAGTTGCTGACCGAGCTGTGAACAGACCTGATCTGATCACAGAGAACAAAGTAATGGTCCACATTGATGTAGACCCTGCTGAAATTGGAAAGAACGTTGGTCCGACAATTCCTTTGGTTGGTGATATCAAGCATATATTTGCTGAATTCCTTGCACAGGATGACCATGCAGATGACCATAAAGAATGGGTAGAAACATTAAGAAGCTATAAGGAGCAGATGATGACACTCAGGGCTCCTGCTGCTGAAGGATTTGTTGATCCCGAAGCATTTATCAGAGCTCTTTCAAAAGCAATGGATGATGATGCCATTTATGTTGCTGACGTTGGACAGAATCAGATCTGGTCCTGTGCTTATCATATTGTAAAGAACGGAAGATTCCTGACATCAGGTGGAATGGGAACAATGGGATATTCAATCCCTGCAGCTCTTGGTGGTAAGATTGCTGCACCAAAAAGACAGGTAGTTGCTGTAATTGGCGACGGAGCATTCCAGATGTCAATGATGGAGCTTGCGACTATGCGCCAGTACGGTGTAAAAGTCAAGATTGTTGTCATGAATAACGGCTATCTTGGAATGGTTAGAGAACATCAACATAACGCATATAATGACAAATATTCCATGGTAAAACTTGAGGGTGATCCTGATCTTTCTCTTATTTCTGCTGCTTACGGTATGGAGTATTACAAGGTTGACGGAAACACTGATATGGAGAAAGCTCTTGCTGATTTCCTCAAAGATGACTCCTCAGAACTGATGGAAGTTATGGTTGATCCAATGGCACTTACAAGATAAAAACAGGCAGGTAAAGACTATGAAGAGAATTTACTCGGTTCTTGTAGAAAACAGAGCTGGTGTCCTTTCGAAGGTAGCAGGTCTCTTTTCAAGAAGAAACTTTAATATTGACTCAATGGTTGTTGGAGAGACGGCTGACAAGGCCGTTTCCTGCATGACTATCGTCTCAACAGGTGATGAACGAACCATAGAGCAGATTGAGAAGCAGCTCAACAAGAAGATTGATGTCATCAAGGTAAAGACTTTTAAGGAGAGCATGAGTATCAACAGAGAGCTTATGCTTATAAAGGTCAAGTACAACAAAGAAAACAGGCGTGACATAATGGAAAACTGTACTATCATGAACGCCCAGATTGTTGATATGTCCAAAAATATGATGATAATCCAGATTTGCGATACTTCAGACAGGATTGAAGTTTTCATCGAGATGCTGAAGAGTGTAAGCATTGTCGAGATCGCACGAACAGGAACAGTCGCTCTAACCAAATGCAAGGAGCAGTAATAGTAATACTTTAAGATGATATGGGTCTCCCGGAATGCCGGGAGACCCTATTTTTACGGGTATGAATTTAACGGTGTAAAGTGCTGAAATATTTTTGTTGACTTATGTGCTTCAAGTGGTATAATTTGATTTAAATTGATGAAAAAACAAGCCAAACAATATCAAAATAATAAGAAAACGACTTGAATTTGAATCATTGAAAATCAGCACTTTAAAGTGCTAAAGGTATTAGATAGACACTAAAGTCAAAGGCATAATTGGAGAGCGAAAAATGAAAGAATTAAAGAAAAAAGTCTTTCAGCTGATCGTTGATAACAACCCCGGTGTTCTTTCCAGAATATCAGGACTGTTTTCAAGACGAGGATACAACATCGAGAGTATCACGGCGGGTGTTACGGCAGATCCCAGATTTACCAGAATAACAATTGTAGCATCCGGTGATGATGTAATTCTTGATCAGATTGAGAAACAGGTGGCCAAGCTCGTTGATATTAGAGATATTCATGAACTGCTTCCTGAGGATTCGGTTTACAGAGAACTTGCTTTGGTCAAGGTAAGAGCCGAGGCAACCAACAGGCAGAGCATTCTTGCTACAGCCAATATTTTCAGAGGAAACATTATTGATGTAAGTCCTGATTCACTTATTATCGAAATCACCGGTGGACAGTCCAAGGTTGATGCATTCCTTAAGCTCCTTGAGGGATATGAGATCTTAGAGCTTGCAAGAACCGGAATCGCGGGACTTGGAAGAGGCACAGACAAGGTTATTTACCTTGATGAGTAAGGAATAATATAAAACAAAAATATGGAGGATTTAGTTATGTCACAGGATGCTAGAATTTTTTACCAGGAAGATTGTAATTTATCACTGCTTGAGGGCAAGACCATTGCTATTATCGGTTACGGCTCACAGGGACATGCACATGCACTTAACCTTAAGGATTCAGGATGCAACGTAATCATCGGTCTTTACGAGGGATCTAAGAGCAAGGCTAAGGCTGAGGCTCAGGGGCTTAAGGTTTACAATACAGCAGAGGCTGCTAAGATGGCTGATATCATCATGATCCTTATCAACGATGAGAAGCAGGCTAAGATGTACAAAGAGGATATCGAGCCCAACCTTCAGCCCGGCAACATGCTTATGTTTGCTCATGGTTTCAACGTACATTTCGGTCTTATCAAGGCTCCTAAGGATGTTGACGTTGCTATGATCGCTCCTAAGGCTCCCGGACACACAGTAAGAAGTGAGTACCAGGCAGGTAAGGGAACACCTTGTCTTGTTGCTGTTGAGCAGGATGCTACAGGTAAGGCTCTTGACCTTGCACTTGCATATGGTGCAGGAATCGGCGGAGCAAGAGCAGGTCTTCTTGAGACAACATTCAGAACAGAGACAGAGACTGACCTCTTCGGTGAGCAGGCAGTTCTTTGTGGTGGTGTTTGTGCTCTTATGCAGGCCGGATTCGATACACTTGTTGAGGCAGGCTATGATCCAAGAAATGCATACTTCGAGTGCGTACACGAGATGAAGCTCATTGTAGATCTTATCTACCAGTCAGGTTTCGCAGGAATGAGATATTCAATCTCTAACACTGCTGAATACGGCGATTACGTAACAGGACCTAAGCTCATCACAGATGAGACCAAGAAGACAATGAAGAAGATCCTTGCAGACATCCAGGACGGAACATTTGCTAAGGAATTCCTGCTTGATATGTCAGAGGCAGGCGGACAGGTTCACTTCCAGGCTATGCGTAAGCTTCATGCTGAGCATCCTTCAGAGAAGATCGGTGCTGAGATCAGAAAGCTCTACAGCTGGAACAATGAGTCTGATAAGCTCATCAACAACTGATTTTCGGACATTTGAAAAAGTCCTGAATTTGGCTTAATATTTAAGAGTGTCATGCAAATGGCACTCTTAATTTTTATCAGGGGAAACAATGAAATGCTGCTTACTAAGGAACTCACTATTAAAGAGAATACGAGTAAAAGGGTGTATGCTCCGATAATAGTCTTTGCAAGCAGTTTTTTAATGTATCTTATTGCGATTCTTCCTATTCTGGTTCTAAGAGGATTACCCTTTTTTTATTACGGCGATTACAATGTTCAGCAGATCCCTTTCTACATTGTTGCTCACAGAGCTGTAAGAAGCGGGGAGTTTTTCTGGAATTGGAATATTGATCTAGGAGGAAGTATGGCAGGAGACTTCTCATTTTATTTATGGGGAAGTCCGTTCTTTTGGCTGACAGTTCTTTTTCCTGAAGGTGCGATCCCTTATCTTATGCCTGTACTTATGGCGCTTAAGTATGCTTTTGCTGCACTTTGTGCCTACATCTACATCAGAAAATATGTAAAAAGAGATGTTTATGCCATGATAGGCGGCTATCTCTTTGCTTTTTCGGGCTTTAATGCATGCAACATTGTATTTAATCACTTTACAGATTCTGTTGCATTTTTCCCACTTTATCTGCACTTCTTTGACAGGCTTATGGAAGAGAAGACGTTTGATGAAGAAGGATATCTATTCCTTCCGAAGAAGTCAATGATTCGCTTTATTCTGATGACTACGTTCATGTCCATAGTAAATTATTACTTCTTCTTCGGACAGGTTCTTTTTCTGCTGATCTATTACATAATTAAGTTCGGAGTTAAAAACCACCTGAGTGAGAATCTGGTTCTTTTTAACAGAGCTCTGATAAGCGGTGTAATAGGTGTTCTTATAGCAGGATTCTTCCTGGTACCTGCTTTTGTTGGTGTATCCGGAAATACAAGACTTGATAATTTTATCAGTGGCTATGATATGCTCATCTACCCAAGTGAAAAGCTTATCTGGGATATCTTTAAGAGTATGGCTATGCTTCCTGACATTATCGGAAAGGGCACACTCTTTTACACAAGTACAGTCAAAAACGCTTCGCTGGCAGCATACATTCCAATGTTTGGCTTGTCAGGTGTTGTGGCATTTATGCTTTTTGAAGACAAGAAAAAGAGCTGGCAGAAGCATCTTCTTATAGTATGCCTTGTGATTGCGCTTATTCCCGTATTCAATTCAGCCTTTTCTTTCTTTAATTCAAGCTACTATGCAAGATGGTTCTATATGCCTGTTCTTATTATGAGCCAGATGACAGCTGTTACAGTTGAGAGAGGCAGGACCAGGGAATTCAAGAAGGGAACAATTTTTGCAGTTTTGTTCTTCCTTTTGTTTGTTCTTATTTATTTCTTGCCAAGTACAGACGAAGACGGCAAAAGAGTATTTTTCAAAATGTCTGATAACAATGCCATCTTTATCAGAGATTTGATTGGAACTGCAGTACTGTGTATTTTCCTCATTGCCACCACATTTTTTATCAATAAAAAGAGGAAGATTATAACTTTTTTCCTTGTGGTGATCAGCTGCATTATTGCAACTTACATTCCGGTTAAGAACGGAAGCTCAATAATAAGTGACAGGGGAAAAGAAATGTGGCAGGAGCAGATGCTTGAAAACACTGTCACTGTTGACCTTAGTGATTTCTGCAGAGGTGAAGTTGATTCTACGTCCACAAATTACGATATGGTCTGGGGAATCCCTTCGATCCACTGCTTCCTAAGTACTGTTCCTTCGCAGATTTTCACGTTTCTCGAAGGAACCGGCAATATCAAGAGGACGGTAGAAACCAATATTCCTGTTGAAAGAGCCGGTTTAAGAGCAATAATTTCAGCAAAATACTATTTCGAAAATGCTGAGATCAGTAAAAACAGAACCTACTATAACAGCGAGGGTACTGATGGTTATCAGTATCTGGATACTCAGAACGGCTTCGATATATTTGAAAATCTGAATTTCATACCCATGGGATTTACTTATGACTACTATATAACTGAGTCGGAATGGAGCGATGTTGAGGCAAAAGAGAGAGATTACGATTTGGCAAGACTCCTTATCCTTCCTGACAAAGTGGCAATGGAAGTCGAAAAGACCGTAGCCATGAAGGAGATTACGGCTGAGGACTTATTTGAGGAGAATATATCGTATCTGAAGTTTACGCAGGAATGCGAAAAGAGAAGACAGACTTCCTGTAGCAGCTTTGAAACAGATACTCATGGATTTACAGCAAGAACTGCCAAGCTAAAGGATGATACCCTTGTATTTTTCTCAGTGCCAAACAGAAAAGGCTTCAAGTGCAGAGTTGACGGCAAAAAGACTCAGATATATACAGCAGATTACGGCTTGATGGCAATCCCGGTAAGTAGAGGAGAGCATGTGATCAGAGTTGATTACAGACCGGAAGGGCTATTTGCCGGCATACTGATGACAGGTTTTGGACTGTTGTTACTGGCTCTTTATTACTGTATGTTAAAAATAATCAAGAAAAACGATTAAATTTGTATGTGTTCGTGATTTGTTAGTTATGTTATATTTGCTATAAAGTTTTTGATTTATATTAAGACATCAAAGGAGATTAACGGTATGAGTAAAATGACTATGAGCCAGAAGATACTGGCTTCTCATGCAGGGCTTTCAGAGGTTAGTGCCGGTCAGCTTATTGAGGCGGACCTTGACCTTGTTCTGGGGAATGATATAACAAGCCCTGTGGCAATCAGGGAGATGACCAAATTTAAGTCTGACAGCGTATTTGATAAGGACAAGATCGCGCTTGTTCCTGATCATTTCGTTCCTAATAAGGACATCAAATCAGCTGAGAACTGCAAATGCGTTCGTGAATTTGCCAAGAAGAACCACATCACAAACTACTTTGAAGTAGGCCAGATGGGTATTGAGCATGCACTTCTTCCTGAGAGCGGACTTACACTTCCGGGAAATGTTATCATCGGAGCAGATTCTCATACCTGCACATATGGTGCGCTCGGAGCTTTTTCAACCGGTATCGGTTCTACTGATATGGCAGCCGGAATGGCAACAGGAAAGGCATGGTTTAAGGTCCCTTCAGCTATCAAGTTCAATATTGTCGGTAAACCTTCCAAGTGGGTCAGCGGAAAAGATGTTATCCTCCACATCATCGGAATGATCGGTGTTGACGGAGCTCTTTATAAGTCAATGGAATTCGTTGGAGAGGGAATAAAGAACCTTACAATGGATGACAGATTTACAATTGCCAATATGGCTATTGAAGCAGGTGGAAAGAACGGTATTTTCCCTGTTGATGAGATTGCTATAGAGTACCTTAAGGAACATGCACCGGGAAAAGAATACAAGATCTTTGAGGCTGACGAGGATGCTGAGTATGATGAAGAATACACCATTGATCTCAGCACTTTGAAATCAACAGTTGCTTTTCCGCATCTGCCTGAGAATACTCATACCTTTGATGAAATCCAAGATACAAAGATAGATCAGGTTGTAATCGGATCATGTACAAACGGACGTCTTAATGACCTTCGCTGTGCAGCTGAGATTTTATCAGGAAGACATGTTGCAGATGGTATGAGATGCATCATCATCCCCGGAACTCAGAAGATTTACCTGCAGGCAATGCAGGAGGGGCTTTTAAAGACTTTTATAGAGGCCGGAGCAATTGTTTCAACACCTACATGCGGACCATGTCTTGGCGGATACATGGGAATTCTTGCGTCGGGCGAGAGATGCGTATCTACAACAAACAGAAACTTTGTTGGAAGAATGGGCGCAATTGATTCTGAGATTTATCTGGCTTCACCGGCTGTTGCAGCAGCAAGCGCTGTCACAGGTAAGATTTCCGAGCCAAGTGAGCTTGGACTTTAAGGAGGATTAGAGATGAAAGCTGCAAAGGGAACAGTTTTTAAATATGGAGATAATGTTGATACAGACGTAATTATTCCTGCGAGATATCTTGCCATTTCTGATGCAAAAGAACTTGCGACTCACTGTATGGAAGATATCGACAAAGACTTTGTAAATAATGTAAAGGCAGGAGACATCATTGTGGCCGATAAGAACTTCGGCTGTGGCTCATCAAGAGAACATGCGCCTCTTGTTATCAAAACAGCGGGCGTTAGTTGCGTTATCGCAAAGAGCTTTGCCCGTATCTTTTACAGAAATGCCATTAACATCGGACTTCCCATCATTGAATGTGTGGAAGCAGCAGAGAATATCAAGGCCGGAGATACTGTTTCAATCGACTTTGACACAGGCATCATAACTGATGAAACAACGGGAGAAACCTTTAAGGGCCAGGCTTTTCCTGAGTTCATGCAGAAGATCATAGATTCGGAAGGACTGATCAACTACATTAATAAAAAATAATGATAATAATGATTAAAAGATGATAAAAATTGAGCGTTACGGCGTTAAAACCGTAGCGCTCTTTTTGAATTTGTTTTATTATATTAGTAAGTATCATTTTTTGACACTAAATTGGAGGGTGGCTATGGATTACAATAAACTGATAAGTGATTTGCAGGAATTGTTCGATCATGATTATAAGTATGCTGAGTGGAATGTTGTGAGTGAAGATATACTTAGGGATGATGATACACCCACTGAGATTCTTGATAAGCTCTATGAACTGGATAAGACAAATCTTGCTGCTCTGAGGGGAATATCTGCACATCCCAACGCATCTGAGGATATTCTTGAACTTCTTTCCATAGACATGAATGATGCTGTACGCTGGGGAGTAGCGGAAAATGCCAATACTTCCACACGTATCCTGGAGAGGCTATCAGTTGACGAGAGCGATGTCATCAGATACAGGGTCGCCAAGAATAAGAATACTCCTGCTGAATCAATAGCCAAACTTGCTTCTGATGCCAGTGAGGTGGTCAGAAGTGGAGTCGCAGGCAATCCCAGTACTCCTTCAGCTGTTCTTGATAAGCTTTCAAATGATGCTGAAGATGTTGTGAGGCTTGCTGTTGCTGAGAATCCAGGGACTTCCGCATTAGTTCTGGATAGACTTGCAAAAGACACTGTAGAGGATGTCAGGGCAGCGGTAGCTGCAAATAAAGGAACTTCGGAATCAACATTCACAGTCCTGGCCAGGGACAGGTCTGCAGTGGTTCGTGAGAATGTTGCAAAAAATACAAACGCTCCCTTCACAGTATTAAATGCTCTTTTGGGAGATCTGGATACCAGCGTAAGAGGAGCTGTTGCTGAGAATCCGGGGACCTCCACAGAGCTTTTAGAGAAGCTCTCTCAGGATGTTAAGCAATCAATCCGCTCGGCGGTTGCTCAAAATAGCAATGTCACGGATTCTGTCCTGAAACGTCTGTCGGAAGATGATGACGGTTATGTGAGAAAGGCTGTTGCCAGAAATGAGAGAACTCCTGAACTGGTCCTTAAGAAACTTGCTAAGGATGAGGACTGGAGAGTCTGTGAGAGCATAGCAATGAACACCAAAACACCTGACAATGTTCTTGAGTATCTTGCAGGCTACAATGATACATATGTAAGAAAAGCAGTTGCAAGCAACATGAGTACTCCTCAGATAGCACTGGGAAAACTTGCTCAGGATGAAGAGTGGCTTGTTCGTGAAAATGTGGCCAAGAATCCGGGGGCACCTATTGAAGCTCTTATGAAGCTTGTAGGTGACAGTGACTGGCGTGTTTCAAAGCTTGTAACCAAGAATCCGGCTATTGCAGATGAGGCTCTTGAAAAGCTCACCTCCGAAGCGCACACACGAATTAAATATAAGGCTTACATAGAACTTATAAAGAGAGCTACTAAATCATAAAAACTTGAAAATAGACCGGAAAGAGTTTTCTTTTTGATGAAGATTCTTTCCGGATTTTTTATTTTTATTTCTTAATAATTTATATTAATTAGACGATATATATTTTGAATGAGATGATAATAGTAAAAAAAAGATAAACTCAGAGGTTTAATGACTTTATAAAATATTTCTAAAATTGAGTGTTTTTTTTCTTGATATGACGATTATTGAGAGATAAGATTATATTATGAAGATTGCATCGGAATAATGCTGGATGTTCCGTGGCAATAAATTAAGTGCTCCCAAAATCATCATGGGGGAGTGCAAAAACTAAAAATAATGATGAAGGGAGATTGAAGACAATGTACAAGTTAAAAGAGAGAAAAGGTTTTACACTTGCTGAGTTGCTTATCGTAGTAGCTATCATTGCAGTATTGGTAGCTGTAGCTATCCCGGTATTCACAACACAGCTTGAGAAGTCAAGAGATGCAACTTCTGTTGCGAATATTCGTTCTGCATATGCTGAAGCTATGACAGATTATTTGACAGGAGAGGCAGGATCAAGTAATACAATTACCAAGTCAGCAGTTATTCAGACTACAACTGCTAACAGTTGGAGCGGTAACGGTGCAAATCTTCCGTTTAAAGCGCCTAAGGATAATGGCGGAGTAAAAAAAGCTACGTCTACGAAGATTACCTTCACTTTTGCTGACGATGGGTCTGTTACTGCTTCGTGGTAATTCGTTAGGAGATTGCTCTATAGTATAAGTGGGGCATATTTGGGGTCTCAGCCATAATAAGAATTATGGATGAGACCCTTTAGTTTTTTTGAGAATGGGATTTTCATTATAATGAAAAAATGTATTGAATGGATCAGAAGGTCTTTCTTGATTGTTTTGCCTTTATTTTTTATATTATTCTTTTTTGGATACTTTAATCCGGAATATGATATCAAATTATATATAGGCAATGTGGTTGGAGACGGCGAAGTGCGCATGAATTTGAGCGCTCCGAGAGCTTATGACTATTACTATGATCTGTATGCTCCATTAAACAGCAAGACAGAAACGGTCATAGTCGATAATGTTCACTATGATGTGGAGGCGTTTGCGTTTATTTTTTCTTCAGTCTCTGAGATGGATTTGCTGAGATATGAAGTTCGATGGCTTGGTTTTTTGGTTGCACAAATCGATTTTAAAAATATACTTCCCCCCGGTGATTATGAAAGGGTGATTTTCAGTCCATCCGGTGACGGACAGGGTGTACATGCCTTAATCAAGAATCCTGAAAGTGATTTTACATTAAAGGTTCGTATTAATTATGTACCCTTATGGATGTGGGCTGTGTATTGGATTAGCATGATAATAGTGACTATTCTTCTTTCTGTAGGGCTTGGAATTGTGCTTGATCATGTTCATGTGATTTACTTTCCATTAGCAAGTCTATCGGCAATTACAGCGACAATTCTTGCGGGGATATTTTTTTGCCGGAGTTTTGCCGATGCAGAGTATATCAGTTTGCTTTTGAACATTTTTTTGCTCTTTGGAATCACGGTGATATTGTGGGCAATCTCAACTCCATTGATTGGAACATTCATTGCAATGGTGGGGGCATTATTATATTATATTGCGAATTATTTTATAATCCTCTTTCGAGGAAGACCTGTCATGCCGGCTGATTTTGCTGCTATAAATACAGCGAAGGAAGTTGCTGGAGGCTATACCTTAGTACCAAGCTGGCAAATGATTCTAGGCGTTGTTGTCTGTATTATTTACTTAGTTTGGCTAATTTTTATTAACAAGACGATATGCAGACATGATTCAAAATTATCTTTGAAAAATAATATTATACGGAGGGCAATAGCTTTTGCTACAGGGGCAGCTATAGTTTTTATCTGTATAAGTAATTCTTTTTTTGCACATATAAACAGTTCTGCCTGGGATAACATGGCTCTTTTAAATTTTCATAAAAACGGCATGCTGTTGACATTTTTTAAATACGCTAAATATTCAAATGTAGATACTCCAGAAGGATATAATCGTGAAATTGTAAATTCGTATTTAGATACATACAGAAACAGTCCTGAAGAGAACAATGAGGAGTCCGGCATACAACCAACGAATATTATTATGGTTATGAATGAAGCATTTTCGGATCTTAGAACTTCGGGGATGGATGATCGGATAGATGTAATGCCGTTTATTGATAGCTTACAGGAAAATACTTTAGAAGGAAAACTGTATGTTTCTGTAATAGGTGGTGGTACTTGCAATACAGAGTTTGAGGCACTGACAGGAAACTCTTTATCTTTTTTAGGCGTGGGAGCATATCCTTATTCACAACATGTAAATAATAAGCTGTTCTCCTTGGCATCATATTTTGAAAGTATAGGCTACATTTCGAATGCATTTCATGCAAATGAAGCAAAAAACTGGAACCGGGATAAGGTCTATCCACTGCTAGGGTTTGAAAAATTCTATGCATTAGACGATTATCCGGAGACAGACGAAGACGATTACCTTCATGGTTATTTATCGGATAAGACAAACTACCTTTTCCTGGAAGATATTATTGAGCAAAATTCAGGAAAAGAGAGGTTCAGTTTTAATGTTACCATGCAGAATCATTCGGGATATGATTCATGGGATAACATTGACCAAGATGAGAGTGTTATGGATTATGGTGCCGAGTTGGCTCGGGATGCACAGGTATATCTTTCCTTGATCAAAGCGTCTGATGATGCTGTTAAACAGCTTGTGGAGAAGTACAAGGATTCCGACGAGCCTACAATGATAATTTTCTTTGGAGATCACCAGCCTGCCTTATCATATGATGCAGGAGTGGAAATTTATGGAGACGAACTTACTCCTATAAGCCTTCAGAATACAAAGTTCTTCATTTGGACCAACTATGAATCGGATATGGAACATGGAACATCCATAAGCGCAAATTTTCTTCCATTACTGGTTTTGGAGCGGGGTAATTTTACTCTGCCTCCATATATTAAAATGCTGAAGGATGTACATGAAAAGTATCCGATCATAACTTCCGCTGTAATAATGGATGATGAAGGAAATTCATATAGCAATATTTCGGAAATCCTGGATGATCCGCTTATAAGAATGTATCAATATGTTCAGTACGCTAATCTTTTTGATGAAATTGATCCGGCATGGTTTGAAATCAGCCAATCTAATTGATTTTTAGAACTTTTTTGTTTTTTAATAAATGTTAAATAGTATAATAATGTATTATAATTAATAAAAGAATATGAATGGCGTTATAATATTTTTTCAACTAAAAATCATGATTATTCCAATCTGCAAAGGGGGGACAACATGGCTAAGAGGAAAATTGGCGAGCTACTGATTGAACGTGGACTTTTGACCGACAGCGAGCTTGAATTTGCACTTGATATGCAAAAACTCACTCATGAAAAGCTGGGTGAGGTCCTCATAAACAACAAGATCGTCACACCCGAGAACATAGCCCAGACTCTTGCCAGCCAGCTGGATGTGGACTATGTGGATCTCAACAAGAGAACCATCCCTACCGATTTAATGCGTATTGTCAGGAGGAACACCGCCAGACAGAATCATCTCATTCCTGTTCAGAAGGATGGAGATACTCTGTATGTTGCAATGGAAGATCCTCTTAATTACTTTGCCATGGACGAGGTGAGGAAGGCCACCAATTTAAGGGTCGTTCCTCTCATCGCCACTCAGGCTGCCGTTGAGCATGCCATTAATTCTCTTTACGGCAATGAGACTGCCAACAAGGCTATTGCCGATTTTAAAAAAGAGCAGAAGGATGATGAAGATCAGTCTGAAGCTCTTACTAACTTTGACTTTATCATTTCATCAAATGTGATCAGTGGAGATGCCGAGAGTGCTCCCACCATCCGTCTGGTAAATTCCATTATTGAGCGCGCTGTTCAGGAGCGTGCTTCTGATATCCATTTCGAGCCCAGAGAGAACGATATGGATGTTCGAATGCGTATAGACGGCATAATGAGGGAGATCCTCACAGTGCCCAAGAATATCACGGCTTCAGTTATCGCCAGAGTAAAGACAATGTCCGGAATGGACGTTGCTGAGAAGAGAGTTCCTCAGGACGGGCGTTTTGCTGCAAGCGTTCTAAACAAAAGTATCGACATGCGTGTATCTACTCTTCCCATAGCCTGGGGTGAGAAGATAGTATGTCGTCTTCTTGACAAATCCAACACTAACATTGATAAAGAGATGCTTGGCCTCAGACCGGATGACATGGAGAAGTATGAGAAACTCATCCACTACAAGAACGGTGTCATGCTCCTTGTTGGTCCTACAGGTTCAGGTAAGACCACGACCATGTATGCCATGCTCAATGAGCTTAATACAAGGGACGTGAACCTTGTAACCCTAGAGGATCCTATCGAGTATAACCTTGAGGGCCTTAACCAGGTACAGATCAATCCAAAGACCAACATGACATTTGCCAACGGCCTTCGTGCCATACTTCGTCAGGACCCGGATATCGTATCAGTGGGTGAGATCCGTGACGGTGAGACTGCTGAGATCTGTATGAGAGCGGCCCTCACGGGACGTTTTGTAATCAGTACTATCCATACTAATGATGCAGTTGGTGCTATTGACCGTCTCATTGATATCGGTGTTGAGCCATATCTTGTTTCGGCTACTCTCAGGGGCGTTATATCCCAGAGACTTATAAGGCGTATATGCCCTTACTGCGGCGAAGAGTATGAACCTCAGAGAGATGAGGTGGAGAGGCTCAATCTCAAGATGCAGCCCGGTATGAAATTCAGATACGGCAAGGGCTGTCAGCACTGCTACAACACCGGTTATTCCGGGCGAATAGCAGTATTTGAGATCATGCTGATAACACCAGAGGTAAGGGAGCTGATCTATAAGAATGCAGGAAGAAAGGCTATAGAAGAAGAACTTTACAAGACGGGCAACTTCGTATCCCTTAAGGATGCCGGAGCAAAGCTTGTCCTGGAGGGTATTACCACAGCTTATGAAGTTATGAGAATAACCAACGAGAATGACTAAAGCTTAAACGGGGGATATGTCATGACAAGTATTGAAGAGCTGGTAAGAAGAGCAAAAGAAGAAGGGGCTTCCGACATCCATATTATATGCGGACTTCCGCCCAAGTACAGAAAGGACGGAGAATTAGAGAATATGGAAGATACTGTGGTAACCGAAGGTGACTGCCTTGAAATTGCAAGACAGCTCTCAAAAACAGATGAAGCCTATGATGAGCTGATGACCACAGGAGAACTTGATGCTGCCGATACCTTTGCAGACAACCGTTGCCGTATCCATCTGTTTAAACAGCAGGGGGTTCCGAGTCTTGCTCTGCGTATTCTGTCTGAACGAATCCCTGAGCTGTCTACTCTTGGCGTTCCTATCGCAGTTATGGAGCTTCCGAAACTCCATAAAGGCATCGTTCTTGTTACAGGAGAGACCGGTTCAGGTAAATCAACAACCCTGGCAGCGATACTTGATAATATCAACCACAACTACAAACGTCATATCGTGACTCTTGAAGACCCGATAGAGTATATGTATAAGCCTGACCTGTGCGCAATTAATCAGCGCGAGGTTGGAAAAGATACCCAGAGCTTTGCAATGGGACTGAGGGCATCTCTTCGTGAGGATCCAAACGTCATTCTCATTGGTGAAATGCGTGACAGAGACACAATAGAAACAGCTATTACAGCAGCTGAGACCGGACACCTTGTATTCGGAACACTTCATACTGGATCTGCATCGGATTCCATAGACCGTATGGTACAGGTATTTCCAGAAGCTGCCCAGCAGCAGATAAGGCTCCAGCTCTCCATGGTCCTTCAGGCAGTGCTGACACAGCAGCTGATCCAAAAAAAGGGCGGAGGAAGAGTTCTTGCAGCTGAATATATGATAGTTACCGATGCCATCAGGAATCTTATCCGAACAGGTAATACTCCGCAGATAGCCAATGCTGTTGCTACCAGTGCCGAGATAGGCGGACAGACCATGGACCAGGCGCTTGTAATGCTGGTGCGCAAGGGACTGATCACAAGAGACAATGCACTTCATTATGCTGTAAACAAAGACTATGTCACAAGACACATGATGTAAACGGGGGTAACATACGTGAACAGCTATAAGTATTCAGCTCTTTCATCTACAGGCGAAAAGATAAACGGAATGATCGAGGCGGTTGACCAGCTTGATGCTTCCTCAAAGATAAGACAGCAATACAGTATGATCCTTGATATCAAGGAGATCAAGGGAGTTGGGGCACTTCCCGGGTTCCTCAACATGGACATCGGAGGTAATAAGCTCAATAACAAGGAGTTTACTCTGATGTGTAGCCAGCTTGCCACTGTTCTTTCCGCCGGAATACCTATTTCCAGAGCCATAAGACTTATAGGAGATAAGGTTTCAGACAAGACTCTTAAGAGGATCCTGACCCAGGCAGGTGAAGATGTAGAAGCGGGTCGTACAGTTTCTTCATCTTTCGAGGAACATGGAGGCAATCTCTTTCCTGTTACCTTTATAGAGACCATTAGGGCGGGAGAGGCTGCCGGTGACCTTGCAGGAGCCTTTGATTCAATGGCCAGACATTTCAACAAACAGGCCAAGATGGGCGCCAAGGTAAGGGCAGCAATGGGTTATCCTCTTTTCGTACTTGCTGTTGCGGTAGTTGTTGTAATGGTACTTATGGTCAGGGTTGTTCCTACATTCACGGCAATATTTAAAGACCTTGGAGGAAATCTTCCGCTGATGACAAGGATACTCATCGGCACTTCTGACTTTTTCAAGAATAATATCATCTATATGATATTGGTAATTGCAGTGATAGTTTTGGCTTACATTTTGTATAAGAGAACCCCTAAGGGAGAGATGAATCTTGCAAGACTCCAGCTCAAACTCCCGGTCCTTGGCAATATTGCAGAGCTCAATGCCGCAAGTCTTTTTGCCAACACCATGGCTACCATGATAGGAGCAGGTCTTCCCGTTACAAGAGCGGTACAGATAACCAGCCAGGTAATGACGAACCTGCTTTTCAAGGAAAAGGTAGCGGGTATGGTGACCAGGATTGAGGAAGGGCGAACAATACTTGATTCCATGAGAGAGACAGAGATCATGCCTGACATATTGTGCGATATGGTGGGTGTTGGCGAAGAGACCGGTGAAATGAAGCACACTCTTGATCTGACTGCGGAGTATTATGACAATGAGCTCGAACAGGCAGTTCAGAGCGCTATTTCAAAGCTTGAACCGGGACTTCTGATCTTCATCGCTCTTATAGCAGGATTTATCGTAATAGCGATTTACATGGCCATGTTTAGTATGTATTCAATGATGTGATTAAAAATATTATCGAAGCGCACAACAAGGATTGGGGGGACAAAAGAAATTGCTGATCTATTACGGAGTATGCGCAGGTCTACTGGGGCTGATCTTCGGTTCTTTCCTGAATTGTACGGCTATGCGCATAGTAAGAGGAGAGGATTTTGTAAAGGGGAGAAGCCACTGCATGAGCTGTGGTCATGAGCTCTTTGCACCGGATCTGATACCTTTGTTTAGCTACCTGGTACATAAGGGCAGATGCAGATACTGTAAAGCTAAGATATCTGCAAGATATCCGATCACTGAATTTGTATTCATGCTTCTGAGCCTGGGACTTTATGTAGCATTTATAGGCTTTGGGTTTGGCTCCTATATAACATTTTTTAAGTATTGGGTTCTGACCGGGTGCTTATTTTTGATAGCCCTTACGGATCTTGAAGCCTTTGATATACCTGACGGAGCACTTTTACTGGGGGCTGTTTCCTGGGTCATCTTTACGGCTGTTGAGGTGATAATTGGAGTGCATGATCTGAAATGGGCGTTTCATCATCTGCTTGCAGGCCTGATCATCGGCGGAGCGATGCTTCTGATAAGCCTTATCATGGACAAGATACTTGGAAGGGACAGCCTGGGTGGAGGCGACATAAAACTATATGCTCTGCTGGGACTTTATCTTGGATACGCAGGAAGCTATGAACTCATCATATTGTCCTGCATACTGGGACTATTGTTTGCAGGGGCCAGGAAGATCCTTTTTCCGGAGTCGTCGAAAGAATTTCCTTTCGGACCTGCTATAGCACTTGGCGGATATATCCTCCTGATCTTTGGGGATGCGCTTACAGGCTGGTATTTGGGACTTTTGACATAAAGAACATAAAAGTATATTGCAAGGGGAAAACAAATGGCAAAAACTGATGGAATTCTTGGAATTGATGTAAGACATGGTAAACTTTCACTTTCTATCATCAGGGGCGGCAAGATCAACAAAACCGTCTGGGTGGACGTACCCGGCAACATTGTAGATGATTATAAGATCCTGTCAGAGAATCTTTTTTCTGAGTTTCTCAAGGACAAGATGAAGGAAAACAAGATTAAAGCCAAAAAGGCTGTTGTTGTCATATCTGACACCGATCTTGTCATCCGCAGCTTCAGCATGCCTGCCATGGATGATTCGCAGCTGAAACTGAATGTGCCCTTTGAATTCAGCGACTTCATCTCCGGGGATATGAAGGAGTATATCTTCGATTATGTTAAAAGAGATGCAAGACCTGAGGACGCTTCGGGACAGGTGAATCTGATCGCTTATGCTGTTCGTGTGGAATATATCAGGAAAGTCGGCGAAGCCTTGAGAAATGCAGGTCTTAAACTTGAAAGAGCCGTTCCTGAGACTATTTGCTATGAAACACTCCTTGAGAGCCTCAGTGATCCTGAGGATGCTAATAAAGAGAGGTGTTTTCTTGATATTGGCACAAACCATATCACCATGCGCATATTCAGAGATGGGGACTACAGGCTCAGCCATATCATTGATTTAGGCGAAAATAAAATAATTCAATCTATTGCGGATGAACTAAACTGTGACGTCAATTTAGCCGAAACATATTTAAGAAGTAACTATCAGGATTGCCAGAACTGCCAAGGTGCTGTTAATGCCTACAAGGATATCTCTCTGGAGATCATAAAGGGCCTTAATTATTACGATATGTCCGATGCCACCTCCAAGCTCAAGGATGTGGTACTCTGTGGCCCGGGAGCAATGACAGGTCCGCTGGTAGCTCTTTTGCAGGAAAGAATTGATAAGTCGGTTTACACCATACAGGATATGTTCCCGGGTGGTGAAAACAATGCCGACCTGAATGTGACATCACCTTCAGTCATAGCGCTTACCAGTGCTGCAAACGGGATAGGTATACTTGAGAGCGCTGCGTATACCGATGTTAAAAAGACTGATTGGAAGCTTGTGCTCCTGGGAGCAATTGCAGCTGTTGCTGTAGTCGTCCTTGCAGTAAAGGTAGGTATACTTGACAAGTATAACGAGCTGGTAAGGTCACAGGCTTATGAGGCTGAGCTTCAGGCCAGGGTGAATGCAGATACCCTGTTTATAAAACAGGCTGAGGAACTCTCTGTTGAGTATTATCACTACACCTGGGATGACATGACTGAAGAAGAAAAAGGAAGAGTCAGCCGCGTGGATGTGGCAAACCTGGCTGATTTCATCGTAAGTCAGGGAGTATCTGTAAGATCAATTAACCTTAAAGAGAAGACACTGGTTGTTGGTGTTACCGGAGATTCTCTTAATACCATGAGTAAACTTACTGCAGCACTGACAGATCTTGATATAGTTGAGAGCTGTTCCCTCTCCATGGCGCAGAAAGAAAGCGCAGAGGATACAAATACAAGCGTACCGGTATCTTCAACATCTTCTGATGAGGAGGTGGCTGAGGAGGATTACGCAGTCGAGACTGTTGACCTGAACAGCGTCGTGAATGCTGAGATCAACATCTATCTGACAACGCTTAATTCAGAAGAGAGGGGAGGAGAACAATGAATATTTTAACCAAAAAGTTTTCGACAAGAGAAAAAATACTGTTGTCTGTACTTGTAATTATCATTGTGGCAGCACTTTATTATATGTTCATCTATCAGCCTCTGACTGCAAGTTTGAATAATTCAAAGTCAAATGCCCAAGCTCTTGAGCAACAGCTTGTTGCACTTGATATAAAGGTTGAACAGATTAAAAACATGCAGAAGTCCATTGAGGAATATGCAGACAACGGACATATCGTCAGCATCATGCCCAGCTATAATGCAGGCAAGCAGGAACTTGTATTTTTGAACAGCACTCTGGCAGCTTCAGATGATTATTATGTTGGTTTTACAAACATCACAAGACAGGGAAATCAGATCAGAAGAGAGTTTTCATTGAAGTTTACCGTGGATCGTTACAGCGATGCCGAGAATATCATAAACATTCTCGAGCACAGTGATCTTCGGTGTCTTATAAGTGATTTCTCTGTTAAACCTGTGGAGCAGGACGGCAGAGTTGAAACCGATGAAGTGGAGGCTAACTGCGTGGCAACCTTCTATGAGACAATGTTTGGTGGAGTTGCTGATGCTGAGCTTCCGCCTGATTCTGCCAAGGAGCAGGAGGAGGTCATAGGCACATACGAGTATGAGCCGGGCTCCCTCGGTAATTAGTGGTCCAAATTATTTACAGAGGAGTATTATTATGAAAAGAAATTTCGGAAGGATTTTGAGTCGAGGATTTCATAGAGGGCTTAAGATTGTTTCAATTTCCGTGCTTGGAAGCCTGGTGGCGTTTTGTTCCCCCCAGGCTCTTTGTCATGTTATGGCGGCAGGACCTGTAAGGTTCACCACATATCTCATGGTCGATGAGAACGGTGAATTTGCTACAGATGCCGGAGGAGAGTATATTCAGCTCTTTGACGAAAAGGGTAATCTTCTTGCCTATAATGATGATGTCAAGGAATTTCTAAAGAAAAACTCCGATAAGGACGGAAATAATAAGCTTGCTGCGAAAGAGAAAGAGTTCTTTCTCATTGACGGAAAGCTATACCTTGATGAGTCGGGCTCGGAGGAGCTGGCTGATCTTTCTGTGGTAATGCCGGCAATTTTTAAATATGACATCATTGATTCGGGATACACCCTTGAAGCAGGTAACGGAACAGTTTTTATCAGTCCGCTGCAGGTGAATGGTGATTCTGTCTATGTGGCAAGAGTCGCCGGAGATTATCAGAAACTTCCTGCATTCACAATATCTGAAGACGGTAATATCGGATATTTTGAGAGAGGCTCAGTTTCAGGTAATGGCAGCGAGATTTCTTTTGTATATGATTCAAACTATTTCTACGATGAGAACTTAAATCAGATAGACAATATGAGTGCAATTGTTCCGGGACCGGGAGATGAGAGTGCCCCCATGTTTACAGGATATTACATCAAGAACGGCAGTGATCGAAGGCTGTTTGTTGATGTTGATGGCGCAGTTGTGATGTCTCCGGATGAGTACAGGTCAATAATTGGCGGTGCAAGCATCGAGCCGGAATACTGCTACACTGTTAATCTGAATGCTGACGGCGTTGATACATTCACGATTTATTCAGATACTGAAAGTGGAAGTCTTTACAGCGATTACAGAAAAGAAGCAGCTTTTGAAAATCTAAGTGGCGATATGCTCTCACAGCTTTCATACGAAAACAATACGGCCAGAGGACATTTTGCAGGATTTTACTCAGCAAATGAAGAAAGTACTCTGAAGTTTATTGATAGTGCAGGAAACCTGACAGGTGAAGATGGAGAAGCAGAAGGAAACAGAGACTACTTTGCCCGCTTCTATCATGTCATTACTGCTGATGGAGGTAATGGAGGAGAAATCTTTTATTCAGACGGAAAGACATACAGCGACTCTGAACTTACAACTGAAGTCTCCAATATTGCAGATATTACAGGTGGAATACCCGAAGATTATACGGAAGATGTACATAGCGATGAAAAAGAAATGGATGGTATTACCACCAGATATTTCATTGGTTATTACTTTGCGTCCGATTTCGGGGCAGATGAAGAAGCTGATGAAAAAGAGATGCTTCTTTCCGAATATGAGGAGGAAGGATTTGACCCTTCGGCTGTAGAGATCAACAAAGTTAAATTTGCAGACAGGGACGGAAACATTGTATTTAATCATGATGAAGCGCCTTCATTTGATGGTGATATGGCTGTTTATCAGAACTGGTATACAGTGACGGTATGGGACGACGGAGAAGTCGAGATCGGCGAGGAAGCTGACGAGATCAAAGCCGATGAGGAAACTGACGAGACCAAAGTCGATGAGGAAACTGACGAGACCAAACTCGATGAGGATACTGAGAAAACTGAAGAACCGGAAAATCCCGAAGATGTAATCCCGGAAGAAGAAAAAGATGCAGCTTCCACAGAACCTGCTATCAGTGAGCCCGCAGCTGAAGGCACAGACAGCACTGCCCCAAATACCAATTCAGAGGAGGGCGAAGATAAGAATAAGGAAGGCATAGAAGAGGATGCCAAGCCTAATGACGATAGTACGAAGAAAACTGAAGGGTCTGATTCCGGAGATGACGGTGGAAATGGTGGAAACGGTGGAACCGGTGGAACCGGTGGAGATGGTTCCGATAATAGTGGCACCGATAAGCAGGGCGGCGATAATACTGGAATAGACATGAATGTGCCCAAATCAGAAGATGAGACAGAGGGCAACTAAAGTTATTAACTGAAAGAGGTTTCTGTAATTTTTTCTTTCAGGAGGGGTGATATTATGAACAGAGGGATCAGGTTTTTTACCGGAACAAAACGGAAAAAGGCGGGATTTTCGCTGGCAGAGGTTCTGGTTGTAATTGTTATATTAGGCATTCTGGCAGCTGTAGGAGGTGTCAGTGCTGTTTCAATGTACAAAAACATGAAGCAGACTCAGCTGGATAAAACTGCCGAGACAATATTCCATGCTGCTCAGGACAGACTCAGCGAGCTGTATGCCTACGGTAAGGAAGACACTATTGAGAATGGCGGAACACCGGTAACCGGATTCGCAGATAAAAAAGTCTTTTATATAAAGAGCGGTGTATCAAGTGAGGCCAATACTGCGATCATGGGCGATGACACCGTAAATGGCGATGTTTTTGCCAATTACTGGGTTATTGAGTACCAGGCATCCACCTGCCGAGTGCTCAATGTTGTGTATGCCGACAAGAACGACACCGGCCTTGGAGGCTTTGGCAGAGGTATCAACGAAACTACAGCGATTGGTACACTGGAAAATGCCATTATAAATCATGCATTCTCTATAGATGACCGCAGGAACAAGTTTGGCTGGTACGGCGAAACTGATATTAAACCACTTCTTTCTGCAAACAAACAAGTGGGCAATACTTCTGTGGATGTTGACATTATAAACGAAGAGAATCTTTACGCACATGTAAGAGTATCTGTCGGCTGGGAAGACAGCCTTACAGAGGATAAGATTCAAAAATTTTTGGAAAATGTATCTATACAATTGAAACTGAAGGATGCAGATACAGGTGCTGAATATGTATATCCCAGTATTCCTGCAGATAAACTGCTGAGTGGCCCGGGACTCAATAATACGCCTGAAGGCTTTTATAACGGAAAGTCAGATGCTGACGGTGGTGCAACTGACTATGTGTCTGCCAAATATATCAGTGCGTCATGGGATGTCCTTCTGGACAGCCTTTATGATGACGCCTTTGATTCAGGGAGTAAGAGCAGATATGTTCCTGCAGTAACTCTCGGACATGATTTTTATCTTATAGCTAAGCTTGAAGGTGCTAAAGGTATCACACCGACTGTACAGGATTATGATATTGACAACAGTCTTTTTGCTGCGGCTTCAGGCACCAAGGCCTATATTGAATACGGAAGACATCTTCAGAATGTGGGCAAAGCAGAGGTCAGCGGTCTTAACGCTATTCAGATTGCTGACATTAACTTCAATGCCAAGGCTCCGGATGGAGTTACCAGAGATAACGATCTGGATAAGTTCAATAAATTCTGGCTCTCTGTATATGACGATGTAGGCGGATTCACCAATTTTAAGCCAACTGATTCATCATACCTTGCTTCTTATGACGGACAGAATCATCTTATCAAGAACCTTGATATCAATCAGGTGAACGGTACATCTGATTCCGGAATATTAGGAACTCTTTCTTATGCAGATACTGTTGTCAGCGTTAAGAACGTCATTATAACCGACAGCACCATAAGCAGTACTTCCGGAGCCGGAAAAGCAGGCATGTTTGCTGCAAATGTCACAGCTTCTAATGGAGTTACTCTGGAAAACTGCTATCTGAACAAAGTGACTATAGATGGTTCAAATACAGCTTCTCTGGGCGGATTTATCGGAGAGGCTACTTCTGATGTAACAGCAGAAAACTGCTCATTTGCAGCTGTAAAAGTCGGAACAGACGTATCACCTGCTGTTTCGGGTTCATTCATCGGCAAGATCAGTGCGGGTTTGGAAGGAAAGAACCTGTCTGTCTTGGGCGGAAGTGTAAGGGCTACATCAAATTCAGGCGGTATTATCGGTTCTTCTGATGCTGACTCTAAAGATATTACCCTGAAAGGATGCAAAGTTTTAGGAACTGAGGTAGCTGCTTCAAATGGTAATGCGGGCGGAATCGCAGGAAATGTTAAAAATGCTCAAATTACAATTAGCGAAGATACTGCAGTAGCATCAGGTATTGTAAGATCTTCGAGCGGAAATGCCGGTGGATTCATCGGTAATGCAGATGCTGTCATTAACATAAAGGATTCTGAGTATTTTATTCCTTCATCAGCTGAAAGCGATAAGGATGCATGCAGTGTCAAGACTGAATTTGTCAAGACCATGGGCCTTAGTGCGAATACTCCGAATGCTATTTTAAAATATGTCCATCTCAAGGATAAGTTTGAATTTAAGTATATTGAGGATCTGAAAGCAGATGATGTTGTCAGCAAGAGAACAATTGTCGGTTATGGCAATGTCGGAGGCCTTGTAGGTGCATCAACTAAAAATATAACTATAGAAAACACCTTTAGTGCAGGTGTTCTTTCTGCTGCTACAAATGCAGGCGGTTTTGTTGGATCTACAACAGGTAAGCTATCAGTAAACAGTTCATACTCTGATTTCTACATCTCCGGTAAGAATGTAGGTGGTTTTGCAGCAGCGTGCAACAGTAGTTCTGAATTCCATTCCTGCTACACAGCCGGATTCCTCACAAGTACTGCGGATACTGCAGCAGGTTTTGCTCCAGTGGAAATTGGCGATGTGTCTGATTCCTACAGCGTATTCAATTTTGACAATGTATGTGATTTTTCCGGAAAAGCAGGACAGGACTCTGATCATAATGTAAATGTAAACGGAACAGTTAACAATTACCCTGATGTGAATGCTCATAACAACTGCTACCCGATAGCTCCTAAATCAAAAGGAGTAGCATATTATGTATATACAGCTACAACTTTCACAGAATCAGCTAATGCAGTAGCTGTAACTTCAACAGAACTTGCAGAAAACACAAAAACCGGCGGCGGAACTCTTTTAGGCGGCAATTTTGTTACAGGTACAGATAGTGGAAGTACCTATCCATATTCACTTTCATCGTTCCTGGATACAACTTTGGTTGACTATCCGTTCCCTAAGCTCAATGTCAGCAAGGTTACCGTTGTAGATAGCTCACCTACTGACAATGTAAAACTCGGTCATTACAATGACTGGCTTACATTTGACGGAAAGAACGATATCGAAATATGGTACATGATGTATGATGAGAACCTTAAAGAACTTAGGACAGATGTCAGATTTGCAAGAAAAACTAAAGCTGTTCCGGTAACAACAGCATCCGGTACAGAATATCAGATAAATGTTGGATCACATTCTTCTTTCAGTGGATATAAGTTTGTGGGATATTATGATCCCGATACAGCTTATAAGGTAGGATCAACTTCTTTTGACAGAGCTAAGAAGTTGGATTATCTTGCCAAAACAGATGATGCTCTTTTGGATTCTGTTAAGAGTACCATGAAGACTGGTGACAGAGTGGTTCAGACTTCTATAAACGGAACTAATACATTCGGTGAAACATGTTCCACTCACTCATCAATTTTTAGAGCAGACAGCAACGGAACAAAAAAGATGTACGCTGTCTATAGATTTAATAAACCGTATTCAGTAAGACTATCTTATATTGAATATGTACTTCCTGCCAAGAATGCAACATCTGAATCAAAAACGCTTAGGCAGATATATACAGGATCTAAAGTCGCATCTACAGATGAGTTCCAGGTTGCTTACAAGGAACCTTCAGATGGTTGCGATGTAATTTACAGCAATCAGCCTGATATAAGAGAAAAGGTAAGAGCATCACACAGTAAACTTGCACATGATGAAGAACTTATTGAAGACTATATTGCAGAGAAGATATTGAGTGATGAAACACTCCTACGTCAGCTGGATGAAAAACGAGCTGCTGCAAATAAGGTTATTACTAGAGAAATTCCTAATTTTAAGAGTGCCGGATTTGAGCTGCTCGATCTTCAGGCATTATATCAGAATCGCGTAATCACCAGGGCGTATAGAGATAATGTACTTCAAAAACCGGTATATACAATAGTCAGAATTGGACCCGAAAAGGATTCTGACGGTAATACTGTGCCTTTTGAAAACAGGGGATGTACGGAAGTTACAAAAGATAGTGATAACAAAATCAGTATGTCGACTTATAAGGCATTTGACTATGTAATTCTGTACAACTCAGACTATGCTAACAGAAGACTTAACCTTGTATTCGAGAACACGAAGCAGAATGAATCAAGTACCATACCTGTGGTAAATAATTATGAGAGTTTTAGTGAATCTCTTGCGGCTAGAGAGATTAGTACTGATGCTTCGAAAAAGTATACAGTAAGGGTTGGTGATGAAGGTTTTACGGATATAGAGGGCAGTACTCTTGTGAAATTGATGGACGAAAAGACTGCTCCGACATTTGCCGGATTTACAAAATCAAAAACTGATGCCGGCTATGTTAATGGTGTATATACAGTTACGCACTATTATCAGCGGAACAAGTATAAGATTTATTTCGGGCTGAATTGGCCTCAAAGACTGACTCCCCCTGAGAAATATAACGGTAGTGAAGCCAGGGCTCCTAAGACTGATATTTATTATGGGCAGACATACCACGATACTCTGTGGGAGGATAAGAAGACCGATGTTGAAATCAGTATTACCGGTCCTAATATCAATGCGCTCAAGGGGTCTAATGAAATATGGTTGGGAACAAGGAATTACGGAGGCGGATGGAGTTATAACAGACGTTTTTATAGTTATGAAGAAGTTCAAACATATATAAAGAATAATTTATCAGGTAATACCGGATCAATCAGGCTTAGGATTGGTTCTGGCTATTTTTCATCCGCAAATGATTATAATTGGTATAAAACGGATGTGATTTCATATGCATTTACACGTGAAGGATTTATTCTTACGGGATTTAAATACTATTATCAGTCAGATACCGGAACAGTTCAGTATGATGATAAAAAATTTAGAGAAGCCGGCGAGACAAATAGCGTAGAAGAAATATTGACTATGCCTGACAGGGATGTGCTTGTAGTTCCGATTTGGACAGAAAACCCCCTTACCCTTAGAGTCGAAATTTATTATCAGAGTGCATATGACAATATTAACGCATCAACAAAGCAATATGAGTTATACAAGGGAACTACTTTCGGTGTTAATAATGGTATAGCTTCCGGAGCGGTAGATGCTCAGGGCAATACACTTAAGGTTACTGACCTTATCATGAAGAGTAGTGATACCTCTTTTGTAGATTATCTTGAACCCTTCGTAAAGAATAATTGTTTCGATATCAAAGATGATCATAATATCGAGAAACAATATCCTTATGAAGCCAATAAGGCAAACTCAGCCAGATATGGCAAACCGCACTTTGACGGAAGCAATGCGATGGTTGTTGCGTTGTATTATGATCGTATTGAGGTGGAATACAGGTTCCATTTTATTACCGATACTGATAACTCTGTTACCTCAAATAGAGTGTTGGATCAGGTTCTTATTGATGGTCCCAATATGAACAATCTGAGAAATTCAGACAATATATATAGACGTAGTAATAATGGCTATCAATATTATGTGGGCGATTATGATGATCTTATAACATATATTGCGAATAATACTTCCGGTAATTCAGGAACGATCTATTTGAAATTATCATACTATGGGAATAATTTCACTGCTTACACCTGGACCAAGACATATATAAACAGCAGGGTTGTCACACATCATGATGATGCTGACTGGTCTCAGTGGGATGATTTCCATAAATACAGCACACTTGATGATATTAGTGCCGATGATGAAAGTGCCCCTGCGGATAAAAAAGCATTCAGTATGGCATTAAACAGTACATCATCTATGTCTGATTTTGTGCCTGTAGGAAATCATGCAAAAGTGAAAGTAGTATTCGGAGATCATAAAGCTGTGAACGGAACTTCGGTTGATTATGTAGAATACACAGGATCAAGAGGATATGCGTTCCGAAATAATATTACGGATACAAGCAAAGTAAATTATGGAGTAATTGTTTATATTAGAGGGCTTTATGGTGCTCCGGCAGTATTCTCTTCAGATGGCAGCAACCTGATGCCGACATGGTTCTATTATACGAGCTTAAGTGATTCAGAGCCGTTTGAGTTGCAGGAATACAGGTTAGGTGGTACTTCAGGTACGAGCTACACAGAATTCAGCTTACGTCTTTTCCAGGACATAAATAAAGATTTGGCAGATTATGACCGAAAAGGTAAAGACCTGTACCCTAATTATCTTAATAATGTTAATGGTAGTGGAACTTCTATAGGATTTACAGAATTCTATACTGAAATAACACCCGGTGATGATGCCTGGAGCACTGCTACAAAAAAACGAACGAATGCAAATACGCCTGATGATTTCGGATCAGATTATTTTAATGATCTTCCAATAATAAATAATTATGGAAGAACAACCAATACAAATACATACTTCATCACCAACGATGCAATGCGTATTTTTGTAGAGGGATATACCACATACTATATTTTAAATTACAACGATGAATATTCTTATCATGCTTACAATGAGAATAATATTCCAGAATACACCGGATATGGATATCTGAATCAATATGTATGGCTTAAACGTAATACATTTACTCTGGATTTTGTTGATGCCACTCTGAAGAACGGGGTTAATTTTACTACAGACTACTTATATAAGCAGGAAATTCCAAGGCTGCCAAGAGGAATAAGAGTCACTGAAGGTACTCAGGTACTTGAACCGGAGATAACTGCTCCTAGTGACGATTATATCTTTGATGGATGGTATGCATCCAGTGCTCATGATCCTGCGACAAAAATTGCCGAAGCAGATGGCACTATATGTGAATCATACAAACAACTGGCATCGACGCTCGTAGATAGTAATAATAATCTTCTTATGAACTGTCAGAATTTGCAGGCATTCGCATACTGGGCACCAAAAGAGTGTAATATTCAGTTCAATCCGTTCTATCCTGATGTAACAAATAATAAGGTAGATACGGAGCTGATATGCAATCCTAATCCGGTACCATATAAAACGACAATCACAAGTCTTCCTGAAAAACCAAGAGACTTAGACGAAAATCGTATTATGGTTAAGGAGGGAGACGATTACTTCTATGTGATCAAAAATGATGCCGGAGATGTTGTCAAAAAGTACAAGTTCCTGGGATGGTACCTGTATTCGGGACTTAATGAACCTACAGATATGAGTGATCTTACAGAGCAGGTTATAGCTGGACAAACCGAGATTATAAATCACTCTACGTTGTATGGTAAGTGGCAACTAATTGTTGGAAATCCGACATATACAATAATCTGCTCTGATTATACAAGTGGAAATGAGGAGATATTCAGCGTAATAAGATCAGGCAATCCGGGAGAGAGTATAACAATAAATCCTCCTATCAGTACTGATGATAGAAGTAAGGATATCAGGATACTCAGTGGATCCTATGAGAATCTTAAGAACTACGAAGCTCTGTCGAATCCTGTCCAAGTGACCATAATCGACGGAATGACACTGAGATTCAGATATAAGGAGGCCTCGGCATGGCAGTATATTGTTAATAACTGTATTAATATCGATGGTCAGGATATTATAATCAGTTCATATCAGGTAGATGATGTCACATACGCACGGGCATTGGTAGCCCCGACTGATATTCCAGGATATTCAATCTATGAATATCAGATTGATACGGATACCACGACTATAGCAGATACCAGTGATTATATACCTGTTAACAGGCCTGAAAATTCAGCAGATGCTGTTACGATAACAGTTAGATACAAGCTGAAGCCAAACGTAATAATCGCAAGAAGCGGATCAATAAATTATTATAAGTATGATCCGATTGACTGGATTACTTATGTTTCTGAAGATGTTTCGAATTCATTTAAATGGGCTGATGAAACATATGGTCCTGCTATCATTTACAATGTTAATGGTGTGACTACATCTACATTTTTAGATAATGATGCATCTGACGCTGCTGCGATTGAAGCAATAGCTGCTATCGCACCAGGCACATATCCTGTCACAATGCAGCTTGTGGCGATGAAAAGGAATGATACTTCTTCATATATGCCGATCAAGGTTTCGGTTAATGCGGATGATGAGACCACTAGTGATGTCGATGTTGTTGTACAGACTTCAGTGACGATCAATAAGTCAGCTTATGCATTGAAATTTGTCGGCAGTACAGAAGAAAATGATGGTTTCATTTACTATAAGTTTGCGGGTAAAGAAGGAACTACAGGATTATGGTACTGGGATGAAGAACTTAAGTATGAAATCGGTGCAGATGGTACAAGTATAGTTACTTATGATATAAGTACATTACCGACAGGAATTCAAAAAAATGCTCAAAATGTTCAAAACATAATTGAGGCAACGAAGGATATTGATACAGGAAAGTATAAATTCTTCTTCATCGTCAATGGTACAGAAGCATTTATAGTTGTTGACAGCGATGGAATACTCGGCAATGGTAATAAGCTTAATAATGATCTTGTGGCTTATGTTGAAGCCAGCAGCGGAACCACCAAATATATTATTAAGCTGTACAATGTAAATGGTGAAGAGACAGGCACGATAGAAGTGTGGATTTAATCTGTTTATACAATGATTAACGATGATGGAGTTATGAAATTGAAAAAACTTCTTTTTCAGAAAAATCTAATATGGTTTAAAAGATTGAGATCCTCAAAGGGTGCGTCAGTTGTCTTTGCCCTTGTCGGCTTTATGTTTGCCGCAATGATAGCCTTTGTGGTTATCAACGCGGCATACAGTGCCGCCACCAGGGTTAAGAGACTCAAATATGATGAGCAGTCATTCCTTCTTGCCGAATCCATGTCAGGAATCATCACGGAGGCTCTTACCGGCAATGGTAACTTAGTAGAGCTTCCTGATCACTCTCAAGTACGAAGACCTGATAAAGCGGCAGGTGACCCGGATGAATATCTTAAGTATGATGCACTGACCCTGAATTATCAGTACATTGAGCAAAAGAACCCTTCAGATGGAAGTATCACCATGTACTTCAACGCTACAGAAAATGGTGGAGCTTTTATTGAAAGTGTTGCTTCCGGAGATACGAAACCGACATTTTATGACGTTGTCAAGGCTAAGGATACTGCGGATGTGAGGGATGTCAGCAAGGCAGTGCGGAATATGATCCGTGATCTGGCAAGAAAGATCGATCGAGGCGAAACTGAGGTCCAGGAAACTCTTACAACTAACTTCACCAATCCGGACACCAATGAATACTTTTCTGTTGAGACAAAGTTTACCATGAATAGTTCCTATTCTATAAATGCTGTGACGGAAGCAAAGGTTCTTAAGACAGCAGGCGGAGATGTGTTGTCCAAATATATTGTTAGAATGGATGCAGCAGCAGCTGTTAGGACCGACAAGCTGATATGTGCAGGAATTAAAAGCGAAAGTGGCGGTGTAAGCGCAATTCAAATTAATGATTTTACAGATAATGTTGCAGATGGTTCGGAGGAACTTGTTAAAGTTTCCTGCTATTCCGTTACATGGCCTGCTGACCAGATGAGAAGCGTATATTCAACATCCCATTAAAGATTTGGAAGTTGTGAGGTAATATGAAGATTAATGCACTGTTAAGAAAAAAGATAAGGTCAAAATGTGGAGAGACCCTGACAGAAACGTTGTCGGCTCTTCTTATAATCGTGCCTGCCATGGTAATGCTTGCGGGAGCTATTGTCACAGCAGCAAGGATAAATTTCGAGGCCAGAAATTCAAAAGCCACGTCGCTACCGGAACTTACCGAGACGACCGGCACAGCAGGGAGCATAACAGGTTCCGGTGCTGTCAGCTTTACCGGATCTATCAGCTGGTGCAATGAAACTGATGCCGATGGCAAAAAGTCAATCTTTTATTATTTCAGGTAAACGTATGAAAAATATTGCGAAGAAGATTAAAAGCAAATTAAAGAAAAGCAGAGGATTTACTATTGCCGAGCTGTTGTTTTCGGTTATTATCCTGATGCTCTCAACTTCAGTGATAATACAGTGTTTTAACTTAGGCGTTGGAAATGTAGTACGAGAGACAAGGGCATCAGAGGCACAGCTTTTGTGTTCTGCGCTGGCGTCATCTCTACAGAATGAACTGACCTACGCAAGGGACATAGAAATTGAAGGCGGAAAGCTTAAGACGTATTTCAGCAGCTCCAGGAAAATGGGTGAAGGCAGCAAGATTGAAGTCGATTCTAATGGTGAGATAAGGATCAAGAATGCTATGGGTGAAGATTATCCTCTTGTGACTAAGACGAATTATACCGCAGCAAACAGGGCTGCAGTAAAGAGCAGTGATACATATTTCCTGAAAGCATATCTTGATGGAAACGCAATACAGTGGAATAGCACAGATCAAGTATTCATAGTAACACTCTGGGTTGATGATGCCTCCAAAGGAGCTCTTACAGCTGCTGAGGCTAAACAAAAGGCTCTGGCATATACCCAGTTCAGAGTTAAACCTCTCACAGTTGTTAGCAACTAAGGAAGTCAAAATAACCGTCCCCATGACTTATAAACGCCACAGTTTAAGCAAACTGTGGCGCTTTTTTGAATTTCCATGGTATCTATGGTGATTTTTAGCTAAATGTATTATTATAAGAGGGTATGAGAATTATTTGGAGGATATAATATGGGAAGGCTTTTCTGCGTTATCCCTTGCTATAACGAGCAAGAGGTTCTGCCGACTACTTCATCCCTTCTTCGGGACAAATTACACGCTTTAATTGAACAAAACAAGATTTCTTCTGATAGCAGAATTGTTTTTGTTAATGACGGTTCAAGAGATGCAACCTGGGAGATAATAAAGGCTCTTCATGATGAGGATGAGATTTTTCAGGGAATCAATCTCTCCAAGAATATGGGCCATCAGAATGCGCTCCTTGCCGGACTTATGACTGCAAAAGACCTTTGTGATGCAGCCATTTCTCTCGATGCGGATCTTCAGGATGACATAAATGCCATTGATGAAATGATCGATAAGTTCAACGAGGGCTGCGATGTTGTTTATGGTGTAAGAAGCGCCAGAAAAACTGACACATTCTTTAAGAGAACAACAGCAGAAGGCTTTTATAAGCTTATGGACAAGCTTGGTGCCAAGACGGTTTATAACCATGCGGATTACAGACTGATGTCCAGAAGAGCTCTTTTAGGCCTTGCAGAGTTTGGTGAAGTTAATCTGTTCCTCAGAGGAATAGTTCCCATGGTTGGCTATAAGAGCGACGTTGTTTACTACGAAAGAGCCGAGAGGTTTGCAGGAGAGAGCAAGTATCCGTTAAAAAAGATGCTTAGTTTTGCAATTGAAGGAATAACAAGCCTTTCAACAAAGCCAATCAAAATGATCACAGGACTTGGCTTTTTCATCTTTATTGTGAGCATTGCAGTTCTGATCTATTCGCTTGTAAGATACTTTACAGGAAATACTATTCAGGGCTGGACAACAACAGTGATTTCAGTATGGGCCATCGGAGGTCTTATGATGATCTCCCTTGGGGTTATTGGCGAGTATATAGGCAAGATTTACCTTGAGACCAAGAACAGGCCAAGGTTTATCATAGAATCTTATCTCGGTGACGAGAAGGATCAGAAATAAATTCAGAAACAGAGGTAGTAGAAATTATGGCAAACGGACATGGCAAGAAGCCGGAAGATTTTAAGAAACAGATGGAAGATAGCATGAGAGCTCCCTTAAATGAGAACTCTTCGGTTAAAAAGGTTATCGGAATCGTAAGTGGTAAGGGAGGCGTAGGAAAGAGCCTTGTAACAGGTCTTTCGGCATCTCTGATGAATAAAAAGGGCTATAAGACAGCAATTATGGATGCTGATATTACAGGACCATCCATACCTAAGATGTTTGGAATAGGCAAGCTGAACTTTGCCGACGAGAATGGGAATATGCTTCCGGCTACAACAGAAGGCGGAATGAAGGTAATGTCTCTTAATATGCTCATGGAAAATGAGACTGATCCCGTTATCTGGAGAGGACCTGTGATCGCAGGAATCGTTAAACAGTTCTGGTCAGATGTAAACTGGGGCGATATAGATTACATGTTTGTTGATATGCCTCCGGGAACAGGTGATGTGCCTCTTACAGTATTCCAGTCACTTCCCGTTGACGGAATAATTGTGGTAGCAACTCCTCAGGAGCTTGTGGGAATGATAGTCGATAAGGCTATAAATATGGCCAAGATGATGAATATTCCTGTTCTTGGCATTGTTGAAAACATGAGCTATATGGAATGCCCACACTGTGGTGAGCCAATCTATATCTTTGGTGAGAGTAAGCTTGACGCTTATGCAGCTTCAAGGGGACTTGATGTACTTGGAAGAATTCCTATGAATCCTGATTTTGCTTCCAAGTGTGATGGAGGAAAAGCAGAAGATATCGAAGTAGATTGCCTGGACAGTCTTGTTTATGTGCTTGATGGAATGACAGAATAATACTCATATTTATTCTGAGGTAAAAGAGATGAAGAATAAGCCAAATCAAAACCAAATAACCTGGGGCATCACAATATTTTTTGTTGCTGTAGGGACACTTCTTGCTTATTACATTATTTTCCATGGCAGGACATTCCTTTCAACGCTGAATAACATGCTGGATTCAATTTCCGGCGTAATTATGGGCGTGGTTTTGGCATATATACTGATACCTATGCTAAATGGCATTGAGAGAACGATTTTGATCCCTATATATAAGAGAAGAGGAATCGATGTCTCTTTTTCCAAAGATGCAGATTGGAAAAAGAGAAAGCAGATGAGAGGCATAGCAGTTCTTATTACTATTGCCATATTTATTTTGCTGGTCTATACACTTCTTATCATCATTATTCCTCAGCTTGTAAGCAGTATTCGAGAGATCATAAATAATCTGCCGGATTATATCAAAAAGGTTGATGACTACTCCAATTCACTTCTTGATAATAATCCCGATCTGCAGGAACTTATAGATTCGCAGCTGGATTCATACTATGCAACATTATCTGTGTTCATCACAAGGAACATTAAACCTTATCTTCCTGAATGGCAGACGGTTCTTAAGGTTGCTTCAAAAAGTGTAATGTCAGGCGTAAGCGCGATAATCAACATTATAGTCGGTGTCATTGTTGCTATTTATGTTCTTAATTCTAAAGAGAGATTTACGACCAGGGGCAAAAAGATTGCTTATTCTCTCTTTAAAGAAAATGTAGCCAACGAGCTTATATCGGCATTCAGATTTACACACAGAACCTTTGAGAGCTTTATTGGCGGTAAGATTGTTGATTCTATAATTATCGGTATCATTTGCTATATAGGATGCAAGATATTGAAGATAGATTATCCTGTGCTGATTTCGGTTATAGTTGGCGTTACAAATGTAATTCCGTTCTTTGGACCATATATCGGAGGCGGAGCAGGAGCTCTTTTGCTGATATTGATCGATCCTATACAGGCCCTTATATTCCTGATCTTTGTTATTGTTCTTCAGCAGTTTGACGGAAATATTTTAGGACCATATATACTTGGAGGCTCAACAGGTCTTTCAAGCTTCTGGGTTATATTCTCGATCATGTTCTTTGGAGGTCTATGGGGTATAGTTGGATGGCTCATCGGAGTTCCGATTTTTGCTGTATTCTATGCCTTTGTTGCAAGGATTACCAACCATTATCTGCGCAAAAAGAGCTTGAGTACCGATACCAGTGATTATTACGACCTTGCATATATTGAAAACGGTGAGTATAAGCCTTTAAGTGATCAGGCAAATACGAAGTATAATGCGGGTAGAAAAAAGGTATCCGGTCTCAAAAAGCTCTTTGACAGAAAGAAGACTACAAAGAAGTGATTTTTGGATAATGGGCACTTGACGTTAATTTATTTTGAATTATAATTGTTACTAATTAGTGCTTTGACGTGTTAAAGTACGGGAAGGGGAGCTGTTATTATGGCTAAGAAAAATTTAGATTGGGCAAATATTGGATTCGCTTATCATGTTGCCGACAAGAGATTTGTATCCAATTACAAGGACGGAAAATGGGATGACGGTGTTATCACAGAGGATTCCACAATTACCTTAAGTGAGGATGCCGGAGTTCTTCATTACGCGCAGGAGTGCTTTGAGGGCCTTAAGGCTTATGAGACAGAGGATGGAAGAATTGTTACCTTCAGACCTGATCTCAACGCCAAGAGAATGGTTGATTCCGCAAAGAGACTTGAGATGCCTTCTTTCCCGGAAGATAGATTTATTAAGGCAGTAGAAGAAGTTGTTGCAGCTAACGCAGACTGGGTACCACCTTACGGAAGCGGAGCAACACTTTATATCAGACCTGTTATGTTTGCAACAGGCAATGTAATCGGTGTTAAGCCTGCCGATGAATATCAGTTCAGAATCTTCGTAACACCTGTAGGACCTTACTTCAAGGGCGGTGCTAAGCCTATCGTTGTTAAGATCAGTGATTTCGACAGAGCAGCACCTCACGGAACGGGTAACATCAAGGCCGGACTTAACTATGCAATGAGTCTTCATGCTATTGTAACAGCTCATGAAGAAGGCTTTGCAGAGAACGTATATCTTGATGCTGAGTCAAGAACCTACATCGAGGAGACAGGTGGAGCAAACATCATCTTTGTTACCAAGGACGGCTCACTTGTAGTTCCTAAGTCACACACAGATTCAATTCTTCCTTCAATCACAAGAAGATCAATCGTTTATGTTGCAAAAGAGATCCTTGGCATGAATGTAGAAGAAAGACCTGTTAAGCTTTCAGAGGTTTCAGACTTTGTTGAGATGGGACTTTGCGGAACAGCAGCAGTTATTTCTCCTGTAGGCAAGATCAATGATCATGGAAAAGAGATCTGCTTCGTAAACGGAATGGATGAGATGGGACCAGTAATCAAAAAGCTCTATGACACCCTCACAGGTATTCAGATGGGCACTGTAGAAGCTCCCGAAGGATGGATCCACGAAATCAAAATGTAAAAAAATAATGCCTCAGGCCAAGAGCCTGAGGCTATTTTTGTTCATTTGTTGCAGTACTGAGAATACTTCTTTGGTGATATTCCTACTGACTTGGTGAAAGCTTTCAGGAAGTTACTGTAGTCGGAAAAGCCGCAGCGTTCGCATACTTCACTGACGCCGATTCCTTCTGCGAGAAGAGATTTGGCGATGGAAATACGACGAGCTGTCATGTATTTGTTTATTGTCGTGCCGGTAGCGGCTTTGAATATACGGCAGATGTAAGATTCGCTTATGTAGAAGTGCTTTGAAAGATCACCGATACTTACGGGGTACTGGAGGTTGTTGTTTAAGTAGGAGAGAATGGAGTCAACCTGTTCGTTGTAGGTTGAAGGCTTCTCTGCCTCTGTATTATTCTCTCTGTCAGCGACGATCTTGTTGATCATGACGAAAAGTTCCGTGAAGGTTGCGCGTTCTAAGAGGTCATGACCATAGCCGTTGCTGGTGACAAGCTTGTTTATAAAATATAAAAATCTGCCTTGCTGTTCCTGGGTAAGGCTTACCTTGTGGGAGAAATGTTCTGATCTTCCCTGAAAACAAGCGTCAAGATTGGTCTCTTCTGTGGATATGCTTCGCATATACTCGGGATCGATCATGATAACGATCCTCTCGTGAAGCTCTTTATCAATCTGAGTAAGATAGTGAGAATCATACTGATTAATAAGGAAAAGATCTCCGGGAGCGATATCATATACCTGATTATCTATAAGGAACTGTTTCCCACCTGAAATTGAAAAATAGACTTCATAACAGTCATGGATATGCATTTCCATGGCTTTTTCATCTTTATATAAATGTGCAACGGCAAAATACTTATTCTCAATACTTTTAGCCATTGCTTCCTTACAGGAATTAAGTTCTTTCATGATTGTTCTCCGCTTATGATAAAATATATACCGACAGAAGTTATGATACAGTAAGACTTCATTATTTTCAAGATTTGATATGTTTTTGTCAAAAAGTGAGAAATTATAAAAATAATAGATTTCTTATATATTAAAAAACTGTTGACAAATACTTACCTGCTAGTTACAATACATAGGTATGCAAATGATTAAACGTAATTGATTGCCCATAAAAAGGCAGTTTCTTATACGGATACAGTAAGGAGGTGTTACTGAAATGTCAATCTGCCCAAAGAATAAGTCATCAAAAGGCCACAGAGATCAGAGAAGAGCTAACTGGAAAATGACAGCTCCTACTTTGGTAAAGTGCAGTCACTGTGGAGCTCTTATGCAGCCACATTGCGCATGCAAGAAGTGCGGCTATTACAATAAGAAGAGCATTGTTGAAGTTGAGGATTAATTTTTTAGTAAAACCTCATTTTTACAAAGAATTAAAGGCTTTCAGGCTTATGCTTGAAAGCCTTGATTTTTGTATAGCACTTTAGTAGAATGTTTAAAGATTGCGGAATTTGTTTACGCGCAAAATAATCTGAGGATGGACTTAATATGTCTGAACTTGTTAGAGTTGCAGTTGACGCCATGGGCGGAGACAATGCGCCTTTTGTAACTGTAAAAGGCAGCGTTGATGCTGTTAAGGAGAATAGTAACCTCAAGGTATTTCTTGTGGGTCAGGAAGAGTCTGTAAACGCTGAACTCTCCAAATATGACTATCCCAAGGACAAAATTGAGGTTGTAAATGCCACAGAAGTGATCGAGATGGCAGAACCACCTGTAATGGCAATCCGTAAGAAGAAAGATTCTTCTATAGTTAAGGCCATGTATATGGTTAGCCATGGAGAGGCTGATGCCTATGTTTCTGCCGGAAGTACCGGAGCAACACTCGTTGGAGGCCAGGTTATCATCGGAAGGCTCAAAGGGGTAGAGAGAGCTCCTCTTGCACCTCTTATCCCCACAGAGAAAGGCACATCACTTCTTATCGACTGCGGTGCTAACGTAGATGCCAGATCATCACACCTTGTACAATTTGCCAAGATGGGAACCGTTTATATGGAGAACATCTTAGGAATCAAGAATCCTACAGTTGGAATTGTCAATATAGGTGCTGAGGAGGAGAAGGGTAACGCTTTAGTAAAAGAGACTTTCCCTCTTCTTAAGAATTGTCCCGATATCAACTTTATTGGAAGTGTTGAGGCAAGAGATATTCCTGCCGGCGGAGCTGATATTATAGTATGTGAGGCATTTACCGGAAATGTGATACTTAAGATGTATGAAGGTGTTGCTAAATCCATGATGCACATTATAAAAGGTTCACTCATGGGAAGTCTTAAGACCAAGATAGGAGCGCTTCTTATTAAGGACGACCTCAAGAAATCACTTGCTAATTACAGCCTGGATCAGTACGGCGGAGCACCAATGCTTGGACTTAAAGGTCTTGTTGTTAAGACACATGGCAGTGCCAACGAAATTGAAGTAAAAAATTCAATTTTACAGTGTGTAACCTTTACAGAACAGAAGATTAGTGAGAAGATTAGCGCAAAGATATCAGAATGATAATTAGTACTAAATATTTATAAAAGGAACGGAGATTAAAATGGAATTCGAGAAGATGAAAGAAGTTATTGCAAACGTACTTAACGTTGATCCTGAGGAGATCAAGCCTGAGACAACCTTTACTGAGGACCTTGGGGCTGATTCACTTGATCTTTTCCAGATCATCATGGGGCTTGAGGATGAATTTGATGTTCAGATCGATCCTGAGAAGACAGAGAATATCACCACAGTAGGAGAAGCCGTAGAACTCCTTAAGAGCGCTATCGCAAGTAAATAAGATGACTTTGAGGCGGCTATTGTAGCTGCCTCATTATTTATATATTGGAGAAATTATGATTAAGGATGAAGATATAAGCAGATTTGAGCAGCTCATCGGCTACACATTCAGAGACAAACAGCTTCTTGTTCAGGCTTTTACGCACAGCTCTTTTGTAAACGAACAGAAGATAAACAAGCATCCTGACTATGAGAGGCTTGAGTTTCTCGGTGACGCTGTGCTTGAGATGATCTCAAGTGCCTATCTGTTTAGGAAATTTCCTGATAAAAAAGAGGGCGAAATGTCCAAAATGAGAGCATCTCTTGTTTGTGAAGGTGCTCTGGCCTTTGATGCAAAAGTACTTGACCTTAAAAGCTATATTCTTCTGGGAAAGGGAGAGGAAGCAACAGGAGGTCGTGATAAAGAGTCAATCATAGCAGATGTAATGGAGGCTGTTATTGGAGCTCTTTTCCTTGATGGGGGAATAGAGCAGTCCAAGCGTTTTATTGACAGCTATATCCTTACAAACACTGATGCTGTGGTAATGTTTGGAGATAGTAAATCGATGCTCCAGGAAGTAGCCCAGGGAGAAAATTTGGGTGAAGTAAGGTATGAAATATGTGGCGAAAGTGGACCTGAACATGATAAAATATTTGAGGTCCGCGTTTATGTCGGAGATAAGAATTTGGGAGAGGGGACAGGAAAGACCAAAAAGGCTGCGGAACAGAAAGCCGCCAGTCAGGCTCTTCTTGTATTAAAGAATAAGCAGTAATGTACTTAAAAAGTATTGAGATTCATGGCTTTAAATCTTTTGCCAATAAGATAAAGTTCGATTTTCACAACGGTATAACAGGAATCGTAGGACCTAACGGCTCAGGTAAGAGTAATGTAGCTGACGCCGTAAGGTGGGTTCTTGGTGAACAGCGTATCAAACAGCTGCGTGGCGGATCCATGCAGGATGTTATTTTCTCAGGCACAGAGCTTCGTAAGCCTCTTGGCTATGCTTATGTTGCCATCACATTGGATAATTCTGACCATTCCCTGGCTATTGATTATGACGAAGTAACTGTTTCCAGACGTCTTTACCGCTCTGGAGAGAGTGAATATATGATTAACGGATCATCCTGCAGACTTAAGGATGTTAATGAACTCTTTATGGATACAGGTATCGGTAAAGAGGGCTATTCCATCATCGGACAGGGTCAGATTGACCAGATCCTCTCAAGTAAGCCTGAGGACAGGAGAAATCTTTTTGACGAAGCTGCCGGAATCGTTAAGTTCAAGACCCGTAAGGAAACAGCCATCAAGAAGCTCGAAGAGGAAAAGATCAACCTCACCAGACTTTCAGATATTCTCTCAGAGCTTGAGAAACAGGTCGGACCTTTAGAGAAGCAGTCGGAAGTAGCCAAAGAGTTTTTAAGACTTCGTGAAAGACTTAAGACTCTTGACGTAAACATGTTCCTGGTTGAGAACAAGCTTCAGAAACAGCAGCTCGAAGAAGCTGAAAACAATTACAACGTAGCTACAGAGTCCTTGGAAGAAGCAAAAGGCAGCTACGAAAAGACAAAAGAAGAATATGAAAACATCCAGAAACAGCTGGAAGAAATAGATAAAGAGATCGATGAAGCAAGAACTAAGATCACTGATTCATCGGTCAAAAGAGAAAAGCTTGAGGGACAGATCGGTATCCTGAACGAGAAGATCAAGTCCGCAACCGATAATGACGCTCATTTCAAGAAAAGAGAGAAGGATGAGCGTGAAAAACTCGAAGTAAGATACGCAGAAAGAGATAAGTATCTAGAAGAAAAAGAGAAAATAGACAAAGAGGCTGAAGGTCTTTTGTCAGACAGAGAAAGTGCCAGGAAAGAACTCGAGGCAACCCTTTCTCAGATTGAAAACATCAATAACGAAATTGAAGAGTGCAAGAGCACTATCATCAATACCATTAACACAAGATCAAACATCAAGTCCAAACTCAGCTCCCTTGATACCATGAAAGAGCAGGTAAACATAAGAAAAGCTGAACTTACCGGCAAGCTTGTTCGTGCTCGTTCCGACGAATCAAGGCAGGAAGAAACTCTAAAGAAACTCAGAGATGAATTTGACAGTATTACTGCTGAGATCTCTGAGATGAACAAGAATCAGAAAGAGACAGAAAAAGAAGTGCTTAGCATCCGTGAAACCATGAGTATCAAGGATACTGAGCTCAGAAAGACCCAGGAACTCTACCAGCAGGAGAAATCAAGGCTTGAAGCTCTTGCAAACCTGACTGAGAGATATGAGGGATATGGCGGAAGTGTTAAAAAGGTAATGGAGCGCAAGGAAGATACCAAAGGAATAATCGGTGTCGTTGCGGATATCATCAAGACTGAGCCTAAATATGAGACAGCCATCGAGGTTGCTCTTGGAGGAAATATCCAAAACATTGTTACAGACAATGAAGAGACAGCCAAAGAGATGATTGCTTATCTTAAGCAGTCAAAAGCCGGAAGAGCTACATTCCTTCCGCTTACATCTCTTGATAATCCTCCTGAGCTCAAAGCGAAAGAAGCTTTGGAAGAGCCCGGCGTACTTGGTATGGCTGATGAGCTTGTAAAGACCGATCCCAAGTATAAAAAAGTTGCAAAGGCAATGCTTGGAAGGATTGTCGCAGTTGATAATGTCGACAATGCCGTAAAGATTGCAAGGAAATATAAATACACAGTCAGAATGGTAACTTTAGAGGGTGAGCTTTTAGTACCCGGCGGAGCTATCAGTGGTGGTGCTTTCAAGAACAATTCCAATCTCCTTGGAAGACGAAGAGAAATGGAAGATCTTGAAGCTAATGTTAAGAAATACAAGCAGAAAGTAGAAGATACCCAGGCTGAGATTGATGGCCTTAAGTCCAAGAGAAATGAGCTTCGTACTCTTGCAGAAGAGTTAAGAACTGAACTTCAGGGCAAGTTCATTGCTCAGAATACTGCCAGGATCAACGTTGAAAACGAGGAGAAGAAGCAGGAGGAGCAAAAGGGCTCATACTCAGACCTTAAGACAGAAAATGCCGAGATTGAGAGTAAGCTAAGCGAAATAGCTGCTGAGAAGGAACAGGCTCTTTTGCAGTTAAAAGAATCAGAAGAACTTGAGAAACAGTGCTCAGAGAAGGTTCAGACTTTCCAGGGGCAGCTAGAAACTCTCCATCAGGACGAAGAAGTTAAGAACGAAAAGGTTGCAAAATGGGATATCGAATACGAAAAATTTGTACAGAAGCAGGATTTCCAGAAGCAGAACCTTGATCGTATCAATGCTGATATCGAAAGCGAAGAGGATGCCTTGGAAGAGATCCTCGAGACCATCAAGAAAAATGATGAGTTACTTGCACAGAGCAAAAAGGATATTGAAGAGATCAAGCTCACTATAGAAGCTTCTACAGATGTCCAGACCGATGCAACCAAGGAACTTGAAGAAAAGAAGGAAGCCAAGAATGCGCTTTCTGTTTCTCAGAAGGAGTTCTTTGACAAGACACAGGAGCTCAACAAGCAGATGTCAGATCTTGAAAAAGAGGTTATCAGACTTGTTGGTAAGAAAGAGAGAGCTCAGGAAGCCATCGAATCTCAGATCAACTACATGTGGAACGAGTATGAGATTACTCTTGCAGATGCAGCACAGATGAGAGATGAAGAGATGACTGATATTCCATCCATGAGGAAGGAAACTCATACTCTAAAGGATTCCATCAAAAAGCTTGGTGATGTAAATGTAAATGCCATCGAGGATTACAAGAACCTCATGGAGAGATATACCTTTATGAAGACACAGCATGATGATCTTATTGAGGCAGAAGAACAGCTTAAAGAGATCATCAAAGACCTTGATGAATCAATGAGGAAGCAGTTCATTGAACAGTTCGAACTCATCAATAAAGAGTTTGATAAGGTATTCAAGGAGATGTTCGGAGGCGGACATGGTGCTCTTGAGCTTGCTGAGGACGAGGATGTTCTTGAAGCAGGAATCAGGATCAATGCACAGCCACCGGGCAAGAAACTTGTTAACATGATGCAGATGTCCGGTGGAGAGAAGGCTCTTACTGCAATAGCTCTTTTGTTTGCTATTCAGAACCTTAAGCCCTCACCATTCTGTCTGCTTGATGAGATTGAGGCGGCTCTTGATGAAAATAACGTTGTACGTTTTGCCAAGTATCTTCACAAGCTTGCAAGTACACAGTTCATCGTTATTACTCACAGAAGAGGAACCATGGAAAGTGCTGACAGACTCTACGGAATCACAATGCAGGAGAAGGGTGTATCTACCCTTGTCAGCGTAAACCTGATTGATAAGGAGCTTACAAACTAATGGCAAAAGGCTTTTTTGCAAAACTACAGATCGGACTTGCCAAAACCAGAGATAAATTTCTTTGGGGAATGGACAATGTCTTTTACGACGATGCATTTGTAGATGAGGAATTCTATGAAGAACTCGAAGAAGTCCTCATCATGGCTGATATTGGCATAAATGCAACCAGCAGGATCATTGATAAACTAAGGGCTCAAGTCAAGGAGCAAGGAATTATCCACCGTGCCAAGTGCAAAGAGCTCCTGGTTCAGAATATCAGAGAACAGATGAGAACTGATGGTGATGACTACAGCTTTGAGAACAAAAAGACAGTAATCTTTATCATTGGTGTTAACGGCGTCGGTAAGACAACGACTGTTGGTAAGCTTGCTTCCATCTACAGAAATAAAGGCAAGAAAGTAATTATTGCAGCAGCCGATACCTACAGAGCTGCAGCAACCGAGCAGCTTGCTACCTGGGCTGAGAGAGCTCAGACTCCCATCATCACAGGACGTGAGGGAGGAGATCCGGCCAGCGTTATCTATGATGCAACATCAGCTTTTAAAGCAAGGGACTGCGATATTCTGATTGTTGATACTGCCGGAAGACTTCATAACAAGAAAAACCTGATGGAAGAGCTCGCCAAGATGAACAGGATCATTGACAAAGAACTTCCCGGAATATGGCGCGAGAACTTTATTGTTCTCGACGGTACAACAGGCCAGAATGCCATTAATCAGGCAAGAGAATTCGGCGAAGCAGCCGACCTTACAGGTATAGTTCTTACAAAGCTTGACGGAACTGCCAAAGGCGGTATCGCTGTTGCTATCGTATCCGAGCTGAATATCCCCGTTAAATATGTGGGAGTCGGTGAGGGTATTGATGACCTTGAAAGATTTAATTCAGATGAATTTGTCGATGCACTCTTTGATGTAGATAGAGATGATGCAGAGACTGATAATGATAAAGATGAAGAAAATAAAGAGGAACAGGAGAATAGCAATGGCTGACGAAAACAAGATGACCCTGGACAAATTTGAAGAAGCGTATGAAGATGTCAAGAAAGTAACCCTTGATACCAAACTCATTTACAGTGACTACTGGAGTTCAGTAACAGGTGGCAAGGTTTATTTAAAGCCTGAAAATCTTCAGAGAACCGGTGCTTACAAGGTAAGAGGTGCTTATTACAAGATTACGACTCTTACAGATGAAGAGCGCAGTAAGGGACTTATTACAGCATCTGCCGGCAATCACGCACAGGGCGTTGCATATGCTGCAAAACAGTACGGAGTAAAGGCTGTTATCTGTATGCCTACTTCAACTCCTCTTATCAAAGTTAACAGAACCAAGGCACTTGGTGCAGAAGTTGTTCTCTACGGAGACGTATATGACGAAGCATACCAGAAGGCGCTTGAGCTTGCCAAGGAACACGGTTATACCTTGGTTCATCCTTTTGATGACCTCGATGTAGCTACAGGCCAGGGCACTATAGCCATGGAGATAATAAAGGAGCTTCCTACCGTTGATGTAATCCTTGTACCGATCGGAGGAGGCGGACTTGCAACAGGTGTTTCAACACTCGCTAAGCTTCTTAATCCCAAGATAAAAGTAATAGGTGTAGAACCGGCCGGCGCTAACTGCATGCAGGAGTCATTTAAGGCAGGTCACGTAGTAACACTTCCTTCAGTAAACACAATTGCTGACGGTACAGCTGTTAAGACTCCCGGAGAGCATATTTTCCCTTATCTTCGCAAGAATATTGATGAGATAATCACTGTTCCCGATGAAGATCTTGTAGTTTCATTCCTTGATATGGTTGAGAACCACAAAATGGTTGTTGAGAACTCTGGCCTTTTGTCAGTTGCAGCACTCAAGCAGCTTGATCTTAAGGACAAAAAGGTAGCATGCGTACTTTCCGGCGGAAACATGGATATCATCACCATGTCTTCAGTGGTTCAGCAGGGTCTTATCATGAGAGACCGTATATTTACGGTTTCAGTTCTTTTACCTGATAAGCCAGGTGAATTATCAAGAGTTTCCGGAATTATAGCCGAAGTAAAAGGAAATGTTATAAAATTAGAGCATAACCAGTTTGTTTCTATCAACAGAAACGCTGCGGTTGAGCTCAGAATCACTCTTGAGGCATTTGGAACCGAACATAAGGAGCAGATCATGAATGCTCTTAACGACAACGGTTACAAGCCTAGAATCGTAAGGACCAATATTTAATGAATTCAAAGAAAATATCACCAAAGAAGAGACTCAAGGAGTATCTGATAATAACATTTGCAGCTCTTATCTACGGAGTTGGAACGAGTCTTTTGGTAGACCCAAATAACCTTGCACCCGGTGGAATGACCGGTCTTGCAATCGTTCTTAACAGGCTTGTGGGAATAGGAACAGGTATGTGGTTTCTTATACTGAACATACCTATTCTTCTCATAGCCATTATGAAATTCGGCATAAGATTTACAATTTCAACAATATATGCCACAACAATGATTTCTGTATTTACGGATCTGTGTACCAAATACTTCGGGCAGTACATAATACACGATATGATACTGGCTGTTACCATCGGAAGTGCCATGACAGCCGTTGCTATCGGATTGATATTTAAATGTCATGCCACAAGTGGTGGTACGGATGTTATAATTAAACTGTTAAGGCTTCGGTACCCTCATATTAAGACCGGAATTCTATATATCATGACCGATATGATAGTTCTGGTAATAGCAGCTATCGTATTTAACGATCTGGCAGCTGCTATGTATTCTTTCTTATCAGTACTTGTTGTCAGCGCTGTTGTTGACTTTGTTCTGTACGGAAGAGACGGTGCCAAGCTTATTTACATCATTTCAGACAGACCGGACATTATTACCGCAAGGCTGTTAGATGAGCTGGATATCGGTGCAACACACGTATTCGCTCAGGGGGCATACAGCGGAGAAAAAAAGAAAGTAATAATGTGCGCTATTAAAAAGAGGCTCTCACCTCTTGCAGAAGACATCGTGAGAGAAGAAGATCCCAATGCATTTATGATCATTACCAGTGCAAGTGAGATTTTCGGTGAGGGTTACAAAAGCTATTTCGACGAGAGAATGTAAGGTATGAATAATTCAGGGGATTACAGAGTTCGCAGGGGTGTCAGAAATACACAGAATATAGTATCTATTATCTTCCTTAGTCTGGTTGCGCTGATGGCGCTGACCTTCAGCATTGTTCTTCTTATCAGAAATGCCAACCTTCAGAGACAGGAAGATGCCATAAGGAGTGAGCTTGATGCACTGAATCAGGAGGGCTACTATACTGAGGCAGAGGCATCAAAGCTTGTTGAAGACGCAAAAGAAGAAGCTGCGGAAGAGACAAAAAACTCCATCAGAGCAATGATCCAGCAAAAACTTGAAAATGGTGACGGAGCTACAAGTACTATCAGATCTCTTTTTCCGGATCAGATAGTTGTAGCAAGTTCCGGAAGATATTATTTCTTCCCGATCCTTGATGAGATTGAGCATCATGGATTCGGAGAGGATGATTTTGAATTTGACGAAAACGGTTTTCTTACATATGTAGGAGATGACTCTACAGTTGAAGTCAAAAACGGAATCGATGTATCAAGATTTCAGGGTGAGATCGACTGGAAGAAGGTTAAGGCTGCAGGTATCGATTTTGCCATTATAAGAGCAGGCCTTCGCGGAACAACAGAAGGTAAGCTCCTTGTAGATGACTTCTTCGAGGCTAATATTGAAGGCGCAACAGAAAATGGCATCGACGTTGGCGTTTATTTCTATTCACAGGCTCTTGATGAAGATGAGGCAAAAGAGGAAGTTCAGCTAATCCTTGACCTTATCGAGCCATACAAGATCAAGTACCCTGTTGTTATCGATGTAGAGTCTGCAGAGTCTGATTCAGCAAGAACTGTTGACCTTTCAACTGACGATTATGAGCTTGTTGTGAAGACTTTTTGTGATATGGTTTCAAATGCAGGCTATACACCTATGATCTATGGTAATGTAAAGAGCTTCACTCTGCTGATGGATGCAATTGATGTCGACAATTACGATATCTGGATCGCATATTACGGAACGCCTCTTTATTATCCTTACCACTTTGATATCTGGCAGTATACATCATCCGGAAGGGTCGATGGAATCGACGGAGACGTAGACCTTAACATCTGTATAACGGATTATTGATATGGAAAATGGATATGATGCTTCACTATCTTATGAAGCTTATGAGCAAAAAGGATATCTGAACGAGGATTTTCACTTCTTTCATATTAAGACAGAAGAGTCCTTTGATATACCTTTTCACTATCACGACTTTCATAAACTTATCTTAATACTTGATGGAACAGTAAAATATAACATCGAAGGGCTTGAGTATGATCTTATGCCCTTCGATTTTGTGCTTGTTAACAGATTCATGATACATAAGCCGGAAATTGGAGCACAGGCAAAAGGCAAAGGGTATGACAGGATAATCCTTTATCTCTCTGATGATTTTCTAAGTCATTACGGCCTTTTGGATTCATTTGACAAGGCAAAAGAGCTAAAGAGCTATGTGGTAAGATTTCCTGCAAATATCAGTGCAGAAATCTTTAATATGTTTGAAACTGTTGAAGCGGATGAAAAGAAACAGGATAAGGAATATGCCGGAAAACTTACAACAAGGCTGGATCTGATGAAAGCTCTCATTGCTTTTAATAAGGCCTGCATTATGGAAGACTTCGGATTTAAGCCTGAAGCCAGGTATAATCGCAAGATAATTGAGATTATAGAGTATATCGGAAATAACTTAAATAAAGACCTCTCGATTGATCTTTTAGCTGATAAGTTCTACATGAGCAAGTATCATATGATGCGTACTTTCAAGAACGAGACCGGGTATTCAATACACCAGTACATATCGGAGAAGCGCATTCTACTTGCTAGAAGCTACATCATGGGAGGTATGCCTGCAACAAATGCCTGCATAGAATGTGGCTTTCGTGATTATTCATCCTTCAGCAGAGCTTTTAAAAACCAGCTTGGGATAATGCCTTCAGAGGTTAAGATATAGGCGTCAAGAAAAAATACTTGACACCTATATCTTTTTTGTATATTATACTCATTGTGCATATTTGAGGATGAGGTTAACTATGGAGAAAATCGTTGAACAGGGTTTGCTGTACGATTTCTACGGCGAACTGCTTACAGAACATCAAAAGCAGATATATGAAGCAGCTGTTTACAACGATATGTCACTTACCGAAATCGCAGATGAACACGGTATCAGTAAACAGGGTGTTCATGATCTTATAAAGAGATGCACGAAATCGCTTCAGGAATATGAGGATAAGCTCCACATGATCAGACGCTTTGAGGCAATCAAGACTCAGGCCGAGAGACTAAAGGATGCATCCGGCGGAGATAAAGATCTCTTGGATATTTCTGAAAAGATATTAGAGGAGCTTGGTTGATGGCTTTTGAAAGTCTTACTGATAAACTTCAAAACGTATTTAAAGGCCTAAGGAGTAAGGGCGTCCTCACCGAGGCAGATGTTAAGACTGCTTTAAAAGAAGTAAAGATGGCTCTTCTTGAAGCTGACGTAAGCTTTAAGGTGGTTAAACAATTTATTAACTCCGTGCAGGAGAGAGCTATCGGTGAAGGAGTACTAAACGGCCTTAATCCCGGACAGATGGTCATCAAGATTGTTAATGAAGAAATGACCAGCCTTATGGGATCTGAGACAACTGAGATTCAGTTTCAGCCTGTAAATGAGATAACAGTTCTCATGATGTGCGGTCTTCAGGGTGCTGGTAAAACAACTACAGCTGCCAAGATAGCCGGTAAGATCAAACTTAAAGGCAGAAAACCACTTCTGGTTGCCTGCGACGTTTACAGGCCTGCAGCTATAGATCAGCTGAAAATCAATGCTGACAAACAGCAGGTAGATTTCTTTTCAATGGGAACTGACATAAGTCCTGTTGAAATAGCTAAGGCTTCAATCGATCACGCTAAGAAGAACAACAATAACGTTGTTATCATCGATACAGCTGGTCGACTTCAGATAGATGAAGCAATGATGAAGGAGCTCATTGACATCAAGGAAGCGGTAACTGTTCATCAGACCCTCCTGGTAGTTGATGCAATGACCGGTCAGGATGCAGTAAATGTTGCATCTGAGTTCAACGAGAAGGTTGGAGTTGACGGAATTATCCTCTCCAAGATGGACGGCGACTCAAGAGGTGGTGCGGCTCTTTCGACAAAAGCAGTTACGGGTAAGCCTATTCTCTATGTTGGTATGGGTGAGAAGCTCTCAGATCTTGAGCAGTTCTATCCTGACAGAATGGCCAGCAGAATCCTTGGAATGGGTGATGTACTAAGTCTCATCGACAAGGCTGTTGAAGCCAACGCTCAGATGGATGCTGAAAAAGAAAAAGAGATGGCCCAGAAGATGAAAAAGGGCAAGCTCGATTTCGAGATGTATCTTGAGAGCATGAAACAGATGAGAAACATGGGCGGACTTGGAGCTATCATGGGAATGCTTCCCGGAATGGGCAAGATCGGTGATGATCAGCTTCCCGATGAGAAAGAACTCGCAAGGTTAGAGGCCATTGTTCTTTCAATGACACCACAGGAGCGCAAGAATCCCAAACTTATGAGCCCTCAGAGGAAATACAGGATTGCCAAGGGGTCAGGTAATGACATTGCAGCTGTTAACAGATTCATCAAACAGTTCGAGCAGATGAACAAGATGATGAAACAGATGCCCGGCCTTATGGGCGGCAAGAGAGGATTTGGTAAGTTCGGTAAATTCGGTAATCCTTTCGGCGGTGGTAAATTATTCTAACGATATGTCATTGCAGCAATAGCTGTTTGATACATATAAAACTGACAACAATAATTTAATTATTTAAATGGAGGAAATTTAAAATGGCAGTAAAGATCAGATTAAAGAGAATTGGTAAGAAGAAGGTTCCTTTCTACAGAATCATCGTTTCAGATTCAAAGGCTCCTGTACAGGGTAAGTTCATCGAGGAGATCGGAACATACGATCCTAACACAGATCCCAGCACAGTTAAGGTTAACGAGGAGCTTGCTAAGAAGTGGCTTTCAAACGGTGCACAGCCAACTGAGTCTGTAGCTAAGTTATTCAGACAGGCCGGCATTCAGAAATAATATTTTTCTTTTTCATAAATATGCCGGAGGTTAATCATGAAAGATTTAGTTGAAGTTATCGCAAAAGCGCTTGTTGATAACCCCGATGAGGTTGTTGTAACCGAGAAAAAGGACGGGCGTAATATAATGATCGAGCTTCATGTTGCACCTTCAGACATGGGCAAGGTAATTGGTAAACAGGGCCGTATTGCAAAGGCAATCCGCGCTGTAGTCAAGGCAGCATCAACAAGAGAAAACATTAAGGTTGATGTAGAAATTGTTTAATTAAGGATAGCCGAATAAGATATATTTCTTATTCGGCTTTTTTTCTAAGGAGAACAATGAACTACCACATTATGACTCTTTTCCCTGAAATGATAGAACAGGGACTCTCCACAAGCATTATAGGAAGAGCAATAGAAAAGGGCTTCATTTCTTTTGAGGCTATAAATATAAGAGACTATTCAGGTGATCTCAAACACCACAAGGTGGATGATTACACCTATGGCGGCGGAGCAGGCATGCTTATGCAGGCTCAGCCTATATATGACTGTTATAAAGCAATTGAAGATAAAATAGATTCAAAACCAAGAGTTATATATGTAACTCCACAGGGCTCGGTATTTACACAGAAGATGGCTGCTGAGTTTGCACAGGAAAAAGACCTTGTGTTTTTGTGCGGACATTATGAGGGCGTAGATGAAAGAGTTCTGGAAGAGATAGTTACAGACTATGTCTCAATCGGAGACTATGTCCTTACCGGAGGAGAGCTTCCGGCCATGGTCATGATAGACGCAATATCAAGGCTGGTACCCGGTGTTTTAAACAACGATGAGTCAGCACTGACAGAGAGTTTTGGAAACGGTCTTTTGGAATACCCTCAGTACTCAAGGCCTGAGGAATGGATGGGTAAAAAAGTACCGCCGATTCTTTTATCGGGTGATCACAAGAAAGTTGATGAGTGGAGACTTGAGCAGTCCCTTATCAGAACCAAAGAGCGAAGGCCTGATCTCTATGAGCAGTATATGATCGACAATCCGCCAAAACCGGAGAAAAAGAAGCGCAAGAGAAAACCTAAGCCGGAAACAGAAGGAGAATAAATGACAGAATCATTTCAGGTTGGAGTAATTGCATCAACACATGGTCTTGCGGGGGAAGTAAATGTATTTCCCACAACACAGGACCCCGATAGATTTAAAAAGTTAAAGAAAGTTACGCTCCATACAAAGAAGGGTGAGGAGATCCTTTTGGATGTCGTTAGTGCAAGATTCTTTAAAAAGTTTGTTATTGTTAAGTTCAAGCAGTTTAACAACATAAACGAAGTTGAGAAATTCAGGGGATGTGAACTGACAATTGACAGAAAAGATGCCATTAAGCTGGAGAAAGGCGAGTATTACTGTGCAGATCTCATCGGACTTACAATTGTAGATGAGGAAGGTGCTGAACTTGGTACACTCACAGAAATTCTTCAGACAGGTGCCAATGATGTCTACGAGATGACTTTAAAAGGCAGTGAAGAGAAGATTTATATTCCTGCGATAAAAGACTGTGTAAAAGAAATCGATATTGATGCAGGAAAGATCACTATTCATGTGATGCCTGGGCTTCTTGGCTGAGTTATTGCCTTAAAATAGGTCGCAAGAGTTGTTAAAAATCAATATTTGGATTATAATATAAGTTAAATATATTTAGTATGTATAACTTTGCACATACAAGATGTTGGGGTAAAAAATTATGGTAGATTATACAGAAGGTGCCGGATACCAGTACCATACACATGTTAAACCGGGAGATATAGGAAGATATGTCCTTTTGACAGGAGATCCCGGAAGATGTGAATCTATTTCAAAACTCTTTGATAATCCCGTATTTGTCGCTCAGAATAGAGAATATACTACATATACAGGTACACTTTGTGGTGAGAAGGTAAGTGTTATATCCCATGGAATCGGCGGTGCTTCAACAGCTATCTGCGTTGAGGAGCTTGCCAAATGTGGAGCTGACACTTTTATTCGCATGGGTACATCAGGTGGAATGCAGGAAGAAGTGATCGGTGGCGATATTGTTATTGCCAACGGAGCCATCAGAGCAGAAGGAACATCCAAGGAATATGCTCCTATAGAATATCCTGCTGTAGCTAATTTTGATGTGGTCAATGCACTGGTAAACGGTGCTAAGAGCGTAGGAGCTAAATATCACGTCGGGGTTGCCCAGTGCAAGGATTCATTCTTTGGACAGCACGAACCTGAAACCAAACCAGTAGGACCGGAGCTCCTTTATAAGTGGGATGCCTGGATCAAATGCGGATGCCTTTGCTCAGAGATGGAAAGCTCAACACTTTTCATCGTCGGAAGCTACTTAAGACTTCGTACCGGAGCCGTACTTTTGGTAGTTGCCAATCAGGAAAGAGCTAAAAAAGGTCTTTCAAATCCACAGGTTCATGATATGGATGCGGTCTACAAGACCACAATCGAGGGTATCAAGAACCTCATAGCTTTGGATAAAGCCTGAAAAGGTTTTATTATAAATGTTTCTATTATTTCATTACAAACGGAGGGAAATTATGAAAAAGAAACTTTTCGCAGTTCTTATGGCTGCAACAATGGTATCTTCATTAGTAGCATGTGGCGATACAGCTCCTGCTGCAACAACAGATACTGCAGAGACAACAGAGCAGACAGCAGAAGTTGCTGCTGAGCCTGCTGCAGAGCAGACAGCTGAGGCACCTGCTGCAGAGGCAACTGACATGAGAGTTGCTATGGTTACTGACTACGGCGATATCACAGACCAGTCATTCAACCAGTCAACTTATGAAGCTTGTAAGGCATTTGGTGAGGCTAATGGTGTTGACTTCACATACTACAAGCCTGAAGGTGATTCAGATGCTGAGAGAGAGGCTATGATCGATAAGGCTGTAGCTGATGGCTACAACGTAATCGTTATGCCTGGTTACGCTTTCGCAGGCGCTATCAAGGATACAGCTGATACTTATCCTGATGTTAAGTTCGTTGCTCTTGACGTTTCTGAGTATGACCTTGAAGGTGATTCTTCAGACTTCAACAATGAGACATTTGCTAACGTATTCTCAGCAGTTTACCAGGAAGAGCTTCCCGGATACATGGCTGGTTACGCAGCAGTAAAGATGGGCTACACAAAGCTCGGTTTCCTTGGCGGAATGGCAGTTCCTGCTGTTATCCGTTATGGTTATGGTTTCGTACAGGGTGCTGACGCAGCTGCAGCTGAGCTCGGCGCTGATGTAGAGATCAACTATGCTTATGGTAACCAGTTCTACGGCGATGCTGATATCACAGCAGCTATGGATACATGGTACCAGGGCGGCACAGAAGTTGTATTCGCTTGCGGTGGTGGTATCTTCACATCTGCTGGTGAGGCAGCTGCTAAGGTTGGTGGCAAGGTTATCGGTGTAGACGTTGACCAGGCTGCAACAATCGATGGAATGTTCGAGAAGGGCATGACTGTAACTTCAGCTATGAAGGGCCTTCAGGCAACAGTTAACACACTTCTTACAGCAATCAAGGATGGTAACTGGGATTCTTACGCTGGCAAGATCCTTAACCTTGGTCTTGTATCTGCTGATGACATGAGCCTCAACTATGTAGGTCTTGCTGACAGCACAATCTGGACTGACGGATTTACTGAGGCTGATTACAAGCAGCTCGTTGCTGATATGGTAAACGGTAAGGTTGTAGTATCTAACGATTCTTCAGCTGAGCAGCCTTCAGCTACAACAGCTAAGATCAACTTCCAGGGTAACATTAAGTAATTAATTCCCTAAGTTAATAAGGGCCGGATGATTCATAGTCTTCCGGCCTTTTTTCTGACAATAAGAAAATATAATGTGGAGGGAAAACAGGTGGCAGGAAACAGCGAATATGCTATCGAAATGCTGAACATTACCAAGAGATTCCCGGGAATCATCGCTAATGATAATGTTACAGTGCAGCTCAAAAAAGGCGAAATCCATGCTCTCCTTGGGGAAAACGGAGCAGGAAAGTCAACCCTTATGAGTGTTCTGTTTGGTTTGTACCAGGCAGAAGAGGGAATCATTAAAAAGGATGGCGTTGAGGTTAAGATCAATAACCCCAATGATGCTAATGACCTTGGAATCGGAATGGTTCATCAGCATTTCAAACTTGTACAGTGCTTTACTGTACTTGACAATATCATCCTCGGAGATGAGACAACCAAATATGGATTTTTACAGAAAGATGAGGCAAGAAAGAAAATTCTTGCACTCTCTGATAAGTATGGCCTTAAGGTAGATCCTGATGCCAAGATAGAAGACATCACAGTAGGTATGCAGCAGAGAACTGAGATTCTCAAGATGCTTTACAGAGATAATGAGATTCTTATTTTTGATGAGCCTACAGCTGTTCTTACACCTGCAGAGATTGATGAGCTAATGGAAATCATGAGAAATCTCTCCAAGGAAGGAAAGTCAATTCTTTTCATTTCTCATAAACTTGCCGAGATCATGGCAGTTGCTGACAGATGCAGCGTACTCAGAAGAGGTAAGTATATCGGAACAGTTAACATCGCTGATACTAATCAGGACGAACTCTCAAGAATGATGGTTGGTCGTGATGTGCAGCTTGTTGCAACAAAGGAAGACAAGGAGCCAGGAGATGTAATTCTTCATGTTGAGAACATGACTGTTCCCAGCAAGCTCCATCACAATAATGCAGTTAAGAACGTATCTTTCGATGTCAGAGCAGGAGAGATCGTCTGCATAGCAGGTATCGACGGAAACGGTCAGACTGAGCTTGTTTACGGACTTTCAGGTCTTGAGAACTGCACAAGCGGAAAAATCACACTCTCAGGCAAAGATATAACTCATGCATCAATAAGAGAGAGATCAACCAGTGGAATGAGTCATATTCCTGAGGACAGACATAAACATGGTCTTGTTCTTGATTATTCTCTTGCATATAACCTTGTGCTTCAGAGATACTTTGAGCCTCAGTTCTCAACCAAGGCAGGTTTCCTTAAGAAAGCTGAAATCAATAAATACGCCGAGAAGCTCATAGAGCAGTATGATATCAGATCAGGTCAGGGTGCGTCTACAATTGCGCGTTCAATGTCCGGTGGTAACCAGCAGAAAGCCATTATCGCCAGAGAAATTGATAAGAATCCTAATCTTCTTATAGCAGTTCAGCCTACAAGAGGTCTTGACGTAGGTGCTATTGAATACATTCATAAGCAGCTTATCAAGCAGAGAGATGAAGGACATGCTGTACTTTTAGTTTCTCTCGAGCTTGAAGAGGTTATGAGTGTTTCAGACAGAATCCTTGTAATGTACGAGGGTGAGATTGTAGGAGAATTTGATCCTAAGAAGACAACACCGGAAGAGCTTGGTCTCTACATGGCCGGTGCTAAGAGACAGGAGGTGGGCGCATAATGAATAACAAAACTAAATCCAGTTTCCTATCAAAGCCCGCTGTTCAGTCAACTTTAGCAGCTTTATTGTGCATTGTAATAGGTCTTTTGGTAGGTTATATCGCGCTTCTTATTATCAATCCAAAGGGTGCAACCGAAGCTATTATAACAATCCTTAAAAACTATTTTACATATCCGTCACCCAAGGCAGCTATGAAGTACCTTGGAAATACACTTGTTAAAGCAGCACCACTTCTTATGTGTGCTCTTTCAATCCAGTTCTGCTATCAGGCCGGTCTTTTCAATATCGGAGCAGCAGGACAGTATGTAGCAGGCGCCGGAGCAGCTCTTTACTGTGCACTTGCTCTTCACCTTCCATGGATTGTATGCCTCATTGCTGCATTTGTAGCAGGCGGTGTATTCGGAATCATCGTAGGACTTCTTAAGTCTTACCTCAACGTTAACGAAGTTATTTCGGGAATCATGCTTAACTGGATCGGACTTTATTCAGTCAACATGCTTCTTTCAGGAGTAAAAGAGACAGCCAGCCCATATACAGTTCAGCTTGCAAGCACCAATCCAAGCGCTCTTTTACCATCACTTGGAATGGAAAAGCTCTTTTCCAACAATAAGTATGTAACAATTGCCATTCCTTTAGCTGTTATCATTGCAATCGTGCTGAAGATCGTTCTCAGCAAGACTGTATTCGGATATGAGATCCGTGCAACCGGTATTGCAAAGGATGCTGCTAGATACAGCGGTATGAAAGAGAAAAAGAACGTTATCATAACTCTTTTCATCGGTGGTGCTCTTGCAGGACTTGGTGCTGCATTTTTGTTCCTTTCAGGATACGAGCAGTGGTCAGTAACACAGTCATCCGTTCCAAGCATGGGCTTTAACGGAATCGCTGCTACATTCCTTGGCGGACTTGATCCTATCGGAACCATTTTTGCATCATACTTTATTCAGCATATTACCAGTGGAGGATCATATCTTGATAAGAATATTTATCCTTCACAGATTTCAGATTTCATTTCTGCAATCATTATTTACCTTTGCGGTTTTGTTCTTTTCTTCAAGCTTCATCTCAACAGCTATTTGAGATCAAAAGAGGAGAGAGAAAAGCAAAAACCAAGTGTTAAAGCAAATAAAGAGGAAGGAGGTAACAACTAATGGTACTGCTTCTTCAATACACACTTTTATTTGCATCAGTTCTTATTCTGGTAGCTCTGGGAGGATGCTTTTCTGAGCACTCAGGTGTTATCAACCTCGGACTTGAGGGAATCATGGTTATCGGAGCTCTTGGTGGTGCTCTGACACTTAAGTACATAAATCCCGCAACCCCTAAGGCACTTATTCTCTTTGCTGTATTAGGCGCGTCTATAGTCTGCGGCGTTTTATATTCGGTACTTCTTGCCGTTGCCTGCATTAACTTAAAGGCTGATCAGACCCTTGTAGGTACAGCTCTTAACATGCTCGCAGCTGCAGCAGCAACAGTTATTGTTAAGTCCATCAACATGGCAGAGAACCCTGACAACGTATCATCTACAGTACAGTACATGGCAGGTAAGAAAGCTCTTGTTGTTAATTTCGGATCATTCCAGTTCAACTGGTTCATGCTTGTTGCTTTGATAATGCTTATCCTGGCATATATCATTCTTTACAAGACAAGATTCGGCCTTCGTCTCATGGCCTGTGGTGAGCATCCTCAGGCTGCTGACTCTGTTGGTATCAACGTTTACAAGATGCGCTGGTCAGGCGTACTTATTTCAGGTATGCTGGCAGGTATCGGTGGAATTGTTTATATCACAGCCGGCGTAAGTGAGTGGAAGTTCGAAGTCGGTGTTGCCGGATTTGGATTCCTTGCACTTGCAGTTATGATCTTCGGACAGTGGAAACCATTAAACATTGGACTTGCAGCTTTGTTATTCGGTTTCTTCAGAGCCCTGTCAAACGTTTACTCAGGCTTTGACTTCCTGGCAGCCCTCAATATTCCGGGCTCCGTATATAATATGATGCCTTATATCATCTCACTTATCGTTCTTGCATTTACATCATCCAACTCAAGAGCGCCTAAGGCAGAGGGTATTCCTTACGATAAGGGATCAAGGTAATAAAGAAAGAAAAAACTATGGATTCACAGCTACAGGAATTAGTAAAAACAGCTCTTTCCATGAGGAAAATGAGCTACACACCATATTCGCATTTTAATGTGGGAGCAGCACTGCTTTCTGCTGATGGCAAGATATATACCGGTTGTAACATCGAGAATGCTTCATATACACCCACAAACTGTGCCGAAAGAACAGCTTTTTTCAAAGCAGTAAGTGAAGGAGTACGAGATTTTACCGCAATTGCCATCGCAGGCGGAAAAGAGGATGCCACAGAACTGGACTATTGTCCGCCATGCGGAGTCTGCAGACAGGTTATGAGTGAATTCTGCAAGGATGACTTTAAAATATACCTTGTAAAATCAGAAACTGAATATAAAGAGTATACTCTTACAGAGCTTGTACCTGAAAGATTCACTCCAAATAATCTTTTGGGTTGACGAATACGCGCTTTATATGTTATATTAAAATGCGTTGTGACAATCAGACGGTCCTCTGATGTACAAATGTTACATTTAAGAACGTCCATTGAATAGGAGAAAAGATATGAGTACTATTATCGAAGAGCTCGAGAAAGAGCAGCTGAACGCTAACGCGCCTCAGTTCCACACAGGTGATACTGTAAGAGTACACGCTAAGATCAAAGAAGGAAACCGTGAAAGAGTTCAGGTTTTCGAGGGAACTGTCAAGAAGATCCAGGGCGGTAGCAACCGTACAACCTTCACAGTAAGAAAAGAGTCTTACGGTGTTGGCGTAGAGAAGACATGGCCACTTCACTCACCTATCGTTGAGAAGGTAGAGGTTGTTAGAAGAGGTAAGGTAAGAAGAGCTAAGCTGAACTACCTTAAGGGACTTACAGGTAAGAAGGCTAAGGTTAAAGAGCTTGTTACCAGATAATATGTTTTTTGAAGGGCAGTTACTATTAAGTAATTGCCCTTTTACGTGTTATAAAGCAGTGGGGTAAATATGAGATCAAGACGGAATACTTTTACATTTCACCAGAAGAAAAAGAGAATAACCTCAAAGCTTATACGTGAAATCTTTTCATGGCTGTTTATAACCATTCTTGCAACAGTCATTGCATTTGCGCTTGTTTTTGCATTTGGAATGCAGGTTAAGGTAATCGGCGATTCCATGGAACCTGCTCTGTATAATTCACAGGCAGTACTTGTAGATAGAGCGCTTTCTAAGATAATTAGTCCTAAGACAGGCGATATTATCGTGTTTTTGCCAAACGGCAATGTTAATTCCCATTATTATGTAAAAAGAGTTGTGGCAACTCCCGGAGAAAAGGTTCAGATCATAGACGGCAATCTCTATGTCAACGATGAGATTAGGATGGAAGATAGCGATATCTATGATAAAATGGAAGATGAAGGGATAGCAGCAAATCCGATCAAGCTTCAGAGCGGAGAGTACTTTGTCCTTGGCGATAACAGAAACAGCTCTGAAGATTCAAGAAGCGCTAATATTGGTATTGTTAAATCCGGTATGATTGTAGGAAAGGCCTGGTTTAAGCTAAAAAGCGAAAATGCCCAAGGTGGTCCTATATTAAATCACTACTAAAGAAAGGTTAACTTATGAATTATCAGTGGTATCCCGGACATATGACAAAAGCCATCAGAATGATGCAGGAAAACATCAAACTGATCGATATAATAATTGAGCTTACCGATGCGAGGATCCCTGCTTCAGGAAGAAATCCCGATATAGATGAGCTTGGCAAGAATAAATTCAGACTTATCATTCTTAATAAAGCTGATCTTGCCGATCCTGAGATCACAGCTAAGTGGCGAGATCTCTACCAGTCACAAGGCATGTTTGTCCTTGAAATGAACTCCAAGACCGGCAACGAAGCAGGTAAAGTAAAAGATCTGATCTTAAAGGCCTGTGCAGAGAAGATTGAGAGGGATAAAAAGAGAGGCATCGTTGGCAGACCCATAAGAGCTATGGTTGCCGGAATCCCCAATGTCGGAAAATCCACTTTCATCAATAAGTTATCAGGCAGATCCTCTGCCAAAACCGGTAATAAACCCGGTGTTACAAAGGGTAAACAGTGGATTTCACTTGGCAAGAACATGCAGCTGCTTGATACTCCCGGTATCCTTTGGCCCAAGTTCGAGGATGAAACAGTAGGACTTCATCTTGCGTTGATAGGTTCAATGAACGACGAGAACCTCGATACAACAGAACTTGCATGTGAACTTATAAAGATATTAAAAGAGCTTTATCCCGGCGTTATAGAGTCCAAATACAATATTACCGAAGATCAAATAAGGAAATTTGAGGAGGAACAGTATGCAACTCCTCTAAGCGCATATCTCTCAGCCATCGCCGAGAGTAGAAAGCTGATAAAACAAGGTGCCATGCCGGATATAGACAGAGCATCCGCACTTATTTTAGATGATTTCAGAAACGGAAGACTTGGAAGACTATCTATAGAAAGACCATAAAAAGTGCTAAGCACGGAAAAGAGATGATGACATGAATAAAGTATTAAAAGAAATACTAAGTACAGTTTTGTATCTGCTGGTTATCTTTGCTCTAACATTTCTGTTTATCACATTCGTTGCTCAGAGAACAGAAGTTAGCGGACAGTCAATGGAGCCTACTCTCCATGATGGAGATTCTCTGCTTGTAGATAAGGTTACTTACAGATTCTCTGATCCTGCAAGATTTGATATTGTTATTTTCCCTTATAAATACGGGAACAGACAATATTTCATCAAACGTGTCATTGGACTTCCCGGTGAGACCGTTAGAGTTGATACCGATGGAAATATCTACATTAATGATACTCTTTTATCTGAGAATTATGGTGCCGAGGTTATATTAGACCCCGGAAGGGCCATAGACGGTGTAAAACTAGGCCCCGATGAATATTTCGTCATGGGAGATAACAGAAATCACAGTATGGACAGCAGAGATATCACCGTTGGAAGCATCAAAAAGAGTGAGTTTTTGGGAAAAGCTTTCATAAGGATCTATCCATTTTCTGCTTTCGGAGGTGTTGACTGATGCCTTCAGCTTCTGAGCAAAAGAAAATAGAGCGCTTAAACAAGGAGAGAGAGCGCATCTATGAACTTAGCAAATATGAGAGAGAAAACGTAGGCTATGGCCTGTTATGTGGAATAGATGAGGTGGGAAGAGGCCCTCTTGCCGGTCCTGTCTATGCTGCAGCCGTTATCCTTGATCCGGAAAAAGAAATCTTATATCTAAATGATTCTAAGAAATTATCCGAAAAAAAGAGAGAGGCCCTCTATGATGAAATCATGGAGAAGGCTCTTGCTGTTGGAATCGGATGTTCTTCTCCCGAGCGCATTGATGAGATCAATATTCTTCAGGCAACCTTTGAAGCCATGACTATGGCTGTAAATAGCCTAAAGGTTAAGCCCGGAGCTCTTTTGATCGATGCTGTTCATATACCACAGCTAGAGGAATATAAGCAGATATCCATTATAAAAGGTGATGCAAAGAGCGTATCAATAGCCGCTGCAAGTATTATAGCCAAAGTGACAAGGGACAGATTGATGAAAGAAATGGCTCAAAAGTACCCTCAGTACGCTTTTGATTCCAATAAAGGCTATGGAACAGCAGCTCATATTGCAGCTTTAAAAGAATATGGTCCCTGTGAAATACATAGAAGGTCATTTATAGGAAACTTCGTATGAATGTCATAAGTAATGTATCACAACAAAATACCGTCGTAATTGATGGCAGACACTTCGGAAATCAAAAAGCTGAAGAGCAGCCTTTAGAGTTAAAAAGAGGTGGAACCATCCAGGGTACGGTTGTGTCTGTAGCTGACGGCGAAGGTGGCGAGAAAATCGCCACTATCAGCGTTGGTGATAATGTTATAAATGCCAAGCTTTCAGAAGGAATGGGCCTTAGAGAAGGCCAAACCCTTAATTTTTCTGTTAGAAGCACGGGTTCTTCAGGTGTTACAATAACTCCTCTTTATGCGAATACATCTATTGATCAGAGTACTTTAAAAGCTCTGACAGCTGCCGGGATTGAAATAAATAACGACACTGTTCAGATGGTTAAGGATATGATGGAAGCAGGACTTCCCATTGGGAAGGATGCGCTTCTTGAAATGAACAAAAACCTGTCTACTTATCCAAATACTTCAATTTCAACCCTGGTTGAGATGAAGAGTCTGGGAATTCCAATCAATGACAACAATTTAGTCCAGTTTGAGAGCTACAAAAACTACGAGCATCAGGTTACATCTGCCATGGAAGACATTATGAATGAGCTTCCGGGCGCATTTTCAGAGCTTACAGCTGCGGGGAATGACAAGGCTGCCCTTGACCTTTATGGGTCGGTTTTGAAGCTCTTTTCCGGGGAAGAAGGACAGGTTACTTCAGAGACTCTAGCAGCGTCAGAGGAAGCTCTATTACCAAATGCTGCTGAAACAGCACAGCAGGGCGAAGCTGTAAATCCTGAAACAGCACAGGCACAGGTACAAGGCGAGAAAGCTGTAACAGATGGTAATCAAGCTCAGACTACTGATACAGCAGTAAATGGAAATGTTCTATCTGATAGTTTCATAAAAGATCTCAAGAATCTTGGAGTTCCTGAAGAGTCAATTAAAAACTATGAAAATGCGCTTAAGGAGATTAAGCAAAATCCCGATGGCGATAATGCTGCAGCACAGGCCAAACTTGAGACTGCGCAAAAAGAGATTTTAAAAGAGCTGTCAACAGCCTTTGAAAAATCAGATATCACCTCTGATCAGACTGCTCAAACCTGGAAAAATGTCTTTTCCAATAATGACTATACAAAGCTCCTCAAGGACAACATGTCAGCGCAATGGCATTTAAAGCCCGGTGAAGTTGAGAAAAAGGAGAATGTTGAACAGCTCTATCAAAGACTTGGTAATCAGGTAAAAGGTCTGACATCTGCAATTGAACAACATTTGGGAGCAGAGTCCAAGCTTGGTCAGACAGCAAATAACCTGCAGAACAATTTGAATTTCATGGATCAGCTCAATCAGATGTTCCAATATGTTCAGCTTCCTCTGCAGATGGCCGGACAAAATGTCCACGGAGACCTTTTTGTATATAAGAACAAGCACAAAAAAGTCAGTGAAGATGGATCAGTAAGCGCCGTTCTTCACCTCGATATGGAGCATTTAGGTCCTCTTGATGTATATGTCAAAATGAAGGATACCAAGGTTTCTACCAATTTCTACGTGGCAGATGAGAGTATACTGGATCTTATCAATGACAATATCCATATTCTTAATGAAAGGCTTGAAAAGCGTGGTTATACCATGAGCGTCAAGATGATGCTCCACGATGAAATGGATGGACAGGATGCGGCAGTTGATGAAATGCTGGATGTAATGAAAACACCGTTCCTTTCAACAGCATCATTTGATGCGAGGGCGTAGGGATTATAAATGCCGGATAATAATGAAAAGCAAAAAGTAAAAACCGCTGTGGCTCTGGCTTATGACCCAAATGAAGACGGAGCCCCCAAGGTCATAGCATCAGGTAAAGGTGCGCTGGCAGAAAAGATCATTGAACAGGCAAAGGACAACAAAATCCCTGTTCATGAGGATGACAAACTGGCAGAGACATTATCGCGCCTTGAAATCGGCGAAATGATCCCTCCCGAGCTCTACGAAGTAGTGGCAGAAATTCTGGTATTTGTCGATGCCATGGACAAGATTAAAGCAAAAGATAAATCAAGACATTAGAGGTTTAAATAATTGAATAAAAGAGTAGTTGGCGAAACAAGAGAGCTTCTTGCCTGCAAGTATATTGTCGAAAACGGAGGGGTAATCCTTCATCGCAATTTCAGATGCAGGTTCGGAGAAGTCGATATTATCGCAAAAGACGAAAATTACCTGTGTTTTATTGAAGTCAAGTTCAGGACAGACGACAGGTTCGGCGCTCCGCAAGAGGCCGTTGATATAAAAAAGCAAAAGCATATTTGCAAAGTCTCACAATTCTATTTATATTCTAAGTATAAGTCTTTAGATATTCCCATCAGATACGATGTAATAGCAATTTCCCAGAAAGACAATATATTTGCGTTCAAATGGATCAAGAATGCATTTGATTATATTTAAAATGAGTATTGGAAAGGATTTACTATGGAAAACAATATTAGGATAAAGCGCTGTGGCGGTGAAAAAACCTTGGAACTTCGAGACCACAACGGACTGAAATACCTTGTTTTTCCGAAAATCGAAGAACTTGGTATGGTAGATCATCTCTTTAGCACAAGACTTGGAGGTGTTTCAAAAGGATATTATTCAGAATGCAACCTAAGCTATACAAGGGGCGATGATAAAGAAGCTGTAGATGAAAATTACAGATTAGTTGCAGATGCACTTGGACACGGCAAAACGCTTGATGACTTTGTTTGCACTTTCCAGACGCATACAACAAACATCAAGGTTGTAACAGAAGAAGACAGAGGCAAAGGTCCTGCGCGCCTTCGTGATTATACGGATATAGACGGCCTTATAACCAATGTTCCGGGCATAATACTCGGAAGCTTTCACGCAGATTGTCCTCCTGTATATATAATTGATCCTGTCAAAAGAGCTATCGGCCTGGTTCACTCGGGTTGGAAAGGCACTAAAGGTAAAATTTCTGCAAAAGCCATCGAAAAAATGAAAGATAACTATGGGTCAAATCCAGAAGATCTCGTTTGCGCAATCGGACCGTCTATATGCGGACCTTGTTATGAGATCGGAAGGGACGTTGCAGAGGAGTTTGGAAGCTCTTTTACCGAAAAAGAACTATCTGAATATGAGATTCTGATTCCCTATCCGGAAGATAAATTCAGGCTGTATCTCTGGAATGCCATAAAACTGACACTTCTTCAAAGTGGCGTGAAAAATGAAAATATTCTGGTTACCGATATCTGTACAAGATGTAATCCGGATCTTTTGTTTTCTCACCGTATACACCATGAAAACAGAGGAAATTTATGTGCTTTTCTGTCAATCAAAAAGTAATTATCGTAAATACGTCTATTTCTTAAGAAATCTTAAGAAATTTCGACGGTAAATCTTAAGATTTTAATGATTTAATAGTTTATAAGAGATTATGTGAGGATGCTATGGAGAATATTTTAGTTTGTGATGACGACAAGGAAATAGTTGATGCCATTGAGATTTATCTCGAACAGGAAGGCTTTAACGTCTACAAAGCCTACGACGGTGAAGAAGGATTGTACGTTCTTCGTCATGAGGAAATCCATCTTGCAATCATCGATATCATGATGCCCAAGCTTGATGGTATCCATCTGGTAAAAGAGCTAAGGGAATTCAGTACCATACCGGTAATATTCCTTTCTGCAAAATCAGAGGATTCCGACAAGATCCTTGGCCTTAATATCGGTGCCGACGACTATGTGACCAAGCCTTTTAATCCGCTTGAGCTGGTTGCCAGGGTTAAATCTAACGTAAGAAGATATACATCTCTTGGAAAAGTGGTTGAAAGAGCTAATGTCTATACTTCAGGTGGGCTTATGGTCGATGATAATGCCAAGAAGGTCACAGTATTTGGAGAAGATATCAGGCTTACTCCCATTGAATACAAGATCCTTGTTTTCCTTGCCAAGAACAAAGGTAAAGTTTATTCCATTGATCAGATCTATGAGAATATTTGGAACGATATTTCTGTGCGCACCGACAATACCATAGCAGTTCACATCAGGCACATAAGAGAAAAAATAGAAGTAGACCCGAGAGAACCCAAGTTCCTTAAGGTGGTTTGGGGTGTCGGCTACAAAATTGAGGATGACAGAAAATGAAAAGTGTGACAACAAAGATGAAGGCAATTAGGTTTTTTCAGCATGTTCTGGCAGCATTGATTGCCTTTGTTATTGCAACTTCTCTCGCAGGAAGCAGCATTATGATACAGGGTATAAACGGATATTATTCATATAGCCTGTATGATTCAGATAGAAACAGGTCTTACGAGGACTCATATCTTTTTAATAATATTCTTGGAAACAATATATCCGATGTTTTAAGACACGTTGCCATCAAGACTCAGATGGAAACAAACGGCATATATGACAGCAAGAAAAAGGTTGATGTTACAGCTTATGTTAACAGAGGTGCAAATCTGACCGGAGACTATGTAACTGCTGTTTACTACCTCTCAGATCTTCTTAAATGGGCTCAGAGCGGCTTTAATTATGAAACCAAGAATTTCACAGAGGAAGAGAGTGAAGTTTTCTTAAGTCCGACAACGACTTATACGCATCTAAAGAGTAACGCTTATTCCGGTGGTCTTAATTCTTATCTTAATTCACAGATAGAAGGAAACAGCTTAAACTTCTCAATTTCCGGCAACTCGGTTCCAAAGGAAGGTGGAGAGCACACATATCTCATAAACAGATATCAGACCGTTGACGGCAAGAACATAGAGAATATTGTATCTACCTGGGAAGAGTATAACCTTGTATGTTCCTATGTAGAAGAGGCAGCAAAAGATCTTTTGTCCAATTATGAAGAGTACAACAAGGCTGAAGGTTACTATGATTACGCAACAACCAACCTTAGATACTATATTGTAAGGACCATAAACGGGAAAAATGATGTCTATACCAATATTTCAGAGCTATCCGGCGAGACAACAGGCAAAAACATCAAGTCTATCTTTGAAGATTACGGGAAATATATCTATTACTGTCCTTACGAGCTAAATTATGAGACTAATACGCTGATAAAAGAAGGCGTGTTAAGAACAATAGTCAAATCCTTTAGCTATGCTTATCCTGATCAGATTAAGATGTACATCGCAGTTGACACTAATGATTACCCTGCTTCGGATGCCTTTACGGATGGTCGTAACAGCTTTAACAGGTTTATGCCTTATAAATCACAGCTTTATATTCTGGGAATAGTATTTGCGTTTATTTACATTTTCCTGTTTGTTCTTTATCTCAGGCTTATGAACAAAAAGGAAATTCCGGTTTCATCGACAGAAGAAGCTCCTGCAGAGTCTCATGGACTCTACACTGAGGGTGTATTTCTCATCGGCGTTCTGATAATGGCAGTTCCAATTGTCGGAGGGTTCCTTTTAAGGTTTATGACCGGCAGTCTTTCAGCAATAATGCGTGAGACATATTTTCCTTATGCATGCGCGTTGGCAGGATTTATATTTAATATTGGCCTGCTGTTCGCAATTTATGGAATTATCCGCAAGGTTAAGAATAAGACTGCTTATCAGGACAGCTTGCTTAGAACCATTATCCTTTCTGTTAAGAACCTGATAACTAATACAACTGACAACGGTAATGTCATAATCAGGACCTGGATTCCATTCGTATTCTTTGTGGTGATGAACATATTACTTACCCGAATAGGAATTGCAGGAATTGTAATAGCCTGCCTCCTTGATCTTCTTGTAGGAATTTACCTCTACAGGCAGAACCTCGACAGAGATAAAATCATTGCTGTTATAAATGATATAAAGAACGGCAATGTGAAATCCAAGGTCGAGGTAAAAGAGCTTCATTCAGACAATATAGCTCTTGCAGAAGCCGTTAATTCCATCGGTGAAGGAATAGAAGAAGCAGTAAACACAAGTATGAAGGATGAAAAGCTCAAGGCAGACCTTATAACCAATGTGTCCCACGATATAAAAACGCCTCTTACATCCATTATCAATTATGTTGATCTTATCAAGAGAGAAGATATTGATAATGAGAGGGTAAAAGAATATGTTGATGTCCTTGAACTTAAGTCGCAGAAGTTAAAACAATTGACTGAAGATCTTGTTGAAGCTTCTAAGATAAGCTCCGGAAATATCAGCATTCAGCTTACCAAGATCAATTTCGTTGAGCTTGTTAATCAGACAATAGGAGAGTTCTATGAAAAGCTGGAAGATAACGGCCTTTCTGTTATCTTTAAGCCTGAGCAGTCTAATATGACAATTATGGCTGATGCAAGACATTTGTGGAGGGTTATTGAGAATCTTCTAAACAATGTATGTAAGTACGCTCTTACAGGGACCAGAGTTTATCTCGATATGCATTATGAGACTGTTGAAAATGCTGAAAAGGTTATTTTCTCAATCAAGAATATCTCAGCAAAAGAGCTGAACATCGATGCTTCAGAACTTGCTGAAAGATTTATAAGAGGAGATGAATCAAGAACAACAGAAGGCAGTGGACTGGGTCTTTCAATTGCCAAGAACCTGACAACTGCACAGGGCGGAACATTTGATATAAGGCTTGATGGAGATCTCTTTAAAGTAGTTATCACATTTGACGCCTGCAAATAAAATATCCAAAAAAGAAGCCTCCGGAGATAATCCGGAGGCTATTTATTACTCGTAAAGTTCAGGTGCTATAAGACCCTTATTGTATTTGTCTACGATCTCATGGATCTTGTCAGTTGGCATATTAACCGTTGACATTGATGCATCATGATTGAGGAAATCGATGATCGTAGCAAGGAATTTACCCATATCTGCGATGAAGATGTATTCTCTTGACTTAACATCGTCATTCATGTAGGTGAGGTTAGTAGTAATGACTGCGTCAAAGTACCCCTCCTTATAACCTTCATCAAATTTCTTCATTCCATCTGTGAAAAGACCAAAGGTTGTGCAGATGAATACTCGCTTAGCGCCCATGCTCTTAAGCTGACGGGCAGTATCTATCATACTTGATCCTGAAGAGATCATATCATCGATGATGATGACATCACGTCCCTTGATGTCTGAACCAAGGAATTCATGAGCAACGATAGGATTGGATCCGTTTACGATGTGAGCGTAGTCACGCCTCTTATAGAACATACCGGTATCTGCGCCGATTACGTTGGCAAAATATACGGCTCTGTCCAAAGCACCCTCATCCGGGCTGATTACAGTAAGATGGTCTTTATCTACTGTAAGGTCATTGATGTGTGAGAGAAGTGCCTTCATAAACTGATAGGAAGCAAGGAAATTATCAAAGCCTCCTAAAGGCTTGGCATTGGATATTCTGGGATCATGAGCATCGAAAGTGATAAAGTTCGATATACCCATGTCATGAAGCTCTTTAAACATCTGAGCTGCATCAAGGGATTCCATTCCGGATCTCTTATGCTGACGTCCTTCGTACAGGAAGGGCATGATAACATTTATTCTCTTGGCTTTTCCTGTGATTGCGCCGATGACTCTTTTAAGATCCTGATAATGATCGTCAGGAGATTTGTGATTCTCATAATTGTACATCTTATAAGTGATGCTGTAGTTACATACATCAGTAAGGATATACACATCATGACCACGAACTGATTCATTGATTGTAGCCTTGGCTTCTCCGCTTCCGAAGCGATCAAGAGAGTAGGCTATCTGATAGCTGTCCTTGGCATATCCGTGAAAAGCAGGATCGCCTTCGGGCATTTGGTGTAGATTTCTTCTGAATTCTGCGATATACTTGTCAACGCTCTCACCAAGTTCTTTGGCTGACTCCATAACAATAAGATTGAGAGGAGCTACAGGAATGAGAGACTCAAGCTGGTGAAAATCTGGCATGTTTAATCCTTCCTTACGTTTTGTATGTCGGTACATATCTGTTTTACCATTCAAATTACTGACACGTCAAGGAGAATAAGTTATAATATGATGATAAAGGTAAATTATGAAAAAACACAGTATTCACATTATAAAATCAATAGCACCGGGTAGTATTGCCGAGGAAATGGGAATTGAAACAGGCGATCAGCTCCTTAAGATAAATGATAACGAGATAGAGGATATCTTTGATTATCAGTATCTTGTTCAGGACGATCATCTTGATGTTCTCATTAAGAAAGCAGATGGCGAAGAGTGGCTTCTTGATATAGACAAGGACTTTGATGAGGATCTTGGCATAGAGTTCGAAAATGGACTTATGGACGATTACAGGTCCTGTAGCAATAAGTGTATCTTTTGCTTCATAGATCAGATGCCCAAGGGTATGAGGCCTACACTTTATTTCAAGGATGATGACTCCAGGCTCTCTTTCCTTCAGGGGAATTATGTGACCCTGACAAACATGTCCGACGCAGACATTGACAGAATCCTTAAATATCACCTTTCTCCCATCAATATTTCTTTTCAGACCACCAATCCTGAGCTTCGCTGTAAGATGCTGGGTAACAGATTTGCAGGAGACGCTCTTAAAAAGGTGGACAGACTATGCGCAGATGGCTCAGGTATAGAGCTTAACGGCCAGATTGTGCTCTGCAAAGGTGTTAATGATGGGGATGAACTTGAAAGGTCAATAAGAGACCTCACCAAATATCTTCCGAATCTTCAGAGCGTATCAGTTGTTCCTGTAGGTTTATCCAAATACAGGGATGGTCTGTATCCGCTTGAGCCTTTTACTTCAGAAGATGCAGCAAAAGTGATAGAAACAATAGAGAGCTGGCAAAAAAAGGTCTATAATGAATACGGTATGCATTTCATACATGCCAGCGATGAGTGGTATTTCCTCGCAGGAAGAGATTTCCCTGAAGAAGAGCGATATGATGGCTTTCTTCAGCTTGAAAACGGCGTTGGTATGATGAGGCTTCTTATCAACGAATTTGATGAGGCATTTGATGAGATCATCACATCTCATTCAAAAGAGCTGCCATCTATAAAAAGAAATATTTCCATTGCAACTGGAAGACTCGTTTATCCCTGCATAAGAGATATGGCTAAGAGAGCTATGGATATATGCCCGGGACTTAACGTTAAGGTCTACGAGATAGTAAATGAGTTCTTCGGAGAGAGAATTACTGTCTCAGGTCTTTTGACCGGACAGGATATTATAAAACAGCTTAAGGGAAAAGATTTGGGAACAATGCTGTATCTTCCTGAAAATCTCTTAAGAAGCGGAGAAGATTATCTTCTGGATGATGTTAAGGTCTCAGATATTGAAAGAGAGCTTGGCACTACGGTAGGCATTGCAAAGAGCGCCGGAAGAGATCTTGTATGTGAACTATTTGGAATTGAAATTTAAAAGATAAGGAAACAAAATGAGTAAGAAAAATATTGTAGCGGTTGTAGGACGACCGAACGTAGGAAAATCCACACTTTTTAACGCCCTGGCCGGTAGCAGGATCGCTATTGTACAGGATACACCGGGTGTAACAAGAGACAGGATCTATCAGGATGTAGAGTGGCTTAATCACAGCTTTACTATCATTGATACCGGTGGTATCGAGCCTGATTCAAAGGATGTTATCCTTTCACAGATGAGAGAGCAGGCTCAGATAGCCATTGATACTGCAGACGTTATCATCTTCATGGTAGATGTTAAGCAGGGACTTGTGGATGCTGACGCCAAGGTTGCAGATATGCTTAGACGCTCAGGTAAGCCCATAGTTCTTTGTGTAAATAAGGTTGATAACTTTAACCGCGATTCCATGGATGTTTACGAATTCTATAATCTCGGAATCGGAGAGCCTTTCCCGATTTCAGCTGCCAACAAGCAGGGAATCGGCGATCTTCTTGAAGAAGTAGTTAGCCACTTCAGGAAAGACTCCACTGCGGAAGAAGAGGATGATTCAATAAAGGTTGCCATAATCGGTAAGCCCAATGTAGGAAAGAGCTCGATCATCAACAGACTCATCGGAGAGAACAGACTTATCGTATCGGACATTGCAGGAACAACACGAGATGCCATCGATACTGAGGTTAAACACAACGGCAAAAAGTACGTATTTATTGATACTGCCGGTCTTCGCCGTAAGAATAAGGTAAAAGATGCTCTTGAGCACTATATGATAGTCAGAACTGTTGGGGCAGTTGAGAGAGCAGACATTGCAGTCCTTGTTATAAATGCAGAAGATGGTGTAACCGAGCAGGATGCCAAGATAGCCGGAATAGCCCATGAAAGCGGAAAGGCTGTTATCATAGCAGTTAACAAATGGGATCTTATTGAAAAAGATAATCACTCTGTTAAAGAGTTTACCAAGAACATCAGAAACACTCTTGCCTTCATGAATTATGCAGAGATCATGTTCATCTCGGCTGAGACAGGCCAAAGGCTTGTTAAGCTCTACGACATGATCGACATGGTAAGCGAAAATCATGCACTCAGAGTTGCAACAGGTGTCCTTAACGAGATCATGACTCAGGCAGTTGTAATGCAACAGCCACCGAGTGATAAGGGCAAGATTCTAAAGCTCTTTTACATAACTCAGGCATCCGTTAAGCCGCCGACATTTGTAATCTTCGTCAACGACAAAAACCTGATGCACTTTAGCTATACAAGATATATTGAGAATCAGATCCGTGAGGCCTTTGGATTCAGAGGTACTCCGCTTAGATTCATAATTAGGGAGAGAAAAGAGGACAAATAGTATGTTGGAGAGAATAATCTGTTTACTTGTAGGCTATGCTTTTGGTCATATTCAGACCGCTGTAATGTATGGAAAACTTAAAGGTATCGATATCAGAAAGGTAGGAAGCGGAAACGCCGGAACTACCAACACTTTAAGAGTTATGGGTGCAAAAGCGGGACTTATAGTACTTCTTGGCGACATGCTCAAGTGCATGGCAGCCATTTTAGTCACTTATTTCCTGTTTGGAAGAAATACACCAAACCTTCAGATCCTTTACATGACATATACAGCAGCCGGAGCTGTACTTGGACACGATTTTCCTCTTCATCTTAAATTTAAGGGCGGAAAAGGAATTGCCTGCACAGCAGGATATACAATTCACCTTGGAATTGTCTTCCATTGGAGCTTCATTCTTATGGGAGTTATCGCATTTTTCCTGCCGCTCAATATCTGTCATATAGTTTCTGTTTGCAGTCTCTGCTATTACACAGCACTGTTTATCATGGTTATCATCTGTGGACAGAACGGCTTTTTCTTTGATAAGTTCGGAGCAGTTCCTCAGGGTGCTTTGATCGAAGTATATGTGATCCTTTTCCTTTTAACTGCTCTTGCTTATTTCCAGCACAGGGGTAACATCAAAAAGCTCCTTGCAGGAAACGAAAGAAAAACATATATTTTCAAGAAGAATAAAATTGATTAAAACTGGAGGGATTTTTTGAGTAAGCAGATTGGCGTCATAGGCGCCGGAAGCTTTGGAATAGCTCTGGCATTTCTTTTATCAAACAACGGACATGAAGTTACGGTTTGGTCAAGAAGTCAGGCTTCGGTTGATAAACTTATTGCTTATCACGGTAATGAAGAAAAGCTTCCCGGCGTAATCTTAAATGACAGTGTTAAATTTACCAGCAGTATGCAACAGGCAGTTTCAGGAAAAGACATGGTGGTTTTAGTTGTACCATCTGCTCATATGAGAGAGACTGTTAAGCTCGTTGCTCCTTTCATCGATACGGAATCTGATGACCAGCCCATAATCGTAAACTGCACCAAAGGTATTGAAGAATCTACCTTGATGATCATGAGTGATGTAATCCTCGATGAACTTCCCGGAGCTCGTGTCTGTGTTTTATCAGGCCCTTCTCATGCAGAGGAAGTAGGCAAAAAGCTTCCCACAACCATCGTTGTAGGAGCATTTGATAAAGAGACTGCAAAAGAAGTTCAAAACGTGTTTATGAACGATGTTTTCAGAGTTTATATAAGTCCTGATATGCTTGGAATTGAAATCGGAGCGGCTCTAAAGAACGTAATCGCACTTGCAGCCGGAATGGCTGATGGATACGGCCTTGGAGATAATGCAAAGGCAGCTCTTATAACAAGAGGAATCGCTGAGATATCCAGGCTTGGAATGGCCATGGGCGGCAAATTCGAGAGCTTTGCCGGACTTTCGGGAATCGGAGACCTGGTTGTAACCTGTGCTTCAATGCATTCCAGAAACAGAAGAGCAGGAATACTTATTGGACAGGGCAAATCCATGCAGGAAGCAATGGATGAAGTAAAGATGGTAGTCGAGGGCGTATACAGTGCCAAGGCAGCACTTGCACTTGCCCGTCAGTATGATGTAGATATGCCAATAGTTCAGGGAGTTAATGAGATCCTCTTTGAAGGAAAATCCGTTGAAGAGGGAATCACAGAACTAATGATAAGAGAACGAAGAATAGAGAATTCATCTCTTGACTGGTAAAAATTTAAGCCGAAATCATTGCCACGGGGTAATGACTTCGGCTTTTTGATTAGCTTACTTTCTTATGCTTTAAAGATTTCAAATTTATACTAAGAGCTGGCTTGATAACCTTGTTCACAACCGGTAATAATATCATAAGAATAATTACATCGGCGGGAAGCTTACCGGCATTTGCAGCAATTCTAGGAACCATTATTGCCTTAAATGCATTTCCGGTGGTCATCATAACCCAGAGAGTGTTAAGACCAAGATTGCAGAACACTTTTACACAGGCTTCTGCAGCAATTACTCTCCAGAGTTTAACAGGTCTTTTGTAAAGAAAGATACCGTAGATAATGCCGGCTACAATAGCAGTAATGGTGTATCCCGGGAAGAACTCACCTGTAGGATTTATGAACCATTTAATGATGTCCATGGCGCCACCAAAGCAGGCTCCGATCCATGGTCCGAACAAATATGCAACTATTTGATTCGGAATGCTTGAAAAGCCGATCCTGAGGAAATCACCGATTCTGATAGTAGCTACTGTGCCAAGAACAATGGCAACAGCGCCCATTAGTCCGCAAAAGCACAGCACAGGAAGCCTTTGAAGTTCAAGCATTGATTTGTAGCTGAGTCTTTCGCTGTTTTTGAGAGTTAGGTCACTTCTTTTTTCAGACATAAAAACACCTCCTTTGCAGTTTCCTTTAACCACATCGGAGGACACGAACACAATCGATGTAGCAGCGGGATGCGACATTAAAACCGCGGATAAATCCTTCGTCCTGATGACAACTCCCTGTTCAAAAGGCACTTAACGCTTTAACGTCTACTCTGCATAACATATTATTTTCGTGCTTATAATACTTCATTTTTACTTGTAATACAATACAATTTTGGTAAAATTGTTGATGGTGTAATTTTAAATTAGTAAGGAGCAGTACTGATGACTAAGCTTGAAGAGTACAAGAAGATAAATAAAGAGCTCGCACACCTTGCACATGCTGTAAATCTCATGTATTGGGACATGCAGACAACAGCCCCTGACGGAGCCAAGGAAAGACTTTCAGAGAGCATAACATATTTTTCTACTGAGATTTTTAAGAAATCAACCAGTGATGAGATCTACAAACTGGTTTGTGATCTTTCAGACCCTATAGAATTCGATAAACTTGATGATGTAATGAAATTCGACATCACGAAGGCGAAAAAAGACCTGGATGAAAAGAGAAGAATCCCTGCGGATTTTTATGAGGAATATGTAAAAACAACCACAAATTCCAGCATGATCTGGCCTAAGGCCAAGCAGACCAATGACTATGCGCTTTATGAGGAGCCTCTTAAAAAGACAATAGAGGCGGTTAAGAAATATCAGAAGTATAAAAGACCTGACATGGAAGTATATGATTCCCTCATTGATCAGTTTGAAGAGGGAATGGATACAGCTACAATCGACAGAGTCTTTGGAGAGTTAAAAGAGGAGCTGGTTCCGCTACTTGAAGATATTTTAAGCAAGCCTCAGCCCGATCACAGCAAGTTTACAATGTTTATTCCGGCACATAAGCAGGCCGAGCTTTGCAAGATGCTTGTTGAGTATATGGGCATGGATATGAACTGCTTTGCACAGGCTGAAACTGAGCACCCATTTACCACAACCATCGCTCCAAGAGATGTCAGGATAACAAACCATTATCATGAGAATGACATAATACAGCCGATTTTCTCAGCAATTCATGAGGGTGGTCATGCGATCTTCGAACAAAATGTAGATCATAAATATGATGATACAGCCGGCGGTCAGATCAATCTGATGGGACTTCATGAATCTCAGAGCAGATTTTATGAGAACATCCTCGGCAGAAACATAAATTTCTGGAAGCCCATTTGGCCTAAGGTTTTAGAGATCATTCCTGAATTTAAGGATATTACGCTGGAGGAGTTCGTTAAGGAGATAAATCACGTCCAGAATAGCTTCATCAGAACAGAAGCTGATGAACTTACCTATTGCCTTCACGTAATTTTAAGATATGATATTGAGAGAGCAATATTTATAGACGGTGCAGATGTAAAAGACCTTCCTAAGATGTGGAACGAGCTAATGGAGAAGTATTTACACATTACTCCAAAGACTGACGCTGAAGGTATCCTTCAGGACATGCACTGGTCTGATGCAAGTTTTGGATACTTCCCATCTTATCTGCTGGGCAGTATTTATGACGGAATGTTCCTCGAGGCCATTGAAAAAGACCTCGGAAGCATAGATGATATCCTGGCTGCAGGAGATATCAAGAAGATCACAAAATGGCTCAATGAGAATATTCATCAGTATGGATCCACAAGAACTTCCAAAGAGGTACTTGATGCTGTTTGTCATAAAGAACTTTCAGCACAGCCACTGATCAGATATTTCAAAGAAAAATACAAGAAGATATACGGTTAAGGAGGAAAGAAATGAAGATTTTTGAGGAACTTAAAGCAAGAGGCCTTATCGCTCAGGTTACAGACGAAGAGCAGATAAGAGACCTTGTCAATAACGGTAAGGCTACATTCTATATTGGATTTGACTGTACAGCTGATTCACTTACAGCAGGTCACTTTATGGCACTTACTCTTATGAAGAGACTTCAGGAAGCCGGCAACAAGCCCATCGCTCTTATCGGTGGCGGTACAACAATGATCGGTGACCCTTCAGGAAGAACCGACATGAGAAAGATGCTCACAAGAGAAGACATCGATCACAACGCTGAGTGCTTCAAGAAGCAGATGGAGAAATTCATCGACTTTGGTGAAGGCAAGGCTATGATGGTAAATAACGCAGACTGGCTCATGAACCTCAATTACATCGAGCTTCTTCGCGAGGTTGGTGCATGCTTCTCAGTAAACAACATGCTTCGTGCTGAGTGCTACAAGCAGAGAATGGAAAAAGGACTTTCCTTCCTTGAATTCAACTACATGATCATGCAGTCTTACGACTTCTACTACATGTTCCAGAAGTACGATTGTAACCTTGAGTTCGGCGGAGATGACCAGTGGAGCAACATGCTCGGCGGTACAGAGCTCATCAGAAGAAAGCTCGGTAAAGATGCTCACGCCATGACAATCACACTTCTTACCGATTCAAACGGAAATAAGATGGGTAAGACAGCAGGAAACGCTGTATGGCTTGATCCTAACAAGACATCACCTTTCGATTTCTACCAGTACTGGAGAAACGTTGGCGATGCAGACGTAGATAAGTGCATCAAGATGCTTACCTTCATCCCTATCGAGGAGATTCTGGAGATGGAGAAGTGGGATCCTTCAAGAATCAACGAAAAGAAAGAGATCCTCGCATTCGAGCTCACAAGTCTTGTACATGGAAAAGAGGAAGCCCAGAAGGCTCAGGACGCTGCAAGAGCACTCTTTGCAGGCGGCGGAGACATGGCAAACGTTCCATCCGTATCTCTCAAGGAAGAAGACTTTAGAGACGGCGTAGTAGACATTCTTCAAGTCCTCGTATCCGCAGGCCTCTGCGCAACACGTAGCGAAGCAAGACGCGCAGTAGAACAGGGCGGCGTACTCTTTAACGACGAAAAAGTAACCGACGTAAAAACTACCTACACCAAGGAATCCTTCGGTGATGGAGTAATGGTTCGTAAGGGAAAGAAAAACTTCAAAAAAGTTACAGTATAATTCATCTATCTTTTATACTATTTGATTGAATGCTTTTACATTCTTCCACAATCCATGGGGGATCGGGTAAATATTTACATTTTTGTGAGTTATGCCCATGAAAGGAGACTTAAAAAAGCAGGTGCCTATGCACCTGCTTTTTTTGTATAAGGCTCATTGAGTTCTTGAGGCATCCGAGCAAAAATGGAAATATTTACCCGATCCCCCAAGGCTTATCGATAAAGTAAATCACTCACCAAATACAGCAAGATAATCCTTCTGGAACTTTTCGATTCCGGCGTCGGTGAGAGGGTGGTGGGTCATCTGCTCGATTACTTTGTAAGGAACTGTTGCGATGTCAGCACCTGCAAGAGCGCAGTCTGTTACGTGCATAGGGTGACGTACGCTTGCTGCAATGATCTCTGTCTGGATGTTGTGGATGTTGAAGATCTCAGCAACCTCTGAAATAAGGTCTGTACCACGAACACTGATATCATCAAGCCTTCCAAGGAATGGGCTAACAAATGCAGCGCCTGCTCTTGCGCAGAGAAGAGCCTGATTTGCTGTGAAGATAAGAGTCATGTTAACTTTGATTCCTTCGCTTGAAAGAACTTTGCATGCCTTAAGTCCCTCGATTGTCATAGGGATCTTAACAACCATGTTCTTGTGGAGCTTGGCAATCTCGCGACCTTCTGTGATCATGCCTTCTGCATCTGTTGTTGTAGCCTTAACTTCCCCGCTGATAGGGCCATCAACTATAGAAGCAATTTCCTGAACAACCTCGTAAACGTCACGGCCTTCTTTTGCGATAAGAGAAGGGTTTGTTGTAACGCCGCAGATTACTCCCATTTCGTTTGCCTTTTTGATCTCTTCGATATTGGCAGTGTCTAAGAATAACTTCATTTTTCTCACTCCTTTTTAGCTGTGTTGTTTTATTTACCAAAAAACATTCTAACACTATTTCTTGGTTTTATGTGGTTAATTTTTGCTATTTTCCTATCAAATATCACGCGAATTACATAAATTGTTTACAATTTATTTTTAAAAAATTTGTGTTACAATAGACTCATGGAAAAATATATGATAACCGGCATGAGCTGTGCTGCATGCCAGGCACGAGTTGAAAAAGCAGTAAATAGTGTAGATGGGGTTTCATCCTGTAACGTAAATCTTCTGACAAACTCAATGGGCGTAGAGGGAAGTGCGTCAAAAGAAGAAATTATAAAAGCCGTAGAAGAAGCAGGTTACGGAGCAAGCCTTATGGATGCAGAAGAGGAGGCTCTTAAGGATACGCAGACTCCGGTTCTGAAAAAGAGACTGATCACCTCTTTAGCATTTCTGATAGTTCTTATGTACATCTCAATGGGTCACCATATGTTTGGTTTTCCGCTTCCTATGTTTCTGACCCATAACCACATAGCTATGGGAATCACACAGATGATCCTTTCACTTATAGTGATGATCATCAATAAGAAGTTCTTTACAAGCGGCTTTAGCTCACTTGTCCATGGTTCACCTAATATGGATACGCTGGTAGCTCTTGGAAGTTCAGCATCATTCATCTACAGTGTCTTTTCCATAATTCCGGGAAATGACCTGTATTTCGAGTCAGCTGCCATGATTGTTACCCTTATCACAGTCGGCAAAATGCTTGAGGCAAAGAGTAAAGGCAGAACCACTGATGCAATAAAGAGCCTTATGAAGCTTGCACCTAAGACAGCTACTATCGTTGATAATTATGGCAAGGAAAAAGAGATTCCCATTGAGCAGATAAAAGTAGGTGATATCTTTGTTGTAAGACCGGGAGAGAGCATTCCTGTTGACGGAGTAGTTGTTGAAGGAAACAGCGCAGTTAATGAGTCAGCACTTACAGGCGAGAGTATTCCTGTAGATAAATTCATTGGATCAGAAGTTAGCGCTGCTACAATGAATAACTCAGGATTTATAAGATGCAGAGCAACAAGAGTAGGCAGGGATACAACACTTTCACAGATTATTAAGATGGTAAGTGATGCTTCTGCCACAAAAGCGCCAATAGCCAAGATTGCAGACAAAGTTTCCGCTGTTTTTGTTCCTATAGTTATCTGCATTGCCATAATTACATTCATTATTTGGATGATTGTAGGCGTTCCATTTGGCTATGCCTTATCAAGAGCCATCGCAGTTCTTGTTATAAGCTGCCCATGCGCTCTTGGACTTGCAACTCCGGTTGCTATTATGGTCGGCAACGGAATGGGTGCCAAAAACGGGATCATGTTTAAGACCGCAACGTCTTTGGAAAACGCAGGTAAGACTCAGATTATAGCACTGGATAAAACCGGCACCATCACAAAGGGCGAGCCTATTGTCACAGATGTATTCACCGTAGATTCCATCTCAAGAAGCGGCTATTCACTGATAAACAACTCAGAGAATGAGCTTCTTAAGATAGCAGGTCTTTTGGAGAATAAGAGTGAACACCCTCTGGCAAAAGCTATTGTTGATTATGTAGGTGATCCGTACTCATATACAGAAGATCCTTATGCTGAAGAGAAAGATGATGTGACGGATTTTGAAGTCCTTCCGGGCCAGGGCCTTAAGGCAAACTACAGAGGCAGTGAAGTAATTGGTGCATCCTTCAAATATATCAGCACTATATGCAAAATAATTCCTGAAGCCAGGGAAAAAGCAATAGGACTTGCAAATCAAGGGAAAACACCTCTTTGCTTTGCAAAAGACGGTAAACTGATCGGTATAATTGCAGTTGCTGACTCTATTAAGGAAGATTCAGCAGAGGCTATTAAAGAGCTCAAAAACATGGGAATTCATGTTGTAATGCTCACAGGTGACAACCAGAGAACAGCAATGGCCATCGGTGATGAAGCAGGTGTTGATGAGATAGCATCAGAGATAATGCCTGAGGGAAAAGAGGCTGTAATCAGAAAACTCTCAGAATATGGCAAGGTTGCAATGGTTGGAGACGGAATAAATGATGCTCCGGCTCTTACAAGAGCTGATACAGGAATCGCCATTGGTGCAGGAACGGATGTTGCAATTGATGCCGGTGACGTAGTGGTAATGAAAGGAAGTCTGAAAGATGTTTCCGCTGCAATAAGGCTTTCAAGAGCAACTCTTACAAATATCTATCAGAACTTATTCTGGGCATTCTTCTATAATGTTATCGGAATTCCTCTTGCTGCAGGCGCTTACATAAAGGCCTTCGGCTGGGAGCTTAGCCCTATGTTTGGTGCTGCGGCCATGAGTCTTTCAAGCTTTTTTGTAGTGACCAATGCACTGAGATTAAATCTTTTGAAAGTACATGACCCGTCCAAGGATAAGCCACTTAAGAATGCAATTACTAAAGAAATACTTACAACAGAAGTACTTAATGAAATAAAAAGCCAGACAGATAAAACAATAAACGAAAGGAAGGAAAAAAATATGGCAACAAAGACATTAAACATTGAGGGAATGATGTGTGGACACTGCGAGATGTCCGTAAAGAAGGCTCTTGAGAGCTTAGAAGGAGTTAGTGCTGCAGAAGTAAGCCACGAGAAAGGAACAGCTGTTGTTACACTTGAAGGTGACGTTGCAGATGACGTTCTCAAAAAGGCTGTAGAAGATAAAGACTACAAAGTTACTTCCATTAATTGATTTTTGTGGTATTATATTTAGACGGCCAAAATTTATGGGGAGGGGAGAAGTATGGAGAAAAAGATCAAGATCAAATACTTCAATGACAAGATTGAGAAGCTGCAGTATATTGACGGAAAGTCCGATTGGATCGACCTTAGAAGTGCAGAGGACGTTGATCTGAAAGAGGGAGAATTTCATCTTATTCCCCTGGGAGTAGCCATGGAAATTCCGCAAGGCTATGAGGCTCATGTTGTTCCAAGGAGCTCAACCTTTAAGAACTTCGGAATCATCCAGGCCAATCACATGGGTATTATCGATCACTCATATTGCGGAGATAATGACCAGTGGTTCGTCCCTGTTATAGCCATGAGAGATACTCATATTGGCTTTAATGACCGTATTTGTCAGTTTAGGATCATGGAGAACCAGCCAACCATCGTCTTTGAGGAGTGTGACCACTTAGAAGGCGCAGACAGAGGTGGTTTTGGTTCTACAGGAACAAAATAATCATCACAAAGAGGAGTTAAAATGACTAAGATTCGTACAAGGTACGCCCCGAGCCCAACAGGACGCATGCATGTGGGCAATTTAAGAACAGCTCTTTATGCTTATCTTATTTCCAAGCATGAAGGCGGAGACTATATTCTTCGTATCGAAGATACAGACCAGGAGAGATTTGTTGAAGGTGCAACAGAGATCATCTACAAGACTCTTAAGGACACAGGTCTTATCCACGATGAAGGTCCCGATATCGGCGGCCCTGTAGGTCCCTACGTTCAGTCAGAGCGTCAGAAGGCCGGAATTTATATGCAGTATGCAAAAGAGCTTATCGACAAAGGCGAGGCTTATTACTGCTTCTGTGACGAGGAGAGACTTAAGACCCTTGTTCAGAAGATTGAAGTAGAGGGCGAAGTAAAAGAGATCAGCGTATACGACAAGCATTGCCTGCATCTTTCCAAGGAAGAGATTGAGAAAAACCTTGCTGAAGGCAAGAAGTTCGTCATCAGACAGAACAACCCTACAGAAGGCACAACAACCTTCCACGACGAGCTCTACGGAGATGTAAGCGTCGAGAACAAAGAGCTTGATGACATGATCCTTATCAAGTCAGACGGCTATCCTACATACAACTTCGCCAACGTAGTAGATGACCATCTCATGGGAATCACACATGTTGTAAGAGGTAATGAGTATATTTCTTCATCACCTAAATACAACAGACTCTACGATGCATTCGGCTGGGAAGTACCCAAGTACATTCACTGTCCTCTTATCACAGACGAGGAGCACCACAAGCTTTCAAAGAGATCCGGTCATTCATCTTTCGAAGATCTCATTGAGCAGGGCTTTGTACCTGAGGCGGTTGTAAACTTTGTAGCTCTTCTTGGATGGTCTCCGGAAGATAACAGCGAGATTATGAGTTTAAAAGAGCTTGTTGAGAAATTCGACTATAAGAGAATCAACAAGTCACCTGCCGTATTTGACTACACAAAGCTCAAATGGATGAACGGCGAGTACTTAAAGAAGATGGACGAGGATGAGTTCTTTGCACAGGCACGTCCTTATCTTGAGAAAGCAATCAAGAAGCCTTTGGATCTTAAGAAGATTTCAAACATGGTTAAGACCAGAATTGAGATCTGGCCTGATATCGAAGCAATGGTAGACTTCTTTGATGAGCTTCCTGAGTATGACACAGCAATCTATGCTCACAAGAAGATGAAGACAGACAAGGATTCCTCACTTAAGGTTCTCAAAGAGGTTCTTCCTTTACTTGAAGCACATGACGATTACACAAATGATGCTCTTTATGCGCTTCTTTCAGACTATATCAAGAAGAATGAGTATAAGAACGGTTATGTACTCTGGCCTGTAAGAATAGCAGTTTCAGGAAAAGAGATGACTCCTTGCGGAGCTACAGAGCTCATGGAGGTAATCGGCAAGGACGAGACCATTAAGAGAATTAAAAAAGGAATTGAATTACTTGAAGCTTAATACACTAAACGATTCACAGCTACAAGCTGTAAGCCACGTAAAAGGCCCTGCAATAGTACTTGCAGGGCCGGGAAGTGGTAAAACCAAGGTGATCGTGGAGCGGCTCAGATACATGATAGAAAACAGCCGCATATCGCCTTCTGAAATTCTTGTTATCACATTTACTAAGGCTGCAGCCATAGAGATGCAGTACAGATTCTTAAAAATCACGGATAGTTCTTATCCGGAAGTAGTCTTTGGAACTTTTCATTCTGTCTTTTACAAGATCATTCGAAACAGTAAATCCAAAAGCGAAAAAAATATTGAAATAGCACCAGAAAAGATAAAATATGAAATCCTGAGAGATTGTCTGTCAATGCTTAGAAGCAAAAGAAAAATTGATGACCGCATCTATGAGGATTCTCTTTTAGAGCTCTCTGACATAATCTCTGAGATATCAAGGATCAAAAACCTTGGCATAGAGCCTTCGGAAGCTTTGGAAAGCTTGTCTGTAAGCAGCGTATTTCCTGATGTTTTTGAATATTATAATAAAAGACTTATAGAATTTGGCATGATTGATTTTGACGACATGCTGGTAAGATGCAAGAAGCTGCTGGAAGATAAACCGGGTATCCTTAAACTTTGGCAGGATAGGTTTAAGTATATACTTGTTGATGAATATCAGGATATCAATCCTGTTCAATACAGTGTTCTAAGGCTTCTTCTTGGAGACAGGGCAAATATTTTTGCCGTGGGGGATGATGATCAGTCTATTTATGGCTTTAGAGGTTCAGACCCGCATATAATGCTTGATTTTAAGAACAGTTTTGAAAAGCTAAATCCAAAAGTCTTTAACCTCAGCATCAACTATCGCTGTGGAAGTGACATTCTAAACAATGCTCTAAGAGTAATTGAAGAAAATGAGATCAGATTCAAAAAGATTCTCTCAGCATTTGAGGGAAACGGCAAAGGATCAGTAATCACAAGGCGTTATGAGAGCAGAAAGATTCAAAATGAGATGATAGCTCTTTTCCTCAAAAAGCACATGGATAAGCTTGATGATATAGCGATTCTCTACAGAACAAACTCTGAAGCACAGCAGCTTGCGATGGTTCTAAATGGATATGGAATTCCGACAACTATAGATAAGAGTGATCAGAGCATTTTTAGCGAAAAGTCAGTTGAGCTTTGCATTTCCTATATGTCTTTTGCCTATAAAGGTCAGAGGAGAAGCGATTTCTATAAGATAATTAACAAACCAATGAGGTATATTTCACGAGACTGTGCGCCGGATGAAATAGTAAAGGAAGCTGTCATAAACAGGTTTTACAGAAACAATAACAACAGACTACGGACAGTCCGGGATTTCTTTTCCCAAATTGAGATGATAAGGCACTTAAGACCTACGCTTATGATGAGGTATCTAAGAAGAACGGTTGGAATTGAGAGTCTTTTTCCGGGTGAGAAAGCCGCGCTTGATGAACTCGAAAGAATAGCACTGGATTTTACAGACAGCAGGAAATTTTTGGAATATTTACTAGCAAAAAGAGAAGAAGAAAGCAGTAAAGACTCTATAAAAGAAAGCTGTGTATCAGATGGGAAAAGAGTTAATATCATGACCATGCACGGATCAAAGGGTCTGGAATTTGAGATAGTTTGGCTTCCTGATCTTAACGAAGGTATAATACCGTCAAGGAGCGCAACATCAAAAGAGCAGATAGAAGAAGAGCGCCGAATGCTCTACGTCGCAATGACCAGGGCAAAAAAGGCGCTCATAATGTCATATATTACGGGAAACAAGGAAAATCAGATGCTTCCCACAAGATTTATTCGTCCAATAAGAGATCTTTGGGAAAAGACCTATAAGAATCAGACTTCTTCTGAGCCATCTTCGGGAAGATCGATGAGCTCATCAAATTCTACATCATCGAGATAGAGGTTAAATGCCTCAGCTACAGCTTCATATTCTGCATCGTCGCTGATATAGCCAAGCTCAGGCTCTGTATCGTCTCCATTTACAATAAATTCATAGAACCATACATTTCCGTCGTTGTTCTGCCCATTCTCATCGAGAGGTAGAAGAACGATATAATCCTTGCTATTTACGGTAAGAACAATGATGATAGCGCAGGTAACAACCTCGATCTTGCCATCTTTAGTCTCTATCTCAACATCAACGGTCATCTGCTCATCATTTTCAATCTTGGTGTTCATGTCAGTTGCAATCTTGGAAAATTCCATGCCGGCCTCCTTGGGTAATGATAAAAATTACTATTTATAGCCTTAGTATAGCATAAACCTAGCGTTTTGGTGTGCATATTAAGGGCAAATGTGTTAAAATAATACGGCGTATTGAAAAAAATGGGGAAACAGGTGCAAAATGACGTCTAATATCAAGATTTCAATGGAAAAACCTTATCCGCTGGGTTGTTATATCGACTATGACAAGAGCCTTGTTGTAAGAAGCGTATTCGATGACAATAAGAGCTGTGGAATAGTTCTTTATCCATCTGATAAGAATAAAGCTACAAACCCTCTTAAGATCGAACTTCCAAAGTCTCTGAAAAGAGGCGATATTTATTCGGCACGTATTTCCGGAATCGATAATATTGATGACTATAAGACCTATAACTACTTCTGCGATGAGGAGTTCTTTTGCGACCCTTATGCCAAGCAGTTCTACGGTCTTGAGAAGTTTGGCCACTTTGTTCCCGATGCTAAGATAAAAGCCAAGCTTGATAACAAGGCTTCTTTTAAGACTTCACATGATACCTTTGACTGGACCGGTGATGATCACACCTTCACCAAATACGAGGACAGCTTCGTATACCTGCTCCATGTAAGAGGCTTCACCAGGTCTGCAAGCAGCGGAGTAGAGCTCTCTAAAAGAGGAACTTTTTCAGGCATACTTGAAAAGATACCGTATCTTAAGTCTCTTGGCGTAACAGCAGTTGAACTTATGCCTGCTTATGAGATGAATGAGATTGACGAGTCTTTAAAGAGGTCCGATAAGAGAAGAGCAAGCCTTTATTCGAACAACGGCAATATATCCGACAAAAATATGCTTGAACTTCGGCCTAATTTCTGGGGCTATAAAAAAGGCTATTACTTTGCCCCAAGAACAGCATACTGTGAGAATCCTCAGGATGCAGAAAATGAGTTTAAAAGCTTTGTAAAGACCATGCACAAAAACGGCCTTGAAGTTATAATGCAGTTCTATTTCGACGAGCATGAGAGCGGAACTCTTATAATTGATGCTCTTAGATTTTGGAGATGTACTTATCATGTGGACGGCTTCCACCTGAAGGGAAGCAGGATTCCATTAAGGCTTATAACAAACGAGCCACTGTTTACGGATATAAAGATCTGGAACGAGTACTTTAACTACGGCGAGATTTATGAGGGCAAAGCTCCTGCTAACAGGCTTCTTGCCGACTATAACAACGCATTTCTTTATAACAGCCGCAGATTCCTTAAGAGCGACGACAATGCAGTCTCTGACTTTATGAAAGCTATGATTGCCGGAAGTAATGACCACGGCATTATAAATTACATCTGTGATTATGAGGGCTTCAGGCTTGCCGACCTTGTTTCCTATGAGCACAAGCACAACGAGGAGAACGGCGAGAACAACAAGGACGGAACCGACAACAACCTAAGCTGGAACTGCGGAATTGAAGGCCGTACTCGTAAGCACGACATTTTAAACCTTCGTAAGAAGCAGATAAAGAATATCCTGACCATGCTGTTTTTGGCTCAGGGAACTCCCATGATCTTTAGCGGAGATGAGTTTGGCAACTCCCAGAGCGGCAATAACAATCCATATTGCCAGGATAATGAGATAGGCTGGGTTGACTGGAAAGCCATGGATAAGAATACCGATATCCTTGATTATGTGAAGTACTTATCCAAACTAAGATTCAGCCACAAGGTTCTTCATGAAAGTGCACCGTTTAAGCTTATGGATTACATTTCCTGCGGATATCCGGATCTATCATGCCACGGCAGAGAGGCCTGGAGACCCGATCTTTCCGGTCATAGCCACATGCTGGGAATGCTTTTCTGCGGGCTTTATGAGGGCAAGGATCAGCCGTTTATCTATGTTGCCTTTAACATGAACTGGACACCACAGGAACTGGCTCTTCCCGATCTTCCGGACGGATATACCTGGAAGCTTGTCCTTGATACTGATGATAGAGGCATGAAGCCGGAATCCAAGCCAAAGACAGGAAGCAGATCAAAAGAAAAAGAGCCTGAAAATAATGTATTTACAGAACTTCTTGCTGACAGATCAACTCGCATATACATGAGCGTTCAAAGCAAGAAGCAAACCAAAAAGAAAGTAACAGGTAAAAAGAACAAATGAGTAATATAAACGTTATTGAAGATTTTTTAAGATATGTGAAGATTGACACTCAGTCCGATGATACAACAGGAGCATCTCCTTCAACAGCCAAGCAGCACGATCTTGCTTCTTTACTTGAAAAAGAGCTGATAGAGATCGGCGCAAGTGATGTTTTCTATGACAAAGAGCATTGCTATGTATATGCATCCATACCTTCAAATACAGGTGCAAATACTCCTGCTATAGGCTTTGTATCTCACATGGATACATCCGATGAAGTAAGCGGAAAAGATGTAAATCCAAGGATCGTTGAAAATTATGACGGTAAAGACATCGTGCTTTCAAAGGATGGAAGCGTAGTTTTATCTCCAAGTGACTTCCCTGAGCTTAAGAATCACATAGGAGAAGATCTTATAGTTACAGATGGAACAACACTCCTTGGAGCAGATGACAAGGCAGGTATCGCCGAGATCATGACAATGGCCAAGACTCTTTTATCTGACCCGTCCATCAAGCATGGCGATATTAAGATTGCCTTTACTCCTGATGAGGAAATCGGTGAAGGAACAGCTTATTTTGATATAGACAGATTCGGCGCCAAGTATGCATATACCGTCGATGGTGGTAAGCTTGGAGAGCTTGAATATGAGAACTTCAATGCTGCAGAAGGTGTTATAAAGGTCCAGGGCAGAAGCGTTCATCCCGGAGATGCCAAGAATAAGATGGTTAATGCATCACTTATCTGTTATGAGTTCCAGTCACTTCTTCCTGCATTCCAGAATCCTATGTACACAGAGGGAAGAGAAGGGTTCTTTCATCTTACCGAGATAAACGGCGGCTGTGAGAGTGCTACAGCATCTTACATCATCAGAGATCATGATGAGAAACTCTTTGAGACCAAAAAACAGCTCTTTAAGGATGCTGCAGAGTTTCTTAACAAAAAATACGGAGAAGGCACTGTAACTGTAGAAGTCAGAGATCAGTACTACAACATGATCGAGAAGATTAAGCCTCACATGCACCTTATCGATAACGCCAAGAAAGTCATGACAGATCTTGGCATTACACCTATCGATAATCCAATAAGAGGAGGCACAGACGGAGCAGCCCTTTCCTACAAAGGACTTCCATGTCCGAATCTTTGCACAGGCGGATACAATTATCACGGAAAGTACGAGTATGCATCAGTTCAGGAGATGAAACAGGTAGTAAAGATCCTTCTCGGAATAGTTGATGCATACAAAGAATAATAGATTTAGAAAGAGTTTTAGTTAATGGGAATCAATATTTTAAACAGTAATAAAGCAGAGATACAGGACGGCGAGAGCTTAAAGCAGCTTGAGTACATTGAACAGGCAAAAGATAAGGTTTCAGCCCTTGAAAAAGAGCTTGGCAGAAAGCTCACAGCCTGCGTTGTAACCTTCGGATGTCAGATGAATGCAAGAGACTCAGAGAAGCTCCTTGCAACTCTTAAGCTTGCAGGCTATGAAGAAACCGAGAGCGAAGATGCTGATTTTGTAATCTACAACACCTGCTCAGTTCGTGACAATGCCGACCAGAGAGTTCTTGGAAGGCTTGGTCAGACAAGTAATTTCAAGAAAAAGAATCCAAATATGAAAATTGCCATCTGCGGATGCATGATGCAGGAGGCAGGAGCAGTCGAGAAGATCCAGAAGAGCTATAGATTTGTAGATCTTATTTTCGGAACTCACAATATCTACAAGTTCGCTGAGCTCCTTAATACAGTTCTTGATTCAGACAGAATGATAATTGATATCTGGAAGGAAACAGACAAGATTGTTGAGGATCTTCCTGCATTTCGTAAGTATCCCTTTAAATCAGGTGTCAACATCATGTTTGGCTGCAACAATTTCTGCACTTATTGCATAGTTCCCTATGTCAGAGGAAGAGAGCGCAGCAGATCACCCAAGGATATCATCCGTGAGTGTGAAAAGCTGGCTGCCGACGGAGTTAAGGAAGTAATGCTTCTTGGCCAGAATGTTAATTCCTATGGCCTTGATTTCAGCGATGATAATCCCGACAAGATCTCTTTTGCGAAGCTCCTTGAGCTTGTTTGCGAGGTTGAAGGAATTGAGCGAGTAAGATTCATGACTCCTCATCCTAAGGATTTCTCAGATGAGCTATTAGATGTTATTGCTAAGAACCCTAAGATTGCAAGACACATCCATTTACCGCTTCAGGCAGGTAACAGCGAGATCCTTCGCAGAATGAACAGAAAATACACCAAGGAGAGCTATCTTGAGCTAGCAGGCAAGATAAGGGAGAAGCTTCCTGATGTAGCCATCACAACAGATATCATTGTAGGATTCCCGGGAGAGACAAAAGAAGCTGTCCTGGACACCATAGACGTTATTAAGAAGGTTAAATTTGACAATGCCTTTACCTTCATCTATTCAAAAAGGCCCGGAACTCCGGCTGCATCCTTTGAGGATCAGGTCCCCGAGGAAGTAGTTAAGGAGAACTTTGACATGCTCCTTAAAGTTGTACAGGAAACTGCCAAAGAGCAGACAGCCAAGCTCCAGGGACGCACAGAAACTGTCCTTGTCGAAGGTGTTAACGAGCATGACAAGAGTCTTTTAACAGGAAGAATGTCAAATAATACACTGGTACATTTCCCGGGGGGAGAAGAACTTATAGGGGAACTTGTGCCGGTAAGCCTTTTAGAATGTCATGGATTTTACTATTTGGGGAAGTTAGTTAAATGATTGAAAGTATTGATACCACAAAAGTATCTCCCATGATGCAGCATTATATTGCCACCAAGAAGGAGTATAGTGACTGCATCCTCTTTTACAGACTGGGAGATTTCTACGAGATCTTTTTTGATGATGCTCTTACTGCTTCAAAAGAGCTTGAGCTGACACTTACAGGTAAGGCCTGCGGCCTTGAAGAGAGGGCTCCTATGTGCGGAGTTCCTTTTCATGCTGTGGATTCATACCTCAATAAGCTCGTTTCAAGAGGCTATAAGGTTGCCATCTGTGAACAGATGGAAGACCCCAAGCTTGCCAAGGGCATCGTAAAAAGAGAAGTCACAAGGATCGTAACACCCGGAACCAATCTGAATATGCAGTCCTTAGAGGAGAGTAAGAATAACTATCTTATGAGTATCTTTTACTCTCCTGATAATATTGGAATTTCCGTTGCTGATGTCACAACAGGAGATTATTATCTGACAGAAGTTGAATCTCTTCGCGCTGTCATGGATGAGATTGGAAAATATGCGCCTACAGAGATCATCTGCAACAATGCATTTGAGTTTTCCGGCGCAGACCTTGATGAAATCAGAAACAGACTTAATATTTTTATCAATCCTGTAGATAACAGGTATTTTGATGAAGACTCCTGCAAGAGACTTCTTATGAAGCACTTTAAGGTTTCATCCCTTATCGGCCTTGGAATCGATGATTTTCCTAACGGAATTGTAGCTTCAGGAGCGCTTCTTCAGTACCTTGTGGATATGCAGAAGTCGGATATCAGCAATATCACTCATATATATCCGTATCTCACAAGCAAATACATGCTTCTTGATGGCTCCACCAGAAGAAATCTTGAGCTTGTTGAGACCATGCGCGATAAGCAAAAGAGAGGCACACTTCTCTGGGTTCTTGATAAGACCAAGACAGCCATGGGTGCAAGAACACTCAGGAGCTTTATCGAACAGCCTCTTATCGACAAGGAGGAGATTCTTCTTCGCCAGAACGCTGTTGAGAAGCTGGTTAAAAACGTAGTCACAAGAGAAGAAATCAGAGAATATCTGAATCCTGTTTACGACCTTGAAAGACTCATGTCCAAGATCGTATTCAAGACCGCTAATCCAAGAGATCTTCTGGCGTTTAGAAATTCAATAAAAATGATTCCTGCTATAATCACAGCACTTCAGGATATTGCAGGAGATCCCGGAATAGATAAGATATTCGGAGATCTTGATCCTCTTACGGATATTCATGATCTTATCGACAAGGCGATCGTTGAGGAGCCTCCTCTTGCCATCAAAGAAAGCGGAATCATAAAAGATGGTTTTGATGCCGATATCGACCACTTCAGAGAAGCCGGAACAAACGGCAAACAATGGCTTGCCCAGATGGAGGATGAAGAGAAGGAAAAGACCGGTATCAAGAACCTCAGGATCAAGTACAGCAATGTTTTCGGTTATTCCTTTGAGGTAACCAATTCCTTCAAAGACAAGGTTCCGGATTATTTCATAAGAAAGCAGACCCTTACCAATTGCGAAAGGTACACTACACCTCAGTTAAAAGAGCTTGAAGATACAATCTTAAATGCTCAGGATAAGCTTAATAACCTTGAATATGATATGTTCTGCAAGATCAGGGACTCAATAGCTCTTGAGATTGACAGGATACAGACTACAGCTAAGGCTATAGCTCTTTTGGATGTATATGCATCCCTTGCTTACGTTGCTGAGCGCAATCATTATATCAAGCCAAGTCTTAACGATAAGGGACAGATCAACATCAAGAACGGACGTCATCCTGTAGTTGAGAGAATGCTTGATACAGCTGATATGTTCATCTCCAATGACACATATCTCGATAATAAGAAACACTGTATCAGTATCATTACAGGCCCCAACATGGCAGGTAAGTCAACATACATGAGGCAGACAGCCCTTATTGTACTGATGTGCCAGATAGGAAGCTTTGTACCTGCTGATAAGGCAGATATGTGTGTTGTAGACAGGATATTTACCAGAGTAGGAGCTTCTGATGACCTCGGAAGCGGACAGTCAACCTTTATGGTTGAGATGAATGAAGTTGCTAACATCTTAAGAAACGCTACTCCCGACTCACTTCTTATTCTTGATGAAATCGGAAGAGGAACTTCAACCTATGACGGTCTTGCAATTGCCTGGGCTGTCACAGAACACATCTCAAACAGAAAGATTCTCGGCGCCAAGACGCTTTTTGCCACCCACTACCACGAGCTTACAGAGCTTGAAGGTAAGATGGACAACGTCAACAACTACTGCATTGCAGTAAAAGAAAACGGCGATGACATTGTCTTTTTGAGAAAGATCATCAAGGGCGGTGCTGATAAGAGCTACGGAATTCAGGTAGCCAAGCTTGCCGGCGTTCCCGACATGGTCATTGACAGGGCAAAAGAGATTGTTGCCGAGCTTACAGATAACGACATAACAGATAAAGTTCAGGCTATTGCCAAAGAGAATAAAAATGACAGAAAGGTTAAGGTCAAACACTACGATGATGTTGATACCAACCAGATGTCACTTTTTGATACCGTAACCGACGAAGAAGTACTGCGTCGCCTTCAGGAGATAGATATCACAACTCTTACTCCCATGGACGCATTAAACACTCTCTACAAATTACAGAGTGATCTTAAGAACAGGTGGAAAAGCTAATGGCATTTATCAATGAACTTGATAAAAACACAATAGATCAGATTGCAGCCGGTGAAGTTGTTGAAAGGCCCGCCAGTGTAGTTAAAGAGCTGGTTGAAAACGCCATAGATTCCGGTGCAACGGCCGTGACAGTCGAGATCAAGGGCGGCGGAATCGACATGATAAGGGTTACAGATAATGGCTCAGGTATTGAGAAGAGTCAGATCAGAAAAGCCTTTAAAAGACATGCAACCAGTAAGCTAAAGAGTATAGAAGATCTCTTTTCCATACATTCTCTGGGCTTTAGAGGAGAAGCGCTCTCCAGTATCGCTTCTGTTGCACAGGTTGACCTTATCACCAAGACCAGTGATGAACTTGTTGGAACAAGGTACTGCATAAACGGCGGCGAAGAAGCTGCATTTGAGGAGATAGGTGCTCCTGACGGAACAACTCTTATCATCAGGAACCTTTTTTACAACACACCTGCCAGAAAGAAATTCCTGAAAACGCCTCAGACAGAAGGCAGCTATATCGGTGATGTCATGGAGCATATGGCCCTTGATAATCCCACAATCTCTTTTCACTATATCAACAATAAAGACGACAAATTCTCCACCTCCGGAAACGGAGACTTAAAAGAAATAATATACAGGATCTACGGAAGGGACATTTCAGTCAGCGTAATTCCTTTTAAGGCAGAAGAAGACGGAATGGTCCTTGAAGGTTATCTGGGCGAGCCGGCTATTAACCGCTCAAACAGAAACTTTGAGATATTCTTTGTAAACGGAAGATACATCAAAGATAAAGTCATGAGCAAAGCTCTGGAAGAGGGCTACAAGCAGTATCTGATGATGCACAAGTTCCCGTTTGCAATACTTCACCTAAGGCTTGACCCTTCAAGAGTAGATGTAAACGTACACCCGGCCAAGATGGAGGTGCGCTTTAACAATCAGCAGCAGCTCTACGATTTCATCAGCCGAAGCGTAGATGATGCTCTTAGTAAAAGAGAAATGATTCCCGATGCACTACTTGGAGAAACCGATGATGAAGAAGTAAAAGAGCCTGTACAGGCCGATGCACCTGTAGCTGAGGAAAAACCTGCAAAATCCATTGCACCTCAGCCCTTTGAGTCACTTCGCTTTGAAAAGCATAAGATCAGCGAGGATACTCCGATATTTGCAAAAGGCGTAAAAGCTGAGCCTATCAAGATCGAAGACAGCAACAAGTCAGCTGTATGGACAAGGATATTCGGAGATTCGGACGGAAGCATTGCAGAGAAAAAGGAACATCCATCGCCCATCATCAAATCCGACAACGCCGTTGTTGTTGAAAAGGTAACTCAGCTCGACCTCTTTGATGAAAAGGTTCTTACCAAAGAAAATGTCAAGGAATATGAAATACTCGGACAGATCTTTGGAACCTACTGGATAATAGCCTTTAAGGACAAGATATTTATGGTAGATCAGCACGCTGCTCATGAGAAGGTCAATTATGAGCGCATGCTAAAGAGGTACAAAAGCGGAGAGATGCTCTCACAGATGGTAAATCCTCCTGTGATCGTGGCTCTCACCAGCGCAGAAGAAGAACTCTTTTTAAGATACAGACAATATTTTGAAAAGCTCGGATTTAATATTGAAAACTTCGGCGGACGAGAGTATGCTATGAGAGCTATTCCGATTGATCTGTTCGGATGCGAGAGCGAAAAGGATATGTTCATTCAAATCCTGGATGAGCTCTCACACGAGACAGGTCTTGACAGGACGCCGGATGTCATCAACTATAAGATTGCCAGCATGGCATGCAAGGCTTCTGTAAAAGGTAATACCAAGATGAGCAGAGCCGAGATGGAAGCACTTTTAGATGAGCTTCTCACCCTTGATAATCCATACAACTGTCCTCACGGAAGGCCAACCATCATTTCCATGAGCAAGTATGAGATTGACAAGAAGTTTAAGAGAGTAGTTGAGTAATGGATAAACAAAAACTTGTTGTAATAACAGGTCCTACGGCTGTAGGTAAGACTAAGCTATCAATTGAACTTGCAAAAAGAATTGGCGGAGAGATAATCTCCGCTGATTCTATGCAAGTGTATAAGTACATGAACATAGGAACCGACAAGATTTCAAGGGATAAGATGGAAGGTGTACCTCATCATCTTATAGATTTTTTGGATCCCCATGAAGACTTTAATGTCTTTATCTTTCAGAAGCTTGTCAAAGAGGCAATCGAAGGCATAGCTTCAAGAGGAAAGGTTCCGATCATAGTCGGAGGAACAGGTTTTTATATTCAGGCTGTCCTCTACGACATCGATTTTACAGAGACCGATGAAGATGAAACCTACAGACATGAGCTTGAGAAAAGAGCTGTTTCAGAAGGCGTACATGTACTCCATGAAGAGCTGAGGGCAGTAGACCCCGAGTCTGCAGATGCTATTCACGAAAACAACTCAAAGCGTGTTATAAGAGCGCTTGAATACTATAAAAAGACCGGCAAGAAGATTTCAGAGCACAATACTGAGCAGCATCAGAGAACATCACCCTATGATTTTAAGTATTTTGTTCTGACAGATGACAGAGAAGTTCTGTATTCACGCATAGAAAAGCGCGTTGATCAGATGATTGATGAAGGCCTCGAAGCTGAGGTAAATGAGCTTTTGGCTATGGATATTCCAAAAGAAGCCACATCCATGCAGGGTCTTGGCTATCGAGAGATGATCGGTTATCTTGAAGGTGAATATGACCTTGACAGAGCAGTGTATCTTATAAAGAGAAACACCAGGCATTTTGCAAAGCGCCAGCTCACCTGGTTTAAGAGAGAAAGAGATGTAATCTGGATTGATAAACGCGACTTTAACAGAAACGATGAAGAAATTTTGAAAGAGATGATAAGAATTTATGAACAGTAAGATTTACGAAGAACTTGGAATTTCAAAGAAAGTTATCGACTTTGGCCAGAATATTTTAGAAGGCTTAAAGGAAAGATTTGAAAAGATTGATGAAACTGCAGAGCTTAACCAGCTCAAGGTTTTAAAGGCAATGCAGGAGAACAAGGTAAGCGAAGCATGCCTTCTTGGAACAACAGGCTACGGCTACAATGACATCGGAAGAGAAAAACTCGAAGCTGTTTATGCTTCGGTCTTCCATACAGAAGATGCTCTTGTAAGGCCACAGATTACCTGCGGAACACATGCTCTTGCGCTTGCTCTTATGAGTAACCTTCGCCCCGGCGACATGCTCTTTTCCCCTGTAGGCAAGCCCTATGATACTCTTGAAGAGGTTATTGGCATCAGACCTTCAAAGGGATCACTTAAAGAGTATGGGATTGACTATACTCAGGTTGATCTATTACCTGACGGAAGCTTTGATTTTGACAATATTAAAAAAGCTCTTTTAGATAATGCAAATATTAAGCTGGCAACAATCCAGAGATCAAAGGGATATCAGACAAGACCTACTCTTTCTGTTGAGAGAATAGGAGAGCTGATAAGCTTTATAAAGGGCATTAGGCCAGATGTTATCTGCATGGTCGATAACTGCTACGGAGAATTCGTTCAGACCATAGAACCTACTGATGTAGGAGCTGACATGGTTGTTGGATCACTTATCAAAAACCCCGGTGGCGGACTTGCTCCCATCGGAGGATACATTGCAGGTAAGAAAGAATGCGTTGAAAATGCCGCATTCAGACTTACTTCTCCGGGACTGGGAAAAGAGGTTGGAGCTTCACTGGGAATACTTCCACAGTTCTATCAGGGATTTTTCCTTGCTCCGACAGTTACAGCATCTGCGCTTAAGGGTGCTATATTTGCTGCAAACATTTATGAGAAGCTTGGTTTTGATGTGGTTCCCAATGCTACAGAAGACAGATTTGATATAATCCAGGCTGTTACCTTCAGAAAGCCCGAAGGCGTTATAGCTTTCTGTGAAGGAGTACAGGCAGCTGCTCCTGTTGACAGCTTTGTTGCTCCCGAGCCATGGGATATGCCGGGGTATGATGCTCAGGTTATCATGGCTGCCGGCGCCTTTATTTCAGGCTCATCTATAGAGCTCTCGGCAGACGGCCCAATCAAAGAGCCCTACTCAGTGTTCTTCCAGGGCGGACTTACCTGGCCACATGCTAAACTCGGTATTCTTAAGACGTTGCAAAAGCTTGTGGATAGAGGACTTGTTGTGATACAATGAGTGATAGGCATTTCAAAGCTCAAGCAGTTTTCATGCTTGACTATCACTGAATAAATTATTGAAATTTAAGGAGGCTGTTTTGGCTAATATATTTGGAATTGATCTTGGAACCAGCAATATCAAGATTTACAACAAAGACGACGACGGACTTACCGTAGAAAAGAATATGATCGCCATCGAAAACAAGACAAATGTTTTCGCTTATGGTAATTCAGCATATGAGATGTACGAGAAGGCTCCTGACAAGATCAAGATCTCTTATCCTCTTAACAGCGGCGTTATCGCTGATATTGAGCACATGGAGACTTTGGTCAAGCTCTTTATCACAGATCAGATGAAGGGAAATGTTAAGCCTTGTGAAGTTTACATCGCAGTACCCAAGGATGTAACAGAAGTAGAGAGAAGAGCTTTCCATGATCTTATCAACGATGCCGGAATCAAGGCCAAGAAGATCATGATGGTTAAAAAGCCTCTTGCAGACGGTCTCGGAATGAATGTAGATGTCATGAATTCCCAGGGCGTTTTGGTTGTTAACGTGGGTTATGATACAACCGAGATTTCAATCCTGTCACTTAGAGGAATCGTTGTCAGCAAGCTTATAAAGGTTGGTGGAAAGAAGTTTGATGAGTCCATCAGGAACGTCATTCGTAAAGAGTTTGGACTTCTTATTGGTGAAAAGACATCGGAAAATGTTAAGATTTCTCTTAAGGACCTTGAGAAAGAAGGAAAAGACGCTGTAGTATATGGTCGTGACATCGTAACAGGACTTCCTGTTGAGAGAATGATCCCTACAGATCTTATAAATCAGTCACTTGTCGAGAACTTTGATGCAATCCTTGATAACATCAAGGCTGCTCTTGAGAAGACACCGCCGGAGCTTGCTGCTGATATCTTTAAGCACGGTCTCTACCTTACCGGAGGTGCTTCACAGGTTGTCCACCTTGCTCAGAGACTTAGCAATGGTGTAGGCCTCAATGTCAATATTGCAGAAAATCCAATTGGTTCTGTTGCTATGGGTCTTGCGAAGATTATTCAGGACGACCAGTATAAAGCTCTTGCATATGGAATTGAAGAGGATAAATAAATGAGTCCCATTGTCAAGAGAAGAGGAGAGGAATTTACACTACCAAGTAAATATCTCCTCTTTATTTTAACAATCGTTTGTGTAGGAATGATCATAATCACCTTTAACACCAGCTTATTTACCGGACCACTGAATTCCTTTGCTGGTGTTTTTGTTGTGCCCTTTCAAAAGGGAATGACAACGGTTGGCACATTCCTTCGTGATACAACAGATAAGCTTTCATCAATAACCAAGCTACTTGACGAGAACCAGGAATTAAAGGCACAGATTGATGAACTTACAATTGCAAATACAAATCTCGAGCAGGAAAAATACGAGCTTACAGAGCTTCGAAACCTTTATGAACTCGATGCGCTGTATGAGAATTACCAGAAGACCGGAGCGAGGATTATCGCTAAAGATGCCGGTAACTGGTATCACTCCTTTGTGATTGATAAAGGCTCCGATGACGGAATCATGATAGATATGAACGTTATAGCCGGTGGAGGACTGGTAGGAAGAATAATCGATGTCGGTCCAGACTGGGCCAAAGTTCAGTCCATAATCGCAGATAATGCAGCTGTCAGTGGAATGGTTCTTTCCTCTTCTGATAACTTAATTGTTTCAGGTGACTTGGAGCTCTATAAGCAGGGCTTTGTCAGTTTTTCCAAGCTTGTTGATGAAGCTGATAAGGTAAGCGTAGGAGATAAGGTTGTAACTTCGAATATCAGTGATAAATATCTTCCAGGTATTCTGATAGGCTATATTTCTACCATAGATGATGATTCCAACAACCTTACAAAGTCAGGTAGAATAACCCCCGCAGTTGATTTCGAACACATGAATGAGGTTTTGGTGCTTCTTGATCAAAAGAAGAACATTGGTGATTGATGAGATGAATTTCAGGCGTCCTTTATACAATTTCATACTGGTCATCGTCTCTTTTATCCTGCAGACGACGGTTTTCAGGGCGCTGGATTTTGGTGGCATAGCGCCTAATCTCATGATCATTCTAACTGCTTCCACAGCATTTATAAAAGGAGATAAACCGGGGCTTCTGGTTGGATTTTTCAGCGGACTTTTGATCGATATCTTTTTTGGTACATATATCGGTTTCTATGCACTTATCTACATGTACATAGGCTTTGTTGTCGGCAAACTTCACGCAATATTCTTTACTCAGAATCTTGCTATTCCGATCGTGATAATAAGCTTTGCTGACTTTGTTTTTGGATTTATATGCTATGTTCTTATGTTCCTGTTTAGAACAAAGTTTGATATTGGCTATTATATGATGAATATCATTATTCCTGAGCTCGTCTATACTGCGGTTATAGCAATTTTCTTCTACCCGGTGATACTTTGGATGAATAATTCCATAGACGAGAGAGAATTAAGGAGCGCTAAGAAGTTTGTTTGATAATTTTTGGGAAGAATTCAAAAAGTTAATAACATCAAGAGCGATAATCATTTCTTCTGTTCTTGTTGTATTGTCCTGCCTTTTGGTTTACAGGCTCTTTTCTCTGCAGGTTATAAACGGAGAGTACTATCTGGATTCCTTCAAGCTAAAGATCAAGAAAGAAAAGACCATTGCAGCTGCCAGAGGAAATATCTATGACAGAAACGGTAATCTTCTTGCCTACAATGAGTTGGCCAATTCCGTAACAATAGAGGACGTATATAAGTCCGGATCAGGAAAGAGTAAGGCAATCAATTCAACACTTGATAAGCTTATTGACATCATTGAAAAAAACGGAGACAGCGTCGATCAGGATTTTAACATCATTTTAAATGACGCTAACAGCTTTGAATTTACCGTTGAGGGAAATCAGCTTTTAAGATTTCTTGCAGATGTCTATGGTCATAGTTCAATTAACGACCTAAAGTATGAGGAAAAGACAAAGACGGCTGACGAAGTTGTAGAAGACATGTGCAAGAGCTTCAAGGTCGGCGATACAGACGAGACTACAGGTGATTTTGTTGCCATGAAGGGCTACTCCAAGTCTAAGGCTCTTAAGATCCTTAACATCAGATACAACATGAGCCAGAACAGTTATCAGAAGTACATTGATACAACTGTTGCATCAGATGTAAGTGACAAAACCGTTGCAGACGTAATGGAAAACGCAGATATTCTCGAGGGTGTTTCCATTGAAGAGAGCACAGCCAGAAAATACGTAGATTCTGAGTATTTTTCACAGCTACTTGGCTACACCGGTAAGATTTCCGAGGATGAGCTTGCGACTCTGTCACTGACAAATCCCAGCTACGGCATGAATGATACCGTTGGAAAATCAGGTATTGAGCAGGCAATGGAGAGTGTGCTTCAAGGTACTAAGGGATCTGAAACCGTCTACGTTGATAATACAGGACAGGTAATCGAGACCAGTAACTATGTTGATGCAGTTGCGGGCAATGATGTCTATCTGACTATTGATAAAGACCTTACAGAGGCCTGCTACAACATTATTGAACAGTCACTTGCAGGAATCCTGGCATCAAAGATCCAGAACGTAAAGACCTATACGTTCTCGTCAACATCCAGCTCCAGCAATATTGTTATACCTATTTATGATGTTTACTACGCAATCTTTGATAACGACGTAGTAGATATAAGCCATTTCAGCGCATCAAATGCCAAGGAAACAGAAAAAGCTGTCTACGAACAGTTTGTAACCAAGAACAGTGCTGTACTTGATAAGCTCAGGCTTGAGCTTACCGAGACTCATACACCTTACGAAAATCTGACCAAGGAATATCAGTGGTACATGAGTCATATAGCTGCAATGCTTTATTCAAACGGTATCATCGATTCTTCCAAGGTGGATAGAGATGACAGCGTTTATATTGCATGGACCAAAGATGAGACCATATCACTTGCTGAATATCTGAAATATACAATCGCCATGAACTGGGTTGATGTATCCAAGCTCAGCCTTGATAACCAGTACGCCGATTCAGAAGAAATATTTAATCATGTAGTTAATTATATTGAAAGCACACTGGAAGAAGACTACGATTTCCAGACAAGGCTCTATAAGTATCTGCTTCTTGACGGAAACATATCAGGAACTCAGGTCTGCAACCTCCTTCTTGAGCAGGATGCAATCAGCATGGATCCAGATGAGCGCTCGGTTTGGGAGAGAGGCGGAGAGTCGCCTTATACCTTTATGCTCAACAGGATATCAAATCTTGATATCTCTCCGGCTCAGCTTGCTCTGGACCCCTGTACAGGTTCCATGGTTGTTACCGATGTAAATACAGGCGATGTTTTAGCACTGGTTTCATACCCGGGATATAACAACAACCTTATGGCAAACGGAGTAGATGCAGCTTATTACGCAAAACTAAGAAGCGATAATTCAAATCCGCTCTATAACTATGCAACACAGCAAAAGACCGCTCCAGGTTCAACCTTTAAGATGGTTTCTGCAACAGCAGGCCTTAACGAAGGCGTAATAACCACAGATTCTGTCATCTACTGCAGCGGTCAGTTTGATAAGTTGAATCCCGGACCAAAATGCTGGATTCATCCAAGAGGTCACGGAGGACTTAATGTCACAGGAGGAATCAGAAATTCCTGCAACGTTTTCTTTTACGAAGTTGGTTACAGACTTGGGCTTGTAGGAGGAAGCTATTCCACTGAGACAGGTCTTCAGAAGCTTGCAGCTTATGCAGACATGTACGGACTTACTGAGAAGTCGGGAATTGAGATAGCAGAGTCAGAGCCCAATGTTTCCGATCAGGACGCTGTACGTTCGGCAATCGGTCAGGGTACACACTCATATACAACCGTAGGCCTTGCAAGATACGTCACAACCGTTGCAAACAGCGGTACATGCTATGATCTTACGCTCATCGACAAGACCACCGATTCAAACGGCAATCTTCTTGAGGATTTTAGCGCCAGCGTACGCAACACCATAGACATGTCACCCGCTTACTGGAATGCTATCCATACCGGTATGAGACAGGTTGTTCAGGATAAGTCATATTATGCAAATCTTGGTGTTACAGTAGCAGGTAAGACAGGAACGGCTCAGGAATCAGCCAACAGGCCTAACCACTCACTCTTTGTTTGCTATGCGCCTTATGAAAATCCTGAAATAGCTATAGCAACAAGAATAGCATTCGGATATACATCAAGCTATGCTGCTCAGATCACAAAAGAAGCTCTTTCATATTACTTCGAACTCAGAGACGAAGACGATATTATATCAGGTACAGCGCAGACACTTCAGGATGGAGCAACAAACGCTGACTAAGGAACAATATGGATTACTTTAAGAAATACAAGCTGGTTGACTATGACTTTTTTCTTGTGCTCATGGTCATCTTGCTGACAATCATCGGAATAATGGCGATCAGTTCCGCAGATCCCTCATCTCAGAACAAGCAGATAGCGGGTATGGTGATGGGAATATTTGCTATGGTTTTTATCTCGCTTCTTGATTATTTATGGTTCACGAAGCTATACATAATTGCTTACATAGCAAATATCGTTCTTTTGGGTCTTGTACTGTCACCTCTTGGCAGTAGTACCAACGGAGCGCAGAGGTGGATAAACCTCTTTGGCATCACTTTCCAGCCTTCCGAGACGGCCAAAATTTTATTGATTTTATTTTATGCGCAGTTTATTATGAAATATAAGGATAAAGTCAAGAACTTAGGATTTATCGTTATTTGTCTGCTGTTTTTGGCTCCTCCTTTAGGTCTTATCGCTTCTCAGCCTGACCTTTCAACCTGCATCATGGTAATGGTTATTTTTGCATCAATCCTCTATGTTGCAGGCATTAACAGGAAGATTGTATGGTCAGTACTTGGAGTTACGGTTCCAGCTGCACTGTTTGTTATCTACAATGCAGTACAAGGTGAGAGCAGTCTTTTACATGATTATCAGCAGAGGCGTATTCTTGCATGGCTTCATCCTGAGGATTATGCCAATTCTGATGCTTATCAGACACTGAATTCTATGATGGCGATAGGCTCCGGCCAGCTTTATGGCAAGGGTTACAATACAAATGAGATCAGTTCGGTTCTAAACGGTGGTTTCATTTCAGAGTCTCAGACGGACTTTATTTTTACGGTTATTGGTGAAGAATTTGGATTTGTAGGTGCATGTCTTGTGGTTGCACTTATTCTTCTTATAGCTATCAGGTGCTTCATGATATCACTTCGTGCCAAGACCAAGGCCGGAGAAGTGATAGCAGCAGGCGTCGGCGCATGGATCGGATTCCAGGGCTTCCTTAATATGGGGGTTGCAACCGGAGTTATGCCCAACACAGGTATTCCTCTACCTTTCGTGAGCTACGGACTTACTTCACTTATAAGTGTTTACGCAGCTATCGGATTTGTCCTAAACGTGAGACTTCAAGGCAATAAATATATTACAGGGAGGGTATAAGTTAATGAATATCGCACTTATAGCACATGACGCAAAAAAGAGACTTATGCAGAACTTCTGTATAGCATATAGGGGTATACTAAGTAAGAATGATCTTTTCGCAACAGGTACAACGGGGCGTTTGATAGAAGAGGTTACAAACCTGACAGTACATAAGTATCTTGCCGGACATCTTGGTGGATCACAGCAGCTTGGCGCTGCAATCGAGCACAACGAGATCGACCTTGTGATCTTTTTAAGAGACCCGCTTACTGTTAAGTCACATGAGCCTGATATCAACAATGTGATGACTTTATGTGATATGCACAACATACCTGTTGCAACCAACCTTGCATCAGCGGAACTACTGATCAAATCACTTGACAGAGGAGACCTTGAGTGGCGTGAGATGTACAAATAAGCTGCTTAGAGCTTTTAGTATTGTTTTATTGGGGATTTTTTGTGTGACAGGTTGCTCCGGACTTTCGTATTCATCAAAATATGAAGTAACCTCATCACAAGGAGATAACAGAAAGACTCTTTATTATCCTACATTTGCTTCGGATTTATGTGTTGCAGACCAGGATGTTAATACATCAGAGGTCTCCATAGAAGACGTGGCATGTGGAGGACTTTTTGACTTGAACAAAAAAGAGACTCTCTTTGCTAAGAACGTCAATTTGCAGGTTCAGCCTGCTTCTCTTACAAAGGTTATGACAGCGCTTGTTGCGCTAAAATACGGATCTCTTGATCAGGTTCTGGTTGCCGGATCCGATGTCTATGTCAATGAGAGCGGAGCTCAGAAAATCGGTCTGAAAGAGGGCGACAGACTTACTCTTGATCAGGCTCTTCGTATTCTTCTCATTTATTCAGCCAATGACGTAGCCAATTTAATAGCATCAAACGTAGGAAATTCGATTGAGGATTTCGTTGGACTGATGAACAAGGAAGCGCAGGCTATAGGCGCCACCAATTCTCATTTCCAAAATCCACATGGCCTTACTGCAGATGAGCACTATGTTACAGCATATGATATGTATCTGATCTTTAATGCCGCGATGCAATATGATACTTTCAGCGAGATCATCAATACTACAGAGTATTCAACCAGTTATCTCGACTCCACCGGAGCTTCAAAAGAGGTAACTGTCAGTACAACAAATGCTTATTTAAAGGGTGATAAACAGCAGCCGGCAGGAGTTACCGTAATCGGTGGCAAGACAGGTACCACACAGGCTGCAGGTCATTGTCTTATACTTCTTGCAAGAGATACTGCTTCTAACCCTTACATTGCAGTAATCATGCGAGATACAGACTCAGGACTTCTCTACAGCGATATGTCTTCATTGCTGAATGAAATCGTGAATTAAGGTTGTCTTTTGGGTATTAAAGACTTATAATATTTTTATAAAAATTTCTACTTGCAGGAGGGTATGCCGATGGTTCAGTTAATTGTTGGGAAAAAGGGAAAAGGAAAGACAAAATGCCTATTAGACAAGGTTAACACCGAGGTAAAGAACGTTCTTGGAAGTGTTGTATTTCTTGACAAGAACACCAAGCACATGTATGAGCTTAACAACAAAATCCGTTTAATTGTAGTACCGGATTTCAGTATCACCAATCCAGATGAGTTTATTGGATTTGTCAGTGGTATCATTTCACAGGACCATGATCTCCAGCAAATGTATTTTGATAGCTTTTTGAAAATCTCTTGTCTTGAAGGAAAAGACATCTCAGAGGTTATTGAGAAATTAGACAAGCTCAGTGAGAAGTTCGGGGTAGAGTTTGTGCTTAGTCTCTCATTGGATGAATCCGAACTTCCGGAGTCAGTAAAATCAAAGGTAATCATTTCACTTTGATCAATTTTTAATAAGACTATTCTTATAAGCCGCGGCTATCCGCGGCTTATATTCTGAAAATTTCAAGTTAAGGACAGGTAACAGATGGCGGGGAGTCAGAAGCGAAAGGTTACCAAATATCCCAAAAATATCAATAATATAAATATTGGAATGGTGTTTTTTGCCGTAATGGCAATCTATATCATCATCAGTGTTATCACATATTTTCGCAGGGATCATATGGTTGGTTATGAGGTTAAGGAAGGATCTCTTTCCACCAACAATATCTATGATGCTGTTGCTCTACGTACCGAGGAGATTGTAGAGAGCGACACAGCCGGATATGTCAATTATTTTGCCACAGAAGGCGGAAGAGTAGCTGTTGGGAACCTTGTTTACACCGTTGATGAATCAGGTCAGCTCCTTGAGTATCTTAAGTCTCAGGGAAGCGAAGAGGTATCACTTAGTGAGGATGACCTTGCTGAGCTTCGTACTCAGATCGTAAACTTCGAATCATCCTTTGACCCTCATAATTTCCATCCAGTATATGACTTTAAGGTAAGTATTGACGGAACTGTTCAGAAGCTCTCAAATAACAGTATCCTTTCCAACATCCAGTCACTTAATGCCAACAGTGCAACACTTCAGTCCATCAATTACAAATATGCGCAGAATACCGGCATTGTTATATATTCAATAGATGGTTATGAAGATCTTGCACTTGAAAACATGACATCTGCTGTATTTGATGAGTCAACCTACGAGAAAACTCAGCTGATAAACAACACTCTTGTGAAATCAGGAGACCCTGTATATAAGCTATGTACAAATGAAGAGTGGTCCGTTGTAATACAAGAGGATGATCCTGAGAAAGTACAGGAACTTCTTGATCTCGAGTATGTTAAGGTTCGTTTTATAAAGAACCAGCATGAATCCTGGGGTAAGGTTTCCTCATATACGAATCCGGAAGGTGAAACCTTTGTAAAGTTTACCTTCACCAATTCAATGATTACTTTCTGCAGAGACAGATTTATAAATATTGAGCTTATCACCGAAGATGAGACCGGACTGAAAATTCCCAATTCATCCATAGTAAACAAGAACTTTTACCTGGTTCCAAAAAACTACATAATAAAGGGCAATGACGGAAAAACCGGTGTTCTAAGAGTTAAATACGATGAACAGGGAAATGAAACCTCTGAGTTTATAAACGTTGATATTTATAATGAATCAGAGACCATGTATTATCTCGGCACAGAGAACCTAAGAAGCGGAGATAATCTTATCCTTACCGATTCAAATCAGAGATATACCATAAGCAAGACAGATACTCTTATCGGAGTTTACAATATCAATAAGGGCTATGCTGATTTCAGACAGATCAGTATCCTATACCAGAATGATGAATATTCCATAGTTAAGTCCAATACAACTTACGGACTGAACGTATTTGACTACATTGTTCTTGATGCATCAACTGTAGATCAGAATTCTTCAAAAGAAACAACAGAAGAGTCAGTCAGCGAGACCTCACAGGCTTTACCTGAAGAATCCGAAGAGCCTGCAACAGAGGAAACTGCAGAAGAAATCACAGTAGAGAGCTCTGAAGAATCCTCAGAAGAGATTACGGAAGAAAATTCTGACACAGAAGTCACAAATGAGGAAACCTCAGAAAATGGTGGATAAAAATCTTAACTGTATTTGACAGAATGTGTCATTTTACGTTAAAATTATAAAGGTTTGTTGGGATTAATTGCGAGGAGTATATTGTTATGAGCTTTATGGACAAGTTTTTAAATGCAATTCAACTTAATGGGGAAGAGGATGGCTACTATGATGAGCCGGACGAGGGATTTACTTCCAAGGTAGATTCCATCAATAATCAGGCACCTATTGGAAAGGATGACCCAAGCATAGAAGTAACTGAAGAGAAGCAGAAGAAATCTGCTCCCAAGGTTGCTCCAAGCAGAACAAAGAAATCATTATCTGCTTCAGGCATGGAAGTTTGCGTTATCAAGCCAACTTCTGTAGAGGATGCAAGAGAGATCACTGAGACACTTCTTGCTAACCGCACAGTAGTGCTTAACTTAGAAGGTCTTGATGTTGATATCGCACAGAGAATAATCGATTTCACATCAGGTTCATGCTTTGCTATAGCAGGTAACCTTCAGAAGATTTCAAGATATATATTCATTATCACACCTGCTTCTGTTGATATCTCCGGTGACTTCCAGAATATCTTAAGCGGAACCTTTGGTGGCGGCATATCAGAAGGGCCACAGCAAATAGACTAAATATCAGGCTGTTGACATGTAGCTTTACAGTCAACAGCTTTTTATTTTGATTAAATAAGAAAGAGAAAAAACAAAAATGGATAACAGACTTACCGTTAATTATCAGGAAAAACCCTGCTACGATATTGTTTTTACAACAGACTTTTCCGGACTTTCAAGCGAAGTAGAATCACTTGGTTTTAAGGGAAGAAAGATTGCAATTATTACAGATTCAAACGTTGGGAAAATCTATGGCGAAGAAGTAAAAACAAGCCTTGAAAGCATTTCAGACACAATTGTCATTTATGAGATTCCTGCAGGAGAAGAAAACAAACAGCTTGACGAGATCAAAAAGATCTATGAGTTCCTGATGGAAAGACACTTTGACAGACACGACCTTCTGGTAGCCCTTGGCGGCGGAGTTGTGGGCGATATGTGCGGCTTTACTGCTGCAACTTACCTTAGAGGTATCTCTTTTGTCCAGATACCGACCACACTTCTTGCTCAGTCAGATAGCAGTGTCGGAGGTAAGACAGGCGTTGATCTTGAAGGCGTAAAAAACATGGTCGGCGCATTCTACATGCCTCGCCTTGTATATATCAATGTATCAACTCTTAAGACACTCAGCGACAGACAATATGCTTCAGGTTTTGCTGAAGTTATGAAATACGGTCTTATCAAAGATCAGAAATTCTATGAATTCCTCATCGAGAACATGTACGAGATAAATGATAAAGACCCTGAAGTAGTAATGGAAATGGTCAAAAAGAGCTGTGATATAAAGAGAGCAGTTGTAGAGAAGGATCCAACCGAAAAGGGAGAGAGAGCTCTTTTAAACTATGGTCACACCCTTGGTCATGCCATTGAAAAACATAAGAACTTCGAACTTACACACGGAGAATGTGTTGCACTTGGTTCAATAGCCGCAGCATTTATTTCTTGGAAAAGAGAACTTATTTCCATGGAAGAATACTATGAGATCAGGGATATGTTTGTTCCTTTCAATCTTCCGATCTCAATTGAAGATGTTGATAAGGAAGCAGTGCTGGAACTTACAAAATCAGACAAAAAAGTCGATTCCGACAAGATTAAATTTATTCTTCTAAAGAAGATCGGAAAAGCCTTCATCGATGAGACTGTAACAAGGGATGAGATGAGCAAGGCTCTTGATGAAATTATCTATATTGAAAATAACGATTAAAAGGTTTTAAGCTATGAATACAAAAATGTCAAAAAAGAAAAAAATCTTCCTGGCTGTAGATATGATCATGATCATCTTGCTTGTGGCACTTGATCAGTTCACGAAGTACCTTGCATGTGAGTATCTTCAGGACAAGCCTGCTATACCTCTTATAAAGGGCGTACTTGAACTTAACTTTTTGAAAAACAGCGGAGCAGCCTTTGGTATGCTCCAGAATCAAAAGGTCTTTTTCATCCTTGTTGCATTGCTGATTTTATTTATCATCGCATATGTTCTGTTCAGAATGCCTGATGATAAAAAATATAACGTCATGCATGTCCTTCTTGTAATGATAGCAAGCGGAGCTGCAGGAAACATGATAGACAGGATAAGACAGGACTATGTTGTTGATTTCATTTATTTTGTGATAATCAACTTCCCGATATTTAATGTTGCTGACATTTATGTTACTGTATCAACCTTCTTCTTTGTGATACTTTTCCTTTTCTATTACAAAGAAAACGACTTCAATTTCCTTAGCTTCAAACAGCAGAAAAAATACAGGGAAATAAAATAATGGAACGTGAAAACGACAGATTTGAATTTGTTGTTACAGACGAATATGAAGGCCTAAGGATCGATAAGCTTATTAGCGAGCTTATGGATTCTCTTTCACGTTCCTACATCAAAAAACTGATAGACGATGATAAAGTAAAATGCAACGAAAAAAGCGTAAAGGCCAGCTATAATGTTTCAGAAGGCGACAGGATCGAACTCGAGATTCCGCCTCTGGAAGTACCTGAAATTGTTCCTCAGGATATTCCTCTTGATATTCTGTATGAGGATAACGATGTTCTTATCGTCAACAAGCCTAAGGATATGGTTGTACACCCTGCAGCCGGACATTATGAAGGCACTATCGTCAATGCAGTAATGTATCACTGCAAAGACAATCTCTCCGGAATTAACGGAGTTATGCGCCCGGGAATTGTTCATAGGATTGATAAGGATACTACCGGATCTGTAATAATATGCAAAAATGACAATGCACATATCAAGATTGCGGAACAACTCAAAGAGCATTCAATAAATCGTGTATATCACGCAATTTGCTATGGAGTAATAAAAGAAGATGAGGGCGACATTGACGCTCCCATTGGAAGAAGCCAGGCTGACAGGAAAAAGATGGCAGTAGTAAAGAGCGGCGGAAAAGAAGCTTTTACTCATTTCCGTGTTTTAAAGCGATTTGAAGAAGATAAGATGACTTATATAGAATGCAGGCTAAAAACCGGCAGAACACACCAAATTCGTGTACATATGGCTCATATCGGTCATCCTCTTCTTGGGGATGAAGTATATGGCCCGGCCAGAAAAAGCAAGTTTAAAACAAACGGACAGTGTCTCCACGCCAAGACCCTTGGTTTTATCCATCCCACAACAGGAGTATATGTGGAAGTGGACGCTCCACTGCCTGAATATTTTTCCCATTTGATTGAGATTCTCAAATAGTATAAAATGAGATTATAAAAATACGAAGGAGCATCTGCGTATGAATACAATTATTACAATCGGCCGTCAGTTCGGCTCAGGGGGAAGAGAAATCGGAGAAAAGCTTGCAGAGCATTTCGGGATAAAATGCTATGACAAGGAGCTTTTAAGCAGAGCAGCCAAAGAGAGCGGATTCTGCGAGGAAATGATCCAGAATCACGACGAAAGGCCAACAAATTCATTTTTATATAATCTGGTTATGGACACCTATTCATTTGGCTACAATGCATCAAGCTTTGTAGATATGCCCATAAGCCACAAGGTATTTCTTGCTCAGTTTGATACCATCAAAAAAATTGCTGATGAAGGCCCATGTGTAATTGTCGGCAGATGTGCCGATTATGCGCTGGCTGATTACGATAATGTCTTAAATCTTTTTATCCATGGCAACGAAGAGTGCAAGATCAAGAGATTAAAAGAGCGCTTTGATGACATCACAACAGATGACAAGGCAAGAGAAATGATGAATAAGAAGGACAAACAGCGTCAGAGCTACTACAATTACTACTCATCCAAGAAGTGGGGTAGAGCCGACAGCTATGACCTTTGCATCAACTCCAGTATTCTCGGTATTGATGGCACAGTTAAGTTCATCATCCAGTACATAGAAGATGTTGAGAATTCAAAAAAGGCATAAGAACTTTTTTTTGAAATTTTACTTCCGGAAGACTTTATGTTTTCCGGAAGTTTGTTTCATTTTGGGGCAAATTTAATACATATTTAATAATATTTTCAATAACATGATGATACACTGAGCCTAACAAAGAATAAGGGTAACTGTACCCTGCTAAAAGAGGAACCAATTTACTCCATCCGCAGAATGGAATCTGCGTGTATCTTTCAAGGAGGAAGCATATGGCTAACAACATAGGAGGTAGTATCGGCCAGCTCTTTCGCGGAAATGATCCGGGAAATATAAAGACTGGTAAGGTAGCGGGAAAAGTTAACACGTCGTCCAAGGCAGGTAATGGTGGAAAGCTACAGAAAGCAGCAAATCCTTTTGGTGAGAGTGCCAAGGTAGAACTTTCACCTGAGGTTGAGATGTACGGCAAGGTAGTAGATCTTTTGCAAAAGAAATACGATAATGCCGATGTTTTCGTGGCAGGACCCGGGGATGATTTATCACAGATTGGCGGAGATTTAGAATACAGCATTATCCTCTCAGAGGATGAAATGAAACTCCTTGCTTCAGATGATCCAAAGGATAAAGAAGCTAAGGACAAACTCATGGGTCAGATAGATGACGCTATGAAGACCATATCAGACATGAGCGATAAGATCGGTGGAAGTACCGATGAGCAGGATGAAATCTCAAATTTCGGCATCAGAACGGATAAAAACGGGGTAATGAATTTCTTTGCGGACATCAATGGTGGTTCGTTCAAAGCAGATACCGTAGATGACCTGATCAAGAACTTTATGGCTTCGAAGGCCAAATAATAAGAGAAGTCTGTCAGCATATCTGGCAGGCTTCTTTTTTGTGCTTATTTTTAATCAAGAGAAACAATAGATTGTAAATAAGATACAAAGGATATTTCAAAATTGTTTAAACAATTAGCCAATTTACACACATTATGTATGGAAATTCCGTACCATTTTGTTATAATATACTAAGCAAGGCTTTTACAATAACATATCGGGAGGACAAATTGCATATGTCTACTAGAATCTATGAATGCCTAAAGTGTATCGGAGAAAAGATTATTGAAAACAAGGATTTTTTGACCGACCTGGACAGAGAGATCGGCGATGCTGACCACGGTGTAAACATGGCAAGAGGTTTTACATCAGTTATTGAAAAAGTTGCTCAGGACGATCCGGACATCGGAGCAGCACTTAAAAAGACAGGAATGACACTTCTGTCAACAGTTGGCGGAGCTTCAGGTCCTTTATACGGAACAGCATATATGGAAGCTGCAAAAGTGCTTGCAGGAAAAGATTCTCTTTCTGCAGAAGATTTTAAGCTTGCCCTGGAAGCTGCTATTGCAGGTATTCAGAAGAGAGGAAAAGCTGAAAAAGGTGAAAAGACCATGCTTGATTCCTTAATTCCTGCACTGGATGCATATTCAGCCAAGATTGCAGAAGGCGGAAGCCTTTCAGACGGACTCGATGAAGCATGTAAGGCAGCAAATGAAGGTATAGAGTTCACTAAGACCATTGCTGCAACAAAGGGACGTGCAAGCTATCTGGGCGATAGAAGTATCGGTCATCAGGATCCTGGCGCTACATCAGCAACTATGACACTTGAAGTTATCAGAGATTTTATTAAGGGGTAAGCCATGGTAGGACTTGTTTTAGTATCACATAGCAGAAAGATTGCTGACGGAATAAAGGACTTAACCGATCAGATTGCATCAGGTCATAAGGGAATCATCGCAGCCGGCGGAATGGAGGATGGCGAGATAGGTACTGATGCTGTCAGGATATCAGAGGCCATTAAGGCAGCAAACGACGGTGACGGAGTAGTTCTTTTAGCCGATCTCGGAAGTGGAATCATGAGCGCGGAGACAGCTATTGAGCTCCTTGACGGAGAAGGTATAGATGTTAAACTTGCCGATGCTCCGATTGTAGAAGGAGCTATCGCAGCAGCTGTTACAGCTGCATGCGGTCAGAATATGGACGCAGTTATTGCAGCCGCCGAGCAGACGCGGACTGTAAAAAAAATAAATTCATAATTTAAGGAGGCAGGGACATGAAGAAACTAATCAATGGGGTTGACAATGTAGTTGACGAGATGCTGGATGGTATGATAGCAGCTTATCCTCAGTACCTTAAGAGACTTGATGGATTTGATGTTGTTGTAAGAGCCGGCGGATCAGACGGCAAGGTTGCTCTTGTTTCCGGTGGAGGAAGCGGACATGAGCCGGCACACGGAGGCTACGTTGGAAAAGGTATGCTTGACGGCGCTATTGCTGGCGCAGTTTTCACATCACCTACTCCTGACCAGATCTTTGAAGCTATCAAAGCCGCTAACGGCGGAAAAGGCGTACTTCTTGTAATCAAGAACTATACCGGTGACGTTATGAACTTCGAGATGGCTGCCGACATGGCAAGAGATGAAGGAATCGAAGTAGATCAGGTTATCACCGCTGATGACGTAGCAGTTGAGAACAGTACCTGGACAACCGGTAGAAGAGGAATCGCAGGAACAATCTTTGTTCACAAGCTCGCAGGCGCATGCGCTGAAGCAGGCGGAAGCCTTGCTGATGTTAAGGCAGTTGCTGAGAAGGTTATCGCTAATGTTCGTTCAATGGGTATGGCTGTTGATGCCTGCACAGTTCCTGCAGCAGGAAAGCCAAGCTTTGACCTTGCAGAGGATGAGGTTGAGATCGGTATCGGTATCCATGGTGAGCCCGGCACACATCGTGAGAAGATCAGCCCTGTTAATGACATCGTAGATAAACTCCTTGGCAAGATCCTGGCTGAAGGTATCTACAATGCAGGCGATGAAGTAGCAGTTATGGTTAACGGAATGGGCGGAACACCTCTTATGGAGCTGTTCGTAGCTAATAAGCACATTGCAGATGAGCTTGCTAAGAAGAATATCAAGGTTTATAAAACTCTTGTAGGAAACTACATGACATCTCTTGATATGGAAGGCTTCTCAATCACACTACTCAAGGTTGATGATGAGCTCAAGAAACTCCTTGATGCTCCTGCAGATACACCTGCATTTGTCCAGGCATAAATTGTATATTTTCAAAAGGCTCTGTCACATTGTGGCAGAGTCTTTTTTTGCCAAAAATTTTGCAAGGTAAACGTTTAACCTAAAATATAGCAAATTAACCATTTTTACTAAGCATAATTAATAACAGCTCTTTAAAAGATTCGATATTTATACACAATTGACAGTAAAAGGGGACAAAAAATATAATTATCTTGTTGGGAGTTAATCGATTAACAGTACTAGCAAAAAACTTTAATCAAATTAGGAGGTGTCATGAAAAAGAGTAAGTTGTGGCTAAGGAGTTTGGCTGCTGCAGGCCTTAGTATGTCTGTATTTTTGAGCACTTTGGGAAGTGTTCCTGTTGCAGCTACAGAGGTAACTGCAATTGAAAATACTGTAGAAAACGATGATCAGATTAATACTGATGATCAGAGTACAGTAGATTCAGACGAAGCAGTAAAAAAAGATGTTAATGAAGTTAAAGAAGAAGTAAAAAAAGACACAGAAGAAGTTGAAGAAGTTGAAGAACTTGAAGAAACTGAAGAAGAGAAAGTTGAAGAAGTAGAAGAAACTTCAGAAGATGATGTGACTTCTGAAATCAAAGCGCAGGCATTTACAGTAACAGCTGCAGACGAAACAGTTACTACACATCGTGCTTCAAGAGATCCAAGGCCATCAGATAATGCTTCAGTAAATAGAAGCAACATTCACGACGGCGCTATTCTCCAGGCATTTTGCTGGAGTTTTAACACAATTGCAGATAATATGGCTGATATTGCTGATGCAGGTTATACAGCAGTTCAGACATCACCTATAAATGAATGTCTTGATACCAACCCCGGTATGAACCTCCATGGTCCCGACGGAATGTGGTATTACCATTATCAGCCTACAGACTGGGTAATCGGTAACTATCAGCTCGGAACAAGAGATGAATTCAAGCATATGTGCGATGTTGCAGACGAATATGGCATCGCAGTTATCGTAGATATTCTTCCAAACCACACAACACCTTCTATGGGTAATGTATCCGAGGATCTGATCAATGCAGCAGGCGGAAAAGATGCTCTTTATCATACAACAGGTATGATTGGTGGCGGATATTCAGACAGACTCGAGCTTACATATTATGCTATGGGTGGACTTCCAGATGTAGATACAGAGAATATCAGCTTCCAGGAATACTTCTATGAGTTCTTAAAGGACTGTGTATATCTTGGTGCCGACGGATTCAGAATTGATACAGCTAAGCATATTTCACTTCCTGATGATCCGGTACCATCAGATTATGCAGATGCTGATAGAAATACATTCTATCCAAATATGAGAGAAGCTCTTAATGAGTATTCAACAGAAGTTGGTACAAAGAGCTATGATGAGCTTTTCGTTTACGGTGAAGTTCTCCAGGGTGCAAGCGACAGACTTCCTGCATATCAGGAGTATATTGGCGGAACAACAGCAAGTAACTATGGTTCAAGCCTTCGTTCAGCTCTTGCAAGCGGTAATCTTTCCGTTAACAAGATCACAGACTATCAGATTGGCAATGAGACTGTAAATGGCAGAACATATGAAGCAGACGAAGAGAAGCTTATCACATGGGTTGAGTCACACGACAACTACATGAATGACTCAGAGAGCTGCTGGAAATCTATAAATGATGAGCAGCTTATACTTGGATGGTCATTTATCGGTGCAAGAAAAGCAGGAACACCTCTTTTCTTCTCAAGACCTGATGGAAGTTCACAGGATAACCCATATGGTAACAACATGATGGGAGCAGCAGGTAGCGATATTTATAAGGCTCCTGAAGTAAAGGCGGTAAATCTTTTCCGTAGACAGATGCTTGACGCTGATGAGTACATCTCCAATCCCGGCGGAAACATTCAGACTGTAATGGTAGAAAGAAAAGGCGATGATGTGCAGGGCGCTGTAATCATCAACAGTGGACTTGCAAGAACAACTATCAATGCAGAGACCGTTCTTGAAGATGGTACTTATACAAACATGGTTGAGGGAAGTGATGATATCTTCCTTGTAAAAGACGGCGTTATCTACGGAAGCGTTGATGCAAGATCCGTAGCAGTTCTTTCAGATAAGCAGGAAGGAACAGGAACAATCGTTTCTTTCTACAATTCAGAGAATTGGGATACTGTAGTAGCAAATGCAAACGGCGAGAAGCTTTCAACAGTAAACGATAACGATGGATGGTACTGGGCAACAGTACTTGATGATGAGTTTGAGGTTACTTTCGAAAACAGCGACGGAAGCAAGACTTCACCTGTTTATAAGGTTTCTGCTTCAACAGGAACATTTGCAACATATGAGTCGGATAAGCTCTACTTCAGCAAGGAAGAGGCTGAAGAAGCTATAGGAATCCATACATATCCTGTATACTTCTTTGGAACAGAAGGCTGGGCAAATGTTAACGTATACGGATGGCTTTCAGACGGCGCACAGCTCTTTGGCGGATGACCCGGAAAAGCAGCTGTAAATGAAGGTGAAGGCTGGTGGAGAGCTGACGTAAAAGTTAAGGGCGATATAGACTCTTTTAACGTAATATTCAATGATGGTGGCAGCAAGCAGACCGTAAATATTGAGAATATCACACCTTCAAGCAAGGATATTTATGTAGCACCTGATGCTGAGAAATCAAGCGGACAGGTTGTAGTAAACAGATTTACCACAAAAGAAGCAGCAGAAGAGGCAGTTGGTGTATCAGGAAACTTCACAACAGCATACTTCTACAACACCCAGGGATGGGAAACAGTTTGTGCATACACCTGGGGTGCAACATCTCTCGGAGAATGGCCCGGCACAGAGATGACTCAGGAAGAAGATGGCTGGTACAAAATTGTACTTAATGCAGGTGCAAGTGAAGACCTCAACATCATCTTTAACAACGGCAATAACGGTAAGCAGACCAGTGATATGAAGATCACTGATATGAAGTACAGATTCTTCTTACACAATGGAATCAGCTTCCAGAAATACGGCTCCAAGAAGGATGCACTTGCAGCAATTGCAACAGGAGAAGACGTTAGCTACACAACAGTTTACTTCTACAATGAGCAGGCAAAAGATGAAGCTTGGGAGAATGTAGCCCTTTACATCTACGGCGGCGAAAACGGAGAGTACAACAACCTCATTGGCGGATGGCCCGGAAAAAGCATGGATCGCGAGGAAGGTACAAACTGGTACAGCGTAGAAGTTCCTACAAAGGCTATTGAGACAGGTACACTTACTTACATCTTTAACAATAACGGTGCCGGTTCTCAGCTTGCAGATAACAAGAACATCACAGTTGAAAAGAGCTTCTTTACAAGCAGCTCAACAGACTCTTTTGAGAGCAAAGAAGACGTACTTAAGTTCCTTGGAATCGAAGTGGTTGAACCTGAAGATCCAACAAATCCTGACGATCCAGGACAGGTAGAGCCTGAAGATCCTACAAATCCCGACGATCCAGGACAGGTAGAGCCTGAAGATCCTACAAATCCCGACGATCCGGGACAGGTTGAACCTACAGATCCTACTGAGCCCACACAGCCAGAAGAGCCTACTCAGCCCGAGAAACCTGTAGTAATAATTCCTATCGCTAAGATTATTGCACCTGTTGTTAAGGTTGTTAAAACAGTTGTAAAAGCTGTTGTATCTGTAGCAGCTAGTATCTTAAAGAGATTATTCTGGTAATTAAAACATATAAATCCCTATATTGTTTAAGTAAAAGGCACTCCCGGTAAGTTTGAGAGTGCCTTTTATTTTGATATAATATATTTGTAAATATGTACATTTTTTTCATTCAGGAGGAACTCCCAATGGCAAGAAAACATACCATTTTAGATCATCCAATTATTGGATATTTTATTCTTTTAGTCTTTGTTTTGGTTTTCTCATCTATTGGCGCAGACCTTATAGATAAACCACTCTCAAACATTATACCGGGTTATGCAAAAGAAATGTCCGGATTGGGTTCTACTGTGACATCTGCGTCCGGTATCGGAGCCGCTATATTTGTTATTTTAGCAGTAATTATATTTACACTTTGGTTCAGGCCTGACTTCAAAGGCATTCTTGGCTGGAAAGGCTTTTTGTGGGGCATTGTGGTCATGCTTCCTTTCCTTATTGCTGATTATATTGGTGCAGCTATTGATCTTCATACATTTGGATTTGGAAATGTGCTTGTTGCGTTTTTATCCGCACTTTCACCCGGATTTACAGAGGAAGCAGCATTCAGAGGACTTGGTGTGGCTAACTACATGAGAAATATCAAGTCCGAGAAGCAGATTAAACATATATTCTGGTTGTCGACATTATTGTTTGCCGGCATACATATAACCAATATCTTTTCGGACGCAAATCTTGTGGCTGGTATTTTTCAGCTAATATATTGTGTCGGAGTTGGCGCAATTTTGGGTGCGGTATATTTGCGTACTGCTAATCTATGGGTTGTAATGATCGCGCATTTTACACTGGATTTTGCCGGGCTTATTAACGGTTACTATTCTTCATCAGGTGGTCTTTCGACACAGCTTGTTGCCAGCGACTGGGTTAATCTTGTGGCATCTGCGATCGGAATAGTAACTTCACTTATCCTATTATCGCCGAAGAACTATCCGCAGATCATGGAACTTTGGAAAGAGAAGTGGAGACAATAATTTTATTATCAGAGTAGGAGAATAAGAATGCTTAAAAAGTATATTGAATTTTTGAAAAAATCTCCGATTATAACGGCTGCGCTCTGCATAGTATACGTGGTTGTGTGTTTCAAGACGGTATATACAGAGACAAATTTTCAGTTTTTTATAGTAAGAACCATGCTTTGCGGAGCTGTGTGCTTTTTCCTGTACCAGATATCAGGAGATAAGACCCTGACGTCAAGTTATGTTTCAACAGGATATGTCATCAAGAATTCTATAGGGTTTCTTTTGATGTCACTTATAATGGGTACAGTATTGATGATCTCCAATATAGAAGAACAGGTCCCATTGAAAGACAACCCGGTATTGGAATTTATCATCGTATTTCTTATGTTCATTTCCGTGGGACTTTTTGAGGAACTGGCTTTCAGAGCAGTTATAAACGATGCAATAATCTATAAGTTCAGGGAAAAGAAATATGTTTTTGCCCTTAGTGCAGTAGTATCTTCATTAGTATTTGGGGCAGCTCATATTATCGGAGAATTTGATGCCACATCCGCTATAGCATGGGGGCAGGCTATAGCCAAGACATTGGAATCAGGCGTTTTCGGACTAGCCCTTCTTATTCTGTATTGGAAAACCAGAAATATATGGGCCTGTGGTGTCACACATGGATTGTTTGACTTTTTTGCAGGTTATACAGAAGGTCTTTTTGTTCCAGTGAAAAACTCCGGTTCATCGTATATTAATACCGGTGAAGACGGAGTTCGAATCCTTATTACATACTTTGCAATCGCTGCAATAAATGTAGTCCTTACGTTTATCGTATGGAAAAAGGTTGGGAAGACTATTGATTTTGAAAAAATAAGGCGTGAGTGGTGATGGGCAACTATTCGCAAAACACAGGTTTTATGAATAGTTAATACATGATTTCGCCTAAATCAGCCTAAATCAGCTCCTAAATCAGCTGGTATACGTCTTATAGATATCTACCTGGTCATAGATGCATCTCCATGAGCTCCATGCATCTGCTGTTACACAGATATAATGGCTTCCGTCATTGGATATCTGATAACTTGCTCCGCAACATCCTGACTGATTTACAAAGCCTGTTTTTGCACCGACAACATCACCGTTTGTATCTTTATCCTCAATTCTTCTAAGGAACCAGTTGGAAATCTGAAGTCCTTCAGGATGCTGTAATGTTGGTGATGTTAAATATGTTCTTGCATTTAAGATTTCATGACACAGACTGTTTTCCTCAGCAGCCTTTAATATCATGGCCATATCCATCAATGTACAGTAATGATCTTCGTTATAAACGCCTACACAATTGGTAAAATGAGCTGTATCAGAAAGGCCAAGTTCCTTAAGTTTATCATTCATAAGATCCACAAAAGCTTCCTGGCTGCCGGCAATATATTCTGCAAGACACATTGCTGCATCGGCTCCGGACGGAAGGATTGTTCCGTACAAAAGATCTCTGATCGGAATTTCCTCGCCAACTTCGAATCCAACTGCACTACAATCGTTCTTGAATACGTAATCTCCTATTTCCTGAGTCATTGTGAAATGATTGTCAATGTCGTCGAGATGTTCAACAGCAACAAGAAGCGTCAAAATCTTAGTCATGGATGCAGGATTTATGCGGACATTTCCATCCCTGGAAGCTACAACCTTACCTGTATCAAGGTTTATAAGTAGTCCGTATGAACTCTGTACCTCTTCGCTGGCAATATATGCGGTATTCTCATCCTGTTCGATCACATAGCCATCAAAAAAGTTCGCAGAATCGTCTGATTTAAGAAGATACTCATTCTCCTCTTCTATTTCCACATCCTCTACGACCGTATCAATTATTGTGACTTCTTCTGTGGAACTATCCTCGACTATCTCAGCTTGTTGAGGCTTTGAAGACTTATGAGTTACCTTAACGATAATAAAAATGCTGGTTCCGATAAGTGCTAAGAATATTGCTGTCAGCATGCTAAGATGCAGAATTATTTCTTTTTGACGCCTTTTTCTATATTCAGCTGCGGTCAATCTCTGACCGTCTTTTCTTCTGTAATTTGCCCTAGAATTTCCCAAAACTTTTTTCCACCCAAAATAGAAATGTACAGGCTATATATTACCATTTTTGCCATGCCTTCATCAATATAAAAAAGCCACAATATTTGGTGCGTTATTTTAGGTAGAATCAATTAGTGGTATAATTGACCTATGCAAAACAATAGAAAAGATGAAAAATACTATAACGAACAGGATAAATTAAACACTATCAGGATGCGAGAAGTCTTAGATACCCTTCCCAGGTTCTGCAGACAGTATTTCAGAGGTATCGAGCAGAGAACCTCCGCCAGAACCAGACTTGGATACGCCTATGATCTTCGCATCTTTTTTGAGTTCCTAAAAAACAACAATCCGTCTCTTTCAAAAACACCTATTCCTGAATTCTCACTGGAGATCCTTAACAGAGTTTCTCGTGAAGACCTCGAGGAATATATGGAGTATCTCTCACTTTATGAGAAGGATGAAAAAGAGCTTTCTAACACCGAACAGGGTAAAAAGAGAAAAATGTCTGCCCTTCGTTCCATGTTTACATATTTTTATAAGAGCGAGCTTATAGAACGCAATACAGCTGAGCTTGTTGATATGCCCAAGCTCCATGAGCATGAAATCATCAGACTTGAGCCAAATGAGGTAGCCATATTATTGGATCAGGTTGAAGCCGGTGAAAAACTCACCAAATCACAGCAGAAATACCATGAAAAGACCAAGCTCAGAGATCTTGCAATGTTAACTCTGCTTCTTGGAACCGGTATTCGTGTTTCTGAGTGTGTTGGAATTGATATTGACGATATTGACTACGATAATAACGGTCTTAGTATTCATAGAAAAGGTGGTTATAACACAACCATCTATTTTCCTGACGAAGTAAGAACTGCTCTTCTCGATTATTATGAGCAGCGAAAGCTCATTCCGGCCTGCGAAGGAAGTGAAAAAGCGTTTTTCTTATCACTTCAGAACAAGCGCATAACTGTAAGAGCAGTTGAAAATCTTGTTAAGAAATATGCCAGAAATGTTACTACTCTCAAAAAAATAACTCCCCATAAACTGAGGAGTACTTTTGGTACAAACTTGTACAGAGAATCCGGAGATATATATCTGGTTGCTGATGTACTTGGTCACAAGGACGTTAATACAACCAGAAAGCATTACGCAGCCCAGGAAGACGAAAACAGACGCAGAGCTGCCCGAATGGTTAAGCTAAGAGAAAATAAAGATAATCCTGACTAAATCTCTAGGCATTTGCATAAGTCTTTCTGAAAAGAGATTTCTCAACTATAAAAATGTCATGTGGATCATCTACGCTGACAGCTATATAATCGCCTTTTTTACCCACCATGTATGTTTCTGATTCCCAATATGGAAACAGCTTGGTGGTTTTTTCTAACTTCCGGGCATAGACATTCATCTCACCTGTCGAGATGCATCCCTTTGCATCGGGAACAAGCGGATATATCTTGCCGTTATCCGCATCCTTAATTGTAGGCGTGTAATCCAGATTGAGCTTGAATCTCTTGCCTGTAGTTGTATATGCGCTTTCAAATTTCTCTTCAGATATAGCGGTAACATCTCCGCCTATACCTATTATCAATACGGTATTGTCCTTGATCTGCACGTTAACATCGCCCTTAAGTGTTCGAACTATGGCCATATTGCCTGAAGGTACATGCTTCTGAGGGCGTACATATCCAACAACCAATGGACTCTTTACATACTTGGTCATACTGGCTGTATCAAGTTTAGCTTTTTTGGCGTAGATGATCTCTGAGTTCTCAAAATAATCATTCATACGATCTTTGATGATATTTGAAATTGAATATTTCGCAGAATCATCATCTATTTCTATGAATTCAGGATAAACTTTCTTGATCAGTTCGTTTTTAAGAAGTCCGCCGGCTTTCTCGGTGTGTCCGCCGCCGGAACCAATTCTTGCAGAAAGAAATGCTGCAAGTTCATCAGCTCTGGTCTCGGGAACGCAGCTTCTGATTGAGAACTTTGTTCCAAAGTTAAGTACCGTATAAACTATACATACATCAATTGTATCTACAGCTACAATAAAGTCTCCAATAAGGCCTAATATATTAGGATCACAAGGTTCGCTTCTAAGAATCGCATAGTGATTGTCCTTGTGATATTCAACGCCAAGCATTGCTACTCCGGCGATTCTTGCCTCTTTGAGTGTCAGGTTCATATTTTTAAGGCGAAGAATAAGGGCCTTATCATAATCCAGTGAATCGATCATATCTCGATCCAGAGGATGTGACATCTCAGAGAAAGCATTGGTATCAGAATAAAGTCCATAATAAAGAGCTGTTGAGACTTTTTTGTCCAACAGTTTATCTTCATCTTCAATCTTTAACAAATTCCAGATTACAGTACAGGAGCTTCCAAGATTACTTCTTACTTCATTGATCTTGGGAAGATTTCCGGATACCTGGTGGTGATCGATAACAGCGATTTCTTTTGCACTAAACTTACGTACATTGCCTTCACCATATTGGCAATCCGTCATTAAAAGAAGTTCAGGCTTTGTCTTTAAATTCTGAACATATTCGATAGGAATGCGCAATTTCTTAATCAGATAGACAAGATTACTCTTGCTTATCTCAAAATTACCTGAATAAATAAATCTGACTTTCTTGTGATACGCTTGAAAATATCTGTACAGAACATATCCTGAACAGATAGCATCTGCATCAGGATTGTCATGACACTGTATAACTATTGAATTATACTTTAATAGACTTGATAATTTCATAACGTTTCCCCTTGATACTATATTATATCAAGAGAAAGCATAAAGCTATAATAATTATTATTTAAATTCAGCTGAATAATACGGTACTACAATATCTTCTCCTGCATTAATTGTGTCAGGGTCTGAAATTGCATTTATCGTACAGATCTCACCTATATACTCATTAATATTGTCATAATTATCTTCCGAGAAATTGGCATTTGCAATGTTCCAGAGAGTCTCATCACTGTGTACGGTCACAGTCTTGTAATACTTAAATGATGGTTCGTATTCATCTGACTGAGCTGATGACATAACTGTTGTTCCGATAAAAGCAAAAAGAAATATAACAAAAGCAATTGTAAGGCCAAGAAGGAAATACTGTCTTCTTACTATTCTCTGACGTCTGATCTTGTTCTGCTGAATTCTGATCTCGCTAACACTGTTATATCTTGGGTTGTTATAAAGACTTGCTGCTGCTCTCATTGCCTCGCTCATATCTCCACCTCATCAAAAAACCAAACACATGTTACGAACAATTGTTCTGATATAAATATATCGAACATATTTTCTGTTGTCAATACTTTTTCGAACATATTTTCCGAACAAACATTTGCTTTAGCAAAAAAGCTGTGCTATACTTAATTCAGAAAATACGTCAGGAGGAGCCATTATGCCAAAAGGAAAAATTTCACCCAAGCAGCAGGAAATTCTTGAGTATATCAAAGAGCAGACTCTTTCAAGAGGTTTCCCACCGGCTGTACGTGATATATGTAAGGCAGTTAATCTTAAATCTACATCTTCCGTACACTCTCATCTTGAGACACTTGAGAAGAACGGATATATCAGAAGAGATCCAACCAAGCCTCGTGCTATTGAGATCTGTGATGATGGCTTTAATATGGTCAGATCCGAGATTGTCAGCATACCGGTAGTCGGACAGGTAGCTGCCGGAACTCCTATTCTGGCCGAGGAGAACATCGATTCCTACATTCCTATCCCTGCAGAAATGTGTCCCAAAGGCGCAGATGCCTTTATTCTTAATGTTAAGGGTGATTCAATGATAAATGCAGGTATTTACAACGGGGACAAACTCTTTGTCCAGGTTTGCAACACTGCCAAGAACGGCGACCAGGTAGTTGCCTTAATTGACGATTCAGCCACCGTTAAGACCTATTACAAGGAAAAAGACCACATCAGACTTCAGCCTGAGAACGACACCATGGATCCGATAATTGTAGATGACTGCAAGATCCTCGGCAAGGTATTCGGCGTAATGAGATTCTACTAAATACAAAAATTAAGGGCAGACAAAATTTTGTCTGCCCTTTTTACGCATTATTTGACTTATTTAAGATCAGCAGTATCAATCTGCTTGCCGTCTCTCCAGATTCTCTCAAGATCGTAGAAAAGTCTGTTCTCGCTGTCAAAGACATGAACTACGATATCTCCGAAATCAAGAAGGATCCAGTTTGCTCCCTCATAGCCTTCTACATTCTTGGTCATGTAGCCTGCTCTTCCGAGCTTTTCCTGAACGTTATCAGCAAGGGCCTGAACCTGGTTTCTGTTGGTTCCGGCAGCGATAATGAAGAAATCGCCGAGAGTTGAAATCTCGCTTATATCAATTACGCGAATATCCTCGCCCTTTCTGTCTTCAAGAGCATCAACCGCCATAGCGGCCATTTTCTTTGAAACTTCAATATCTGACATGTAAACCTCTTTCTTTATTTGTAGAATTTTTTATAGAATTCATAGGCGTTCATAGTCGCCTCATCAACTTCTTTTCCGATTGTCTTAAGATAGATCACGGAATCATGCAGAATATGTGCAAGGCACTTGTCGAGATCCGTAAATGCCTCTTTTCTTATCTCAGCCATATTTTCAAGCGGTCTTCTGTTTGGCTCAATAAAGTCGGCGATATATACGATCTTCTCAAGAAGAGTCATATCCTCTCTTCCTGTGGTATGCCATCTTATGGCACCAAGAATCTCGGGATCATAGACATCGTATTTTGTTCTGGCCAGATACATACCGACTTTTGCATGTAAAAGAGAATGGTTCTTTCTCTCTACTTCTGTTATCTCGATATCATTCTTTTCACAGATCTTGATCTGTTCTTCATGAGTCATACACTTGGCACAGTCATGAAGATATCCTGCGATAAGCGCTTTCTCAATATCGGCTCCGTACAAAAAGGCCATATTGGCAGCTGTATATGCCACTCCCAGGGTATGGTCAAATCTGTCGGGTTTAAGTTCATTTTCAAGCTGCTTGCGCAGTTTCTGAGACACTTCGATTATCTTCATCTGTATAATCCCTTTATGCACATAAATTCAATACACTCATCAGGTAAAAGATATCTTACAGATCTTCCTGTCTTAACACGCTGTCTTATGTCTGTTGAGGAAATATCAATTCTGTTAAAGGTCATTATCCTGATATCCGCACCGAATCTTGTATTAAGCTCACGTCTCTTTCTGTCGAGAGCAGGAAGATCGTCCTCTTCTCTGACTGCCGCAAGAATTACGCAGGATTTCAAGAGCTCATCTGCCTTATACCAGGAATCAATACCGATTATTGAATCTCCGCCGAGAATAAGATAAAGTTCATCGCCGGGATACATAAGCTTAAGCTCATTGATGGTATCAATGGTATATGTGCCTTCAGGCTTATCAATTTCAAGTCTTGAGCAGGTAAAATACGGGTTATCCGCAATTGCCATTTTGACCATTTGATAACGGGTATCGCCGCTTGAAATCTCAGTCCTGTTCTTTAAATGAGCCAGATTGTTTGGCATAAAGATTATTCTGTCCAGAGAAAACTGCTCTCTGGCAGACTCTCCAAGAAGAAGGTGTCCATTGTGAATAGGATCAAATGTACCGCCCAGTATACCAATCTTTCTGCATTCCATATTAGTGCCTCCAACATGGTATATTTTTGAGTTTACTCAGCCTTTTTAGTCTTAGGAAGGATTATCTTCGGATCATCCTTAAAAGGTTTATATAATACAAATTTTCTTCCGATCACCTGAACAAGGTCAGATCTTGTTCTCTCAGCAACAGTGTTTGCAACTTCCTTAACATCTGCAAGGCAGTTCTTAAGCACTGTGATCTTAACGAGCTCATGAGTGTTAAAGGTCTCTGCAATTGCGCTGGTGATCTCAGGTGTTACAGTGGCTTTTCCAATTTGGAAAACCGGCTCAAGGTCAGCTGCAAGTCCCTTTAAATAAGCTCTTTGTTTACTTGTTAATGTCATTATTCTTCATCCTCATCTATTGTCTCATCATCTGCAGGTACTGTGTCTGCATTTCTGTAGTACTCAAAACTGTAGCCATACATTCTTACAGTATCGCCTTCCTGAATGTGAAGGCTCTCAAGCTGATCAAGAATTCCTGTATCTGCAAGGAATTTCTGGAAGAACGCAAAGCCCTTCTCAGATTCAAGGTTTGTATAGCCAAGCATTTTCTCAATCTTAGGACCTTCAATAACATATTCAGCCTCATCCTGATCGTAGTAAACAGAAAATGCCTCATCAGCTTCTGTAGCCATTTCTTCAGGGAAGAATTCCTGTTCGAAGGTAATAGGCTTGTCCTCAATCTCAGAAAGGGTCCTACTTACATAGTATAACAGTTCCTTGATACCTTTTCCAGTTAGTGTGGAGGTTGCAAACACTTTTACACCGAGAGGTTCGTACTTCTCTTTGATCTTTTTTATGATCTCAGCATCCTCACCCTCAGGAAGCATATCTACCTTATTAGCTGCAATAACCTGGATTTTCTTGGTTATATCTGCATTGTAGTTCTTAAGCTCATTGTTAATAGCTTCCAAATCCTCAAGAGGATCTCTGCCTTCTGTTGAAGCTGCATCAACAACATGGATCATCATTCTGGTTCGCTCGATATGTCTTAAGAACTCATGTCCAAGTCCTGCGCCTTCTGAAGCCCCCTCAATAAGTCCGGGAATATCTGCAACAACAAAGCCCTTAGCACCATCAAGATCTACAACACCCAGCATTGGAGTAAGCGTTGTGAAGTGATAATTGGCAATCTTGGGCTTAGCGTTTGAAACCTTCGAAAGGAAGGTTGATTTTCCAACATTTGGAAATCCAACAAGGCCTACATCAGCGATCACCTTAAGCTCAAGTAAAACCTCAAGCTCTATTGCAGGCTGACCGGGCTGTGCATACTTAGGCGCCTGCATGGTTGAGGTAGCATAGTGCATGTTACCGTTTCCGCCTTTTCCGCCCTTTAGGATCACAGCTTCTCTGTTATCACCGCTCATATCTGCGATTACTTTACCGCTAGTTGCTTCTTTTATAACAGTTCCTTCTGGAACCTTTATGATAAGGTCAGCGCCATTTTTTCCATGGCAGCGCCTTTTATTTCCGTTTTCACCGTTTTCAGCTTTATACTTGCCGCCGTAATGGAAGTCTGAGAGCGTGTTTATTCCTTCATCCACTTTAAAGATGATGTCTCCGCCCTTTCCGCCGTCTCCTCCATCAGGACCGCCGTTAGGAACGTATTTCTCCCTTCTGAAAGAGATATGTCCGTCTCCGCCTTTTCCGCTCTGTATAAAGATTTTAGCTTTATCTACAAATACTGGCATATTAGTACCTCAAAATACAACTAGTTAAAAATAGGCTTCAAACAAAAAGTTTGAAGCCTGTCTTTTGCAAAAATTACTTATTCTCTACAGCATAAACGCTGGCCTGTTTCTTATCCTTGCCCTTGCGCTCGAATCTAAGAACACCATCAACAAGTGCAAATAATGTGTCATCGCTACCGATCCCAACATTAACACCAGGATGAATGTGTGTTCCACGCTGTCTGTATAAAATATTTCCGGCCTTCACGAATTGTCCATCAGCTCTTTTTGCTCCAAGTCTCTTGGATTCTGAATCTCTACCGTTCTTGGTTGATCCAACACCCTTCTTATGAGCAAAAAATTGAAGGTTCATATTCATCATGACTTATTCCCTCCTAAATTTAATGTTCAAAAATTTCTTACCATACTGTTCGTATATACTGGTGACACCGAGCTCGAAGGATCTCATCAAAAGATCTGCTTCCTTGGAAGGAATATCCTCAAACTCTAATCTCAATATACCTTTTTCTTCATTCTGGCTGGTCAATATCTTATCATCCGTGAACTTCTCAACAGAATTGATAGTATTGATCGTCAGTACCGAGATTGCAGCACATACAATATCTTCACCGTATTCAGCAAATCCTGCATGTCCGTTGCATTCAATCCATTTGTAACTGCCATCTGAAGCTTTCGTAATTGTAATAGTCGTCATCTGTATATTGTCAGCTTAAATTACATTGTGATCTTGTCGATCTTAACAGTTGTGAATGGCTGTCTGTGACCGTTCTTCTTGTGATAGCCAGTCTTTCTCTTGTACTTGTAAACAACAACCTTCTTAGCACGTCCCTGCTCTACAACTGTTGCGCTAACCTTAGCTGTGCTAACATCGCCTGCAACCTTGAGTGTATTGTCGTCGCTTACTGCAATAACATTATCAAATGTTACTTCTTTTCCAGGCTCTACATCAAGCTTCTCTACCTTGATCTCATCGCCCTCGGAAACTTTGTACTGCTTACCACCAGTTACAATAATTGCGTACATAAGTTACCTCCTTCTTCAAAAAACTCGCTAACTTCGGCGGGGATAGACCCACTTAGGCCTAGTTAAGCGGCATACCATGGTATAATATCATTCATTTTCCATGTTGTCAACACTTTGATTGTTATTTTGTAATATTTCTTTTAATGATTTATCGTTTTTGTTTCTTGTGAGCTCAATAATGCCAAGCCCTGTTATATCGACAAATTCAGTGTGTACCACTTCTTTTCTGGCAAGAGCTCTTACATGATCACAAAGTTTTTGCACATCTTCTTTGTCTTTCATGTTAATGAAATCTATAAGTATCATTCCCGTAAGATTTCGAAGTCTTATCTGTCTGAATATTTCATCGGCAGCTTCTATGTTGACTTTATATGTAATATCTGTCTTGCCGGAAATTGCTTTTCCTGTATTTACATCTATGGCATTAAAGCTTTCAAGCTGTTCGATGATAAGGAAAGCTCCTGATTTAAGGCACACCCTGTTATAGAGCAGCTTATCCATATCTTTTTTAAGACTGTAAACTACGGATTCGTTAAGAATACGTGGTTCATCTAAGGTCTTGGTCCTGATGAATGCCCTTGCTTTTTCAATGTGATATGCTTCATCCGCACTGTCATTTTTCTGAAGACAGGAAAAGACCTTTCGGCTCTTTGCTACGTTCAGAATATCGCAGATTTTATCTATGCATGCCTTTATATCATCTCTAATGCTCTCATCTATATCATCCTCTGAAAGACGAGCAGCTTCAGTTCTTACGATCACGCCAAAATCTGCATCATTAAGCCTTACACTGTATTCATCTGCCAGGTCTTTATAGTGTTTCTTAGCACAAGAAATGAGTCTGTTTCTGTCAACTTGAGAGATTTTTAAAGATGCTCCTACACCTTTTCTCCCAAGCGTAACAGCTACGAATTTACCTGAGACAGATAATCGGGATGAAAGCTTGGCTTTCTTAAGCTTTAGAGGTTCTGCCTCCACCTGAAGCACGATCTCATCGCCTTGTCTTAGCTCTGATGACGAAGTGATCTTTCTATTAACAACGGTAATTGGGAGTATGTTTTTGAGCGCAACATAGCCCTGCTCATCATCGCGATACCTCACAAAGGCAGAATCAATATTCTTCAGGATATTCTCCACTCTGCATAAATAAATATCGCCGAGCACCGAATCACGGACAACAGAAATAAACTCCAGCTTATTGTCTATATAAGCTGAAACAATCGGATAATTATCATAGTTAGAAACAAAGATATCAGCCATTAATATATATTCTCTCGTCTGTATCACCGGCTATAAATGGTTCGATGTATGTTTTATCGCCTTCCTGAAAATCGCGGTAAATATCCACTCTGTGTATATCGAGCCATACGGTGTTAAACTCTTTTCCCAATGATTTAAAGAAATACTCAAAGAGCAGAGTCGGCTTTAATGTAACCTTACTGCTCATCATCAGCAGTATATCCAGGTAGTCTTCTCCGAACTCATAATTTAATATCATCGGCTTCATATCGATCTCTTTTTCGCCGCTCTTTGTCTTCTTAACGGCTGGAAGAGTTTCTTTTTCAAGATAAGACTTCATCTCGCTCACCCAGTCGAAGTCCGGTTTTGAATTCTCTCTGAATTTCAGATGATATTTAGCAGCATATGAAGTTGTCATTGCCTTTTCTTCACGCTCGTCCAGCTCTGCAATGGCAACGATCTTAATGCCTTCATTCATAACACTGTTAAGTCCGTCCATGATATCTTTAACACTGCTCATGGAATTTACAGTCATATCAAGATATTCACCATCGCTGGTAGCTCCAACGCTAAGAGGCTGTGCAAAAGATAACACCTGATGTGGGCTAAAGCCTTCTGAATACTTGATATCAATGCCTGCTCTTCTGATGGCCTTTTGAAAATATCGCATGACATCCAAATGACCTATGAACTTTATCGGTCCGTTTTTTGAAAATTTCAAACGTAATTTATGCATTATTTACTCTCCGTGCAAACTCCGACTCCATAGGAAGCTGCACCACATCCCAAACATCCCTGTCTGCAATTTATTGATTTCTTACCTGCAAGGGCATTTTTCCACTCTCTGAGCATAAAGGCTTTTGTTACGCCACAGTCGATGATATCCCAGGGGAATATCTCGTCATCAGCTCGTTCTCTTGTGGTGTAGAAGAAAGGATCAACTCCGCATTCCTTGAAGGTCTCCATCCATGTATCAAACTTGAAGTACTCACTCCAGGCATCATAAACGCAGCCCTTTTCATAAGCTCTGAGAATAACGTCGCAGAGCCTTCGATCGCCTCTTGCAAAAATGCCTTCCATCATGCTTGCATCAGCTTCGTGCCAGTTGTATTTGATATGCTTCTGGTTAAGCTGTGACATGATTCCTTTTCTGGTCTTATTGGCTTTATCAAGGAACTCTTCCTTAGTGTTCATGGGTGCCCACTGGAACGGAGTAAAAGGCTTAGGCACAAAGAATGAAGTACTTGCTACGATGTCTATCGTACGACCGCCTCTCTTTTCCTTGGGCACAGTCTCAAAATATTCCACAGCAACTTTATTCGCTATATCGCCGATGCCATAGATATCTTCATCTGTCTCTGTAGGAAGTCCCAGCATGAAATAAAGCTTAACTTTATTCCATCCGCCAAGGAACGCCTCGTGTGAGCCCCTCAGAATATCCTCCTCTGTGAGACCTTTATTGATAACATCTCTCATCCTCTGGGTTCCGGCTTCCGGTGCAAATGTAAGAGAACTCTTTTTTACATCCTGGACCTTACTCATTACATCCAGAGAAAATGCGTCTATTCTAAGTGACGGAAGAGATATGTTTATCTTCTTTTCATTGCAGCTCTTTATCAAAAAGTCGATAAGCTCAGGGAGTTTTGAATAGTCACTTGAGCTTAAGGAGCTTAATGAAATCTCCTCATATCCGGTGTTTTCAAGAGCTTCTATGGCAATATTCTTAAGATAATCCACGTCCTTTTCACGCAGAGGCTTATAAAGCTGTCCTGCCTGGCAGAATCTGCATCCTCTTATGCATCCACGCATGATCTCAAGAACGACTCTGTCCTGTGTGATCTTGATGTAGGGAACTACAGGCTTAGTTGGATAAAACTCGTGAGAAAGGTCAGTGCACATCTCCTTTTTGATGGTCTTTGGAATATCATCAAAAATCGGCTCCATGGATGCAATTGTTCCGTCTTCTTTGTACTTCACATCATAAAATGATGGTACATAGATGCCGGGAATCTTGGCAGCTTCATGAAGAAAATCCATTCGGCTGATACCTCTTTTCTTCGCATCCTTATACAGGTCAAAGAGCTCGCGATATCTTGTCTCACCCTCTCCGATATAGAAAATATCAAAGAAATCCGCAATAGGCTCAGGGTTATAGGTACAAGGGCCACCACCAATGACTATTGGGTCATCCCAGGTCCTGTCTGCAGTTTTAAGAGGAATGCCTGAAAGATCCAGAACCTGCAATATGTTCGTGTAGCACATCTCATACTGGATGGTAAAGCCCAGGAAATCAAAGTCCTTAACAGGGTCCTGAGATTCAAGCGCAAAAAGAGGAATGTTCTTTTCTCTCATAAGTGCATCCATGTCCATCCATGGAGAATACACACGCTCGCACCATACGTCGTCGTAAGAGTTGAACATTCCGTAAAGGATCTGAATGCCCAGATGGGACATTCCGATCTCGTATACATCAGGAAAACAGAAGGCAAATCTTATATCGATCTGCCCCTTATCCTTAACAACACTGTTTACCTCATTGCCGATGTATCTCTCGGGTTTTTCGATAGTAAGCAGCGCCTCATCTGTTAATGCTAAATTGTAATTCATACTTTTTCCTTTATCGTCTTGACAGTTCGTCTGTTATATCCTCCCAGCTGACATTTTTAACAGCCATGAGGACCATCATATGATACAGGAAATCACTCATTTCGTAAATAACTTCATTTTCATTCGGGTTTTTAGCGGCTATAACCATCTCGGTTGCCTCTTCACCGACCTTTTTAAGAATCTTATCGATTCCTTTTTCGTAGAGATAATTGGTATAAGAACCTTCTCTTGGATTATCTTTTCTGTCCTTTATAACCTCAAATACTGCATCAAGAACTTTCTGCGGATTCTTCTCGGAATAATCCTTTTTAGCTATCTCGTTAAAGAAGCAGGAATAACTTCCGGTGTGACATGCAGCGCCAATCTGCTTAACCTTGGCAAGAATGGTATCAAGATCGCAATCTGCTGTTAGAGACTTAACATACTGGAAGTGCGAACTGGTCTCGCCTTTTATCCAGAGCTCATTTCTGCTCCTGCTAAAGTATGTCATCTTACCTGTTCTAAGCGTATTGTTATATGCCTCTTCATTCATGTAAGCCAGCATCAGAACCTGATCTGTTCTGTAGTCCTGAACGATAACAGGAACCATTCCATCAGAATTCTTTTTAAGCTGATCCCATGTAAATGCAGGTTCCAGCGCGCTTATCTTAATTCCTTTTTCTGTCAAAAGATCTTTTATCTGATTTATACGCTGTGCATTGGAATTTACATTTATTCCGGATACAGCGTCGATAAAGTCATACTTAAAAAAGAGCTCTTCAGGATGATCTTTATAGGGCAGATCATCTGCATCAAACACAGCCATAACAGGAAGGTCAATGCCCGGATCCGTAATCTTAGATTCATCCGTGGTAACGAGCACAAGCTCGGAAGCAAAGGTAAGGACATCGTCTTTTCTTTCTGTCACAGAAGAAGCATCTTCGTAGCAGATAACAATCTTATCTTTGCCGAATTTCTCTGATACTTCCTTCAGGATATCAGCGTTACCTTCTTTTGAAAAGTTAAGGGCAGCTCTCTTACAGCCTGCATAGAGGAGCTTTTTGATATCCTCCATTCTCTTGACATTGCCTGCGCCGATAACAGGGACATCAACAGCCTTACAGATATCCTTGATCACATCCAAAGACTCTTCATGAGCTTTATCATCGCCTGCCGGTGAAAGATCAAAAACTATGATTTCGTCAGCATTTGAATTTGATAATCTCTCGCCTTCGGAAACTGCATCAAACTCGCATACCTGGTCGCTTCCAAAACCTTTCATTGCACGACCGTTTTTCAAATATATTGCACCGACTATTTTTTTAACACTGTTCTTCATGCTTAAAGTGCTCCTTTTGTACTGAGTACGCCTTCTATTCTCGGATCTATCATTGATGCTTCATCCAGCGCTTTTGCAAATGCCTTGAATATCGCTTCAATCTTGTGGTGATCGTTAGATCCGTTTAAAACCTTGATGTGAAGATTCATTGCTGCAGAATATGAAACTGCATAGAAAAACTCTTTTACAAGCTGTGTATCGAAATCACCTACCATAGGTGCTGTAAATTCAGCATCCATCACAAAATACGGTCTTCCGCAAAGATCTATTGCACACATTACCAAAGTCTCATCCATGGGAAGGATCATGCTTCCGTAACGCTTTATACCCTTTTTGTCGCCCAAAGCCTTAGAAATGGCCTGTCCAAGCACGATTCCGGTATCCTCAACCGTGTGGTGACCATCAACATTTAGGTCTCCGTTTACTGTGACATCCATGTCATAAAAGCCGTGTTTTGTAAATCCCTGAAGCATATGATCAAAGAATCCGATGCCCGTTGTGATGTTTGAAGCTCCTGACCCGTCAAGGTTAAGTAAAACCTTGATGTCAGTTTCTTGCGTTTTTCGTGTCACTTCTGCAACTCTTTTTTCCATAGCTTGTGTCTCCTTATATGCAGTTTACAAAATATTGTAAATTCTAATTATAAAATATATGTAAACTTGCATTTTATATACGTTTTAGAAAGTAAACTTGCAATTTTGGTGCACTTTTCAATGATTACAAGTGTAATTTTTAAGCATTGACCAGATCAGTCACGTTGACTATATCAGACAATCTTATTCGAACCTTACAGCAATGGAATTAGCGTGAGCTGTAAGTCCTTCCTGCTTTGCAAAGAGTTCAATATCATCATGTACTTTCTCAAGTGCTGCTCTTGAGTACGAAATAATACTTGTTTTCTTTACGAAATCATCAACAGAAAGCGGTGAGAAGAATCTTGCAGTTCTGTTTGTAGGAAGAATGTGATTAGGGCCTGCATAGTAGTCTCCGAGAGGTTCTGAAGAATAATCCCCAAGGAAAATAGCACCTGCATTCCTAATTTTTGTCATTGTTTCATACGGATTAACAGTAATTATCTCAAGGTGCTCAGATGCTACTGCATTGGCTGCTTCGATGGCATCCTCCATATTCTCTGCTACAAAAATATATCCATAGTTATCTAAGGACTTCTTTATTATATCCGCTCTTGAAAGAGTCTGCAAAAATCCGTCAATCTCTTTTGACACATTATCTGCAAGTTCCTGTGATGTAGTAATCAAAATAGCGCTTGCCATCTCATCGTGTTCAGCCTGTGACAAAAGATCGGCAGCCACATATCTTGCATTGGCGCTCTCATCAGCAAGAACAAGAATCTCACTGGGACCTGCGATAGAATCAATTGAAACATGTCCAAAGCAAGCCTTCTTGGCGAGGGCTACAAAGATATTGCCGGGACCGGTTATCTTATCAACCTTAGGTACTGACTCTGTTCCAAATGCCATAGCAGCGATAGCCTGAGCTCCGCCTACCTTATAGGCTTCCGTAACACCTGCTATATCAGCTGCAACCAGGGTTCCGGGATTAACCTTACCATCCTTGCCGGGAGGCGTGCACATTACTATCCTCTCAACACCTGCAACCTTGGCAGGAACCACGTTCATAAGAACACTTGATGGATAAGCTGCTTTTCCGCCGGGAACATAAACGCCTGAAATCTCGATAGGAAGAATTCTCTGTCCCAGAATACTTCCGTCTTCCTTGGTATCGATCCAGGTGTTCCTCTTTTGCTTCTCGTGAAAGGCTCTGATATTCTCAGCACTCCTCTTCATTACTTCTACAAATTCAGGGTCAAGTGCCTTGTAAGCCTCTTCTATTTCCTGCCTTGTTATCTTTATTGAGTTTGCATCAATAACGCACTTATCAAACTTCTCTGTGTACTCAAATAGAGCTTTATCGCCGTTATTTCGGATATCAGTTATTATTCCATTTACTGTTTCTTCATACTCACCATAACTTCCGGGATTTCTGTTTAAGAGATTTCCAAGAAGTTCTTTTTTTGTTTCTTCTGTAAGTTTAAGTGTTCTCATTTATTCCAAATTCTCCTTAATGTCATTTATGAGCTTTCTTATTCTCTCAGTCTCCATCTGCATGCTGACCTGATTCACGATCATCCTTGCAGAAAGGGGACAGATTTCCTCAAGAACCTCAAGTCCGTTCTCCCTGAGTGTTGATCCGGTTTCAACAATATCAACGATCACATCTGAAAGATTAACAATAGGTCCAAGCTCTACCGAGCCGTTGAGCTTAATTATATCAACCGTCTGATGCTTTTTATTGTAGAAGTAATCCTTGGCAATATTTGGATACTTACTTGCAACTCTTATCATCTCGCGGTGCTCTAAAAGCTCTTTTGCCTCATGAGGTCCGCAGACACACATTCTGCACTTTCCAAAGCCGAGATCCAAGACTTCGTAAACTCTTCTGTTCTCCTCAAGGATAGTGTCAGCGCCTACAATACCAATATCCGCAGCGCCATACTCAACATAGGTCGGCACATCAGGTCCCTTTGCCAAAAAGAACTTAAGCTTAAGCTCTTCATTGGTAAAAATAAGTTTTCTCGTCTTTTTATCTAATATCTCCTCGCACTCAATCCCGCATTTATTAAGTATCTCCATGGTTGAGTTGACAAGGCGTCCCTTTCCAAGGGCAAATGTAAGATATCTCATAAATTCACCACTCATGCCTTTCTGTATGCCAAAGCCACTTTCTGGCCTGATTTTCTCATTTCTATAGCTTCAGACAGTTTAGCCTTAAAGCTCTCTTCATCAAACTCAGTATATACAGTCTGCTTCTCATGTTCCATTTCAACGTTCTGTCTGTAAAGAGCTGACAAAAGGTCATCAAGTAGAATTACGAAGCCAATAGCAGGTGCTTCCTGACCATATTTTCCAAGGAGGTTGTTGTATCTTCCTCCCTTAGCAATGGCATCGCCTACTCCGTAGGTGTATGCGCTAAAAATGACACCTGTGTAATAATTGAATTTACTCAGCATTCCAAGGTCAAATGAAACATACTGGGTAACATCATACTCTTTAAGTACCTGATAAAGCCTTTTAAGGCGCTTTATAGCATTTAAGCTTCTCTCGTTTGACACCTGTTCCTGAGCCTTATCAAGGGCCTCATCTGAACCGATAAATTCAGCAACCTTGACTATCAGATTTTTATACTTCTCAGGGATATTTCTCTCAGCAAGAATGCTCTCTGCAGCAAAATAGTTCTTCTGAACGATCTGCTCCCTGATCATGACCTCTGTCTCTGCATCAATACCGGCTTCTTCGCAGATGCCTTTGTAGTACTCTGCATCACCGATGCTGACCTGGAAGTCCTTCAGCCCTGAGCTTAAGAGAGATTCTATTAAAAGAGCTATCATCTCAGCGTCAGCGTATACAGAATCATCTTTGAAGAGCTCAACGCCTATATTGCCTGTTTCCTTTAATTTGCCCTGAAGACTTGAAGTATTGAGGAATGTGCTGCCTTGATAAACAACTCTTACCGGCATAGGATTTTCAAGCATTACCTTGGATGCACATCTGGCAATAGATGGTGTAAAGTCGGGTCTTAAAACCATTGTATTTCCGTCTTTATCAAAGAACTTGTACAGTTCTCTCGCATCGCTGGCATTTATCTCCTGAGCAAATACATCGAAAAATTCAAACGTAGGCGTTTCTATATCTTCATATCCATACAGTTTCATCTTCTCATGGATCTTGTCTCTTACGATCAGTCTGTCGCTGCATTCTGAACCATAGATATCTCTTACTCCGTCGGGAGTATGTAAAAGTACTTTATTCATGTCTACCTCACTTTAGTAATGCGCAGTGCTACTATGATAATTCGCTACCATAGAAAAGAGTTTACATTATATCAAACAATATGTCAAACAATTATTCTCTCTCTTCAAGGTCAATCTGCATTGCATCAAGATAAGGGATTAAAAGCCCCGGGTCCTTGTGCTTTTTTATTACATATTTAAGGTCCAGTTCATCATGGCGAAAGCTCTTTCTGCCTCCTGCCTGTGCTCTGTCCCAGAAAACGCGTAAGTTTCTGTAGGGAAGGTAATAGAATTCGTCTAAAGACGTAAAGTAGATAAGAAAAAATGCAACTCCATTCTGCTCCTCAAAGCTTTCCATGAAGTTAACCTGGTGCTGGTGAATATTTTGCAGTGCAAAAGATGTTGTTGCGCATTCCTTGGCATCAAAGCACACAGGAATACCCTGGACTGCACCAATGTAGTCCACGGTTGACTTTTGATCAAAGTAGGCAAGCGTTATGTGCCGTGTCTCCTTCTCAATATTTATTGGCGTAATAGGTGTGGGAATTTTCTGAATAAGACAAAGTCCAAGTTCAAGGTACCTCTCATTTGTTCTGTTGACCATGTCTTCAAGCGTGGATCCCCTGAGTCCACGAGATTTCCATGTAGGCATAATTACCTCTTATTCAAATATATTAAATTCCTTTGGCATAGGAGCCGTAAACTCCTTACCTGAAAGCCCTTCAAAAGGCTCTTTTAAATCCTTTGGAAATTCAAGTCTGTAGCTGTGGAGAAGCTGAAAGTTTAGTCCCTTATAAGCTTTTCCGCCGTATTTTATATCTCCGAGAATAGGATGGCCTATACTCGCTAAATGAGCCCTTATCTGATGAGGTTTACCTGTTATCAGCTTAACCTCCAGCATTGTCATATCCTTTTCTCTGTCAAAGGATACAACATGAAACTCGGTTTCAACATAAGAATATGCAGGGTCATGCGGATCCTTATCAAGAATTACAACCTTGTTTTTCTTATCATCCTTTGACAAAAAACCTTTTAGTGAAAAGTCTGCATCGATCCTGCCCTTAACAATTGTGCGGTAGAACTTCCCAACGCTTCTGTCCTTGATAAGCTCGTTCATCTTACGTGCGCCTACAAGTGATTTGGCACAGATCACAATACCGCTGGTATTTCGGTCCAGCCTGTTGCATATCGAAGGCCTGTAGGTATCAAGGCTCTCTGCTGTGATATCACCCTTATTCAAAAGATATCCGATGAGCCACTCATTTAAACTGTCATCATCCTTCTGCGATTTCTGAGAAAGAACTCCTGCAGGTTTATCTACAAGAACAATATTGTCATCCTCGTAAATAACGTGAAGTTCACCAATCTTTTTATAAGATAACAATTCCGGGCACTCTTTATCAGAATCTGCCTCAGTTCCGCGAAACTTATTCAGGGTATCATCAGTAAAGAAGATCTTTATTACATCTCCTTTTTTGAGCTTTTCCATTCCGTCTGACTTTTTGTCATTAAGGGTAATGTTCTTCTTGCGAAGCATCTTGTAAATAAAGCCGCTTGAAGCCTCTTTTAAATAGCCCTTAAGGAATCTGTCAAAACGTTTATCCTGTTCATTTTCGCCAACTATGATCTCTTTCATTTAACCGCCTATAATGATATTGATAAAAGAATTCCCGCCGGTGTCTGAGTTGTTCCCGGAACCCACGCATCCTCGATTGCCTGAGGGTCAATGTTTTTCTCAGCCCTTAGCTTCTCAAGCTGATCAAGCCTTCCTAGGAAAGTATCAAGCTTATTAAAGACCTTAATGCTGTAGCTTGAGTATCCACTCTGAGCCATCATCTTTTTAATGTGCTTCTCTATATCTTCGCAATCTACTGACTTATCAGAGCAGTAACAGCAGATGTTCTTATCAAGAACCGTAGAAGCAGCCACGTTGTAATTCTTGTCATAACTGGTGATGACTAGATCATAGTAAACAAGCAGATTCCCTTTATGCGCCTCAATCTGGCTATGATCACTTTCGCTGCAGCCCTTTCCTCTAATGAACATTATCATGTTAACTGCGCTCCAGCCTGTCGGAAGGCAGCCAAGAGCAGCTATTATGGAAAAGACATTTTTCTGTGTTCCGTTTATCACAAGACCGATTACAAAAATCGCAAGCGTAATAGCCAGACACACAGCCGTTCTTATTATCGTAACCTTTTTCCTATATTCTATATATCCAAAGTCGCCTTTATATTTCTTCATTCTTCAGTAAATCCCCAATAATCTTCTATATAATCATCTGCCAGCTCTTTCTTAAGGTCATCGCTGTGCCTTGAATAATCATCACTTACTGCAACAACAGTCATGCCGGCATTCTTGGCAGCCTTGATGCCATCCACAAGATCTTCAAAGACAAGACACTTTGATGGCTCAGCTCCCAGTTCATCCGCAACCGTAAGATAAATGTCAGGCGCTGGTTTCCCCTTAACTACCTGTGTTCCTGACTTGATGCTCTGAAATTTATCCATTATTCCGTGTGAAGAAAGCACCTGTTTTATCAGCTCTGTTGAATTGCTTGAAGCAATACCAAGCTTAATACCGTTTTCTTCGCACTTTTCCAAAAGGTCTGATACACCTTCCTTTAGAGGTACTTCGCTTGTGTATTTATCCCATGCCATTTTATTCCAGTCATCGCCGATCTTCTCAACCGAATCCTTAAGGTTAAATCTCTCCTTGAAGTAAACGGCAGTCTCAACAAAGCTTCTTCCGCCTATATCCTTCTGGAGAGTGCTTGGAGCCTCTATTCCATGTCCCGCCAAATACTCAATATCTATAGCCTTCCACATCCACATGGAATCAACAAGTGATCCATCGAGGTCAAAGATCACCGCTTCATAATCATTAAGCTTTATATCTTTCATAAATCATCCTATTTCTTTAATTCATTTATTTCTTCTTCGGTAAGTGGCCTGTAATCACCGACAGGAAGGTCGTCGCCAAGCTCTAAACTTCCCATAGAGATTCTGCGAAGAAACATTACTTCATTCCCAACAGCTTCAAGCATTCTCTTTACCTGATGGAATCTGCCTTCATGAATGGTAAGGAAAATCACCGGATATCCTTCTTCGTCCTTGTCATCACAAAGCTCAACCTTAGCAGGAAGTGTGTAATCTATGCTTCCATCATCCTTCTTATCACCGATATTCACGCCCTTTTCAAGCTTCTCTATATCAGCAGGTAAAAGAGCTTGTCTGATATGTACTTCATAGACCTTATCCACATGTTTTTTAGGTGAAAGGAGTCTGTGGATCAGATCCCCGTCATCTGTAATAAGAAGCAGCCCTTCTGTGTCGATATCAAGCCTTCCACAGGGAGAAAGACCTTTTACATTTTCTCCGGATAAAAGATCAAGCACCGTTTCGTTCCTGCCATCTCTTGTGGCGCTCACAACGCCTACAGGCTTATTCAGCAAATAGTAATGATACTTGCTGTAACTAAGGACTATTCCGTCAAAAGCGATCTCATCGCTGTTTTCATCGATATGCATATCAGCCTTTGAAGCAGGTATCCCGTTTACAGAGCATCTTCCGTTTTTTACATATTCTTTTATCTGCTTTCTGGTACCGATATTTTGTTCCGAAAGAAATTTATCAAGTCTCAATGTCTTTTCCCTTAATAATTGAATGTAGCTGCCACCTGAACAGGATTACTTAAAGTGCCCTTTTCATAGTTGTTGTAAGCAGCACAGACTATTGTTGGATTTACAGTTCCGCTAGGAACCTTAACGTTAAAGGACTGTGTCGACTTACTCCTGTCCCACATCTGCAGAGTATTAAAGGTCTTACCGCCATCATAGCTGTATGTAAAGTAGATGACAGGACTCTGGCTGTCCTTGGTCGTCATTTCAACAAGCACGTTTCCGCTGGCAAAGTCGTAAGCAAGAACCTTGATTTCGCACTTCTCAGGTCCTGTTTCATCCTGATAAAGAACTCTTCCGGGCTTTTTAACTGAAGTGTATTTAAAGCCTGAATAATCAGCTCCTGTGGTACTTGATTTAAGCTTAAAGTATTTAGCAATTGCTGTTGCGTCAGCTGCAGCAAGCTTGCCAATAAAGTCAGCAGTTTTTATCTTTGATACATCCACGCCATGGTCGAGGTATGCATGTTCCATGATAACGCAAGGGATATTCCTTGCAACGCAGGCTCTGATGATTCCGTAGTAGTCCTTACCGGAAGATCCAACCCTTGTCTTGACACCCTTCTGATAAAGGCCCAGTCCACTCCATTCTGACTGAAGAATATTGCCGAAGTTAGCACCTGCCACATAATAATTACCAAAGGTAGATGTCCATACTTCTGAGCCATAAAACGCATGATCACTTGAAGCATTGAAGTGAATACTGAATACAAAATCTGCTCCGACACTCTTTGCATATGCTGCTCTGTCTTCAAGTGAAATGGCTGTGTCAGTGGTTCTCGTGGTATATACGGTAACTCCGTCATATTTCTCAAGCTCAGACTTCAGGGCATTGGCAACCTGAAGAGTAAGAGCCTTCTCTGAAAGGCCGTTATACTGGGCACCAAGGTTTCTGTCTCCCTCTCCGCCGTGTCCCGGATCAATTACAACTACCACATTCTTAGATGCTGCATTTGTATCGATCGAAATAGCTCCAAATATAGCTGTGAATATCATTACAAAAGTAAAAATATACGAAATAAGCTTTTTCATAATATCCCCCAAACTCCTATTAAAGATAAAAAGCTGTCGCAATAATGCGGCAGCTCTTAGTAATCGCTACTTAGTTAAGCATATCAAGATTTAAACTTCCATCATCCAAAGCTGCGCCCTGATCTTCAGTTGTAACAACTGAGCCGGTTCCTGCAGAAGCACCGCCTACAGGTGGACGAAGGTCCGCTCTGTTTGACTTGATGATCTCGCTGTACTGAGTAAGTGCAGAGAGAATGCTGTCATTGCTCTGAGTTACCTCTTTTACAATATTGATGCTGTTCTGCTTAACTGACTCGATAATCTCGTCGTTATTCTTGCTGGTTGCATCAATTGACTGATTTATGATGGAATCAACGTTCTCAAGAAGCTGATCTGTGTACTGTACAGCAGCTGCCTTCATCTCATTGGCCTCAATTGTTGCCTTGTCAAGGATTTCCTTGGCCTGGGCAGCAGCCTGTGAGATTACTTCATTGGCCTGTGCATATGCCTGCTGCATGATCTCATGCTCGTTGATAAGTTCATTGGTGTGAGCAGTTGCCTCATCAATGAGCTCCTGAGCCTTCTTGCGCGCGTCATTTAAAATTGCTTCCTTGTTGCTGATGATCTTCTGATATCTCTTGATCTCCTCAGGTGTCTTGCTGCGAAGCTCTCTAAGAAGCTCGTCAATCTCTTCTTTGTTGACAATGATCTTGGTCTGAGATAAAGGCTGTGGTTTGCAATTATCTATATATGTCTCGATCTCGTCAATAAGCTGTTCTATTCTGCTGGTCATGATAAATACCCCCGAATTTATTTGAATCCGTATTTTTTGTATAGCTCAGTGGCTATAAATTCCGGAACGCAGGTTGTAATATCCCCATTATAACTTGCGATCTCTTTTACAACTGAGCTGCTAAGGTATGAATACTCAAGGCTGGTTGTAAGGAATACGGTATCCACCTCATGATGTGATAACTCTCTGTTGATCTGTGCAATCTGAAGCTCATATTCAAAATCAGTTATGGCTCGTAACCCCCTGATGATGATATGGATCTGATTCTCCTTGCAATAATCAATAAGAAGTCCGCCAAAAGACTCGATTCGCACATTTGGCAGGTCCTTCACAGATTCTTTTAACATTTTAACACGTTCATCAAGGGTAAACAATGGAGTTTTAGATGAATTGCACATTACAGCTACGATCAGTTCATCAAACATGCTGGATGCGCGCTTTATAATGTCCAGATGTCCAAGTGTTACCGGATCAAAACTTCCCGGATATACAGCAGTCTTCATAATCAGTTGCCCTTTCTGTACAGGAAAACATGTTTATTGCTCTTATACTCTTTCTCCTTGCGAACCTCGAATCCATAGTCCTCTGCAAAAGAGAAATCGTAGTCTTTATCACTCTCGACAATGATCATTGTGTTCTCAGTAACATAGCTCATCTGAGAAAGCTGGGAAAGCGTTCTCTCATAGAGTTCTCCGTGATAAGGAGGATCTATAAAGATTATATCAACTTCACTTTCCTTAATGCCGCGAAGCGCCAGAACAACATCTTGCTTAAGGACCACAGAATCTTCTTCAAAATGAGTGGTCTTAAGGTTCTGCATTATGCACTTGTAGGCATTTGTTGCATTCTCAACAAAGTAAGCCTTGCTTGCACCTCTTGAGAGTGCCTCTATTCCGATTCCGCCGCTTCCAGCGAACAGATCCACAAACACAGCACCAGGAACCTGGTTCTGGATCATATTAAATAAAGTTTCCTTAATACGGTCCTGTGTTGGCCTTGTGTCATTTCCTTCAGGAGTCACAAGTCTTAGTCTCCTGGCAGATCCTGCAATTACTCTCATAGTCTTACCTTTGTTCCCTTTGTATCTCTGCTGGTTATCTTAAGGTGCCCTAAATGAAGCTCCTTACCGTTGTGTTCAATGCTCTTTTCTTCCATGTCATTAAGGAAAAAGACATCTCGGATGTAGTCATTCTTTGTAAGCCTCATACCTCTTACGCCGACTGCTATCTTCTTTTTCTCAGGTACTGTCTCAATGAGGAATCTGAGGAAGTATCCATCGTTTGTTCTGAGCACGACTGTCTTCTGAGTCTTAATAACCTCTACGCTTACAACTTCATCTCCTTCAAGGAGCTTGGTGGCAGCAACGGTTCTCTTTGAAACATCAAACTCTCCGCCGTCAACAACCTTCATCATGGACATCTTGGTTGTAAACAGGAGCCTGTAGAGATTAAGGTCTGACTGGCTTGAAGCCATGACAATTGTCTCTTTTGAAGTATCAAAGTTGCTGACATTGTCGATAGGAATACCCTTATCTCTCATCTTGCCCTGAGGAAGGTCCATAGCCTTTACGGTATGGAGATTACCTGTATTGGTAAAGAAACAGATCTTGCCGGTGTTCTTCATGATGAATGAGAACTTAAATTCAGCCTGGATAGTCTCTTTATTCTTCTCATAGGTTGAAGCATCGATGGTCTTGGCATATCCGAATCTGTCCATGATAAATGCTACATCGATCTCTTCAACGGGCTTTTCTTCGTAAACTGCATTCTCTCTGTTGTCGATTACAGTTCTTCTGGGTCTCTGATATTCTTTCTTTATCTTGGTGAGCTCATTCTGGATGACCATTGACATGGACTCATGGCTCTCAAGAATATCCTCGTATTTGTAGATATTGGCTACTGTCTGCTCATGTTCCTTGATAAGAGCATCAAGTTCAAGACCGATGAGTTTGTAGAGTCTCATCTCCAAAATAGCATCTGCCTGAGCTTCTGAGAACAGGAGCTGTGCAGCCATTGCCTTGGACTCTCTGGACTTAAAGTTAATGCCTTCTGTGTTTCCGTTTACAAGGCAGTCCTTAGCCATTGCTCTGTCCTTGGAGCCTCTGAGGATCTCAATTACAAGGTCGATCACATTGCAGGCCTTGATAAGACCTTCCTGGATTTCTTTCTTGTCCTGCTCTTTTTTAAGAAGTGTCTGATACTTTCTTGTGGCGATCTCAAACTGGAAGTCCGCACAGGCTCTCATGATCTCTTTTAAAGACATGGTCTCAGGGCGTCCGTTATCGATGGCCAGCATGTTAACGCCAAAGGTATCCTCAAGTTTGGTCTTCTTGTAGAGGAGGTTTGTAAAGTTCTCTACGTCAGTGTCCTTCTTGAGCTCTATTACAATTCTGATTCCTTCCTTGGAAGACTGGTTTGAAATATCAACAATGTCATTGGTGATCTTCTTCTCAGCAAGTTCGGCAACATCAGCCATGAACTTACCGATGCCGGCTCCGATCATGGTATAAGGAATCTCTGTAATGATCAGATTTATGTGGCCGTTCTTACCTTTTTCAGTTTCAACCTTACCTCTTATCCTGATCTTACCGATACCAGTCTCATAGATTTCTAAAAGCTCGTCCTTGTTGATAACAACTCCGCCTGTAGGGAAGTCAGGTCCCTTGATGTACTTCATCAGGTCTTTTGTTGTAAGAGAGTCATTCTGAATGTAGGCGATCTGTGCATCAATTACCTCAGCAAGATTGTGAGGAGGTGTACTGGTCGCCATACCTACTGCGATACCTTCGCTTCCGTTTATGAGGAAGTTGGGGATCTTAACAGGGAGCACCGATGGCTCTTTTTCTGTCTCATCAAAGTTAGGCAGGAAATCAACTACGTTTAAGTTTAAATCCTCAAGGAAATTCTCCTGAGTTACCTTTGAAAGACGCGCCTCGGTATAACGCATGGCAGCAGCGCCGTCGCCTTCGATGTTTCCGAAGTTTCCGTGGCCGTCAACAAGAGGAATAGCCTTTTTAAAGTCCTGGGTCATTACAACAAGACAGTCATAGATAGAACTGTCGCCATGAGGGTGATATTTACCCATGGTATCACCGACAATTCTTGCGCTCTTTCTGTAAGGCTTGTCATATCTGATGCCGAGTTCATACATATCATAGAGAGTTCTTCTCTGAACCGGCTTAAGTCCGTCTCTGATATCCGGAAGTGCACGAGCCACGATTACGCTCATGGCGTAGTCGATAAAGGACTTCTGCATGATCTCGGAATATTCAGTTCTGATAATTCTGTCTTCCATTTATAACCATCCTTAAATATCCAACTCAGCATCAGTAGCATGCATGTGAATAAATTCTCTTCTGGGCGGAACATCTACACCCATAAGAAGTTCCGTCATCTGGGACGCCATCTTGGCATCCTCAATTTCTACCAGTTTAAGGAGTCTTCTCTCAGGATCGAGCGTTGTCTCCCAAAGCTGCTCAGGGTCCATCTCACCAAGACCTTTATATCTCTGAAGCGTGAAGCTCTTTCCCTTATGGGCATTTCTGTACTTGGCAAGAGCTACATCATCATAGAGATACTCTTCCTTGCCCTTTGCAGGAAGTGCCTTATAAAGAGGTGGCATTGCAAGATATACATGGCCCTGATAAATAAGCTCCGGCATGAATCTGTAGAAAAGTGTAAGCAAAAGTGTTGAAATATGCTCACCGTCTACGTCGGCATCGGCCATGATGATGATCTTGTCATAGCGAAGCTTGTTGATGTCAAAGTCATTGCCGTAGCCTTCGGAAAATCCGCAGCCAAAGGCGTTGATCATGGTCTTGATCTCTGCGTTTGCAAGAACCTTGTCGATACTGGCTTTCTCAACGTTGAGGATCTTACCTCTTATAGGAAGAATAGCCTGATAGTTTCTGTCTCTTGCCATCTTGGCAGAACCACCGGCGGAATCTCCCTCTACAATGAAGATCTCACACTTTGTTGCATCCTTACTTATGCAGTTAGCAAGCTTACCGTTGGAATCGAAGGAATACTTCTGCTTGGTAAGCATATTGGTCTTAGCTTTTTCCTCAGTCTTCCTGATCTTGGCAGCCTTCTCGGCACAACCTATGATCGACTTAAGGATCTCAATATTTCTGTCAAAGAATCTTGTTACTTCATCGTTTGTAACCTTGGATACAACCTTGGCTGCATCCTGGTTATCAAGCTTGGTCTTGGTCTGTCCTTCAAATCTCGGATCCGGATGCTTGATCGAAACAACAGCTGTCATTCCGTTTCTTACATCGGTTCCGGTGAAGTTTATGTCTTTATCCTTAAGAATGCCAAGTTCTCTCGCATACTGATTGATTATGTTTGTGAACATGGTCTTAAAGCCGGTTAAGTGAGTACCGCCTTCTGCGTTGTAAATGTTGTTACAAAATCCCAGAACTTCCTCGTGGAACTCATTTACATACTGAAAAGCCACCTCAACCTCAACTCCGTCGCTCTCTCCGCTAAAAGAGATAACGTCGCAAACAGCTTCCTTGGACTTATTCATGTCCTGAATAAATCCTGTTATTCCATCGGGCTCGTGGAACTCAATGTACTCTTCCACACCGGGCCTTTTGTCAACGAAAACTATTGTGAGCTCAGGGTTTAGATATGCAGTCTCATGGAGTCTTGACTTGATATCATCCTCTCTGAACCTTGTCTTTTCAAAAATGGTGTCATCCGGAAGAAAGCTGATGGTAGTACCGGTTTCCTTGGTTGTTCCAAGCGGTGTTAAAAGGCCATTGTCCAATTTGACTGTAGGAATACCTCTTTCGTAGGCATCCTCATAGATATAGCCTTCTCTCTTGATCCTTACCTTCAGCCATGTTGAAAGCGCATTAACAACGGAGGAACCTACACCATGTAAGCCTCCGCTGGTCTTATAAGAATTATTATCAAACTTACCTCCCGCGTGGAGCATAGTAAGTACCACACGCTCGGCAGTAAAGCCCTTGGCATGCATACCGACAGGAATTCCTCGACCGTTATCCTCAACAGTCGCACTTCCATCAGCCTCCAAAGTGACTGTTATCCTGGAACAATACCCTGCCAGATGCTCATCGACAGCATTGTCGACGATCTCATATACAAGATGATTAAGTCCCCTGGTTGTAACGCTTCCGATATACATTCCGGGGCGCTTACGCACCGCCTCAAGTCCTTCAAGGACTGTAATACTGGAAGCTCCATAATCTTGCATAGTCATTAAATATAACCCCTTTTATTTCATAAATACTTTTTTCATAAGTGAAGCTTTCTCGATACTGTTACAGCGAGAGCTCCGGGTCCAATATGGCATCCTACCGAAAGCGAAAGCGGATCCATGTGCATCTCATGTCCCGGGAAGGCAGCTTCAACCTCCTTTTTCCATTCCTGTGCAATTTCCAGGTTGTTAGTGTATGCCCCGGCAATAAGGAAATCACCGGCTTCCATTCCACCGAATCTGTTCTCAATATCTGCCTTGATGGCATTTATCATAATGCTCTTGCCCTGAGCTGTGGTCCTTGCCTTGGCAAAAGCATCAAGCTTCTCTCCCTGGATCTGCAGAACCGGCTTAAGACGAAGTAGTGTACCAAGAGCAGCTGCAGCGGGAGTTATTCTTCCGCCCTTTTTAAGATAATGGAGTGTGTCAAGCATTATGTAGATACTTGCATCAAGCGCCATTTCAAGGAGCTTGTCCTTGATCTGTTCAGCTGTATATCCTGCATCTGCCATAGCCTTGGCATCCAGAGCTGACTGTCTCTGTGTAACTGAGATTCTCTGATTGTCGATAACAAATACCTTGCCCTCGTACTCCTCCTGAGCAAGCATATATGCGCTCTGACATGATCCTGACAATCCACTGCTCATTGGGATATAAATGATCTGATCGTAATCTTTAAGCACCTTGTCCCAAAGAGTTAAAAGAGATTCCGGCGTTGGCTGCGAGGTTGACACACTGGCATCTTCAGCAAGTTTCTCGTAGAACTGATCCTGAGTCAGATTAATATCCTCAAAGAAGTCTTCACCGTTTATCATAAATGGCATAGGCACAACAAAAATGCCGAGTTGTTCAGCTTCTTTTTGGGTGATACCACTGTTACTGTCGGTAATGATAGCTATCTTAGACATACAATTGGCTGGCAAATGCCAACACTCCTCCTATTTTCTACCTTATTTACTAAAAATATCTTACTTTTATAAAGTGGTAAAGTCAACAAAATTTGCAGATTTTGTGCTTATAAGCTCCTTAAGTACTGTATGTTGTGGAAGATTCATCTCAGGATCCTCTGACAAAATTCTGTCAGCATCCATGGCAGATTCTTTTACCAGGTCACTGTCATGATAAATGTCTCCGACCTTAAAACAAAGCTCTCCCGACTGTCTTACTCCAAAGAGATCTCCGGGGCCTCTCTGCTTTAGATCCTCCTCAGCAATTACGAAACCGTCATTTGATCTGTTCATGATATCAAGTCTCTTAGCCGCATCCTCATCATCGGATGAATTGATGAATATACAGTAGGACTGTTTATCGCCTCTTCCGACTCTTCCTCTCAGCTGATGAAGCTGTGAAAGGCCGAATCGCTCAGAGTTTTCTATCATCATAACTGTGGCATTGGGAACATTTATGCCAACCTCGATTACAGTTGTGGAAACCAGTACATCTATGTCTTTTCTCGCAAAAGCTTCCATAATGGCATCCTTCTGCGCAGGCTTCATTTTTCCATGAAGCATTTCGACATTCACGGACTCGGGAAGCGTAGCCTTAAGCATCTGGGTGTAGCTTACAACATTTTCAACTCCGTCCAGTTCTCCCTCTTCAATCATCGGGCAGATAACATAGACCTGACTTCCCCCGGCGACCTGATCTGCGATAAACTTGTAGGCTGTAGGTCTGTAATTTGTTCCGACAACACAGTTCTTTATAGGTTTTCTGCCTCCCGGAAGCTCATCCACAATCGATATGGACAGATCTCCGTAGAGAATAATTGCAAGAGTTCTCGGAATAGGTGTCGCACTCATCGCAAGTACATGGGTCTTTTCACCCTTTTCAGCAAAGGTCCCCCTCTGCCTTACACCGAATCTGTGTTGCTCATCGGTTATAACAAGTGCCAGATTCTTATAGGTTACTTTTTCCTGAATAAGCGCATTTGTACCGATTATGCAGTTGACTTCGCCTTCTGCGATCTGCCTCTGTACTTCCTTTTTATCCTTGGCAGATAACGCTCCTGTTAAAAGAGCTATCTTAAGGCTTGTTATGTTGTATTTCCTGATAAGATTTTTAAAACTCTCATAGTGCTGTGCAGCTAAAACCTCAGTAGGTGCCATCAAAGCCCCCTGATAGCCGTTGGCAGCTGTAGTGATAAGCGCAAGAAGAGCCAGGACCGTTTTACCGGAGCCAACATCTCCCTGTATAAGACGGTTCATTACAAAACCGCCGCCGAGATCTCTTTTTATGTCATCCCAGGCACGTAGCTGCGCTCCCGTAAGCTTATAGGGAAGCTGTTCAATCAGCCTTGTCGTATCTGCCACCTCGATCATTGGATAATTGTTTCTTATCTCTTCAGAATTCTGCTTAAGAAGACGAAGTTTTAAGACAAATACAAGAAATTCGTTATAGGCAAGTCGCCTTCTGGCATTTTCCAGATCCTCAGCATTCTTTGGAAAATGTATGGAATGAAGCGCTTCGGAAAATCCAATAAGATCAAGTCTGTCACAGATTTCCTCAGGCATAAACTCCTCAAGCTTTCCAACATTTATAAAAGCCTTTTCAACAGCTTTCATAACGGTATTGTTGGAGAGCCCCTTTGTAAGAGGATATCTGGGCTGAAGACTTCCAATAAGAGGCGCATACTCCTCAACCTTATACATCTTAGGGTGATCCATGGAAAAGAAATTTCCCTTTTTGCGAACCACTCCCCTGAATATATATGTACTTCCGGATTTAATGGAATTAACCAGATAAGGCGCATTAAAGAAAGTCATTTTGACCCTTCCTGTCTCATCAGCAGCTTCAAAAGCGACAATAGACAGATTTCTTACATGGCGCCTTGTTACAGAACCGATAATGGTCAGTTTACAGGCACAGATTATATTTTCCTTAAGGTCGCAAGCTCTTTTGGGCGCATCGAAAAGATCGTACCCCCTCGGAAAGTAATAAAGAAGGTCTCCCAGGGTCACCACGCCTATCTTGTTAAAAAGTTTGCCGGTCTTTTCACCTATTCCCTTAAGCTCGATTATATTTTCCTGTAATTCACTTCTCCCCAAAGCTTTACCCCCATAGTCTAACGGACAAAAAAAGCCGGACTGTTAAGCCCGGCTTTAAAAGCTTTACTCAGCGGAAACAACATAGTAGTAGATCGGCTGACCACCAAACTGAAGCTCCACATCACACTGTGGATACTGAGTCTGGATTCTGTCTCTAAGCGCTTCTGCGTCCTTTTCCTCTACTTCGTCTCCGTAATATACACTGATAAGCTCAAGCTCATCACTCATCATTTTCTCAAGCATTCCGAAGGTTACATCTGCGATATCGGAGCCTACATCAAGGATTCCCTTGTCACCGATTCCCATGTAATCACCCTGCTTAATAGTAACATCATCAATAACTGTATCTCTTACAGCGTAGGTAACCTCTCCCGTCTTAACTGTTGAAAGAGATTCTGTCATAGCTGCAATGTTATCATCGATTGCAACATCAGGCACATAGTTGATGATAGCTGTGATTCCCTGAGGAACTGTCTTACTTGGAACAACAACGATCTTCTTGTTATCGTCTCCGTCCTCTGACATGATAGCTGCCTGATTAGCTGCGAGAATGATGTTCTTATTGTTAGGAAGAACTACAACTGTATCTGCATTGACCTTGGCAACTGCGTCGAGAATATCTGCAGTTGAAGGGTTCATAGTCTGTCCGCCCTCGATTACATAATCAACACCGAGGCCTTTAAAGATCTCTGCAAGTCCTGATCCGGCACAAACAGTTACAAAACCAACATCCTTACGAGGTCCGAGATCCTCTTCCGGCTCAGGTGTCATCTCAACCTTGTCTCCGAGAGGAATATCATCTCCGGCACTGTAGGTAGGTGTTAGCTCTGCAGCTCCGTTTATCTCAGTCTGGATCTCTGACCATGATCCGTCCTGATTCTCATGGAAGAGCTTCTCTCTGTGCTCCATCCACATGTTATCGATCTTCATGTTTGAGAGCTGTCCGTACATAAGAGCTCTCTGGATTGCAAGGCCGGGGTCATTGCTGTGAACGTGGACCTTGCAGATCTCATCATCGGCAACCATAACGATACTGTCACCGATTGACTCAAGGAATCCCTTGAAATCTATTTCCTGCTTAACGTTAAGAGGCTTATTAAGGAGTACGATAAACTCTGTGCAATAGCCAAACTTGATGTCTTCCTTGGTAGTCTCTGATCCGGGAACAGCCTTGGCACCAGGAGTTCCTGCATCCTCGCTGATAGTAAGGTCAATCTCTTTTCCAAGGAAACCGTCACGTGCGCCCTTAAGTACCTGAACAAGTCCCTGTCCGCCTGAATCCACAACGCCTGCCTGTTTAAGAACAGGAAGCATATCGGGAGTCTTTGATAGAACTTCCTCAGCGTATTTGATAACTTCATCGCAGAAGGTCTCTATATCATCACAGCCTTCCATTGCAAGCTCGTGAGCCTTCTCACTTGCTCCCTTGGCAACGGTAAGGATTGTTCCTTCCTTGGGCTTCATAACAGCCTTATATGCTGTCTCAACAGCCTTTTCAAAAGACTCTGAGAGAACATTTACAGTGATCACGTCATGCTGCTTAACAACCTTGGTAAAGCCACGAAGAAGCTGGGATAAGATAACACCTGAGTTACCTCTTGCACCTCTGAGTGACCCTGAAGAAATAGCCTTGCAGATTGCTCCAAGATCTGTTGTATCACCAAGACTCTGAACCTCTTTGGCTGCTGACATAATGGTCATAGTCATGTTTGTTCCTGTATCACCGTCGGGTACAGGGAAAACATTCAGTTCGTTTATCCATTCTTTCTTTGCATCAAGGTTCTTGGCTCCGCTAAGAAACATCTTTGAAAGCATCTTAGCGTCAATAGAATTATTACTCAAAACAAAATCCTCCTGAACTTAAAATCGACTTAATCAATGACACGGACGCCTTCGACATAGATATTTATCTTTTCGATTTCAAGCCCCGTAAATTCTTCTACTTTATATTTAACAGTGTCAATAAGATTTTCTGATACAGCAGAAATACTAACGCCGTATGCTACAATAACATGAAAATCAAGCTTTAGTTTGTTGTTCTGGTCAAGGGTAACGTTGATGCCCCTTGTCATGGAATCAAGCTTTAAAAGACTAACAAGACCGTCCTTGACGTTTACGTTAGCCATTCCAACGATTCCAAAGCACTCCATCGCAACCGCACCAGCATACTGGGCAATAACTTCATTATCAATAGAAATATTTCCCATGTGAGTGTTAACCACTGAAGCCTTCATTATTTATCCTCCTTAATGCGTAACCTTCAAATTCGCATACATGTTTTATTATAACGTACTTTGAAAAAAAATAAACTATAAATTTTTCATATTTTGCTTGCAATCTTTTTGAATGTTTGCTAATATATCAATGTTGCGGAAATTTCCGCAGAAATTTGCTATATGAACTTTTACATGGCTTATAAGGAGGTGTCAAAATGGCTAAATGTGAAATTTGTGGCAAGGGCGTTCATTTCGGAAACAACGTAAGCCATTCTCATAGAAGATCTAACAGAGTTTGGAAGTCAAACGTTCAGCACGTAGCAGTTAAGGTTAACGGAGCTACTAAGAGAATGAATGTATGTTCAAGCTGCCTTAGATCCAACAAAGTTGAAAGAGCTTAATCGCAAAAATAAATCACTCGGATTATTCCGGGTGATTTTTTTATGCTTATTTTTATTCAGACAGAAAAAGCAAAAAGCGCAAGCTTTGAAATGATAAGTTCTCTCACTATCATGCCAAGTCTCTCTTTTTCTTCAGGTTCAATTGAAGATAGCTGTTCGCAGGTATATATCTTTTCCTTAAAGCCCTTCTCCTTTTTGTCAGGATTCTTGTACTGGGATACTCTTATTCTCCCCTTCAGCTGTTTATATATCTTGTAATCAAAGCCCTCTTTAGTCAGATAATACAGATGTGACTCAAGAGTTGTGTCATAATCAACATCATCCTTAAGGTACTTGGTTATGATGGTCTTGAATTTGAAAGGTACCATTTCGTTATCAAGGAGTTCCTGATAATTGTACCTTGCTCCGAAATAGTATCTTTCTATATCCTGCATATAATACTTAAAATCGTCTTCGTTAACTATATTATTCATGCCTTCTCATTCTTGCCTGTATCAATGTCTTCAATATTATCGCCGCTAAACTTAATGGCGTCGCGGATCTTCTCTTCATCCCAACCGGTCTCTTCCATCAGCTCCTCAACGGTGACTTTACGTCTAAGGTCTTCCGAAAGCTCTTTTGCCTTATCATTAACTTCGTTTACCAGGTTAAGGACCTTCTGCATTCCGGTATCTTCTGCCAGGTTCTCTTCTATTATCTTCTCCATGGCATCAAGCATGAGCTTGTATAAAAAGCTCTCGACCTCTGAAGGCTCTCCTACCGCATCAAGCATGGTAACGCCCTTAGTCAGTGCAACATTTCCCTCTCCGATGAGGTCCTCGAGAAATACTCCCTGTTCTGCGTACATTCTTGCAACATCAACAACAAGGGGAAGATAGTTCTCGATAAGCTTGTCCTGAGCATTCTTGTCACCGGCGATGGCAGCCATTGCTGCAACTTCCTTCTCACCATCAGATAATTTCTCAAGACCTTCAAGGCTCTCAAGGTAGTCCTGAAGGTAGTTGTTCTCCTCAGTTGTAAGGTTATCGGAAGTATCTATAGCCTCATCGATACCGATATTGTGCTGATTCAGGTATTCATATACCATCTGAAGCTGCTTCTCATCGAGATCCAGTTCAGAAAAGGCATCATCCACCTGTTCTTTTGAAATGACATTTTTATTTTCCCTGGCAAGTCTTGTTACGTACTTCAGGGTCTCCGCAAATTCTTTTTCCTTATTATCTATGTTTCCCATAATGCTCCTAAAATGTGTTATTTAATATGCTGATGTGTAAAGAGATGATCCTGGCAGTATTCGTAATTGCCGTTGCACTTTGAGCAGAATCTGAACTCAAGGTTCGGGTCGTCCGTTTCGCTTCTACCGCAAACAGCACATTTATGCCTTGTGATTCCCTTTGGCGCCATCTTTACGCTCTGCTGGAACTGAGCCCTTCTGCGATTCTCACTTGGACGCAGGTGATGAGCCCTTCCTGTCGAAATGTAGAACAGTCCAAGATTAATAAACTGGAAAAGGATCGCAATAAGAATCGGGATATCTCCGCCTATAATTCCGCTGAAGATTGCCTCAAATCCCATGTATGCTGCATATAGAATTCCAAGATACTTAACCTTAACGGGGATGATGAACATAAGAAGAAGCTGTATCTCAGGATAGCTGATGGCAAATGATAAAAATACCATTTCCTGAACATAGTAGGTGCTAAACACTCCCGAGTAGTACATCATCATGCTTGCAATTGCCTCTTCTCCTCTGGATCCGAATTTAAAGCAGACCCATGCATAAGAAACAAAAGCAGCCAGTATCATAAGGATCATTCCGCCGAAAATAAAGACATTATATCTAAATGACCCGACTGTTCTCTCCATGGTAGTTCCTATGAAGTAGTACAGGTACAATGTGATGAGAAGCCAGATGCTGAGGGCTGTGGGTGGAAGAAGCACCCAGGATACCAGTCTCCAGACCTGTCCATGCAGGATAAGGTACGGATTAAGTGTTAAATAGCTCTGTATCATAGCTCCGTTTGGTAATAATTTGATGACATAACCTATGACATAAAGGACGATTATATAGAGTGTAAGGTTGTTTATGGCATACCTTCCAAATTTTCTTTCCATCTCACTTAAGAATCTATTCATGTAAAAGACCTCTTTCCTTCTTTATTCGCCTAATCTATATTATCATATTTTGCACAATTTGTTTTCGTTGATTTTTAACCACTAGTGCATTATAATCATAGTGTTTGTCTTCTGCAACATATAATAAGAAGAAAAAGAGGTATACTATGATTTCCAAGGATTACACATTAGGTATTGATATCGGTTCAACTACCGTTAAGATTGCTCTTTTGGACAATACAAACAATATTGTATTCTCCGATTATAAAAGACATTTCGCAAACATACAGGAAACTCTCAGAGACCTTTTGGTAGAGGCCCAGGAAAAGTGCGGTAACATAACGCTACACCCTGTTATCACCGGATCCGGCGGACTTACACTTGCCAAGCACTTGGAAGTTCCCTTTGTACAAGAGGTTGTTGCTGTATCAACTTCCCTTAAGGCCATTGCTCCCAAAACTGATGTAGCAATTGAGCTTGGTGGTGAGGACGCCAAGATCATCTACTTTGAGGACGGCAATGTTGAGCAGAGAATGAACGGTATCTGCGCCGGAGGTACAGGCTCTTTTATCGACCAGATGGCTTCCCTCCTTCAGACAGATGCAACAGGTCTTAACGATTACGCAAGAAACTACAATTCACTATATACAATAGCAGCAAGATGCGGAGTATTTGCCAAGTCTGACATCCAGCCTCTTATCAATGAAGGTGCTACCAAAGAGGATCTTTCAGCATCCATTTTCCAGGCTGTTGTGAACCAGACCATTTCAGGACTTGCCTGTGGTAAGCCAATCCGCGGACATGTTGCATTCTTAGGTGGTCCTCTCCACTTCCTGGACCAGCTCCGTGCGGCATTTATCAGAACTCTTAATCTTGATGATGAGCATGCAATCAACCTTGATAACTCTCATCTCTTCGCTGCCATCGGTTCTGCCATGAACGCTGAGGAAGAGACTCATTACACCATGGATGAGATGGTTGATAAGCTCTCAGGCAAGATCGTTATGGAAGCCGAAGTTTCAAGACTTGATCCCCTCTTTAGAAATGAAGAGGAATACAAGGTATTTAAGGACCGTCAGGACAAATACCGCGTTAAGACCAGAAAGCTCGAGGGCTACAAAGGCAATGCTTTCCTTGGTATCGACGCAGGTTCAACAACCACCAAATGTGCACTTATAAGTGAGGACGGAGATCTTCTTTACTCCTTCTATTCAAGCAATAACGGAAGTCCTCTTAAGACAGCCATTTCCTCAATTCAGGAGATTTACAAGCTTATGCCCGAGGGCGTAAGGATTGCAAGAGCCTGCTCAACAGGTTATGGTGAGGCTCTTCTTAAGTCTGCTCTTCTTCTTGATGACGGAGAGGTTGAGACAATAGCTCACTACAATGCTGCTGCTTTCTTTGACCCCAAGGTTGACTGCATCCTTGATATCGGTGGTCAGGATATGAAGTGCATCCATATCAAGAACAACTCAGTTGATTCCGTTCAGCTCAACGAAGCTTGCTCTTCAGGCTGCGGATCCTTCATCGAGACCTTTGCCAAGTCCCTTGATTACAGTGTTCAGGACTTCGCCAAGGTTGCTCTTTATGCCAAGTACCCTGTAGATCTCGGAACAAGATGTACAGTATTTATGAATTCACGAGTTAAGCAGGCTCAGAAGGAAGGCGCTGATGTAGCTGATATTTCATCAGGTCTTGCATACTCTGTAATCAAGAATGCTCTCTTTAAGGTTATCAAGGTTTCAGATGCCAAGGACCTTGGTGAGCACATCGTTGTACAGGGCGGAACCTTCTACAACGACGCTGTTCTTCGTGCATTTGAGATCATCTCAGGCGCTGAAGCAATAAGACCTGATATTGCCGGAATCATGGGTGCTTTCGGTGCTGCTCTTATAGCAAGAGAAAGATACGGAGAGACTGAGGATTACAAGACAACAATGCTCTCCATCGATCAGATCAACATCCTTCAGTATTCAACCAGCATGACTACCTGCCAGGGTTGCACAAACCACTGCAGACTTACAATCAATAAGTTCACAGGTGGTCGTCAACACATATCAGGTAACAGATGTGAAAGAGGAATCGGTAAGGTCAAGAACGCCGAGGGTATCCCTAACCTCTTTGACTACAAGTATAAGAGACTCTTTGGCTATGAGCCTCTTGAAGCAGATAAGGCAACAAGAGGAACTGTTGGTATTCCAAGAGTACTTAACTTCTATGAAAACTATCCATTCTGGTTCACTTTCTTTACAAAGCTTGGATTCAGAGTTGTTCTCTCACCCAGATCAACTCATCAGATCTATGAGCTTGGTATTGAGTCAATCCCAAGTGAGTCAGAATGCTATCCTGCCAAGATCTCACACGGACATGTGGAATGGCTTATAAGGCAGAATGTTGACTTCATCTTCTACCCAGGTCTTTTCTATGAGCGTGAAGAGGTTGAGGGCGCAACCAACCATTATAACTGCCCTATTGTTACATCGTATTCAGAGAACATTAAGAATAACGTCGAGGCAATTACAGGCGGTAAGATCAAGCTCAGAAACCCATTCATGGCCTTTACAAATATCGAGACTGTAACCGATGCTCTTGTAAAAGAGTTTAAGGAAATCCCCGCCGAGCAGGTAATAAATGCTGCAAAAGACGGATGGGAAGAAATGGCCATCGCAAGAAAAGACATCCAGATCAAGGGTGAAGAGACCCTTAAATGGATGGAAGAAAATAACAGACACGGTATTGTTCTTGCCGGTCGTCCTTATCATATCGATCCCGAGATCAACCATGGTATTCCTGATATGATCTGCTCTTACGGCGTTGCTGTTCTTACTGAGGACAGTGTATCTCACCTTGGCAAGCCCGAGAGACCTCTTATCGTATCAGACCAGTGGATGTACCACTCACGACTCTATGCAGCAGCAAGCTACGTCAGAGAGCGCGACGACCTTGATCTTATACAGCTCAACTCCTTCGGATGCGGACTTGATGCAGTTACAACAGATCAGGTAAACGATATACTTTCAGGTTCAGATAAGATCTACACCTGCCTCAAGATTGATGAGGTAAACAGCCTTGGAAGTGCAAGGATCCGTGTTCGTTCACTACTTGCAGCCATCCGTGTAAGAAAGCAGAAAAACCAGAAGAGAACCATCAGATCAACAGCCAATAACAGAGTGCTCTTCACAGAGGAAATGAGAAAGAATTACACTCTTCTCTGCCCTCAGATGTCACCTATTCACTTTGACATCTTAGAGCCTGCATTTGCAGCCTGCGGTTATAACTTCGTTGTTATGCAAAACGACAACAGGCATGCGATTGATATGGGTCTTAAATATGTTAATAACGATGCCTGCTACCCTTCACTTTGGGTTGTAGGTCAGATCATGGATGAACTTCATTCAGGTAAATACGACCTTAACAGAACTGCTGTCATCATGTCTCAGACAGGTGGCGGATGCAGAGCTACCAACTACGTTGGCTTTATCAGAAGAGCTCTTAAAAAAGCCGGCATGGAGCAGATTCCTGTAGTATCTCTTAACCTCTCCAAGTTAGAGGCTAATCCGGGCTTCCATATCAATGCCGAGATGCTTCAGAGAGCCGCTTACGGCGCTATATTCGGTGATGTGTTCATGAGATGCGTATATCGTATGCGTCCTTACGAGAAGGTCAAGGGATCAGTAAATGCCTGCCATGAGAAGTGGAAAAAGGTTGCGATTGAATTCGTAACTTCCAAGCATATGAGCTATACAAAGTTCCAGAAGATCTGTCGCGAAATCGTAGAAGACTTCGATAAGATCGAGCTTACAGATGAGATTAAGCCAAGAGTTGGTGTAGTCGGCGAGATCCTTGTTAAGTTTGCTCCTGCAGCCAACAACCACCTTGTTGAACTCCTTGAGTCAGAAGGTGCCGAAGCCGTTGTTCCTGACCTTATCGACTTTATGCTCTACTGCTTCTACAATCAGATATATAAGGCAAAAGAGCTTGGAACATCCAAGAAGACTGCTCTTGTTATGCGAGGTGCTATCTGGCTTATTGAAAAGCTCAGAGTCGGTGCTACAAAAGCATTTAAAAAGAGTGTACATTTCGATCCGCCTACAAGTATCTATGAACTTGTTAAGTATGCAGAACCTATCGTATCCATCGGTAACCAGACCGGTGAAGGTTGGTTCCTTACAGGAGAAATGGTAGAGCTTATACATGAAGGAGCAACCAATATCGTCTGCACACAGCCTTTTGGATGCCTTCCAAACCACGTTGTTGGTAAAGGTGTTATCAAGCAGATGCGCCATATGTATCCCGGCTGCAATATTGTTGCCATCGACTACGATCCGGGAGCATCAGAGGTTAACCAGCTTAACAGAATTAAGCTTATGCTCTCAACCGCACAGAAGAAAGTTCAGGAAGAACACAAGAAAGTAGTTTGATATAAAGACATAAAATAATGCCACGGCAAACGCCGTGGCATTTTATTTACGTATTTATTTAAGTTTTGCTTTTAATCTCTCGATTGCATCCTCATGCCTCTGTATTGCATAGGTTGCAGACTTGATCTTCAGCTCTGTAGATATCTTCTTTTCATGAATGTCGTTACATTTCTGATAATAATCAAGAATCGACTCATCCTCAACTTCAAGGAACTTGTTAGCAATACATCCCGGGAGGACGAATTTCTTAACAACGTCTGCAAACTTAACCTCAATATACTTACCATCCTGCTTGGTGATCACACCTTCGCCGAACTTCTTGTGGTTAACCTTCATCTTAAGGGCAGATTTCTCGCCAAGAGCCTGCTCCTCTTTTTCAAGGGCAGCAAGTTCTGAATCAAGTTCTGACTGAGAAGCTGTCAGTTCCTCAATCTGTCTTGTATTCTCCTCAAGCATTTCCTTGGTCTTTTTGGTAGGTTTTTTCTTAAAATCCGTAGAATTTACGTTTGCATCTTCGTTTTCAAGATTTAGAGGCATAAGCATTCTCCTTGAAGAAAAATTATCGACTTAACATATTTATTTTAACTTATTTAAATACAAATTACAACTCCGTGGTCTTTCCTCCCTTAAGCTCAATTGACTTTTTATCAACTTCGATCCAGACACTTTTTGCATTTGGATTATATGCGAAAGTCCCGTCAACAGCGACTTGTACGCGGCTCGCAGCATCGAGGTAATCGACAATCTCTATGTTGGTTGCGTACCATATATCCGATTTGTTTTCTATTTTTTTAGAAAACTTTTCGATAATCTTCCAATTATCATCTCTCTCAAATTCGTAACTGTGTCCCCAGAGATAAAACATATACTGATACTGGGTTTTATGATTTTTGATAAACTCCTTGCAAAGATCTTCCAGTGAACTGTCAGCATGATGACAGGTAGGATTCCATCTTAGGAAATCTTCCGGTATTCCAAAACCATGTGTTGAAGTTACCGTTCTTCCGTATCTTATACCACATGCTTTAAGAGCATATACAACATTATCATCAACAGAGCCGTTTGGATAAGCAAGACCTCTTACCGTGTAGCCCATAATCTTCTCTAAAGCTCTTCTGTCCTCGATTACCTGCAGAACCATCTGCTCTTTTGGTGACCTGGCGATTGTCGGATGCGTCACTGTGTGGCAGGCAACTTCATGTCCTTTGTAGAGCTTTTTGTACTCATCGCAGGGAATTCTCTCATCATAGGCATTCTTGAACTTATTCTTTTCAAGCCCTGAGTTGAGATTAAAAGTGCCTCTTATACCGTGTTCATTTAAGATATCCAAAAGTCTTTTATCCGGGATCTTACCATCATCGTAGGAAAGAGTAAGTACCTTGTGTTTTCCTTCCGGAAACTGTGTATATATGTTTCGGAGCTTTTTTGAAGCAGCCATCGTAGTTCTCCTTATTTGTTTATCTTCTGTGTAAGACCGTGTTTAGCCAGGGATCTCTTTTCCTCATCCAGGATCTGTCCCCATTTGTATGGAGTGTTCTGATATACATAGTAGTTGAGCCAGTTGGTATAAAGGTTATTTGCATGACCTCTCCATACAAGATCAGGCTTATTGTCAGGGTTGTTATCCGGATAATAATTAACAGGAGGCTGGATCGGAAGCCCCTTTGACAAATCTCTCTTGTACTCGGAATCGAGAGTGAGTCTGTCATACTCTGCATGTCCCATAGCAAATATCTGGCTTCCTGCCTTGTTCATGCAAAGGAATACTCCGGCTGCCGGAGACTCAGCAAGGACAACCAGATCGTCACAGGCATGGATCTTATCAGCCGGTGTCTCAGTATGTCTTGAATGAGGCATATAAAAGACATCATCAAAGCCCCTTACAAGAGGTACCTTTCGGTTCATTACTCTGTGCTGGTATACTCCGAATCTCTTTTCAGGCAATGGCTCTTTATCAATTCCGTAGTGATAGTAAATTCCTGCCTGAGCTCCCCAGCAGATGTGGAAGGTGCTGGTTACATTTACCTTGGACCACTCAAAAACTCTGCAGAGCTCGTCCCAGTAATCAACTTCTTCAAACTTCATCTGCTCTACCGGCGCTCCGGTGATAATAAGACCATCGTATGTATTTTCCTTAAGCTCATCAAAGGTATGATAAAACCTGTCCAGATGGTTGGGTGATGTATTTGTGGAGTGATGTGAGCTCATCTGCATGAAGGATACATCAATCTGAAGAGGAGTATTAGACAGGGACCTAAGGAGCTGAAGCTCTGTATCTTCCTTTAGTGGCATCAGATTGAGGATACATATCTGGAGAGATCTGATATCCTGGTGCATAGCCCTGTTCTCATCTACTACGAATATATTCTCCTTTTCAAGTATGTCTCTGACAGGTAGATCATTTTTTACTTTGATTGGCATCTTGCTTATCTCCTTGATGTAATAATAGCTTTTATTTTAGCATATTAAGAAACTCAGCTTCATCTATGACCTTTATTCCAAGTTCATTTGCCTTGGTCAGCTTACTTCCGGCTGCTTCTCCGGCAAGCACCAGAGAAGTTTTCTTTGAAACGCTTCCGGATGCCTTTCCGCCGTTCTTGACTATGAGCTCTTCCGCTTCCTTTCTGCCAAGAGTAGGAAGTGTACCTGTGACAACGATGGTCATTCCTGCAAGCTTGTCGGAAGCATCAGCGTCTTTTATCGCATTCATATTAAGGCCAAGGCTCTTCATTTCCTCAATTATAGCCGTATTCTTCTCATCATGGAAGAATTCATACAGATCCTGGGCTGTTGTCTGTCCAATGTCAGGAAGGCTCATAAAGCCGTCTACAGTAACTCTCTCAAGGTCTGAGAGATCATCAAAGTGCTTCATTATCTCTCTGGCAGTGGATTTACCGACATTTCTGATTGCAAGTCCTGTAAGAAGCCTTACCGGATCATTTTCTTTTGATTTTTCAATCTCTGCAAGAAGCTTATCAGTGTTCTTCTCTTTTCCGATAAGACCCTTTTCTATAAGCTCAGCTCTGTGGTCTTTCAAATGATAAATATCTGCGTAATTCTTAAGATATCCTTCACTTACAAGAGCATCTATAAGAGTATCTCCAAGCCCCATGATGTTCATTGCATCTCTTGACACAAAGTATGCAATGGTCCTTGTTACCTGCGCCGGGCAGTTGGGATTGATGCATCTGATATCTGCTGTATCTTCTTCTCTTACAAGATGGCTTCCGCATACAGGGCAGGTCTTAGGTGCCTCAAATACTACTGGAGGCTCCTTGACACAGCCGTTAAGCTTCGGAATGATTTCTCCGCTCTTAAAGAGCTTGTAATGACCGCCAATACCGATCTTCATATCTGTGATGTAGTCCTGATTATGGAGAGTCGCCCTTGATACACTGGTTCCGCAGAGCCTTGCAGGCTTACCTGTCTCGGCGTCGTGAAAGCTTCCGGTAAATGTGAGCTTACCTGTTCTTCCGACATCAACCAGTATCTCATCCATCTCAATAACTCTCTCTTCAGGAGGATACTTATATGCAATGTGTCCGCTTGAATACTTGGAACCAGCAGGGAAATCATCTCTCCAGGCTGTGTTGTCCACTTTTACAACCGCTCCGTCGAGGTCGAAATCCAGATCATTTCTCATCTCCCCGATTATGTTTATTGCGTCAATTACTTCTTCTGCGCTTTCGCAGGCCTTGTGAAATACGCATCTTACACCGGCCTTTTCAAGGATTTCCATACCTTTTACGTGAGATGCTTTTATCTCATCAGGACCGTCCTGAACGTTAAACACAAACATCTTAAGGCCACGGCTTCTTGTAACTTCCGGGTCGAGCTGACGAAGAGTTCCTGCAGCGAGGTTTCTTGGATTTGCAGCCAGCTTTTTACCTGCTTTTTCCTGCTCCTCATTAAAGGCCTCAAAATCATCATGGGACATATATACTTCTCCCCTGAGTTCCAGATACTCATAGGGAAGGTCCAGTGTCTTTTTCACATCAGGGATTACAAGGGCATTGGCTGTGACATCCTCGCCGATAAGGCCGTCACCTCTGGTCTCAGCCATAGTCAGGTGAAGCTTACCATCACTATCATCCCTGTTATAGCGCAGCGACATACTAAGACCGTCAATCTTCTGCTCAACGGAAAACACAGCTCCGGGGTGCCTTCCATGCACCTTGTTTACAAAAGCAGCAACATCCTCAGTATTAAAAACATCTTCAATTGAAAGCATTGGAACGTTGTGAGTTATCTTGACACCGGCTTCTCTCTTAGCTGTTCCACCGATGATCTGACTGGGAGAATCCTTTGTAACGAGCTCCGGATTCTCTCTTTCTATGGCTTTAAGCCTTTGCATGAGCTGATCGTACTCATAGTCTGAAATCTCAGGTGTATCCTGATTATAGTAGAGGTCCATATGGTGCTTTATGGTTTTTACAAGCTCCTCATACTCCCTTTTCATCTCTTCTGTTGCCATTTTTCTCCCCCAATTTTGTATCTCTGTATAATTTTGCCACTTCTTCATCCGTAAGGCTCTCGTACTCCCCGGCCTTAAGTTTGTGGTTCTTAAGTTCAACGCACATTACGCGAATTCTTTTAAGGCTCACAACTTCAAAGCCCAGTTCGTGACACATTCGCCTTATCTGCCTGTTAAGCCCCTGTGTCAGTATTATGTTAAAAGACCTTGTTCCGGTCCGTTTAACTGTGCATGGCCTTGTGGTCCTGTCCAGGTCTTTCAAATATACTCCAAGAGACATTTTCTTTAAAAAGTCCCCGTTTATATCCTTGTTAACGGTAACCTCATACTCTTTTTCATGCTTGTTGGAACCCTTCATCATAGCCTGGATAAGGTCTCCGTCGTCTGTCATGATAAGAAGTCCTTCGCTTTCCTTATCAAGCCTACCGGCATAAGTTACTCTGTCTGAAAACCCAAGGTCATCAATGACGGTCTTCTCCGCATGGGAATCCCTGGTGGTGCATACAACTCCCACAGGCTTATAGTAGGCAAGGTAACTGTGTTTCTCCTTGACCTCTATTTCTGTCCCATCAAGACAGACTGTATCCGTTTCAGATACATCCTGCCCCGGCGTGGGAAGCTCTCCATTGACCTTGATCCTTCCCTCAGCTATTAACTTGTCAGCTTCTCTTCTGGAGCAAACTCCGCAGGAAGAAATGTACTTGTTAAGTCTCATGGATCATCTGCCCTACAAATAAAAAAGGAACGGCATTTTTCTTTGCCGTTCCTCTATGATCTTCGTCACATATCAAGTGATGCCATTTCACCAATTGCATTACATTTGATGATGCAATCGTAATTCTCTTTTATGTGTGCAATTACATTAAGGTTACTAGCTTGAAAATGTCCAAATTCGTATGCCATTGTAAACAGTGATGCAAATACCTTGGCCTCTTCACCCTGTCTTAAGAGATCAAGATAATATTTGCCGTTTACAGAGTTCTTGTACAAGCTGCTGGAAATTCTCAGCCCCTTTGGTGCCTTCTTGCAGAATTTGATAACGGTGTTAAGATCATCAAATTCAAAGATGTACTCGTGAAATTTGAGCCTCTTTTGATTCTTTTCCTCATCAGAAAGCTCTCTTTTCCTGCCTGCAGGTGTTGAAATCTTGTCAGCCTTTTCCTTGGCGCTCTCTACGGTAGCATTGCCGTTTACGGTAAGTTTCTTATCATCTTTTGCATTGCTATCTTCGCTCATCATATCCTTGACTGAATTGGTGAGCTGCTTAAGACTCTTTAGATACTCATTAAGCCTGTTTATGCGATCCTCAGAAGCACTGTCCCCGATATCCTCAAGGACGTTCTTGGGAATCTGTATTCCGGCCTTCTCGGTGAGGTTCTTAAGTATCTCGCTAAAGGATGCCGAAGCATTTTCTGAAAGTGTAAGGGAAATTGAATGATCCGGAAGAACCGTTATCTGCATCGGCATGAATGCGCCTGTAGGCTTATAATCAACCTCTTCCTCTGCCTTCTTCATGACTTCATGTAAAAAGTCCATGGCCTCTTTCTTCTTCTCGAAGAGATCCTCAAGCTTTATTCCCTGTTCAAACATATCATCTTCAGTGATGATGCATGTTACTGTATCTTTATTAATTCTCTTAAATTCCATATTTTACCCTGATCTTTAATTAGTACAAAACAAAAAACCACTAAAAATCTTATGAATTGTATAATACCACATCTAGCAGATTCTTGGAAGTCCTTCACCATACATAGGCCCAACCACGCGCTTTCCGCCTATTTTTGTCCTGACAAAGACTCCGATGTCGCCACTATTTATATCGGCTTTTTTTACTGATCCGATTACCTTTGCATTTTCACCGTAACGAGACTGCTTTATGAGTAAAAGAGCTTTCTCCGCATCCTCCTCATGGACAGACAATACCATTTTGCCCTCATTGCCCATGTATATAGGATCAAGGCCAAGTATTCCGCAAAAGTCCCTAACTGCCGGTGATACAGGAAGGTCTGTCTCTACAAGCTCTATGCTGCACTCAGAAGCTGAAGCAAACTCATTAAGAACCGTTCCAAGGCCTCCTCTTGTAACATCTCTCATGGCATGAACCCTTACGCCTTCGTTTAAAAGTTTACCAACCATCTCAGTTAGTGGTGCATTATCTGACTCAATGTTAGATTCAATACCCATACGTTTTCCGAGAATAGCCGCGTGATGGTCGCCAAGATTGCCTGAAATTATAATCTTATCACTATCCTGAAGCTTAAAAGGTCCCGGTACATCAAGATCATCAGGTATAAAGCCAACTCCCGAAGTGTTGATGATAAGTCCGCCTTCTCCACCTCTGTTTTCTATTACCTTGGTATCTCCTGTGACAACGACAACGCCAGCCTCCCTGGCAGTTTCAGCCATTGATGCTATAACTCTGTCAAGAAGATCTATATCAAGCCCCTCCTCTAGAATGCATCCACATGTGATATACTTGGGAACTGCTCCGCTCATAAGAAGGTCATTGACTGTTCCGCAAACGCAGAGCCTTCCGATGTCTCCACCCGGAAATTCAAGAGGGGTAACAACGAAAGAGTCTGTTGTTACAGCAAGTTTACCTGCTCCGGGAACTACAGCTGAGTCCTCGAGTTTGGACAGATACTCATTATTAAAATGCTTGGCAAATACTTCTGATATAAGTTTTGAAGTGGACTCTCCACCACTTCCGTGAGCCATTGTTATCTTCAAGTTAACGTCTCCCTGAAATATAGTAGTTATAGCAGCTTCCTTCTGTGGAAACCATGCATGCGCCGTGAGCATTGTCCGGCGTACAGCTCTTTCCGAATAAAGGACACTGATTTGGTGTTATCTTGCCTACAAGAACCTTCTCGCAAGAGCATCCCGGTGGCATGTGGTCTTCATCAAGGCCAAAGCTTCCGGCATCAAAGTTCTTGTACTCCTGCCTCAAAATCATTCCTGAGCCTTCAATTTTGCCCATTCCACGCCAGGATGAATCAGACTTCTCAAAGTACTTATCAACGCAGGATTTGGCCATTTCATTGCCAGTTGGAGTAACAACCTGTTTATAGAGGTTTTTAAATCCGCCCTTCCCCTTCATTTTTACCAGAGCATAAATGGTAAGGAGGAGTTGTTCTCCCTCAAAGCCCGATACAACAAAGGGAATCCCAAGCTCTTTTGCCAGATCCTTAAATATCTCTTCGCCGGTAACAGCTGCCACGTGTCCCGGTGCTATAAAGCCATCGATACCTCCGCCATTTTTTACAACCCATCGGATTACCTGAGGCATTGTCTTAAGTGAAGTTAAGAGCTTTAGATTGGTTACGTGTTCTTCAATAGCCTTCTCAATAACTCTTCCGTAAACAGGTGTCGTTGTCTCAAATCCTATAGCTGCAAAGACATAATTTGTCGAAGGGTTTTCTTTTGCAATTGCAATCGAATCCATAGGCGAATAGAGCATCCTTACGTTTGCCCCCTCTGCCTTGGCATCGGATAGTGACATCTTACTGCCCTTAACCCTGATAAGGTCTCCGAAAGTGAGCACACAGGTATTCTCAGAAAGAGAAAGCTCTACAAGCCTGTCTATCACTGCTGTTACAGTAACACACACAGGACATCCCGGGCCTGATATCAGCTTGATCTTAGGTGATAACATGGAAGGAATACCGTTTTCGGAGATTGCTGCAGTATGTGTTCCGCAGACTTCCATGATTCTCACTTCTTCGCCATCGTAATTCTTTAGCTCTTCAATTACTCTTTGTAACATGTTATCAGCCGCCAACGCCTATATCCTCGATTTCTTTAAACATCTCTTCAAGCTCGTCCGCCATGGAATCGTCCATGGTCTGAATGATACAGCCTGCGTGAACAAGGACTCTGTCACCAACCTTGACATCAACAAGTCCGGCCTCGGCAGTTACGATATTTCCGCTAAAGTCCACAGTGGCTTTAGTGCCGTCCATCTTAATTACTTTTCCGGGTAATGCTACGCACATAAAATACTCCTATTTATCTGTTCCCTTGAGCATTGCGTAATACGCCTGACCAAGGGATATACCTCCGTCGCCCAGAGGCACTTTTTTGTTCCAATACACTTTAAAGCCAAGATCACTTAGAGCCTCTTGTGATTTACCAAGGATTATCCTGTTATTAAAGACTCCGCCCGATAGGCAGACAGTATCGATTCCTGTCTCATCTCTAAGCTCTTCAAAAGCTTCTCTTATCATTTTTACTATTGCCATATGAAAACCGTAAGCTATGGCTTTTGTATCATAAGCTTTAGTATTATAACACATGTATATATCTTTAAATAAGCTTATCTGGTCAAAGACTAACTCGCCTCCTTCGTTTTCCTTCTTAAACTCAAACTCCGGATAAGCTCCATTATCTTCTTCCACAAAGCTATGGGCATATTTCTCAAGATTAACTGCACACTCACCCTCATAGGTATTGTAAGAACATATCTCCAAAAGAGCTGCTACAGCATCAAAAAGCCTTCCCATACTGGAGGATTTAAAACTTCCTGCTCCAATCTTCTGGGCTGCCATCATCATCTTAATTTTGCTGTCCATTAAAACTCTCTTATCATCAAGAAGTCCCAAGCTTATACACTCACCGATATAACAGCTCATGGTCTGAACAGCATCCTTGGAAGCCTTGTCTCCGCCCACTAGGTTTACATAGGACAGATGCCCCACTCTCATAGGATCATCATTTTTAATCCTGATAAATTCACCGCCCCATATCGAACCGTCAAGTCCGTATCCTGTTCCGTCAAAGGCAGCACCAAGTGCTTCATTTATGCCGTTTTCAGCCATTACGGAATATATATGTGCAAAGTGATGTTGAAGCTTAAGCTGTTTAAGCTTCATCTTATCAGCCATATAGGATGATGCATAAAGCGGATGAAGGTCACTTACCACCATTGTCGGCTCAAGCTCAAAGAGCTCTTCGTAGTGTCTTTTTACCCCGTTCCAGAAATCCATGCTATAGGTGTCATTATTAAGATCTGAAATGTAATGCGTTGTAAGGATTCTGTCCTTTTTAGCAAATGATATCGTGTTCTTCAGATCGCCGCCTGTTGCAAGGATACATTCTTTGTTTTGAACAAAAGAGCTGTCTTCTTCTATTACAAAAGGAAGCGGAGCATAGCCTCTTGCCCTTCTTATAAACTGAGCTGATTCTCCGGATCTGCTATCTATCGTAAACACTACAGAATCATCCTGGGCTATGTTTATCTCCCTGTCATGGTAAAGGATTCCGGCGATTTCACCAAGAAAAGTCTTCTCAAAAAGGTCATCTTTAAAAATAATCGGAGAATCAGACTTATTTCCACTGCTCACAATAAGAGGTCCCACTTCGTCACATAAAATCCTGTGTATTCCGGCAGATGGCAGAAACGCTCCTATATATCTGCTTCCCTTATCAACCTCGAAGGGAAAGTCTGTTTTCTTTGTCAAAAGAACTATGGGCCGTTCTGAAGATTCTAACAGTTCCTTCTCAAACGGGCTTATATGAGCTGCCTTAGATGCAGCTTCTTCATCAGAAAACATTACAGCAAAAGGCTTATTCTCCCTGCCCTTAATCTTCCTGAGTTCAAGTGCTGCACTTTCTGTGGGGATGCATACAAGCTGATAGCCGGACACTCCCTTAAGTCCGATTATTCTACTATTTTTAAGCTCCGCAACCGCTCTTTCAATCGCCTCTTCTTTTTGAAGTTCCTGCGTTTTTCCGTTATCATCGGTAAACAAAAACTTCATCTGAGGTCCGCAGTCGTGACAGGATATAGTCTGAGCATAGTGTCTTCTGCCATTTGAGTATTCATCCCGACACTTTGGACACATCTCAAACTTGTCCATCGTAGTTGTTTCCCTATCATAAGGGAGTCTGTTTATTATGCTGAATCTCGGTCCGCAAACAGCACAGCTTATTAGCGGATGAGCATATCTTCTGTTCTTCTTATCAAGAAGTTCATCCATGCAATCCCTGCAGATACCGATATCGGGAAGAAAAACAGGAATCTCCTCTGAAAGATTAAGCTCTTTGCTCTCGATAATTGAAAAGTCATCAGGAACTATCAAAGAAGGATCTGCCTCTTTTTCAGTTACCGAAAGAATGTAAGCGCCAAGTGGCATCTCGTTTTTGAGCAGACAAACAAAAGAGGCAATATCTGCTTCTTTACCGGAAATAAGTATCTCAACAGCTGCCCCTATGTTCTTCACGTTGCCTTTTAAGCCGTATTTAGTTGCCCACTTAGCAATAAAGGGGCGATATCCAACACCCTGAACCGCCCCTTTAACTGTTATTATTTTTGTCATTCTTTGTTTTCTGCAGGTGCTTCCTGCTTAGGTGCTGTAGCCGGTGCTGCCGGAGCAGGTGCGGGAGCATTTCCCTGTGCCTGTGCCTGAGCTGCCTTAGCAGCAGCTGCAGCAGCTGCTCTTTCCTTAGCTGCCTTCATAAGAGCTTCCTGAGCAGCAATAGCTTTCTCAGACTGCTTGAAGGTCTTGGTAACCTTTTCTGATCCGGGTTCCTGGAATCTAAGTCCCATGGAAAGTGATTTCTTAGGACAGTTATCAACACAGCATCTGCACTGGATGCAGCTCATAGGTCTGATGGACCAGGTCTTTTCTGCCTTATCTACAGTGATAGCGTGTGTAGGACATTTAATTGAACATAATCCGCAGAGGATGCAAAGGTCCATATCGTTCTCAACATGTCCTCTTGTTCCTTCCGGGTACTCTTTTTCTACCTTTCTTGTCTTAGGCTTTGAAAAGAGATTATGAAGTACTGTTTTATTGAAACTTACAATTGCCATTTCTATCTCCTTTAAGTGAAAAACATCTCTTTTAACAAATGATTATCTCTCTGTACAGCTGATACATGGATCAATTGTAAGAACCAGAATAGGCACATCAGCAAGGTCGCATCCCTTAAGTGTCTCAACGAGTCCTGAAAGATTTGCAAAAGTGGGGGTGCGGACTCTCATTCTGTCTATGAACTTAGTGCCATTAGCCTTAACGTAGTAGATAGCTTCTCCACGAGGCTGCTCAATTCTCATTACATACTCGCCGTTTGGCATTCCCTTAACAGGAACATCGATATCGCCTGAAGGCATGTGATCGATGAGCTGACGGATAATATCGAATGCCTGGAATATCTCTTTTATACGGCACTCTGTACGAGCATAGGAATCGCCTTCGGTTGAAACGATAGGCTCAAAATCAACATCGCCGTAAGCGCAATAGCCTGTTGTTCTGATATCTCTTGAAATACCGCTGGCTCGAAGGAAAGGTCCTGCACATCCAAGAGCATCAGCCTGCTCAGCAGTAAGAATACCAACGCCGCGAAGCCTTGTCTGTACAGCCATATCATTAAGGAATGGCTTAGAAATAACCTTAAGGTCCTCTTCCATCTTGTTTATTCTCTGATAGAAGTCCTTGAGCATCTCATCTGATACATCTCTTCTGATACCACCGACCTTCATAACTGAGAAGATTACACGGCCGCCGGTAGAAGCCTCGAACATATCAAGAGCTTCTTCTCTAAGTCTCCAGCACTCCATGTAGAGTGACTCAAATCCGAAAGCATCGGCAAGAAGACCGAGCCAGAGAAGATGTGAATGAATTCTTGAAAGCTCAGACCAGATTGTACGCAGGTACTTAGCTCTTGAAGGCACATCGATATCCATGATGTGCTCAACAGCCTCACTGTATCCAAGGCCATGGCCCAGTGAGCAGATACCGCAGATACGCTCAGCAACATAGACCATCTCATTAAAATCTTTTTTATCAACCAGCTTCTCAAGACCTCTGTGGATGAATCCGATTGAAGGGATTGCTTCAACGACCTTCTCATCCTCCATAACAAGGTCAAGATGTATGGGTTCCGGAAGAACCGGATGCTGGGGTCCAAATGGAATTACACTTCTAGTAGACATTTTGGTTCCTCCAATTATTTAAATGGTGTCTCGATCGCTGTGCGATAGAGCTTTCCTTCAAAGTCAATGTTGATCATCTTGATCTGAACTCCGAAGAGATCATGCATCTCATTTTCATAAATGAATGCGCAGGGATAAATACTTGTGATACTTGAGATCTCCTGATCCTCGGGAAGAACCATCTTGAGGTTTTTCATCTCAAGGTCTTTTCCAAAGGTATAAATGAGCTCGTATGCATCGGGAACTCTTGTTGCGCACTGCTGAATAAGATGATATCCGGCAAATTTAAGCTTCTGAGATTCATCAATGATGCTTTCTGGATTAACAGTTATAAATTCTGTATTCACTGTTTATTTTCTCCTTTCTCAGAATTATCTGCCGCTGCAGGAGCTGGTGCAGGTGCTGGTGCAGCTGCCTTAGGTGCTGCCTGTACAGCTGCTGGAGCTGCCGGCTTGGGAGCAGGCTTAGCAGTTGCCTTGATCTTCTCTTCAGCCTGCTGTCTAAGTGCTTCCTCGGTAAGTACTGCGTCATACTGTGTACTTGGATCGTAGTCATCCGCAGTCATATGAATAGCCATCTTTGAATAGTCTACTGTACAGTAGCCCTGCTTCATGGAGGCCTTAAGTTTAGCTCTCTTCTCCTCAAGGATGCCTACTGCCTTAACAACGCCCTCAATAAGAGCCTCGGGTCTTACTGCACATCCGGGAACATATACGTCTACGGGAACAACCTTATCTGCTCCGCCCAGAATGTTGTAGCACTCCTTGAAAATACCGCCATCACATGCGCAGATTCCGCAAGCTACAACAACCTTTGGATCAGGCATCATGTTGTAGAGCTGTCTCACAACAGGAGCTGTCTGTGCATTGATACCTCCTGTAAGAAGCAGCACATCTGCATGCTTGGGGTTTCCTGTATTGATGATACCAAATCTCTCAACATCATAGAGAGGTGTCATGGTAGCAAGAACTTCTATATCACAGCCATTACAGCTGGAACCGTCATAATGTAACACCCATGGTGATTTTGCAATGTTCATTGATTTACTTCCCTTCTATTCTTATTTCAGTACGTTGAGGATCAGCAGATTAGTTCCTGCAAATACAAGGATAACTGCCCATGTTACTTTAAGCATTGTGATGTATTTTACTCGAGGGAACACATTATCAATAAGTGTCTCAAGGAAGAATACAACAATGCAGGCAATTATCGCCCAGATTCTGCTGATAGGGCTCTGCGTAATAAAGAACATTCCAACAATACCCATCATCAGGACTGTGTCATACCACTCAGCAATCTCAACAAGAGCAAGGTTTGAACCGGAAAGGTCTGTTGTAAGTCCCTTAACCATCTCCTGATGCATGTGGTGTGATGTACTCAGATCGAAAGGTGATTTACGAAGCTTGATTATCAGTATGAATACGAAGCCGATAAAGAAGCCGGGAATCTGAATAATAGCAGGTGAACTTGCCTTGACAAGGTCGTTTACCATGAAGCTTCCCTGTGCATAGTAGAATCCGATTGCAACAAGCAGGGTCATAGGCTCATAGCACATCATCTGCAGAAGCTCACGCTGTGCACCCATGATACTGTAAGGACCGTTGGTTGAAAAGGCAGCCATGACCATAAGTACCTCTGACATTGACAGCGCAAAGAATACAAGGAGCATATCTCCGCCTGCAAAGAAAAGACAACCTGTAAATACGGTCATGATAAGATATCCTGTCACAAACAGAACCTGGATACTGTTAACAACGGTGGTCTGTTTGTGAAGGAGCTTGTTTACATCATAGAAGGGCTGAATAATAGGTGGGCCCTGTCTTCCCTGCATACGTGCAGCAAAGAGTCTGTCAGTACCTGACAGAAGTCCTCCGATAAGAGGAGCAAGTATTAAGTATAATACGGCTTTTATAATAAAGTTAATTTCCATCAGATAGCACCTCCAACAACGATGATCAGCATTACTGCCACCAGGACAGCTGCTACCCAGATACAAGGCCAGAGAAGTTTCTTTTCACCAAAGTAATCTTCCATGTACCAGTTAGACATGTAAAGGGCTCTCTCCTTACCGAAGGAGTCAATGTAATGTCTGTCGTCGCCCGCGTTAACACCAGCTACATAAGACATTGTCATCTTGGAATTCTTACCGATAGAAAGGAATCTTGATCCAATAGGAATCATGAATACCATAGCAACCATGATCATCATGATGATGACATCACTTCCGCCGATAACATCAGGGATGTTAGCATGATATGCCTCATCAAGGATTGGCTGGATCATGTGGCCTGACATCCATGGGAATGCAAAGCACATGATGATGATAAGTGAAGTAAGAGGGAAAATTGAAACCAGCTCACTTCTTGGTGTAATATCTTCAAGCTCAAAGGACTGATGGATTACAGTACAGATCTTTCCAAGCCATTTAGCCCAGTAGAAAAGTGTGCTTCCTGAACCGAATACAAGGAAAAGAACCAGCCATACAGATCCTGAATCAACGAAGGACTTAAGAGCTGCCCACTTTGATACAAGCATTCCGAATGGGGCCATGAACATTCCGCAGATACCGATGATCATGATGAAAGCAAGTCTTGGAAGCTTGATAATAAGACCGTGCATATCCTCGATGTCACGGCTGTGCATACAGTTTTCGATATCGCCGACTGTCTGGAACAGAAGTGACTTGGAAACAGCATGGAAAAGAACCAGCATAACAGCTGCCCAAACACCTTCCTGAGTTCCTGTACCTGCGCAGGCAGTAATAAGACCAAGGTTTGAAATTGTTGAATAAGCAAGTACCTTCTTGCCGTCACTTACTGTAATAGCAAGAAGTGATGCAGCAAAGAATGTAAATCCACCGATGACAGTGATCATAACACCTGTCAGGGTTCCCTTCATAAGAGGTGAAAGTCTGATCAGCATATATACACCGATCTTAACCATTGTAGCTGAGTGAAGAAGTGCACTTGAAGGTGTAGGTGCAACCATGGCGCCAAGAAGCCATCTTGAGAATGGGAACTGTGCGCTCTTTGTAAGTGCAGCAAACGCAAACAGTGTAGCGGGTACAATAAGAGCAGCCTCCTTCATACCCATATCTGTAACCTGGCTTAAGTTAGAAATGCCAAATCCCATGTTGCAGATCATAAGTCCTGCTGCGAATCCGCATCCACCGAGAAGATTCATCCAAAGTGCTCTGAATGAATTGTCTACTGCTTCCTGTGTTCTTGTGTATCCGATCATAAGGAATGAGCAAACTGATGTGATCTCCCAGAAGAAATAAATCCAGCTAAGGCTGTCTGATGAGATAAGTCCAAACATTGCTCCAAGGAATACAAACATAAGAGCAAGGAAATAATTGGATCTATCCTGAACATCTGTGTGATGATGATGATAGTCCTTCATATATCCTGATGCGTAAATACAGATAAGGATACCTACGATACCTACAATGAGGTACATTACAGCTGCAAAGGTATCGATTCTGATATGAGTATTACCTTCTACAACTCTTCCTGTCAGGTCCATCCAAAGAACCGGGATAGTTCCTGCCAGTGAGAACAGGATCGCATAATATTTCTTGTACTTGATGCTGAGGAAGCATACAAGGCACATAAGGAATACTTCTCCTGCGATCACGAACTTATCAGGTAAGTGGGTGTTCTCAAGATACATAAACTGAGATGTATCTCCTGATGTGATAACGGTAATTGCCACATAAATAGCAGCTGCCATGATAGTAAACCCACCAATCATAATAACAGCACTTCTAAGACGGCTTGTCTGCTTAAGAAGTCCTATTATTACTGCCATGATAAATGGGAAAAGAATTAGAAAGTTTACTACGTCAATAATTGGAATAGTCAAGGATTTTCGCCCCTTTCACATACGATTCTCCAAGCCAAGGCTTAGGAGTTTTTCATAAATTTGTCGACAGCCTCGTTTAATTCAACGATAGCCTGTTCATCCCCGTCCTGAACTGCGTGAACAATGCAATGACTCATATGTTCCTTCAGTATCTCTTTTCCGCAGTTATTGATCGCGGATCTGACGGCAGCCAGCTGTATGAGTACTTCAGTACAATCTCTGTCATTCTCCACCATGGTCTTAACTGACTCAAGGTGTCCTATTGCCTTTGAAAGCCTGTTGACGATAGCTTTCATATGTTCAGGGTCATGATGATGCTCATGATGATGGTGATCATGATGATCCTGAGAGTGACCTGTCATATAAACCTCCATAAATAATGTGCGTTTATGTTAATTTTTTGACTTTCCTTTGTGAAAAAAATCAAATCCCCAATAAACGCACAACTGACCGAATAACATTATATTTCTGTTGACTAAAAAAATCAATAAAGATTATCTAACATTTCCTATAATCTTGTATAAAAGCTTGTAGAGTACTCCAGCCTCTTCTGCTGTGAGCTGTACACATGAACCCATTGCATCAGGAATAGAGAGTGCCTTTTCTCTTAAAGCCATGCCCTCTTCTGTGATTGAAACAACAAGATTTCTCTCATCCTCTGATGATCTCTCTCTTGTGATATATCCTTTTGATTCAAGTTTTTTAAGAACAGGAGTAAGTGTACCGGAATCAAGATAGAGACACTCACCTAAAGTCTTAACATTGACAGTGCCCTTCTCCCAGAGAACCATCATTGTGATGTACTGAGTATAGGTAAGGTCAATATCATCAAGGTAAGGCTTATATTTCCTGATAATCTCCTTTGAACAAGCATAAAGCGGGAAACAAAGCTGCTTTCCAAGTTTGAGTGATTCATATTTTTCTTCGTTAATACACATAATAATCTCCATCAAATCAAATTTTATACTATTAAATTATACCACAAAACTTGAATTATGTTCTTTTATCTTTTGTAAATGCTAAATTACTTTGAACCTTCTCCTCGACAAAGGTAAAGAACATAGTAAGATAGCGCATGAAAGGCTCTGTTGCAATTGCAAACAAAACAAACAGCATAGCACATTTCATTGATACATGGCTGATAGAGAACAGATCATTAAAGATGATTGCTGCAAGTATCATGCCAAGGATACAGCCTCCGATAACACGAAGTCTGTACTTATTAAGAGGATAACAGATGTTTGCCAGGATAATAAATCCGACTATTGCTAAAAGAAATGTTGAAGCAACCGAAACATCCACCTGATCCACGCCAAAAGTATTTCCAAATACCACCAGTGCTGCTATCGCCAAAAAGTCTGTAAGTGCTGCAGGCATAGCTTTTAAGAGAACCTTAATAAGGAAGTGACCTTCTATTCTCTTATTGTTGGGCTCCATAGCCAGGAAGAAACCGGGTATTCCTATGTTAAACAAGCTCACCATGGTAATCTGTGATGGCTGGAGCGGATATGTAACAACATTTATTATGGAGAATACAGCAAGCAGCAGTGAAAAGATATTCTTCACCAAAAACAGTGTTGCTGTTCTCTCTATGTTATTGATGTTCCGACGTCCCTCTGCCACTATTTTGGGCATGTTGGCAAAGTCATCATCCATGAGAACAACCTGAGCTGCCTGCACAGCTGCATCGGAACCGGCTGCCATTGCAACGCTACAGTCTGCATCCTTCATGGCAAGGATATCGTTTACACCATCACCGGTCATGGCAACGGTATGACCATCTCTTTTAAGGGCTTTTACAATCTTCTGCTTCTGCTCAGGAGATACACGTCCAAATACAGTGTATTCCCTCACAGCTGCTGGGATGTCACCATCATCGAGGGTGCTGGCATCCACATATTTATCACTGTTCTCAATGCCGGCATTGGCCGCCACATTTGATACAGTCATGGGGTTATCACCGGATATAACTTTGACATTTACGCCTTGTTTCTTAAAGTAAGCAAATGTTGCAGGTGCATTTTCTCTTATAGGATTCTGCAGCAGAATGAATACCAGAGGCACTGTCTTAGCCCCTGTAAGTACTCCGTTTGGAAGCTCAACTGACAGATTATCACTGTTTTCATCAATGACACTTGTTCCATCAGCTCCTCCTAAATAGCTTGCAAAGCATAGAACTCTAAGTCCAACGGATGCATAGCTGTTTATCAGGTCCTTGTAATTCTCGTATTCATCCTGAAGCACAAACTCAGGTGCTCCCATCAGATAGGTTCCGTCCTTGAACTGAACTCCGCTGTATTTGAATTTTGATGAGAAAGGATGGAATGATAAACATGTTCTGCTGTTTCTTATGGGGAAATAATCCTCAAGAGCATGCATGGTTATGTTGTCATCCGGAACGCATCCGATATAGTCAGCTATCAGATTAACATAGTAATCTAAAGCCTCAGGTTCCTTTGAACCGTCAGATAAAACAGCATCGGCTACAAGCATGCTGTTATCGGTTATGGTACCGGTCTTATCCACACAAATGGTATCTACTCTGGCCAGAGTCTCAATGCTTCTCATGTCATGAAGCATAACCTTCTGCTTGGCAAGTCTTATGGTACTAAGTCCAAGCGTAATGCTAAGGAGCAGATAGAGTCCTTCAGGGATCATCCCGATAAGAGCTGCCACCATTGATGGAACGCTCTCAGCAAAGGAATTGCCCTGAATAAAAAAGCTCTGAACAAAAAGAAGTATGCCAACAGGAATAATGATAAGTCCTGCAAAAGCAACAATCTTGTTGATGGATTTTACCATCTCGGACTGCTCTGAAGAAGGCATCTTCTTAGCTTTTAGCATAAGCTTTGAAATGTAGGAGTCCTGTCCGACTCTTGTCAGCTCTGCAAGGCACTTACCTGAAACAACAAAGCTTCCGGACATGAGCTCATCTCCGGATTTCTTGTTGATTTCATCCGCTTCACCTGTAAGAAGCGCCTCATTAACGGAAATCTCACCGTCAATAACTACTGCATCTGCGCAGATCTGGCTTCCGGCAGAAAGAACTATCACATCACCAAGAACAAGCTTGTCTACATACACAATCTTCTCTTCACCGTCTCTAATGGCTGTCACCGTGGTCTGGTGAAGGACCTTTAGCCTGTCTAAAATGTTCTTGGCCTTAATTCCCTGGAAAATACCTATAAGGGCATTACAGATAATAACCGGAAGAAAGGTAAGCGAATTCCATGCGCCGGAAATCACCAGCAAAATGGCCATAATAAAGAATATCAGGTTGAAATATGTGAATATATTCTCTCTGATTATTTCTCTATTGGTCTTTCCGATATTTTCAATTTGTGTGTTGCCTTTTCCCTGCTGCAAAAGCTCATTTACTCTTGCAGCTGAAAGGCCTCTGCTGTTACTGTCCATAATTTGGTTTATTTTACACTATGATTAATGTTCTTAATAGGAATATTGGCGTAAAGAGCGGGAACTGTCTTACCGCTGTTATCCTCAGTGTCCATCTGGGTGAAATTGATGTCAATTCCATCCATATCAATCTCAGCGTACTTAGAAAGCACTTCTATGATGTCGCTTCTTATTTTCTGCATTATCTCAGGAGAGCAGCTGGCTCTGTCAGATACAAGAACAAGCTTTAATCTGTCTTTAGCAACATCGCTTGATGATTTCTTTTTAAATATGTCTGTAATCTTCATTGCTCAGCCTCCTATCACTTTTTCTTAAACCAGGAAAAAAGCCCCTTTCTCGCTTCGAGATCAAGGAAAGGAACTGCCTCACCCGTAACTCTTCTGCAGATATTCATGTATGCCTGACCTGCCAGTGAATTGTCACCAACCAAAGGCTCACCGTTATTGGTGGCTACTACAATATTCTCATCATCCGGAACCTGACCGATAAGCTCTACTGCAAGAATATCCACAACATCATCCGCAGACATCATGTCGCCTCTCTTTATCATATCAGGACGAAGTCTGTTTACAACCAGCTGAGGATTCTTGATTTCATTGGCCTCTAAAAGACCTATGATCCTGTCTGCATCTCTTACCGCTGACACCTCAGGTGTAGTAACAACAAGTGCTCTGTCAGCTCCTGCAATAGCATTCTTAAATCCCTGCTCAATTCCTGCCGGGCAGTCAAGAATGATGTAATCAAACTCTTCTTTTAATTCATCTGTGAGCTTTTTCATCTGCTCGGGTGTTACGCTGGTCTTATCCCTTGTCTGAGCTGCAGGTAAGAGGAAGAGGTTCTCGTACTTCTTATCTCTTATAAGAGCCTGCTTCAACTTGCAGTTCTCCTCTACAACATCAACCAAAGTGTAGACAATTCTGTTCTCAAGTCCCATAACGACATCAAGGTTACGCAGTCCTATATCAGTATCAACAAGAACAACCTTCTTGTTAAGCTTGGCAAGACCTGTTCCAAGATTGGCAGTAGTTGTTGTCTTACCAACACCACCTTTTCCTGATGTAATAACTATTACTTCTCCCATGTTTTCCTCCTGAACTTCTTTTAAATCTTATAAAACTCTCTTAAAAATGATGCACCGTAGCCTGTCTTAACTATATGACCGTTCTCGATGTAGGCCACTTCCGGGTCTCCTTCGGTACTGGATAAGAACTTCTTTTTCTTTACCTTAAGCTTTGCTCCTTTTTCAGCATCCGGAGAAATGGCTATGGCATCTGCAATCCTTACCTGGATTGGACGAAGGTCCAGTGCCATGATGATAGCATCCCTGTCACCTCCTGCACCTGCGAAGGCATTGCCTCTTAATTCTCCAAGAATATAGATGCTTCCATAAGAAGTAACATTAGCACCTGGCTTAACATCGCCCATTACTACAATGCTTTTTTCACTGGAAATATCCTGCCCGGAGCGCAGATTGCCCCTGTAGATCAATGCGCTGTCATCAAATGTGTCATCAAGTGGCACGTCGATAGAAACAGGTTCCTGCTCAGGTTCCAAAACACCCATAGCACGCTTAAAGCCTGTTTCAAATACTGATTCATCGTCAATGATACAGGTAATTGTAAGGTCTGAATTTGCCTGAATGATTTCAACAACTCTATCGGTCTCTTCATCAGAGAGCTGCCTTCCTCTGATAAGAAGTCCCATATTGTTCCTGCCGAGAAATGATGACGCCTCTTTAAACTTATCCTTAATGGACAGGCAAAGATCCTCGAAAGATAAAGACGGATTCAAAACCAGAATGATGCCTGACTTTGTTCCCTTGATTGTTACTGCTGCATCCAAAATGAAATCACCCAACCTTCTTCATACAATATGTGCGTATTTCATCCCCAAAACGCACTATGACTAGTATATGACATTTGCCCTTAAAATTCCACATTCAAAGTGCACAAAATAATATTTGGATAACAAAAAGGAGCTTTGGATTAACCAAAGCTCCTGAAATGCTTTTCTTAAAGGAATTAGTTAAGAGTTCCTGCCTGCTTAGCAACTTCCTCAGCAAAGTTCTCGCTCTTCTTCTCGATACCCTCACCGGTCTCGAAACGAACGATCTTCTTGATCTTGAGGTTTGCACTGTTGTTCTTGCCAACCTGTGCAAGGTACTGAGCAACAGTCTGCTTGCCATCCTCAGCCTTAACGTAAACCTGCTCATTGAGGCAGATTTCCTTGAATTCCTTGTTAAGACGTCCGATAAGCATCTTCTCGATGATCTCCTGAGGCTTTCTCTTTCCTTCAGGAAGCTCCTCGTTCTCCTTCATAGCCTGAGCAAGAAGGATCTCCTTCTCGTGGTTTCTGTACTCCTCTGAAATATCCTCAGAAGAAATGAACTTAGGATTAAGAGCTGCAACCTGCATAGCTACGTTCTTAACAGCATCCTTGATGTCATCGTTAACAACATCAGTATCTGCCTCAACAAGAACAGAAATTCTTCCGCCGCCGTGAACATAAGGAACTACAATACCGTTCTCTGCGACAACCTTCTCAAATCTTCTGATGCTGAGCTTCTCAGAAATAACTGCTGTGATCTCGACAAGAGCATCGTTAACAGTCTTGGACTCGTCAAGGTTCCACTTCTCAGCCATGAATGAATCAAGATCCTTGGAATCTGAATTAACAGCCTGCTGTGCTACTGCCTCAACAAATGCCTGGAACTTATCGTTCTGTGCAACGAAGTCAGTCTCTGAGTTAACCTCAACAACTGCTGCTGTCTTGTCATCCTTTGTGGCGATTCTTGTAAGACCTTCAGCTGCGATTCTGCTGGCCTTCTTCTCTGCCTTCATGATACCGTTCTTTCTAAGGTACTCAACGGCTGCATCCATATCTCCGTTAGTCTCTGTAAGAGCCTTTTTGCACTCCATCATTCCGGCGCCTGTAGACTCACGTAACTCTTTAACCATTGCTGCTGTAATAGCCATTTATCTATCCTCCGTAAGGTTTATTTTATTCGATGATTAAGCCTCTACTGTCTCTTCTGCAGCTTCCTCTGCGCCCTCTGCGTCATAGTTAGCAGCTGCATCAGACTCTGCACCCTGATTAGCCTCGATAACAGCGTCTGCCATCTTACCAACGATAAGCTTTACTGCTCTGATAGCGTCATCGTTACCAGGGATGATGAAGTCAAGCTCTTCAGGATCACAGTTTGTATCACCGATACCGATAAGTGTGATTCCAAGAGACTCAGCCTCCTGAATGCAGATTCTCTCCTTCTTAGGATCTACAACAAAGATAGCATCAGGAATTCTCTTCATATCTCTGATTCCGCCAAGGTTTGCCTGAAGCTTGGAAAGCTCCTTCTTAAGCTGAGCAACTTCCTTCTTAGGAAGAACATCGAATGTTCCGTCTTCCTGCATCTTCTCGATAGCCTTCATACGAGCAATTCTTGACTGAATTGTCTTGAAGTTTGTAAGCATTCCACCGAGCCATCTCTCATTTACATAGTACATTCCGCAACGCTCAGCCTCTGTCTTAACTGCATCCTGAGCCTGCTTCTTGGTTCCAACGAAAAGAATTGTTCCACCCTGCTGTGCAATCTCGAATACTGCCTTGTAAGCCTCGTCAACCTTAACAACTGACTTCTGAAGGTCGATGATGTGGATTCCGTTTCTCTCTGTGAAGATGTATGGAGCCATTTTAGGGTTCCATCTTCTTGTCTGGTGTCCGAAATGTACACCTGCCTCAAGTAACTGTTTCATTGATACAACGCTCATTTTAATACCTCCGTTTGGTTTAATCTTCCGCAAATCCCTTACTCGCAAGTCCACAAGGGGCGTTATCCTATATGGTGAGCTCCGGGCTGATCAGCACTACTGACACCGGCCTGGAAGAAGGATATGCGTGTTTAATTGTTACTGCTATGTACCTTCAAATGGGCATAAATAGCCTATATGAGTCCACAGCTCTCTAATATTATCATAAGAGAAGCAATAAATCAACAAAAAAAGAAGCGGAAATTCCACTTCTTTTTTAACCTGTGGTTATTATCTTGGCTATCTGTTCATAAGTTGCATTTTCAGGAAAAGACTTGGTTCCTGATCTAATAATTCTATCAATCCTGTTTTCTACAAGATATTTATTAAAAGCTACTGCATCATCAACGATTCCTTCTCTTGCAAGAAGAGCAGCCACGCCATCACTTCCCATTCCTCCGGGGATTGTGATCTGTTTGGTTCCTGAATTGCTTGCTGCTGTATCTTCTGAAGGCTTTGTGGTTTCTGCAGATGTTGACTCTGTTGACGCCGCCTCACTAACTGAGGTTTCTGCAGCTGAACTTACTTCTTCTGATCCGCTTGTTGCAGCTGTGCTTGTTTCTTCTTCCTGTTTATTATCGGCAGATGCATCAGAGCTGCTGCTACTTTCTGCGATCTTATTTTCTGTTTCTTTCGTCTCTTCAGCCACTTCTGAAACAGGTGGATCTGATAGAGCGACTTCCGTGTTGACTTCTTCAGGTATTTTTTCTCCGATTTGATCCAACGCCTGATTGGATGAAGATGCATCATCGCTTCCTACCTCACTGTCTTCACTTTGTGTCTGGGTCAGAACCTCTGCCGAGCTTTCGATCATTCCAAGAGCCTTAGCTCTTTTTATGACCTCAGCATCGCTCATGGTCGCCTTTCTTCCCCCAAGGGCAAAGCCCATAACTATCGCAGTGAGAATTATTCCGATTCCCATACCGCGAAGATAATACTTAAGTTTCATGTACTGCTCATCCTCTTATCTGACTTTTCTATGCTTGTTTGAAAGATCGATTACAAGCTTAACTTCCCCTATACCAAGGCCAAGTTCTCTTGCAATGACCATATTTGACTTGCCTGCCTTGTGCATTTCAATGATCTGCTTATTCTGAGAAACAGGATCATTGGCTGTAAGTTCTTTCATATTCTTATCAGGGTTCTTGGATCTTCCTTCAACTCTGACAGCTTCGGTTATCTGAACAACCTTGGATGAAGTCTCTTCCTTTTCTTTTCCGCCTATCACATGGAGATTTGAAATCTGCTCTGAAGTAAGAACTTCCGCAGGAATCTCTTCCAAGATATCAAGTTCCTGTAAATTCTTTTCATCTACATATCCGCTCTCAACCGGTAAAGGTTCCGGTTCAGGCTCTATCTGACTGATGGCAGGTTTAACAGGCTCTGCCTTCTCAGGTGTTATTTGCTTTGGCTTAACAGGAATCTTTATTCCGCTTAATGTATCCTCAGTTTCATCTAAAAGAATCGCTCTTACATTATCAGGAGTCTGCGCCTTCAGAGAACTTGTTGCCTCCTGGGCTTCTCTGGCAGTAGCTTCTGCATCTCTTACAACTTGCTTGGCTTCATCGGCCTTTTTTGTTACCTCAGTGACAACATTGGTAAGATTCTTGTGTTTGTCATTGAGCATGTCATACATGAACATTACTTCGTCATGATTTTTGTGGATATCATTGATAACAGTATCAGAATACTCGCCAATTGCCGAAAGCTTCTCATTAGAGATGCGTTCCATGGCTCTTTCTGTTCTGTCCAGAGAATTCTCGACGGTGTCATCCACCATATCTTCGATGGTTTCCTTCTGATCCTCAACCTCACGTCTAACAAGCTCACGAATTTCACGTTCCATGAGCATCTTGTCTTCTTCGTCAAGCTCTTTTCCTGCAGGAAGAAGGTATCCCAATATGATCGCGGCAAATCCCGCGACGATGAGAACAATTTCTGTAATACTTATCATTTCTCCGCCCAATTACCCCACAAAAATTAAACGTACGTAAAAATACGTCTATTTATTATAATATAGATAGCTCAAATCTTCAAATCAAAACCGGATGAGATACGAAAATCAACAGGCTTTCCGTTTCTGTCAAGAATATTGCCTGCCATCTTCTCCATCTGTTCAACGGTGAGCTGTCTTTCAGGTGGGTTATCCCCGTTTTTCCCTCTCCTGTTTTTTCCACCGTCTCCCATGTATTCGTTTGAACCTTTGTCCTGCGCATCAGCGTTCATTCTGCCCTGGTCAATGTCATTTTTGGCATTGACGGAGTGTTCCTTGTTCTGAACCTCTTCTCTGAACTGAGCCTGAAAATTCTGCTGGTCCGCTACGGGCCTTGCCTCCTCGGCAGCCCTTATTGATGTGACATCTGTCGATGTCGCCATCACCCCAAAATCGATGTGATTGATTGACATGGGTCATACACCTCCTCTCTCCTCTTAGATCGGTGCTAGTCTCACATCCCCTTCTTTTATTACAAACCTGCTGTATTGAACAGGTTTTTTAACTATCATGGATAGCTCGCCTATACTTACTGTTGTGCCCGGATAAGCTGTCCCCTCAACAATTACATCAGCTTCCTTGGCCTCTGCAAGTCTTTCCATAAGTTCTGCATATTCAGTTGAATCCTGTTCGACCTGAGCGCTAAGAGTCTTATTGAGTTCAATAAGCTTCTTGGCATTAGCAACCTGATCCGGCGTGAACTTCGCTCCGGCCTTTAACATCTTGGTAAAGCCCTCAATAGTAGGTCTGATGCCTTCCAGGTTCTTATTGGCCGCTGCGATGCTCTTTTGCAGATCTTTCAGTCTTATCTTAACCTGTGGATCGGCGCCTACCTCAATAACTGTATTGGCTCCCATCTCAGATCCAAGGATCTTGGCTTTTATCCTGTCGGATGCGGATACTTTACCTCCGGCAATAAAGCCTCTTCTTCCGGTTACGTTTATCTCTGTTCCGGAAGATACTGTTGAATGGAGAATGCACTCGCTGGTTATTCCACCTCTTGCTGATATATTAGCATTTTCTATAAATTTTGTAACTACATTTCCGCCGGCCTTTATATTTCCACCTGCTTTTACTCCGCATTCAAGGATAACATCGGCGCCTGCATCCAGGTTAGCTCCTTCAACAATACCTCTTACAACAATATTTCCACCTGCTTTTACGCTGAAGTTGCTCGCAACAACGCCCTTTACTTCAACGCTGCCTTCAAAATCTATATTACCTGTGGCAACATCTACATTTTCAAGAACAAGGACGTCGGATACTGTGATCTTTCCGTCTTTTAAAGTAACATGGCCGGACTTTTCGGCAGTCAGTGTCAGTTTATCTTCGGAAAGAACAGTGTTTTTTCCATATTTAATAAAAGCGCTCTTTACAGCGTGAGGTTTAATATTCTCACCATGCACATTTATGCCTGGTTCACCGAGCTCTTCCGGGTGCAACGTAGCAAGGAGCTGTCCTGCCTGAACATTGTTTATGAGATTCAAATGGAAATAGTCCACACTGCCGTCTTCCTTTAGTGTGGGCTTTGCCCTCAGATTTGCATTAAAATGAAGTTCTATTTTGGCATCATGGCCTTCTTTTACCGGCTTACCCTGTGCCACAACAATCTCAGTACAGTATTTTCTGTGCTCAAAGAAATCGTGAATGTTATCAGTCTGTATGCCATAAGTCACCTTCCTGTAAGCAAGGGAATTCATGACTTCTTTCTCTGTCATGAGCTCCGCTCCTTCGCTGGGAGGGTAAAAAAATGCCGTGACAGTCATACGATCCTTTGAAATGTCGAATTTACAGCCTTCTCGCTCAGGAAGAAGCTGGGCATCTGTAAAGATAACAACATTCTCATCCGCCTTTGTCACAGCATCGTTAATAACAACTACATCATATTGAATTTTTCTATCATCCAGATAGTCCCTTACGTCATTGACGTTTAAGGGCTGCCCCCCATCGGTCGGTGCATAGACCCTGATCCCGGTTCCTTTTGGCGTTATAACCAGTTGAAAATACCCATTCATATTCTACCTCACATTATCTGGAACCTGTTACAATTCCAAGATAATCTCCAAGCTTTTCTCTCATCTTCTGGAGTGCTCTTGTATGAAGCTGTGACACTCTCGATTCTGAAACTTCCAGCACTTCTGCAATTTCTTTAAGTGTAAGTTCTTCGTAGTAGTAAAGAAGAATGACTTTCTTTTCTTTATCAGTGAGCTTTTCCAGTGACTCAGCCAGCATTTTCTTTAGCTCTTCTTTTTCCATAGCTTCTTCTGGTTTTACAAATGAAGAGCTTCTGTTGTTGGAATCTTCAGGTATATCCGATCCCTGTTCCATAAATTCATTGAGGGATACAACACCTGTTACCTTCATCTGATTCTGCCAGTTCTGGTACTCATCCTCACTGATCTCCATCTTGGCAGCAATCTCTGCATCCGTGGCAACATGACCTCCATCCCTTTCAATTTCTCGAATGGCGGCCTCGATTTTCTTTTGCCTCTGTCTTATTGTACGTGGAATCCAATCCATCTTTCTGATCTGGTCAAGGATTGCTCCCCTGATACGAAGGCTTGCATAAGTTTCAAACTTAACGTCCTTCATGAGATCAAATTTGTCGATGGCATCGATAAGGCCAAAGATGCCATAACCAACAAGATCGTCATATTCCACGTTAAAGCCAAGGTACATGCTAAGTCTTCCGGCGACCAGTTTTACTAAAGGTGCATACTCCAAAATCAGCTGCTCACGTATATCAGCTGATTTTGTCTTGTGATATTCTGTCCATAATTTATTTCTGCCTGCCTCATCCATGCAACTTTATCCCCAATTTTTAAAATTGTGGTGGCAATTCCTGACCTTCTCCGGTTTCGATTTCTTCGCCACCTTCCGCCTCCATTGCGGCTCTTGCCTCTTCCTCAAGGCGTTCTGCTTCGAGTCTCTCTGCCAGGGCCTTCTCATAGTTGATCTCAAGAAATCTGTTGAGCATCTTCTCAATGATGAGGCCAATGACAAGAAAGATCACTACCGAAGCAAATACGATAATGAAAAAATCTCCTGCCGGATAGTGCTTAAAGTACGTAAAGATCGCAATGATCGCAGTACAGCTAAGCACTATCAGCGGTGTGACAACCTTTGTATTGACTTTTTTAATTTGATCAATATCGGTATTCATATAATTTTCTCAGGCTTTCCAACTGCCCTAATTACAAAGTTTCCATTTTCCGGATAAAAAATGACCGTTCTACCATAGGAATCACCGGTGTCCTGAGCAAGTACGGGAATATTCATATCCTTGAGCTTTTTGAGTGTAGCCTGTACGTTTCGATCACCAACGCGCATTGTCTGGTTACTGCTCTGGAATGCAAACATCTGGGCGCCTCCGGCAATCTTGGCCACAAGCCTTTGCCTGCTGGCTCCCTTTGCCACAATCTGTTTTATCAGCTCCTCAATTCCCGTGTCAGCAAATTTCGGTATATTCGAATTGTTCTTGATCTCAGTTGAGTCCGGTAACATTATGTGTGCCAAGCCACCAATCTTGGTGACCGGATCCCTTACTGCAATTCCTACGCAGGATCCAAGTCCCAAAGTTGTTATTCCGTCAGGGCTGACACAAATATTCAGATCGGCCATACCAACCTTAATTATTTGACTCATATGTCGCCCTTTCGTTTAAAGCTGCACATCTCCCATACCAAGTGAAGAAAGAATCTTACTGTATCCATCCATATCGGGAAGGAGAATAAAATATCCACTAAGCTTCATTTCATCAAAGAACTGTGTTTCAATCAGCAGGATTTTGTCTCCCATCATACCAAACTGGATAGCAGGTACACTAAGAATCGCTGCAGCCATATCAATGGCAACGTAAGGAATCGACGGAACCATCTTTAAGTTAGTCATCATAGAAAGTGAATTCAAATAGGAACCTGTAATGATATTTCCTACTTCCTTAAGAGCTGACATCTCAACCTCGTCAAACTCTTCATCCTCAGACTTTGGTCCTGTCCCCATCAGCTTATCAACCAGGTGCCTTGCTGCCACTTTGTTGAGAAGGAACATGATACTTCCATCGATGTCACCCTCTACAGCAAGATAAATACCTGCCATGATCTGCTCTGCGCCGCCCATCATATCACCGACATCCTTAAAATCAAGGAGTCTTACCTGTGGTACAGCCATATCTACCTTTGTGCCGATCATCTGCGCAAGTGCTGTGGTTGCATTTCCGGCACCAATATTTCCCAGTTCCTTCAAAATGTCAAAGTATTGACTGGAAAGATTGTCAAGACTCATCTCACCCATATTTTATCCTCCGATCAGCCGGCGTTTTGTGCTTTCTCTTTTGCATCCTTCTCAGAAACAACTGCATCAAGATCAAGAATGGATACAAGACCACCATCGTAGTGTCCAACTCCGTTTACAAATGATGCCTCTGTCTTTCCCTTCTTGTCATCATAGCGAACCTTCTCTACATTGTTTGAATCAAGTGTGAGAACCTGATTAACCTGGTCAACTATGATACCAACAAGATCGCCTTCTCCGGTCTTAAGGATAATGATCCTTGTCTTTCCTGTAATCTCATCCTCGGCAAGTCCCATTTTCTTTCTTACACTCATAACGGGAACAATCTCGCCTCGAATATTGATAACACCCTTAAGATAATCATCAACCTTGGGAACTCTGGTTATCTGCTGCATCCTAACGATATTGTCAATGTATTTGATGTTAATTCCATATTGCTCGTCGTCAATTTTTATAATAATGTACTGAATAAGCTCGCCAGCTTCGGCTTTATCTCTAAGTTCATTCATATCGATATTCTTCCTTTCTTTTCACATAGAAGTAACACGCGGCCAAACTCTTAAATTACAGAGTTAGTATCAAGGATAAGTGCTATCTCACCATCACCAAGGATAGTAGCACCGCTTATGAGTTTACACTTAGATGTATACTTGCCAAGAGGCTTAATAACGATTTCCTGCTGGCCCATGAGTTCATCGATTACAAGTCCGTAGGACTGGTCTCCCTTTCTTGTAATAACAACTACCATGTCTTCGTCAGGAGACTTGGTGGACTCTGTATCAAGAACCTCATTAAGTCTTATGATAGGAGTTACGCTTCCACGAAGATTGATAACTTCCTTATTCTCAACGAGCTTTAAATCTGAAGGAGATACATCCTCAATACTCTGAATGGAATCAAGAGGAATAGCATACTTCTCATCGCCGATGATAACCATCAGAGCCTGAATAATAGCAAGTGTAAGAGGAAGTCTGATTACCCATGTTGATCCTTCGCCGAGCTTTGTTCTAACGGTTACTTCACCGGAAAGGGATTCAACCTTTGACTTAACAACGTCAAGTCCTACACCTCTACCTGAAATTTCAGATACCTGCTTAGCAGTTGAGAATCCGGGATGGAACAGGAGCTCTACGCACTGTTTTTCTGTTAAAAGAGCTGCCTGATCAGCGGTAACTACACCCTTCTCGATAGCTTTATTCTTAACAGCCTCAGCATCGATACCGTTGCCGTCATCACCTACCTCGATAACAACGCTGTTACCATCCTGGAAGGCGTGAAGGAAGATCTGACCAACTTCAGGTTTTCCGCGCTGTGCACGAAGCTCTGCCGACTCGATACCATGGTCTGCACTGTTTCTGATAAGGTGCATAAGAGGGTCACCGATCTCATCAACCACGGTACGATCCATTTCTGTATCTTCACCGGTCATGGTCAGTTCCATCTTCTTGTTAAGAGTCTTATTAAGATCACGGATCATACGAGGGAATTTCTGAAGTACGCTCTCGATAGGAACCATTCGAACTTTCATGACAGACTCATGGAGGTTGGTGGTTACACTCTCAAGGTACTCGATCTGCTCGTTAACATTTCCGTTTGTAACACCTGATGTATTTGCTGCTGAAATAAGTGAGTTCTTAGCGATGATAAGCTCACTTACCAGATTCATGAGTACATCAAGTTTTTCAATATCAACACGGACTGTTCTGTTTACAACAGGCTTTCCGACAGGCTTCTTTCCGCCTGCTCCGCCGGCTGCAGGTGCAGCTGCAGGAGTCTGTTTAGCAGGCTCTGCTGTGGGCTTTGGAGCCTCAGCTGCAGGAGCTGCTGCAGGAGCGGGAGCTTCTTCTTTATCTTCGGAGCTCTTTGCACCGTTTAGATCAAATTCTCCGCACTCACAGCCTTCAACCTCAGAAACAGCCTTTACTATTTCCTCAACCTTTTCCTTTGATTCATCTGTGATAACTATTAAACTGAAGCTGAAATCAAACTTCTCATCTTCGATATCCTGTGTTGAAGGATCGGAAACGGCAATCTCACCGATTTCTTCAAGGCCCTTGAAAACAAGGAAGCCTCTGGCTGCCTTCAAAATACAGGATTCCTGAATATGAACTGTAACACCGTAAATCTTCTTACCCTGTGATACAGCTTCTTCCAATGTAGATTTAACAGACGGATCGAGCTTAATTGCTCTGTAATCCGAAGAACCGTCAGCTCCGGCCGCAGGCGCATCACCACCAGACGGTGCTGCTTCAGCTGCAGGTGCAGCATCTGCTGCAGGCGCTGCATCTGCTCCGCCACCGCTTGTGCCATTACGTATATCTGCCAGAGCTTTAATTATATTCTGGTGCTCCTCAGTACCCTCGTCCTGATTTTCTGTGATATTGTCTACGTACTCCTGAATTGCATCAAGGCACTGCAACAAAACATCAATATCAGCAGATTTGATCTTGATCTTGCCGCCACGAACGTCTGAGAAGACATCCTCCATGTCGTGAGTAAGATTCTGCATTCTGGTATAGCCCATAGTTCCGGCCATACCTTTCATAGAATGCGCCGATCTGAAGATCTCATTGATACAATCTTCATTCTCAGGATCCTGCTCGAGAACCATGATGTTGTCATTAAGAGACTGAAGGTGCTCCTTTGCTTCATCGAGAAAGACACTTAGATACTGGGAAACATCCATAACCTATTTACCTCCATGAGAAAGATTTAGTTCAACGTGTATACATATTATCGCATACTTTTGAACATTATATCGGCTTTCTGAATGGAGGAATTTAAGAATTTTAGATTAAAGAATTATTAAAAAGTAATGAAACCCCTCAATTCACACCGACATGCATTATTATTTCCTGGGCAATGTTATCAAGTTTAACAACCTGATCCACAAGCCCAGCCGTTGCTACAGCTTTGGGCATTCCGTAAACGGTACAGGTGCTTTCATCCTGTCCGATCACATGTACTTTTTTCTTTGTCTTTAGATTCTTGATTCCTTCTGTACCATCAGCTCCCATTCCGGTCATTACAACACAGCAGATCTCGTCGTAATCTGAATCCATCAGGGACTCGTACATAAAGTTTGCGCAGGGCCTTACACCCTCTCTGGTAGGTCCATCCACATAATGGATAGTGCTCTTACCACCACTCTTTACCACATGCATATGCTTTCCGCCGCGGGAGATATAAACTGTTCCGCTCTGGAGCTGATCGCCTTCGGCAGCTTCTTTTACCTTAATCTCTGAGAGTGAATCAAGTCTCTCTGCAAGAGAAGCTGTAAAGCCTTCCGGCATATGCTGAACCAGTACAACAGGTGTTTTGAGATTCTTGGGCAGTTTGGGTATTACAGCCTGAAGTGCTCTTGGTCCTCCGGTTGAACTTGCTATTGCAACAATTCTGTTGCCGGTAATCTTGCTGGCAGATTTTGTTACAAGCTCTACAACCTTTCTGGATTCCTTAGCTTCTTCAAAGGAGAATGCCTTTGTTGCTACCGGAAGTCTACTGTTTGCCACGGCTGCAAGAGTGTTGATGAAATGCTTACCGAATTCTTCTCCTCTACACTCAGAAGCCCTGTCAGGCTTATGTACGAAATCCAGAGCACCCAGATCAAGACAGTCCATGGTAACCTTTGCACCTTCTTTGGTATCGGTGCTGGCCATCATTATCCTGGCTTTGATCTTATTCTTCTGAAGTTCCTTCAGCATCGTAATACCGTCCATACGAGGCATATTGATGTCAAGAACTACAGCGTCATAAGTATTCTTTTTCAGAAGTTCAAGGCCTTCTAAACCGTCCTTAGCCTTGTCAACCACCTGGAATCTTGAATCTGCATTAATAATATCACTGAGTACGGTTCTCATGAGTGCAGAGTCATCAATAAGTAGAATTTTTTTCATAATTAAGTCTGCTTCTTTCTGATTTTTCGTTCTTCCTCAAAGATAAAATGTATGATATCTTCTCTGGAAGTCTCGTCAATGTAAATGTACTGGATACGGTGTTCAAACAGTCCCGGTCTGGCTTCAAGCTCCTGGACCTTAAGGACATTGCAGATCATTTCATACTCTTTGTTCAGATTTCCCGGAAGTGAATATGCACAGTATATTGTGCTTCCCTCCTCATATCGGAAATTCGATACAAATCTAAGTCCGCCTCCGCTAATGTCTACAACAACGCTCTTTTGAAGGTTATCTCCCGGATCAACGAGGTATTTTCTGTTCATCTCAAAAGCCTCCTGTTCCTCCTTGGAACAGAGCCTTGACTTAAGCTCCAGAGCACAGCTGAATCTGTAGTATTCTCTTCTCTGAAGTTTAGAAAGCTCGCTGGTCAGATCCAGTACAAGAATGTACATGTTGTCGCTTCTGTATCTGTCAACGATCTTGGCAAAGCATTGAAACAGGCCCTTGGTTGAATAAAAGCACAGGCTGTATTCTCCATCTACCGGTAAAAGAACTATCTTCCCCCTCTCAAAGGGCATCAGCACTTCAATTCTGTCGTCTGATGTTACGTCCATTATCTTACTCATGTAGATGTGTTTGGTACGAGAATCATCGTCCATCCATATCTTGCCTGTGGCCTTTAGCTCCACCCTGTTGCCCGGTGAAATGTAGTCAGTGAGCATTCATTTATCTCCATTATTTTGATAATAATATTATAACACGGTAATTGTTAATTTGGTGAAACAGGTGCATTTGCCGAAGCAGATGCAGGGATCTGTGTGCTTGAAAGCTTTCTGCCTGTGATGATATGGGAAAAGAATGCAGCCATACCCCTCTGCTTAACTTCCATGGTCTCACCCGGATTCATAAGCATTCCTGCGATATTTTCAAAAGCCTTAACGGATTTGGCATTTGGGTACTGCAAAGAAACAGGTGACTGCTGCATTACGCTCCTTGCAAGCATCTGATCCTGAGGAATAGCCCCGAGATATGTCAGCGGAAGCTTCAAATATCTTGCAACAACTGCATTTAGCTTGTTAAAGAGCTGCTGACCCTCATCATCTGATGACACCCTGTTGGATACAACCTTCACCTTGGTATTCTCTCTTGAAAATCTCGGCGACTGATTGAGCGCCTTTAACAAAGAATAGGAATCGGTAATAGATGTCGGCTCCGGTGTCGTAACCAGAATGATCTCTCCGCTTGCAACCAAAAACTCCATAACTGCGCTGGAAATTCCGGCTCCGGTGTCGATTATGATGATATCCGCAATAGCATCAAGCTGTGCCAGATTAACAATGATGTACACAAGATAATCACGGCTTAAGTTGTACATTCCGGAAATACCTGAACCTCCGGAGATAAAGCCTACCCCCTCAGGTCCCCAGGTAATGATATCTTTTATGTTTTTCCCCTGATAAATAAGGTCGCTGAGATTATGTTTTGGAATTGTACCAAACATGATCTCAATATTGGCAAGCCCAAAGTCGGCATCAAGGATTATTACTCTTTTTCCCATCTTCCGAAACTGAACGGCGAGGTTGATGGCAACGTTACTCTTGCCGACTCCTCCTTTTCCGCTGGTGACGGTAATGATCCTGGCCAGGGGCCTTTGAGGCTTACTCTGATTCTTTATTATATTTCTTAACTGTTGCGCCTGATCCATATACTAACACCCAACAAATTAACTCTTTCCACCCAATAGATTTTTAACGATTCTCTGAGCATCAAAAACAGCGATGTCATCCGGTACGTTCTGACCGTTAGTGATATAAGCAATAGGTGATCCGGTATGCATTCTGATATTGTAGAGATTCCCCTTTGCCCCGGTTTCATCCATCTTGGTAAAGATCAGCTTATATGCAACCATCTCTGAGTAAACATCGGCAATCTCAATGAGATCGCGGTACTTAGTGGTTGCTGAAAGAACGAGATAGTTCTCACAATCCATCTCTTCTTCCAGAACTCTGATAAAGCTCTCAACACTCTGCTTGAGCTCATCATTATGAAGCGAATGACCGGCTGTATCAACCATCAGATAGTCATAGTCTCTGAAGTCTTCAGCTGCCTGCTTCATCTCCTCAACTGAGTAGATTACCCTGAATGGAATCTCGAGGATTGATGCATATGTTCTTAGCTGTTCAGCAGCTGCAATCCTATAGGTATCAACCGTAAGAAGAGCCACCTTCTTGTGCTGCGTTACGCAAAGATCTGAAGCGAGCTTGGCAATTGTTGTGGTCTTGCCTACTCCGGTCGGTCCTATAAATATCTCAGCCATAGGTCCGTCATGATCCATCTTTATCGGTTCTGACTTACCAAACTTAAGCACCATCTTCTGATAAACATTAGAGAGTGCATAGTCAAAAGGCATGCCCGGCTTAGAAAGCTTCTCAACTTCGTCAGTGAGCTGATTTACATATATCTCATCAACTTCATTCTCAATAAGCGTGTTATACAGGAGCTTGATAAAAGACATTGTCTCATCCGAAATGTCTTCGTTCTTAGTGCTCTTTACCGGAGCCTCGTCCTTCTCCTTGTCCGCAGCCTTTGACTCTGCTTCTGTCCTTTCGGATTTGAGGAAGTTCTTTTCAAGAAGGTTACTCAAATTATCCAGCTTCTCTTCAATAGCGCTGTTCTCATCCCTTATATCGGGAGTCTTGGCAGCTGTCATATTTGAAGAGGCAAGAATTGTATCCCTCTGTGCAGGGTCTTCTGCTGCAGCCACTTTTCTGGCAACCGGTCTTTGCTCCTTTTGAGGTGAAAAAGTTCTCTGTGGTCTCTCCGTCTCCTCCTCAAGTCCCACAGTCACCTCGATTTTCTGAGGCTGAAAAAGTGAAAAGAAACCTGTTTTCTTAACCGGCTTAACCGTCATGACAACGATGTTCGGTCCCAGTTCTCTCTTAGCTTCTTCCGTCGCCTCGCTTTCAGTTTTTCCAACATACTTTTTAATAATCATCTTATGCCGTTACCATCCCCACAGATTGTAGTTCGATTGTCGGTTCAACCTCGTTGTAAGAAATTACAATTAGATCCTTATAATAGTCCTGAGTCATCTTCTTAAAGTACATTCTGACTATCGGTGATGCCATGATTATCGCCATCTTACCGGCATCCTCAAGTCTTTTTATATTCTCCCCAACTGCAGTAAGAATAGACTTCGTACGGGCGGGATCAAGAGTAAGGAACGCGCCTGTCTCAGTCTGCTTGACGCTGCTCATTATCTCCTGTTCGATCTTAGGATCAAGAGTGAGGACACTTGTTGTCTCTCCCGCTGCAAAATATTTACTGGATATTGCTCTCTTAAGGCTCTGTCTTACATATTCAGTGAGAATGTCTGGATCGTGCGTTGAAGGAGCAAAATCAGCCAATGTTTCAAATATGGTTACAAGATCACGTATGGAGATGCCTTCGCTTAAGAGGTTCTGAAGAACCTTCTCAATTTCACCAAGGCTCATGAGCTTAGGCACAAGCTCGTCAACAAGAGCAGGATTGTTCTCCCTTAAGTTATCAACAAGGTTCTGTACATCCTGCCTTGTCATAAGCTCTGCGATGTGTTCTCTTATGATCTCTGTAAGGTGTGTAGCAATGATAGAAGGCGGATCAACAACCGTGTAGCCAAAGCTCTCAGCTCTTTCTCTCTGACCTTCCGTGATCCAGGTAGCAGGAAGATGGAAGGAAGGCTCAACAGTTGGAATACCTGTGATCTCCTCCTCGACATGACCGGGATTCATAGCCATATAATGGTCGAAAAGAATCTCTCCGTCGCTTACCTGTATACCTTTAATTTTAATTATATATTGATTGGGATTCAACTGAATATTATCCCTCAAACGGATAATGGGCACTACAGTACCAAGCTCTAAAGCGATCTGTCTTCTGATCATTACAACTCGGTCAAGAAGGTCTCCGCCCTGGTTAACATCCGCAAGTGGAATAATACCGTATCCAAATTCAAGCTCGATAGGATCAACCTGCAACAGGCTCGTGACATTCTCGGGCTGTCTGATCTCCTCAGCCTTCTGCTCCTCTTCAGTAGCAACTTCACCCTCTACGGCAACTTCCTCCATGGTCTGGCTAGCCACTCTTCCAAGAAGAATGAATGCAGCACCGAAGGTTACGTATAGCACTGTAGGAAGCGGTGATAAAATACCGAGTCCTGCTACAACGCCACCAACAAGGTATAGTATCTTGGAGGTTCCAAAGAGCTGGCCGATAAGAAGGTGTCCGAAATCCGCTTCCTTGGATCCCTTGGTTACCAGGATACCGGTTGACATAGAAATCATCAGTGAAGGGATTGATGATACAAGGCCGTCACCCATGGTAAGGATTGAGTAGGTATTAACAGCTGTGCCTACATCCATGCCCATTCTGATAACGCCCATGGCAATACCACCGATAAGGTTGGTTGCTGTGATGATAAGACCGGCTGTCGCATCTCCTTTTACGTACTTGGTAGCACCGTCCATAGCTCCGAAGAAGCTGGCCTCTTCCTGGATCTTGTCACGTCTTTGCTTGGCTTCTGCATCGGTTATTGCACCGGTGTTAAGGTCGGCGTCGATAGCCATCTGTTTACCGGGCATAGCGTCCAATGTGAAACGAGCTGATACTTCAGCTACACGCTCAGAACCTTTGTTGATTACCATGAGCTGAACAATGATCAAAATGATATAGATGATGGCACCTACAATAAGATCGCCGCCACCAACGAAAGATCCAAATACTTCAATAACTTCACCGGCACTGCCCTGTGTAAGAATAAGTCTCGTGGATGATACGTTAAGGGCAATTCTGAAGATTGTGGTGAACAAAAGGATTGTCGGGAAGAATGACATCTCCAAAACATCTTTTGCGAACATGGCCGTGAACATGATTACAAAGGAAAGCGACATATCGAAGGCCAAAAGAATGTCCAAAAGCCAGTCCGGAAGCGGAATAATGAGCATAACAATAGCGGCAACGATATAAAGTGCCAGACCATAGTCCATTACACGATTTTTAATCTTGGTAAGATCCATCATTATCCTCCTTCCGTCAGATTAGTCGTTTCCAGATCACACCTTGCCCTGTAAGTGATAAACGTAAGCCAGAACTTCAGCTACAGCCTTATAGAGCTCAGGCGGAACCATTTCACCAACCTCAACGTTTGCATAAAGCATTCGCGCAAGAGGCTTGTTCTCTACAATTTCAACTTTGTTATCCCTGGCAATCTCTTTTATCTTCTGAGCCAGATAATCAGCACCCTTAGCTACAACAACAGGTGCATCCGACTCCTCTGCATCGTATTTGATAGCAACAGCATAGTGAGTAGGGTTCGTGATGACAACGTCCGCCTGAGGGAGCTGTTGCATCATTCTTCTCCTTGATGCTTCCATCATTCGACGCTTCTGAGCGCCCTTAACCTGAGGATCTCCTTCAGAGTTCTTGTACTCATCCTTGACCTCTTTCTTGGTCATCATCATATCCTTATTGAACTTTCTCCTCTGATAGATGAGATCAATAAAGGCTATGACCATGTACGCCGCTGCTATTCTAAACCCAAGGTCAATGATCAGATTTCCCATAAGGCCTATTGCCTGCCCAAGGGGCATATCATATAAGAGGAAAAGAGATTCCGTCCTGCCTGTAAAAAACGAATATATAACCGCCGCCATTACCACAAGCTTAAGCAGTGACTTTCCAAGGTCAAAGAGCTTTCTTGCGGAAAAGATCTTTTTCATACCGCTGATTGGATTGAGCTTTGAAAGCTTTGGCTGGAGCGGCTTGGATGTAGGTTTAAATCCAACCTGAACAAGGTCGGACAAAAAAGCAATTATAAATGCGACTATAAAAAACGGTGCGCTTATAAGAAACATCGTCAGTATCGCATTGGTCAGAATGCTTCTGATGTAGGCAATAGGAAGCATTCCGTCGTAGGTTCTTGCCACATTGGGGATATTGTTATAAACCCTCTCAAACAACGTCTGAAAGTTAGTCCCCATAAATGGATAAATTACCCTGATAATGACAAATAGCGCAAGTAAAGTAAACGCAGTGGCTATTTCCTGACTCTTGGCCACCTGCCCTTCTTTTCTTGCGTCGTCGAGCTTTTTAGCAGTGGGCTGCTCGGTTTTTTCAGCACCGTTTGCATCCTCAGCAAAAAACTGCAGATTATATTTAATTAGTAAAGCTGAATCATCAGCCGCTCTGCATGCTGTAAACAAACTGCTGGATCATCTCCTTCATGTTGATAAAGATAAAATTCGAAGCATCAGAAAGCATTGTTACAGTAATAAACATGATCACTAGGCCAACAACTATCTTTATCTGTATACCCACAGAGAACATGTTCATCTGCGGTGAAACCTTCGCCAAAACTCCCAGGACCACATTGGTTATGAAAGTGATGATGAAGATTGGAAGGCAAATTCGAAAGCCGATCACAATATAGTTCTTCATAAATGCCAGCATTGTATTGAGCATTCTGTCTGAGTGGATCACTGCCCCGTTAATAGGAATCAGGGTAAAAGAGTCCACCAGCGCCTTTAAAATATACTGGTACATTCCCGTTATTATCAGTGCCAGTGTGAGGTACTGAGAATAAAGAGATCCTGTGATCGTGACCTGCTGGTTGGTCGCCGGGTCCATCATGGAAACCATGGAAAGACCTATCTGCATATCAACTACACTTCCGGCAAAGGCTGTGATCTGTTGACACATGGTAACGGCAAATCCAATAAGGAGCCCCACCATAGCCTCTTTTAACACGATCACTGTATAGCCTGCCACGGTATTGTAATCCGGAGGATAAAAAGGTACAGCCCCATACAAAAGTATCGAAAGCAAAAGCCCGTAGCCAACTTTAACGATATTTGGGGTCTGCCTTCCTCCAAAAAACGGACAAACAAAGATGAAGCTCATTATCCTTACGACGATCAAAAGATAAACTTCAAGATCGCCATAACTAAAGGTATGGTTAATCATCTATTGCTCCTAGCGTACATATTTCGAAAAGTCTGACCATAGATTTGTAATATAGCCTGATAGTTCAGTCAGCATCCAGTTTCCCATAAGCATTATCATAACAAATACTCCGATAACCTTGGGAACGAAGGTAAGTGTCTGTTCCTGGATGGATGTAACGGTCTGAAAAATGGATACTACAAGACCGATTATCATTGAAGTCAGAAGTACGGGAAGTGACATTCTTATTATCAGCATCAGGGCTTCTGAAACTATTTGGTTTATATCTGCCAGTGTGATCATGCCAATCTCCCTTCTTCTTTTTTAGTAGAACGATTTAACAAGGTTACCGATAATAAGACTCCATCCATCTGCCAATACGAATAGCAGTATCTTAAAGGGCAGCGATATTGTGGTCGGTGGCAGCATCATCATACCCATACTCATAAGTACCGATGCCACGACCATGTCGATTACGATAAACGGTATATATATCAGAAAGCCGATGATAAAGGCTGTTCTAAGCTCACTTACAATGAAGCTGGGAACAAGTACTACATTGGGAATGCTCTCCAGCTCTCCATCCCACTCTATGCCATCTATCTGCATAAAGAGTCTTACATCCTTTATCTGAGTCTGACCATACATGAACTGCCTGAAGGGCTTCATTACCTCAGTAAAGAACTCCTGCTGCTCCATTTCTCCGTTTTCAAAAGGAATAACAGCAGTGTTATAAGCCTCAGTTAAAGTGGGCTGCATAATAAACAGTGTCATAAATAAAGCTATACCGATCAGTACAATGTTCGGCGGCGAAGTCTGGGTACCTATGGCAGTCCTGGTGAAATGCAGTGCAACAATGATCCTGGTGAAGGATGTCATCATTACAACCAGAGTTGGCGCCAGTGAAATCAGCGTAAGTGTAATGAGGATCCTAAGTGATCCGTTGAGCATTCCGTTTCCGTTGTCATAGGTTACAGTAACGGTATTGGCGATATTTAATTTCTTCAGATCATCCGGAGTCTCTGCAGAACCCGGATCAGTGATATTGGTTCTCTCATCCTGCGTACCGGTAAGGTTTGTGTCGGTATCTACCGTAGGATCAGTGGGCGTAGTATCACTTATTATGTTTTCTGTAGCGTGAGAAGTCAGTGGAATCGAAAATGCCAAAAAGGAAAACATGGCAAGACAGGCAAGGGCTGATATCAGCCCTCTCCGTAAAAGAGATAATATTTGTTTGTCAAAAATCCCAGCTCCCCTGTTCTTACCCATTTACTTCTTTTTCTCACCCTTAATCTTTTCAAGTATCTCCTTGAAACTCAAATTATCTTCAGGATTATCTTCCTTGATGATCAGGTCCTCCTTGGATATTTCTCCCAAATTTGTGATCTCGTCTTTCCCTACACCGATAGCTACGTATTTCCCTCCGATGCGTACTATCTGAATATACTTCGTCGCAGATATTCTGGCAGTCTCAATGACTTCTATATTACCTGTAGATGTCTTATCCTTCTGATAGCTTGCCATCCACTTGGTAAAAAAGTATGTGACAACCAAAACAGCCACGAAGATTATAAGCATAGATATAAGCTGTAAATATGAGTCCATAGTCTATGCTCCTATCTTATTGAACAATCTCAGTTACACGGACACCAAAGCTTTCTTCGATTACTACAACTTCGCCCTTGGCTACGAACTTTCCGTTTACAAGAACGTCAACGGGTTCACCGGCAACCTTATCAAGCTCTATGATGGTTCCCGGAGCAAAGTCAAGGATATCGGCGATAGGCTTAGCTGTTCTTCCGAGCTCAACTGTAACCTCCAAAGGCACATCCTTGATGATGCCGATATTCTCTCCGCCTGCCATAATAGTGGTTCCGCCTGCAAAGGTCTGGAACTGAGCGGGCTGAATATTCATGTTCATCATCTGAGGCGGCATCTGCATCTGAGGCATAGCCATCTGTGGCATTGCCATCTGAGGCATCGGTCCAGCAGCCATCATGGAAGGATCCATTGCAGGCATAGGCTGAGGTGCAGCCTGTGGCATCGGCTCGGGTGCAGGCGCAGGTGCTGGAGCAGGTGCAGGCTCCGGCTCTGACGGCGTTGCATCTCCGGTAATAACGGTATCCTTAAGAGCTTTTGCAAAGTCGATAGGATACAACTGCATAAGAGTTGAATCAACCAGATCTCCGACCTGCATCTTGAAGGAAATCTTAACGAAAGTTCCTGTCAGGAATTCAGCGATATCTGAAGGATCGTCATTGATCATCTCCAAAAGCGTTGCCTGTGGCGGGCTGATATCAACCTTCTGATTGATCATTGTAGAAAGAGATGTGGCAGCAGCACCCATCATCTGGTTCATAGCCTCTGAAATAGCTGAAAGCTGCAGTTCACCGATCTCTCCCTCTGTATTGGTACCATCACCACCCATCATGAGGTCGGTGATTACCATAACGTCATGTTCTTTCAGAATAAGGATATTGGTGCCATCAAGACCTACTGTGTATCTGATCTGAATGAATACACAAGGCCTCTCATAATTACTGATAACATTTTCCCAATTGGCAAGTTCAACCTGAGGCGTTGTGATATTAACCTTCTGGTTTACAAGGGAATACAGCGTTGTAGCTGAAGATCCCATGCTGATATTGGCCACCTCACCAATGGCATCCTTCTCAGCATCATTCAGAAGTGATTCATCAATTCCACCTCCTGAAGGCGCTGCAGCTATATCTGCCGCTGCCTCCATCCCCGAATCAACAGGAGCATCTGCAGGTGCAGCATCGCCCCCGCCGGATGTATCCATACCGGCCAGCAAAGCATTAATTTCGTCCTGAGATAACATTCCATCCATGCTCCTACTCTTCCTCCTCTCTTACAACCGACGTAATACGTACGGCATATTTGTCTTTTGCAGTTCCGGGCAACGCCGTGAATTTATAGATGTTACCCACATATACCTGCATATCTGTATTAACTCTGTTATCAAGCCTTATAATGTCCCCGGCCTGTAAGTGTACAAAATCGTTTACCGATACATTGCACTTTCCAAGAACCGCTTTTACAGGTACATCCACATGTCTGACCATTGTCTCAAGATGATCCTGATAATCCTCTTCCGCATTCTTTTGCATAGTAGAGAACCAGAACTTGGTATTTAGCTTGTCCATGACGCTCTCTAATGTGAAATATGGAAGACAGACATTCATCAGACCCTCTGTATCACCGATCTTGATATTCAGTGTTACAATGGCGATCATATCTGTTGGTGATATTACCTGTGCAAACTGAGGATTGGTCTCAATTCTCTCCATTACCGGATTAATAGCCACAACGTTCTGCCAGGGTTCAACCATGAGCTGCATGCAGATGGTTACCAGCTTCTCTATAAGTGGCATCTCAATGTCAGTAAATGGCCTCGGTTTATCAAGGCCGTTTCCTTCACCCCCAAGCATTCTGTCTATGAAGGAAAAGCCTATATTGGCCTGAAGCTCCAGAATAATGGTTCCCTGTAATGGCAAGAAGCTGATCACTCCCAGAATAACCGGGTTACTAAGAGCGTTCGAAAACTCCGAATATGTAACCGTCTCTGAGTTGGCAACCGATACTGTAACGTTCTTGCGAAGATACAGGGGCAAGGTAGTGGATAACAGACGCCCATAGTGCTCGTAGATCATCTCCAGAGTACGAAGATGTTCCTTCGAGAACTTGGCCGGACGTTTGAAGTCATAATCTTTGACTTTCTTTTCGTCCGAGGCCTGCATCTGGTCCACATCAAGCTCACCGGTACTGAGTGCTGACAACAGGCTATCTATTTCGCTTTGTGACAGTACTTCACTCAATGTTTAGTCTCCTTAACAAAATCTCTTTTCATAAATACGTTTGGATCAAGAATAAAGAACGCTTGAGAAGCTTATATCATAGATGAAATTTGAATTAAACATAGCCTGTACGTTCTCAAGAATGCTCTCTCTTGCAACTGCATCCATTCCGCCCTGAAGTTCTTCCATTGTGTAACTTGCAAGTGTATTGGTTATCTCTGACTTAACAACTTCCTTTACATTTGCAAGATTCTCTTCTGTACCAAGGGTTGCATAATCAGCACTGGCCTTGTTCATTGAGAATACAACCTCAACTACCATATAATGTGCCTTGCCGTCTTCGCCGGGCTTTAAGGCAATTGTAAGTTTCTCATCTCCGGTAAATCCCCAGGTTGCCATATCCGTTACAGCAACAACTCCGGAAGCAGATCCGGAAAATCCGCCGCTGTTACCGCCGTTTGCCTCAAGCTCAAGGGCAGCAGCTATGTCAGATATGAGCTTGGCAGTCTGCGAATTGGTGGTCATGACACTTAGCATCATAAAGCCTGTCATACCGAGATTAACTACTAGAAGTGCAAGGATAATGATTGATAACAAATTCTTTTTCATGAGTGTCTCTCCTTGTTTAATATGAGCCGCTTAAAGGATTGTATATCTTTATCTCAACTCTTCTGTTTCGAGCTCTTCCTTCGTCGGTTGTATTATCAGCTATCGGGTCATACTGACCTCTTCCTGTGTGTACGATCTTGGACGGGTCAAGTGTGGTGTGCTCTGTAAGGTAATAGAAAACCGACAGCGCTCTTCCGGAACTTAATTCATCATTGTTGGCGTATTTACCACCGCCGGACATGGGAACATTATCCGTATGGCCTTCAATATCGATGGTTCCGCCCGCGTAGGACTCAAGTATCTGTCCCACCTTATCGATTACCGGAATCGCATCCTCTTTTATCTCAGTCTTACCTGAGTCAAACAAAATGGAACCCTGAATGGTCAGCTCTACATACTGACTGGTGTAGTTCAGCGATACCATATTGTCTATCTCGCCTTCTTCAAGTGCCTTTTCAATCTTCTCTGCAAGTTCGGCTGACGCTTCGAGCTGCTCTTCTTCCGCAGCTTCCATCAGTTCGTCCTGATCCATATCACCGACAGCCTTCTCATTTTCATCCGAGTCCTCACCCGACTGGGCAAGACCCATGGAAGTAACATAGGCTGAGAGCTGTGAGAGCTGTGATACACCATCTCCTATAAGAGCTCCCTCTCCTATGGCCATTTCACCACCCGAAAATACACTGAATGCCTGGCTGAAGGATGCTGCAACTTCCTCGAACTTCGCCGCGTCCATATTAGCCATGGAGAAAAGCAAAACGAAGAAGCAAAGCAGAAGGTTCATCAGGTCTCCGAAGGTACCCTGCCACGCCGGCAAGCCGGGTTTTATTTCTTCTTGTTTTTTTGCCATTATTCTCCGCCTCCATCGCCGGAACCGTTCTCGGCTTCATAAGCAGATCTGTCAGCAGGTGACAGGAAGGATTTAAGCTTCTCTTCTGTAACACGCGGGTTTTCACCGGCCTGAATAGAGAGAAGTCCTTCAATAACAATACTCTTAACCATATATTCGGCATTACTTCTCGCCTTAAGCTTGTTCTCTGCAGGATAGCAGAACCAGTTGGCAAGAACCGATCCGTAGAATGTTGTAATGAGGGCAACCGCCATGGATGGTCCGATAGATGAAGGATCAGACATGTTCTGAAGCATAAGAACCAGTCCAAGGAGGGTTCCGATCATACCCCAGGAAGGGCCCATACCTGCAACATCACCGAAGAAGGAATAGTTCTCTTTGTGACGCTCAGCCATGGCATCGATCTCAGCCTCTAAGATGCTCTTTACAAGTTCAGGCTCAGTACCGTCTACGATAAGCATTACGCCTTTTTTCATAAAGGCATCCTCAAGATTTCCGGCTGCTTCCTCAAGAGCAAGAAGGCCTTCTTTTCTCGCAGTGTTAGACAGGTCGATAATGCTCTTTATAACAGACTTGGTATCATCTTTGGGCATTTTGAAAATAAGCGTGTATGATTTAAGTCCGCTGATAAAGCTGGGCAGACTTCTCGAACCAAGAACCGCCATGAACGCACCACCGAAGGTGATCATAGCTGAAGGAGCATCCAGGAAGTACTGAACACCCGAGATTCCGGCCGAGAACACGATACTCAGGATCATGAACAGGAAACATAGTCCTACACCAAGCAACGAAGCAATATCCACAACATTTCCTCCTTTGAGAATTTATTGTACGTATTAAGAATTGATTAGCTTGTATATTTCGTCTATATCTTCTTTAACCAGAACTTTCCTTCCGGACTGCAAAACAAGGACTGTGTCGGGGTTTCCCTCAACAGTCTCTATCATGTTTGGATTTATTAAGATTTTTCTTGTGTCCAGTTTGGTAAGTTCTATAATCCTAGTCATAATTTCACGTTTTAGAATAATTTCACTCAAAAATGAAATTAATTTTCCATCTGCATTAATTTTACCACTCCACGAGCGCAAAATCAGCTGTTTTTGTTCACAATTTGGACATATTTGATACTAAATTTCAATGTTGGGACTGAATAATGAAATATTATTCTAAGACATCCTTATCCCCCACCAACTCATCCTTGACATACCACAACATATATTAAGGCATAGTACTACATATTGTGGTATCAAAATCATTGTACCACTTTTCCATGTATAATACAGTATTAATTAAATAAAATTTTTCTTTACTAAATAAAAACAATCCCCTTGGAATGGACGTTTCCAAGGGGATCAGGATTTGATGGATTTAATGGACCGGCCTGTTAGTATTATCTCTTAAGGTTTGTAAGCTCCTCAAGAAGTGTATCGGATACTGTGATGATACGGCTGTTTGCCTGGAATCCACGCTGTGTTGTGATCATCTCTGTGAACTCTCTTGAAAGGTCTACGTTTGACATTTCCAGAACACCGGTATTCATGTAGCCACCGTCAGTTGTGATATCCTGGATTGTTGCCTCACCCGAGTTAAGTGTTGATGAGTAGAGGTTATCACCTTCCTTGGCAAGACCTGATGCATTAGCAAACTCTGCTGATGCGATCTGTCCAAGAAGCTTTGTCTGACCGTTTGAATATGTTGCAAAGATCTGACCGTCTGTACTTACGTTTACACCGTTCATCTCACCAACCATACGACCTGTGTTAAGAGAAGACTTATCTCCCTTTACAGCCTTGATTGTTGATGATCCGCTGGTGTTGTAGTTTGTAACTGTTGAGAAGTCAATTGTAAGTCTTCCTCTCTCAGACTCTTCATCAGCTGTTGTAGGCTGGAATCCGAAAGGCTCAAGACCTTCAACGTTCTGGTCAAATACAAGGTTTACAAGACCGTTTGAATTGCCGTTAGCTGTTGTGAGCGATCCGTTTGCAGGGTTGAACTTCAGCTGGATTGACTGAGTTCCTGTTGTAAGTGTGATGCTGCCGTCATTGTTGAGGCTGTATGTAGCATCTGATCCAAATGCCTCTGCAACTTCATCTGTAATTCCATATACTGAGTTAAGAAGTCCTCTGTATGGTCCAGAAGATGACTGAAGAAGATCCTTAACCGATACACTGTCTGTGCTGCTGTTTGGAAGGTTATCCCATGCTACTGTATCGTTTGTTGTAACATACTTAAGTGTTCCGTCAGCGTCAAGGCTTGCTGCGTAATCTGAGTTGGCAGGTGGAGTAAATGTTGTTGTCTGATAAATACTTGCTGTACCGTTTCCTGCAATGTTTACAAGAAGGTTTGTAGCATACTCTGATCTGTCAAGCCCGAATACATCCTGGAAGAGCTCATCGCTGAAGTCATTAACAGTTGCCTCATCACCTTTAAGTACATATGCTGAGAAATCTGTTGTATTAGTGTAAACACCACCAAGCTCCTGAGCTGTGTATGAAGGGAATGTATTCTCATCAGCATAGAAGGTCTTTGAGAATGGGCTGCCGTCGTATAATTTGTTTGCTGTATCAGGAATATATGTAGGATTTGTCTTGTAGAAAAGAACTCCTGCTGTTCCTGAGAGTGACTCAATCTTGAAGTTTGTGTACTTGTTAGCATCAGCGTTCATGTAATCAGCAAGCTCTGATATCTTTGCTGACTGAAGTGCTGCATCGTATGCTGCCTTCTCAGTATCGTTCAGACTTCCATCGCTATTAGTATCGTAGTCAGTTGTAGAACCGTCAATTGTTATTGTAGTAGCTGTAGTCGCGATCTTAGTCTCAATCCTTCCTGTGCCTGTGCCAACCAGCATATCATGAAGAGCTACCTTCTGAGCATTATCGAGCATTGTGTATGTATATACTTCATCTTCATTGAAAGCTGTAACATCTGCGATCTGAGTAGATGTAGTAACCTGAGTAGTTCCTGTATCATCTGTCTTTGAGCCGTAAACCTTGAGGTTGCCATCTGTATATGTGTAGAAAAGAGTATCTGCATAGCTGTCTACTGCTGCTTCAAGTCCTTCGAAGTCCTCGTAGAACTTTGAAAGATATCCAACAGATGTTGCAGTCTCTGTTGCCTTTGTAACTGCAGGATCTCTGTAAATCTGGAATGAGTCATTGTTGGCTCCGTCTGCAGTGAATTTATACTGGAACTTAGATGTAAGGTAGCTGTCAAGCTCAGTAGGATTTACTCCAAAAACATTTGTAAGTGTTGTCTTGATAGCTGTTCCGATCTTGTCCATAGTACCTTCATTAGCATTAGGTACTACATAAGCCTTACCTGAATTGTCTTTATTTACGTAGTATGAGCTTGCATTTGTTGATGAATATGTGTATCCGTCAGGCTTACCTGATGCAAGTTCCTCATCGTATGTAATTGTAAGTACACCGTTCTCTGTGATTGTGTACTCGGATGTCTTTGAATATCCTTGTGTTCCACCTGCGATTGTTGCATCATCTATTCCGTAAACAGTCTTAAGAATTCCTGCGTATGATGCCTTGCTGCTCTCCATAAGGTCAGAAAGTGTACCTGTTGTAGGAACGCCTTCGTAAGCAGTTGCGCCTGCAAGAAGCTTAACTGTTGATGTTGTTGCGCCAACCTCAACTTCGTAAGCTTCATTTACGCCGTAGTCAAAGTTCTCTGTCTTGCCGAATGAAACACCCTTAAGAAGATCTGATCCGATGCTGTTTCCGTCAGAATCGATGATATCTGTGAGCTGAAGTGAGAAGATATTGTTGTTCTCAGCATCCTCAAGGTCTGTATCCTTAAGTGTGAACTTTCCTGTGTAGAGATATCCTCTGTTATCATAGAACTCAAGTGTGATGGTCTTTCCATCATCAGATGTTACGTTAGTATCTCTGTTATCGATATTTCCGGAGTAAAGACCTGCTGTTGTTGATGCAGGTGAATATGTGGTGTTGTCAGCGCTCATGATCTGAAGGCTTGAAAGTCCACCGTTTCTGTTGATTGTAATCGCTCCGGTCTCTTTATCTTCCTGAGCCACCCATCCCTGTACCAGGTATCCGTTTGACTGCATAGCAAGGTTTCCTGCGCCGTCAACGTAGAAAGAACCGTCTCTTGTGTAGAGGTTCTCTTTTCCGTTGTTAACAACGAAGAAGCTCTTACCTGTGATCATGATATCAAAAGGATTGTTTGTTGTCTGAGTTGCACCCTGAGACTCGATTGCGGTTGCAATAGCACCACTCTTGGCACCAAGACCGATCTGACGAGCATTAACACCACCCTTGGTTGCTGTTGCACCGGATGCTGTCTGGGTTGTCTGATACATAAGATCCGAGAATGTGATTGACTGTGACTTGAAAGAAGTTGTATTTACGTTAGCAATGTTGTTACCAAGAACGTCCATCTTGGTCTGATGTGTGCGAAGTCCTGCTACACCAGAATAAAGTGATCTCATCATAAGGCATTGTCCTCCATCAAATTAAAATAGCGATTTCGGACGAAGCTTTAGTTTTGCGGATAAACCCGGCAGTCTGTCCGGATTTAAAAGATTTCCTGGCAGGTCGGGTACGTCCACCCCTTATGACCTGCTTCGGTCCAATCATGCAATAACTGCTCCGTCGATGTTAGTGAATACGTTGTTCTTGTTTTCTGTCTGATCCATTGCTGTCACTACGGTGCTGCTGGGTACATTTACGATAAATGCCAGCTGATCAACCAGGATAAGTGAATCCTTGATGCCCTTCTCCATGGCTTCTTCTCTTCCATGCGAAAGTCTCTGCATCTGGTCCTGTGTAAGCTCGATGTTTCTCATGTTTAGTCTGTTCATGGCATGCTTCGAAAACTTAACAGCTCCTTCACTGTTAATATTATCGGCACCTTCTTTAATTTTATTTAGAACAGATGCAAAAGAATTTTCTCCTGTAGGCAAAGAATTATTTTCTTTGCCTACTTTAGGAGTTTTAGGATTCAAAAACTGATCCTGGACCTGTCCTATGGACATATACTGACGATCATCCATTATCATTTTTCTTTCCTCCAATAGTTTTTAGTATCAAGCCTTTTCGGTAAAGGTTCTGTGTGTATCTCCTCTGATGTCATCGATACGGTTTACATACTGAAGAAGTGCTGTAACGTAGTTCTTGTCCATCATGTTCTTAGCCCTCTCGTCCATGTTCTCAGTGTAGTACTGATACATAGTGTCGATCGTAAGACCGTGATCTTCTTCTGTAACCATTTCAAGGCTTGAAGGAAGCTTATCGATAGCCTTCTGGAAATCTTTAACAGCTTCCACAGCTGATGTGTAGTTGGGATCAAGAACCTGTGATACATCATCGATACTGTAGTTTGTTCCGTTGATGTTAAGGTATGCTTTATTTCCGCTGTAAGTAACAAAATCCACAGTACCTTCAACTTCGGTTGTCTTTCCGGTATCAGGATTGGTCTGGCTGACAACAACCGTCTTACCAACCATCTCGGATGCTCTTGAAAGCGACATAGCATTTGCCATGTTAGAGAGCTGCTCAACCTGTGTGAAGGTTGCGTACTGATTGATGTACTCGGTGTTTGAAGTAGGCTCTAAGGGATCCTGATACTTCATCTGAGCAACCAGGATCTGCATGAAAGCATCCTTGTCATAACCGGTAGGTGTTGTCTTGTTTGTGGTTTCGTTCTTTGCGTTAACCACTTCACCGTTCTTTATAATTGCATCTACTGAACTTATATCTGCCATAATGACCTCTTTTTCTTTGCCTTTAGTTATGCACTAAAGTCAACCATATTGCCATTTGCCGCCATCATCTGAAGCGCTATCTTTTCAGCATCGCTCTGAGCTTCAACTTCTTCGTCAGCTTCAAGTTCTGAGAGATTTATTCTTCTTAAGGATTTAACCTTTTTCTCAGCCTCTGCTTCACCGGAATGTCTATCATTTCCCTGCTCGAGGTTTTGTTCGAATCCATGGCTTGCAATTGTTACTTCGATTGATGTAATCTTTATGCCCTGCTCATCGAATTTCTGCTGAAGCTGAACCATCTGTGCTTCAACAGCCTCTTTTACAATCTGGTTCTGAGCTGTAAACTTAGCAACGATTCCGTCTTTACCACTGGTTAAAAGAATATTTACATTGCCAAGGCTTGCCGGATGGAGCGAAAGTTCCATGGAAGTCTCTTCATTTTTTGCTGAAATAGTTATCTTTTCAGTGATCTGTCTGATAATGTTCTCCATCTGCTCTCTGTCTGCGTAAGAAACCATATTTGAACCTTCTACGCCTGCAGCAGCATCTGCGATATTATTCATTACCTGATTGAAAAGATTTGATGACTCTGCGCCGTTTTGAAGAGAATTCTTATTTCCACCTTCTTTGGAACTGTTTGTGGTGATCTCTACCTTTTTCTCTTCAGCTATCGGCTGGTCTGTGAACGCCTCCGACTGTGGTGCATCAGTCTTTGTGTCCTTAACTGCGTTTGCGTTTGGATCAAAAGCAGGTACTGCCTGATCTACTTCGCTTTCGGTTACTTCAAGTCCCTCCTCAAGCATTTGCCTGAAGTTATCTTTTGCATTTGAAATGCCGGCCTGAAGTTCTTCCTCTGACAGATCGAACTCATTCATAAGTCCGTCCTTCATACTTTCTGCACCCTCCATGAGGTCCTGCAATGAAGTATATATGTCAGTGTCTGTTATTAGATCTATTGTCTCCTCCTGTCCGCTAAGCTGTGTGATCATCTGAGCTATGTTTGCGGGATTCAAAAGATCTACTGCCATGAGGCCAAGTACCTGCATCGCATTGACTACATCATCTTCTGTGATGCCAAGCTCATCTGCGAGCTGAGTCATAAGTTCTTTTCCTGCCTCATTTAAGGATTCCTGCAGCTTTGTGTCAGCTTCCGTGCCCTGTGTTTCGTTTGTCACTACTGTATCCTGGCTTTCTACCGTGCTCTTAACTTCCTGTGTCTGAGTGTTATCTGTCTGTACCTTGTCGGTTGAAACAGAAGAGGTATCAGCTGTTGTTGTCAGATCAGCACTTTTTGTCTGCTTTGAGTTATCAAGTGACTGATTAACCTGCTTGGAGACATCTGCGGTCTTGTTCTGGATCAGGCTTCCTGATACTTTGTTAAGTACCATGTCGAAACTAGCGCCTGCCGCTGTTTTTGTGTCTTTACCGGTGACATTTGAAACGTTTGTGGCTGCAGTGCCCTGTACAAAGTAAGCTGCCATAGCGCCTACTGCGTTATTTGCACTGCTCATCTAAACCCTCCTTCCATATTTTTTCTTTCGGGCATACATACTCTGCCCATAATCTTTCGTTAAATATATCGGAACATGTGTAAATAACTTTAGTATTATTGAAAAATTTCTTTTAATAAAAAAGGGCGCCTATTAAAGCGCCCTCCATGGTCTGTTTATTTATCTTTAACTATCGGTGGTATCTGTGAGACAAGATTTTCAATGTGCTCAAATACGCTGCTCTTTGTCGTTCCCAGTGCATTTACTCTGTCAAGCTGTTCAACCAGGGCATCATACTTGTTATTGATCTCAGTGAAGCTGTTTCCGATTCTTCCAAGCTCATCGGAGGCTGTATCTGCAGTATCTGCAATCTCCTTCTGAACAGCATTTGCTCCATTCGCACTTTCAATAATGTCCTTGAAGGTATCCTTAGTCTCGTCAACTTCCTTAAGACTTCTGTCCATGGCATTTATTGAATTCTCCATGCTGACTGAAAGCTTTTCACTCTCCTGTCCGGCAGCATCAATTGAGGCATTAACCTGGCTGATCATAACCTTGATCTCATCCGCAAGTTCCCTTACCTCTGTTGCAACAACCGCAAAGCCTTTTCCGGCAGCTCCTGCTCTTGCAGCTTCAATCGAAGCATTAAGAGCAAGAAGATTTGTCTGTGTTGCGATACCAATGATCTTCTTCATATAATCAGAAATCTGATCAACCGCGCTCTTAAAGTTCTCGAATCCCTGAGCCATCTCATCAAAGCTTTCTCTTACTTCATTTGAACTGCTCTTTAATTCTTCAACCTTGTTCTGAGCGGTCTCAACACTGTTTAAGATATTGACCTTAACATCTTCAAATTTGGATGCGCTGTTATTAACAGCATCGAACATCTCATTGAAGGCATCCATCTGTTCGCGCAGCTGGGCGTTACTCTCAATGACAGACTCTACTGCCTCACCCATATCATGGATCTCCGTCAGGGAATTAAGCTCGTTTTGAACAAGCTCCTTCTGGAAGCTCTCAATGGAGTTTGCAATGTAGATCAGGGATTTTAATCTGTCACTGTCATCTCTTGCTGTCTCTTTGGCCTGGCTTGCTGCCACATCTTCGTTCTTTTTCTTGAAAATATCTGTAAGCATACTATCGTCTCTCCTTATTATTCAAATACAACACATGTCATTGTCTGATTAACAAATTGCGAATTGTAATGCTCACCAAATCCAATGAGCCCACAGGAAGTACCAAGAGTAGCAATCTTACCAAGATATTGGTTAAGCTCTCCTCTTTCCTTCAAAACCAGATATCTGAAGATACAGTTGACTGAGTATATTCCCGAAATCCTGTTAAAGTCATTTTTGATCTTGCTTATAGTTGTCTCGGCAACCTCCATCGGATCTCTCATCTCAAGAAGTGTTAAGATATCCGAGTCATTTATCTGTCTGTAACAGATAAGTCCGGATCCTGCTACATCCTTGATGGATACGATGCATACATCATTACCTATCATCTTTCCAAGAGGATTTTTGAAGGTCTGATTAATAATTTCCTTATCCGTTGAAGTATGCGTAAGCTCCATATAAACCTGTTTAGCGGAGCGTCCGTTAAGTTCACCGAGATAGTATTTTGCTCTATCCGTCTTAGAAGCAATAAGCTGAGTCTTATCCTTTGGTACGTAGATGTTCTCTTTATAAGTCTTAACCTTACCGCCTTCATTTCTGACAACAGCGTAAGTCATTCCATCAGTATAGATCTTTCCGTTACAGGAAACCTTACCTGCATCGCCGGTTGCTCCCATAACGTGAAGTCCGTATCTGTCGATAAGTCCTCTTATTGTAGTAAGAACCGCCGCATCATTTCCTGTACAGAAATCAATGATTGCAGTGTTATCACTTCCGGGTCTGACCTTCTTTATATCAGCCTCAAGTCTTGCAATATCTCTTGCCGGCATAGTGGAGACTTTTTCCAATATACCTGTAGAAACAGTGACTCCTTCCGAAAATGCCATGACAGAAACACCGTTTTCAAGGATAGTCGAATCATATCCCATACCGACACAGCCAATACTTGGAACACCTGGGAAAAGAGCTTCCACATCAGCTACAGCTTTCTCAAACCCATCAGCGCTGCTGGTGAAAACAATAAGCTGTGGCGAACGAAGTCCGTTCACAGCTTCCTTAACATTACCTGATGCATTCTTACCGTAAAACATTTTCATTAGGCTTATCTCCTTTTTATAAAATTTGACCCTAATTACAGTATAACGACTAAAAACCAATATTTTGTAAACGTAATTCTGAAATTTTTCTAAACCATATTCCGTGTATAATTATGCAAAAAAGAGTCCGCTGTTTTCCTACAGCAGACTCTAAAACGTCTTATAATTATCCAGTAACTTTTGTTGATTTTTGCTCAAGTGCATTGGGTTCAAGAAGCTGTGTGAGCTTGGCTGCATTTGCCTCTTCCATGGCAGCAAGTATATCGCCTCTGTTCTCAACAGACATCTGAGCCAGTATCTTTGCGACAAGCTGGATCTGATTCTCCGTTACCATCTCGTCAAAGATCTTCGCAGCGCTCTTTGCCTTCATGCCGGAATAGGTTGTGGCAAAAGCCTTTATTGCCGCGTCATCAACGCCGCCCTGAACAACCTTCTTGTATATCTCGGCAGCAGACTCAGGATCTATCTCCTCATAATACTGCTTATAGGTTTCGGCATCCGGAGCATTCTCTCCATAAACTACTTCATTGTAGAACTTCTCTCGCTCTTCATAGAACTCTTTTTGCTGAAGTTCAAATGGTTCAAGTCTTGTTACTTCAGCCTTGAGTTTCTCGTTCTCGGCTGAGAGCGCACTGTTTTGCTCCATCTCGGACTGAAGCGCCTGCTCAAGTCTCTTTATATAAGCCTGGGCATCCTCAATAGTTGTAATCGACCCGGTCTGGGCAGCATCACCTGTAACTTCAACGGCTGTCTGTGTATCTGCAGTGCTAGAAGTACTCTTCTCATAGGAGCCTTCCGGAAGAATCCAGTTTACATACGGAACATCCTTGAGTATTGGGGCAAGCACATCTGATCCAAAGCCTCCGACATCAAGCTTGACCAAAAGAACCATGATTGCAAGCCAGATAAGGATAATCAGAAAAGTAATGACCAAAGTAGCCAGTCCTCCGGCATTGTCGCCGTTTATTTCGGCAGCTCTGTCGGCAAATTCTCTCTCCTGTTCCCTCTGGGCTTTTGCCTGTTCCTTCAGCTTCTTCTTATATTCTTTTTTATCAGCTTTTAGCTTGGCCTTGGCCGCTTTAGGGTCTTCCGGCGCGCGCAATAAATTATTATCAGCCATTTATTCCTCTTCCTTTTGTCGTTGTCCGTAAGTAAAGCTGGTTCGCTGATCGTTTTCTTTTGCTTCTTCCTGCTTCTGCTCCTCAAGATACTCTGCAAATGCCCGATCTCTTAAGGTTTCCTGCATCTTTCTCTCCTGGATGTTTCTTGTGAGTTTGACTCTCACCTTTTCAACCCTGTCCTCGTACTGCTTGATGACTCCTGCCTGGTGTTTTATCATTACATCCATTTGAGCAGTTGCATACTGGTTGTCCAAAATTTCCTGAAGCTTTAAGCTGTCTGCATTCCTTAGCTCTTCAGCTTCTTTTATGTAATTCTCTTTTCTCGTAACATATTCCTCAAGTATATCAATCTGCTTATTTAGTTCAGCCTGAGCCATGGCAAATTCCATCTTGGTCTGGTTTTCAGTCTGCTGCTTGATATTGAGGACGCTCTGCATTTTGTAGACAAATCTTGCCATAGCGTAGCCTTTTAATCTCTGAATATACTAAGTAACTGCTCTCTGATATCTTCAAAAGAGAATTTCTCATCCGTTTCCTGAGTGAGGAATGCATTTACCTGTTCTATCTTAGATACTGCGTAGTCAATGTTCTTGTTGGCTCCGCTTCTGTATGCACCGATATTGATAAGGTCTTCAGCATCGTTGTAGGTGGCAAGAACAGTTTTAAGCTTACCTGCAGCCTTTTTGTGCTCCGGATCAGCTATGGCTGACATACATCTTGAGATGCTCGCCAAAACATCGATTGCCGGGTAATGATTCTTTTGCGCCAGCTTTCTGTTTAGCACGATATGTCCATCCAGAATACCACGGGCTGTGTCGGTAATAGGCTCATTCATGTCATCACCGTCTACAAGAACGGTATAAAGACCTGTTATAGAACCCTTTCTTGACCTTCCTGCCCTTTCAAGGAGCTTGGGCATCTCAGCATATACTGACGGCGGGTATCCTCTTGAAACAGGAGGCTCTCCGCTGGCAAGACCGATTTCTCTCTGAGCCATGGAAAAACGGGTAAGTGAATCCATCATAAGAAGCACGTCTTTACCTTTGTCTCTGAAATACTCTGCAATTGACGTTGCAGTCTTAGCGGCCTTTAATCTCTCAAGAGCCGGCTTGTCAGAGGTTGCGCAGACAACAATGGACCTCTTCATACCTTCTTCGCCCATGTCTCTTTCTATGAACTCGCGAACCTCTCTTCCACGCTCTCCGATAAGAGCTATGACGTTGATATCCGCCTGAGTATTTCTTGCAAACATGCCAAGAAGTGTGGATTTACCAACACCGGAACCTGCGAATATACCGATACGCTGTCCCTTACCTACGGTAAGAAGTCCGTCAACAGCCTTAACGCCCAGTGGAAGGACTTCTGATATCGGGTCTCTGGTCATTGGATCCGGTGGCTGGTTTTCAACAGAATAGGCAACTCCGCCCTCAAGCTGTACGCCCTGGCCATAGTTGGTTCCATCGATCCTGCCAAGACCGTCAAGAGTTTGTCCAAGAAGTCCCTCACCAACGTTAACTCTAAGAGGCGAATCCGTATTTTCTACAATACTGCCATTTCCGATTCCGCTGGTATTCTCATAGGGCATCAGCTGGACATGTCCGTCCTTAAAGCCGACAACCTCAGCCATTGATGGCTTGACCACATGATCTGTCATTGCATCATCATTCTTTTTCTTGGGATAGATAAGACATATATCTCCAAGCTTGGCATCAGGTCCCGCCGATTCTATGGTAAGTCCAATGACATTGACCACTTTCCCTCTTGTTCGGTAAAATGGTGCATTTTGCATTTTTTTGTATTTTGACAAATCAACCGAACTTACAAGCATAATCTTCCGCCTTTATCTTCGCTTTCTGTCAAAAGAAAGGAGCTTGAGCTTTCTTGTTATCTCTGATAGCTCAACACCGAGACTGCAGTCGAATACTCCGCTGTCTGATTCGATCATGCACTCATTCTCCTTAAGTAGCGGATCCTCAATTATCTCCATAGATGTATTGGGAGATGTTATGCAGGCATCCAGCTCCTCTTTCTGTTCCATGATATCGTCATAATCATCAGACGAAATATGGACGATCAGGTCGTTTCCGGGCTCAATCCTCGAAAGTGTAGTTTTTAAAAGATGAAGGATGATTCCCTTATCTTCTCTAAGTTCAATGTTAAATACATGCTCATAAATCTGGGTAAGAATATCAACCATTTCAGGCTCGAGCTCATCAACTATCTGCTGATATTGCTTCTCCAAATCTTCTTTTTGCTGCTCATAGTCAGCCTGAAGAGCCTGTGCTGCTGCTACGCCTTCCTGATAGCCTGCGTCATATCCTTCCTGATGCCCCTGCTGCTGGGCCGTCTGCATGATCTCCTGAGCCTGGGCATGGGCATTATTAACTATCATATCTGCCTGTTCCTGGGCCTGTTGGAGTTTAAGGTCAATCTCAGCCTGCATCGCTTCCATATCAAATTGAGGATCAGGAACTGATTCTAACATGCTCTGATCCTCTGTAAGTTGCGATAGCTGTTCCATATCTATGCCGGGGATAAAATCATCTCCCTCAGCAGTATCATAGGAGGGCTCTTCCTGAAGCATCTGAGCCCTTTGCCTCTTCATTTCCTGTTCCTGAAAAGCTTCTATTTTACGATTTGCAAGCTCGTTACTGTCGATGATCCTCGCTTCAGATTGATCATAGCTGACGTAGCCTGCTTTAAAAAGATTAGACAACTAACTCATCACCTCCACCTCTGGAGATTACGATCTCGCCTGAATCCTCAAGCTTCCTGATAACGTTAACGATCTTCTGCTGAGCTTCCTCAACATCCTTCATACGCACAGGTCCCATGAAATCCATATCTTCCTTGATCATAGCAGCAAGACGCTTTGAGAGGTTGTTGAAGATTGCGTTCTGAACCTGCTCTGTAGCACTCTTGCAGGCAAGAGCGAGGTCAGAGTTCTCAACCTCACGCAGCACTCTCTGAATAGATCTGTCGTCCAGAAGAAGCACGTCTTCGAATACGAACATCTTCTTTCTGATCTCGTCTGCCAGCTCCGGCTCTTCGATTTCCAGAGTCTCCATAATATGCTTCTCTGTTGTACGATCGACAGTGTTGAGGATCTCTACTACAGCATCTACACCACCGATGATCGTGTAATCCTGGTTTACAAGTGATGACAGCTTTGATTCCAATACCTTCTCTACCTCTTTGATCGTATCCGGACTTGTTCTGTCCATAGCAGCTATACGTTTTGCAACATCAGCCTGTCTGTCAGGTGCCAGTGCCGAAAGGATCATAGCGCTCTGTGCAGGCGACATATATGACAGGATAAGAGCAATTGTCTGAGGATGCTCATCCTGAATGAATGTAAGTATCTGCGAAGGCTCGGTCTTTCTGATAAATTCGAAAGGCTTAACCTGAAGAGATGCAGTGAGCTTACTGATAACGTCAAGAGCCTTGTCTTCACCAAGAGCTTTCTCAAGAAGCTCTTTTGCATAGGAGATACCACCTTCGGCGATATACTGCTGTGCAAGACATACTCCGTAGAATTCCTCTAAAACTGCCTCTTTTATCTGAGAGGTGACACTTCTCGTGTTGGCAATCTCAAGAGTAAGCTCCTCAATTTCTTCTTCCTTGAGATGCTTAAATATGGCGGATGATTTTTCCGGTCCGAGTGCAATCAGTAAAATCGCCGCTTTTTGTGTCCCCGTAAAGTCCGCGGTTAAGGGATTGCCGCCTTCCATGTCCATCATAGTTTCATTACTCCCCTGTAAAAATAATTAAATGAAGTCTTCGTTGAGCCAGTTCCTAAGAAGCGTAGCTGCTGCTTCAGGATTCTCATCCACAAACTTCTCAATAAGTCTCTTGGTCTCAGATCCCTGATCCATCTCGATATCGGTAAGTACCTCTTCTGGCTGTGACTCCAGAAGCTGTTCAACAGAAAGCTCTTCCGGCTGCTCCGGAACTTCTTCTGTCTTCTTGCTGGTCCACATGCTTCTGATGATGATAAATGCCAGAAGTGCGAGGATAACCAGAATAAGTACGATCTGAAGAATATCAGTTACAGTGACAGCGCTTCCTGTCCTGTCAAAGAATACATATTCAGTGTAGGCAGCCATGGCAACATTCTCTGCCTTGATACCTGTGGCCTTTGATACCACGTTGATCATATCTTCAGGAACTTCCATGACGGTTGGCTCAGTATTGCCGGCCTTAAACTCGCTCCAGGTCATGTTCTCATGATCTGCAGCCTTGTAATCCTCTTCCTTCATGATGGAATAGTTAATTGCCGTTACAGAAATTGATGATTCATCATATTTGATGCGACCCGGTGCATCCGTCTCGGTCGTAATCTGCTCATTTGGAAGATAATCCCTAGACTCCTCTGTAATTGATGAAGTGGAGTTGGTGTTGTCCTGTGTTACGTATGTTGTCTCATCCTCTGCATTGGTGTCAGTTCCGGGTATTCCGCTGATTCCGCTGACATTCTCTGCATTGTAGGTATCTTCGTGGCTAAGAACACCCTGAGTCTGATCCTCAGCTGGTGTATATGTGTGTGTCGTTGTCTCTTTGTTGCTGAAATCCATTACCAGATTGCTGGCAACCTCAATGTTGTCATAGAGCTTGGTTCCAAGGAGGACCTTTTTAACTTCGCCCTTTACGAGCTGCTCGGCCTTAGCCTTGGCAGTCAGCTGTGTTGATGCAAGGCCTGCAGTTGTTGTATCCTCTCCTCCGGAAAAGAGCATGTTGCCTCCGGTCTCAAGAATGACAATATTATCGGTATTCTCGTTTCCTACAGCTGATGCAACGGCTCTGGCAAGATATGCTGCGTTCTCTTCATCAAACTTGCCATCTTCCTTGAGAGTAAGAAGAATCCAGGCATGAGCCTGTTCCTTGTTTCCTATAAGTGTTCCGTCATCATCGGGAATGTTCAGCTGAACATTGGCAGCTTCTATAGCGTCAAACTTAGCAATAAAGTCCTGTTCAAGTCTTGATTCAAGATAAAGGACATACTTCTTTTGCTTATCTGATTCTGTTGTTGAAAAGCTTCCGTTGGTAACATTATCGATGCTGTAGGCATAGGACTGAATGTCGTTTGCTCCCAGCAAAAGATTGGCTGATGCCTGATCCTTTTTAAGTACCTTAAACTCAAGACCGTCATCTGATATCTTGTAGTTTATGGAATTAGAATCAAGAAGGTCTCTGATTTCAGAAGCCTCCTTTGTAGATTGGGCATTAGCCAATAGAATATATTGCGGCTGGTTAAGTACGGACACCAAAATAATGATGGTCAATAGTACAACCGTGCTGGCCCCTATGATCAAGGTCTTTTGCCTGGCTGTAAATTGGTTCCACCAGTCGAGAATTCTCTGCCAAATAGCTCTTAGTCTCTCAGGCATTTATTCTCCCTCCCCTCTATAAAACAAAAAAGCTTAGATCTGCATCTGCGTTAACTCCCTATACGCAGACATTGCACGGTCTCTGATTGCCACTGTGTACTGAAGTGCCATCTGAGCCTTCTGCAGTGCAATTGAAAGATCGTGTGTGTTCTCGGTCTGACCCAGAGCCCACTTTATCTCTTCATTCTCTGCGTCAGAGAGATATGCATTGGTAGTAGAAATATTATCTACTGCCGCCGAAAAAATACTCTTAAAGGATTCATCATTCCCTGTCTGTGAATCCCCAAGTACGTTATATACTTTGCTGTTTGTCTTCTCAGCATGTCTTATAACATCTGAGGTGACATTGCGAAGTTGAGAAATATCAAGAGATGCCATTTACTTCCCTCCCATTAGCTGTTGCCCAGGTTAAGTCCCTGAGATGCTATGTTCTTGCTGGCATTGAATGCTGTTACATTGGCCTCATAGGATCTGCTGGCATCTATGAGGTTGGTCATCTCTGTTACTGTGTTGACGTTTGGATATGTAACATAGCCATTCTCATCAGCGTCCGGATGTGACGGGTCATAGACGATGTTCATCTGTGTCCAGCTGTCATTCTCAACGCTCACTACCTTAACGCCTCTTCCCGAGTAGTGATCGAGTCTCTCGTTAAGGATCCTTGAAAACGGAGTCTGTGTGCCCTTTTCAGCAAACCTTACAACCTTCCTGACATAAGGAGTTCCATCTGCAGTCCTTGTGGTGTTGGCGTTTGCGATATTCTCAGAGATGATATCCATTCGAAATCTCTGAGCCGTCATGCCTGATGAATTGATATTGAAGGAATCAAATATGTTCATGCTGCGCCCTCCTTATCATGAAGACTTGGTAACAGTGCTGATAGTCTGGAACTCATGCTTAAGTCCCTCCATCAGTCCCTGATACTTGAGCTGATTGGCTGCCAAAAGAACGTTTTCTGTATCAACGTCCACGTTATTTCTGTCCGTTCTGTAGGAGAAGCCGGAGTAATCATTGACAACTCTTGCCTCAAGGTGCTTGTCCTTTATGTCGGCAACTTTTTTGTCCATGGTTTTATATCTGGAGTGCCCCAAAGCCCTCTCCAGCTCGCTCTCAAAGTTAAGGTCCTGCCTCTTGTAGCCGGGAGTATCGATATTTGCTATGTTGTTAGCAATTATCTCGTTCCTGGTCCAGGATGCATCGGCCGCTTTATCCATGACATTAATGTAATCAAAGACATTACTGTTTATCAAAAGCCACTCCTCCTTTTTACTCTATTTAATAATAAAATTTTTTTGTGTAAAATACAAGTAAAATATACTTTATATTGTATATCGCAAGTTATTTATCTACAAAATGTATGAAATAAACAAAAAGGATTTATCGTTTCTGATAAATCCTTTCATCATAATTTCCATCCATGTCGCTGATACTGTTTTACACAATATTCATCGGCAAATTATATTTCCTGCTTTAGCTTTTTGATCTCACCAAAGACCACATCGTTGGTAACCTTGATGTATGTGCCCTTCATTCCTGAGCTCCTGGATTCGATAACCCCTGCGCTCTCGAATTTTCTGAGGGCATTTACAATTACGCTTCTTGTTATCCCAACTCTGTCAGCTATCTTGCTGGCCACCAGCACTCCTTCCATTCCGTCAAGCTCATCGAATATATGAATGATGGCCTGCATCTCAGAGAAGGAAAGGGTTCCTATTGCCGATTTAACAACTGCTAGCTTCCTGCTTTCTTCTGCATTCTCCTCGTTTACTGCCCTGAGCATTTCAAGCCCGACAACCGTGGTTCCGTATTCGCAAAGAATAATATCATCTATGTCGTATGGCTTGTCGGTCTTGTATATGAAAAGAGTTCCCAGCCTCTCTCCGGCTATTTCAATAGGTGTGATTATCGCCTGGAATTTGGAAAAGTCTATGCCTTCAAAACCAAGAGTCTCAAGATTGACATTCTCCTTGGTTGAAAGTATTGTAAGTAGTCTCTCGTTAAGCATCGGGTCAATAAAAGAACCAACGTTGTCAACCAAAAGATCGCTTAGAGATTCAACATTTTCACTCTCACCAATACCAAGAACCTTGCCCTTTTTACTGATGACAAACATGTTGGATGCTAAAATATCACACAACACTCTGCAGATGTCATTAAATACAACCTTCCCTGAATTACTGTTGTGCAAAAGCTTGCCAATCTTACGTGTCTTGTCCAGTAGCTGCACACTACTCATCAGTTTTCTCCTTTACCAGGTATTTTCCCCACCTTTCATAGTGACTGTTTCCATATACGTAATACCGTAAATAATCTCACTACGCTATTTGTATCATAGCATAAAAAAATAGGCGCTTCAAATAATAAAGCGCCTACAATTATGAAAAAACGTTAAAGTTTTCAGAAAATAAATATATATGAATTAGTTCGGAATTACGTAATCATAATAGAAGTCAAGTCCGTTTGCGGGATTCTTAGTAACATCCTCTCCATATATGGTTGTCCAGTCATTCTTCATTGATACGGGAATCCAGCCATGTTCATTACATAGGTCATACATCTTCTGTGCCTTTGCCTCATTTCCGTATTCTCTGTCAAGATCATCGCAGCAAAGCATGAATGCAAGGCTCTTATAAGGATTATTATTTACTACATAATCACACATACTGGAGTCTCCGGTGCTGTTACCAAAAGCCAGAACCGGCTGTTCTCCGATTTCCTGTGCAATCACGGACACCTTGTTCATCTTAAGATCCTTAACAACAAATTGTCCTCCGGTGATGATCTTATCATCCTTCTGAAGCTGATATTCAAGACCGTCTTCACTGCCCTGGCCACTGGCAACTATTGTTTCATCAGAACCGATCACCTGGCTCATGGGAATGTTCAGATTATCCTTTACAATTCCCCTTGAGATTATCCTGTCTGTTCCACTGACAACATATACGGTAAATCCGTTATCCTGCAAATAGTCTACAACTTCAACCATTGGCTGGTAGAACGAATCACTCCTTGTCATACCGTCATAACCGGGAGCAGCTTCTTCTCTGAACTTTAATACGTAATTTAAAAATTCATCAACTGTCATTCCTGCAAATGCAGATGCAACCGCCTGTCCGTGTATCTGCATCATATCCTCAGGAAACTCTCCTGTCTGTATTCCCTTAAGAATTGTATAAGCAGCCTCTTTCTCAGCTTCACTTGCTTTATCCTTGTAATCAGGATCCTGCAAAACTCTGTATATCAAAAGACAATGGTCAAAATAGTAAGGATTTGTCTCTGCAATAAGAGTTCCGTCCATATCAAATACAGCTATTCTCTTATCTACAGGAATATAATTCGCACTATCCTTGTTAGTAATATCATCAATATAAGAGGTGAGCTGAGCTTTTAATGGTGCTTCATCTGTCCACAAAGAGAGCACTTCTCCACTGTCTGCTCCGACTTCTGCACCCATTGTCCATGTGCTTGAAAGAGAAACTACCGTAAGAATTATCGAGAGAATTAATCCTACTATAGGAGCCCACACCGGAATTGCTTTGTCACCACTTTCCTCTACTCCGAGCTGCAAGTTCTTTACCTTTGTGAAAAGAGCTATCGAACCTGCGACGAGTACACCTGTAAGAGGGATGAATCTGTTGATCCTTCCGTACATAACGCCCGGATATCCAAGAAGAAATACCAGATAAAGAGCTAGCTCCAAAACCACAATCGAGATTGACATTATCTCAGATTCTTTCTTGCCCAGTCTCTCTGAAAGAATCATAAGACAGCAGGCAATCGTAACCAGTATCAGTCTTGTAATACCTGCAATTACCGGTGCAATGCCTGTTGTTATAATAAGAACCGCTCTTACTACTTCCAGTAGCGCATAGCAATAAATAATTACAGATAAAAACTTTCTGTTATCTTCTTTAAACTTCACTGTGCCAAAGATGATAATGAGAGCACTTACTATGATCTGTCCTGCGTAAACTATGGTTCTCCTAAGTTCATGAGAACGGAATCCTGCATAGCAGGAAAGAATGATCGCTGCAGCAACAAGAACAGTCTGGATTATCATTCCCACCTTAAGCTTTTCCAAAATACCACTTTTTTCATCTTTCACGTTACTACCCATGATGTCTGTTTACCTCCAAATTTAATATAAAAACAATTATAAACCCAAAAAAAGACCCGGAACTTCAAAAGTCCGAGTCTTAATAGTTTTTTAATGTTTAGTTATTTTCTTTATTATCTTTGTCCTCTACCCATCCGCATTCAGGATTGCCACAGGCAAGCTTGTTGTTCTTGGCGTACATTACGCCTCCGCACTTAGGGCACTTCTTGGCAGCAGGTCTTTGCCATGACATGAAGTCACAGGTTGGATTGTCGATACAACCGTAGAAGATTCTTCCCTTCTTGGTTCTCTTAAGGACAATGTCTTTTCCGCACTTAGGGCAAGAAACGCCAATCTTCTCAAAGTAGGGCTTGGTGTTCTTGCACTCAGGAAATCCCGGACATGCAAGGAATTTGCCGTGAGGGCCGTACTTGATAACAAGATTTCTTCCGCAAACCTCGCAGATCTCATCTGTAACTTCATCCTGAACCTGAACCTTCTCGAGAGCTTCCTCGGCAGCCTTAACCGCCTTATCAAGGTCGGGATAGAAATTCTCGATTACTGTCTTCCACTTAACATCGCCTTCCGCGATCCCATCAAGGAGAGCTTCCATGTTGGATGTGAAGTTTACATCCACGATCTGAGGGAAAGCATCGATCATCATCTTGTTGACAGCCTGTCCAAGCTCTGTGATGAAAAGAGATTTATTCTCCTTGGTGATGTAGTGCCTTGCCATGATGGTTGAGATGGTAGGCGCATAAGTACTTGGTCTTCCTATTCCAAGAGCCTCAAGGTCATGAACCAGTGAAGCCTCGGTGTAGTGAGGAGCCGGCTGAGTAAAGTGCTGAGCTGACTCAAATGTATCAAGCTTAAGCTTGGTATTGGTATCAAGGTTCTTCATGAGAACATTCTTCTCAATCTGATCCTCGTCGTCTGTGTAAACATTAAGGAACCCGTCAAATACTGTCTTGGAGGCAGCTACTGTAAATCTGTGCTCTCCTGCATCGATCTTGACAGATGTGGTCTCATACTTGGCAGCAGCCATCCTGCTGGCCATAAATCTTCTCCAGATAAGCTGGTAAAGTCTGAACTGATCCCTTGAAAGGAAGTCCTTGACCATTACAGGAGTGTGATCAATATATGTGGGACGGATAGCTTCGTGAGCATCCTGGATCTTGCCCTCGTTCTTCTTGACTCCTGCACCGTCTGCCAGGTACTTATCTCCGAAGTTCTTAACAATGTAATCATTTGCAGCAGCTACTGCTTCATCGGATACACGGGTTGAATCGGTACGAAGGTAAGTGATAAGACCTACTGTGCCCTCTTTTCCAAGCTCGATTCCTTCATAGAGCTGCTGAGCAACTCTCATGGTCTTCTGTGTTGAGAAGTTGAGAGCCTTGGAAGCTTCCTGCTGAAGTGTTGATGTGGTAAAAGGAAGCGGAGCCTTCTTGGTTCTCTCACCCTTCTTAACATCACTTACTACGAATTTCTTACCTTCTATAGCCTTGCAGATCTCATCAAGCTCTTTCTTGGAGGGGATCTCCTTTTTCTCATTGCCTACACCATAGTAGTGAGCAATAAGTGGCTTCTTCTCACCTTCTGCCATGAGTTTGGCATCCAGTGTCCAGTATTCTGTAGGAATAAATGAATCAATCTCTTCTTCTCTGTCTGCAATGATCCTGAGTGCTACAGACTGAACACGTCCTGCTGAAAGTCCGCGCTTTATCTTAGACCAGAGAATCGGAGAAATCTCATAACCAACCATTCTGTCAAGAACACGTCTTGCCTGCTGTGCATCAACAAGATTCATATCGATATCTCTTGGATGCTTCATAGCTTCCTTGACTGCGTTCTTGGTGATCTCGTTAAATGTAACTCTCTGCACCTTGGCATCTGCCTCATCCAGTTTAAGCGCCGAGCAGAGATGCCAGCTTATAGCTTCACCCTCACGGTCCGGGTCGGTCGCGAGATAAACTTTGTCAGCTTTCTTGACCTGACGCCTCAGTTCAGCAAGAACATCTCCCTTTCCTCTGATAGTAATATACTTGGGTTCATAGTCATGCTCGATATCAATTCCCATGGTACTTCTTGGAAGGTCACGAACATGTCCGTTACTGGCTGCTACTTCATAGCCGCTGCCCAAAAACTTCTTGATAGCCTTAACCTTAGTGGGTGACTCAACAATAAGAAGTGAATTCTTTTTAGTGGTAGTAGTTTTCTTAGTCGCCATTAGCTGTAATAATGCCCCTTTTTATAATTTAGCCCGAAAGCTTGCTTTCTTATTAATAAACATTTTTAAAGATTAAGTCAAGTGCCCGTTTTCGAAACACTTGACTTAATCTTAAATGAAATATCGATTATTTATTATTTTCGGGGAGCCATGCTGTCTCTTTTGGTGTCTTTTTAATGAATGGTCTTGCGACAGCCTGCTTGAGTCCGTTAGGAAGAATGTACTTGAGCTTATCCTCAGCCTTCCTCATTGTAGAAGCTCCCGGGTTATCCCTTGTGAGCTTGATGGCATCAAATTCACATCTTGTTGTGCAAAGTCCGCAGCCTACGCACTTGTTAGGATCAACGATTGATGCTCCGCAGCCAAGACAACGTGATGTTTCTTTCTTGATCTGCTCCTCTGTAAGGAGAGGCTTGGTATCACGGAATGTAAGCTTTCCGTCTGATGTCTTTCCATCGCCGGGATGCTGTCTTCCTACATGGTCATAATCCTTGATAGAGATGTCATCCTTATCCAACTCGATAAAGAAGTTAGGATCACGGCCGATTGTAAGTGAAGAATGAGGCTGTACGAATCTGTGGATTGACTCAGCGCCTTCTTTTCCGCATGCAATGGCATCAATAGCAAATCTTGGTCCGTAGAACATATCTCCGCCGACGAAGATGTCTTTTACTGTAGTCTGGAATGTTACGCTGTCAGCAACAGGAGCCGGTCCTCTAAACTCTACGTTCTCATCCTTAAGAAGGTCGCCCCATACGGTTGCCTGGCCTACTGCAAGGATAACATTGGAGCATGCGATCTCCATGGTCTGGCTCTCATCATACTTAGGATCAAATCTTCCCTCAGCGTTCTTAACCTGAGTACATTTCTTGAATACGATACCCTTAACCTTGCCGTTCTCTGTAAGGATCTCCTTAGGCCCCCAGCCGCCCTGAAGGATGATGCCTTCAGACTCTGCAACCTCGATCTCCTCAGGAAGAGCAGGCATGATATCTCTTGTCTCAAGAGAAACCTGAGTAACCTTTGATGATCCGCAGCGGATAGCTGTACGGCTTACATCGATAGCAACGTTACCACCACCGATAACAACTGTATCTCCGTCAAGCTTATAGTTCTCATCATCGATAACATCATGAAGGATATCTACACCCTTGATTACGCCTTCAGCGTCTTCGCCGGGAACATTTACTCCGCGTCCACCCTGACAGCCGATAGCGATATAGAAAGCCTTGTAGCCCTCGTCTCTTAGCTGCTTAAGAGTGATGTCCTTGCCAACCTCAACTCCGAGACGGATATCTACACCAAGATCTCTTAAAACATCAACCTCAGCCTCGATAACGTCCTTCTCCATTACGAAGGAAGGAATACCGTAGGTAACCATTCCGCCGGGCTTCTTGTTCTTGTCGAAAAGAGTTGGCTTATAGCCCTTAAGTGCAAGGTAGTATGCACAGGAAATACCTGCAGGACCTGCACCTATGATAGCAACCTTCTCATCAAAGCCTCCGCCGATTCTTGGAATTACCTTCTCGGGAACAAAGCGTGTCTCGGACTTAAGGTCACGCATTGCAACGAATTTCTTGATCTCATCAATTGCAAGAGCCTCGTCTATGGTTCCTCTTGTGCAGGCATCCTCACAACGTCTGTTGCATACATGTCCGCAGACAGCAGGAAGCGGATTGTACTTCTTGATAAGAGCAAGAGCCTCATCATATCTGCCCTGTGAAGCCATCTTGATATATCCCTGAACAGGAAGATGTGCAGGACATGCTGTCTTACAAGGTGCTGTACCAGTCTTGTGAGTATTGATACGGTTAATGTCACGATAGTCCTCGGTCCACATATCTGTAGACCACTTCTTCTCTGTAGGAAGAGGCATCTTAGGATAGATAACTTCGCTTCCGTCCTTCTTGCAAAGCTTCTGTCCAAGAGTAGCTGCACCTGCAGGACATACCTCTACGCAGCGTCCGCATGCAACACAGTTATTCTTGTCAACGTGAGCCACATAAGCAGAACGTGACATATTAGGTGTATTAAATAGCTGTGATGTACGAAGCGCATAGCATACGTTTACATTACAGTTACAAATAGCAAAGATCTTCTCAGCTCCGTCAATGTTCGTGATCTGATGAACAAATCCATTGTCCTCAGCCTGTTTAAAGATCTTAAGTGCCTCTTCCTTGGTGATATAACGGCCGTCCTTCTGAGTCTCTACAACATAATCGGCCATATCACCTACTGCGATACACCATCCTTCAGGATCGTCAGCACAGCCCTGATCAAAGGTCTTTCTTGATCTTCTGCAGGAACATGGTGATGCAGCATATTTTCCCTCATAGTAGTCGAGCCAGTATGAGATCTTCTCAAGTCCGATTGCCTCACCCTGCATCTCGATAGCCTTCTCAACAGGGATTACATGCATTCCGACACCTGCTCCGCCCTGAGGTACCATATGTGTAAGTCCCTCAAGAGGAATACGAGTCATTCTCTCAAAGAAAGGGCCTCCCTCAGGATGAGCTGCCAAAACCTTACCGTTCATGTTGGAGAACTCTGCAGATCCGGGAACGAACATAGGAAGCACATACTGTTTCTCATGCTTGGGATTCTCATAGTTCCACTCGATGATTCCGTTGTAGGACATCTCATCAAGGTGCTTCTGGAGCTCCTCTTTAGAATACTCAGGACAAAGAGCTGCGATCTGCTCAAAAGTCTTGGGCTTACGCTTCTCCATCTTAAGTGCGATCTCGCACTGTTCATCTGTAATAAGGTGATAAACGCCCCAGTATTCAGGGCTTTCTTTTGTTATTTTCTTAATGCCAAGCTTGATTTCTTTTCTGTCGGTGATGTGTGTAACGAGCTTTGCCAGTGGCTCTCTGAAAGGTGCATCCATATCGACAGTCTCAGGAATGATTCCTGCTCTTGGGTCTATTTTATTTCTATTGGGATCCAGTGAATAAGGAAGCATCAGATCCTGCATATCAAATTGATTTTTGTCCATCTCTTACCCTCATCTTTCTTAAATGAAAAATAGTTTACGTTGCAGCTATCTCTTTTATCATGAATTCGTTACCCTTAAGGAGATAGGTGTGTTCGCTACCACATTTGGGACATATCTTGCCATATGTAACCGTCTCGTATTCATTCTTACAATCTTCACAGAAAGTGACTGCAGGCAGAGTCTCTATGATAAGCTCTGAGTCCTTCATGAGTTCTGTCCTGTTTGATGCCCACTTCCAAGCGTCTGTAAGAAGTGATGGAACAACACCGGATACCTCTCCCAGCTGCAGAGTTACCGAATGAATTTTCTCAAGTTTGTTTTCTTTTCCTACTTCTGTAAGATCGTCTATTATGCGAAAAACAACTCCTAATTCATGCATGTCTTTTGACCAACCTTTACTGATTTTTCAGAAAAAAATGCCGAGCGATAACGCATAAACTTCCCCTTGTTTATCGCCCGGCATCTCCATAATCTCTTTTGCCAATAATTATTTACTTAATGCTCTCATCAATGTTCTCTGAAAGCCACTTAGCCCACTCATCGATACCTTCGCCGGTCTTGGCGCAGATAGGGATAACCTTCGCCTTGGGATTGCGCATGTGGATGTACTCCTTGCACTTCTCAAGATCAAAGTCAAAGTATGGCATTACGTCTATCTTGTTGATAAGAACAACATCGCAGATAGAGAACATAAGCGGATACTTCAGGGGCTTGTCATGTCCCTCAGGTACTGAGAGTATCATGGCATTCTTGGTGCTGCCGGTATCAAACTCAGCAGGACAAACAAGATTTCCGACATTCTCAAGGATTGCGAAATCCACATCCTCAAGGCCGAGTTCACGAAGCCCCTGTCTTGTCATATCAGCATCAAGATGGCACATTCCGCCTGTATGAAGCTGTATGGACTTAACTCCGGTCTGCGCGATGGTCTTGGCATCAACGTCTGAATCAATGTCCGCTTCCATTACACCAATTCTGTATTTATCCTTGAGGGCCTCAATTGTTCTGGTAAGGGTTGTTGTCTTACCGGACCCCGGAGATGACATAAGGTTTAAAAGAAATGTCTTAGACTCCTTAAGTTCTCCCCTTAGCTTCTCAGCATCCTTGTCATTGCTTTCAAAGACGCTTCTCTTAACTTCTATGACTCTTATATTATCCATTAGCCTTCAGCACGCTCCATTGCAAGATCGAAGTCCTTAGTTCCAACGAATACGTTGTTTGAATAAGGATTCTTGCCCATCTTGATAGATCTTCTGATGATCTCTGTCATGCAGATAACGTTGATCGCGATTGCAAGGATTGCTACAACTCCCTGAGCTGTAGGATTAGCTGTGATTCCCAGTGAAGCAATCGCCTCATTGGCAGCTACTGTCTTGCCCTGTCCTGCATTAAAGAGTGCAATAGCCTTGTCGTAAAGCATTGCAGTATTTACACCTGCCTCTGTTGCTCCGCCGTAAACTGAAGGAAGAGCTGCCTGGAATCTGCCAACAAGCTGGAATGTAGGAACAACCTGTGCCCACATGCACCAGATTGCAAGTGTGTTTGCACGGTTCTGGATCCATGCTCCCTTGTTCCAGAATGCGTTAGCAAATGTAGGAGCAAGAAGAAGTGCAACACCACAGTACCATGAGTGTGTAGGAAGGTTGAGGTATGTGTACTCGAAGTTCCATACATCGTATGCAAGGATGAACCAGATTGTCATATCAGGCCAAAGCATATCTGCATGGTTCTTGTCCTTTGATGTGTAAAGGTGAATACATCCTGTCATACAGAAGATGTTGATAAGACCTGCGATAGCATTAACAACGTTCCACCATCCACCGTAGATGAATACACCCTCGTTAGATGCCCACCAAGCACCTGAAAGGTTGCCGGCGATCTTGTAAGATGCAATAGCTGACTCCATATCAGATACGTTAGCGATCATGATGTTGGCAGCAACGATGAACCAAGGGAACCACTTAAACCATTTCTCCTTGCCGATGCCCCATTTGTACTTGATCATCATGAAGCCTACGCAGCCGATGTCAGCAGCATAAAGCTTGAAGTAATGGAACCATCCGTCCATGTATGCAACTGTTGGGTTGGCCTTTCCGCCAAACATACCAACGTGTGCAAGAATAAAGTAAAGTGTTAAAATAGTTGGAATGATAACAAATACTAACATTCCGCCGGCCTTTGTTCTACGACCGATTTCGTTCATGAGAATAAGACCCACAAACACCAGTACCCAGCCTATGAGCTGCATAGAAGCAGCATCGCTATAGAGTTGGAATAACATAATAAAATCCTCCTTTGATATCGCATTATATTTTTGTGCGCAATATCACTACTTTATTTCATTATAGCATATTGCACAATACTGCACAACATTAATTATGAATATTTTGTACAATGTGGGGCACTGCATAAAAAGGAATCGGTTTCCTTTTTCGTTTATTATTTTACTTATTTCCAAAGGAGATATCGAAGTCGTCACCTGACTTCATAGGAATATCAAAATCATCGTTAAATTTCTCTGTACTCGTTTCAGTTTCCACAGGTTCTGATACTTTTCCTCGATAGCCTGCATTATTTTTCTGCCTTTCAGTATAGATTCGCACAGTCTTCTACAATTTTATGATAGTCAATAGGCTACTTTAATTCTATTAAAAAAATGTTAAATTCTTACCCATTTATCAATTATTTTTCACATAAAAAGACCCGGAAAAGAATTAAAATTTCTTTTCCGGGTCTTGCTTACTCTTTTAAGCTCAGCACTCTGAGATATTCCAAAGTGTGATATGCGATTGCTATATTGTGATCGGGATAGGCCTTCATCAGCTCAGCATAGTTTTCTATAACAGCTTCAATACCGTCCTTGTAATAAGTGATGGTATTGTTGGTCTGGGACAGAAGCCCCGGTTGAAGCTCATAGACATTGACCATGCGCTTTGAGTAGTACCTCGCAAGCGCTGCTTCTCTCTCAATATTCTCAATCTCCATACCCTTTAGATAGTTAAGGACATATACCTGATCTGACTCCTTAAGGAGTTTTCTCATAGCCCTGTCATGCCCCATGTTATCATAGGAATACGGGATACATACGCAAATATCGAGATGATCTTCATCAGCCGCACATTCCTGCTTTATGCTGATGATGTTGTTTGTATATTCTTCCAGAAGCTGATCCGGTATATTGTGCCACTTATCAAGAACATAGGGCTCAACATCATAGACAATACCCTTGATCCTCGCATCCGGCTCAACTGAGCTGTTAAGGTTTCTTACTCTCTCAAGCGCCCTTCTCATTCCGGGATATTCAGTCTCATAAGACCACTCGGGCTCTCCGTCCAGGATATAGACATCAATATCGACATCGTTCATAGTTTTTAAGAAGTCAGTCATCTCCTGATCGGTGTATTCAGGCCTTAAATACTGATAAACTTCTGTAATGTGGTTGTCCTGCATACACTGCACATCTTTTATGTTCGGAAGATGGTCCCAGGAAAAAACGCCTGCCCCAAGGCTAAAGAGCTTCTCTATATCTATCTCTTCTACCTGTTCTTCCCCCAAAGGCTCCTCAGCCTCTGTAGTCTCCACCACAGCTGCTTCCTCTGCTTCAGGAACAAAGCCATCGTTAATGGACACTGTCTGATACTGGTCGCTGTCGTAAAGAGTGATCCCTTCTGATGAAGAGCAGCCTGCCATCACAAATGCCAGTAACGACATACATATTATGCAGTTTATAATCCCCTTAACTCTTTTCAAAAAGTTCCCTCTTCCTCTGGATCATTTCATCAATATTGTCCATGTATAGCTTAACATCCTTGACGTTGTCACACCTCTCTATTCGTCCGCCTTCGCCGAACACTCTCTTTGTGACAGTTCCAGCTCCAAGAGCAACGATAGACTGTACTTCCTCATTTATCAGGATGTTATAGATGCCGGCTTTCCCCTCTTTGGCATAACCGGTATTTTCAAAATTGCCGCTGATATTCTTCTGTCTGTAAAGATAATAGGGCTTAAGAGAAAGCGCTTCCGCTCCTCTTCTTGCTATCTCCATCATCTCTTCAGTATTCTTCATGGAATAATCCACGCCCTTTTCCCTCATGACTTCAGCAAGTCTCGATCCCCTCTTGATCGCAAGGGAATGCACTGTAAGGTCATCGGGTGCAAGCTTTATTATCTCATCTATAGTATGCTGAACATCTCTGTCAGTCTCCCCCGGGAGTCCTAAGATGATATCCATGTTGATATTATCAAACCCTTCTTCTCTTGCCATGTTAAAAGAGTCTATGAGCTGAGCTACAGTGTGCTGCCTTCCGATGAGCTTAAGCGTCTCATCACTCATAGTCTGGGGATTAACAGAAATTCTGGTAACTCCCATTTCCTTCATGGCAATGAGCTTATCTCTGGTTATTGAATCAGGTCTTCCCGATTCCACCGTGAACTCTTTTACATGGGACAGATCAAGTTTATCCTGAAGATACCCTATAAGTCTTCTTATCTGATCCGGCAAAAGAGTTGTCGGTGTACCACCACCGATATAGATGGTATCAAGAGTCTTTCCTTTGAAAGCCTCTGCCACGTAATCAATCTCTTTTTCCAGGCAGGAAATGTAATCATCTACAATTCCCTTAAATGCTCCGATCGGATATGAAGTAAAGGAACAGTAAAGACAGGTTGTAGGGCAAAAAGGAATTCCTATATACAGACTATAACCGTTCTCATAGTCTATGCCTTCTAGTATCCTCTTTTCCCTTCTTGCGATATCAATGGCAAGATCAGTCTTTTCCTCACTTACAAGATATGTTTCCATCATGTAGGAGCGGATCTCGTCATCGCCAAGCCCCTCATCTATAAGATTCATGGCTATCCTTGTGGGTCTTATTCCTGTAAGATCTCCCCAGGGAAGGAGCTTGCCGGTCTTTTGTGAGAGGTCCTTGTAGATACTTCTCTTTAGGTCATTTTTATCTCTGTTTACATCAATAAAGGATATCTCATCATCAGGTGAAATATCCATTTCCTTATCGTGAACACATCCCCTCTGCCCTACAATGACCCTTACATCCTGCTCAGGATAAAAGGCCTTGTAAAGCGAGTGTATATCATATTGAAATTTATCTTCTTTAATGTAAATTACTTGCATCCTTGCATCTCAAACAATAAATGGATTGTAGAGCTTCTCATGCCCTATGGTTGTTACTCCGCCGTGTCCGGGATAAACTATTGTATCTTCCGGAAGTATGAAGAGTCTCTCCTTGACGCTTCGTATGAGCTCTGATGTAGAACTTGTCGGAAAATCGGTTCTTCCGACAGACTCCTCAAACAGAGTATCACCTGCGATAAGGATATTATCCTCTTCAAAATAATAACAGCATCCACCGGAGGTGTGTCCCGGAGTTGCAATAAGTTTGCACTTAAGTCCTGCAGCCTCTATCTCTGCGTTATCTTCGTACAAAATATCCGGAGTTACAGAAAATCTAAGACCGTAGTCATTGGACAGATTGAGGTACATATCTTTGCACATAGCCTGCTCTTTGGTATAGCAGCCGATCTTTGCACCGGTGAGCTTTCTTAGCTCCTCTGCGCCACCGATATGATCAAAGTGTCCATGTGTTAAAAGAATCAGATCAACAACAAGGTCGTTCTCTTTCAGGGCTTCGAAAATCTTGGCACCCTTATCGGCAGGATCAAAGAAGATGCAATGCCTCTTGCCATTGTCATCCGTCCTGTTCTCATCAAAGACAAAGTAACAGTTTGTTCCCACCATTCCGAGGGTAAACATTCCAACTGAGGTTTTCTTATCTGCCATCAGCCTGTTGTCCTTTCGATATCAATTACGCTGTCGATCTGTCTGATCTTATCAACAATCTCGCGAAGCTGGTCTCTGGATGAAACCTGGAAGGATGTCTCCATGGTTGCCAGGCCCTGCTTACTGGTTCTGGTGTTCATAGAAATAATATCAATGTCCTTCTCTGTAAGGGCTCTTGATACATCCGCAAGAAGACCGCTTCTGTTGTTGGCAAATATCTTGATTGTTGCTGCATATTTGCCGCCACCCTCTGCGCTTTCTGCCTGCCACTTGGCTTCTATGAGCCTTGTTCTGTCTTCTTCCTGCATCTTGATAACATTGACGCAGTCTCTTCTGTGGATGGATACGCCTCTTCCTCTTGTGACAAATCCGCAGATATCATCACCAGGAACAGGGTTACAGCACTTGGAGAATCTGACTGCCACATCGTGAACACCCTTTACGATGATGGCGTTATCGGTTCCTGATACCTGAGGTGTTACATTTGACTCAGCAACAGCTGCAAGCACTTCTTCATCGGTAATGTTGCGCTTGTGCTCGGATTCTGAGAGCTCAAGTATCTTATTTATGATCTGGCCTTCCTTAAGCCCGCCGTGACCTACTGCAGCAAGCACAGCATCCCACTCGTGGAAGCCATATTTTCTTGTGACCATTGCCTGAAATTCAGGCTTGGCAATACTAAAGTAATCAAGGCCCTTACTCTTACAGTACTCAATAAGGAGTTCCTTACCTTTACTGATGTTCTCTTCCTTGAGCTCGTGCCTGAACCACTGATTGATCTTGTTCTTGGTGGATGTGGACTTGGCAATTGAGAGCCAGTCACGGCTTGGTCCCTTGGAATTCTGGCTGGTTACAACCTCGATTCTGTCACCATTCTGAATCTTGTAGTCAATGGGAACAAGCTTGCCGTTAACCTTGGCACCGATCATCTTGTTACCTACTGCACTGTGAATACTGTAGGCAAAATCAATAGGCGTGGATCCGGCAGGAAGGTTCTTAACTTCACCTGTTGGTGTGAAGCAGTATACATCCTCTGAGAACAGATTGAGGTCGCTCTTTAGAAGGCTCATGAACTCCTGGTTGTCAGAGAGATCCTGTTGCCATTCAAGGATCTGGCGAAGCCAGATGAGCTTCTCTTCCTCACCGTTTTCTGCCTTCTTGCCATCGGAAGCCTCTTTGTACTTCCAGTGGGCAGCGATACCGTATTCAGCAGCCCTGTGCATGTCACGGGTTCTGATCTGTATCTCAAAAGGCTGTCCTGTCGGCCCAATAAGAGTCGTATGAAGCGACTGGTACATATTGGGCTTGGGCATTGCTATGTAATCTTTAAATCTGCCGGGAATAGGCTTGTACATCTCATGGATGACACCCAGGGCAGCATAACAGTCTTTTACCGTATCAACGATAATTCTGATGGCGAAGAGATCGTATATCTGGTCCAAAGTCTTGTTCTGGTTGCGCATCTTCTTGTAGATACTGAAGAAATGCTTAACACGTCCGTTGACATCGCCCTTGATTCCGGCTTCGGAAATGCTCTGACGTACCTTCTCACAGATATCCTCTACGTATTTCTCTCGCTCACTCTTTCTTACAGCAACCTTCTCTGCAAGGTCTCTGTAAACGTCAGGCTTAAGGTATTTCAGGGACAGATCGTCCAGTTCTACCTTGATCCTGCTGATACCAAGTCTTCCGGCGATAGGTGAATAGATGTCCAGGGTTTCCTGGGCAATCCTCTGCTGCTTCTCCGGAGGCATATGCGCAAGTGTACGCATGTTGTGTAGACGGTCAGCAAGCTTGATCAGAATGACTCTGATATCCTTAGCCATAGCCAGGAACATCTTACGCAGGTTCTGAGCCTGCATATCTGCCTGCTCGGGAGTCTTGCTTCCGGTATCTGATGTAAGCTGCAGAGCAGTCAGTTTGGTAACACCGTCAACAAGAAGGGCTACGTCACTTCCAAAGCTCTCTTCTATCTCTTCCTTGGTGCAAATTGTGTCTTCAACGACATCATGAAGAAGCCCTGCTGCTATGGTCTCTTTATCCATCTCCAAATCAGCAAGGATGATACCTACGCAAAGCGGGTGAATAATGTATGGTTCACCTGACTTGCGCAGCTGTCCCTCATGAGCTTGTCGAGCCTGGTTATAGGCCTTCTCGATAAGAGTGATATCATCGGATGGGTGATATCTGCGAACTCTACGTATCAGTTCCTCGTAGAGTTTATCGGGGGTCTGAAACTCAGGCGTCGCTTCGATTTTTCCGTCGTCGAACTTTTGCGCCATTAAGCTTACTTCCCTTCGTAGCTAAGTGCTGCATCTAATCTGTATTTAGAAAGTCTCTCGCGACCTTTAAGTCCCTTGAGCTCCATAAGTACCAAAATACCTGCTACTTCTCCGCCAAGCATCTCAACGAGCTTGATCATAGCTTCAATTGTTCCGCCTGTAGCCATAAGGTCGTCTACAAGAAGAACCTTCTGTCCGGGCTTGATTGCATCCTTGTGAAGCTCAAGTGTAGCTGAGCCGTACTCAAGGTCATAAGTTACCTCAACAGTCTCGCAAGGAAGCTTACCTTTCTTACGAACAGGAACAAGAGCCTTACCTCTGTTGTAAGCGATAGGTGCACTGAAGATGAATCCTCTTGACTCAGCTCCGAGTACAACATCAAAGTCGAGGTCACTTACAAGGTCCTGCATCTTGTCGATTGCAAGCTTGAATCCATCTGCATCCTGAAGAACAGATGTGATATCCCTGAACATGATGCCTTTCTCCGGGAAATCCGGTATTGTACGTACATAATCTTGAAGTTCTTTCATTTTATAACCCTCTCTGCACTATATTTAAATTTGCTGTGCGTTTTATCAATAATACGACATTTTATTATAACACAATTATGCGCAATTAGCATATATTCCAATAAAAAAGATGGCGAAGTTCGCCATCTTAAAGAGCTGGAAAAGGGACTTGAACCCTCGACCTACTGATTACGAATCAGTTGCGCTACCGACTGCGCTATTCCAGCATGGTTCACCAAAGGGCACATCACTCATTATAATGTGCCCTTTGGTAGTTTTCAAGAATTAATCTTTCTTATTTCTTTTGGTAGCAGTCTTCTTGGCAGGCGCTTTCCTAGCTGTAGCCTTCTTAGCCGGAGCCTTGGTGCTTACACTCTTAATGGCTTCCTCGGAGACGATGGAGAAGATTCTCTCTTCCTCGATCTTCTCATATTTCTCCTCGATAGCCTTCTCCTGCTCAAGGAGCTCTTTCTCATATTTGATCTTGAGTTCCTGAAGGAGTCTTTCTTCTTCCTCGCTCTGCTTCTGCTTAAGAGCTGCGATCCTCTCCTCCTTCTCCTTCTCCTTCTTTATCTCTTCCTCTTCCTTGATAGCACGGATCTTCTTCTCCTGCTCTGTGTAAGGAGTGTATGAGAAGATTGAAAGGGATGCGGGAGCCAGGGATAAGGAAATTGAATAAAGACGTCCGTCGATCTCTTTTCTTCTTGCTTCCTTGCGTCCGGTATTAAGGATTCCTGTTCCACCGTAGCTTACATCATCTGAGTTGAATACCTCGGTGTATCTTCCGTCGGCAGGAACTCCGATCTCAAAGCTCCTCTCAATGCCGGCCATATTGGCTACAACTACCTGCATCTCATTGTCATTCTCTGTCTTTCTGACAAAAGCAAGCATGCACTCGTCGGCTGCCAGAACGTTTATCCATTCAAAGCCGCCATCGTTGTCATCAAGTGTATGGAAGGCCGGCTTATTGAAATAGAGATCATTGAGCTTCTTGACCATATTCTCAACAAATACAGCCTGATCAACAGTCAGCGCATCCGGCTCCATGTAAACGTGCTTTCTTCCGGGATGAACCATCATAAAGCTAAGAGCAAGTCTGAGATTAGCCATTTTCTGAGCAGAATCTCCGGGCATCAGGTAATAGAGTCCCTCAAGGCCCTTCTCCATATCCTCATGAGTAAATGCAAGGATAAATCTCTCTGTGTAGCTGTAGATAAGACTGAAGGTCAGCTCATCGTGATGACCTGCCCTGAAGAGCGGGTCATTTTGCATGTATGAAAGGAAGTCTCTCGACCATCCGTTATTCCACTTATAGTCAAAGCCAAGTCCGCCGTTTTCTACCGAATCTGTAACATGTGGCCAGCAAGCTGTCTCTTTTGTTATAAGAACTGTTCCCGGATTGTCCTTATGGATCACTGTTGTGAGCTGCTTAAGGAACTCCAGTGCCTCAAGGTTCTCATTGCCGCCATAGATGTTAGGAAGCCACTCACCCGGCTTTCTGTCATAGTCAAGGTAAAGAATCCTTGAAATATCGGAAGTCCTGATACCATCTATGTGGAAGTTCTCAATCCAGTAAAGGGCATTTGAAATAAGGAAGTTAGTAACCTCCTTGCGTCCGTAGTCGAATATCATATCGCCGGACCTTGGGTGAACACCGATCCTCGGATCTGCATACTCATAAAGAGTTCTTCCGTCGAAATCACTAAGTCCGCAGGAAGCCTTGGGGAAGAATGTGGGAACCCAGTCAAGGAGTACCCTTATCCCGGCCTCGTGGCAGGCATCAACAAACTTCATAAAGTCGCAGGTATCGCCGTATGTATCGTCCAAAGAAAAGAAATTCAAAATATGATAGAAATGTCCCGGAACATGCTTCATGATCGGCATGAGCTCAATGGCGTTAAAGCCATGGTTTTTAACAAATTCAAGGACATCTGCAGTGATCTCTTCCATGGTGCTCTTGCCCTCGTGTCTTCCAGCGAAGGACTCAAGGCAGATCTCAGCGATTGAAAGAGGACTCTCAGAGACATTAAACTTCGTTCTCTCCTTCATCCACTTATCATCTGTCCACTTTATCGATTTAAGAGGTGTGATAACGGATATGATTCCGTTCTCTCCTCTTGATTTTATTGCATAAGGGTCAGGGCGCTTTAAGATAAGGCCGCTCCTTGTCTTGATCTCAAACTGGTAGCCGTCATTCTCCAAAGCTCCGGGAACAAATATCTCAAATACGCCGATGGGGTCAAGTCTATGCATCTGGCATACTCTTCCGTCCCAGTTGTTGAAGTCACCGATAACACTGACTCTGGCAGCTGTGGGAGCCCAAACAGCGAAGTTTGTACCGCTTATGCCGTTTCTGGTCATGGGATGTGCACCAAGCTTCTCATAGATGTGGTAATGAATTCCGCTTCCAAGCTTGATGAAATCCTCTCTGTCCATAAGAGGCCCGAATGCATAGGGATCAAACAACTTGGTCTCATTTCCTTCTGCATCCGTAATTATGAAGTAGTATTTGAGCTTATCAACATAGGGAACTAATATGGCATAGAATCCTGCCTCATCAGCAAGCTCCATCTCATAGCTCTTTTTGTTGTTCTCAACATATACCTTTATTGACTGAGCGTCCGGGTAAAAAGCCTGGATAAGATAGCTGTTACCTACCTTGTGAGCACCTAAAATTCTGTGTGGGTTGTCACCATCGGAGTAAATAATCTCTTCTATCTCGGGCCAATTCATCATTTTGTAAAGTTTATTATTCACGATACTGCCTCCCTTATGGATTTGTAATTAAATCATACCATTAATTTCATGTATAAATAACCCACTTAAGAGTTTTGGTTCAAACCAGGTTGACTTAGGTGGCATAAGCTTTCCTGCATCCGCAACATCAAAAAGTTCCGAGATTGATGTTGGGTACATGGAAAATGCCAGGCACATGTCATCGTTAGCTCTTCTTTCAAGCTCGGAAAGCCCTCTTATGCCTCCGACAAAGTCAATTCTCTTGTCAGTCCTTGGATCACCGATACCAAGAACAGGTGAGAGAAGCTCATTCTGAAGAACGGATACATCAAGCCCCTCTACCGCGTCATCCTTCATAATATCCTTATGAGCCTTTAATCTATACCACTTCTTATCAAGATACATTCCAAATTCGCCCTTGCAGGAAGGATGAACAGCTTCTGTCTCCTCTGTGACATCAAACTTCTCAGAAACTGCATCCATGAACTGTGAAGTGCTAAGGCCGTTCAGGTCCTTAACCACTCTGTTGTAGTCCATTATCATGAGCTGAGAATCAGGGAAAAGAACTGACAGGAAGTAGTCAGACTCCTGCTTTCCTTTAAGTTTTCCCGCATTTTCCTCTCTCATCTTAAGTCCGACCTTCACAGCTGATGCGCATCTGTGGTGTCCGTCGGCAATATATATCTCATTTATAGAGGTAAATATCCTGCAGATCATGTTGTTTTCTTCTTCGTCAGTCATAACCCATACTCTGTGAGTCACGCCGTCATCTGAAGTAAAATCGTAAACAGGCTCATCAACCTCTTTTACCTTGTCGATGATCTGGCTTATGATCTGATTTTCTCTGTAGCACAAAAAGATGGGACCGGTCTGAGCCTTACAGGTATAAACATGGTTGATCCTGTCCTGTTCCTTCTCTTCTCTGGTGTTCTCGTGCTTTTTGATCACGTTGTTCATGTAATCATCTATAGAAGCAACAGCAACGATTCCGGTCTGACTTCTTCCGTTCATTGTGAGCTCATAGATGTAGTAGCACTTCTCCTCATCCTGGACAAAATCACCTTTTTCTATCCTTGCCCATAGCTCATCTGATGCCTTCTTATATACTTCGGGCGCATACATATTGTGCCCCACTTCAAAAAAGGTCTCAGGCCTGTCAATAGAAAGGAAGGAGTCGGGATTTTTCTCAACTATTGCTCTTGCTTCTGCGCTGTTATAAACATCATAGGGAAGAGCTGCAATCTTTGACACCTTATCGGTATTTGGTCTGTATGCCTTAAAAGGCTTAATGTCTGCCATGTTCTAACCTCCAACAAAATTTAAGGAGAGATCCTGAACCTTCAAAATCTCTCCTGTTATCATACCACTTTAATATAGATTTAGACGTCTTTTCTTACTACTCTTACTCTTATTACGCCGTCAACCTTTGAAAGCTTCTTAACGATCTCATCTGTAACTGTATCCTCAAGGTCGATGAGAGTATAAGCATAATCACCCTTTGACTTGTTGGTCATATCTGAGATGTTCATGCCTGCAGTTCCAAGAACAGTTGTGAACTGGCTGATCATGTTAGCTACATTCTTATGGAAGATAGCTACACGAGGCTTGCTGCAGATTCCCATATCACAGCTTGGGAAGTTAACTGAGTTATTGATGTTACCGTTCTCAAGATAGTCTTTGAGCTCGAGAACAGCCTTAACAGCACAGTTATCTTCAGATTCCTCAGTTGATGCTCCAAGGTGAGGGATAACAATACATCCGTCATGACCTGCGATTACAGGGTTCGGGAAGTCTGTTACGTACTTTCTGATCTTGCCGGCATTGATTCCTGAAAGAACATCTGCCTCGTTGCAGAGAATATCTCTTGCAAGGTTGATGAGGATTACGCCCTTCTTCATCTTGGCAATGGCATCCTTGTTGATCATTCCCTTTGTTGAATCAAGAGCAGGAACATGGATTGTGATGATATCGCACTTTGAATAGATGTCGTCTACGTTTGTAACGTGCTTAACATCTGATGAAAGTCTCCATGCAGCGTCGATTGAAAGATATGGATCATATCCGTAAACTTCCATACCAAGCTGTCTTGCAGCGTTAGCTACGCGGACACCGATAGCACCAAGACCGATGATACCGAGCTTTTTGCCAAAGATCTCGGTTCCTGCGAATTTCTTTTTTGACTTCTCTGTGAGCTTGGCGATCTCAGGATCTCCGGCATTTGCCTTAACCCACTCTGTTCCGCCGATGATGTCACGGCTTGCGATGAGCATAGCAGCAAGAACCATCTCTTTTACACCGTTAGCGTTAGCTCCGGGTGTGTTGAATACAACGATACCCTGCTCAGCACACTTGTCGCATGGAATGTTGTTGACACCGGCACCTGCTCTTGCGATTGCAAGAAGGTTCTTGGAAAACTCCATCTCAAGCATGTTGGCACTTCTTACGAGAATACCGTCTGCATCATCTACGTTGTCTACTGCGTTGTAATTCTCATTGAAATTATTAAGACCGATCTTCGCGATTGGATTTAAGCACTTATATTTGAACATCTCTTCCTCCTTATGCGTTCTCTTTCTCAAACTTGTCCATGAACTCTACGAGCTTCTTAACACCCTCGATAGGCATTGCATTGTAGATACTTGCTCTCATACCGCCTACTGTTCTGTGGCCCTTAAGGCTTACGAATCCGGCCTTTGTTGCCTCAGCGATGAACTTGGCGTTGAGTTCGTCTGAATCTGTAACGAAAGGAACATTCATAAGTGAACGGTCTTCCTTTCTTACTGTTCCCTTGAACATCTTGCTCTGATCAAGATAATCATAAAGAACTGCAGCCTTCTCTTCGTTTCTCTTCTTCATCTCTGCAAGACCGCCCTGCTCTTTAAGCCACTTGAATACAAGACCGCACATGTAGATGCTCCAGCAGTTAGGAGTGTTGTATAAAGAGCCGTTGTCAGCCTGAGTCTTCCACTTGAGCATTGTAGGTGTGTATGAAGGAACATCATCTGTGATGAGGTCTTCTCTGATGATGCTGATAACAAGACCAGCAGGTCCTACGTTCTTCTGAACACCACCGTAGATAACACCGTACTTGGATACATCTACAGGCTCTGATAAGAAGCATGATGAAACGTCAGATACGAGGATCTTGCCCTTTGTATTTGGAAGAGTCTTGAACTTGGTTCCATAGATTGTGTTATTCTCGCAGATATATACGTAGTCAAGGTCGTCTGCGATATCAAGATCAGAACAATCAGGAATATATGAGAAGGTCTTGTCTGCGCTTGATGCAAGCTCTACAGCCTCGCCATACTTCTGAGCTTCCTGGTAAGCTTTCTTAGCCCACTGTCCTGTGATGATATAGCCGGCCTTCTTGTTCTTCATAAGGTTAAGAGGAACAGCTGCGAACTGCTGGCTTGCTCCGCCCTGTAAAAAGAGAACCTTGTAATTGTCAGGAATGTTCATAAGATCTCTTATGTCCTGCTCGGCAGTCTGAATAACGTTGTCAAAGGTCTTGGATCTGTGGCTCATCTCGTTGATAGACATTCCACATCCGTTGTAATCAAGCATTTCTGCTGCAGCCTGTTTCAAAACTTCTTCCGGAAGTACTGCCGGACCAGCTGAAAAATTATAAACTCGTGACAATTTAAATCTCCTCCTAATCAAAAAAATCTTTTTGCGTTTGCAACTATAAATTTCATTGTAAACGCAAAAAGATTTTTGTCAATATCGTCATTCCATAATATGTGTTATTTAATTATTTCAGAGATGATTTTTTAACTCTCTGTACATCTCCAAGAGCATCGGAGTCTCTTTTTCTATAATATCAATTTCGCCGTTTTTGCCTGCACTTTCAAGGTTTTTGGCAAGATCTGAAATCTCGATCGCGCCGATTGTTCTTGCAGAACTTTTCAGAGAATGAACCAAAGTTGTGTAGGTATCATAGGCTTCGTTTTTCCATGCATTTTCAATTTTTTCCGACTTGGAATCAATGGAATCTTTAAAAACAGAAAGTACCTCGAAGTAATCTTCAATTCCTCCGCAAAGATAAATTCCAAGATCTGTATTTAGCTGCTCTAGCCCCAAAAGTTTTTCAGGAAGAACATACTGATTATCCATGTGAAGTATTGCTTCTTCAGAAGAAGTTTCACGAAGGACAGCCTCTTTTTGAGTCCCTTCTCTCATCTCATACTGCGTATCTTCGTCGATCATTTCAAGCATTATATCAGCAAATATGGGGTCGAACTGAGCTCCTTTTCCCTTTTCAATTTCGCCTCTGACCCTTTCCTGTGGCATGGGTTCACGATAGCTTCTGTTACTGGTCATGGCATCATATGCATCGGCAACTGCAATGATCCTTGCTTCTTCTGGAATCTCGTTGCCTCTTAGTCCGTCAGGATATCCTCTGCCATCCACTCTCTCATGGTGCCATCTTGCTCCAAAGGCAAGCTGTGGCATTTCCTTGATCCTCTTAAGGATATTATTTCCTGTTACCGGATGCTTTTTGATCTCAGCAAACTCTTCATCCGTAAGACGGGATGTCTTATTGATGATCCAGTCCGGGACTCCGATCTTCCCAACATCGTGCAAGAGCCCCATCATATAGATCTCATCCTGCTGATTTTCATCATATCCGTATCTCTTGGCGATCTCTTTTGAATATGCAGCAACTCTGCCGGAATGGCCGTTGGTATAGGCGTCCTTTGCATCAATTGCCTCAGCAAGAGTCTGAACCACATGGAGCGTAAGTCTTATATTTTCCTGGGTCTTTTTCTCAACTTCCCTTGCCAGCTGATTTTTAAGACGTTCAAATTCGATGGTCTTAGTTACGCGCATGGAAAGGATATCCGGAACTACAGGCTTTCTTATAAAATCTACAGCTCCGAGATGAAGGCCATCTGCCTCAGTCTTAAGATCCTCATCGCCCGTCAGAAAGATTACAGGAATTTCACCCTCAGGCTTTTCCTTAAATGCCTTTAAGGTCTCAAAGCCGTCCATCTCATCCATATAGACATCCAACAGGATCAGGTCCGGTAGCGGAACCATTCCCTCTACATAGTTAAGAAGCTCTTTTCCGGATGAGAGTTTTGTAACCTTCATGTCTTTCTTTGTAAGAATGGAAGAAATATGCTCAAGGCTCTCCACATCATCATCTACAACAACTACCCAAAACATAAAAGAATCCTCCTACCCAAGAATCGCCTCAACAGCCTTCATAAGCGAAGGCCTGCCTTCTGACTTAGATACAATTCCGTCAGGCTTAACATCACCGCTACCCTCGCAGTCGCTGTCATCCATACCGGTTCTGTAGACTACGGGGATATCCTTTATATCAGGATTTGAGCGGATTGCTGCAAGTACCGCCGGTCCATCCATTTCGGGCATCGCATAATCAAGGAGCACAAGATCCGGCTTATCTGAAGCCATCATAGAAAGAGCTTCCTTGCCAGAGGCAGCCTTCATTACCTCGTAACCACCCTTTTCAAGCCACCTTCCGGTCATAGCCAGCATATCTTCATCATCATCAATAAGTAAAATACGACTCATATCTTCCCTCCATTTGTGATGTATTTTTTACAAAAGACTCTTAAGCACTGAGAACAGTTCATCCGGCTCTATGGGTTTTGCAAGGTGCGCATTCATACCTGCATCAAACGACCGGCGAATGTCCTCAGCCAGTGCATTGGCAGTAAGTGCAATGATAGGAATTCCGGCTGCATCAGGCCTTGAAAGTCCTCTGATTGCCTTAGTAGCATCAAGTCCGTTCATCTTCGGCATCCTGATATCCATAAGGATTGCATCATAGGTCCCGGGTGCGCTTCTTTCAAAGAGCTTTAGTGCCTCTTCTCCGTCATGGGCGACATCCACCTCGATGTCGTTTAACCTAAGGAGCTGTTCCATGATCCTTACATTTAGTTCATGGTCCTCCGCAAGCATGACCTTCTTTCCTGTCAGAGCCGATGCTTTGCTGGATTTCTTTTGATCCTTCTTATGTTCCGACAGTATCTTGGAGAGCTCTTCTTTGATATTCCCTGCAAACATTGGCTTTGCCAAAAAGCCGTTTACACCTGCACTAAAGGCATCCTCCATAACCTCATACCAGTTGTAGGTTGTGAGGATTATCGCAACTTCATCCTTGCTGTAAATCTCCCTCATGCGTCTTGTAAGCTCAATACCATCCATGCCCGGCATCTTCCAGTCCACCAGCATCAGGTTAAACGCAGGCTTAAGCCCCGGAATATTCTTGCTCATAGCAAGTGCCTCTTTGCCACTTTGCACATACTCAGACTCAATTCCCACTCTGTGGAGTATCATCTTCGCATGCTCGCAGGCTGTAACGTCATCATCTACGATAAGAGCACGTACGCTTGTAGGATCAAAAGAGTCTTTGACGGTTTCGCTATCACTGCTTATTCCAAGCGGAATTACAACCGTAAACGTTGACCCTTTTCCTTTTTCGGAAACAGCACTTATAGTGCCACCCATCATCTCGACAATATTCCTCGTTATGGCTAGTCCAAGCCCCGTTCTTCCGGAAACTCCTTCACCTTCTACAGCAAAAGGCTCAAACAGATGAGGCATGAATTCTTTATCAATGCCCGATCCCGTGTCGGTAACTTCCATGCAGATCAGCGCTTTTCCATCGCCGCGCTTTTCTTCTTTTACGTCAAAAGAGATTTTTCCGCCGGCCGGAGTGAAATTGATGGCGTTTTCAATAATGTTGAAAAGCACCTGCTTTATCTTTAAGTCATCTCCGATATACTGCTCATCAATAGGTCCGTTTACGCTGCAGTCAAAGGAAATTTTCTTATCGTCACACTTTGATTCCGTGATGGTATTTATCTGCTCAAGAAGATTCCCGAAGGAAAACTCTTCATTTTTGAGCTTCATATTGCCGGACTCTATAAGGCTCATCTCTAAGATATCGTTGATCAGCGAGATGGTATGCCTTACACTGACGCCAATTTGTGAGATAATATCCCTGGTCTCATCATCGAGATCCTTCTTTTGCAGCGCAATATTGTATAGTCCCACAATATCATTAAGAGGCGTCCTTATCTCATGACTGACATTGGACAAAAACATAGTCTTGGCAAGATTGGCCTTCTCAGCTTCCTTGAGAGCTCTTGCAAGAAAGAGCTGTCTTTCTTCTTCAACTACTTTAAGAGCGACTCTGCTGCTCTCATCCTTTACCTCGTAGTCCTTTAAAACCTTGCCGAGTATATCCTTCAGCGCCCTGTAATCACGAAGCAGCTCCGGGATATTTTTCTCCACCAAAGCCACATCTCCCGCTTTGGCTCCAAGCTCTATTTCCTTGGCCTTGTCGGAAAGCTTGCAGGCTCCGATGGCTGCTGATGTACTCTTAAGCGAATGAACATTGAGCGCAAGAGCATCAAGATCTTTATTCTTAAGATTATCCTCTATCTGCTCTGCCTTAGTGTCGATGGACATGGAGTAGGTCTCGATGGCAAAGATATAATCCTCAACATCTCCGCAGTATTCAACGCCTTTTTCAGGATCAAGCTCTTTATACTCAAAGATAATCTTCGGAAGCTTAGAAAGTTCATCATCCTCAGGCTCTTCTTCCTTGCCGTCGTATAAAATGACAGAATCCTGAGGCAGATATTTGATCATCATGCGTTCCATTTCATCGATGTTAACAGGCTTTGAGAGATAGTCCGTAAATCCGGCACTCATCATCTTCTCTTTATCCCCGGCAACAGCGCTGGCTGTAAGAGAGATTATAGGCGTACTTTCATATTTCTCAGGGTATTTCTCCCTAAGGGCCTCCAGGGTCTCAATACCATTCATCTGAGGCATTCGATAGTCAAGAAATACCAGGTCGTAATGCTCTTTTCCAAACTTCTCTATACATTCTGCTCCACTGGTAGCAACATCAATATGGATCTTGGTGCGCTTAAGGAGCCCTGCAATAACCTGAAGATTCATGGGCGTATCGTCAACAACCAGGATTCCCAGTCCCGGTGCAGTAAACAGTGTATGTTTGCTCTTTACCGCTCCTGTATCCTGGCCATGAGGCTCTAAGTTAAATTCTCCTATCTCCGTCCAGTCCGATACTTTCTGAGTCAGGGTAAAAGAGAATTTGGAGCCCTTCTCATACTTACTCTCCACCTGAAGTTCACTGCCCATAAGGGAGAGGAGCTGTCTGGTAATCGCAAGTCCAAGGCCGGTTCCTTCAATGGTTCTTGTCTTTTTTAGATCCAGGCGGTCAAAGGGTTCAAAGAGCCTTTCCATGTCTTCTGGTCTGATACCTATTCCGGTATCCACTACTGCCACCTCAAATTTAACCGCATCATCAAGCTTCTCAAGAAGCTTTATCTCAAAATCAACACCGCCCTTTTCCGTGTATTTGACTGCGTTTGTAAGGATATTGGTTATTATCTGTTTGATTCTTATCTCATCGCCAAAAAGATGCACGGGGAGCTTAGGATCAACCAAAAAGTTAAGCTCAAGTCCCTTTGCCTCTGCCCTGAACTGCACAAGATTATATAGATCCACCAACAGTGATGAGAGGGAATACTCTTCATTTTCAAGGCTGAGTTTTCCGTTCTCGATCTTTGAAAAGTCCAGAATGTCACTGATGATTCCAAGAAGACTTACTCCTGCCTTACGGATATTCTCTGAGTAATCCAGTATTGTAGAATTCTCTGTCTCTCTCTGGATCATCTCATTCATTCCAAGAATAGCAGTTATGGGCGTTCTGATCTCATGGCTCATGTTGGATAGGAATGCACTCTTGGAATTATTTGCTGCTTCTGCCTGTTCAAGTGCAGTTGCAAGAGACTCAGCCCTCTCTTTTTCTCTCTCAGCTATCTTGTACTCGGTAATATCCTCTATGAATACATAATAAACAGCACCATGCCCGGGCAGGGATGCGTAATGCCCATAGTCATCAACCCATCTGATGGTCCCGTCTTTTTGTATGATTCTGTAAACAACATAGTCAATACTTCTTCTGTTTGACGGCTGTGAAATCTGTTCATCTATGGAACTTTGAATTTTTTCAAAGTCATCCGGATGTACCATGCCACGAAAGCTGTTTCCGGTAAACTCCCTGAATTCATCCACAGTTTCGCACCCGTAGATCTCGCAGGTTGACTGATTGACGTACAAGAGCTCCATGCTCTCATCCGCACGATATATAAAGAAACCTCCCGGCATCTGCTCAGCGATCCATTCTACCGCAGTCATTCCTTCCTTGGACTGTATTGTTGTCATGATTTCGTCACTGATAACTCTGTTTTTCTGCATAGCGCTTTCCTCATCTTCATCGCATGCTGCCAATTGCACTGTCTATCTTATTTCCCAAATCTTCGTATTTTGTAAGGAACTCAGAAACCTTATCGTTTCTTTCCTCTTCACTTAGGCCCTCGGCCTTCTTCTCTATTTCTTCCGCAAGGGCCGACAGCTCTTTTGCCCCAATAGCACGTGAAGTGCTCTTAATAGAGTGAGCAGTCATAGTCAGATTTTTTAAGTCTCCGCTCTCGATAAAGCCCCTTATCTTGGAAGCCTTATCAGTCACTGAAGCAGCGTAGACCTTAAGAGCTTCCATATACTCTTCTTCATCTCCGCAGTAATCTATGCCACTCTCGATATCAAGTTCGCATATAGCCTTTACCTGCGTCGGGATCTCATCTGAAGTAGCCTCTTCATTGCAGGGATTTGCCCTTGTTTTATTTATCTTGGATTCCGGCAGATACTTAAGGAGCATATTCTCCATCTCAAACAGAGTCACCGGCTTAGTCAGATAATCAGTAAATCCGCTTGCGATCATCTGCTCTCTGCCTCCTGCAAGAACATTGGCCGTAAGACAGATGATAGGAGTCTTCTTTGCCTTTTCCGGGTATTTATCTTTTAGTATTTCCAGCGTCTGAGTTCCGCTAAGGATAGGCATTCGCTGATCAAGAAATACGCAGTCATAGTCTTTGTCCGCAAAGAGCTTAATGCACTCATCTCCGCTTATCGCCGTTTCAATATTCATTTCATTCCCCTTTAGAAGTCCGCATATTACCTGCAGATTCATAGGGGTATCGTCAACAATGAGGATCTTAGCCTCCGGAGCAGTAAAGGTCGCTGCCCTCTTCTTTTTATGTTCACTCTTATCATCAAGATACAGTGGCTTGTATGGACCTATAGGTGTCTTATCTGATATCTCCTGCTCGATGGTAAAGGAAAACTTAGAGCCCTTTCCATACTCACTCTCAACCTTTATTTCGCTCCCCATAAGTGCCAGAAAGCTCCGCGAAATAGCAAGTCCAAGCCCTGAACCTTCAATGTTTTTCGTTCTCTCAAGGTCAAGTCTGTCAAATGCGGAAAAGAGCTTGTCCATCTCCTCTTCTTTAATTCCAATGCCGGTATCAGTGACTGAAACTTCCATGGTAAAAGACTTCTCGGTCTGCTCAAGGACTTTTGCAGAAAACTTCACTTCGCCCTCTTTGGTATACTTAACGGCATTGGTCAGAAGATTTGCACAGATCTGACGAAGCTTCTGCACATCGCCGATAGCTTCACAAACAAGCCTTTCATCAATATCCATGATAAGGTTTAGATTCTTTTCCTCAGCGCGATTTAAAACTATCATGTGAAGGCTGCTGAAAAACTCAAGCAGCGAATATTTCTGCTTGTGCAGTTCCATACGACCTGCTTCTATCTTGGAAAAATCAAGAATTTCATTGATTATGCCAAGGAGGCTCTCCCCGGCTTTTTCTATATTCTCAGCATAGTGGAGCACATTTCCATCATTTGACTCCATCTGTATCATTTCATTCATGCCGAGAATTGCAGTTATAGGAGTCCTTATTTCATGAGACATGTTGGAGACAAAATCTGTCTTCATGCGATTCGCCTGCTGTGCATGCATAAGAGTCCTTACGATAAGCGCGATCACCAAAAGTGCGATGATAAGAAGCATCGTAAGGAATATCCACATATTGTCTCTTAATCTGTCGGTGAGTGTATATGTGTAAAGCTGTTTTGAATATTTATTTGCTATATCACTGGGATAATCCGCGCCTATTACTTTTACGCCGTGATTAAGGAGCTTTAAAAGGCCTTCATTTCCAATCTTTACACCAAAGCACCTGTCATCCAAATGGCTTAAGGTTCTGGATGATAGTCCTTTGTACTTGCTGTTTTTAAGTATTTCGTTCGCGCGAAGACCGTTAAGCGTTGTAACGCCCGCTTCTCCCTTAAGTACTGCCTGCAGGCATGCATCAAATCCATGGTAAAGTATGATCTCAGAATCCGGGTAGTAAGTTCGGACATAGTAATACTGCATTCGATTGTTTTCATTTACAGCGATTTTAGAAAGACTCTCTTCATGGAATTCATCTTTGTATACCAGCTCCATGGTCGAGTACACAACTGAAGTCGACTGATAAATGCCGTTTACTTCCGAGTAGTAAAGTCCTCCGCCCACAGGGAATCCTGCATCAATTTCTTCATCACGAAGAGCAGCAACCATCTCATCATAGCTCTCGTACCCAACGTAGGACACTTCAATATCCCTGATATCAAGGTCTTCAAGCATCTTTGGGATTATGTCTTTTATAATGCCGTTTACATTTCCGTCTTTATCTGTGGCGCTATAAGGCAGATAGTCATTTAGATACCCTATTTCCAGAGTCTTGTTTTCAGAAAGCCACTGTCTCTCAGCATTAGAAAATGTGTGACTTGAAACGCTTGAAGAATAATATTTGCTCTGCAGATTTGCCACATAATTGGGTTCTTCCATGGCAAGCATATTCTGGGCTTCTTCCAGTTCCGAAAGAATATCCGGACGACTCTTCGTTACGCACAGATAATAGTCCGATGTGCCAAAGGTACATATAACCTCCGCATGTTCACGGCCATAGGCTCCATCACCCTCAGCAGCCATAACATCAACAGCCTTGGTATCAAAGGCTGTAAAAAGAGATTCATAATCATCAAAAGTAACTATCTCTGCATTAATTGAGTTTTCATTAAGGTAGTTTTCAAGGATATCAACGATGGCACTTTGAAGTACGCCGATTTTCTTCCCTGAAACAGAATTTGGAGAGAATGTGACTGATTCGTCATCATCATGTTTGACAAGGGTATAAACCTCGTTCCCCATAGGAGCTGAAGGATACCCAATAATACTAAGCCTGTCATCTCGCTTTGCAAGACCGGCAAGAAGATCTATGTCACCGGACAGCAGCATATCATACAGATCTCCAAAGCTGCCATAGACATACTCATAGTTCCAACCGGTATATTCCGAGAGCTTTCTGTAATACTCATACGCATAGCCGGTCTTAACTGCATCCGGAGAAGCGCCTTCTTCGAAGACCTCATTCTCGTAATAACCGATCTTTACGGTCTCTGCAGTCTCACTATCAGCATAGACAGGAATACTGACTGTTAGTGTAAAAAAGCACAACATTAACAAAGAAAAAAGCATTGAGACTACTCTTTTCTTCGTAGAAAATAGCCATTTAGTATAAAACTTATGGTGTCTTACGCTTATTCTCATACTATTAATATATCACTATAAGCACACCTTCATCCACTTTTTCCCGAATTTTTAATAACTACCACCCGTAAATTATTTGCTTTCAATAAATTCAGTAAAGGAATTAGCAATTTTGTATGTTACTGGAGAAAAATCTCCGGATTCTTCATGACTCCATACACATACTGATGGACACAATTTGTTTTCTCTATAATCAAGGCATACATAATCGCCTGAAAACAGTTCAGCAATTGGCAATAATTCTACCCCCACTAAATCTTCGTTATCAGTCAGGCGCTCGCCTATTTGAGATTCCACTACACTAATATCATACCATCCGTCAGCATTATCTCTAACGTTTTCTAAAATGCACAAAAACCTGGTTATGGCATAGGTTCTACCATTACATGTAAAAGACTTATCCGTAGGAATTCCACTGTTAAAGCTCATGATAAAATCTTTATAGTCCAATGGAAGACTCACTTTCCACTGCTTTTCTCTTTTTGAAATTAACTCTTCAGTTGGTAATGGATTCATATGTTATCCCCCATTAGCTCACTACATTCAATGTATGCCTTTATAAAGTAGATCCGGCAGCGAATGCTGCCGGATCAAAGTTCATCAATAGTACAATATTACCGGAGTTCCTATATCTACAACATCCCAGAGGACTTCTACAGAATCATAAGGACAGTTTATGCAGCCGTGGGATCCGTCGGATTTATAGATTTCTTCCCCGAACTTGCTGCGCCAGTTTGCATCATGAATGCCAACTCCTTTGTTTACTCCAAGCCAGTAATTAACGTATGAGACATAGTCTACGCCGCGCAGATAAGTATGGTATCTCTTGTTATAGACAGGATAGATTCCGGTTGGAGTACCTCTCGAACGATTAACATTACCTGTAACAACAGGCATATCCATGTTGAGCTCGCCGTCCACGTAGTAGTACAGCATCTGTTTACCCATATCGACTTCGATATAGGTCTTACCTAGCTTCTCATTTGCATCGTAGACAACTGCATTCTCGGAGAGCGCAAGGCTCTTTTCCTGTGGCATACCAAGTGTCCCGGCCATCATCTGGTCTCTGAGATATTCAAACTCAGATTTTATATCAAAGATTGAACCATCACCCTTAGAGCTTGAATTTACAATGATTGTGTTGCTGACGCCCTTTCTGTACTCATCCATCATCCAGGATGTGTCGTGGGAGTCTGCAATGTTCTTAAGGAAGGCATAAATCTTACTCTCGGACACGATCGGATTATATTCCGCATCAGTAACGATGCCTTCAACAATCTTGATATCTTCCTTTTCCGGAAGCTCTTTTTCCTCACCTGCAATAATAAAATGGCCAAGACCGGGATTATTCTTACTTGTCTTTTCCTCGAGCGCAGCATCGTAATCCCTTTGAGTCAAGATAAAGCTGCTTGCCTTACCCTTATCAAGAGATACCTTAACTCCCTCAAGGTCATAGGTAATATTGCAGTTCTGAAGGCCATCAAGCTTAGTAAAGACCTCCACCTTATCACGGTCAGAACTTCTTACATCGAGTTCTTTATAGCAGTCCTCACACTCTGCAAGGTCCAGAACGCTCTGCCTTTTAAGCATTGACTCATAAACCTTATCAACGATTTTTTCTTTCTCAGGCAGAGAAATAAAAGCATTCTCGAGAATATAGCCATCGGCTGTCTTCTCAATTGAGCACTTAAGGTCAGAGGGGTCGATAAATATCTCCCAGTCGGAAACCAGCTCTGCCACCTTATCTTTACTAAGTGCTACGTCAGGCTCATACTCACAGGTAAGGTTCTTAAACACATAAATCCCCCATTTAAGAGGATCCATGTTCTCAAATACCTCTGTGAGTGCGCCTCTGTAGTCCATGGTAAGATCAGTGTCACCTGCACTCACAAAGAGTCTGGCACCTGATTTATCCATGATGGCAATCCCATCGTAAGGTGAGCTCTCAAGGAGCTCTGCATTGACCTCACTTACTGATTTTCCGGTACAGTAAATACCATTTATCCAGGTAAAGCATGGGAAACCTCCCATGTAATACAGCCCAAGCGCAAAATACAGCGCTGCTAGGAGCACGATAATTGCTGTCACTCCTATAAAGGCTCTCTTAAATACCTTTTTCATAATCTCCTCAGTTTAGATCACTTCTTGTTTTTCAGGTCTTTCTCATCAAAGACTTCACTGATTGAAGCTCCCGGAGGCACCATAGGGAATACTTTGTCGTCCTCTTCTATGATGCAATCGAGAAGAACGGGTTTACCCATCTTAAGAGCTTTCTTAAGAGCAGGAGCGACTTCGCTCTTCTTGGTGATCCTGATAGCTTCGCAGCCAAGTCCCTCAGCAACCTTACAGTAATCAACCTTATCCTCAAATATGGTCTGTGAGTAATGCTGCTGATAGAAAAGAGTCTGCCACTGTCTTACCATTCCAAGAACATGGTTGTTGATAACAACCTCGATGATTGGAAGGTTGTATCTTGAAGCAGTAGCCATCTCATTCATGTTCATTCTAAAGCATCCGTCACCTGCGATGTTGATGCAGACTTTATCAGGGTTACCGACCTTGGCGCCGATACATGCGCCAAGTCCGTAGCCCATGGTTCCAAGACCGCCTGATGTAAGGAAGGTCCTTGGTTTTCTGTATTTGTAATACTGAGCAGCCCACATCTGGTGCTGTCCAACATCAGTTGTAATAATTGCATCGCCCTTTGTTAACTTATCAATCTCTTCGATGATATATGGGCAGGTGAGCTTGTCTGTATCATAGCCAAGAGGGAATTTCTTCTTGTAATCTGCTATCTTCCCCAGCCACTCGCTGTGATCAAGCTGCTCAAGCTTCTCATTAATTGCTGTAAGAACCCTCTTAAGGTCTCCTACGATAGCGAAATCAACTCTTACATTCTTGTTGATCTCGGCAGCATCCACATCGATCTGCAGAATCTTGGCTTTAGAAGCAAAGGTCTTGGCATTTCCTGTAACACGGTCTGAGAATCGCGCTCCCAGTGTGATAAGAAGGTCACATTCACTGACTCCAAGGTTTGAAGCCTTTGTTCCGTGCATACCGATCATACCTGTATAGAGCTTATCTGTTCCGTCAAAAGCGCCTTTTCCCATAAGGGTATCACATACAGGTGCATCAACCTTTTTAGCAAATTCAGCAAGTTCTTTTGATGCATTGGAGATGATAGCTCCGCCGCCTACATAGATGAAGGGACGCTTTGAAGCCTTTATCATCTTAACTGCCTGATTGATGTCATCGGTGTGGTACTTCTTGACAGGCTCTTCTTCAGAAATTGTAACAGGTCTGAAGTCACAGGTCTTAGCTGTAACATCCTTGGTAATATCAACAATTACAGGTCCGGGACGACCACTTCTTGCAATCTTAAAGGCCTTTCTGATGGTATCAGCAAGGTTCTTAACATCCTTGACGATATAGCCGTGCTTGGTGATAGGCATTGTGATTCCGGCTATATCTACCTCCTGGAAAGTGTCTTTTCCCAAAAGAGGGAGATTTACGTTGCAGGTAATAGCCACCATTGGAACAGAATCCATATAGGCTGTTGCAATTCCGGTTACCAGGTTCGTTGAGCCCGGTCCACTGGTTGCAAAGCACACACCAACCTTGCCTGTAGATCTTGCATAGCCGTCAGCTGCGTGAGCCGCGCCCTGCTCATGGCTGGTTAAGATGTGAAGGAAGTTATCACTCTGCTTGTAGAGTTCATCGTAAATGTTAAGGATTGTTCCTCCCGGGTATCCAAAGATTGTGTCTACCCCCTGTTCCTTAAGACACTCAAGAACAATCTGTGATCCTGTAAGTTGCATTTCAATACTCCTTTGGCTTCTATATTATTCGCCCGAAATTATTCAGGCTCTTGGAATTTCAAGTACAGCTCCTCTGTTTCCGCTGGTTACAAGCTCTCTGTATCTTGCAAGATATCCTGTTGTAACCTTAGGCTCTCTTGGCTGCCATTTCTCTCTTCTCTTTGCAAGCTCTTCATCTGATACCTTTACATTAAGAGCGTTGTTAGGGATGTCGATGGAAATGATGTCGCCCTCTTCGATGAGTGCGATAGGTCCGCCAACAGCTGCCTCAGGTGAAACGTGTCCAATGGAAGCACCACGGCTTGCGCCTGAGAATCTTCCGTCTGTTATAAGAGCAACGGATGAGCCAAGGCCACGGCCTGCGATAGCTGATGTAGGATTGAGCATCTCTCTCATTCCCGGGCCACCCTTAGGTCCTTCGTATCTGATAACAACAACGTCTCCGGCAACGATCTTGCCGCCAAGGATTGCCTCGATAGCATCCTCCTCACAGTCAAATACTCTTGCAGGTCCTTCATGAACCATCATCTCAGGAACAACAGCGCTCTTCTTAACGATACCTGTATCGGGAGCGATGTTACCCTTAAGGACAGCGATTCCGCCTGACTGCATGTAAGGATTCTCGATAGGTCTTATAACCTCAGGGTTCTTGTTGTATACGCCCTCAAGGTTCTCTTTAATTGTCTTACCAGTTGCTGTGATAAGGTCAGTATTTATCAGGTTCTTCTTAACAAGCTCTGACATAACGGCAAGTACTCCGCCGGCTTCGTTGAGGTCCTCCATATAGGTAGGGCCTGCAGGTGCCAGATGGCAGAGGTTTGGAGTCTTAGCAGATACTTCGTTTGCGATCTCCATGTTGATGTCAACTCCTGCTTCATGAGCGATTGCAGGAAGATGAAGCATTGTATTGGTTGAGCATCCAAGTGCCATATCCATTGCCATGGCGTTCATGAAAGCCTCTTTTGTCATGATATCTCTTGGACGGATATTCTTCTCAACAAGATTCATTACTGCGTATCCTGCCTTCTTGGCAAGTCTGATACGAGCTGAATATACAGCAGGGATGGTTCCGTTTCCGGGAAGTCCCATTCCGATTGCCTCTGTCAGGCAGTTCATGGAGTTGGCTGTGTACATACCTGAGCATGATCCACATGTAGGACAAGCCTTCTCTTCGAGCTCACAGAGCTCTTCATTACTCATCTTGCCGGCTGAAACTGATCCAACAGCCTCAAACATTGATGAAAGTGAAGTCTTGTGACCCTGGAACCTTCCGGCCATCATAGGTCCGCCGGATACAAATACTGTAGGGATATTTACTCTTGCAGCAGCCATTAACAGTCCGGGAACGTTCTTGTCACAGTTAGGGATACATACCATTCCATCAAAGGCATGAGCCTTGGCAAGACACTCTGTGCTATCTGCGATAAGGTCTCTTGTAACCAGTGAGTACTTCATTCCGATGTGTCCCATGGCGATACCGTCACAAACTGCTATAGCAGGAACTACTACAGGCATTCCGCCAGCCTCTGCAACAGCAAGCTTAACAGCCTCTGTGATCTTATCCAGATTCATATGTCCGGGAACAATCTCATTGTAGGAGCTCACAATACCGATAAGGGGTTTGTTTCTCTCCTCCTCTGTAAAACCAAGTGCATTGAACAGACTTCTGTGTGGTGCCTGCTGAAGTCCTTTCATAACTCTGTCGCTATTCATTGCCATAATCCTTTCTCCTCCTACTTGATATATAGAATAAAGTTCTCATTCTCGTAAATATTACGCATTGTATCTATGTAGTCCCAGTCGATAGTCTCATAGGTCTGATAGAATTTCCAGAAATCAGGTCCGCTGTAACCGGGCTCTAAAAGTTTTTTATCTATAATAACACAATCTGCGCCATCTACATCAGTCTTTTGACAATCTATGTCCCAGCCGAACTTAAGAAGATACTGCTGGTCGCAGTCCAAAACCGCTATATTATGACGCCTTGTGACATCTGCAATGTAGAGCGTGTTGAAGACGTCATTTTCTCTTGTTCCAAGCTGGCAGCTGTAATCATAGCTCGTTACTCTGAATACAAACAGAACTATGCAGAAAATAAGAGGCAGATATATGCCCTTACCGTTGTACCAATTCTCGCCCTTAAGAGTAGTCTCACTCTCCTTGTGGGCAATGTTCTCTGTCGCTGCGCCGGCCTTTTTCCTGAGCATGTTGTTGTATATTCTGATGAACACGTTGATAAGGCGCTCAAAGCATGCACAAAAGCATATGGTCAGGATAAATCCTCCGTAGCTAAAGACCCTTAGATAAGGGAGCTTCTTCTGAAGGATCAGCATCAGCATGGTCACGATAATATTGGATATTATCATGAGGTTTATGATGGTTCTGCTGTATGCAAAGTGTCTGATGCACTCATATCCCGCAACTATGATACTGGCCAGTACAATAACAGGAATGATGTACATAAATCCGGGTATCATGTAGTTATATAAGCGAAGTACCCAGCCTACACACTCTGCCCTGAAATCCTCTGCTGAAAGGCTCTGGATATAAGGCTGCTCCAGCATATATTCCATACCCTTAAGGAGTGAACTTACAGGTGCTCTTACAAGGACTGTTGCGTGGCTAAGTCCGAAATACTCTGAGCCTTCTGTCTTAACCAGAAGGTTTGAGCCAATTGCAAGCCATATCAGTGCATATAAAGCAATGGTGATAAATGCTGCTATCAGGCCGTATACAAAGAACTTCATAAACTTTCTGTAGTAGACATTATCCTTAAGGCTGTCATGAAGCTGTCTGCTCTTGTAGGCATTTACCAAAAGATATACCGAGATTGCAACACTCACCGGAATAACCCAGTAAACACTGCTGGGCACCGTGTAGAGTCCCATGACAAAGGCAAAAGCAATGCATACGTAGTAACTTGGCTTGGTGTCCTCGAGGCTGCAGATAAATCCTGCTATATAGACTGAAAGCAAAAAGCATGTTGTTGCCAGGGTATATCCTCTTCCCTGAACGCTGTACTCAACAACCACCTGCATGGCTGAGTACAACAGAAGTGCTCCGAATGCCAGGCCATGGGAATAATATCTTTTACAAATCCTGTAGACCAATATCAGGTTAGATATTGCACAGATAAAAGACACTCCGCGAAGTGCAATAAACGGATTCCCAAGATAGTATAAAAATGCCGACAAAACAGAGTACCCAACGTGGTTATTGGGAAGTGGCCAGTGGATCGCCGAGTAGATGACTCCTCTGCTTATAAACGTATAGTAGGTATAAAGCTCGTCGTACTGAGGCGTTATTGCGAACATTCGCCACAGATAATATGACGACATTGCTATTATGAAAAGAGTCGTCGCCATGGCCTCGGGCTCATGTGGCAGCAGATTATATATTCTTTTTTCGGTTTTATAGGTTAACGATTCGTTCAACTATGGCGTCTCCCATCGCTTTGCAGCCGACCTGAGTAAAGCCTTCACCTTTTGATGTCTGCATAAGATCAACGGTTCTGTAGCCATCCTCAAGTACTTTTCTTACTGCGTTTTCAATAGAATCTGCTTCTTTATCAAGATTAAATGAATATCTGAGCATCATCGCAGCTGAAAGAATAGTTGCGATGGGGTTTGCAATGTCTTTTCCCGCGATATCGGGTGCACTTCCGTGGCTTGGCTCATAGAGTCCAAAGCTTGTGTCGTTAAGGGAAGCACTTGGAAGCATTCCGATGGAGCCTGTGATCATGCTGGCTTCATCTGAGAGGATATCGCCGAACATGTTCTCTGTAAGAACAACGTCGAACTGAGAAGGGTCTCTTACCAGCTGCATTGCACAGTTATCAACCAGCATGTGCTCTAAGGTTACATCAGGATAGTCCTTTGCAACCTCCTCTACGACCTTTCTCCAAAGTCTTGAGGAATCAAGAACATTGGCCTTATCTACGCTGATAACACTCTTTCTTCTCTTGCGGGCAACTTCGAAAGCCTTTATGGCGATACGTCTTATCTCACTCTCCTTGTAAACAAGGGTATCTGTAGCTACCATCTCTCCGTCAACTTCCTTGGTGAATCTCTCACCGAAGTAAAGACCGCCGGTAAGCTCTCTCATGATAAGCATATCAAAGCCCTTTGCAGCTGCTTCCTCCTTGAGAGGGCAAGCTTCTGAGAGCTGAGGATAGAGGTACGCAGGACGAAGATTGGCAAAGAGATTAAGCGCCTTTCTGATACTAAGAAGCCCTGCCTCAGGTCTCTTTGAGGGTTCAAGTTTATACCATGGTGATGTTGAGGTATTACCTCCGATAGATCCCATAAGAACCGCATCTGCACTCTTTGCAGCATCGATGGTCTCCTGGGTAAGAGGAACGCCGTAAGCGTCAATAGAACATCCCCCCATCAAAACATCTTTATACTCCATCTCGTGGCCATAAACTTCTGCCACCTTATCAAGTACCTTTTTTGCCTGAGCAACGATCTCAGGACCGATTCCGTCACCCGGAATGCATGTGATGTTAAGCTTCATACTCTCCTCCTCCAATTAGAAATTAAGCCCGATTGGGACAGTCCCAACCAGGCTTTAAAAGACATGAAAAATATTACTTCTTTTTCGAATCAGAAGTATCATTAGCTGAAACAACCGCGTCTTCCGGCTTTTCAACCTCAACAATTGCTTCCTTAACCATAGGGATACGACAGTTCTTGTTGTTACCGAACTCAACGATTACCATGTCATCATTGATGTCGATGACTGTTCCGATGAATCCGCCTGTTGTTCTAACGCTGTCCCCAATAGCCAGAGATGAAAGGATCTGTGCTCTCTGCTTCTTTTCCTTGTTCTGCGGACGCATGAACAGGAAATAGAAAACTGCGATTACTGCGGCATAAACCAGAACCATTGAAATGATACTCTGTGTATTAGCTGTTGCTTCACTTGTTAAAAGTAAACCCATAACTTCCTCCATACCTTAAAAAAATAATATACACCCATCAATAATACTAAAAAGAGTAGCCAAGTTCAAGCTTTTTAACCCTTTCTCCAGTTTTTAGCAATATTGTAAGCATCTTTTACCGAATTGCCGTCAAACTCCTGCATTCCTTCAAGTTTGGCTCTCTTGTATTCTGCGAACTTGCCTGCATCCAGGGCATCTCTTATCTCTTCCATCATGTGATTATAGAAATAGAGATTATGCAGTACGCAGAGTCTCATGCCAAGCATCTCACCAGCCTTAAGAAGGTGTCTGATGTAAGCCTTTGAATATCTTCTGCAAGCCGGACACTGGCAGCCTTCCTCAATCGGAGAATCATCCATCTCATACCTTGCATTCATGATATTGATGTGACCTCTGTTTGTATAAAGGTGTCCGTGACGGCCATTTCTGCTTGGATATACGCAGTCAAAGAAATCTACGCCTCTCTCTACCGCCTCTAAAATGTTAGCCGGTGTTCCAACGCCCATCAGGTAAGTAGGCTTATCATCAGGGAGGAAAGGAACCACAGTTTCAAGCACATGGTACATCTCCTCGTGACTCTCACCTACAGCAAGACCACCTACAGCATAACCGTCCAGATCAAGATCTCTAATGACCTTGGCATGCTCTATCCTGATATCATCAAAGATTGCTCCCTGATTGATTCCAAAGAGCATCTGATGTGGATTGACTGTGTATGGAAGGCTGTTGAGTCTGTCCATCTCAGCCTTACATCTCTTAAGCCATCTCGTGGTCCTGTCCACCGACATCTGCACATATTCATGCTCTGCCTTGGCAGATGGACACTCATCAAAGGCCATGGCAATGGTTGAGCCAAGGTGTGACTGTATCCTCATGCTCTCCTCAGGGCCCATGAACAGCTTGTGGCCATCAATGTGCGAGTGGAAATAGACGCCTTCTTCCTTTATTCTTCTTGTCTTTGCAAGAGAAAAGACCTGAAATCCGCCCGAATCTGTCAGAATAGGCTTGTTGCAGCTCATAAACTTGTGCAATCCACCCATTCGATAGACGAGGTCGTCCCCCGGTCTTAAATGCAAATGGTAAGTATTGGAGAGGACTACCTGAGTTCCGATTCCCTCAAGGTCCTCTGTGGAAACGCCGCCCTTTATTGCTGCAACTGTGGCAACATTCATAAATACGGGAGTCTGGATCACACCGTGAACAGTAGTAAACTCAGCTCTCTTGGCACTTCCTTCTTTCTTTAAAATCTTGTACATAAATTCCTCTTACTTATTCAACATATAAATTCCAGAACTCTTCAAGGCATAGGCCGTTATCTGTGATCACACCGGCTGCATCGACACCTACGTATCTGAAGTGCCATGGCTCATATTCTATACTTGTGATCTCCTCTTTTCCTGAAGGGTATCTTAAGATAAATCCGTATTTTGCACTGTTATCCGCAAGCCACTTGCCGGCAGCCGTCTCTCCGAAACCCTCATCCAGTGATGAATAGCCGTCAGTGATGATATCAATAGCAAGACCAATCTGGTGCTCAGATGATCCGGGAACGGTTACTGCCTGGGATGCAAGGTTATAAGCATCCATGTAGCTCATTCCGCCGCCCATATATCTGTCGACCTTGTTGCCAAAGAGCATTGTCTGTCTGCCTAAGTCTCTGTAGGGTGAGCATACGATAAGATTGACGCCATCAGCCCTTGCAGCCTTGAGCATATCAAAAAGAGGTGAGATTACTCTCTCATCGCACTGCATGCTTCCACTGATAGTTCCAAGGTTGAACTCATAGTTGTCAGGGATCGGATGCTGCTTGTTAACAAGAATGAGCTTCCAGTCATCGCTGCTAAATGTAACTTTTTCCGCACCCTGGGACAAAAGAGTTCTTGACTCCTCTGCATCTGTTTCAACGGGAATATCTGCATCGAGGATCTCAGATACAGAAACCATGTTATCAATCTCAGCCGCATCAGGGTTAACCACTTCGCTGGCCTCCTGAAGTACTTCCAGATCCACATCCTGTGCTGTTACAAGCTCAGCATCTGACTCTGCAACTTCCTCCTGTGAAAGAACTTCCGGAGCCTGTTCTATATTCTCATCTATCTCAGTATTGGCAGCAAAGCTGATGTTTAAAGACATAGCCGGATAAGAAAAGCTACTGCTTGAAACAAAGAAAAGAATGATACACGCAAGACATGTAAACCTCTTGGCATTTCTGTAGAAATAGAACAAAAAGTTGTAAAGCGTTATGGCAATCATGGCATAGGCAAGTCCCAAAAAGGAAAAAGCCTTATGCTTTCTATTAAATTTCTCAACCCTGGAGATTACCTTATTTCTATAGGTAAGCTTCATTTGTAAGTTACTGGCATTCATCTCGGAAACCCCACTATTCCGGATATTTATTGCAAATTACAGAAAACTACCATACAATTATATAACTAATTAACACAAAATTCACTAATTTTGGCCTAAAAATTCCTTTATACTCATTTTAACGAAATAAAATTACTACTAAGGAGAGCTTTATGTCAGGATCAATTACAGGCAAGAACATCAGAGTTTCAACCTGGGGCGAGTCCCATGGAAAGGCCCTGGGGTGCGTTATTGACGGTTTCCCTGCAGGCCTTGATATCAATGAGGAGGACATCCAGAAGTTCCTTGACAGGCGCAAGCCCGGAACTTCCACCGCAACCACTTCCCGCAAGGAAGATGACCTTGTGGAGATCTTATCCGGTATATTCGAAGGCAAGACCACAGGAACACCGATATCTCTTTTGGTAAAAAACACTTCTCAGCGCTCAGCGGATTACAGCGAGATTGCTTCCTACTACCGCCCGGGGCATGCTGATTACGGCTATGATCAAAAGTATGGCTTCAGGGACTACCGCGGAGGCGGACGTTCTTCCGGAAGAGAGACCATCGGAAGAGTCGCAGCCGGTTCCATCTGCAGTAAACTCCTTAATATAATGGGGGTTAAGGTCTGCGCTTATACCAAATCCATCGGCGATGTAGCGATCGACTATGATAAGTTTGATGAAAACACAAGGCTTATCACTCCCACAGCCATGCCCGATGCTGATGCTGATAAAAAAGCCATGGCTCTTATTGAGAAGGCCCGTGAGGAGAAGGATTCCCTCGGCGGAGTTGTTGAGTGCAGGATCACAGGTGTTCCGGCAGGTGTAGGAGAACCGGTATTTGACAAGCTTGACGCTCTCCTGTCTCAGGCCATCATGAGCATCGGCGCTGTTAAGGCCGTTGAAATCGGTGATGGTATAAACGCTTCCAAGATAAAGGGCTCTGAGAACAACGATGCTTTTGAAAACAACGGTTCCCATATCACTAAAAAGACCAATCACAGCGGCGGAATCCTCGGCGGAATGTCTGACGGCAGCGAGATTGTGATAAGAGCTTACTTTAAGCCGACTCCCAGCATCGCATCCACTCAGGAGACAATCAACAACAGCGGCGAGAATATCACCATAAACATCAAGGGTCGCCACGATCCCGTGGTTGTTCCAAGGGCTGTCGTAGTAGTTGAGAGCATGTGCGCTCTGACAATCCTTGATCTTATGATCTCCAACATAACATCGACAGTTGATCCGATCATCAGCTTTTACAAAAACAAATAAGATACAGATAAAAATGAGGGTAGTCTTAACTAAATCGACTACCCTCATGTTTTTATTTCTTATTAAGCTTGTGGAACACAATACAGTTAGGTCTTGATACAGGAAGCTCAGGTCCGTTCATGACCATAGTTCCCTTGTCCATATCAACTGTAAAGAATGTAAGTGAATCCGACTCATGGTTAAGTGATATCAGATGCTTGTTGTCAGGGAAAAGAGCTGCATCCTTAGGATACTCTCCCGCAACAGGAAGCTGTATCTTCTTGGTGAGAAGTCCGGTCTCCTTATCTACCTTGAATACGATAGCATTGTTCTCTCCTGCTGTGGAGCTTACAAGGTAGTTATAATCTTCTGAGAATGAAAGTGCACTGCAGGCTACACCGATGGAATCTGACTCATCTGAGTTTGATACCTCCTGAATCTTGTTGAATTCAGGCATTCCGTTCTCTTCATGATACTCATATACATCTATTGCACACTTCTGCTCAAGGCACACGTAAAGGAACTTACCGTCCTTGGAGAACTGCATATGTCTTGGCGATGACTCCTGATCGCAGTGGATGACGTCAACCTCTTTGATCTTGCCGGTCTCATAGTTAAGTGAATAGATATTTACTCTGTCCATTCCAAGGTCAGCTGCAAGTACATACTTGTTGTCCTTGGAAACCTTGATGCACTGAACATGAGGAACGTGGTTACGTCCTGCTGCTGTTCCAAGGCCTTTGTGATATCTCTCATCGGTGATCTCACCGATACTTCCGTCCTTATTAAGTCTCAGGATTGTTACCTTACCGTCATGATAGCCTGCTGTAACAAGGAAGTTGTCTTTCTGATCCTCATTGAGATAACATCCACGCATTCCGTTGATGGAAGCTTCATTGATGAACTCAAGACTTCCGTCATCAAGTATATGGTATGCCTCAACTCCGTCATCTGTTATTGAATAAAGTGTATTGCCGGAGTGTGATATTCCGATATAAGAAGAGTTGGTGATCTCAACCTTCTGCTTCTCATACAATCTTCCCTTTTCAAGATCTACATCATAAATTCTGATTCCGTATTTAGTGCCAAGGCCTGATGTATAGCTCGACACATAGGCTACATACTTATCTTTTGCTGCCACCGTGGTGCCTCCTAAAAAGCATATTTGAAAAGCTCTATTTATCACATTCTATCACAACATTTGCAAATAAAAAAGGTCGCTCCGCAAAGAGCGACCCTGTTTTATCGTGTTTTCTCAAGGCCAGTTTACATATTTTCCGTCGATACAAACTCCTGCATATCCGTTTGCAAGCATAACAGCCTTATCTGACTCGGAAATTACAGGTGTAGCGTTCTTATCGCCGGTTGTTACACTAAAGTAAGAAGCTCCGTTACTTACAACGCCGTTCTGGGCAAAACTTGCCATAACGCCCTTGCCTTTAGTGAGTGAGAATGATGCCATAGCAACACCTTTCTCGTTATAGAGCATGGAAATCTTGCCGTTCTGTACAAGGCTTCCTGTTTTACCTTTTGCTAATGTAACAGGCAGCGTTGTATTTACAGGTTTTATATCTTGGACATATACCTCTACACAGTCATGTGCATCGGTTGATGCAAGTCTCTCATCATTGCCATAAAAGTGGAAAAAGACATTTTTACCCTGTTCATCTTCTCCAATATGGAAGGTTACATACTCAGTCCCTGATCTAAATGAGCATTCGCAATAAGTCGCATCACTTGTTGCGCCTTCAACAAAATAGGTATAATCAAATTCACTAAAAAACCACATGGTATGTGAAGATCCTGCAGGAATTGACATTGTTGTCTCACCAAAGTCCATCCACAGCTGCTCGCTATAAGCATAAGCCTTGTTTACCGGAAGCATTGCGATTAGCAGCGTCCCAAGTAACACTCCTGTCAAACACTTCATGATTTTATTCATAAAAACTACCTCCGTTCATGTTTTTACATAGATTTCTGCAATAATCACCTTTATTATAATTACATATTATCGATATTGCACATAAAATATTTCTAAACAACATGAATACGGCATTACATATCAGAATATTCGATATGGATATTATCAGAATTTACGCTTATTTTTGCTCTTGCACCCATAACAACGGGAAGCATGGGATCGATGTGACCGATCTCCGCATCCATTATAATGTCTTTTCCAAGAGACCCAAGTATGTCCGTTACTGCGTTGTACTGATCAACGCCCATCATGTTCTGCTTCCAGGATGTTTCCGGTCTGCCAAATACAAATCCGGATGCAGAGTCAAACCATCCGGCTTCTCTTAGATTCCAAAGACTTCTTCTGATAGACATAGGTGTTAGATCGCAGGCTTCAAGAACCCAGATGATATTATCGTTCTCTTTTACAAAATCCTTCATGTGGTCAAACTTTGTTCCGCATAAGTTTACGAGAATATCAAGGCATCCACCGAGGAGTATACCTTTCATTTCAACCTGTTCTTCTGAACGCTTCAGTTCACCATTTTTATTTTTGTAGATGATAAGCTCTCTGTCGTCGTTAAATGCATATGGTGCACGCAGATACTCATCAGTATATACATCCGGTCCCGGGCCTTCCAGCTCAGGATTTACAAAACGCTTATATCCGTCAAAAGAGCTCTTGGTTCCCTCAAGGAGTGCGAAGGAATCATATTCTGTTTCTTCCCATTTCTTGGCGTAGCCATTTATGCAAGGTCCATAGATTCCCTGGACTCCGGTTATTGTTACAAGTGGGAAAATAAAGTTAGTGTTATCGGAATAGCCGATGAACCACTTTGGCTTATAGACCTTAAGCTCATCAAAGTCCATATTGCTGATGGTCTCGCACATGAGCTCTCCGCCACCTGCGGAAATAATGGCATTTATGTCTTCTCTCTTGTAGAAGTCCATAAGCTCTTTTCCCGTAATCTTGGGATCTGTGCTGATGCCAAGTCCGTCATTCTTAAAGACAGTCTCTCCGGCGATGACTTTGTAGCCGCGGCTTTCGATGTTCTCTTTTGACAGAGGATACATGAGACTGTAGGGCTCGATTGACGGCCCAAAGGAAGGCGCAGTAACACCTATAGTATCTCCGGGCTTTATATATTCAGGTCTTTTTATCATACCTGCTTCTCCTTATTTCTCGATATCTGCAAGCTTTGAGTAAGACTTGCGATAATGTCTGTTCATCTTGATGCACTCAAAGAGTGACAGGTAATGTCCCTCTCCATTGCGCATTACGGCAATGTATGCGATGCAGCCCTTATCAAGGACCATTGCTACTGCCTCTGCGTCATCCTCGGTTGAACCCATGCAGTATGCACCGTCATTGGGGGCAAATACTACGTTGACATTTTTCTTGATATTGTGGTAGATCTCGCCCTCATTGCTTGGGATCTTAACTCCAACGCCGATGAGCTGAGCGAAGTCATCCAGAAGAGGCTTCATATGATTGGCGCGTCTTGAAACCATGAGCGCTGCCTCTGACTTGTTGTGCTTTATGAATTTAACGTCAGGGCGCTTTCCGTAGATCTGCTCGTGGATACGTTTTACTCTCTCAGGTGTATCGGGCTGATCATAGACTATTGTATCGCCCTCTCTGCGGGAGTTATAACCGTACTCCACACCGTGAGTCATATCCATCTTGCAGACATCAATAAGGAAATCGTTGCAGGCGGACTCCATCATTTCTGCCTGAAAGACAGCCTCGTTGGAGTTTGAACCAAGGCAGAGTGTTCCGTGGTTAGCCATGATGATTCCGTTTGCATCCGAATACTTCTTAAGTGTTCTTGATACGTTCTCTGCAAGCTTGTCTGTGCCCGGCATCGCATAAGGCGCTACGGGAATTGTCACATCCTCATCATCAAAATATGAGAACACTTTCTTGATTCCAAGTGTTCCTGCGCAGGTAGCAAATACCTGGTGTGTGTGAACAATAAAGCCGCAGTCCTTGCGGATCCTGTAAGCTGCAGCGTGAACCTTAAGCTCGCTCGAAGGCTTGTAATCTCCCTCGTAAGAAAAATCATTTATATTGACCTGTACAATCATCTCCGGAGTAAGGTCCTCGTACTTGATTCCACTGGGTGTGATGAGCATGTGGTCATCATCCACTCTGCTGCTGATATTTCCCCAGGTCCTTACGAGGAGTCCGATTTCGTGAAGATCTCTGGATATTCTTATTATGTGCTTTTTAGCATCCAAAAGTTCATTCTGATTCATGGTTATCCTCTGATCTGCCCCTCTCCGGTTATCTCATATTTGTAGGAAGTAAGTTCCTTAAGCCCCATAGGTCCTCTAGCGTGGAGCTTCTGAGTGCTGATGCCGATCTCTGCACCAAGTCCGAACTCAAATCCATCTGTAAATCTTGTTGAGACATTGACGTATACACAGGCAGCATCAACTCTGTCAAGGAACCTCTGAGCTGTCTCCTTGTTCTCTGTTACAATACACTCTGAATGGCCTGTGTTGTATCTGTTGATGTGGGCAATTGCTTCGTCCACGTTCTTTACTGTCTTAACTGAGATTATGTAGTCAAGATACTCTTTTCCAAAGTCCTCTTCTGTGGCATCTATTGAGCCTTCGATGAGGGGCTTGCTATCAGCATCTGCTCTTACCTCTACGTTGTGCTCTTTCATTGCCTTGGAGAACAGAGGAAGGAACTTGTCCTTTATATCCTCATGAACAACCAGTGATTCTGCTGCATTGCAGACTCCGATTCTCTGGGTCTTGGCATTTATAATGATTGGGATTGCCTTCTCAAGGTCAGCATCCATATCCACGTAGATGTGGCAGTTTCCTGTACCCGTCTCGATTACAGGGATGTTGGAATTCTCTGTGACTGCTCTGATAAGGCCTGCGCTTCCTCTTGGGATAAGCACATCCACATACTGCTTCATGGTCATGAACTCTTTAGTCACAGCCCTGTTGGTATCTTCGATAAGCTGGATAGCCTCCGGTGTTACTCCACTATCTTCCAGTGCCTTCTTGATGGCCTTGGTGATTGCAATATTGCTGTTGATGCAGTCGCTTCCGCCCTTTAAGATCACTGCATTTCCTGACTTAAAGGTCAGCGCAAAGGCATCAGGAGTTACGTTTGGTCTTGACTCATAGATTATTCCCACTACTCCCATGGGAACTCTTACTTTCTTAATCTTCATTCCGTTAGGACGGGTAAACTCCTCCATAACTTCCCCGATAGGATCAGGAAGATCAGCTACCTGCCTAAGTCCCTCTGCAATAGCTTCAATTCTTTTATCATTTAATGTAAGTCTGTCGATCATACCCGGATGCATTCCGTTTTCTTTTGCATGCGCAAGGTCAATCTCATTGGCTGCAATTATGCTGTCCGCGTCGGCAACAATTTGCTCAGCAACCGCTCTAAGAGCCTTATTCTTAATTTCAGTGGAAAGATTCTGGACTTCATACTTGGCCTCAAAGGCCTTCTGACAAATAGATGTAAGCGTCATAGGTTCCCCTCCCCGATACTTCTCTTTTTGAAAAAATTCTTCTAAATTATCCCATAAACCTCCCAAAAAGTCTACGCCATTAGAAATGAGTCAGCGGGGACGTTTCAGTTTGACTCAAAATGACATCACATAGTGCCATATTTTGTACGTTGATTGGAAACGTGATTTCGACCACCCCACAACTCTTCTCTATATTAAAAATAGTTGGAATTCGCAAATTGGATTTTCAATTCTGATGACATGAGTGCATCACAAGACATCCGTAGGCCATGTGCTGTGATGTAGGAAAAACGTTAGACATCAAATATTTAGAAATTTTCCAAAACATAAGTTTTGTAATTTCCAACTATTTTCCCATAGGAAAATTTTTGTGATGCATTTCAAAAACAAGCTCCAACCAACTTTACTCTATTGGTGGATTTGTGATGCACTTTCAGCCATGTCAGTCTTCAAGCATGTAAAAAGGAGTCAATGAGAACCGTCCCCATTGACTCACCCATTGAATCAAAAAATGAGCCCCTGACTCCGTCCCTAGGGATCATTTTTTCTTCTTATTCTTGAGGAACAGTGCGATGGCGATGGCTGCTACTCCGGCAATTGCTGCAATGATCGGAACAACTGCCTTATTCTTCGCGCCAGCCTTATCGACACCGGCCTTACCTGCGTCGCCTTTAACAAGCACAACAGACGATATAGGCTCTACCGTGACACTTCCCGATACAGTCTCTATAACCTCAGTACCGGCCTGTGCACCCTTAACATACACATTCCAGTTTCCTTCAGGAAGAGCCACAACAGTCTCAGTCTCATTTGGGTTAAACGCAAGGAATATCTGCTCTGCGCTCTCACCCTCCAGAGCCTTATCTGAGTTGTCCATCACAAATGCCAGTACATTCTTATCAAGTCCCTCGACAGCCTTAACTCTAGCTGACACATCTTCCGCTGAAGAGAGCCTCAGTAGCGCATGCTCTTTTCTAAATGCTATCAGTCCCTTATAGAATTCCAGGTTCTTTTGATACCCCGGATCATCAAGGTTCTCCCACTTAATGCAGTTCACCTCATCCCCTGAGCTATAGCTGTTTGAGTCAAAAGAGCCATCCTCTTTAACCTTGGTTCTCAGAATCTCCTCACCTGCCTGCATAAAAGGTACACCCTCTGCGGTCAGATAAAAGCTGGCTGCAAGGTTGCTCATCTTTATCCAGGACTCCTCATCTAAATCCGTTCTTGATCCTGCAATCCTGTCATAGAGAGTGTTGTTGTCATGGCAGGATGCATACTGAATGATCTGTGACGGATTCTTGGACCAGGTCTCGCTTGCAAGGAAAGATGCTGTCATTGCTCTCTCTGCATTTCTTGCTCCTGATGCCCATCCTACCTCCGAGGTACTGAACACGCTTCCCTTTAAGCCATCACGTATATTGTCGTTGAAATAAGCAAAGCCCGGTGTCTTCTCAGAAGACTGCTGAGTTGCCATTACAACATTCTCCTTGGTCACATCCGTATTCATGCTCCAGCCTTCGCCATAGAATATGACATCAGGATGTGTCTCGTGAACCTTCTCCACAATTTCGTTTATTGTATCCACATCGATAAGTCCCACAAGGTCAAATCTAAATCCATCAATGTGATACTCATCAGCCCAGTAACATACTGAGTCAACAATGTATTTTCTTACCATGCTTCTCTCTGAAGCAGTGTCATTTCCGCAGCCTGAGCCGTTTGAATATGTTCCGTCTGCATTTATTCTTGAGAAATATCCCGGTACAAGACGGTTTACGCAGAAGTCTTTTCCACTGTAAACATGATTGTAAACAACGTCCATAACAACAGAAAGCCCATTGTCATGAAGAGCCTTAACCATCTCCTTAGCCTCTTTTACCCTGACATTTCCATCGTGGGCATCGGTCGAATATGACCCCTCCGGAACATTGTAATTAACAGGATCATATCCCCAGTTAAAGCGCTCGCTGCTCTCATCATTCTCATCAACAGAACCAAAATCATAGAAAGGCAGAAGGTGAACGTGAGTCACTCCAAGGCTTTTGATGTAATCAATACCCGTAGCATTTCCGCCTTCAGTCTTTGTTCCCGTCTCAGTAAATGCAGTATACTTGCCTGCATTTGCCATGTTGCCATTCTCATCCACGGAAAAATCGCGAATGTGCAGTTCGTAGATCACAGCATCGGTCATACTCTCTGATGCGTGTGGATTCTTGTCATCCGCCCAGCCTTCCGGATCGGTTGAATCAAGATCAATTACCATAGCTCTTTTGCCATTTACACCTGTAGTTCTGGCATAAGGATCGCAGGCTTCCACATTCAGTCCGTCAAGAACCGCAGTATATGTATAATAAGTACCAGCAAGGTTCTCAGAAACTTCTGCCACCCATGTACCCTTATCGCCTGCCGTCATCTCGACGGATTCTACAAGGTCTTTTTTCCAGGGATCGCCGGACTCATATAAATTCACTGATACGCTCTCAGCAGTCGGTGCCCATACGCGGAACACGGTCTTATCTGCCGAAACTGTTGCGCCGAGGTCATCTCCCTCATAAGTGTACTGATCTTCAAATTCCTTCGTAGAATATACAATAGGCATGTTTACAGGAAACTCCTGACCATCAAAGCCAAGCCTGTAATTTCTGTTAGGATCAAGCACATCCCCTATCGTCAGATCATAGAAATACTGCGTATCTGAAGCCTTCTCAGAAAGCTCAGCCTTTGTCACTTCTACATCTCCAAGTCGTCCGCTGACATAGAAAGTATCAAGCAAAGACTCATCAATCTCGCCCGTAAGTTCAATCTTTATTGTCTTATCGCCGTCATAAACAGCGCTTTTAAGCTTAGTTCCGGTCATTACATCCTCCCCGTATTCTTTTTCGCAGCCTTCAACTCCCGATTCCACATAAGCGTGAACCGTGCCCGAGACAACCTCAGAAAGATCAATGAACTGATCCATATCAACATCCTTGTCCCAGTCCTGCGTTCTTACGATATAGCCAACCTTGGTCTTGCCTGCAGGAACGCTATATGTTGCAACCATCTCTCCGTCCTCATCTTCGAACGGAATTCCCTCGCCTTCTCCGCCGTCAGGCCACATCCATACATCCCAGCCATCGTACTGTTCATCATCTCTGTGATAGTGAAGTTTGAGTGTAACTCCCTCATCTGCTCTTACTGTGATTGACAAGCTCAGCTCTGATAACAGGGTAAAAGACATTACTACTGCCGCCAATAGAGCTAACACCCGCCTAAATACAACATTTTTCACTTCAAAATTCCTCCCCGATTTATTTGGAAAACGTTTTCCTATATATTCTACTCCACGCCAGCCCCTACGGTCAACAAGAAATACCCCCGACCCGTATCTCTACAAGCCGAGGGTATTTCTTTGGAAATGTATTATGAAGTTTTACCACCCTGAATTAATTGGTTTCCTGATTACTATTGCCATTTGCATTATCAGCAACATATCGTGTCTGAAGAATAATCAGAATACCTGCAATAAGTATCAGTGCAAACCATAAGCTGTAGTGTCCGAAGAAGCGTATGCTTCCCATATGCTCCGTAAGGATCAGGAGTATCAGAGATGCAACTGATGTTACAATCACATATGGCTTACCCCACTTCTTTCTCTTAAGGAATGCCAGAATTCCAAATGCAATAACAGCCAGCGTTGCCAGGAAGTCAAACAGTATAAATCGTCTTATCTCAACTGATAAAGGCTTTCCATCTGCGGCAATTACATAACCATATGGATCAAGCATATCCTTAAGTTTTCCTTCTGTATCACAGATCAGCTTGTAATTCTTATCCGGATCAGCATTAAATGCAAGAGAACCATCAGTAATACTCTCATTTGGAATAAGGATAATGTTACCATCCTCATCAACGGTGAGCAGATAATAATCTCCTGATGGATAATTCTCTCCACCCTCAAGATCAATGGATATTATTGCATATCCTGAACCATCTCCATCTGTTGCAGTTTCTTTAATGTTTACATAACCCAGATCCTTAAGTCCCGGTGCTACCTCTTTTAACTGATCAATAGCATCTTCAAGAGCATTCTTTATAGATGAAGGTAATTCCTTATCCGGATCCTTAGATACACTTGCATCAACAATAGGTAACTCTTCTTTCTGATCCTTGGATACCTCTTCACCTGTGTCGCTATTTACAGGCTTTGTCTCCTCGGTTGGAGGAACTTCACTCTGGTCAGATTCTGTATCTTTTGAAGTTTTACCTTTATTTGTTGTTCCCGGTTTAACCTCTTCAGCAGGAGTTGCCGGTGTAGGTTTCTTTTCAGGTGTAACTACTGCAGCTTCGGCTGTATCTGATTCTGAGTTATCAGAGCCTGAACCGTTATATGAGCCTGATCCATTATCAGAGCTGTTATTATCTGGTGTTACAGGAAGCGTATCCTTATATGCTATCGCATATGTTGAGAATCTGTCTGTACAGAAGGTCAGTGTATTGTCACCGTTTTCCTGAGGTGTGACAACAGTAGTTTCTCCACCATGTACGATAATGATGTAATAGCTTCTGGTTCCGCCTGCCGGTACAGCTCCAAAGGATGATGGGATATCTACTGTAATCTCAATCTCATCATTTGCTTCAGTCAGACGCTGATTGCTCTTAACAGTTCCATCTACAGTTACCTTCTTAAAGAGTCCGATATCAAGATACATGTAGTCATCTGCTTCAACTGCACTTGTTACTTTGGCTTTGTCACTCGATGATACTGAACTGTCAATATTTGAAACAGTCAGATAAACACATACTTCGTAACTCTTTCCTGTAGCAACTGCAGTCTCCAGATACTGCTTTTCTGTAGTACTGAGCATTTCAACTGCCATTTCTTCAGTCAGGTTCTTTACAGTCATTTCAGGTACATTGTCTGCAACACGAACCTCTGTAATGATATCACCGTGACCATCAACACTCTTGACTCCAGTGCTGTTTGATATCTCCTTAGTCTTATTTCCTGAAGGATCTTCTTTCTCAGTCACTGTACGGATAACAGTTTTTCCGTCGTCATCAACATAGGATGTCTTTGTTTCAGTGGTTTTTTCTCCGTTTGGCTTTTCCGTTACAGTTACAGTCTTGTCAGTTGTGTTATCGTCCGTCACTTTTCCGGAAGCATCCTTGGTAACCTCACGAGAAGTCTCAGTCGTTGTTGTAACTGTATTTCCGTTTTCGTCTACTTTCTGTCTTGTATCCGAAGAAGTTGTAGTCTCTACGGTTCCTGTAGCATTACCCATTGCATCCTTAGCTGTCTCGGTTGATTTTACAGTAGTCGTCTCATAAGGATTTCCTTCAGAATCAGTACCGGTCGTTGTCTTTGTTGTTGTCTCAGTTTCAGTGTAACCGGTAATATTTCCTTTTCCATCCTTAATAGTTTCCTGAGTATTCTCGTTAGTGGTTGTGATGGTCTTACCGTTTATAAAGGTCTGTGATGTGGTTTCGGTCTGAGTTGTCTGCTCTTTTTCCTCAGTCACCTTGCCATTCTTATCCCGTGTAACTTCCTTGCCGGTTGTATTTGAAGTTTCAGTTACAGAACCGTTTGGATTATGTGTTGTAGTACCCGGTGTTGTCACATTCTCTTTTTCAGTTGTTGTTCCATCAGCATTATGCGTTACAGTGCCATCCACATACTGAGTTGTTGTGTTTCCGTCCGGATCTGTAGTCTTTTCCTCGTAAGCATATGTCTTATTTCCGGACTCGTCTGTGGTGGTTGTGCCTTTTGTCTCTACAACAGTAATTTCACCGGTATCGGGATTGGTTATTGTCTCCTTTCTATTCTCATCTGTCTTTGTTGTTCCGTCATCTTCTTTAGTTGTTGTCTCTGTAGATTCCGCATGAACCGTCGTTCCATCCGGTTTCCTTATATCTTCTTCCTTCTTAGTTGTTGACGTACTTCCATCAGCTGAGGTTGTCGTCGTCTCTTCTGCAGTTATCTGTGTCTTTTCACCGTTTTTATCCGTTATGGTCTCGGTAGTACTATTTGTATCAACAATGGTACCATCCGGATTGGTAGTAGTAGTTCCGCCTATGATCTTCTCGGACGTATCACCATTTGGATAAGTAGTGGTTTCCTCAGTATTATAGGTAGTTGTCTTACCATCTGCAGAAGTATTACTTGTAGTATCGGAAGTTGTCGTTGTCACATTTCCATCATGGTCTTTTGTGACTTCTGTTTTAGTCTCATGTGTTGTAACAGATCCATCACCATTCTTAATACTCTCTCCTTCTGTTTCGGTCTTTGTTACCGATCCGTCAGGATTTGTCACTGTTGTGCCTGTCTCATACTCAGTCTTTTGAGCCTCGTCAGTTCCTGATGTGGTCTTTGTCTCAGTTACAGTCTTATTTCCATTAGGATCTGTGACTGTTTCCTTGGTTGTCTCTGTAACCTTCTCAGTTGTATTACCGGAAGCATCCGTAACAGTTTCGGTTTCCGTTGTGGTTTCTGTCGTTGTAACTGTTCCGCTTGGTGTCTTTACCGTCTCTGTCTTTTCTTCCGTCTTTGATTCGGTAGACTCTCCCGTCACAGGATCGGTCACTTTAGTTACCGTTTCCTTAGTATCTGTAACAGTCTTTGTACCTGAGTTGTCCACTGATGTGACAGTCGTATTTTCTTCCTTTTCCTCTACTTTATTGCCATCTTCGTCAGTGTAAGTCTTGGTATCAGTATCTGTCTGTGTGGTTACGGTATTGCCATCAGGGTCTTTGGTTGTTACGACCTTCGTCTCTTCTGTTTCAGTGACAGGATTTCCATTTTCATCCTTAGATGTATTGGTGGTCGTATCAGTCTGAGTTGTTACATCATTACCCTGCGCATCCTTGCCTTTTGTGGTCTCATGCTCTGTAACAGTTTCATCACCGGTTTCCTTATCGGTATACGTCTGTATCTCGCTATCCGAGGAAGAACCATCTGCATTTTCCGTATGGATGTTCTCTGTTACCAAGGTTCCTATTTCGTTACCTTCTGCATCCTTTATTGTTGAGGTCGCATTCTCTTTCGTAGTCTCTGAGATCACATTTCCGTATGGGTCAGTCTTTACTGTAGTGCTCTCAGTTCCTTCGGTATGAATGTTCTCCTTGATATTACCTGATGCATCCTTAACAGTAGCATCCTCAGTGACAGTTGTTGTTGATGTTTCTGTCTTGTTACCAGAAGCATCTGTACTGGAAGTGGTATTGGTTGTCTCCTCGGTATGAGCTTCAGTGATATCGGTTACTTTACCTGAGCCATCCTTAGTCGTAGTTTTTGAATCAGTAATCGTATTCTCAGTAGTTGTATCACCGGTCGTTACTGTAGTTGTGGTAGAGTCACTAACAGTTGTCTCTGTCTGTGTAACCTTACCTGAAGGATCCTTTGTAGTCTCAGTTACAGTCTCTTTAGTCTCTTTTACCGGATTACCCTGTTCGTCCTTTGAGATTGTTGAATTACCGGTCACCTCAGTAGTAACAGAAGATCCATCAGGCTCTGTAACTGTCTCAGTACCTTTTTCTTCCACTGTCTTAGTGCCATCGCTGTTTTCTGTTGTCTTTGAAGTATTCTCGGTCTTAGTAACAGAACCGTCATCATTATTGGTAACGGTATTGGTCTTTTCCTCAACCACATCGTGACCGTCTTCATCTTTATAAGTTACTGTTTCTGAACTGGAACTGTTACCTTCGTTGTCAGAAGACTTTTCAATAACAGTAGTCTTCTCTATTTCAGGATTTGTATCATCCTCGCCTTTTGCAGTTTTTTCTGTCTCTGTTGATTTACTTGCAACATTTCCGTCAGAATCAGTAACAGTTTCCGTTACTACTGTTGTCTCTTTGATTAAAGGTTTTCCTTGGTCATCAACTACAGGATTACCCTCTTCATCAACAACAGGATGCTTAATATTTTCTGTTACAGTATCCTTTGTACCTACAACATTTCCTTCAGAATCAGTAACCGGCTCTGATTTTTGTGTTGTTTCATCTGAAGATATAAGGTCTCCATCAGGATCTCTTACAACTGTTGAATCAGTCTCAGTTACAGTAATGTTTCCTGTATCCGGGTCAACTTCAGTCTTTTCTGACTCTACAGTCTTAGTGACATTACCATCTGAATCCGTAGTAGTTGTCTCAGTCTCTTTCAGAGTTTCAGAGATATCGCCGTCTGAATCTGTCTTTACTTCAGATGTCTCTTTGACTGTATTACCATCATTGTCTGTTGTTGTTACAACAGTGGTCTGCTCTGTAGATCCGTTAGGATTTTCCTTAATGGTTTCCTCAATATCCTCATCATATTCTGTGGTGTTTCCAGAAGCATCCGTAGTCGTAACATCTGAATGAGATGTTGTCTCAGTTGTACTGCTGGTCACATTACCGGATGCATCCTTCTGTTCAGTGACTTTTGTGGTTTCATCAGTCTCTTTTTCAGTAGTAGAGATAACATTACCTGATGCGTCCTTAACTTCTGTCTTTTCAGTCACATTACTTTCTGTAGTAACTGTAACTGAGCCATCAACCGGATCAGTCGTTGTTGCCGAATCTGACTTTGTCGTTGTTGTTACAGTCTCAGATCCTGTCGCATGACCTTCTGCATCATAAGATGTTGTCGTCTCTTTTTCAGTAGTTTCAGAGTGTGACGTACCGTCTGGCTTAGTTACAGTTGTATCCTCTACTGTTATTGTTTTCTCTTCTTTAGTACCATCCGGATTTGTAACTGTAGTTGTAATGCCTGTATTAGTTGTTGTCTTCTCTGATCCATCTGTTTCTTTAGTTGTATGACTATCTGCTGTTACTTCCGTTTGAGTTACGGTTCCGTCAGCTCCTATATCAATAGAACCATCTGTAACTTCTATCTTCGATGTTCCATCCGGGTTAGTTGTTGTCTTGGTTATTGTATAGTCTGAGTTACCGTGTTCATCAGTTTCTCTTTCTGTTTCTGTAACTACCTTTGTTTCTTTTCCGTTCTCATCTGTAGTGATTTCCGTAACTGTTTCATCTGTTTTGGACGATGTTATATTATCGTTTTCATCCTTATTAGTTACAGTCGTACTCTCAGTATTCGTTACAACGGTGTTGCCGTCATCATCAGTATGAGTTTCAGTACTCTTCTCCTCGGTGGTTACAGTCTTATTACCATTGTCATCAGTTACGGTTGTTTCAGTAATGGTTGACTCTGAGATTTTGTTGCCATCTTCATCTGTAGTCTCAGTATCAGTACCTTTTACTTCGACTTCACTTCCATCCGCATAAGTAATTGTCTCATCGGAATCAGTGGTCTTAACAGTAATCGGATTACCATCTTCATCAGTAGTTTCAACCTCTTTCGTGGTCTCAGTCTTTTCTGATCCTGAAACAAAATCTCCGTTTTCGTCAGTCACTACTGATTCTGTGGTTGTTGTGGTTGTACCATCATCATTTAAAACAGTATCTGATGTTGAAGTTGTTGTCTCAACCAGCTTGCCTGTTGAATCTTTTGTAACCGTTACTGTCTCGGAATGTGTACCGTCTGCTGAAGTATTGGTTGTAGTGGTAGTTGTTGTACCGTCACTGTTAACAACAGTTGTTGTCTCGGTATCGAACATTTCGAGGCTGCCCGGCATATACGTTATCTCGTAATTATCAGACTCATATCCGTACGGCGTGATCTCATAGAATCCTGCAGGATCGCCAATACCGTAATTTGAAGTATATGCAAGTTCTCCGCCTAATACAGATTCATCTTCACCTGCTTTAAAGCCTGAGTAGGTTACGCCGCTGCCTGTAGGAACAAATCCCACTTTACCTCTTGATGCTTTAGCTGTTACAGTAAGCGGAGCCTTACGTATCTCAATAACCTCCGATCCTGAGATCAAGGTCTTTTCAACACTATCTTCCTGCGTTGCAATCACATAATAGTAGATATTCTCTGATCCGGCATTCTTGATAACAGGAGAAGTATCTGATGCATTTCCGCTTTCTACTGCGTTTTCTACTTCTTCCACCGTATCATAAGCATTTGTGCTGTAATAAATTTTTGTCGTAATGCCTTCGCCTGCTGTCACATCAGCCTGCAAGCCGTGGAACTGACCATCGTATAATCCTGTTCCTCCGCCTGTCATCTGAGTGCTTACGGAAATATCCAGAGATGTTACATAGTAGTTTCCGCTCTTGATGGAAATATCATAATATTCATTATCAGTTATCGACGTTGTATCATCTGCAATATTGTAGGTATTTGATACTCCGCCAGCATTGATAGTAACCTTATTAACTTTGGTCGTATATGTACCGGCCACATCTTTATCGGCATCTGTTATTACTTCTGCCGTAACTGTATCACCGGATGCCAATGAACCTGTATAAGTTGCTTCAGTGCTCTTAAGCGTCTCACCAACTTTCGAATATGCATCATTTGCATAAACACTCAGCTGGCCCTTATAGATTATGAAAGGTACTGCTTCGCTGATAAGACCATCCCAGTTATTTCCGCCCTCGACAACTGCCTTCACATAATAGGTTCCCGGCTTTGTAGGACGAACGTTGGTATATTCACCGGCTTCTGAGGTGTTATACAAATACTCAACCGTGCCACATTTCGCATCGGCATATGGCTGAGCGCCTTCTTCGCCATAATTGTAGTTAGGCATGGTAAGGCCTGTCAGCCAGGTATTGGTAACAGCGTTAATTTCCCAATCCAGAGATCTTGTGGGCTCTGATGCACCAATTGTATAATTTGCAGAATCATCTCCAATAAGTGAATCTACCTTTGCAGTATACTTGCCGACCTCTGTCGCAGAATTGCGATATATGCCTGCTGCAGGATCTTCATAGCTTACTGACAGAGTATCTCCGTTCTCAAGTCCCAGAACAGTTGCTGCTACTTCATGAGCATCTCCATCGTACAAAAATGCCTTACGTGACCAGCCAAAGGTTACTTCCTTTGGATTAACCGTAAGATTTCCGGAATTATATACAAAGCTGTAATTTCGCTCAGTTGCGCTTTCCGGGTAAGTTACCAAAGGAGTTATTGATCCTGGATATATTACTGCATTTTCATACTGTGCATAGTCGTAATTATAAGAAACAATGAGTTCCAGACTATCCGCTGTATCAACACCAACGAATCCGTCATATGTAACACCACTGTTATCCGGTTCATCACCGTATGCAATAGTCTTATCGTTTGCAGTAACTGTAACCTGCTTAGGCTCTATAACAACGTTCTTAGTGCCAAACACAGGATCTGCGTCAGCCGCTACCACTGCATAATATACAGGATGAGTTCCTGCTGCAGAGAATGTAGGTGAAGAAGCATCTCCGTTAATGTAGTTAGTAGTATTCAGAACGTTCTCTGAATAGTAAATCTTTGTTCCGTTTCCGGATGCTGTTACAGTAATTCCATGAGCTTCGCCGTCGTAAGTTCCACTATATCCTTCTGCATTTATCGTGATCTCCTCTTGAGCCTTAGAAATATAGTAGGTTCCAGCATGGAAAGTAAAGTTATAATTCGGTGCATTGTCACCTGTTGCTGTAAGTGTTATAGCATATTCTCCGGCAGGTGTTGTCTTGGTAATCTCAGTTGCCGTCGATGCAGCGATTGTAACCTTACCATTATCCAGATCACTCTTAAGCGGCTCTTCCTGTAATCCGGAAGACTGATATGTAAGCACCTTAGGATCATCACCAAAGGAAGCAGCTATATCGTCTGCAATGACGGTTACGGATTTCTTTTGGATCTTAAATGGCACATCTTTAGTAAGGCCATCGTAATTATCCGTACCCTGAACCTCAGCCTTCATCACATAATTTCCGGCATTAGTTGGCTGTCCGCCGGGTTCAGTCGCACCATCTGCTTCACCTGTCTTAGTAGTTCCATCACTATGGTAATAAGTGTATGTTATCTCACCACATGCTGCCTCACCTACAGGAGTAGACGGCATATCGCCATAAGTCCACTGAGTGTTAGGCACAAGAGTCGGTTGTGTGGTAAAAGACTGTCCGGCATCTGCCTGAGCCTTTGTGATGCTCCAGTTATGTGTAGCTCCGGATGTAACAGTATAATTGGTATAGTTTACACCACCATAAGTAACAGCTGTAGCTGTATAATCGCCGACAGCAATACCTGAATTTGCGCTATAAGCCACAACGTTAACCACATCTGAACCGTACAGCGCTGAAGAATCCGCTACAGCAGTCACTATGTGCTTATTTCCATCGTATACGAAACTGTTTGCTGACCAGGTCAGAGTTACCGATCGTGGAGCAACGGTAAACGTAGCTGTATTGTAAATCAGATTTACATCCTCCTTGGGTGAAAGAGCTGATATTACAACTGTATAACTTCCCTTTGGATCGCCAGTTGAATAATCCGTTGTATAGTTTGGCGTGCCAGTAAAGTAAGTTGAATAATCTGTAGGATCCACATCTGCATAGGATACAGAATCTGTACCGTTTATTACTGCTTTCTTAACTGTATATGTAAAGTAATTATCAGGAATAGCATTTCCATATACTATTTCAGTACCTGATACCACAGGTGTCAGATATAGTATTGTCTTACTCTGAACCTCTGAAGCAGGTGCAATAGTAAACTCAATCAAATCAGAAGTTAAAGCACCGTAATTACTTCCCGCTCCAATAGTTGCAAGCATATAATAGGTACCGGCCTTTGTAGGCTGTCCGCCGGCAGTTACTGCGCCGCCTTCGTTATCACCGGTTCCTGTCATTGTTGTTCCTGCAGCATCAGTGTAATAGGTAAATACAGTGTTTCCATAAGTTGCACTTCCCTGTGGAACAGATGCAGTAAGTCCTACTGTCCAACCGGATATTGAAGGTGCAATCTCCCACGTATTTGTGGCAGCTGTTATGTTCCAGTATGCTGACAGATTTTCACCACCTGTAAGTGTATAGTTGCCTGCTTTGGATCCACTAACAGCAGTTGCAGTAGCAGTATAGTTTCCTGCTGCTGTTGCCTTGTTTGCAATCATTCCATTCAATGCATATGAAGATACATAAACATTATCGCCGTTAACGATATTGGAAATTGCAGCAGTTACTTCTCGTTCAACTCCGTTATACTCAAATGAAAGAGTTTCCGGCCAGCTAAGGTCAACCGCACGAGGATTAACTGTAAGTTTTCCGTCAACATAAGCAGCACTATAATTGGCTGATACATTTACACCGGAATCTAAATGTATCTTGTACTCTCCTACAGGATTGTACTGTACATAGTCCGTAGTAAATACTGGTGAGCTGATAGTTGCAGCATCAACCTGGCTATCACCGCTTACCATACCGGTAATAACTATATCGTTTGCAGAAAGCTGTGCCAATGCGTTCTCCGGAGTGTCTCCATATGCCATCTGCTGATCTGCACTAACAGAAATTGTCAGGTTTGCAGGGGTAATCTCAACCACATAGTTTCCGGCTTCAGCGTCAAAATTATCAAATACCGCGCAATAGTATACAGTATAAGTTCCCGCATCTTTGAACTTTGGTACTTCTGTTGTTCCGGCATTGTAAGATGTTCCGTCCAGAGTCTGAGTAGTACTGTAATAAACAGTTGCATTCGGATGGAGGAACAGGCCTGTCTTTGCAGAGACTGTACCTGAATGGTATGCTCCATCATAAACGACCTTAGTTCCCTCTGCTACAACAGTAAGCGTAGCTTTAGTTACTGTGTAATTGCCTCTGAAAACATACAGATCATAATTGGAATTTTCATTCCATGTCATGGTTATGGCATCCTCATAAGTGCCAATATCATAGCCTTTACGAACAGATGTCACAGGTTCAAGATTCATAGCATCTGCATACGCCTGTTTCTGCTCATCAGATAAACTCAGAGGTGTGCCGTTTTCATTTACAAAATCATAAGTTAATGTGGCCAGTGTCTGATTATAACCACTGGATTTGTTATCCATTTTTACATATACAGTCTTAGGAACAATTGCAAACTCCAGTGTAGCTGTTCCGGTGTAATTACCGGTTCCGCTTATCTGAGCTTCTGCTGTTCCGGCATTTGTATTATGTAAATAAGAAACTGTATATGTCACATCGTCATTAGCCGAATTTAATGTGATCTGTGGCTCTTTTGCAGTGCCGTCATATGTAAGAGACGACTGTGCCAAAGTAAACATATCTGCTGTTACAGCTTTTGAAACAACTGTCAAAGTTCCGGGATTATATGTAATAGCGTAATTGGACGCAGTCAGTCCCTGTGGAATTATTTGATATGTTCCAACACTGCTTCCGGCCTGATAAGCGTTGTTCGAAGCATCCTTATATGTAAATGCAAGCTCGCCTCCAAGAACACTCTCGGTCTCATCATTTACAAATCCGGTATATGTAACATCAACTGCAGGCGCACTTTCCCCATAGGTAATGGACGCGTCATCAGCTCTGACAGTAAGAGCTGCCGGAGTTACTTTAACCTTTGCAGATCCGCTCACAGAGGTATATCCCGGTGCATCAATGTAATAATAGATTGTCTGGCCTTCAACAGCTGTTACATTCTTAATTTCAGGCTTTGTTGTGCTGCCACTGCCATAATTTGCTGAGTTAAGCGCAGTTGTTGTTGAATAGTAGATCGTGTATGCATCCGCATCAAGGTCAGCTCCGCCTTCTTTCTTAACTACAGGCTCAGCTATTGAATGTCCGCTTCCGTCATAAGTAGCTACAACGTCTGTCGGAGCAGTTACAGCAAGGGTTCCCTTCGTAACTGTATATTTACCATTGACGAAGGTCACTTTTATATTAGAATTTTCGTTTCCGACTGTACCCGTTATAGCATCCTGATAAATTCCAACAGGCGAACTATCTGTCACACCACTTACAGAAGCAGTAATTCCAAGTGCTGTAATTTCTTCAGGTGTAACTGTTCCCTTGATCACTGCAGAATCATAGGCATTTGCGCCAGCAGGAACAGCGGGTGTTGTTCCGTAGGCACCATTGGAATCTTTCATGGTAACGATAACTTCTGCCGGCATGATATCGAAGGTATCTACCTCAGTGCCTTCCGTATTAAGTGCGGTATAATCATTAGTTCCAGCTACGTAAGCATATACTTCATATGTTCCGGCTTCTGTAGGAACGACTTGAGTCTTCTTGTTAAAGATGTTCCAGATGGAATCTTCATGCTTCTTGTACTTAAATGTCACTTCACCATACAGAGCACTTCTGATTGGATCAGGCGCAATATCTCCATAATACCAGCCATGCATAGCAGGTTCTGTGCTTTCAATCCAGGCATTGGTTGCCTGTTTAATCCTCCAGCTACCAGAATTTGCTGCAGGCAGTTTGTAGTTTGATGCCTTAGCACCGGAGAGAGTCAGAGCTTTAGCTGTATAATCTCCGGCATGAATCTGACCATTACCCTCATAACTTCCTACAGTGATAACATCACCATTTACGGTTCCGGTCACAGTTGCCGTATGACTCTGAGGATTTCCGTTATAAGTGTAGGTCTCAGTAGACCAATCAAGTCCTACTTCTTTCGGTACAACTGTAAGAATGCCGGTGCAGCATTTGAACTCATAATTCTGTGATGTAACTGCATCACCATTCAGATTTATTACATAGTTTCCTGCCGGATCAAACTGATTATAATCAGTAGAGTACGTGAATTCTCCGGTATAATTTACATTGCTTAAGCCAATAAGTCTTGCAACTTTGTTGATAAATTCGTCATTTTCTATGGAGAATCTAAGTTTCATACTATCAGGCTTAGGAGCACCATATGTAAATGTACCATCATAATATGGTGTTACATATACAGTGGTCTTCTCTCCAGCAGTAGCTGTGATAGTAAATTCAACAACTGAAGACAATCCAATATAATCACTTGTCTCATCTACTACAGCAATCAGGAGATAATTACCGGCTGTCGCAGTCTTGATATTCTCGAAGCTGATAATATCACCTTGCGTAATCAGACTCTCAACCTTAGCCATTGTCAACGGACTCGAAATACCAGCGATAGCAGTTTCTACACTACTCTTTGTTGTCGTACCAGACACTTTCGCATATAGATAATTTGCAGTTCCGTATTTTGCAGCACTACCCGGGGTGTTACCATCTGTCCATCCATTCGCATTCCATCCGTGGATATAAGGATTTACAGTCCATGTGTTTTTAGATGAAGCTGCAGGGTCAGTTGCTTTGACAATGCTATATCCGCATATTTTATTCTCTGTAGTGTCAGATATGCTGTAATTACTTGCAGCATCTCCGCCCAGCGATGCAACGGTAGCAGAATACGATCCTACAGATACTGCGGAAGCTGTGCTTCCATCAGTGTATGTTGCAACATATACATCATCTCCGCTGAATACATCACTAGCAGCAGGAACTGCCATAACGCCATGTGCTGTTCCATCATAAACAAATTCCTGTCCTGTTGTGATTACATTTCCACTCAGATCTTTCCAGGTAAAAGAGCTAATGGATTTTGGTACGATTTCAAGCTCACCGGCATAATAACTTATCTCATAATTCTTAAATAAGCTGTCACTTCCGGCACCTGAAACAGACGGTGTGATCACATAAGTTCCCACCGCTTTTCCAGGTGTGTAGTTAGAGGATGAATAAGTTATAGTTCCATCCCAACTGTTTACTTTTGTACTATCATCATCATCAAAACCTACAACCGTCACATTAGAAAGTACGGTCTCGTTCAGTGATGAAAGCGCACTTCCATATGCCATGGTATGCTTCTTGGCAGTCATGGTCAGATTTTTAGGATATATGGTAACAGTAGCTGATCCACTGATACCGTCTGAATAGTTCTGAGATGTTGCGTAGTAATATACTGTATGTGGATTACTTGCCGCTCCGGATACTGTAGTAGCACAGGCATCTGTAAATGTCGGTGCTGTAGTTGAACCGTCGGTTAAGTAATTATCCGCTGTAAGCGCTGTTGTAACACTGTAATATACAGTTACAGCATTTGTCATATGATCAGTAGCAGTTACTGAAATACCATGACTATCACCATCATATACTCCACTGTAAGGATTTGCTGCCACTGTAATATGACCTGTTGCAGAAGCTTTTGTAACCTCATAATCAGCCGGCTCTACAGTAATTGCATAATTGCTGTTTTCTTTGTAAGAAACTGTAACAGCACCTGTATAGGTACCTGCTGCATATCCCTTTTTAACTGAGGTCGCTGCAGAAATATCGAGTAAATCCACATCCTCATCGGTCATGATGTATCCAACTTTTGTATAGGAGAGTTCTGCAATATCTTCACCATATACACTTGTTGCAACATTTGCCTTTAGTGTAAGAGGTGCAGGAGTAATCTCATAATTCAGAACCTTCTCTCCCTTATAATTAGAACCTGTAGATGGAGTAAAAGTAGCTGTCGCTGTACCGACATTTACATTATTCTCGCAGATAAGGCATACATCATAAGCTGTGATAATGTTTTTAACAGCATTTCCTTCTTCCGGAATGCTCTGATTATCTGTAATCGTATATTCCGGAATCTGCTCATCGCCGTTATAAACCATATCGTTAAGTGTAAATACCACATCCTCTGAATTAATGTCCTTAGGAGTAATATTCACAAGGATTGGAGATACCTCAACAAGCTTATAGTCCGGAGCTGTATTTCCGGCCAATGCTATGGTTCCTACATCTACCTTCCTGCCTTCTCCTGCATCCGGATATTTAACCATACCGGTACTTCCGGCTGCCAGGTAGACGTCATCTCCTTCAACCTTTCCAATCAGCTGTACAGCATCAGTTGTAAGGTCAACTATTCTGCTTCCGTTATATTCACGGTCAATCGCCTCAAGTCCATATACCTCGATTGTAAGAGGCTCAATTACATAACTCTCAGAAACTGATCCGTCATAGTCACCGATACCAGTTGCCGTAACTGTAACGGTACCTGCATCAATAGCATTATTCTTACTTCCTGTATTGTCCTTTCTTCCAGTTGCAGTAGTATTGTTGGAATAAGAAAGAACGTAATCTTCTCCTTCATTCAGAGTAATTATTCCCGGTTCATTTGATCCGGCTGCCGGCTCTGTTCCTCTTCTGACTGTTGCATCGGGAATCTGAATCTTTCCATTATAGATATAGGCATAATTCGAGAGGGAAATCTGAACATTTTCAGACGCCTCTGAAAGCGATGTCCTATTCCACTGGGCAATAGCCGTCAAAGCACTTCCTATAGTCAGAGTACTTCCTGCAGGATATACAGTAGATCCTATCTTCCATCCGCCAAAGGTCTGTCCACCATTCAAAAGAGATGACTGCCCAAGAATAGTTACAGTATCCCCCTGATAGTAAACAGTAGAATCCTCAGGAACATCTCCTGTTTCAGAATCGGAATTACCAGCGCGTTTTGTATAAGTGATCGTATAGTAGTTATAAGAAGAGGTTGAACCTCTCTCTACATTTCCGCGGCTGACATTGTCAATGACAAGCTCTGCAGAGCCATTCTCACTGCTAATGTAAGTATAGGTTCCTGTTGCAGAACGGATCATCTCAGCGCCGCCGAGCTTGATAGATCCCATATCTGCAGGTGTTCCATTTACATAGGTCTTTACCGTAGTAGTATATCTGTTTATTACAGGATTTAAGGTATGATTTGACCTAAAATCAGTTGTAATCTCATTTCCTGAGCTATCCTTTGCCAGCTCATCATTTACATAGAGAGTATAGGTACCTTCATGCTCCAGGCGTATTGCTGTGCATGAATTACCATTGCGCTCAAGGTATATACGGTTGCCTTCAGCATCCTGTAAATAAGAGTTAACAATATCATCAGCTGTAAGACCGTTAAGAGTTAAGTTAACAGTATTCTTAAAATAGTTAACTGTGGCTACACTGCCATAGGACGCAGTTATGCCTGTTTCTTCTCCATTGATAAGTATCGGATATTCACCTTTGTTCGAGGCTGTCTTCCTTATACTTGAGGTAAAGGTTACCGTACTATTTTTAAGATTATCAGGAGTTACTGCAGGTCCACCGGTAAGAGCAAGCGAAGCAATGTCATAATCATTCCTTACGACTTTCACTCTGGCTGTCTCATAGTCAAACGTAGTTGAACTCTTATTATTAGAAACTGCATTAAGCCTCTCACTCTGCCCATTAACAGTAGCACTGGTTATGTTCGATTTATCAATTGTATAGGTATATACACCACCGCTTCCTGCTATAGAAACGCCGTTAATAGTGATATTGCCAACATTTTTATTAACTCCGTCAACCCTGGTAGTTATTGTATAGGTTGTATAAACAGTCTGAGCAGCAGGAATCGTAATTGTAGCTGATTTGTCATCAGCGCTTAAGCCGGATTTGGGAATAACACTGGCACTGATAACGATACTACCTGCTGTTCTTGCAGGAATAGTAAGTCTCTCTCCTTGCTTTAAATATGTTGTATTTGCTGTTGTTGTATCAATTGATGCATAGCCGGTTGTACCTGCAACATTTGTTGCGCAGGTCGTGACTTTCCAATACTGGAAATAGTAACCGCTTGCAGGTGTAAATCCGGGCATCAGAATTGACTGTGCCTGAGTTGAATAACTTGTATAGGTAACGGTCTTTGTTGTAGATGTACCGTCAATCTTACCCATCTTCTGATCAGATGAAGTATTTTTACCAATCTGGAAAGTTACATTGGATGTAGATGTATATGATGCAGAACCCGGGGTTGTTGAACTTCCGTTTCCACCGCCGGAATTACTGGTTGTTCCACCTGCACCTCCCGACTGGTCATAGTTTTCATTACTGGTCGAGCAGCCGTTTCCACCTGGATCCCTTGTTCCGCCGCCATTATATCCATTGTAAAGTTCTGAACGACCGAGGCCACCTTGTCCTCCACCGCCGCCACAACCGCAGTGTGCACATCCGTTACCACCGCAGTATGCTTTCGAACTTGCATAATCTACACAGCCGCCACCGCCGCCGCAGCCACCGCCGCCTCCGGTGCCACCTTTTCCAATTTCGGCGCCGACTCCACCGCCAGCACCACCGCCACCGCCGCCGCCTCCGCCGGCAACGTGATATTGCTTATCACTAAATTTAGTGCTGCTGGCACCTCTGCTTCCTGCAGAACCTCCATAACCTCTTGAACCTCCATTACCACCCCAAAGTGATGTAGTAATACCTGAAGAGATATTGATAGTACCACATGAATTAGCTGAATTTCCTGAAGAGCCAGCTGAACCTCCACGAACAGAACTATTTCTATTGCCATCTCCATTACCACTTATCCAGCCACTACCGCTTCCACCGGCTCCGCCAGCTCCGCCGTTTCCGCCGGGTGTGCCTATGGCGGCACCACCACCGCCGCCGCCTTGTCCACCGGCTCCGCCGCTGCCACTTCCATAACCATTTGAACCAACAGATCCCGCCGATCCGGAATGTCCCCATTCAGCATCACCACCAGCACCACCTGTTGCGTTCAGTGTTCCGCTACCAACAACATTCAATGTAGCGCCGCTTGGCACACGGATTCCTGCACCACCGCCATTGCCAGTTGATCCGGCGGCACCTTTTACAGTCAGCGTAACTCCTTGCGGAATCATAATCGTAACATTCCCGGAAATCGTAAGTCCGGATTGGCCACTGCCTGTTGCAGTATAATTTCTATCCCCATCGACCACATATGTTCCTGCTCCAAGGCTATAACCACCATTCGCATTTCCACTTACAGCAGAACTAAGCTTAGTATAACCACCGGTATCTGTGGTAATATTTGGAAGTGATGATGATCCCACATTACCGTTTTTATCCATTACAGTTACTGTCATAGTATGTGCTGTATCTGTCTCCGGATGCACAACAATATAAGCCCTGACAAATTCCTGCGCAGCAGCCATAGATACAGGTGAATTAAAGGTCAGCTTACCATCAGTCTGCGAGAATTGGAAATTTACTGATTCACCATTTATAGAAACATTACCGGAACTTCCTTTTGTACAGGTTGTAGTTCCGTTTGATGAGTAGAAAAGAACCCACTTAATAGATGCTCCTGATTCAAATCCTGAAATGGAAATATTGGACATGCGATAGTACTGCCCACTTCCACTCTGATTACCATTTGCATCTGTTCTTACATAGCCGTTTATCTTGACTGTTGGCTTCATAAAATGCGCATACAAATTGTAATTCTTTGTGATCGCTGTTGTCGTGAAGCCAAATTTTGTATAAGATGTCTCATTGCTGTTCCATGTAGCGGTACTCCAACCGTCAAACGAATACTGGGCAAGATATGGATCAGCAACCGCTGAAGCATAAGCACCATCAATAACATACTGTGTTGCATGTACCGAGGTAGCCATATTCTCATTGTAGGTATAATAGATAACTTTTCGTACCGTCAGTTCAAGCCTTTGGTTAGAACTGCTAATGGTCTGCTTCAAACCTCCGCTTACAATTCCGTCTATATTAAGCGTGTAGGGCATTTCACCAGAGCTTGTCCTTATAAGAGTATGAGGATGACTATAGGTGTAGGTTGTTCCGCTTCCGGTTCTTGTAAAGCTATTATATCCTTCTGAACCATTGGTAATGCTCATCAGGAAATCTTCTGAAACGCCCTTTAATACGATCACAGCTGTATAAAAATCAACGCTGGCTGTATGACCTTGGCTTGTTGCAGAAATTGTCTTTCCTGTATTTACACCGTCTACATAGATTTTTAAAACGCTCTCATTCATCGGAGCAATTCTAGTATAGATTACGCTGTTTCCACTGGTTTTGGAAGCTGTTGGAACCGCTCTGACATTGCCATTATCATCCCTAAGTTGAATATTAGCATCGGTCCACTGCGTGGAATCTGTAATCTGCACAGTAAGCGTGTAGAATTGATAATCCGCACTGCGATTGGTGGTCGAGAATACTGTTCCCATATCAGTTCCACCAACATATACATTAAAGTTTCCTTTATTTACCGGAACAGACAATGAAAATGTTCCGTTTGATCCCTGCATTGTATATACAGTCCTGCCATTTTGACGCAGCGTAACTTCACCCGGACTGTCACTTAGTGAATCATCCAGATAAGTTTTTACTTTAAAGAGATTATACTGAATTTCTTTGCTGACACTTACAGCGGAGCTCTTAGCGCTGACTGTTATTGTTTCACCCGAGTCAACTCCGCCAACATAGATATTATATGTTCCATTAACAACCTGTGTATTCTTATAAGTTCCGCCACTTCCCGTAAGAGTATATGCAGAACTACTATTTTTGTATAATTCAACCTTCTGTGAAGACCAGGCACTTCCATCCCGCTTCAGAGTAACAGTCACTGTACTCTGAATAGCTACCCAGTGTCCATATAACTTAATATCATCAGTAGGTATATAGGATGCGCCACCGTTTCCTACCTTTGTTCCTCCGGAAGAACTTGTATACCAGCCACTGAATGAATACCCATCTTTTGACAGTGCAGGAAGAGTTACACTATTTCCTCTATCTACAGTAACTGCGGAAGGATTTGCCACTCCTGACAAATTAGAGTAATAGGTAATCTTTGAAGAATTTGTTCGTGCGTAATACCAGTAGCCATCCTTTTTGGCGTAAACAATGCTTAACTTATTAGTACTTCCGTTAGGATAATATAACTTAGTGTCGTTATGAAGGACACAAGATCCGGTACCCCAGAATTTACCCTTTGTCATATAGAGCACGCCACCATAAACATCAATTCCATTGGCGTATACCGCACTCTCTGTTGTATCATTCTGGTATACTGTCATGTATGGACCGGTCTCAGTATTCTTATCACCTATGGTTAGTTTTCCGATGATTGTGACACCGTTTCCTGCCGCGTCATCGTCCCAACTGTATCCAGCTCCGCCTTTTTGGCTGGTCTTTTTTCCACTACTGGAACCAATACAAGTCAGATTACCTGTTCCTTTAACTGTAAGGTCACCTTCACAATATATACCGTCTGCTGAAGCAGCCTCCAGTGTTACATTGACTCCATCATTTACTACAATTGTGGTGCCACTTGGAAGACCTGCAGCTACCATTTTATATTTAGTATTTCCTGTTGCTTTGTATGAAAAATTACCTGTAAATGTTAAGGTTTTACTTCCCGGATTCCATTTCCAGTTTGAACCGCTCTGTTCTCCGCCGCTCAGATTTAAAAATGTTCCGCCAACCTGGTAATTAGAAGCAGCGTCTGTAACAATGATTTCATAAGGAATCTCTCCAACTGTAACTATCAGTCTTTCCTCAGTATCAAATGCCGTAACAGCCTTTGCAATCCATACTCCTTCATTGTTTTTTTCCACAACAAAGAGAGTGTCATTACTTCCTTCGGCACTCATAATATCTGAATCAGTGACAGCTTCACCATCAGCTGTTCTGATCTCGACTGTTTCCAGTATTTTTGTAAGAGGTATCTGGCCATCACCCTCAAGTACATATTGTAAAGTACCGTAGGTAAACTCAACCTGATAATATGAGAATCCATCTGTTGTAGCCTGTATGGCCTCAGTTGCATCATTGGAATTAAGTTCTTCTATTGTTTCATTGGCCTTATTTTCAACTTCATCACTAATCTCTGTTGACTCTGCTGAAGAAGCAAGCTCTTTTGCCTGAGATGCAATATCATCAGTAGAAACTGTAGTAGAGCTGAGCTTTTCAGCTGATGCTGCACCATCGGAGATGTGATAGATATCAGCTTCAAGATTTGCATTGGACACTTCTGTTGTAGCAAAAGACACTTTCACTTTGCCCTTGGTTGTATCCGGCTGTATCTCTTTTCCCTCATTGTCTAATATCTTAATATCAAATGTGTATGATGCAGCTACGTTTCGATCCTCATCACGCTGCTGTTCAACTGCATTATCAATCTTTCTCTGAATATATGCAGATTCAACCTTTGATGCCTCAAGGGTTGCGTCATCGGGAAATACTCCTTCATCTGCAAGAATTGTAATAACAACATCATCTACTGTCACAGAGCGTACGAAAGCCGCCTGCTCTTTTTCAACAATTGTTACTTTGATTTCCGGCAAAACAAGGCCTTCAGGCATTTCATATTCTTCTTTTATCTCATCGGGAAGAACCGGGATATAGACAAAAACATCCCCGGGCTTTTTAGAAGAGAACTCTTTTGCACTGCTCTTTTCTTCGTCGAGTTCCCATGTGATTCCTTCAATATTTAAAACTTCTGTCTGTATAGTAATATCTTCTGATGTACTTCTTGTGTTATCGGTATCATTATCTTCTTCATTATTTACATCATCAGAATTGTCTAAATCATTCTCTGCAGCAAAAACTGTTCTGGGAATAAATGCATCCAGAACATTTGAAAAATCTATATTAAGAAACGCACCATCACCAATAGCTTCTGGAGAACCACCTTCTCCGGAGCCACTTCCTTCATCACTACTATTGTTGGTTTCGCCACCTTCGGCAGGCGAACCTGTATCTGAGCCGGAATCTCCGCCTTCATTTCCGGAATTACCGCCTTCATTATTATTGGGGTTAGCCGGCTGACCACCTGTATTTGGATCTATAGGATCGCCGCCCTGTCCGGTATTGTCACCGCCGTTTTCATCACTGCTCGTCCCATCACCGGGCTCAGTACCGTCACCGGTCTCATTACCATCCTCCGGCTCTGTGCCATCGCCTTCACCATTTTCAGGATCAGTATTTCCCGTACCATTGCCTTCAGGCTCTTTATCCTTATCACTTGCAGGCTTAACAATGGTCTTGGTTACTGTCTTAATTTTTTTCTCAACAGTTACTTCAAGACTCTCAGGGAACTTGAGCTCTTCAAAACTCTTCCCCTGTATGAGTTTCTTGTATATCGTCTCTTCATCGAGCTCTGTGAATTTGACAATAGTCTTAGACATCACTATTTCTTCCGTAGTGGTCTCGGAAGTAGTATTTGTCTCATCAGACGTATTCGTCGCAGGCTCTTCACTTGGTGTCGTGATCACAGGAGGTGTCTCAGTAGGCTCCTGTGTCGGCTGATCAGGTTGCAGATCAAGATCTTCAGTACTTGCAGCATATGCTGTTATGCCGCCATAGTCTATGCTGGTAAATATCAGCGCAAACGATAGCACATATGCCAGTCCTCTCGTTGTAATGTGGTGGTGGTTTGTTTTCTTCATAATGGCATCTCCATAATTGAAAATTAATTTTGGACATAGACGTCCTAACATAAATTAATTATCAACCTTTGAGCATTACATAAACATTACAAAACGAGCCTATTTTCTGATAATTCACTGAACAATCTAAACAAAATCTTAAAAATTCCTATATTTTCTAATTTTGAGCCCTGGGGACGGAGTCAGGGGCTCATTTTTGCACTTTCCATCAATCTCCTTGATGTAATTTATCTACAAAAAATCTTAAGAAATTTCGATGGTAAATCTTAAGAATTTGATGCTACCATTTTCTTTGTGCCCGTTCCGGGGCAGCTTGTCACATTCTGTGACAAGATTCAGCAATTCGCTGAGAGATTCTCAACAAATAAGAATACGAAAGGAATAACTATGGAACAAGAAAACAAAACAAATGCCGGAAGCACTCCATTTGATGATGTTTTCAGGACTCTTGTTGTAGAACACAGCAAGTTACTGATAAACCTGATCAATGAAATGTTTCCCGGAACTAACTACACAGGAAAGGAAAAGACTATTCCACTTAATGAAACTTATTTCATTAACAAAGAATCCGGTGAGCAAGACAAAAGGATTCTTGATTCTGCATTGGCTATCATTTCATCAGATGGTACAGAGAAAATCTTCCATCTTGAATGCCAAAGCACATCAGATGGGAGTATGATTCTAAGAGTTTTTGAGTATGATACTCAACTAGCACTTAAGACTTCAAGCATTGTTGATTCAAACATTTTAGAAGTCACTATGCCTACTACCGGTATACTCTTTCTAAGGAGCACTTCATCCACATCAGATAAAATGACAATCAAAGTCAACTCACCAGATGAGAAATCCGTCAGCTACGAAATACCTATTATGAAACTTCGCAACTATGACTGCGATATCATTCTTGAGAAGGAACTATACTTCTTAATTCCCTTCTACCTGTTCAATTTTGAAGCTGATTTTGATAAAATTGAGGCAGGTGACATGACTGTAATAGAATCGTTCAGAAAGAGATTCTCTGAACTGTATGAAAGATTAAAAGAACGACTTGAAAACGGTCGCATTGATGTCATGACTCATCATTCCATCATCATGCTGACAAAGAAAGTGATAGCTGCACTTGCCAAGAGCAAGTCCACTGTAAAAGAGGAGGCAGATAAGATTATGGGCGGACAAGTATTGGATTACGAGACAAAAGTTATATTTAGAGAAGGCCTTCAGCAAGGAATAGAGCAAGGTTTTGAAAATGGTTTTGAAAGTGGAAAAATCATTGCTCGTTTCGAGGATGGCATGTCTATCGAGGAGATTGCCGAAAAGACAAAAGTTTCAGCAGAAACTGTAAAGAGTATTCTCTCCAAAGAGAGATTGCTCTAAGTCACTAATAGCCACAAAACGCGGCCGTCATCGGCCGCGTTTCTTATTCCTGATCAAATTGTATAGAACCGTTCCTCATCTCTGCCCAGCTATAGTCTGACATGTACTTGCCTTTATACTCATTAAGGGCATCCATATCCCCCTCAAGCATGCGATAGTAATCACAGTCTATAAGGTCTTTTCTAATGGCAATCTCACGGTGCTCCCTGATAAGGACCTGCTCCATTCCTATCTCTTTGAGAGTGTTTTTCAGATCATTTATTATTACTCTGATCCTGTTCTGCTCTGCTTTGTTGTCACTTCCGCCTTCCTGCCACAGGGCAAGAGCAATTTCGCCGGTGTTACAGGCTGCGCCTTCTCTGTTTATAAGGTACGCAAAAAGCTCTTTTGCCTGCTTTCTTGAGAAGATAACAGGCTCGCCTTTCCAGTAAACATCGAAATGTCCAAAGCATCTGACTTCAAGCTTATCCTGATCTGCCACAGTGGCTTTCGGAATATAATCCAGTTCTCTCTGAATGTCCTGTACTGTAAGTGGCTTGAGAAGATATCCATGGGCCTTTATCTTGAAGGCTTCGATTGCATATTCACTGTAACCTGTTACAAATATGATCTTGGTTGAAGGTGAAAGCTCTTTTGTCTTGATAGCAAACTCAAGTCCCGTTATTCCCGGCATCTCAATGTCTGAAAAAACAACATCAGGCCTTTGCCCCTCTTTTATAGCATCAAGTGCTTCTTTAGCTCTGTTAAATGCCACCACTTCAGCATCCGAAACAGCTTTTTCTATTTCCTTCCTGGAAGCCTCCAAAACTAATTCTTCGTCGTCTATAGCGAAAATCAGCATTACTACTCTCCTAATGGTAATTTAATAATTGCTTTTGTTCCTTTGCCAATCTCGGAATCGATTATAAGCTCTCCGCCGGCGATATTCTCAACACGCTCCCTGACGTTCACAATTCCAATGTGTGCTCTGTTTTTAGTATCTTTGACATCTTCCGGTACAAAGCCCGGGCCATCGTCCTTAACAATAACTTCTACCGTATTTCCTATCTTTTGGGTTTTTATTGTAACTGTTCCCTGTCCGTTCTCACTCTTCCTGATACCATAAGTCACAGCATTTTCAACAATAGGCTGAAGTGCAAGTGTTGGAATCTTGAAATTCGTAAACTCGAGGTCATATTTAACACAGAGGTCTTCTCCAAATCGAAGTTTCTGAAGTTCAAGGTATCCCTTTACATGCTCAAGTTCCCTTGAAAAATCTATCGGTTTTTCTGCAGTCAGAGAGTCCATGTTGTGACGCAGATATACTATGAAAGTCTCGATAGCCTCTGATGCTTTCTCAGGGTCTTTAACACACAATTGTTTGATGGTTGTCAGTGAATTGAACAAAAAGTGAGGTTGAATCTGCGCCTGAAGAATGTCGAGTTTAAGCTTGGCATTTTCAGCTTCTTTCATATAATAGAGCTCTGTTTGGTCATTTATCATATAGCTTAGCATAAATATCGCAGCTATAACTGAACTAAGTGCTATAAAGTGAATACCAAACACCCTGGACTGAATGAACATGGCAAACATCGGAGCAACGTTAAAAATGATAAAAGCATGTTTCTCCTTGGGCGTAAGCTTGTCTCTCAGATCCCAGACTGCAAAAAGGTTTACACTGGCTATCAGTACCGTTGGAATAAGAAGTACCGGATAAAGTGGCCCTCTTTCATAGGCGTTATCATGATTGACAAAGTAAACTCTTCCGTCAAAGAGATTGTAGATCAAAATTAGCGTATAGACTGCCCATAGCCCTACGGAAAGCATGAGTATCCAATGTTTCCACCAATCGTTTATACCACTCTTGTACAGAGTAAAAGCCGTTATCAGCACTGTAAGGGTTGCCGCCAAAACAGCCTGCAAGAAGAACATGATACGACTCAGCATTACCCAGCCATCGCCTTGATAGCCATAGGTAATGCCTCTTGCCAGAAGGCTTAAAATATATAGATTCAGTACCAAAAACAGCCAGGTCAAAAAGCCTCTGGTTTTGCCTTCAATATTTCTGTTTATGCGCACCTGTAACAGTCCCACTATTGCTATAGCAAGACCCACCACAACCAATATTAGGTTTACAACCCTGATCTCATAAGTCATTTTCAGATTCCTCTAAAGAAGAACTCGAAACTATATTTTCCTTCCTTTGGCAGCAGGTATTCCGGATGAGGTCTTGATCCCCAGCTGTCATCTCCTGCGATACCCATCTGTCCCATTGCTGCTCTTACATAGGTGTAATGTACCTGTGGAAGTTCAAACGGATGAGATGCATTCTCCAACTCATGCGGCGAATATGGAAGTGCACTGAAGTAGAAAGGCTTGCCGAAGAACATCATTCCTCTTCCCCTCTTATCAGTTACCTTGGCGTATCTCACATCGCACTTATTACCACACTCCTGAGGAACCAGGTACTTGGCGAAATTGTCCTTAACTTCGTTCCTGTAGATGCCAAGCTTACCTCCTCTCTTTCTGTCAGCGTAGGTCTCATCAGGTCCAAGACCGTACCAGGTAAGCCGGTCATAGTCTGCATTTAACTTGAACATCATGCCAAACTCCGGCGCATCACCAAGCTCTTTTACCAGATCCATATCCATCGCACATCTTATGGTTCCGTCCCCGAATACTTCGTAGGTTACAAAGCACTCAGACCTTGGTGTTGTAGGCAGGAAGTACTTGTACTTAATGCTGATTGAGTTTGGTCCCGGAACAACGTCAGGCATCTTCATGTCCGCCATTGAATAGCCCTTAAGTGTAGAGTAAAGACTTGCAATCTTCCACTGAGCATATTCATTGGTCATGGTATAGCCGTTGTCATTGTCAACCGGTGCTCTCCAGAAGTTGGGAGCCGGAGCCTTCTCGATCATTTCCTTGCCGCAGTACACATAGGAAACCAGCGCAGCTGACGGATATGTGAAAAGAGCTGAGAACTCATCACCATATATTCCAAGGTTGCTATTACCCAGAACCACCTTAAGTGGCTTATCGCATTTATACGTACTAAAGAACTCTCCAATAGTGGTCTGACCGAAGGCAACCTCGTGTCCTTTCTTAGCCCATACCTTGTCTTCCTTAAGCGCAAAAGACACTGTCAGAGTAAATTCAACATTGCTTCCATTAAGTGATTCTGCCTTCCTATACGCAGCCATTGCATCCAAAATCTGCCCCGGAACTGCAAAGCTCTTTGAAGAAAGTGGCTCAACACTTATATCTATACTGCATGCACAGATCTCTTTTCCATTGGCAGATAGAATAATGCCTGCATCAAAAGTATTTGTATTAACAAAAAGGTTCTTATTTATTACCTTGAACTCTTCTCCGCTCTTATCGAATTCAACGGAAATGTTCTGATAGTTGAACTTAACTTCCTGCATTTTGGGCGAAGGAGTCCTGTCGCCGTAAGCAATTCCATTTCCGGAGAAGTTACCGTCAGTTGGTCTGTCGTAAAAGTCTCCGCCGTATGCCTCAAACTCTTTTCCGTATCTGTCCTTCTTCGTAATGGACTGGTCAATATAATCCCAGATAAAGCCGCCCTGATATCTTGGCTCAGTATCTGTCAGATCAGTGTAATAGTGCATTCCTCCGCAGGAATTACCCATTGCATGAGTATACTCACAGCAGATAAATGGTTTATCCTTGTTCTTATCAAGGAATGCCTTGATGTCCGCAGCGTGAGGATACATCTGGCTCTCCATGTCAGAAGTATCGTTGTAGGTTCTGTCGTGGAAGATGCCCTCGTAGTGCACAAGCCTTGTGTCATCGAGCTTTTTGAAAAGAGCTGACATCTCTTTTATAACTTTTCCGCCATGGGACTCGTTTCCACAAGACCAGATGAGGATTGAAGGATGATTCTTATCCCTCTGATAGCAGGAATTAACCCTGTCCAAAAGAAGGTCTTCCCAGATTTCATGATTACCTGGAACCACGTACTCTTTTGGCTGCGCACCTCTCTCAAAAGGCTCCCAGGTTCCGTGAGTCTCCATGTTGTTCTCTGCAATAAGGTAAAGTCCATATATATCACATAACTCATAAAGAGCTGAATCATCGGGATAATGGCTGGTCCTTATGGCGTTGATATTGTTCCTCTTCATGGTTGTAAGGTCTGTAATAAGATCATCCCTATTTGGAACACGGCCGTTCTTGTTGCTGAACTCATGCCTGTTGACACCCTTAAAGACGATACGCTTACCGTTAAGCATCATCAGACCATCTTTCATCTCAAAACGTCTGAAGCCAACGAACTGCCTGATAACTTCAGTCTCCTTGCCCTCAGCATCATTAACGGTTATGAGAAGCTCGTAGAGATTTGGCTCTTCTGCACTCCAAAGTACGGGATTATCTACATGAAACTTGCTTGTGCTCTCACTTGAATCTGAAAGAGGTAAAGTCTCTTCAATTACTTTTTCGCCATTTCTGCTAAGCAGAAGTTCAATGGTTCCAGCCCCTTTAGTAAGTGCCTTAAATTCAAGATCTGCGCTCTTTAAGTCATCAGCAACATAAGGCTTGATAGAAAGGTCCAGGATATGAGCCTTCGGAACACTATAGAGGTATACTGATCTGTAGATTCCCGAGAATCTGAAGAAGTCCTGATCCTCACACCAGCTTCCGGCTGTCCACTTAAATACTCTGACGCAAAGCTTGTTCTGTCCCTCTACAAGGTAATCTGTCAGGTCGAATTCAGCCGGATCAAAGGTGTTCTCAGAATATCCTACAAACTTACCATTAAGCCAAAGCGCAAATCCGCTCTCAACGCCCTGGAAAGAAATGCATACCCTATCCTGCGCAAAGCCTTCAGGCAGAGTAAATAACTTAACGTAATCCGCAACCGGATTAAATTCCTGTGGGATCTCAGGAGGAGTCAGTCTCTCTCTTCCATCCCACGGATACTGTACATTTACATACTGAGGCTTATCATAGCCTTCCATCTGGATGTGGGCAGGAACTCTGATCCTGTCCCAACCTGTCGTGTCAAAATCCTCAGCCCAAAAGCCTTCAGGCGCACCCTTTATATTCTTCGCATAATTAAAGTGCCACACCCCATCAAGGCTCATTCTAAAACTGCTCTCCCCCGTCAAAAGCTCCTCTTCAGATCTATAGGCCACATGGTCAGAGTGAGCCGGGAGCCTGTTTATGGCAAATACCTTAGGGTCTTTTACTACTTCGTAATCAAAAGCGTTCATTTCATTCCTCACCTTATAGTTTCATTTTCATTTATCAGCATCATAGGCTTAACGTCATTGATGTCCGTATCGATAACCTCATCTGCAATCTGGCACGCAAAACATAGCGCCACGGTTTTGTAGTAAGGGTACTTCTTTAAGTATCTGTCATAAAATCCCGCCCCATAACCGATTCTGTTTAGCTCTCTGTCAAACACAGCCCCGGGCACTATGACAAGTGTCTTTTCAGGATCAAGCTCTTTTGCCACATCAGAAGAATCATTGATCTCGGGCTCTCTGATACCGAAAGCTCCCTCACTCATCTCCTCCAGGGAATCTATCCTGACAAATTCCATCTCTGACTTTTCTACGTCAGTAACTTTTGGGCAAAAGACATTTTTCCCCATTGAAAGTGCATCCAGGATTATCTCATCTGTGATAACCTCTCCTTTTCTTGATGCATAAGCCAGGATATTCTCAGCATTCTGGTACTCGGGAAGTTCTACAATCCTCTCAAGTATCTGTCTGCTCTTTTCCTGCTTGATCTCTGTAGGAATGGTCTGTCTTTTTGCTATGTATTTGGTTCTAAGTTCTCTCTTATCCATATCGTCCCTGTCTTTATTTAAGTAGTTTAGCTGCAACCCACTCAGCACTTCTGATGCCATCCATGGCTGCTGACATTATGCCACCGGCATATCCTGCTCCCTCTCCGCAGGGGAAAAGGCCCGCTATGCTCGTGGACTCTCCGGTATCTCCTCTGTTTATGCGAACCGGTGATGAAGTTCTGCTCTCAACTCCAAGCACCAGCGCATGAGAGTCGTTGTAGCCCTTTATCATTCTACCAAAGTTCTCCATGCCCTCCACGAAAGCTTTGTTCAGCTCATCCGGAAGTATCTTGTGAACCTCAGCAAACTCGTATTCTCCCTTGGTTTGGGGAGAAAAACTCTCAGCATCAATGTAGTCTTTATCAGGCCTCTTCTCAGCACTGCCACAGGCCTTCTTAAAGTCCATGTAGTACTCGGCAGGAATCTTGCCCCCTGCCAGATTATAGGCTTTCTCTTCAAGTCCTCTTTGGAACTCTACTCCTGAAAGAGTATCATCCCCTCCAAAGTCACTGGGATCGACAGTAATAATAATTGCAGAATTCGCATTCCTGCCGTCTCTTCCACTGTAGCTCATTCCGTTTACTGCAAGTCTCCCCTTCTCTGAGGAAGCATTAACAACATATCCTCCGGGACACATACAGAAGGAATAGACGCCCCTTCCGCTTTCAGTTGTCGTAACAAGCTTATAGGGAGCTGCTCCGAGTCCTTTGACTTCAGTAGCTCCGTACTGACTAAGGTTTATAAGGCTCTGCGGATGCTCAACTCGGAAACCTACAGCAAAGGGCTTGGGCTGCATCTCAACCTGCCTGTCCTTAAGCATATAGAAGGTGTCTCTTGCGCTGTGACCGATTGCCAGAACAGCTGCATCGCACTGAAATTCCTGCTCTGCACCATCCGGTCCTTCTGCTTTCACGCCCTTTAACACGCCCTTATCATCTATGATCAGCTCAGTCACCTTGGTCTCAAAATAAACCTCACCACCAAGGCTCTTTATGTCTTCTCTGATATTCTTAACAACACTCTTTAATATATCCGTTCCAATATGAGGCTTAGCTTCATACTTGATCCGCTCAGGAGCTCCGTGATTTACAAAGATATCAAGAGCCTCCGCTCCACGGCACTCTTTGTCCTTGACCATGGTGTTGAGCTTACCGTCAGAGAAGGTTCCTGCCCCTCCCTCGCCAAACTGAACATTGGTCTTCTCATCCAGTTCGCCGCCGGCCCAGAACTTATCTACAATCCCGCTCCTCTTATCAACATCCGCTCCACGCTCAAGTATCACAGGCTTAAATCCCTGCCTGGCCAGCTCATATCCGCAAAATAACCCCGCCGGCCCACAGCCTATAACAACAATACGCTTCTCCGCTAACTCTTTTCCCTTAGCCTCTTCTCCACCTACATGACTCCAAAAATCATAGGCCTTCTCCGAAATCACCGATACATTCTTATCCCTACATGCCTTAACTATTTTCTCCTCAGGCTTTCCATTCACCTTAAAATCAATAGTATAAATATGGTATAACTCCGGCTTCTTCCTGGCATCCAAGGAATGCTTAACTATACTCAAAGATTCAATATTGCTCTCTTGAATCTTTAGTATTTTACAAGCCTTTTGCTTAAGAAAACTAACCATAGCCTTCGTGCCATAGTCCATATTCTCATCATGTTTTAATTTTATCTGACCAATTCTAATCATATATCAACTTTCTGTTACCATTCAGAATTTTACTGATTACCGGTTGTCAATAGCCAGGGCAACTGTCCGAATCTGTGGGTTTAAGCGGCAAAATGATCCAATTTTGCGAGTTTAAACCACGAAGACGAGACCAACCAATCTTAAGTGCCTATGCACGCAGAGATTGGTGCCCTGGGCTCGCCGAAGTGCTTGGTTTAATCGAGTAAAATTGGATCATTTTGCCGCTTAAACCCGCAGATTCGGACAGTTGCCCGTCCCATTTCACAATGATGCAGCACAACCTGCAATGCATCCACTGGTCCAGGCGAATTGGAGGTTGTATCCGCCGCAGCGTCCGTCGACGTCGAGGAGTTCACCGACGCAGTAGATGCCGGGGGCGGTTTTGCAGGAGAAATCGCTTCCGATGTCGCCAAGGCTTATGCCACCGGTTGTTACCTGGGATGCCTGATAGCCGTAGCTGGAGTCAATTGCAATCTTCACATTTCTGTAGGTATCCAATATGCACTCTGCCATGCTGACAGAGATATTCTTCATTTTCATCTTTCTGCCAAGTTTCATCCTGCCAAGGACCATGTCTGTGATCCCACTGTTGGCAAAGCCCTGCAGAAACTCTTCAAGGGTTCTTTCATCTTTAAGGCGGAGCATATCTGCCTTAAGAGCATTAAAGTCGCTCTCGTCGTAGTCCGGGAAGAAATCAAGAACAGCATAAACGGGCTTTTTCTCTTCAACAAATCTTATGACTTCTCTTGAGGCCTGCATAACAGGTATTCCGGAGATACCATCACTGCTAAGCTGCACTTCACCGTGTTCGCTTGCAAGTACCTCGCCTCCCAAAATAAAAGAAACTTCTGCAGTAGCTCTTACTCCGGCAGAAGGCATAATCTCACCCTCCGCCACCTTAAAGCCCACCAGTGCCGGATGAGTGTCTTTTACAGTCATTCCTATATTCTTGCAGATGTAGTAGCCATCCCCTGTGGACATGGTACCCTTTGCGCCTGAGAGCGCGCCCATGGACAGGATAACGGCGTCTGCTTCGTACTCTGCCTTGTTAGTATTAAGAAGCACTTTGCCACCCTCAAGGCACTTGACACCCTTTACCTGTTCGCCAAGGTTAACGGTTATTCCAAGCCTGTTTATCTCATTTAAAAGAGCATTAACCACGCTCATGGCCTGTCCGGAAACCGGGTAAATATAGCCTTCTTCGCTCTTTACAACAACTCCCATAGACTTAAAGAAGGATATGACATCCTCTACACCGTAGGTGGACAGCCACTCCTTCATTCTTGCTCTGGCTGATGGATTAAAGCACTCTTCTCTCATGTCAAGATTGGTCAGATTACATCTGCCGTTTCCTGTCATTGAGAGCTTTTTCCCCAGCACAGAATTCTTTTCTATTATGGTTACACTTGCACCATTTCTTGCTGCGTAGATAGCTGCACACATTCCGGCAGCTCCTCCGCCTGCAACAATTATTGATTTACCCAAGATCAGCCCTCTTCATATCGATCGCGCCTTATAGCGGTAGAAATGCCGTAGAAAAGATTACCAAAAGGTACCCTTTTAAGCTCGTGAGCAAGCAGTCCTCCTGTCACAACCATGACAAGCATATATACCAGCCAGAATATTAAAGCGCAAACAATCAGCGTCAGTATATCGCCGATGACATTGATAAGCAGTTTATTCAAAAGAAATACCACAAGCCCCGCAGCTGCTGCAGAAGCCAAAGGAAGCACAAAGCTCATCATCCACTCGTGACGATGATGCAATACCCTGGAGATCATGAGGTAGCAGAAAGCATCGTAGATTCCTACAGCAAGGATTCCCGACAGCAGAACTCCCATAACTCCCATGTTGAGTGGCCATACAAACAGTACCAGAAGAATTATGTGGAAAGCCCAGCCGATTCCAAGATTGACCAGAGCTGCCACTGACTTGCCCATATGGTTTAAAAGCCATGACGACATGATTGCATGGCTTGCGCACATGATCATAAGTCCACCGAGGCTCAGAAGTGAATTAGCCAGGGCATTGCTCTTTCCAAAAAGAGCTATCAGTATGGTCTCAGCTGTTGCAAACACAAACACCGAAACCGGTATAAAGAACATATTTGAGAACCTGATAAGGCGTCTGTATCTGTCTCTTGCGCCTTCAAACTCATCTCTTTCAATCCTTGCCATAACCCTGTTCATGGACTTGATATATGGCAATGTGCAGATAAGTGTGAAAAGAGCTATTGTGCAAATAACGTATCCTGCATAAATGCCAAAGCTTGCCATGTAATCAATATCTTTGTGCACCTTTCTGGTAAAGATGCAATAAAAGCACAGATCAACCAAAACTGCCAGTGCAGGTGTTGCATAAAGAGGCATTAAAGGCCTGATGCCTGCCAGTACGTCATTCTTGTTGTCGAGGTATCTTGGTGCTCCGTTCTTAACAAACTCCTGTATCTCGCCCTTTCGAAGGTGATAACTTATCACTGTCTGAATAAGTCCAACAAGGCTTCCTAAAAGTATTCCTGCCATAAGTCCTGTCGAGCCGTAAACTGCAGAAAATTCATTTGCATGAAGAAGCTTGTTCACCTTAAGTCCGTAGTTGTACAGGATTCCAACAGCAATGGTTCCTGAAACAATTGATACAAGTGCAATTAAAAGGTCTGATAAAACAATCGGCTTGGTGTAACCGATTCCCTGCAGATACCCTCTAAGGACTCCCTGGATTCCCAAGAAGATGACTGAAACTCCTGCCAGTATAAGCTGGATAAAACCTCTGTCTGTCCCAAGTACAACGCTGCAAAGGATGTAGCTAAGCGCTATCAAAAGACCTCCCATCACCAGCGAACTGATACTGAATATCCTCATGGATCTCTGCATATTGGTCTCAGCGTTGTGGAACTGTGATCTTCTGGCACGTAGCCTTACCATGATATAGACAGCCTTCTGGACTGCCAGTACAAAGCTGCAGTAAAGCACACAATAAATAAAAAACGGTCCGACGGCGAAAAACGCTCCTTTTTCACCACATATTCTTACAGCCATAATAAAGTAAACCATCATTACCAGAGCAGCCAGATAAACAGCTGCGGTCAGGATGTGCGGCTTTATTCTCTTCTCTTCTGAGTAGGTCTTCATATTTTATTCCCCATTAAAGGAGTCAGTCTCTGGTAATACCAAGCTTTCCCAGAACGTCCTCCTGCTTTTTTTCCATAACCTTTGCCTCTTCCTCTTCCATGTGATCATATCCGCACAGATGAAGCATGCTGTGGGCAACAAGAAAGGCAAACTCCCTCTTAACACTGTGGCCAAAGTCCTCGGCCTGAGAACGAACTCTGTCCTCATTGATAACAATATCCCCAAACATGATCTTACCGGTATCCGGATCAAGAAGATCCACAAGCTGCTCCCCTAACAGCACTGAGAAATCCCCTGCATTCTCATAGCTCACATTTGGGAAAGACAGTACATCAGTAGGTGAATCTATTCCCCTGAACTCCTTGTTAAGCTCATGTATTCCTTCGCTGTCCGTAATGGTAAGGCCTACTTCGATATCAGCAGCGCAGCCCTCCATATCAAGCACAGTATCTGCAACGCTCTTTGCCAGCTCTTCTATATCAAAGCCAAAGTCGGCATCTACTTCATTCTCAACGTAAAAAGTCATAGTATAATTTCTCTTTCTTAAGAAGTGCTCGCATCTTGTCAAAGTCCCTGAAGGTTACATCGTAGTCCTTTAAATCTCCGTCACTATACTTCTTATCCAAGATGCCATCTATCAGTTTGTCATAATCTATTTTAGCATCTTTGTTCTTTTTTATCAGATACATTATTGATGCTATTACCGTTTCACTCAGCTGGACTGCCAAAGCCTCTTTTGACTTGATGGCACCCTTTTCAGGCTCTATATACTCATGAAGAAACTCAATCGCCTCTAGTGGGAAATTATTCTCTTCGTAGTAGTGGCTTACATCTGCCCATTTAAGGCCATCTCCAAGGAGTCCTATCCTGTGATAGTATGCACAGGCCTTTACAGCTCTTGCATTAAAGCCAAGACCAAGGGCTATTCTCTCAGCGAGGTAACCTGTATGGATAGCTCTGAAGTACTCATCCTTGTCTTTTTCCTTGAGTGCCACAAGCAGCGGATATTCAACATCGTTGATCTCCATGTACATGTCATTGGATTTCCTGATTACGTAAACGCCGAACATGTTAAGGAATATCAAAAGGATTATGAGATTCAACATCAGGTTCAGTATAGGCAGTATCAGGATATTGATGGAGAAAGTCCTGTTCTGGAACAGCACATTAAAGGCCATCAAAAGAACCGCCTGCATCAAGAGTGAAATGAATACCGGAAGTGCAACCTGTGTTTCCTCGCCAAGGTCTTTAAACAGAGCGAGTGCAACAGCTCCGGCGAGTACATACATAAGCAGCTCTTCAACGCCTCCTGTCTCTTCAAGCATAACTGAAAGCGTAACAAAGAACACGCCTGACATCATGCCTATTTCTGTGTTTGAAAACAGCGCCATCACCACGATAAGTGACATATATGGCCAGAATTCACTGGGAACCAGGGAAAAGAGACATGATAAAACCACCATGAGCATATAGACGATAAAATACCTGTTCCTCTTATAAAAGTTGTCATAGGAGAAACCATCCTTGCCCTTACCTGCTGCATCCATCAGCATAAAGATAATGGTTCCCGCTCCAACGAGTGAAACTATGGTATTCCTGAGTATAGCCTCATGGCTCTTTCCCAATATAAATGACATGCCAAAGACAAATGCTCCCGTAAAAAGGAACATTATGGCATAAAGAATCTTTATCCTGTTAAGTGACCCCTTCTCACTTTCCATTTAGTGAACTTCTCTCCAACTTCTGAACTCTTTTCCTGGTCTGCTTGTTAGCAGTCTTTTTCTCATAGTCCTCGTAGGCCTTAACAATCTTCTGAACAAGCGGATGTCTTACTACATCGGCACTTGTCAGGTTACAGAATGCGATATCATCAATCCCCTTAAGAACTGCGCTTGCTATATCAAGTCCTGACTTTGTTCCCGGAGCAAGGTCCTTCTGGGAAGCATCACCTGTGATGATTACTTTAGAGCCAAAGCCAATTCTGGTCAGGAACATCTTCATCTGAGCAGGAGTTGTGTTCTGTGCCTCATCCAGAATGATAAAGGCATTGTCCAGAGTTCTTCCTCTCATATATGCAAGAGGAGCAACCTCAATAAGTCCCTTCTCCATGTTCTTGATAAAGTTCTCTGTACCCATGATCTGATACAGCGCATCGTAAAGAGGCCTTAAGTACGGGTCTACCTTACTCTGAAGGTCTCCGGGCAAAAAGCCCAGCTTCTCTCCTGCCTCGATTGCAGGTCTTGTAAGGATGATACGGCTTACTTCATCCCTCTGGAATGCAGTGATAGCCATTGCCATTGCAAGGTAGGTTTTACCTGTTCCTGCCGGTCCCAAACCAAATACAATCATCTTATTTCTGATGGCATCTATATATCTCTTTTGACCAAGGGTCTTGGGCTTGATCGGCTTACCGGAAACAGTATGGCAGATAACATCCATATCAATACCGGCAAGGACATTGTCTTTTTCCTTGACCTCTTTCTCCATTGTATCATCATTCTTAAGGGAAATGGCATATTCTACGCTCTGTTCCTCAACAAGTGACCCTCTTCTTGAAAGAGTTACCAGCTCCCTTATGATCTGTGAAGCTCTGTTTGCCCCTTCCTTGTCCCCAATTATGTGAAGCTGACCGTTTCTGTCGATGATCTCAACTGAAAGGCTCTTCTCAATTTTCCTGATGTAGCTGTCATTCCCACCAAAGATATTTCTCTCATCCTCAGCTGTAAGTGACAGTGTCAGTTCTGTGATCTCACTCATACATATCCCCAAATCTGTTATTTATGATAGGGCTCATTGTTAATGATCCTGTAGCCCCTGTAAATCTGCTCCAGCAGTATAACCCTCATCATCTGGTGAGGGAAAGTCATGTCGGAAAAGCTGATTGCCTGATCAGACCTCTTAAGTACGCTCTCGTGAAGTCCCAAGGATCCGCCTATTACAAACTGAATGTGGCTGACTCCCGAAAGAGCCTTTTTATCGAGAAAATCCGCAAAGGCTTCCGAGGTAAAGCGCTTACCTGCAATCTCCAGCGTACACACAAAGGCGTGATCATCGATATTTTTCAGGATTCTCTCCGCCTCTTTTTTCTTGATCTGGTCACAGATGGCAGATGGTGCATCATCCGGAGTCTTCTCGTCCTGCACTTCACAGATGTCCAGCTTGCAGTAGCGTGAAAGCCTCTTGGAATACTCGTTAATGGCGTCATTCCAGTATTTCTCTTTAATTTTGCCGACAACAATAAGAGTTATCTTTATCACGAATACTCCTTATTTTCTTATGCTTCCGCCGGTTATGATGCCGGATACGCCGTTATCCTTAGTTCCCTCTTTTGTCATGTAGACGTGGTTCTCTGTGTTCTCTCGAAGGCTCAGCACCGGAATCTTGCCCTTAGTATCAATCGAAGCATGTAAAACCTGTTCCCAGGTACCATTATTGCATTTTCCGTCCCACTCAGAAGTATCGCCGTTTTTATCAACGGTTATTATGTACATATCACCATTATAGTAGCCATCCTTGAAACCGCCAATGGCATTCTGTAGATAGATATCGGCACTATTCATATATTCAGATACATAGTCGTAGTGCTCCTGGCCCTGTCCGTTTGGAAGGTCGCCGGCCCACTCTCCTGTGTACATATGCTCTTTTACCACATACTGACTGTAATTTGGATAGAAAGAGATCCAGGTTCCGTTTCCGCTACGAACGCCCTCAGACCATTCTCCGAAATAGTACTGATCATTGGCATATACTGCAAGGCCGGTTCCGTTTGGAACACCATCACCTGTCGTATCTCCGTAGTAAAAGAAATTTTGACTTCCTGAAAGACTATATGACATAGCTTCAAATCTCTCAAGGTGAGCAAGGTCTCTTACTGCCTCTGTATTTCCATCTGCCCAGTAGGTATACATTTCCTTCAGCTGAGCATTTAAATCGTATTTTATGCCCTTATAAACATCTTTTAAAACTGCTGTGTTAGTTGCGTAGAAGCTGTTTCCTGAAACTGAATTCTTAGCAGTGTCTTTGTATTCGGAAGTTGCTGCAACTGATGTTGCTGCAGTAGAGCCATCTGTAGAGCCATCTGCTGCACTTTCGGCAGAGCCTTCAGTTGATGCTGCATTTCCTGTAAGTGCATCTGTACTTACAGCTGTCGATGCCTGATTACTGCCGGCATAATCTGTGATATTCTCATTCATCCTCTCTTCATCGTTTCCTTTTTTCCCTGAAAGGGCAAGGAATAAAACCAGGATGAGAAGTATTACCGATGCGACTCCTGCTGTGATCGCAACCTTTATTTTTTCCTCTTTGTTCATGATATAATCTCCGTTTCACTAACTTTGTTATTATACCATGGTATCAGGTAATTCTTAAGATTTACCGTCGAAAATTCTTAAGATTTCTTAAGAATTAGACTTTATTTCAATAAAAAACTGCCACAGAATAATCTGTGGCAGTCTGCATTCACTAAATTACTTTGAAAGATACTCGTCGATACCCTTTGCAGCAGCTTTTCCTGCACCCATGGCAAGGATAACTGTAGCAGCTCCTGTAACAGCATCTCCGCCGGCAAATACGCCCTTCTTTGATGTCTGTCCGTTTGCTTCCTCGGCAACGATACACTTTCTTCTGTTAACTTCAAGTCCCTCGGTTGTTGAAGAGATAAGAGGGTTAGGTGATGTACCAAGTGACATGATAACTGCATCACACTCAATCTCAAACTCTGATCCGGGGATCTCAACAGGGCTTCTTCTTCCTGACTCGTCAGGCTCGCCGAGCTCCATGCGGATACATGTGATGCTCTTTACCCAGCCGTTCTCGTCAGCGTGGATCTCAACAGGATTTGTGAGAAGATCAAAGATGATACCCTCTTCCTTAGCGTGATGTACTTCTTCCTTACGTGCAGGAAGCTCTTCCTCACCACGTCTGTAAACTACGTGAACCTCTGCTCCGAGACGAAGAGCTGTTCTTGCTGCGTCCATAGCAACGTTTCCGCCGCCGACAACTACGCACTTCTTAGCCTTCATGATAGGAGTTGTTGAGTTCTCATCAAAAGCCTTCATGAGGTTACTTCTTGTGAGGTACTCATTAGCTGAGAATACACCCATAGCCTGCTCGCCGGGGATGTTCATGAATCTTGGAAGTCCTGCACCTGATCCGATGAATACAGCTTCAAAGCCTTCCTTCTCCATGAGTTCATCAATAGTAACGCTCTTTCCGATAACAACGTCTGTCTCAAGCTTAACACCAAGTGACTTAACGTTCTCGATCTCTTTCTTAACTACCGCATCCTTAGGAAGACGGAACTCAGGAATACCGTAAACAAGTACTCCGCCGGCCTCATGAAGAGCCTCAAAAATAGTTACGTCATATCCCATCTTTGCAAGATCGCCTGCGCAGGTAAGACCTGAAGGGCCTGAACCGATAACAGCAACCTTCTTGCCCTTCTTCTCCTTAGCGCCTTCAAGCATGATGCCCATCTCACGTGCTGTATCTGCAACATATCTCTCAAGCTTACCGATTGAAACAGGATCGCCCTTGATGCCTCTTACGCACTTGCCTTCGCACTGGCTCTCCTGAGGGCATACACGTCCGCATACTGCAGGAAGTGCACTGGACTTACTGATAACCTGATAAGCCTCCTCAACGTTTCCTTCCTTAACCTTCTGGATGAAGCCGGGAATGTCGATAGATACAGGACATCCTGCTACACACTTAGGGTTAGGGCAGTTAAGGCATCTTGTTGCCTCGCTCTCTGCTTCTTCTTTATTGTATCCAAGGCATACTTCCTTGAAGTTCTTTGCTCTCTCTTTTGCTTCCTGCTCACGAACAGGAACTCTTACAAAACCATCCATTTATTTGCCTCCTTATTCATGATCATTCGCAGTTGCCGCATCCGCCGTGGTGAGTGTCGCCCTCCTGAGCCTTGAGCATGAGTCTGCCCTCCTCAGTCTTATAGAGCTTCATTCTGTTCATGGCCTGATCAAAGTCAACCTTGTGACCGTCAAACTCAGGTCCGTCTACACAAGCGAACTTTACTTCTCCGCCAACAGTAAGTCTGCAGGCGCCGCACATACCTGTTCCGTCAACCATGATTGGATTCATGCTTACGATTGTAGGAATTCCCAGCTCTTTTGTGAGCTTGCAAACGAATTTCATCATGATCATTGGTCCGATAGCTACGCAGTGATCATACTTATGACCTTCATTCCAGAGATCCTGAAGAGCTACAGTTACCATACCGCTTCTTCCGTAGGATCCGTCATCTGTTGTGATATGAAGGTTACATACTTCCTTGAATCTGTCCTCAAGGATTACCAGGTCTTTGTTCTTGGCACCAATGATTACGTCGCACTCAACGCCGTGCTCCTTGAGCCACTTAGCCTGTGGATAAACAGGTGCTGTTCCAACACCCCCGGCAATGAAAACAATCTTTTTCTTCTTGAGTTCTTCGATGTCTTCCTCAACAAGGTCAGATGGCTTTCCAAGTGGTCCTACAACATCAGCAAGCTCATCCCCAGCTTTAAGCTTGGAAAGTTTGTAGGTCTCTGCACCGATAGCCTGAACAACGATTTCGACAGTCCCCTTCTCTCTGTCGTAGTCACAGATTGTAAGCGGGATTCTCTCTCCATCCTCGTTAACGCGGATGATCAGAAACTGTCCCGGCAAACAAGAGCCTGCAACACGGGGAGCTTCAACAATCATCTGGAAAATGTTTGTTGTAAGCTCACGGGCTTCCAAAATTTTGAACATAAAAATTCTCCTCCTATCTGTTAGATATTGTTATCAGTGTATACTTGCCACTGGAATCGTAACCTAGCCTGTTTACGGTTCCGTCGTGAGTATTAACGGCGTACATAAGTCCCGTTGGTGCACTGGTTCCGTCATTGAGTACATGATTCTCAACAACTACGTAGTACTCACCTGCACCTTCAATCTCGATGACCGAGTTGTAAATATACTCATTATGACCTTCTATTCCTCTGACTTTGCCGGTATTATCCAGAAGAATATCAAGTCTGACCAGCGTGTTTACAAGACTGTTGACTGCCTGTTCCGGTGCTACCAGTCTCGAATAAACAAGGTGATAGTCCCTCTCAACAATCTCGCTGAAATTTCCGTCATTGTCATAGGCAATGAACTTGTAATGGCTTGTGCCCACAGGCATTGTAATGGGCGATATATACTGCTTGGACTCTGTTGTCGGGTCAGATCCGTCGGTTGTATAGAATATCGAATACTCAGACTTTGTAACGGCAACAATCATAGTGTTCTGATTGTACTCACCACTTGGCTCCATGATCTCCGGAGGAGGTACAGCGCCTGCCTCAATGACGTATTCACATTCAACAACTTCAGAGCTTATACCATATTCATTGACTGTTACAGCTTTGATGTCATAGACTCCCTCATTCTCCAGAACGATCTCATTCTCATAGAGAATGCTCTCACTGGTGGGATCACCGTCATTAACGGTATAATATATGGCTCTGCCGGTTCCGTCAACCATTCTTATAGAAACATTTACGATGTCATAGGTTCCTGCTTCCGGAGTCATGACCGGCGGGCTGGGAACATATTTCTTTTTTAGTTCGGAAACGACCTCTGAGTCATCCTGAGAAAAGAGCTCTGCAACCTTGCTGTAATCTCCCACCTGGTTATAGATGGACATAATACTCTCGTAAGCAGATTTTACCTTGTCCTCAGAAAAGAGCCCCGAATCAACTATAAGCATCAAAGACTCTACAGCACCGTCGTAGTCGCCTTCTTCCAGGTAGTAATCCGACATTCTGAAGATGATATCGGAGTTGTCCGGATGCTGCTTATTACCCTCTTTTAGCTGCCTTATAGCTCCGGCTGTATCACCGGATGACCTGGTGGACTCTGCAAGACTTAAGTAGTACAGCGAAGTCTTGTTGTGATAAGCAAGGAAAAGAGAAGTGAAAACAATTATCAGTACGAGAGCTATAACAGCTCCTGCAATAAGCTTCCATCTCTTCGCAATAGCCCTAAGAAAAGCCTTTCTCTTTTGCCTTTTTTCTTCCTTGGCCTTCTCATCTTTATTTAGTTCATCCGCCACTCCCGAGAGAGTGGCGTTTATTTCATTTTCAACTTCCGGTTCAAAATCCGGGACGAAGTTTATCTCTGTACCGCAGTTATCGCAGTACATATGTCCATCCGGAATTTCAAACCCGCAATTGGGACACTTCATTAGCACTCCGTTTAATTGGCATTATGCAAAAGAGCTGCCTCATAGCAATTATTCATAAGCATTGCGATGGTCATAGGTCCTACGCCACCGGGTACAGGTGTGATGTATCCGGCAATTTCTGAAACCTCATCATACTTAACATCTCCGCAAAGCTTGCCGTCTTCATTCCTGTTGATACCAACGTCTATTACCACTGCTCCCTCTTTAACATGGTCAGCAGTTATAACACCCGCTTTACCAACAGCTGCAATTATTATATCAGCTCGTCTGCAAACTTCAGCAAGATTTTTTGTCTTTGAGTGAGCAACGGTCACAGTTGCGTTTTCTCTCAGCATCAAAAGAGACATAGGCTTGCCGACAATGTTGCTCCTTCCAATGATGACACATTCCTTGCCGGTAATGTCGTATCCGTCTGTACCTCTCTTAAGAAGCTGTATAACTCCTGCAGGAGTACATGATACAAAGCCCTTCTCGCCTATCATAAGAGCTCCGACGTTCATAGGATGGAATCCGTCCACATCCTTAGAAGGGTCAATGGCATTGATGACAGTTTTTTCATCAATGTGCCCGGGAAGTGGCATCTGTACCAGGATACCGTCTACGTCCCCTCGTCCGTTAAGCTCATCAATAAGCTTAAGGAGCTCTTCCTGCGTAGTCTCAGCCGGAAGCTCATAGGAAAGTGAATTATATCCTATGTATTCACAGGCTCTTTTCTTGTTGCGAACATATACCTGTGAAGCAGGATCTTCACCCACAAGAATAACTGCCAGGGTAACTTCTATTCCTTTTTCCTTAAGGGCAGCTGTCTTTTCCTTAAGCTCGTCCTTGATCTGCTGGGATATTGCTTTTCCGTCAATGATCTTTGCGCTCATAAAATCTCCTTCTTTTGCGATATTGCTCAGAACAATCCTACAATATTGCCTTCTGCATTTACATCGATATCGAAGGCTGCAGGTCTCTTTGGAAGTCCGGGCATTGTAACGATAGCGCCTGTAAGTGCTACTACAAAGCCTGCTCCTGCTGAAACGTAAGCTTCACGAACGGTGATATTGTAATCTTTGGGTCTTCCAAGCATGTTAGGATCGTCAGAGAGTGAATACTGTGTCTTAGCCATACATACAGGGAGCTTGCCAAAGCCCATCTCCTCAATCTTAGCAAGCTGCTTGGCTGCTGCAGGAAGGAAGTTAACTCCGTCTGCTCCGTAGATCTCGGTAGCAACCTTGGTGATCTTCTCTGTAAGTGATAAGTCGTCTGAGTAGATAGGTGCGTAGTTTGAAGGCTTGTTCTCGATAGTGCTTATTACTTCCTTAGCGAGAGCCTCTCCGCCTTCTCCGCCTTTTGCCCAAACTTCTGAAAGAGCGAACTTACATCCTCTCTCTTCGCAGAACTCTTTTACATAAGCCATCTCAGCGTCTGTATCTGTGAGGAATGCATTTAAGGTTACAACAACAGGAACGCCATATTTCTGGATGTTCTCGATGTGCTTCTCAAGGTTTACGATTCCCTTCTTAAGAGCCTCAAGGTTCTCTTCTCCAAGATCCTTCTTAGCAACTCCGCCGTTGTACTTAAGAGCTCTGATAGTTGCTACAAGAACAACTGCGTCAGGCTTAAGACCTGCGATCCTGCACTTGATATCAAGGAACTTCTCTGCTCCAAGGTCAGCACCGAATCCTGCCTCAGTTACTGTGTAATCAGAGATACCAAGAGCTGTCTTGGTTGCTCTTACTGAGTTACATCCGTGAGCGATATTTGCGAAAGGTCCGCCGTGTACGATTACAGGTGTGTGCTCTAATGTCTGAACAAGGTTAGGCTTAATAGCATCTTTTAAAAGAGCTGCCATTGAGCCGACTGCATTGAGGTCCTTAGCAGTTACAGGCTCGCCGTCTCTTGTGTATGCAACGATGATTCTTGAAAGTCTTGCCTTTAAATCATCCATATCGCTGGCAAGACAAAGAATAGCCATGATTTCTGAAGCTACAGTGATAACGAAGTGATCCTCTCTGGGAACACCGTCAGCCTTGGCTCCAAGACCTACTACTATATTTCTGAGGGCTCTGTCGTTCATGTCCTCAGCTCTTTTCCATATTATCTGGCGGGTATCGATGCCAAGCTCGTTACCCTGCTGAATATGGTTATCAATAAGTGCTGCAAGAAGATTGTTTGCTGAAGTAATGGCGTGGAAATCGCCCGTGAAGTGTAAGTTCAAATCTTCCATTGGAACAACCTGGGCATATCCGCCACCTGCTGCTCCGCCCTTGATACCAAAGCATGGTCCAAGAGAAGGTTCCCTGAGGGCGATAACAGTCTTATAACCAAGTCTGTTAAGCGCATCGCCAAGACCTACGCTGGTAGTTGTCTTGCCTTCGCCTGCGGGGGTTGGGTTGATAGCAGTTACAAGGATGAGTTTGCCTTTCTTATTTCCCTCGACCTTTCTTAAGTACTCCTCTGAAAGTTTTGCCTTGTACTTTCCGTAGTACTCAAGGTCGTCCTCGGTGATTCCGAGTTTGTCAGCAACCTCTCTGATGTGAAGCATTTTAGCTTCCTGTGCGATTTCGATGTCACTCTTTACAGCCATTGTTTCAATCTCCTCCATTCACATACGCGTCAAACTCTTGTTTACTCATTAGCACTTTCCTAGGCTTGGTGCCCTCCTCGTCTCCTACAACGCCTGCCTCGCAGAGCTGATCCATGATCCTGGCAGCCCTGTTAAATCCAATCTTGAACACGCGCTGAAGCATACCGATTGAAGCTTTTTCTTTTTCTATGATAATGTTCCCTGCCTGAACAAAGTACTCGTCTCTATCTGACCCGCCATCTGATGAAGATGATCCGCCTGCTCCTCCGCCGACGGACATATTGTCAATGGAATTCATGGCCTCTTCGTTGTAAGAAGCTTCTGAGCCCTGATTTCTTAAGAAATCAGTAACTGCCTGAACTTCCTTGTCTGAAACGAAGGCGCCCTGGACTCTGGCCGGCTTGGTGTAGCCTTGTGGGTAAAAGAGCATGTCGCCCTTTCCAAGGAGCTTCTCAGCACCGTTGATATCCAGGATTGTTCTGGAATCAACACCGCTGGAAACAGCAAAAGCTACACGGCTTGGCATATTGGCCTTGATAAGTCCCGTGATAACGTCTACTGATGGTCTCTGTGTTGCTATTATCAGATGAATGCCTGCTGCTCTTGCCAGCTGTGTAAGACGGCAGATGGCATCCTCAACCTCATTGGCTGAAACCATCATTAGGTCCGCAAGCTCATCAACTATGACAACTATCTGCGGAAGAACGGTCATGTCAGGGTCATTAGAATCAGCAGCAAGCTTGTTGTAACCCTTAAGGTCCCTAACTCCTGTGTCCGCAAACTTCTTGTATCTGTTGGTCATCTCAGCAACAGCCCAGTTAAGTGCAGCTGCAGCCTTCTTGGGATCTGTTACGACAGGGATCATAAGATGTGGTATTCCGTTATAAACAGAAAGCTCAACAATCTTAGGATCGATCATGATCATCTGTACCTCTTCAGGCTTGGCCTTATAGATAAGGGACATAATGATGGTGTTGATACATACCGATTTACCTGAACCTGTAGCACCTGCGATAAGAAGGTGAGGCATCTTGGCTATATCGGTTACAACCACCTTGCCCGCTATGTCTTTTCCGACAGCAAAGGCAAGCTTGGATGAAAAGTTCTGATATTCTGAGGATTCAAAGAGGTCTCTTAGTGCAACTGCCTGATTCTCTTTGTTTGGTACCTCGATTCCCACAGCAGCCTTACCCGGGATAGGTGCCTCAATCCTTATGTCGCTGGCTGCCAGATTCATCTTGATATCATCTGCAAGACCAACGATCTTGTTAACTCTGACTCCGGCCTCAGGCTGAAGCTCGAATCTTGTTACCGCAGGGCCCTGGCTGATGTCGGTTACTGTAACCTTAACTCCGAATGTAGCCAGTGTTTCCTGTAGCTTAACCGCTGTCTCTTTCAGAGCTCTTGCGGAATCTGTGTTCTTGTTCTTAACACCCTTTTCAAGAAGGCTAAGAGGAGGGAATACGTACTTCTTGGGAACGCTCCTCTTGTGTCTTTCAATCTCTTTCTCCATGCCTGGGCTCGTTGTGTGAGGACCAGGACCGAGATTAACTGATGAAGGCTTTGAACCGTTTATTGTACTGTCGGCACCAGCACTTCTTGAGATGTGATCCTGAGCATGGATCACATAGTCGCCGTTCATTCCGTTTCCGAGGTGCTCAGCGTGAACAGGCACATCAGGAAGGATGTCATCGTCTGAATCAAATTCATTTGTAGCTCTTGCAACGAGCTTCTTCATTGATGGAGAAAGCTCTTTTACCGGTTCAGGTTCAGGCTCATAGGCCTCTTCATCCCGATAATCAGGCTCATAAGAAGGCTCAGGCTCGTAGTCAGGCTCATAAGCATCATTACGTCTTCCTGCTGACTCAATCTCTTCTATGGCATCGCTCTCATTCTTAAGAATGATCTCGTGAATATCGTCGTGGAACTCATCTTCATCAGGGATAAAGAGATTTTCGCTCTTTACCTTCTCCTCGTTGTGGAGCCTTATCTCGCCCAGATCATCGCCATCCTCTTCCTCTTTATCAAGGGCGGTATCGATCATTACGCCGCTGACCTTCTTCTCCATACGAAGGATTTTCTCATCTTCCTTCTGCTCGATGGCAAGGCGTCTCTCTTCCTCAATCTCGGCGCGTCTTGCTTCCATCTTCTCTCTGCGTCTCTCAGCGTACTCTCGGTAGTTGTCAGCTTCCTGTCTGGTCTTGTCGATGAGCTTTCTTCCGCCCTTCTTAAGGCCTCCAACAAAGGACTGCTGGGTAACCACTACTATAGAAGCAATGCCGATAAGCAGCAGCAAAAGAGCTGTTCCCGCAAGTGAGAGATACTTGTAGGACACATAGGCAAGAGAACCTGCGAAGACACCTCCACCGTTCTTATGTTCACTGGCTTGTCCATATATTTCTTTTATCAAATAGGAATCTGAAGACTGTGGTCTGCCGGTGAGTAGTTCAGCCAGCATTCCGATCACAAAGAATAAAACAATGCCTGCAACTATCTTACGAATGGCGGCATTTGAGCCAAAATTGGCGACTCCGACCACAACAGCTGCAAGCACTACAAGTGGCGCAATATAAGCAGTGATGCCGAACAAACCAAATAAGACACCGCTTACTGCGCTGCCAAGTGCTCCGCATACACCGAAATTACATAGGAAAAGAAATATGGTAAGAAAAGCCATACCGATGACAATCAGTTCGCTCTTTAAAGAATAATCCAGCTCTTCCTCCCGTACATTCTTCTTTCTTGATGATGTACTCTTAGACCCGGATGATCTTCCTGTAGATCTCCTGGTAGAATTTCCCCTCGTATTTGTTGCCATATCCTACCCGTCACAAAACTTTCTTTAAAATATCGATCTGTTAATATTACGCAAACAGACCTTAGATAGTATACCATTTTTAAATCCTTTATGCTATACTAACTACTGATTTAAGTTTAGCTTAGATAAATAGTGAAGGAGAACACAATGGAATTTACACAGGAATTGGAAACCGGTACTTTTAAGATGATCGGGAACACCGAAACTTCTCTTAAGATCAGGGAAGTTGCTGATAAATGCCGTCTTGTCAGGACAGATAACGGTGTAAAGGTTGAACTTGCTTATACAGGCCCTAACGCCAGCAAATATATGCAGTACGTTGAGAAGCATAAAGAGGAACTGACAAAATATCTCATGAATCCGGACGAGGCTGACCTCTTCGAGTGGATGGAGACATCACATCAGAATCCCACTTCTCTTAAAAAGCATGAGAAGGAGCATCTCATCCTCTACGTAAACTTCGATCCTGAGACCCGTATGGTTCTTACAGGAATCGCAGATGAGAATGTTACAATGAAGCTCGGCTCACCTCTCATGGAGATCAACGTAGACCAGCTCACACGTGATGAGTTCAAGCTCAAGATCTACAACATGCTGCTTCTTGCAGACGAGATTTCAGTGCTTATGGGCAATGCAGATCTTCGCAAGATGTCAAACATTCAGATCGTTAAGACTTATCTGACAGAGATTTATGACAAGTATCATGAGAATGTATAATTAGGTTTAATGAAAATAAAACGCTATCAGCACTTACGAGTACTGATAGCGTTATTTTTTGCTTATTTTTCTTTTGCAACGAACAAAGTTCCGACTTTCTTCTTCTCAATAACGTCGTAGAGCTTCTCGGGATTTTTTCCGTTTGTTACTAAAACATCGATTCCATGTGAAGTTGCAAGTTCTGCAGCCTCAAGCTTGGTGATCATTCCGCCGGTTCCGCGATTTGATCCTGATCCGGAAGCAACATTTTTAAGCTCCTCCGTGATCTCTTCTACCCTGCTGATGACCTTGGCGTTTGGATCAGTCTTGGGATTACCGTCGTAGAGGCCGTCAATATCCGAGAAGATAATGAGCTTACTTGCCTTACAGAATACTGCTACAACAGCCGATAACATGTCATTGTCAGAAAAGAGCTTTTTCTCCGATTCAATCTCTGCGTGGCTGACTGAGTCGTTCTCATTAACAATAGGGATAATGTGGTTCTCCAAAAGTGCATCGAAGGTATTCTTAAGATTCTCACTTCTGACCGGATCAGTAATATCTCCGTTATCAAGAAGGATCTGACCTACCATCCTACCGTATTCGGAAAAGAACTTGTCATACAGGTGCATGAGTTCTGTCTGGCCGACAGCTGCTGCAGCCTGTTTCATTCTGATCTCCTTGGGCTTCTGGGCAAGTCTCATCTTGTTGGCTCCAACGGCAATAGCTCCGGAAGAAACCAGCACCAGATCGTATCCAAGATTCTCTACTCCTGCAAGTGCTCTGCAAAGATGATCAAGTGCCCTTATATCAACATTGCCATCATCATTTGTAATTGTGGAAGTTCCGACCTTTACCACAATTCTCTTTTTACTAAGTGTCATGGCTCTCCTCTTAAATAATTTCACACTTTAATTTGTTAAAAACACATATCCCTATTATATAACTGAAGAAAAAGAAATCAAGAACTTATTAATTCGGGGGTTGAAAAATAAAAAGAAAAAGTATATATTAAATTGTGCACAATTTAATTCATGTTTGTTTGTTAATTAGTGAGGTTATATATATGAAGACTAAAGCTTTTGAAGCAATAGATATGACATTAGGAAAGCCATGGCAGCAGATACTTAAGTTCACTGTTCCCATGCTCCTTGGAAATGTAGTTCAGCAGTTATACAGCACTGTTGACAGTATAGTCGTAGGAAGATATGTTGGCGACAACGCACTTGCTGCCGTTGGTAGTGCAGCTCCGATTCTTAATCTCCTTCTGGTTTTATTCATTGGAATCAGTATGGGTGCGACCATCATGGTTGCTCAGTATCTGGGCGCAAGGGACCGAAATGCTCTCTCACTTACCATCGGAAACTGTGTGACACTTATTCTGATCGCATCAATACTTATGACCGTCATCGGCGTTGCCATTGCAAGACCGATGCTGGTACTATTAAGAACACCTGACAGCATCCTTGATTGGGCAACAGACTATCTTGTTATTCTGTTCCTGGGTAGTATCGGCCTTGGTTTTTACAATATCTTAAGCGGTGTACTAAGAGGTCTCGGCGATGCAATGTCAGCTCTTATATATCTGATCGTTGCCAGTGTTATCAATATCGTTCTTGATATCCTTTTTGTTGCAAAACTTGGTCTTGGAGTTCCGGGCGTTGCTCTTGCAACCATCATTGCTCAGGGAATTTCAGCTATTCTTTGCATCGACAGACTTCGCAGAATGACTGATACCTTTGATTTCGGATTTAAGTACTTTAAGTGGAACGGACAGTATGCAGGACAGATCATAAGACTTGGCCTTCCCTCAGGAATCACTCAGGCGATCTTCTCAATGTCAATCGTCCTGGTTCAGTCCCTTACCAACACCTTCGGTGAGCAGCTCATCACTGCCAACGTTATGGTTCAGCGTGTTGACGGCTTTGCTGTACTTCCTATCTTCTCTTTTGGTTCTGCTCTTACAACCTTTGCCGGCCAGAACATTGGAGCCGGTGATAAAGAGAGAGTTGAAAAAGGATCAAGGCAGGGACTTTTCATGTCACTTTTGTTCTCAGTGCTGATTGTTGCCGTAATCCTTATTTTCGGAAGATACCTTATGGGAATCTTCACCGATACTCAGGAGCTCATCGATCTTAGTATGCACATCATGAGGATCCTCGCTGCAGGTTACCTTCTTATGGCAATCATCCAGGCCCTTACCGGAGTTATGCGTGGCGCAGGTGATACGGTAACACCTATGTGGATCTCAATAATCGAGACCTTCTTCCTGCGTATGCCACTTGCATACCTTATGGTTTACCTCACCAAGTCAGAGACCATGCCACTCGGCAACCAGGACATGATCTACTACTCACTCCTCATCGCCTGGGGCATCGGCGCTATCATGAGCATCCTCTTCTACCGTTTCGGCAAATGGAGAAACAAAGCCATCGCCCTCTAAAATGAGTCACCGGGGACGTTTCACTTTGACTCATTTTGAGTCACCGGGGACGTTTCACTTTGACTCAAAAAAGCTGCACACCTTTTTGTCGGTGTACAGCTTTTTGTTGTTATATGAAAAGGTTTAAATCATCAAAGGCCAAGCTCCGCCATTGCTTCATCATATTCTTCCTGAGTGATCTCGCCGCTTTCAAGCTTTTGCTGAAGCTCTCCAACTATGACAAGAATCCATAATATAGCAGCATCTTCATCAGACATTTCTTCATCATCGTCATCTTCGGGCTCCGGATCAGGTGTAGGAGCAGGAGCTGGAGCAGGTGTAGGCGCCGGAGCAGGAGCAGGCTGTGCTTTCTGTTGCTGCTGAGGCTGTGAATAAACGGTCTCAGACCAATTTCCGTTATTTACGTTAACTGTTGAATACTGATAGCAGCTTCCACTGTTGAAGCTTCCGCTTGTATCATAGAGATTTCCGTCAATATAAGCGCCGTATCCGTTATCACTCTTATAAATCTTGATGGTGCAGCTTTTATACTGACTGTCGTTCAGATATACTGTAAGGCCGTTATTGAGGTTTACCTGATAAGTAGTAGACTGTACTACCTTCTTTGAAGCAGCTGCTTTCTTGGTTACCTGAGCATTGGTTGTAAGGGTTCTTCCTTCTTTTTTACCAAATATTACATAGTGCTCATATGCCTTTGAGTAGTCGTTCTTTTTTAAAGTAGCTTTTACATCGGGATAAGCAGTTACGTAAGCAACAGGATCAAAATTTGCATTCATCATTCTGCCTTCCTTCATGCCAAAGTTAAGGAAGTGATTGAACATCGCTTCTTTGTTATTTCCAAAAGCAGCTTTGATATCCGGGTACTTGGTTGCGTAGAAATCTGCATCAAACTCCTTCTTAAGTGCCGCTGTGGTTGTCTTGTCCGCAGCTTCAACTTTAATTGAGCCGGAAGCAAGTGATGATACCATTGCGCCTGATAATACTGCAGCTAATAAAAGTGCAGCCATAATTCTTTTCATAATACTTTTCATGACACGTCCATCCTTTCAATACTCTTGTTTTGATGTTACATGTAGATTTTAACGCGCAGATGTGATAAGTTCTAATGAAATATTGATAAAGAATATGACGATTAATTACATAGATTTTTTATAAACAACAAAAAACGGCTCAACTGAGCCGTTCTTTTTAATGGATTAGGCGGGAGTCGAACCCGCGTCCAAAAATTCATCCCCTGTCCTTCTACTATCATAGCCGGTTATTTCGGAATTCTGCATTCCTGTTCCCTCATACCTGCGGTAACTGGCAACTGCAGATAATCGGTAGCCCCTGATACGTCCATGGAATCGAGGCATCTTCCATGTCGTTTCCTACAAAGTTTGACGCCGGTTATCTGATGTGTAGGTGCATCAGAGCCGACGCGCCGCACTTAGGCAGCGAGTGCTAAATTATCGTTAGCGTTTAATTTTAATTTGAGGTTTAACGCAACCGTCCTTCGGATAGCTTCTCCAGCTTCAAAATCCCTGTCGAAACCTTTACTAACCCTTATTCAATTTGCTTAATCAGTATATCGGCTTTTGATTATAAAATCAATAACCTGCAGGTTTAGTTTTTTGAGTCACCGGGGACGTTTCAGATTGACTCATTTTGAGTCAATCTGAAACGTCCCCGGTGACTCATTTTTCCTTTACTTAAAGCTCTGCCTGAAGTCCCTCATAGCTTCCCTCTGCTGATCCTTCTTGGCCATGTCGGCTCTCTTGTCGTAGAGCTTTTTACCTCTGGCAAGACCAATCTCAACCTTGACTCTTCCGTTCTTGAAATAAACTTCAAGGGGCACTAAAGTGTAGCCGGCAGTCATCTTCTGCTGGTCAAGCTTTCTAATCTCTGCCTTGTGAAGAAGGAGTCTCTTTACACGAAGAGGATCCTTGTTGAAGATGTTTCCTTTCTCGTAAGGGCTGATATTCATACCATTAATGAAAGCTTCTCCCTTATCAATGGTGACCCAGGCTTCCTTGATGGAGCACTTTCCCTGGCGGATAGACTTGACCTCAGTACCAAAGAGCTCAATTCCTGCCTCGTACTTCTCTTCTATGAAATAGTCGTGATATGCTTTTTTGTTGTTTGCGACAAGCTTCCTTGCCTTATTATCTTCTGCCATTGTTTATCACCTGTAATCTGTTATCTCTTCTTTTTTCTGCCCTTGCCCTGGGAGCTCCTGGCTGCCTTGCTGGTAGCAGACTTCTTGTACTTATGTACCTTGTACACTTTCCTTCCTGCAGGTTTCTTGAGCTTAGGCTTACCGGTTCTGGGGTCAGGTTCCACGTCCCTAAGGTCCACCATCTCTCCACGAACATTTACCTTTTTTCTGCTCTTTTTTGGCTCTGATTTCTTCCTTGGAGCTTCACTGTGCACCCCAGACTCATGATCATATTCATAACCATCGTCTTCATCATCTTCTTCAGCTACCTCCTGGGCGATTCCCATGAGCTTTCTGACCTTGCTGGCCCTAAACTCCGCAGCCTTTCTTGCTTCGGAATACTCAACAAAATCGTCTCCGTCATCCTCAGCATCGGGATCAATTATCTTAAAATCTATAGCCTTGGTGAGTCTGTCAGCGCCCACAACCTTGATCCAGACCTTCTGTCCAAGATTATACTCCTTGTGATAGCGCTCTCCAACAAGCTTCATGTTGTTCTCATCATATACATAGAAGTCATCTTCCATGGATGCTGCTCTGATCATTCCCTCGCAGGAATTCTCAAGCTCCACAAAAAGTCCCCAGGCTGTAACACCTGAAATAACTCCCTCGAAACGCTCTCCGAGGTGATTCTCCATATACTGAGCCTTCTTGAGCTTGTCAGTTTCTCTCTCAGCCTCTTCAGCTCTTCTCTCGGTCTCGGATGAGTGCTTTGCTACTTCATCCAGAATCTCTGTGTAATGATGAGCCTTAGCTTCGGTCATCCTTCCGCGCAAATGATCCTTGATGATCCTGTGGATCTGAAGGTCCGGATAACGCCTGATGGGCGATGTGAAGTGACAATAAAAATCAAAAGCAAGTCCAAAGTGACCTGTACATTCAGTGCTGTACTTGGCCTGCATCATGCTGCGCAGCGCCATTCTGCTGATAACGGCTTCTTCCTTGCTGCCCTCGATATTTTTGAGGAGCTTCTGAATCTCTTTTGGCTTAACCTCACCGTCATTTCTTATCTTCATATGATGGCCAAGGTGTCCGGCAAAAGTCGCCAGTGTAGCCATTTTCTCCGGATCCGGCTGCTCATGGATACGATATACGAAGGGACTTTGCAGGTAAAAGAAATGTTCTGCAACCGTCTGGTTCGCAGCCAGCATAAAGTCCTCTATAAGCTTGGTAGCAGTATTTCTCTCATGAGGAACAATATCAACAGGATTTCCATCCTTATCAAGGATGATCTTGGACTCCGGGAAATCAAAGTCGATGGCGCCCTTCTTCTCCCTCTTCTTGCGAAGGATTGACGAGAGCTCTGCCATTTCCTTAAACATCGGAACCAGCTCTTTATATTTCTCTATGGTTTCAGGATCCTCATCCTCTAATATTCTGGCAACGTCTGAGTAATTCATTCTCTCATTGACGTTAATGACAGTCTCTGCAATCTCGTGATCAACAAGTCCGCCGTTCTTATCAAAAGTCATAAGGCAGCTAAGAGCGAGTCTGTCCTCACCGTGATTGAGCGAACAGATTCCGTTTGAAAGCCTGTGGGGAAGCATGGGGATAACCCTGTCCACCAGATATACACTGGTGCCTCTTTTAAGAGCTTCTCTGTCAAGGGCCGAGCTCTCCTGAACATAGTTGGTTACATCCGCAATATGAACCCCTAGATGATAAAGACCTTCCTCATCTATATGAAGGCTTACTGCATCATCAAGGTCTTTTGCATCTTCACCGTCGATGGTGACCATAACAACATCACGCAGATCCTTACGGCCATACATGTCAGCCTCACTGATCTGATCGGGGCATCTGTTTGCCTGATTAATGACCTTCTCCGGAAACTCGTAGGGAATGTCATATCCCATGACAATTGATAAAATATCAACTCCGGGGTCGTTTATATTGCCAATGACCTCCTTGACCTTGCCCTCGGGCTTCTTGCGCTTTATGGGATCGCCGTAATCAGTAATGGTGACTACGACCTTATCTCCGGTCACAGCTGCTCCGTGGTGCTCAATGGGAATAAAGATGTCGCTTGTGATCTTGCCGTTGTCAGGAACAACAAAGCCAAAGTTCTTCTCACCCTGGTAGGTTCCAACGATCTCCTCAATTCCTCTTACCAGTATATTCCTGATACGTCCCTCTTGTCTCTTACCCTGTGAGTCAGGTAAAAGCTCAACTTCAACGGTATCTGTGTGGAAGGCTCCGTGAACATAGTCCTCGGGGATAAAGATATCTTCCTCCATCCCTTCAACTTCCACAAAGCCAAAGCCTCTGGCATTGCTTATAAACTGGCCTACCACATAGTTCTTATTATTCTTTTTTGTGCCAAAAAGGCTGTCATCCATGCGCTTTATGCGCTTTCCTTTACTCATAAACTCTACCTATAAAACAAGGCACCCTAATTAAAATTAGAGTGCCTTAAAACAATTCATCAAAAGAAATTAGGGAATTAAAGGATTCCCATATTAAGAACAATAGCCAAAACAATGAAAAGAACTGAAAGAGCAATTGTTATCTTCTTAAGAACGCCCTCTCTTGAACGGCCCTTGTTCTTGCTCCAATATGTATTCTCAACTGTTCCCTGAATTGCACCAAGTCCCTGGTTCTTGCCTTCCTGAGCAAGCACGAGAACTACAAGTGCGACACAAACTATGATAAATAATACTCCGAAAACATAACCTAAAACGTTCACGATCAAACCTCCAAAGGTAAAACTATCATTAAAAACACGCAACAGTTAATATAACATATTAGTAACGCCGAGTCAATTCTTTCTTAAATCATTTCTTAATAAGAAGAGACTTTCCTGTCATTTCAGCAGGCTTCTCCTCGCCCATGCACTCAATAAGCGTAGGAACGATATCTGCAAGACATCCGCCCTCTGCAAGTGTGTATGCAGGATCATAATTAACAAGGATGAAAGGAACAGGGTTTGTTGTGTGAGCTGTCCAAGGCTCTCCTGTCTCATAGTCAACCATCATATCTGCATTACCGTGGTCAGCGCAGATGAACAGTGTTCCGTTTGTTGCCTTAATAGCATCAACGATCTTACCAACGCACTCATCAACAACCTCGATAGCCTTAACAGCTGCAGGAATAACGCCTGTGTGTCCAACCATGTCAGGGTTAGCAAAGTTTGCTACTACTACGTCATACTTCTGAGAATTGATAGCATCAAGGATCTTCTCGCAAACCTCGGGAGCGCTCATCTGAGGCTTAAGGTCATAAGTAGGAACGTCCTTAGGGCTGTTTACAAGTACTCTGTCCTCGCCCTCGTTAGGCTGCTCAACACCGCCGTTGAAGAAGAATGTAACATGAGCATACTTCTCTGTCTCAGCGATACGAGCCTGCTTCATTCCCTTGTTTGCAAGCCACTCGCCAAAGGTATTTGTAAGCTGAACCTTCTTGAAAGCAACTTCCTTGTTAGGGATAAGTGGATCGTAATCTGTGAAGCAAACGTAAGTTACGTCCTTACGAGGTCCTCTGTTAAACTTATCAAACTCATCATCACAGAAGCAGTGTGTGATCTCTCTTGCTCTGTCAGGACGGAAGTTGTAGAAAATGATTGAATCTCCATCCTTGATAGTAGCTACAGGAGCACCGTTCTTCATGATGACTGTAGGAATTACGAATTCGTCTGTCTTACCGTTCTTGTAAGAGTTGACCATGCACTCGTGAGCTGAATCAGCCTTGTTGCCCTCGCCCTTTGTAAGTGCATTGTATGCGATCTCTACTCTGTCGTAGTTGTTATCTCTGTCCATAGCGTAGTAACGACCTGAGATTGAAGCGATGGCACCAACGCCGAGCTCCTTCATCTTGTCCTCAAGCTGCTGTACGAAATCAATTCCGCTCTCCGGAGGAGTATCTCTTCCGTCGAGGAAGCAGTGAACATATACCTTATCAAGGCCGTTCTTCTTAGCAAGCTCTAAGAGGCCATAGATATGTGTGATGTGGCTGTGTACACCACCGTCTGAAACAAGGCCGTACATATGGAGAGCTGAATTCTTCTCCTTGCAGTTGTAGATTGCCTGCATAAGACCTTCATTTGTAAAGAAATCGCCGTCCTCAATAGACTTTGTGATTCTTGTGAGCTCCTGGTAAACGATTCTGCCGGCGCCCATATTCATGTGACCAACCTCGGAATTACCCATCTGTCCGTCAGGAAGACCAACAGCAAGACCTGAAGCGTAGCCCTTTACGAAGGGATAATCCTTCATAAGGCCATCCATTACAGGAGTGTTTGCCATTGCAATGGCATTATACTCAGGATTGTCATTAAGACCATATCCATCAAGAACTAAAAGAACTGTAGGTTTAGAACCTCTCATATTTATATCCTCCATTTTTACAATAGATCAAAACATATTTGTCCTTGCATAGTATATCTCATTGAGGTCACATATGACAAGCATTTAACAATACTTTTATAATTAGTGATAAGCGTAGTACCCGTCAATATCAAGATACTCAACATCCCCGTCTTCTCCGATGCGCAGATATACCCTGGTCAGATATAAAAGGCCGCCGTCCGGTGTGACAACAGGTGTGCTTATGGTATGCGTAAAATCATACTCTATTCCATCATTGTCATAAGCTGCCTCAAGCTCTTTTACCATAAAAGACAGGTCCGCATATCCGACAACTGAGGTTTCCTGACCGTTTGAAGCCTTAAGCTCAAACCTTGTGACATCAATCTCCCCACCGTCATCATCTGCATGAGTGCTGATCACAGCAAGATTCTTGTATCTTGAGACATCTATCACATCCACATCGTTATAGGCATAGATTTCCTTATCGTTCCCAAATGTATCTTCATAATAGTAGGAATCACTTGTGCCAAGCTCATCACCAAAATCAATATCAGGATATTTCTCCTCAAGCTCTTTTAAAAAGCGCAATCCTTCTGCATTACCGTTGTTCTCAATCTGTCTGTAAGCAGACTTCGCCTTGGCTTTTTCCTGAGAATTTATCTCATTACCGCCTGCAGCTGCCACGACATATTTCATTACCACTGCCTTCTGAGAGCCGGTAATTGCCGCATAGACATTGATTCCGGGCACAAGATAGTAGATAACCACGAGGACCAGAGCAATTGGGAAAAGAAATCCACCAATCCCCTCCTGCTTTCGAAACCTGTAAACATAGTAAATAAGGTAGATCACCTCGAAAACAATAAACATGATTCCGAGATATCTTCTGGTTGTGATCCCGTACTGACCAATTCTCATGGCAAGACACATGATCTGAACCACGATAAAAGGCACAAATAAAAGCGGAGAAATCTTAAGCATCTTTAATAGCCCACCCTCGGTGCAGCCCTGAGCCATTGTTATTACAACAAGCCCTGTGGCAAATAAAGATGTGGTAATGGTGTAGGCTTCGTTGGAAGGGAATGTCCAGGTAAAGATTATCTTAAGAAGATAGACATATACGATAACCGCAGCGACTGCCAGAAGTCCGGTGAATACATAGCCCACCATGACCTTTGAAAAGCGCGCCATGTTCTCTCCCATTTTTGAAAGGCCCACAAGCAGCGCAGGGTATCCGACAAGTGCTGCAATTAAGAGTTCCACAGTCGCGGCATAATCAAAGCTTACGATAAGTGAATCGAACACCCAGATAATGCAGAGAAATCCTATTGCTACAACAGCGTAGACCGCCAGCGCCTTAAGGCTTCCAAGGAAAGCCTTTACGCTGTAGCTTTCAAAAGACTCTCCGCTCTTTTTGTACATGAAGTACCATGCGCTTATAATGCACACAGCAATGTACACCCAGAAAAAGCGATAGAATATATCAAACCTGATTCCAAGCTCGGCAGAAGCAGAAAGATCTTTTGACGTAATATATGCCTGTCTGTAGGCATGAACTATGCTGAGTAAAAGAGATATCGCCATCACAATGGCATAAATCAAAGACCCTCTTCCATCAAAGAGCTTCTGCAATTTGCCGATCTGTTTTTTGTAATTGTAATTGGATTCACATAGGACAAAGCCGAAAATAAGGCCTAATGATAAAGTCTGGATAAAGGTAAGGATCTTCCAAATGCTGCTATGATCCTTAACATTCAAAATATCCTCAAGAAGCGCAGTACACACTGCAAAAATAAAGACACTGACAATAGAAGCAGGATGCTCTTTGAAAATCCCCTTGGCATCCTCCTTAAGCTTTTTAACCCACAACATTCTCTTTTCATTCCTCTCTCATTTGTTTAGTTATTCCCAGATGACGCTAATGAGCAAAGTCCCCTCTTTGACTGTAACTTCCGCTTCCTCATCAATGATAAACTCATTGCTCACACCCAGCGGAAAGTCTCTTCTTAGTTCGCCATCCTCCATGCCATATAAAAGGCCCTTAAGGCTCACGCCACGGGATACCTCCGATAAAGAAAATACCGAGAGGGTTCCTGTGTTTCCCCTGTGAAACTTAATAGTCTCATTCTCTGCTAAAAAGAGCATGGAGTCCCTGTCCATTATATATCCTCTGCCTCCCTGGTGTTTTATAAACTCAAGTGTCTGGATATTGGCAAAACTGTGATCGAAGCGCTTTCCTCCCATAGCACCGTAGAGATAGAACTTCCGATACCCCTTAGATAAGCCTATCTTCACCGCACGCATGGTGTCTGTATCATCCTTCATCACTTCCAGCTGCACGACGCGCCCCGGATCATTTTCTGCAATTTCCCTAATACCACGAAGGACCTCAGGTGGTGCGTCTTTTGCTGAATCAAAATCTCCCACAATGAGGTCCGGTAGAATACCGAGCCTTTGCGCGTAACCAAATCCCGCGTCCGCCGCGATACAAAGATCGCCCTCCCGAAGGTCTATCTCCACCTCCGGAAAACTTCCCGCTGATATGATCACACACTTTGGCTCACTATCAATATTATTCATATTATGCTCTAATCCTGGATTCGATGGTATCGATATCCATTTCCCATTCGTTTTCTCCACCCCAGTCGCCGACGATGGAATTGATGGTACTTCCATCTTCAGAAGTGATGGTGGTCTCAAGCCTGTAATTCATCTTGATGGTCTTGGTTGACTTACCTGAAGTTATATAGCTCTTAAGGTAAGTTACGTCGTACTTGGTGTGAGGATAAAGCTGTCCGTCTATAGCGCCGGGCTCATAAGAAATTGAATCTCTCTGTACACCATCATCCTCAAAGAAGTTGGCCCAAAGTGTTATAACACCTGTTGTCTCAGGATTCTCTTCAAAATCAAGGAACCTGTAGGACCATTTCCCGTCATTTCGGTTAAGGATCATTGCCTCACGGCTTATTGGCACATAGGTTGTGTTCTCCTGAGGTGTATATTCATCATTTAAAAAGATATCTCTGAGAGCCAGATACTCATCTGATACAACAAAGCTTCTGAGCTCATCTACATTTCCAACATCAAGCTGTGTGAAGATGTCAGCAAAAACTGCCTGAACCTCCTGTGCGTTTGAAAGGCACTCCTTAAATGAATCAAGGTTCTCATCTGTTCCGCAGGCAGCCTCAACCTGAGATATCAGCTCCTGATAAGCCTCCACGTCTGAGTAGTTCATGGTAAAAGAGCTGACTCCGGGTGTAGCGTACTCAAGGATTACCTTCTTAAGCTCGTCAGTAGGGTTGGTCTCATATATTGCCAAAAGCTCTTTCTCAAAGTTCAGATACTCTTCAAATGAGAAGGTATCACTTCCGCGCTCGCTTGAATATGTTGAAGCATCAGATCTAAAGAGTGCATCTGCGTTGTAGCTGTATGCATCATCAAAAACTCTTGTATATGCTGCATCTAAAAGCTCTACTGCATCCTTGTTGGTGTTGTCATCCTTAAGCACTGATTCTATGGAAAGAACTGTCTCCATATCAGCGTTCTTGGTGTTCATGGAATCTACCGCTTCATTTAAGATAACTGTGTGGTAGTTGTCCAAAAGACCTGTGTTCTCAGTGTTCTGCCATCCATCATAGAGGATCTTCTTGGCAGACTCAGAATCATCTATACTAAGGAATGCGCCTGCCATATTGCTGTAGGCTGTAACTGAGTGCTTGTCTATCTTGATTGCCTCTGAATAGGAATCGATTGCTGCCTCGTAATCAGCATCCTCAGTATATCTGTTTCCTGCTGCTATCGCTTTATTTACTTTTACAAAAGGAAGGTGATTATAAACTGTATATCCGCCAACTACTGCCAAAACTGATGCTGCAGCTATTACTGCGATCTTTCTCATATCGTAGTGGCGCCTCTTCCTTCTTTTTGGTCTTCTGACAGTTACGTTTCTGCTGTAACTCTTGTCCGAATTTCTGTAACTATTAACTCTTGCCGTGCTCAAAACTAAATCCCTTACTTCCCCTCATAATAAAAATTAATGCAACAAAAGAAGCCATATGCTTCCCCACATACAGTTTCTCTCCTCGAAAATCATACACACTTTTGATAGTATAGCACAAACCTTCCTGAACTGAAAGATAAATATTAATTTTTTCTTAACAAATATCTTTTGACTAAAATCTTGAAAATATGACACATTGACCTCAAAAGCGTAGACACAGGTCTATTCGAAAAATAAAATATACTTATCAAAATATACATTTATTTAAACTACTGTTGTTTTGGAGGGATTTAAAATGAAAATTGCTCTTATCAATGAGAATTCTCAAGCAGCCAAGAACGCAATGATCTATGGCGCGCTCAAGAAGGTAGCTGACAAGCACGGTTTTGAAGTGTTTAACTACGGAATGTACTCAGCAGAGGACGAGGCACAGCTTACCTATGTACAGAACGGTATCCTTGCCTGTGTGCTCCTTAATTCCGGCGCTGCCGATTATGTTGTTACAGGCTGCGGAACAGGCGAAGGCGCTATGCTTGCATGCAACAGCTTCCCTGGTGTTATCTGCGGACACGTAACAGATCCTCTTGATGCCTACACTTTTGCACAGGTTAATGACGGAAATGCCATCGCCATGAACTTCGCCCTTAAGTCAGGCTGGGGTGCCGAATTAAATCTTGAGTACAGCTTCGAGAAGCTCTTTAGTGAGCCAAGCGGACAGGGATATCCAAGAGAAAGAGCTGTTCCTGAGCAGCGCAACAAGAAGATCCTCGACGAGGTAAGAAAGGTTACTGTAGTTCAGGATGTTCCTGCTATTCTTAAGAGCCTTGATCAGGACCTTGTTAAGGGTGCATTCTCAGGTGAGCACTTCCTTGAGTACTTCGATGCCAATGCTAAGGATGAGAACATCAAAGCTGCTGTTCACGAAATCCTCGGTAAGTAAGATTTTAAGAAAACCGTCCCCTGGGTCACCGGGGACGGTTCTTTTATTTTAGAATTATTATCACATCATCAAGGATATAATGAAAGGTCGGATACGACGTATTCTGATTTTCAATATATCCATTCTTTAAACTTATCTTATCAGACGGGTTCTTTGGATCAGTTCCTGTATAATCTCCCCAGAAAACGAAGTCATTGTGTCCTCTCTTGAATTTATCTATCGCAACATTCATGGCTTTTTGTGTTCCGGGAGCACAGACCTGGAGATTTAAGTCAACTATTTCAACCCATCCGAACTCATATCCTGCTGCTATATCAGTTCCGTGAACGCTTCCCTGTACAACGCTCTCAATCTCTCTGCTGTTCATCACAGCATCAACCGCTCCAAGCACGTATGGCTCCCAACAAATTCTGGATGTTACCAGTGATGATCCCGGTGCAACCTCTGACATACTCTGGTTATAGCCGACAAAGTAAACTTCCTTTTTGGCTGAAGCCTCTTCACATGCAATGGCAGGTCCAATGGTATCGGTGTGCTGCGACAAAATAACACATCCGTCTTTAATAAGCTGCATCGCTGCACTCTTTTCATGAGCATAGCTGCTCCAGGTATTGGTGTAGCAGACCTTCATCTTAGCTTCTGGAACAATACTTCTTACTCCCAGCAAAAATGCCGTGTAGCCGGATATTACTTCAGATGTTGGAAATGCTGCGACAAAGCCTACCAAGGCCTCATCAGATCTTATTGTTCCCTCGCTTATCATCTGCTTTATCTTCACGCCGGCAGCAATTCCGCTGACATATCTTCCCTGATAAGCTTCCCCTTTAAATGTGTGGTAATTCTCCGGAACGGGAACTCCGTTCATATCCATATACGAAGTCTGGCAGAACTGGGTATTGGGATATTCAGGAGCAAGCTCTTTAACCATCTCACTATAACCGTTGAAAAAGATGATATCGCACCCCTTGTCTGCAAGCTCTCTTAAAGGCTCTTCCATCTCATCGTCAAGAACGTTGCTGCAGGTAAATATCTCTACATGATCACCGTATTTCTTTTCCAGTGCGTCCTTTGCCAGAGAGAAGTTGTAAGTATATGGAGTGCTCTCGTCGTTGTCATAAATAAAGCCAACTTTTAGTGTATCTCTGCCCACCGAAGGATTGAGGATCTTGAACACAATACAGAATGCAGCGAGCGAAACAAGGCATGTTATAAAAGTTATAATATGAGTTTTTTTCATACCTTATCCTTTCTCCGCCTTATCCTGAGCCGGTTCGTTTTTCTTCATTTCAGCTTCCTGTATCTGTTTATCTTCCTTCTGCCTTCTCTCAAGTTCTTCCTGTGACTTTTCATCAACCTTCTGAATCTCTGACTGTTTCTGGCCATAAATAGCTTCCAGGTCGATAACTCCTTTGTCTACTAGACGAAGGAACGCATCAAGGGCATCAGGATCAAACTGTGTTCCTCTTCCCCTCTTCATCTCATTCATAACATAATCGTTATCCATGTGATTACGGTATACACGGTTTGAAGTCATGGCGTCGAAAGCATCCGCCACACCGATTATTCTTGCAAAAAGAGGTATCTCCTCTCCTTTTAGTCCATCCGGATATCCACGGCCGTCGTATCTCTCGTGATGATATCTTGTTCCGTCCTGAACATGGTCAACCAGCGTGAAGTCTTTAAGGATCTCTGCTCCGCTTACTACGTGGGATTTCATCTTGGCATACTCTTCATCCGTAAGACGACCTACTTTATTAAGCACGCTGTCAGGAATTCCAATCTTACCGATATCATGCATCTGTGCTGCTTTTCGAAGGTTTGAAAGAGCTTTTTCTCTCTGCCACCAGGGGAAGCAGTTCATCTCTTCTGCAATAAGCACAGCATAATCCGCTACACGGGATGAGTGCTGACTTGTACGAACATCCTTGGCATCGACGGAATTAGCTATGGCCATGACCGTCTCATTTGCCATATTGATCTTAACCTGCTGCTGACGGAGCTGTCTTTGAACCACAAGCCAGGTTGTCCAAACGATCAGCGCTATAAGTACAAGGAGCATATATAATAAGAACCCTGACTGTTCATAGAACTCACCTTCTTTTATTACCGTGAACTTTCGCTCCTCAAGCACTTGTTCTCCGGCACTGTCCAGTATTGCCAGATGGAATGTGAACGTGCCTGAGGGCAGGTTTACGTAGATGATATTGCTGAGGTTATTCTGCGCAACCTTGGTCCACTGGGTATCATAACCTTCAAGATAATAGCCCACATTTGGATCCTGAATGGTATAGTTTAATATCTCGGGATCAAGTTCAACTCTGCTGATGCCCTGACCGATAGTAATTGAACCATGGCGATCTATAGGAACCGGAGTTCCGTCAAGCTTTACAGCTGCCAGCTGCATTCTATAGGATCTTACATCGCTGTTGTATTTTTCAACATCGATGACATAAACACCTGTATCACAAGGAAGGAACAGCTCTCCGTTTCCGTTGTAATAATTCCAGGAATTGGCTGTAAGTGATGTACCTAGTCCTCTTCTTGCATCTAAAAGCTCCCAGGCAATCTCGCCGCCTTCAACAAGTTCATCACGCTCAACAACATAGATTCCGGCACTGGACATTACAAAGAGAGTATCCGCATCCTTTACCCAGATATCATAGTTGTTAAAGTAAGGGAACTTGTCCAGAACTCTGATATTTTTGTTCTCGTCAAGATAACACAGACTGTTACTGGTAACGAGAAATACGCCTTCGGATTTCGGATCCTTTATTGTCCTTAAAATTACACCGCTGCTAAGGCCGTCATCCCTGGTAAGCATCCTTTCTACTTTGCCGTCTTTTATTACCGCAATGCCGTCTCCGTCTGTGCCTGCCAGGATTGTTCCATCTCTCATCTCGGTAATGGTAAGGATCATGGAGTTAATAAGACCATCTTCGTTCTTTATTGTCTTTGTTACTTTATGGTCTTCTATGTAACTGATGCCGGTATCTCCCGCTGCAATGATGGTGCCATCAGAAAGCCCTGTCACGATACGTGCTCTGCTTCCAAAGCTTCCGTTATCAGCATTATATGCCCAGCTTTCGCCGGTGGGTGAATACTCTATAAGGCCGTTTCCGTAGGTGCAAACCCACAAATGGTTTTTCTGGTCAACGTAGAGGCATCGTATTCTCTTTCCCTCAAGCTCCTCTGTAAGCTCATTTTCTATCTCGTTGTGACATCCCTTGTCTACTATATCCAGACCTTTATCAGTTCCGATATAATAGTTTCGCTGCCAGGAAACAATGGAATTCACCACGTTTCTCTCCATTCCGATAGCGCCGTAAACATCCCTGAACGGAGATTTTGCAAGACGAAGAAGGCCAAGTCTTGATGATGTAAACCAAAGATTGCCCTGATAGTCACACAACATATGATCAATGGAATTATTAAAATCGTTGGTATTAAGATGATGGAACCCATGGATATTAGAATAAGAAACTCCGCTGTCAGATGAAACAAACATGGTTCCGTTATTTAAAAAGCTGATGTCATTAATATTGATAGCGCCCTCGCAGGTGGTTACTCTTATCTTCTTAAAACTTCCGGCTGAGATGTCGTAGTTGTAAATATTATTGGTAGAAGTTCCGACCATAAGCGTTCCGTTAGGCGCAAAGGTACAGCAATTGAACTCCTCTCCATCCTGGGACAGCTTAATGGAATTTAAAATATTACCGCTCTTAAGAAGGTATAGCGTTCCATCTGATGAAATGGCAGCTACATGCCCCTCATCATCAGCGGTTATACTCTCAACATAATAAACTTCGGGGAGTGTACTTGCAGCCTTAAGTCCGTTGTTCATCACCAGGATCTGCATACTTCCGCTGGTACCAATATAATAGTATCCATCAGTGGCACGAACTATACTTTTAACAGAATTCGAAGGAAGCCCTGTGGACTGATCAAGAACATTTACTACCTTCTCGCGGATAACAATGGACAGACCATTATCGTTGGTCCCGATCCAAAGTCGTCCCTCTTCATCTACATAGAGGCAGTTTACGTTTTTTACAGATTCATAATTGTCTATCCAGCGAAATTCCCTTCCGTTATACCTATAGAGTCCTGCGTAAGTACCAATCCAAAGCACGCCGTCATTGGTCTGTGCAATATCATTTGCCTCACCACAGGGAAGGCCATTATTGGAGCTGTAAACACTTTGAACATAGTCGTTGTAGTCTTCCGTAGTATCCGCAGTAATATCCTCTGCTTTTGAAGGGAAAGATAAGCACATCGACAGACACAGGATAAGAGCAGCTCCTGTTGTAGTGCCCTTCCTTACTGCATCAATTTCATCCTGATTGTCCTTGATATGCATTAAGAAAACCGTAACGAAAACTGCACCTATTGTAAGAACCTTGTCTACAAACTCAAGTGCCAGCTGTCCGAAGACAAAACACAAAAACGGAGGCCAATTCCTATCAAAAAGATAGTAAATCACTCCGTCTCCCCACTTATTTCCGGTAAAACCTTCTGTAAATATCATATTGACGGGAACTGAAACGACGAGTGCTGTCAGAACAACTAAAGAAGCGGCTTTCATATAGCCATAGAGATAATCAAACCAGTTTTTCCTGGCTGCTATTCCAACAATAATACCCAGAGCAATACTGGTAATTGAATATATGGTTGAGAGCGGATTCACCAAAGAGTATGCCAGATTTCCCGTAACTCCGACCATGGCGCCACATACAGGTCCTAAGACATAAGCACAAAGTGCCGTGCCAAAAGAGTCAGCCCAAAGCGGAAGCTCAAGCCATACAGCCAAAAACTTGCCACCTATATTGAGACCTACGCACATAACAACAAACAGAACAATCTGCAGACTCTTCCACTTTTTCATTGGCAATTTCTCCTAAACTCCCAACATTATTGATATTTTTGTACATTCATCCCTTATTACAATTATATTCTATAAAACGTACATAATCAAAAGAAAATAAAATATATAAAATTTTTATAAATACCAGCTTCAATCTTCTGCAATTATCGTCATAACGTACAAAAGGGAAGAAAGAGCCATACTGGTTTCTTTCTTCCCTTATTTTTTATATCAAAGCTCCGGTCATCAGCTAAGTCCCAGCACTTCACCGTAGATCATAACTGCATTTCTAACGCACTCCTCGCACGGGCAAAGAGGCTTACCATCTGTAACGGTTTTTAAGTCCTTACATTTTATTGCTCCGCATCTGTTATTGAACTCTTCCTGGATCTGCCTTGTAATTCCAAGAGTTCCTCTTCCTTCAGTCTTAAGTCCTGCTATCATTCCTGCACCTATAAGCGCTCCACAGGTTGCCTCAAGATTTCCCATACCTGCGCAGAACCCTGCTGATATCTGCCTGAGTTGTTCCTCAGAAAGCCCCGTCTCATCAGCAAGTGCCACAGTTACCGACTGAGCACAGTTATACATTCCGGAGTTTTTCATTTCAACTGCCTTTGCAGCTCTTTCTTCTAATGTCATATTTCAGGCTCCTTTCTTTGCCTTGATCTTACAGATTCCCTGAGTCATGGTTCCCATAGGACAGAACGAGCACCAGGTTCTCTCTTTATATAGTGCCATTACTATAAGTCCGATAAGGGTGGATGTCAGCATCAGGCTATAGAATCCAAAGCCAAACTGCGCAACCCAGTCGGGGAATATACTACCATTATACGCCCATTTCCACGGAACTCTAAAGGTCCAGAAAAGTTTAATTGCTTTTCTCAAGGTCTGAGCTCCCGAGAACACCATATAGGTCTGGAATACCATCGTTCCGAACATAGTCAGGAAAAAGGCGAGGAATCCATACCTGAACCACTTTGATGATATCCACTTTGGCGCCTGCTTCCTTCTTGAGAATTTAAGATTTCTTCCAAGCACCCAAAAGAGCTGTCCTCTTCCGCACATGTGATTGCAAAACCACTTGTTTCCTCCTGCGATTGCAAATATCAGCGGCAGGATAAAATCTATCATTCCAAGCCATGTAAATAGAATATTAAAAAATCCGAGAGCAAAATAGATAATTGACCAGATCCATAGATAGTCATACCAGTGACTCTTTTTGTTAACCGCTTTCTTCATCTGCCCCCATCCTCCATTTCCTGTACTCTTATTGATCCGGCAGGACATGCCTTCTCACAGATTCCGCATCCTACACACATAGATAAATCCACATCCGCATAGCACCCTTTGTAAATACTTATGGCGCCTCTCGGACACTGCCCGGCACATACTCCGCAGGCAACACATCTGTCTGTATCGTTTACTGCCCGTTTCATTCTAATAATCTCCTACATACACTTGATTTATTTAAGTAACATGGATATTATATCTGGTATAAAAAGTATATCAAGTACGCAGTTAATATTGACCTGGTAAGGAAAATGATACTATGAGTAAAATAGCGAAAAAAGAACCATTATGTGAAGATATTGCCGGAAAAGGGTGCGGTCTTAAGAAGGTCCTGGACATTGTCGGAGGCAAGTGGAAGATCATGATTCTCTGCGTCATCGACAACAGGGAAGTCGTGCGCTACGGAGAACTGACAAGAGCCATAGCCGGAATCACCAATACCATGCTCGCCAATTCGTTAAAAGAGCTTGAAGCTGACGGCCTCGTCCTTAGAAAGCTTTATGATGAGATGCCTGTAAGAGTTGAGTACAGTCTCACCGAAAAAGCAAAAAGCCTCATCCCCATTCTTCTTGAGATGAAAAAATGGGGTGAGGACAATCTTTGATCTGTTATTTTAATACTGTTTACTGTTTACATATTCCTTAAATCTGGGAAGACGAAGCACAATCTTGCCACGTATGGAGCCATCAATAACGCCTTTTTCTATGAGGCGTTTCCTGGGTTCGCTCCAGTCACTGTGGCTTTTTTTGGTTATCTCCAAAAGTTCTGAGGCATCCATGGAATCCTTCTGAACAATGAAGCCCAAATACCATTTATCCTTCGGTGGCAGTTCGCTCCAGATCTTGTCATACACCTTCTGTGCAAGAGCATCATCAACCTTAGCAAGGACCATAGGAGTAATCTCTTTTTCCTTTGAATCCCACATGTATTTTCCAAAAGCCTGATAAGCAAAAGCATATCCCTTGGTCATCACAGCAAGGTTATAGGCAACCTCATCTGAAAGTCCCATTGTGAGCTTATAGTCTTCTTTTATAACTCCAATATTAAGAGGTGTCATCTCATACTTGGTGGAACGGAGGAAAAAAGTAAGTCCATCCGTGTTCTCAATATCTTCAATATCCTCATACAGCCCTGCAACCAGCAGGTATATCGGAATATCTTTCCTTATCAGGATCTGATATTCCTGAATAAAATCCACAAGAGAATCTGTCTTTCTTACCTCATCTATTGTGACAAGCACCCTCTTCTTTTCTTTTTTTATAACAGTGAGAAGTTCTTCCAAAACCAGATCAAGACTGGCTGCGGGACTTTTCTTTTTTAGATTAAGGCCTATTCCGAAGGCTGAAAGATTCAAATTCGCATCTACATAAGATGTAATAAACGGCACTTCCGTATATAGCTTAGCCACAAGATCATTAGTAATCTCTGCTCCGGGTTTTAAATTTACAATGATCCATTCGCGGTCATCGGAAAGTTCTTTTTCTATTGCAGTAAGTGTAACGGTCTTACCTGTTCCTCGTATTCCCGTTATCTTAAATGCCTGCTCTTCGGCAATGTCACTGTTAAATGCACTGACGATCTCATCAATGATAATATCTCTGCTAATATACTGTGTAGGTATTCTCCCAAAGCTGATGGCATATGGATTTCTCTCAGTCATACGAACCTCCGTAGTATCTCAAACAATATAAAATCATATAAAGTAATTGTCGAAGCTATAATATCATATAATTTAATATAATTCCATATAATACACTATAATTTACTATAATTATCCCATTCGAACTATAAAGCAATATAAAACAGCGATGGATCATATAAAATCCACCGCTGCTGATCATTCAATTTCCGGGCATCATATCAGGCAATTGTGTAAGACACTTTAAATTTCTCTCCTGCCCCCAGCTTATTGACATACTCTCTTTCACTGAGGTCTCCTGTAAAGCCCGTCCTGTCGCATCTTCCGTACCAGGGCTCTATGCATACAAACGGGGCATTCTTATGATCGGGTGACCATACACCAAACAAAGGAGCATCAAAGCTTACAGTGACTATAGTCTCTCCGTCTGCAGCAATAATAGCAACTGTATCAGCCTGTCTGTCCTCGATCACCAGCGCATCCTCATCAAAGAGTTCAGGCTTAAGGTCAAGGACGCCATCCTCAAGAACAACCTCTTTTGTCTTATCTGAAAGACAACCGCTTCCATCAAGAGATACAACATGGGATGTCAGATTTCCTAAAACCTTACTTTCCTTATTCATAAACAGGAGCTTGTCCTTATTAAGGTCACAGTTAAATGCCGGGTGACCTCCGATCGAGAAGAACATATCTCTGTCAGATGGATTCTCAACCTCCCAGATTACTTCAACTTTATCATCAGTCAGTTTATATCCCAGCTTTAACACAAAATCAAAAGGATATTTTGCTTTTGTGTCTTCACTGTCCCTAAGCTCAAACACAAGCTCATCACTTGTCTGTGAGATCATCTTAAAGTCCATGTCTCTGGCAAAGCCATGCTGTCCCATTTCATAGGTCTTGCCCTCGTAGCGATATTTCTTTTCCCAGACAGCACCAACCTGAGGGAACAAGACAGGAGATGTTCTGCCCCAGAATGCAGGATCCGCGTGCCACATAAGCTCCCTGCCGTTTTTTAAAAGAGAGGTGATCTCAGCGCCGTGGTCTGAAACTGTCAGGTTGAAAATGTCATTTTTGATGTTGTACTTTTTCATAGTCTTCTACCTCTTATCCAAGTCGATCATTTCCAGTAAGAGCACTGTAACCATCACATAAACGAAGGTCCACATGATAAGCCATCCCCAACATTTAACAACAATCCTCGGATCAAAGTCATAGTCATGGTTCTGGTTGAGCTCTCCTGTCTTCATAAGTATGTCATCTCTCATATTATTCTCTTCTATCTCTCTAAACAAGGTCAAAAGAGGTTTTTCTCCCTCAACTTCAACATCTTTCATCTTGAGGGCATTGTTCCACACACTTACCATTGGCTTTGAGTTGTAATCGCCCTGGGCGCAGAGAGCCGTAAGCCCCCACTTTGTGGCAGTCAGGTTGGTAAGTGGCATTGCCTCCTCAGGAAGAGAAAAGAATGCACCTGAAAACAGGAGCTGTACTATGAGGAGAAATGGCATTATAGTCATGGCTGTTGTCGTAGTCTTTGAAAATGCAGAGATAAGCAGCGCCAGCATGTCTGCACAATAAGTTATGAGGAAAAGAGACAATCCAAAATCCACTAAAGGCCACGGAGTAATAAGGCTACCCTCAGGGAATTTAACCTTCATAAGAAGGCATACGCCGATTGTTATGATCGCCTGAAGGATGCATAAAAAAGCCTGGTAGATCATGTGAGCTGCCACATAGGACGTCATGTGAAGTCCCGATCTGTGCTCTCTTTTTACTATTGCTCTCTCACGGCAGATAACCTGTATTGAGTTAAAAAAGCCGTTCCAGATACAGATACACGACAGGGCAAAAGTACCCATCAGTGTTCCTTCCATGGTCTTAAACAGGTTCTTTCCCACAGTAAATGAAACCAGGCCTGCAATGACCGCAGCCATCGGGAGAACCTTCCAGTCATTCTGAAAGAGAAACATTCTAAAGAGCTTGCCCAGATATATAAAGGTCTGAAAAACTCTGCCTCTGTGCTTTGTCTTATATTCAGTCATGTTGCATCACCCCACTTTTTCCTTAATGCGGTCAGCATACTTTTCTACGAACTCATCCGCTCTGCCTTCTCCACCTTCGTCCTTCTGATTGATTGAAAGAAGGATTTCTTCCATGGAGGACTTTCCGAAGAATTCATAGGCCTCATCAACAGGGCCGTACCACGCAAGACGTCCTGTTCTTGTGGCATCCTTGGCAAGTACGATCACATCATCAAAAAGATCTATTACTCTGTCAGGGGTGTGGGTAATAACTACAACAATCTTTCCTTCATCTGCAATTTCCCTGAGCCTTTCAAAAAGACTCCTTGCTACTACGCCGTCAAGGCCCGAATCCGGCTCATCAAGAATAAACAGTGACGGATCTGAAATGAACTCCATGGCAATTGAGAGCCTCTTTCTCTGACCTCCCGATAGCTTCTCAACCAGATTGTTTCTTACTGCAGTAAGACCGAACTGATCGAGCATGTAGGCTATGCGATTTTCTCTCTCCATAACAGATGTGTCTTTTGAAAGTCTCATCAGTGCTGCATCTGTGAGAGTCATTTCCACAGTATCATTGCCTCTCATCAGATCCTGCTGAGGAACGAAACCGATGTCGTATTTCATCTTGCCGTAATCTGTGTAAACATCATTGTTATCAAGCTTAATGCTGGCCTTTGCCTTCTCATAACCCGTCACAGCATTCAAGAATGTGGTCTTTCCGGCTCCGGAACCGCCAAGAAGAAGCACCATGTGGCCTCTTGGAATGACCATGTGTATATCCTTAAGTAGAGTCTTTTTCTTAAAGAAATCAACTACAGTCCTGTCGGTAATGTTTACCGTAAGCCCTTCTGTTGCAGCGCTTAAGTTTTCGCCAAGCTCTTTTGCACCTGTCTTTTCAATATGTTCAACCTTTTTGCCCGGAACAAAGCGCTTTGAAATTCCCCAGATAATAAGGGTTATTGACTCAAAGAAGAAAAATGCAAGGATCCATTTTTTCTTTTTATCAAATACCTTTATCAGCCCCAGATAAACCTTGATTATATAGATCTCAATGGCGACACCGATTCCGACTATCGGTATCAGAAGAAACAGTACAAAAAGATTATCCTTCGGAAGAAAAGGAACCAGAATCGTAAGAAGATCGTAGAAAAATACAAGTATGGTATAGACTCTGCCGTCCTTCTCTCTGTCTGCACAAAGGCTTATATGATATTCCCTTGCAACCGGAATAAAAGCCCATACCTTTTTTACATCGCATTTATTAAAGAGAAACCAGCATCCAATGGTCATCAGAATCTGATGCCTTAAAATAACAGGCAGATTTGTATAATCCATTTGAGATGAAAGCATTTCAATCATCAGCGTTCTCCTTTTTCATGATCATATTTACATAGTTGTATGGAATCTCGATTCCATTATCACAAAGAGCCTTGAAAATTCGGGTGTTCACTTCATCCTTTACAACTTCTGTTCTAAGCTCATGTGGATAATAGATTGTTGCCCCAAGTATGATCGCGCTGTCCGTGATTTCAAGAAAATATACGGATTTTGAATTGGGGTCATCCTCTTTGTATCTGTCTTTGTTGAGCGTAAGCGGACAGTCGCAGATTGTCTGTCTTATTATCTCTTTGGCCTTATCAATATCCGAGTTATATCCGATTCCAAATCTTACATCAAAAGACCTTGGAACATGTTCTGCGTAACTGTAATTAACTATTATGCTCTGGTTAGCCTTACTGTTCGGGATTATAACGCGTGTTGTGTCAATGAGTCTGAGTACAACATGACGGAGCGTCAGCTTTTCAACAATTCCCGCTCTTCCGTCCTCGAGCATGATCCTTGATCCGATATCGAAGGGCTTATATATGCTTATCTCAAGGCCTGCGAACATGTCCTTTAAAACTTCATTGGCAGCAAGACCGACTATAACAGCAAGAACTGCCGTTGATCCAAGAAGGGACCTGGCCAGTTGTTTTCCGCCCAAAGGAAGAACTACAAGAACGGCTATAAGTAAAAGAGCTATAGCCTTCTGTAAAAACTGAAGTGTTATGCTGTTTCCTCTCTTCTTTTCAATCCTCTTGAATATGGCCTTGTTGAGTTTCAGGATGAAGTAGGTCAGAAGGATATACACCGCAGCCGTTAAAAGAAACGTTATTATTGCTATGATCACAATCGATACGATTTCTTTAGAAGTAAGATTATTAAGAATTTCTGTAAGACCTGATCCATTTAGATCTATGCTGATATCCTGCATGATTTCACCTCACTATTTTACGTTATATTATCATTTTATCATTGATAAAGCTCATTACAAAGAATTGCAATAAAAAACCGGGAGCTAATGTCCCGGTTTTTAAGTGATCGTGATTTAATTATTTGCAAAGCTCATATGTATCTCTAGCAATTGCAAGCTCTTCGTTGGTAGGAACTACCATAAGAAGAACCTTGGAGTCAGCAGCTGAGATTGTCTTCTCTTCGCCGCGAACCTTGTTAGCCTCTGCATCAACGGTTGCGCCGAGGAATGAGAGTCTCTCACAGATAAGTCCTCTTGTGAATCCGCTGTTCTCGCCAACACCTGCTGTGAAGCAGATCACATCAACGCCGCCCATAGCTGCTGTGTAGGAGCCGATGTACTTGGCAACTCTGTAAGTAAATGCATCAACTGCTCTCTTAGCACCTTCATCACCCTTAAGGTATGCATCCTCAAGATCTCTGAAGTCTGATGAAAGGTTATTTGAAAGTCCGTAAACACCTGACTTCTTGTTGAGAAGATTTGTTACGTCAGCAACTGTAGAGTTCTCTTTCTTCATGATAAACTCAACAACTGAAGGATCGATGTCACCGGTTCTTGTTCCCATGATAAGACCCTCAAGAGGTGTAAGACCCATTGAAGTGTCGATGCACTTGCCGTCCTTAACAGCTGAAATAGATGCGCCGTTTCCAAGGTGGCAAACAATGATTTTAAGATCCTTAATGTCTTTTCCAAGGATTTCTGCAGCGCGCTTACTTACGTATGAATGGCTTGTTCCGTGGAAGCCGTATCTTCTGATACCGTACTTCTCGTAGTATGAATATGGAAGGCCGTAAAGGTAAGCTTCCTGTGGCATTGTCTGATGGAATGCTGTGTCGAAAACTGCTACCATAGGAACTCCCGGCATAACCTTCTGGCATGCTCTGATTCCGATAAGGTTTGCAGGGTTGTGAAGAGGTGCAAGATCTGAAACCTCCTCAATTGCCTTAATAACTTCGTCATTGATAACAACTGACTTGGTAAACTTCTCACCGCCGTGTACGATACGATGTCCAACTGCTCCGATCTCCTCGAGCTTAACTACGCCGTCGTTCTCGTTTGTAAGGGCCTCGATAACCATCTCGATTGCCTTGTTGTGATCTGGCATGGGCTCTTCCTTTGTGATCTTATCCTTGCCTGCAGGTGTATAAACGATACGGCTTCCGTCGATTCCGATTCTCTCGCAGAGTCCCTTGCAGATAACTGCCTCTGACTCTGAGTCGATAAGCTGGAACTTCAGTGATGAACTTCCACAGTTGATAACCAGTATTTTCATAAAGTAACCTCTTTTCCCATTAATAAGTAAAGTCAAAAAACTTCCAAATAATAATATAATTATATTATAATTTAAGGACAAGGTAAAACTTGTACAAAAATTGGAAAAACAGGTAAATTCACTATGAAAACTATCGGAATAATAGCAGAATTTAATCCATTTCACGAAGGTCATAAACACCTTATCGAAAAGTGCAAGGAAAACCTTGGTGCTGACAGAGTCGTTATCGTCATGAGCGGAGACTTTGTTCAAAGAGGCGCTCCTGCCATCGTGGACAAATACGCAAGGGCCAAAATGGCTCTCAGGAGTGGCGCCGATCTGGTACTTGAACTCCCTGTCTATTACAGCACGGGAAGCGCTGAGTACTTTGCTCAGGGTGCAGTTTCAATCTTAAACAGCCTTGGCTGTATCGACTATCTGTGCTTTGGCAGCGAACATGCTGACCTGAAAAAGCTTGATAACATCGCAAACATTCTGCACTCCGAATCGACTCTTTACAAAGAGATTCTGGAAAAAGAGCTTAAGCAGGGTAAACCCTATCCGGCAGCCAGCGCAAGTGCGCTTATGGCAGCTTTAAAAAATCAGTCCGTTGATAACAATATCGATGTGTACCGTCAGATTTTCGAATCTCCCAACAGTATTCTTGCCATTGAATACTTAAAGGCACTTAAGAAACAAAAGAGCAAAATAACCCCCTACACCATCGAGCGTATAGGACAGCCCTATCACTGCGACGATCTTGGCGGAGTTCCAAGTGCATCCGGTGTAAGAGCCAGAATCTTTACAGCCTCTGAGCGCTACACAAAGGCCAATGCTCATGAAATTTTAAGTGGTTTCATGCCGGAAGGCGCAATCCATGAGATTGCCTCCTACAGCGGTAGTTTCTTATCTTCCAACTCACTCTCAAGGCTTATGCACTATAAGCTCACCCTGGAAAAAGATAAGGGCTATACGGATTACCTTGACGTAAGCGGCGACATTTCAAATCTCATTGTCAAGAATCTCGACGGTTTTGATGATTTCAGCGGCTTTTGCTCCAAGCTAAAGAGTAAAAACCTGGTATATACAAGGATAAGCAGATCTCTTCTTCATATCCTTCTAAACATAACCAAGGAAAACATGAATGAGTACAAGAAAGGCTCTTTTACCTGCTATGCACGGGTACTGGGCCTAAAAACCGACTCCTCGGACGTCCTTGCACTCATTCATGAAAAATCAAGCATTCCTGTCATCGACAGAATAAAATATGCAGATAAACTCCTTGATCCTCTGCAGAAGAGACTCTTTGACGAGACTCTAACTGCCAGCAGCATATACAACTCTATCTCCAAGTCCTATGAGGGCTCAGAATACAGTATAAAACCTGTACTTCTCTGATATTAATCATTTGAAGTAAAGTTTTATACGTGATAACATATATGTGTATGGTCACTTATGTCAGATTCCCGGAGGCGCCATGGGTCTTATTAAGCTCGAAAAAGGTCAGATCCTTCATAAAGCCGGTAAGGATATCGTATCTACCGTGGAAGTTCTTGTTAAGGGTACTCTAAAGATTTCTAACCCTTATTCTTCCATCACGGCCGGCGTAGGAACCTTTATCGGAATCGTAGAGCATCCGGGACAGCCCTATAACTACACCATCGAAGCGATTGAAGAGTCTTCCGTCTATTCATATCCATACGAATCCATCGAGGATATTCCCAAAATTGTAAGATCAAATCCGAAGATAGCTCCTGTTCTGGCAGCTCAGTCCACTGATACTGCTGCGCGTATTTGTGCTGTTTATGACCAGCAGTTTGATGAGGTTGCTAAGGAATACGATCAGCTTATGGCTGATTACACCGACTATCCCAATCTGTGCATAAAAGTTGGCGAAGTGGTAAAAGAGTTCCCGGAGTTTGAAGCCATCATTCCTCCGGAGAGAATAAATAGTATTCCCCAGTGGGCAATTGATTTCATAAACTCCTTAAAGGAAAACGAGGAGATCATGAAAAAGAACCTCTATCCCATAAATGTGGAAATTGCCATCGGAATGATCATGAGTACCTTTAATATCTATAACACCATTTCCGAAGAGGTACTTCTTTTAAACGAATACAGAAAAACTCTTAAGAAAAGAACTACTGCCTTCAACACCACCATGACTGCCATAAAGACAAAACTCGCAGAGCTTGAAAGAGCTGAAAACGGCGAGGGTGACGGCAGCGTTAAAATTGTTAACGCGCTGGCCACTATTCTCTCCTACGCAGGTGTAAGCGGAGAAGTCGCAGGATGGTTTGAAGATCTGATATCTCAGTTTAAGGCAAATGAAAACAGATATGACTCTTCTGACGAAGCAAGGCTTCTTAGAAAGAACATACAAAATACGTTCTATGACATTTATTTGCCTGCTTTTATGAGAAGTCTTACCGACGATGACATCCCAATTGAAGTAAAGATGTTCTTTATGTTTGGCTTTGTTGATGAGGAACTTGCAGGCGAAAAAAATACAACCATCCTCTACAATATGGCCAAATCCTATACTCGCGATCCTGAAGGAAATGTCTTTACTGTTTACGAGTGGCTTAAAATGATCTTCATGAGTGAAGCTGAGCCCTCCAAGAACGAATTTGACCAGGACTGGCCCACATACTTAAGAGATCAGAAAAACAGCGGAGCAATTACTGAAGAGAGAATGGAGGCCATGTTAAATAACCCTCAGAAGAAGCTGGATTTTGAACTTCGAAATCTCTTTGCACTGGGTAACAGAATGACCTTTGGCAGAGTCACTTCTTTTGTTCCTGTATTTGATGCGCAAAACGTTCTGCGTCCGCTTGATATGGCATATATTACTGCCACAAAGATAAACGAGTATTATGAAAAGATCCGCAGCATAGACTATAGCGTATTCTGCAGACAGGCTGTTTATTCAAATCCGGAGATAGGAATCACTCAGGTTTACTACGACGAGGACATTACTCCTATCATGATTCTGATGCCCAATGTCGGAAGCAGAGCTGCTCTTTGGCAGGATATAGATGGCAAGAACAGAAGAACCAGAGCTCGTATGCTGGTATCAATCTTCAACATAGAAAACACTGAAGATGCAATGCTAAAGCTCTTTGGCGAGTTCAGATGGGAATTGTGCAAAACAGTTCAGGGTGTGCATTGGAATGATGTCACAGACCCATCCCTTACATCAATGTACTGCGACTATCTGCAGTTCTTTAAAAAGAACTCTGCTCTCTCAGCAGATAATAAGGAAAAGCTAAAGACTGACCTGAAGAAGTTTAATAACAACTTTAAACATGTCTTTATAGCAGATTACCTCTCCTACATAAAATTTGAGTCAGCCGGATCTCCAAGACTGAACAAGGTAGCAAGAGAAATCCTCTTTACCTTCTGCCCTTTCTCCAAAGAGATCAGAGATAAACTCTCGGACAATCCGCAGTACACCGAGCTCATAAATCACCACAATGCCCGAATAGGGAATATAGCAAAACCAATTTCAAATCTGATCCACAAGCTTACCAAGGAAGGCATCCATGTACCTGTCCAGATAGCAGGTCAACTCGAGCATCTCAAAAAATAAAAAATCCCTGACCACCATAACAGTGATCAGGGATTTATATGTTTTATATAACTTTAATTAGTTAAGTGCCTCAATAGCATCAATAAGTGCGTCTGTTGAATCCTCGTTGAAGCATGTTGCTGCAAAAGCAAGCATGTAGTCACCCTTCTGAAGGTTAACCATCTCGTTGTGGAATTCAACACCGTTGAAATCACCGTTCATCTTAAGGACCTTGTGAGTCTCACCTGCAATTTCTCTCTCAACAATCTCTGTTGTGATGTTTGAGATACCCTGAGCCTCAAGAGCACTCTGTGCCTGAGAAATGCTTGCGTTAAGAACTGCCTCCTCATCAAGGATAGCGTTAGCAAGTGTAGCATTTGACTGAGCTGTTACATTTACGTTGCAAAGGCCTGTTGCATTCTGTGCATATGCAACGATTGTTGCCGTACCTTCCTCAATAGCCTTTGTAGCAAGCTTGTTGTCAGAAAGCATATCAGTTGTCATACCTGTGATCTGAGCAAGTGTCTCATCATCAACAAATGAATATCCATCAAGAAGGTTGAGCTTAACACCAAAGTACTCGTTTACATAAGCGTTGCCCTCAACTGTACCGATTGAAAACTCGCCATCAGCTTCTTTTGTGCTCTCCTCTGTTGTAGTCTCTGCTGCTTCTTCTACAGATGCTTCCTCAGTAGCAGCCTCTGTAGCTTCCTCTACAGTAGCCTCTGCTACAGGCTCCTCTACCTGAGCGCTCTTACCACATGCTGAAAGCGCCATTACCATTGTCATTGTCATTACCACTGCAATAAATTTTCTTTTCATAATTCTCTCCTCTAAAATACAATTATTGCTTAAAATACAACCTTGAATAACTTAACAGATGTGGTGATTTTCATCAATGAACAATTTTACCAAAGATATTTCATCTATTGTAATATTTTTCTATCACAGATTCAATGCATTTTCTTGATTCTACGGCTGTTTCCGGCTTAGTATCCTCAAGGGTTGCATGAATAAAGGGCTTGTTTTCAAGAGCAAACTTCACTATCTGAGTGTAATCCATATCTCCAAAGCCGCATCCTACGCTCTTTACCTTGTCCCCTTCAAGAAGACAATCCTTTAAATGGATCATGGCAACGTCTTTTCCGATAAGATCGATTGCTTCAGCTATAACTTCATCTCTCTGTTCATAATTGTCAGTCCAGATAAGATTTACAGGATCAAATATGATCTTAAGATTCGGAGAGCCGATACGATCAAGGACTTCTCTGGCTCTTTTGCCGTCATATACTATGTGCCTGTAAACAGGCTCAATTGCAAGGATCACTCCACATTTCTCGGCGCAGTCAATAACAGGGCGCAGGTTCGTAATAAAGGTCTCCAGCGCCTCTTTTGAGTGACAGGCCTCCTTGTCATAGACATAACCCTCATTTGGCGCACCGGTCTCTGTTCCAACCATTCCGCAGCCGGCAATGGATGCAAAGCGAAGGTGTGCGTAGTACTTCTCCTGAATCTCGGAGAGCTTCTCGGCATTTGGGTTTGCCAGGTTTAAGTAGCAGCCAAGAACAGCCATATCAAGATCAGCCTTTCTTAAGGCATTCTTCAGATACATGGCATATCCGGGTGTCAGAGCATTTGTATCTGCCGTAAATCCCGGGACCTTGGAAAGCGCTAAGTGGATGCAGGAAAAGCCCTGGTCCTTAACCTCCTTTAATCTCTCCTCAAAAGGAAGTTCTCTGGTGTCATGAAATCTAATTCCAAGCTGTATCATCTTGTCATCTCCATTCTATAGAATATACCTCTTTTTTCCATCAGTTCCTTTGCAGTACCACACTCTGCCACGGTTCCGGCATCTATAACCACTATCTTGTCTGCCTTCTCTATCGTGGCCAGTTTGTGGGCAACTATAAATGTCGTGCACTTATCCGACATATTTTCAAGAGCGTAGGTTACCTCTTTTTCAGAGAGCGCATCCAGGGCCGATGTAGCCTCGTCAAGGATGATCACCTTAGGGTGTCTGATAAGAGCTCTTGCGATTGATATCCTCTGCTTCTGACCGCCGGAGAGCTTATCGCCGTGTTCGCCCACCTTGGTATCAAGCCCAGCCGGGAGCTTGTCAATTACGCTCCTAAGACCTGACTCATCAATTACTCTGGAAAGCTCCTCCTCAGTCACATCACTGGTTCCGTATAAAATATTATCCCTGATGCTACCGGAGAACAGGATTGTGTTCTGGGGCACAACAGCCAGATTCTTTCGATAGCTCTGAAGGTTGACCTTGCTGATATCCTTATCGTCAACCAGGATACGTCCGCTTGACGGAAGTCCAAAGCCCACCAGGAGGTTCATTATGGTGGATTTGCCGGCTCCCGACTCACCCACAAAGGCCACCGTCTCACCCGGTTCAACATGCAGGTTTATGTTGTGAACAATCTCTTCAGTGCTGTCAGGATATGAATATCCCACATTCTCAAAGGTGAACTCACCCGTTATCTCTCCGATTTCTTCCTTGTCTGAGCTGTCCTCAACGTGCTCAAACTCCAGGATTTCCCCGATACTTGATACGGACTCAAGACCCTTTGATATAACAGGAAGCAGTGTCAAAAGAGATGATACCTGTCCCACAATTGATGTGAAGTAGCTCTGGTACAGCACCACATCTCCGACCTGTACTCTTCCTTTTACAGCAAGTATTGATGTAAACGCAAGGCACAGAACCTGGAAAATCTGGAAAAACGCCCAGCTCACAGCTCCGAAATTACCCTGAATGATATCAAGGTTGTATCCGGCCTGTGCAATGAGATCCACCTGTGTATCCATTCTTACGATTTCCTCATCCTCTAAGGCGTGAGCTCTTGTTACGGGCACCAGCTGAACCATCTCCATGACCTTGGCTGAGGTCTCTTCCATCTCTTTTCTGAACCTCTGGTTGTGCTTTTTGATAGGCTTTTTAAAAGTCACCACCAAAACTGCCGCAAGAGGCACCATGAACAGGAAGAAGAAAAATACCACGATACTCTTTGTTATGGTAACCGTAAGAGCTACGGACATATTGATCACGATATTGATGAGGGAGACAAATATCTGGTCTGACAAAGTCTCCACCGCTTCAACATCCCTTATAACCTTGGACTGAAGCCTGCCTGATAGCATATCCTTCTGATGAGGAATGGACATGACCTGTATCTTGTGGACCAGAGCGCTCCTAAGTCCTGCCTCCACCTTCCTAACTGACTTACTCCTGAAGTGTATGTGCAGATAGTTCATCGGGACATTCAGGATAAGGAGAAATACCATAAGCACAATGTTGAAAATGATCAGAGTTACTACATTAGGATCATGATCAGTTACCGCATTTATGATATTTGCAGTCACAATGGGAAGTATCCACACCGGGCTGTGCTTTATCACATAAAACACGGTAGATAGCAAAAAGTTATGGTACATTCCCTTATAGAACCCAATCAGAGTCATCAGGGGATTTCCCTTATGTCTTTCATAGCTGTCAAAATAGACGTCTGTATCTAATTTCATCGATATTCCTCTTACATCTCCTTAAACATATCATCTCTGAAGGAAACAATCATCTCATTTGCGCCTGAAAAAGCATACATTCCGACCATTGCTCCGGTAAATCTCTTGCCCCTGTCAAGGCCTTCGTCGCACAGATAAAAGACATTGTCCAGTGTTGCAAAGTGTCTTCTGTCGCCTTCTTCGTTCAAGCAATACGAAAGCTCTCTTCTTAGATGATCTGTATCCATATATAGCCTTATAGATTCTGCTGTACCTTCAAGTGGCTCTTTTGACAAAAGAGCTCTGTCCTCATCTCCAATGTGCTCGTTAACATATAGATATCGCCTTCCCTCTTTCCTTGTGATTCCAAATTCAAAGAAAGTGTTCTCATCATAGTATCCGCAAATTCCGGCGCTCTGTCCATCCTTAATATCCGGAATATCCATTGAAACCGAATATGAAAAGACTAAACTACTCTGCCTTCTTAAAACTATGTTCCTGCTATCTACGCTTGAAAGAGGCGCTCTGCTTCCCTTAATTTGGAACTTCCTCTCATCAGAACTGCAAACAACTTCGCCATCCTCAAAGGGACGGGGAGTCATATATTCCATGTAAAGCCCGCAAGGGGATATTCGCACTCTTTTGCCATTATCGGCTTCTGCATCTGAATCTGTATCCATCTCAGGAAATGGTTTGACCTGCATAGCAGACGGTCCCTTAAGATCATTTACTATAGGCCATCCGTCAGGCGTCCAGGTCACGGGATCGATTGCCGTCTCCCTTCCAAGAATACTGTACCTGCCATCCAGTGCTCTTCCGCAGAGATAGACCATAAACCATCTGCCGTCCTGAGTCTCTACCAGGTCCCCGTGTCCGCATCTCTGAATTGCAGCAGTTTCGTCTTTCTGCCTCATTATTGGATTGTAGGGGCATCTTTCATAGACGCCGAAGAGCTCTTTTGACCTGGACACAGTAACCCTGTGGCCCGGGCCCGTACCACCCTCAGCCTCAAGCAGGTAGTAATATCCGTCCTTCTTGTATAGATGAGGCCCTTCGGGAGCTCTTTTATGGTCTCCGTAGTAAAGAAGCTGAGCATCGGAAATCTTCTTCGTTCCGGATTTATCCAGCTCGAAGATCCTCGCTCCACGGTTTAGGAGCATATATCTCCTGCCGTCATCATCATTAAAGATACTTGGATCGATTCCATCTTCATCAATGAAAACAGGCTCGGTGTAAGGGCCTTCCGGCTTATCAGAGCTTACAACAATCTGCCTTCTGTAAGTGGGCGGAACGTCATTTAGCCTGTAGGTCGCCGTTATGTAAAATCTTCCCTCGTAGTAGGAAATATCAGGAGCCCAGTAGCCCCTTCCGCCTTCAAGTTCATCAAGATGTGCCCAGTCAGGGTTTGTTATGGCATGTCCTATTATCTCCCAATGAATAAGGTCTCTCGAATGAGAGATCGGAATACAGGGAAAAAAGATGAAGGAAGAGTTGACCATATAGTAGTCAGAGCCAACTCTTACAATTGACGGATCCGGGTAAAAACCACGTCTTATGGGATTGTGATAATAATCCTCATATTTATGGCCAAATTGATTCTCTAAGTAATTCTCGATATTTATATATCCTAAAGCCAATGAATCCTCGGGATATTCTTCATACATATTCTCATAGCTCTGTCTAAGATCATGTACAATATCCCATGGTGTTACAAGGTCTGAATCTCCCTCAAGAGGGTCCATACCACATCTCTCAACCAGGTATTTAAACACCTCTAAATCACCGGATTCAGCGCCAAAGTGAAGCACATTCCTGTGTTCATCATCGTACTCATTAAGGCTGATCCTGGAGTATTCAACAAGGTATTTAAGGATGTCCAGATTCCCGAGCTTTGCAGCTTCAAACAGAGCCTCCTTACTTACTTTCGAAGGCTCGTTTATCAATATCTCTTTTAATCTGTCAAGGTCATCATGCCTTATCGCATCAATCATTGTAGCTCCTCTACAATAAAATTCTTAAAGTCAGCGTGTCCGTGATCTTTGTTGTTACCACCAAGAGACAGGGCGAATATTCCGAGCTTTGCCCCTACCCAGGTGTGATCCGAAGGCGTGTAATCTATGCCAAGATCAAACATCTTTACTCCATCAAAGGAAATACAGACCTTGAGTTTCATGTCTTCTGCTTCCGGGCTATGAGTAACGTTCTGAAAATAAGTATCTGCTCCGGTGAAGGTCATAACCCATTTGATGTTTTTGAGAGCGTCCTCCAAAGAAAGTTCGCTGTCTTTTACATAGTTTTCAAAGAGTTCCGAAAGGTCTGTCGCCTCACTCTTGTGCGTATCATCTCCCTCAGAGTGAATGGTCCTTACATAATATTTACCGGCAATATCTTTCTCTATAAAAGCTGCAACGTACTGACCGCCTGTCATGCAGACGCCCGCTCTTTCTCCCGGCAAAAGCCCTGATGCATCCATTTCAGCTTCTGCCCTAAAGGAAGGGTAAATCAGCTTCTGCGTAAGAACATTGCTGCTCCTCCACAGAACCGGCACCTCATCATGAGACGGATTTTGGCAAAAGAGCCTTAAGCCGCCTCTGCATGCACCGTCTTCATCTGTTACACTTCCATAAAAGCTATCATCGTGATCACCCATCCATTGCCACGAAAGATTTGGTTTACCGTCCTTAAAATCATCTGACCCTTCAAGATATACGGGCTCTTCGCTTGTAATAACAGGCTTATCCAGCTCAAAGGCCGGCTCTCCAACTCCGTTTTCATCAGGATTTATTCCGATAACAGGCCATCCGCCCTTCCAGCATACCGGCTGAAGATGACATATCCTTCCATAGAGTCCTCTGTCCTGGAAATGAAGGAAATACTCTTTTCCATCCGGAGTATCAATAAGACCTCCCTGGTGAGGGCCGTTGATAACAGTGCCGCCCTGAGCCATCACAGTCTTTATCTCATAGGGGCCGTGAATGTCTTTTGACCTGAGTGCAACCTGATAGCCTTCCCTTACACCTCCGGCCGGAGCAAGGATATAGTAAAATCCATCCCTTTTATAAACCTTGGGACCTTCTATGGTCACTGCCGGGTGAGATGGATCATTTCCATCAAACACAAAGTGATCTTCAGTTATGGCACTTAGTCCGTCAGGACTCATCTCGAATATACCGAGAATGCTCTTAAAGCCGATTCTGGACTTGGCATATCCGTGAATGATATAAGCTCTTCCATCCTCATCCCAGAACGGGCATGGGTCAATAAGACCTTTCCCTTTAAGGACAAGAACAGGCTCTTCCCACTCTCCCAATGGGTCTTTTGTCCTTACTACGTAGTAGCCTTCATCCGGCATTCCGTAGTAGATGTAGAACATTCCCTCATGGAATCTGATGGCAGGCGCCCAGACGCCTTCTGAGTGCCTCGGTATCTTAAATCTCTCCTGCCCAATATTTTTAAGGGCATAGTTAACCAGCCTCCAGTTCACAAGGTCTTTTGACACAAGGATTGGAAGCCCAGGCGTGTAATTAAAGCTGCTGGCAGTCATATAAAATATGTCTCCAACCCTTATTACATCAGGGTCAGAGTAATCTGCAAACAGCACAGGATTTCTGAATTTATCACCAAGATCAGAATAAGTTTTCATGTCTTTATCATCCGTTTATCTCAATATTCGTAGTCTCTTTATTAAGCTCCTCATCTGCAAGGAGGGAGGCATAAACACCGCCAAGATCCTTAAGTCCCTTAGCTATCATGCCTGCATAGAGCATTGCTCCTTCGTACTTTAAATGGGAGTTATCTATCTTACCCTCAGGAGCCCAAGATGCCTCTCCCGGTGCAAGATTCATATAGTACTTCTTTGTAGCCTCATCACCTGTCTTAGTTAAAAAGTCCCTGCTCATGGTAAAAAGATCCACAACCGGAACATCAAATTTTTCAGCAGCTTCTTTCATCCCCTTTACATACTCAGTGTGTTCGGAGGGCTTAAGTGCGCCATTTTCATCAAACAGCCTTCTTTCAACCGAGGTAATGAAAACAGGATATGCGCCTTTATTTCTGGCTACATTCACATACTTGCCAAGGTTGACAATAAACTCCCCATGGGGATCTGTATATCTGGAAGGGTCATTTTTCTTTTCATCATTGTGTCCGAACTGGATAAAAAGAAAATCTCCCTCTGTGATCTCATCATAAATCGGCGCAAGGCGTGATTCATCTATAAAGCTCTTGGTGCTCCTTCCGTTTACTGCTCTGTTGCATACACAGACATCCATGGCAGTGAACCTGTCAAAAGCCTGTCCTATCCCTGTTTGGGGATAAGTTGATGCCTTGTTGGTAGCTACCGTCGAATCTCCTGCCCAGAAAATATGTCTCATCTTTCTACTCCTTTAAAAACAGCCGTCCAAGCAAAAAACCTGGACGGCCTGTTAAAATGATTATCTGATTTAATATTACTCTTTTACAGCTCCTACGTTAACGCCCTTAACGAAGTACTTCTGAAGGAAAGGATACAGAAGCATGAAAGGAAGGATTGCACAAACGATGGCTGAATAGTACAGAGTACTCTGTGATACCTTATAAGCCGTCGTCGGCGTATCTCCGTCCATGACCATAACTCTCAGGATGTACTGGAAGTTAACCTGATCACGGTTTGTGATGTAGATCTGAACTGTTGAATAGTCGTTCCATACAGTTACGGCAAACATCAGACCGATTGAAGCAAGGGCTGCCTTAGAAAGAGGAAGCACGATCTTGAAGAAGATACCCATTGGTGAGCATCCGTCAATCTTAGCTGCTTCAAAAAGTGATCCCGGTATTCCTTCAAAGAAGTTACGCATAAGAACCAGGTTGTAAACATTCATACCATGCTTAACAACAAGGATCCACATCTTGTTAAGAAGGCCAAGCTGTTTCATAACCAAGTACTCAGGGATCATACCACCTGAGAAGATCATGGTGAAGAGAAGGAAGTATGCAAAAAGTGTTCTTCCGGGCATCTCGTACTGTGAAAGTACATATCCACCAAGGGTTGACATTACAAGACCAAGCAGTGTTCCAAGAATTGTTGTAACAACTGAATTAACGAATGGCTTGTAAAGCTTAGCTGTGTGAAGGATTGTACGATATCCGTCAAGTGTTGGCTGATTCGGGAAAAACTGGAATTTGTAAACACCAACGGCGTTGAAGGAATCAACAACAACCTTCCAGATTGGGAACAGAACTATAAGTCCCAACAAAATAAATACTATGTAATTTACTACGTCAAATGTATCGGTCTTTTTCTTACGACCTGCACCAAATTCTACTCTCTTTGCCATCGTAAGCCTCCTTAAATAATTCCGCGGCCGCGGACTTTCTTGCTGGCCCAGTTACAAATAAGTACCAGTGCGCATCCAACCAGTGACTTGAAAAGACCTACCGCTGTTGTGTAACCATAGTTAGGAATAGCTGTCATGAAGGTCTTACGATAGATGTATGTTGAAATTACATCCGAAACAGCAAATACTCGGTTGTTGTACATAACGAATACTGACTCAAAGAGGTTAAGAACCTTAGCCAGATTCAGGATAAGTACGATGATTACTGTGTTGAGAAGTTCAGGTACTGTTACATACCAGATCTTCTGAAGTCTTGTAGCACCATCGATATCTGCTGCTTCATAGAGCTCGGGGTTAATTCCTGAAAGCGTTGCCAGGAAGATAACGGTTCCCCATCCTGTCTCCTTCCAGATATTTACCAGATAGTAAACAGGTCGCCAGAGCGTGAGCTCATGCATGAAATCAATACTCTCTTTTATCAGTCCCCAACTCTTAAGTGTTTCATTTACGAAACCTGTTGAAGAAGTTGAAAGGAAAAGTGTGAAGATAGCTGCTGTAACTGTCCATGACATGAAATGTGGCAGGTAGATAACTGTCTGCAATACTTTCTTGGCAAACAGGTTTGCCATCTCATTGATGAACACAGATACAATAACCGCAGTACCTGTGGTGATCAGCAGCTTGATGATAGAAAGCTGTAGTGTATTAAAAAAGGCTTTCCAGAAATCAGCATCTGAGAACATCTTCTCAAAATGTTTAAAGCCTACCGGTTCCAATTTCTTAAGTGTGTAATCATAGAAAGCATATCTTACGCCAAGCATTGGCCAATAGTAGATAATAAGAACATAGATAACTACAGGAAGAAACATAAGATAAAAACCTCTGTGGTTCCATATACGCATTCCCAAAGGCTTTTTATTTAAAGTTTGTCCTGTGGATGTAACCTTCTGTGTTTTGCTCATTTTACTGCCCCATTCATATTTATACTTGTTGATTGTGGTAAAGGAAAGGATCTCTTTAAGGTTCTGCATGGGCACCCGGATGGATGCCCATACAGTTTATAGATAGTTTAAAAGAATTGGTTTTGAAAAAAGAAATTACTGTGCGTTAAGCTCGTCAAGGATCTCTGTGATTGTATCGCCCCACTTAGCCTGGTACTCAGCGATAGCATCCTCTGCGCTCTTCTTACCTGCAACAACTTCGTTCATAAGAGTTGTCTTATCTGTTGCAAGATCAGCCTCAACCTCTGTGAGGATCTCTGATGAAGGTGACTGAGGAGCGTCTACGCAGTTCTCTGTGAAGAACTTGTTACCAGCCTGTACAAGCTCGTCGTTATCTACGAAACCGTTTGTAAGAGGAGCAATAACAAGTACTGGATCAAGGTGATTCTTCTTCCATACAGAGTTAGGGTCGTTAGGAGACTGCTTAAGGTGGAACTGACCTTCCTCGTACTCATAATCTTTCTTCTTGTCAGGATCATCAGGGTTAGTTGTGAATGACTCTGCGTGTGTTGACCAGTGAACATCCTCAGCACCATATGTCCAAAGTGTCTGAACCTTGTCACCGTCAAGCATTGTCTCAAGGAGTGCATCGAAGATAGCCTGCTCACGAGAGTTGTCTCCGTCGCCATCATCTGTGATTACCCATACAGGAGCCTCACGGTTGATGTATCCGCCCCATGTATCCTTGATCTCCTTGATAGGAGGAAGCTGTACAAGTCTGTCATCGCCAAGATCTGTATCAACGTCGTTCTTGTCAAGGTTATCTGTAAGAGTTCTAAGCCATGTGCCAGCCCAGTAAGTGAATACACCTTCTGATGTTGTCTGGTCATTTGAGAACCATTTCTCACGTGCTGTCTTTGTTGAAGCTTCCTCAGTATCCTTATCGATTACGCCATCAGCGTAGCCCTGAGCAAGTCTTGTAAGAGCATCGATTGTAGCCTGCTCCTGGAATCCGTCAACCCACTGTCCGTCCTTCTGGTAGATAGCTGGGTAAGCACCCTGCCAGAACTCAGGCATGTAGTTGATGTATGGAGCCTCGTCAAGCTTACCGAATCCTGCTGCGATAACACCTGTCTGGCCATCCTTTGTGAAAGCCTTGAGCATGTTGTAGTAGTCATCGAATGTCTTGATGTCATCAACCTTAAGTCCTGCAGCATCGAGCCATGACTGCTTGATGTATGTAACACATCCGTTACCATATGTAGGAGCGAAAGCGTAAAGCTCTCCGTTTGCAGTCTTCATGTTCTCGTTGATTGAAGGAAGTGTGATCCTTGACTGGAACTCTGCGTTTGCATAAGCATCAGCCATGTTCCAAAGGATACCTGTGTTCTGATACTGCTTGAACATTGTAGCGCTCATGATAAGAGCATCAGGATACTGTCCGTCACCGGGCTGTCCTGTTGTAAGGAGCTGAGCTACATTGTCCTTGTAACCTGAGTGCTCAGGCTGGTTGATGTGAAGCTTGATGTCATGACCAATCTTCTCTGAAACAGCTGCTTCCCACTGCTCGATGAAAGCATCCTGTCCGTTATCAACGTTTGCTGTAAGTGTTCCGTCTACTGTGATGTAGAGGTCTGTGAGCTCATACTCACCTGCCTCAGCTGTCTCAGCTGTCTCTGTTGTAGCTGTAGCATCAGTTGTCTGAGCTGCTGTGTCAGTGCTCTGGCCGCCGTCTGTTGTTGCAGGTGCTGATTCTGATCCGCATGCTGCAAGAGAAGCAACCATTGCTGTTGAAAGAATTAATGATAAGACTTTCTTTTTCATTTAATTTGTTCCTCCCAATTTGATTTTTGAAAATTAAATGTAAGCACTTTCATTTGCTTGTAACTGTACTTTATCATGTATCGCAATCCTTTGCAAGTACAAATTTTGTAAGATTTGTAACAATCTCCTCAGTTTTTTGTCGAAAGTAGCATTTATACGCCAATTTTGGAAAGTGCTTACATGTAAAAATTTACAAAAAATTTCTTTAAAGTGTTACTCCTCTTTTCCATATTGCCATATCATGGAAACCTGCCAGTTCACTTTTAAGCTTTTCACCTGATGCTGTTCTTACAATCTTGTCAAAGAGTTCATCAGTGAGGTCCTCAAAGGTTTCTCCGTCTAATATACGGCCTGCACAAAAGTCGATCCAATTGCCCTTCTTCTGAGCAATGGTATTGTTGCTGGCTATTTTCATAGTAGGAACGGGACATGCAAAAGGTGTTCCTCTTCCTGTTGTAAAGAGCACAATCTGAGCTCCTGCACTGGCAAGGGCTGTTGCTGCACAGAGGTCATTGCCGGGTGCGCACAAAAGGTTGAGTCCTGTCGTCTCAGTTCTCTCACCATATTCCATAACATTCATTACAGGATAATCGCCGGACTTCTGTGTGCATCCAAGGGACTTATCCTCAAGTGTTGTAATTCCGCCCGCCTTATTTCCGGGAGATGGATTCTCATATATAGGCTCGCCCTGCTTGGTGAAGTACTCTTTGAAGCCGTTGATCATATTGACGGTATCTTCAAAGGTCTTTTCATCCTTACATCTATTCATAAGAATAGTCTCTGCTCCGAACATCTCAGGAACCTCAGTCAGGATGCTGGTTCCTCCATACTCTATAATGCGGTCTGAAATCCTGCCCACAAGAGGATTGGCTGTGATTCCGGAAAAGCCGTCGCTTCCGCCGCACTTAAGTCCGATTATGAGCTTTGAAAGATCAGCATCTGTTCTTTCATCAGCTGATGCTGTGTCTATAAGCTCTTTTAACAGATTAAGTCCGTCCTCCATCTCGTCGTCTGACTTCTGGCATACCAGGAACTTAACTCTGTCCTTGTCATACTCTCCTATATAAGGCATCAACACATCGATATTGCTGTTCTCGCAGCCAAGGCCAAGAACAAGCACTCCGCCTGCGTTTGGATGTTTAATAAGGTCTGCAAGAATTGTTCTTGTGTGCTCCTGATCGTCTCCTGTCTGAGAGCATCCGTAATTATGTGTAAAAGCAACTACTTCATCAATACTTCCCTTAATATAGGAATTAGCCTGCTTGGCAAGAGCTGTTGCAATGTTGTTTACACAGCCGACTGTGGGAATGATCCATATTTCATTTCTTATGCCTACTCTGCCATCACCCCTTACAAAGCCCTTAAATGTGCCCTTTCTCGTGCCCATCTTGGCCTCTTTGGCAGGAACATACTCAGGATCGGGCTGATACTTATAATCAAGGATTCCCTCAAGATTAGTCTTGATATCATGTGTGTGAACCCATCTGCCTGTGCTTATCGCTTCTGTAGCATGTCCGATGGCGTATCCGTATTTCACAATGTCTTTTCCGTCATCAATGTCCTTAACAGCCATCTTGTGGCCTGCAGGAATATCTTCCAAAGCCTCTACCGCTCTGCCATCTCCAAGAGTTACGCTCTCGCCTTTCTTTAATTCTTCAAGGCATACAACCACATTGTCCTGGGGATGAATCTGTAAAAATCTGCCCATTTGTAACCTACCCTTCTTGTGTTTTGAAAAAATGTTGTAAGCGTTTACAATAAAATCATATATTTAACTAAATCAAACGTCAACAAATTTTTCTATTGTAATTGCCGTGGCTGTCTTGTATAATCAATTTGAAAAAAATTATGAAAATGCTTTCATAATTGAAAGGTTTGGAGGGTATACAAATGAAAAGATTTATGGACGAAGATTTCCTTCTGCAGTCTGAATCTGCCAAGAAACTGTACCATGATTATTCAGAGAACATGCCCATTCTTGACTATCACTGTCACATCAGTCCAAGAGAGATAGCCGAGGATCGTCATTTCGACACAATCACACAGGTATGGCTCGGAGGAGATCACTACAAATGGCGCATGATGCGTTCTTTCGGGGTTGATGAGAAGTTTATTACAGGAGATGCTTCTGATAAGGATAAATTTCTTATGTTCGCAAAGTGCCTTGAGAAGTCGGTAGGACACCCGCTTCATCACTGGGCACATCTTGAACTTCGTAAATATTTCGGTTACCAGGGCGTTCTTAATTCAAAGACCGCCGAGGAAGTTTATGATCTTTGCAACAAGGTTCTTCAGGACCCTGCAACAAGCGTAAGATCACTTATCAAGGCTTCAGGTGTAACTCTTATCTGCACAACAGATGATCCTGTTGATACTCTTGAGTGGCACGACAAGATTAAAGAAGATCCAACTTTTGATGTTAAGGTTCTTCCTGCATGGAGACCTGACAAGGCTAAGAATATCACTAAGCCTGAGTTTACTGATTATCTTAAGGCTCTTTCAGATGTAAGCGGAGTTAAGATCGACTCTTTCGCTTCACTTAAGGAAGCTCTTAAGGTAAGACTTGATTACTTTGCTTCAAAGGGCTGCACAGTTACAGACCACGCCCTTGAATATGTTATGTACTACCCTGCTTCTGACGAAGAAGTTGAGGCAATCTTTGCAAAGCGCCTTGCCGGATCAGAACTTACCAAAGAGGAAGATCTGAAGTTCCAGACAGCATTCATGCTCTTTGAAGGTGAAGAGATTGCAAAGAGAGACTGGGTAATGCAGCTTCACTTCGGATGCAAGAGAGACAACAACACTCCTATGTTCGAGAAGCTCGGTCCCGATACAGGATACGATTCAATCGATGCTTACTATCCTATGGGTGAGATGGCAGATTTCCTCAATGCCCTTCATGTAAAGAATTCTCTTCCTAAGACAATTCTCTACTCACTTAACCCTAACGATAACAAGATCATCAACACTATGCTCAACTGCTTCAACGAAGGTCCTGCAGTTGCCAAGATCCAGCAGGGAAGCGCATGGTGGTTCAATGACAGCAAGTTCGGTATGGAGGAGCAGCTCAGATGCGTTGCTGAATCCAGCAATCTCTCAGGCTTTGTAGGAATGCTTACAGACTCAAGAAGCTTTACTTCCTATACAAGACATGAGTACTTCAGAAGAATCCTTTGTAATTATTTGGGATCTCTTGTTGAAAATGGTGAATATCCTTCAGAGGACCTTGATATTCTCGGTGAAATTGTAAAAGATATCTCTTATAATAATGCAGTTAGATATTTCAAATTCCCGTTAGAAGAAAGATAACTTTATGAGCAACCAGATGACAATATATGACATTTCCAAGAAGGCAGGGGTTTCAATTGCCACAGTATCCCGTGTACTTAACGGATCCACCAATGTTAAGCCCCGCACTCGCAAGAAAGTCATGGACATAATTGAACAATATGGCTATAAGCCCAATGCTTTTGCCAGAGGACTTGGTCTTAATTCCATGAAGACCATTGGTATTCTCTGTGCCGATGCATCCGATCTGTACCTTGCCAAGGCCATCTACTACATAGAGCAGAAGCTCCGTGAGAACGGATATCACTCAGTTCTTTGTTGTACAGGTTATGAGGTTGAGACCAAGAAAGAGTCGGTTAATCTCCTCTTGTCCCAGCATGTAGATGCGATTGTCATGATAGGCTCCAACTTTATCATGAACACTTCCGAGGATAACCAGTACATTAAGGAGGCAGCTGCAACTGTGCCTATCATGCTCCTTAACGCGGACTTTGACTGTAACAATGTTTACTGCACTCTCTGCGATGATTACAAGGCAACACAGGATGCAACAGAGCAGCTTATTAACGGCGGAGCCAAGGATATCCTTTATCTCTACAACAGTAACTCCTACTCAGGTCTTAAGAAGCTGGCAGGATTCCAGAACGCCCTTCTTACACATGACATTCCGCTCAAGAAGCAGCTCATGCAGTGCTTTAAGGGAAGTCACGAGGACATAGATGGTGTTAAGGGCTTTGTAGAGAGCCTTCACGCCAAGGGTCTTAAGTTCGATGCCATCGTAACAAGTGATGACTTTTTGGCAGTAGGTTCCATGAACTTTGCCAGAGCTAATCACATCAAGGTTCCTTCAGAGCTTCAGGTTATAGGATACAACAATTCAATCCTCTCCCACTGCTCTGAGCCGGAGCTCTCCTCAATCGATAACAGACTTGAGGATATGTGCATTCAGCTTGTTAAGACACTTATCGGAACCCTGACTCAGAATGAGATGCCACAGAAGACCATCTTCTCAGGCGAACTTATCAAGAGAGGTTCAACCAGGATTTAACTACTTTCTATATACATTTAAAAACAACCGGTAAATGAGGCCATGCTCATTTACCGGTTGTTTGATTTATTTGATCTGTTAAGCGCCTTTCTCCTCTTTCAGAAAGTTGTCAGACTGCTTATCTTTATCCTCCAGTCTTCTGTAAATATTAGCTAAAAGCGCTCCTGATATGTTGTGCCATACAGAGAAGATTGCTCCGGGCACTGTTGCCATTGCAAGGTCAGGGAAAGCTGATCCAGCAAGGGATGTTGCGAGACCTGAATTCTGCATTCCAATCTCGATAGAGAGTGCTTTCTTTTTGGACATTGGAAGCTTGAGTACAAGTCCAAGCGCAAATCCTACAACATATCCGAGAACATTGTGAAGGATAACTACTACAAATACGATAGCTCCTGTTTCAAGGATTCTCTCAGCATTGTGAGAAACAACCGCTGCAACAATAAGTGTTATTGCAACTACAGAAATAAGCGGAAGTACATCTGATACTTTTTCTGTATATTTGCTCCAGAATCTGTTAATGATAAAGCCCAGCGCAATGGGGATGATAACTACCTTGATGATTGAAAGGAACATGCTCAGCACATCCACTGATACTGTTGTCTTTAACAAAAGGTATGTAATAGCAGGTGTAAGAAGTGGTGCCAGGAGCGTGTTGACACTGGTCATTCCTACTGAAAGGGCTACATCTCCCTTACTCAGATATGTCATTACATTGCTCGCTGTTCCGCCCGGACAGGTTCCTACAAGGATTACTCCGGCCAGAAGACCTGTCTCAAGGCCGAATATCTTACCAAGTGCAAATGCCAGAAGAGGCATTATGGTAAACTGTGCAATACAACCGATAATGATATCTTTTGGACGTTTGAAGACTACTGCGAAATCGCCAAACTTCAAAGTAAGTCCCATTCCAAACATTACAACCATAAGCAGGTAGTTGATCCATGATGTCTGTATCCACAGGCATGACTTTGGTACAAAAAGTGCCAGAGCTGCAACTACGAGAACAATTATTGCCATATACTTTCCAACAAAGTCACTAATCCTTTTCATATTCAGTTTTCCTTCCTCACATAGATGACTGTTAATTAAAGTTCAGATGTGCAGTGAGGGCATCTTGTTGCCTCAATGTTGATCTCACTCTTACAACGTGGGCAGATCTTAGTTGTAGCAGGTGCTTCTGCTTCTTCCTTTTCAAATCTTGCTGCTATCTTATTCATGGATTTTACAAGGCAGAAGATTACAAGTGCCATGAGAATAAAGTTGATGATTACTGTAATGAATGTACCGTAGTTAAGTGTAGCTGCTCCGGCCTCTTTTGCTGCCTCGAGGGTGGCATATGAACTGCCATCAAGAGAAACAAACATGTTGTTGAAGTCAATTCCACCGGTAAGTAAGCTGATGATCGGCATGATGATGTCATCAACCAGTGATGAAATGATCTTCTGGAAAGCTCCGCCAATGATAACACCGACTGCCATATCCATCACGTTTCCACGCATGATGAACTCACGAAATTCGGCCGCAAAGCCCTTGCCTTTGCCGGCCACGTTTTTGATCTTTTCTGTCATATCCTTTTACCTCCACAAAATATTTTTCATACTCTTGAAATTATAGCACAGAATGCCTAAAATAAAATAGTTGGAAGGCGCAGGATTAGTACATCGGTAGTATGTCAGCTTCCCAAGCTGAAGAGGCGGGTTCGATTCCCGTATCCTGCTTAAGTCAAGCGATGCAAAAATAGGCATATAATCAATTGAAACGCAAGCGTTTCTAATTGACTATATGCCTATTTTTATACCGCGCGTCAGTGCGGCTAAGGATTGCGGAGCAATCCTTAGATGCATCGCAGGCGTTTTATTTAGCTGTTTTCATTAACATATATTGAAACTCTGCTCTGGATAATATCTGCCACCTCCTGAGCACTCTTTTGCCCCTTAAAGTAAGCAGCTGCCTCTTCGCTTATAATGTTGCTTACAGCCTCATTGGAGGAATAAGTAAGGGTAAGAGACTCAACAAAATCTGTAACAGTATCCACATCCTGCTGAGTAAGCGGCTGAACTTCAATCTGTGTATCGCCAACCCAGTAGTACTCTTCTTCGTAGTGCTTCTCTCCGTCATCGTCGATCCAGAACTGCTTTTCCATGGACTTCTTGGCAAGAGCATCGAACTTGTCCTTCCTGATTGGGAAGTCGTATTCTATGGTGTCCTGATACTCATCCAAGTAGAGTTTTCTAAGGAACTTCCAGCACTCCTCAGGGTACTTGGTCTGTGAGCTGACAGCAAATCGCGCATTGGGAGTTAAAATGGAACAGTTAACCCCAAGTTCATTAGGGAATCCAATCAGCTTGATATCACTGCCAAAGGTTCCGTCAACATACCTTTTGTAAGGCCTAAAGCCGTTTAAATATGTAAGTGAAAAAAGTGCTTCACCCGTCCTGTAGCTGGCCTCGTCGTAGTCCATCCACATATCTTCAGTGATCTCAGCAGGGAATTCATTAGCAAATTCCAAAAGCTCCGTAAAGCCCTCACTGTTAAAATTACAGGTCTTGTTCTCCCAGTCAATAAACCTGTTGCCTGATGTCATAATGCCGTAGTACATGATTGTGTCTTTTGCTATCATGCCGAAGGAATCAGAAAATGTAACACCCTTTTGCTTTATCATTTCCTTGCAGTCCTTAAGGGTAAGCGTATCCATTCCCGGTACATTTGAAGCCTTTACAGCCAAAGTGTTTACATAGAATGAAGGAATGATCTGGTAAAGCTTATCTCCTGTCTTAAAGGCATCAAAAGCATTCTGTACAAACTTCACATCCTTAAGCTCAGGGTCGGAAGCAAGGTAGCTGCTCATATCAAGGAACAGTCCCTTATTGATGTAGCTGTCAACAGGCTCGTCATTTACAAAAAACATGATATCAGGGATATTTCCCGACACAATATCAAGGTTAAACTGTGTAAGTCCTGCCTGCCAGTCATCTTCAGAATCCAGTGATGCATAATCAACGATTTTTATCTTGTAGCCATCAGACTCTTGATTGAATTTATAGACCATATCTCTTACATTATAGTCGATGCCTCTTCCTGCAAGAGTGATGATTGTCTTGTCTCTTACCTGATCTGCAGGAACCTTGGTCAGTCTGTAAAGTGCGTAATTATAATTCTCATCAGGAAGGTTTGCGATAAACTCCTGATCGCTTACAGCAACTACGCTGTTTATCGAATAGCCGATGCTGAGGTCTGAATCAACGTAATCAAGGAGCTTGGTCAGTGCATCTTTCCCTTTATCATAGCCATAGAATCCATCGGTCTTAGATACATAAAGGTCATATCCGTTTCCGCTAAAGAATGAGTAATCATCATAAGTCTCAAACTGTCCTGAAGGGTCAGAGAGCTTACCTGTTTCAGGATCAAAGCTTCTAAGCTCAATTCCGTGATCTCCCCAGAGAGAAGCAAATATCTGTCCGTCAAATCCGCTGTACAAACTTATTGAAGTATCGTAAAATTCACTGGCGGAATCAGTTGTATCAAGTATCATGTCAAAAGACTGATCGGCTTCATTAAACTTCTGGATTCCTCTGTTTGAGCTGACTATCAGACCCTTATTTTCATCGTAGACCATTCCATACATTGAGAAGTAGTTCTCTTCATCCTGTCCGTCAGAGAGCATGATGTTAAAGATCTCATTACCCTCAGCGTCATACTTCTGAAGGTACTGTTCCTCATGGTAGTCATAGTCATCGTCCATGTTCTCACCGTCCGGAACCATCTTATCTACGATAATATCTCCGTCAGCCGAAGTCTCCTCCTCAGTCATGGTGATGACTTCTCCATCTCCCATACCCTCTTCTTCGTAAACGTCTTCCATATCAACAACATTGCCCTGCTTATCAGTGTAGTAGTACTTGTAGAGAACGCAGTAGAGATTGCCGTCCTTGTCATAGGTCATATTGCCATGGCTGTCTGCATCACTCTCAGGGATCTTCACCGTCTTTAGGTCACTTCCGTCGGAGTTAAAAGAGCATATGGTGATATTTTCGCCATCGGAATAAGTTGTTGCGTAGATTCTCTGCCCAACGATTGAAATATTGCTGTAATCCGAAGCATCAATAATATCGAGCTTCTCGCTCTTAAACACATAGTCCTTTGTGCTCTTTGAAGCTTCGTCCACAAGGCTTGATCCGCCTTTATTTCCCATAGAGCATCCGCTTAAAGTCCCCAGTAAAAGAGACATAAGCGTCACCAGGGATATCCCCCTCTTTAACAAAGATTTCTTTTTCATAATTTCTCCTTTTTCCTCTTATGTTCAACTTCCAAATCGTATTTCTTATCTGAAAGGTATTTGACAATTCCCCTTACAGTCCACTTCTTGTGCCTGTAAGCGCCAACCACAAAGACTACAAGTATCAGAATAAGCACTGTCATGCATATCATTCTCACAAGCAGTATGAGCGATAGAATATCCTCATAGCCTCTTGCAGTATTTTCCCAGTAAGGATAAAAGATTGCTTTATTCCACATACTTCTTGTAAAGAAGTTTCTGAGTACTGCTATAAGTGAAAAGAAAGAAAACCTCTCTGTATTATCTACCACTGTCACATACTCATCACCGATTCCAAGACTCTCCTTACATATCTTGGCAGCAAGTCCCCTTACGGGATTGGGACATACTACTTCAATGCAGGTAATGCCTCCTGACTTCGCAGTGGTTCCGTCCTCGGAAACATCATGTTCCTCGGTTACTCCACTGAGGATCGTTCCATACTTGGACAGAGAGTCATAGGACATATAAACATAGCTGGTATCCTGCTGGGCAGCCTTTTTAATCCTGCCTTTATCCCTCTTTACAACACCCTCTACGTAGTGAGGAATGCCTTCGATCTCAACACACTCTCCAATGATGTCTGTGGATCCAAAGAGCTGCCATGCCATCTCTTCATCAATGACAATGCCATCCTTCATCAGGTCATCTCCTGAGAAATAGGATCCGGACACAAAGGTCATGGGATGGAACAAAAAGAAATCTCCTCCCACTCCGATTGCAGAAGCTCTGTCAGCTGTTCTGTTCTCAAACTTCAGGTTCACCTTGCCCTGGGCGCAGTACGCGATGTCGTAAAGCTCTTGAAGAGGTGTCTTTTGAGGCATACTCTGCTCTTCTTCCTCTTCTTTGTTCATATCATCGATATTTATTGTATCAATGATCTGAGGATTTTTACCTTGCTCTGCATCTTCGTCCTCTTCACTCACAACACCGGATTCCACGAGCTTTTTTTCAAGAAGATAGGTGAATTTCTTCAGGTCTTCTTCCTTAACAAGCTGATCTTGTGTCACAAAGATACTAACCTGAGCCATATTCATCTCATCCGACCATCTATCTGCAAGTTGCTGTTCAGGAAGACCATTTATTATATGAGTTGAAACAAGTCCCATGAGCATGTATATGACAAGCAATACAGCACTCAGTATTATGATGAAAGCTTTTTTCTTTATAAAGTTAACTGTTTGTTCTTTTAATCCGTCAAAACTCATTACTCGTTTGAAAGCCTCACCTGATCTCCGGCCTTTATAAGTGTTGTAGCAGTTGTGATGACATACTCATCTCCTTCTACCGCAGCAGCAATGGCTGTATTGTTGTCATCAGAAGCTTTGACTGTGACGTCAACTCTTGATGCCATGTATCTGTTGCCCAAAGGGCTTGATTTGCTCTTTACTACAAGAATGAACTTACCATTACTGTCTGTCTTGATCGCACTGTTTGGAACGATGAGATCGTACTCAACAGCTCTTTCGCCGATGGCAAGTGATATGCTCTGTCCGGGAGCAATGTCCTTACTCTCAAGCTTGAAGGTAAGAAGCTTCTTATTTCCCGGATCTGTTTTATCATTTCTGATGGAAGTGAGAGTTGCCTTAAAGTCATCCCCGTACTGCCAGATATTCTGAGGCTTCGCAGCATCACCGACCTTAAGCTTCTGAGCCTGGGCATTGGTAACTGAAAAGCTTGTTGTCATGTCTTTTCCGTCAACCTGGACAACTGCTATTGTCTCATCAGCTGAAGTTGACTCACCGGAAACCTTTGAAAGACTTGATACAGTTCCGGCAACAGGAGTCTTAACGGATGCTCCGACTGACTCAGCTTCAAGCTTTGCAACCAGGTCTCTTTGCTCACTGATCTTGTCTCTCATCTGGCAGAGACTTATCTCGGTATTGATGCTCTTTAAAAGATTTGTTTTCTCCAGTTCAGCAGCCTTAAGCTCTGCTGCGGTCTTAGCCTTTGTCTGGAAAAGCTGGGCAAGCTTCTGATCATAGCTAAGATTCTGCTGTGTTCCGTAGTTTTGAAGCTGTGAGCTGTCTTTTGTCAGCTCTGCGATCTGATTCTCAAGTTCCTGTACTCTGTCGTCATTTCCTTCGTTCTGAGCCTTTGTAAGCTCATAGTTGAGCTGCGCAATGCTGTAGCCCGGTGTTGCAGCATTATAAGAATTGCCGGCTGAATCATAGTTATCCTTCTGGGTAACATAATCTATGTCTGCCTGAGCAGCATTGTCCGCATTTAAGGCATTGTTGTATCTGTCTGTTGCAGCTGCAAGCTCAGCCTGATATGTATCATAAGTGGTTTTCCTGCCACTTCTTACGTTTGTGATGACATCATTTGGAACATCACCGGAGAACAGCGACTGCTCATATGAAAGCTCGAGTTCATCGAGTTTGTCCTTGGCATCCATAAGCTCCTGTGACTCCTTGTCCTCAAGATAGTAGATGACATCTCCCATCTCCACGTGAGCACCTTCCTTGACCGCCACTCCCGATATTTTTCTTGTCTCTTTTACCGTGATATTATAAGGATCCTCGGCAGATACGGTTCCTGTACCTCTGATCTGAGGAGAAATGGTTCCGCTTGTTATCTGCTGGGTCGCCACCTGAGGCAGCGAATAATTCATGATGGTGTTGGAGAAAAATGTAAGGATAAGCATGATTGACAAAAAAGCTATGGCAAAGTTCTTCACCATGTCCTTTCTGTTTCTGCCGGAATCCTTTTTATCATCTCCGGACTCACCCATATTTTCTCTTATTACAAATTCTTCTGACATAACAAAACTCTCCCGTAAACTAAATTAACCCTTGATTCCTCCCTGGTAAGAAATTCCCTCTACCAGATAATCTTCTCCATATAAAAATATCAGAAGCGGCGGAATGAGATATATCACCGCCACAGCAAATGCCAGGCTTATCTCCCCTGTGTTTATCCTGGACAAAAATACCGAGAGCGGATGCATATCCGAATCCGGTAAAAGAACCAGTGGCTGTTCCACCATATTCCAATAATCAAAAAATATCAGAATGGCTATGGATGCCAGACCTCCCTTACACAGCGGAAGGCATATCCTGGAAAAGATCATCCACTCGCCTGCACCGTCGACCCTTGCTGCCTCCATAACTTCAGTAGGTATCCTTCTCATGAATTTCGTAAGAAGGTAGACAGCGAAGGGACTAAAGAATCCCGGAAGCAGTATAGCCCATTTGGTGCCGTAAAGCCCCAAAGATTTTGATACCAGAAAGTTTGGTACCAGTGTAACCTGATAAGGCATGAGCATGATAATGATATAAGCAAAAAATATCGCTCTTTTAGCCTTAGAGTCGTACCTTGAAAAGCCGTAGGCAGAAAGCGCTGCAATAGCCAGCTGCACTACTACAATGGGAAGTGTGTAGAACACTGAATTCCAAAACTTTAAAAGATACTGTGGACTCTTGAAAAGAACTGAAATGTACTGCGCAAAGGTTATCATGTCGGGTATGAGCTTTAGGTTTACTTTGTTTGACACAAATACTTTCCCGCCCTTTTCAGTAGTCGCAAATATACTTCCATAGTTTGAAGCTATCTCCGATGCCGACATAAAGGAGTTTGTAACAGTGAGTATGATTGGCATCAGGAAAATGATAGCAAAAACTATTGCAGCCGTAGTTACAATAACTGTTTTAAGATCATTTATTCTCTTTTTTCGTTTATAGGCTCTAAGTAATGGCCTTGTCAGCTGTCTCATCAGCCTTCAACATCCCTTCCATACAAGTTTTCTACCTTTAACATCACAAAGACCAGGGCTGAGACCACAATAAACATTATGATCGCTGCAGCTGAAAGCTTCTGATAGTCCAGCGAAGCGAAGGTATTATTCATGAAATGCTGAAGCATATATAGCGTTTCGTAAGGGTGATCTCCCGTCATAAGATACACTTCCCTGAATACCTTAAAGGAATTAATAAGGGACATGATGGCCACAAATAAGATCGTGGAGGACATGTATCTCACCTTTATATACCAGAAAATCTGGTATTTATTGGCATGCTCCAAGGCCGCCACCTCCAAAAGGTCCTTGGGGATACTGGCCAGAGCTGCCATAAACAGGATCATGTTATATCCAAGATTCTTCCACAGGAAAAGAGCTAAGATAACGTACATAGCTTTGTCCGACTTAAGGAAATCTGTCTTGGCTATTCCGAATTTCCCGAGGAAATCATTGACCAGTCCGTTATAGTTAAACAGCACCTGCCAGATAAGTACTACCGATGCGATAGGAACCATAAGAGGGCTTAAGAAGCTCGTTCTGAAATAGCTCTTTCCCGGTATTCTTGATTCCATCACCGCCGCCAAAAACAGTGATAGCACAACTGCCAAAGGCACTGCCACTACAGAAAACTGCAACGTGTTCAGTCCTGCCTGTTTAAATGCTGCATTGTTCCATACATTGACGTAGTTCTTAAGTCCCACAAAGTTCATCCTGATCGGGTTATCTATCACCGAATAAAAGATGACCACTATGAAGGGAGCTACAAAAAACAGAAGTACTCCAAGCAGGGATGGCAACAAGAATGCCCATGAAACCAGTCTTCTTTTCCTGTTTGCGGAAAGGCTTTTAAATTTAGTTGGTATCTTCTTTAACAAACTGCGGAACCTTCCCTTTTAGAATTGAGCAATACAAGCTCGAATACTGGTAATTACCGTCTCTTAGTATTTCAACCGAATACTGATCATTAAACAGACGATAGTCAAACCAGGGATTATATGTATTACTGTACACCGATGCCTCCAAAAGCTCTTTTATCTGCTCAGGATCCGTATAGGTCGCGTGAGAAGTCTCAACGTTTGGATCCGGGTCGCTGATTGATTCGGTTTCCAGGTCATATCCCGGGTAGTAGTTGTTAACCTTGATCTCTCTTATATCTGAGGCATCAATCTTATAGTCGATATAAATGCCAAGCTTTTTAAGATAAGCTATTGTATTGGTATAAGTCTCAAACACATCCATGCTTCCGTATACGTAATTCTCGCTGTTGCCTTCATAGTTCACGCATCCTATAGGCATGTTCTTACTTGCGTATTCAAAACTGTAGTTGTCCAGAATGTCTTTTCTATAAGCTTCACTAAACTCTTCATAAGAGAAATTCTTGGTGCTCTCTGATGCGCCCATAGAATCGTATACAAGATTATGGAGAGAAGGAACATCAAGCTCTCTTACAAGTCCATCGTTAAAGATATCAAAATATCCTCTCTTAAACTCTTCACTGTCAACTATCCTTGCCAGTTCTTCGTTTACTGTGTCATAGGGAACGGTAATGTATCTGTAAACCTTTCTGCCGTTCTTCAATCTATAAAGGATTTCAAGCTCATAGCCCATGGAATCGTAAATATTGTCATCATAATTCTTTTTCTGAAGCTTTCTGTTTTCCATTCCGGCGGATGCGATCTTTACGAAATCTTCCGTATTGGTTATGGTCATCAGTTCTTCATCATAAATACTGCCGTTAGCCAATACATTTAAAAGATTAAATGACCTTGCATTGTTTACGATAGCGCAGCTCTCAATCTTGTCAGCAGCAGGTACATAGCTGTCAAATCCAAGAAGGTCTCCTCTGTAGATAGTGAATATCAAAAGAACTATTGCCAAAGCCATAATAGTCTGGGCCTTGCCCTTAAATACTCTCCTGATATTTCCCTCAAGGATTACTTCAGCAATGCATCCGGTAACGATTGTAGTCAGAGCCATGATCAGACACATCTGAGTAAAGAGCCTCTGTGACCATACAGTCTCATAGACAAGATATACGATGTAGCCCACTCCAAGACCTGCTGCAACACAGACTACGATCTTAACAAGCCATCTGAAGGGCCTTATAACAATACCCTTTCCTGCCCACTCTGCCTGTCTCATTTTTGCAAAGATAAGAGCAAAAACAAATGCAATAAGTCCGGTTACAAGGGTGTCGATCTCCTTAGGAAGTATCCTGGCAATAACACCGCTTATATACTCATGACTAATAAGCGCATATGATGATCGTTGTTCATCAACAAGAGTCAGATAAATTCCGAATCTGTCATACAAAGGAGAAAACCATGCTTTAAATGGCTGCATTGAGCTATGAGTAGCAAAAAACATGCCGTTAAAGAAGTAAAGCTCTCCTGCAAAAAGTATTGATATAAAAGCAAAGCATCCGGTAAGCAGAATTGCGATCGGAAGGCTTCCACTTAACATCACTGCCAGAACTGTTATGTTGTAAAAGGCAAAGAACAGATTAAATGCTCTTATAGTCTCAATAAGAACCGACAGATACAGGTACTTACCTACTGCTCCCATACATGCTGCGATAACAAGCGCAATGATCTCGCATCCAACATACATTATCAGGAATGATGTGATCGCATTGAAATAATTCTTGGCAATCCTCTGTGCCTTGGTAGTAGGCTGGCTTAAGTAAAAGTCCAGCTTGCTGGTATCAAAGACATATGAAAAGCCCTGAAGAGCGAACATAACAGCTATACCGATGACAATAACAAATCCAAACTGTTCAACGCCGAGTACTCTTGATACTGCTCTTAGCTTCTCCTGATACAGCACAGCATCACTCTGGTTATATCTTGCTGCATAATTGATGGTCCTTGAGATCATCATGATAACACCAAGAATAAAATATGCTGCCAAAAAAGGAAGCGCAATATATCCGGACCAAAGGGTCCTGTTTAAATATGTTCTGTGATTCTTAAGTTTCTCATCCAAGGACAAATTTGCGGATGTCATACCCAACTACCTCCGTTTCACTGATAAAGATTTCTTCCAATGAAAGTGCCAGAACTTCAAAGAAGATTGGATTACCTCTGCCAAAGGCCCTCTCTATCTCTTCTCTCTCACCTCTTATTGTGATGGTGTGAAGTCTTCCCCTGGTCTCATGAAGAAGAACGTTGAGGCCTTCAAGTGCTTTCTTTTCATCTTCCTCTGAAGCAAATACACACTGTACCTTCTGCATCTTGATCTTCATATCCTCAATGTCTTCCGAGAGGATCACTCCGCCCTGATGAAGAAGACCTATGTGATCGCAGATATCTTCAAGCTCTCTTAAGTTGTGGGAAGCGATAACCGGTGTCAGTCCTCTATCTGCCATCTCTCCTGCAAAAAGACTCTTAACCCCCTGCCTTACAACCGGATCAAGGCCATCAAAGGTCTCATCGCACAAAAGATACTTTGTACCCGCACAGATTCCAAGAAGAATTGAAACCTGCTTCTTCATACCCTTTGAGAAAGTGTTTATCCTTCTCTTTACATCCAGTCCAAAGCCGCTGCAGAGCTTGTAAAATCTCAGCTTATCAAAGCTCCGGTAGATATTCTCGTAATATACTGCCATCTCTTCGGGCGTTGAATTCGGAAGAAAGTACTGATCGTCTGATATGTAAAAGACATCTCTCTTAACCTCAGGGTTATCGTAAACAGGTCTCTTATCCACCAGCACAATTCCTTCATCAGGCTTTATGACTCCTGATATGATCCTGAGTATTGTACTCTTTCCTGCCCCGTTGGTTCCGACCAGCCCAAAGACCTCGCCGTCTAAGATGTTTAGTGAAACACGATTGACAGCTTTTATGTCGTCAAATGATTTTTCAAGATTCAGTAATTCAATCATGCTTACCCTCCCCAAGCTTATCCAAATGCTTTTTTATCTCCTCAACAAGCTCATCCAATGAAAGCCCTATCTCATGGGCTTCTGTAAAGAGCTCAACTATCTCTTTAACCAGTTCAGACTTCTTGCCTTCTAAAAGAATGTCCCCTCCTTTGACAAAGTTACCCCTGCCTTTCACTGTATAGATAAATCCCTGTCTCTCAAGCTCAGCATAGGCTTTCTGGACCGTGTTGGGATTGGTGGAAAGCTCCACAGCAAGGTTTCTTACTGAGGGCATCTGGTCCCCCTCCTGAAGGATTCCTTTGTAGATCTGCATTTTGAAGTTTTCAACAATTTGTTCGTAGATAGGCCTGCTATCCTGGTAGTCGATCAAATTCATGGTAACCTCCACGTTTTGCTTATCCCCGACATGAGCTCTGCTTGTGCTCTGCACAAAAAAATACAAGGTGTACTATCTGAACTAGTACACCTTGTATTCTATTCCTATCACATAAAAGTTGCAATAGCTTTTTTTAAATTGCTTCTACATTTCTTGTAGCAACTACGTCAACGCCTGTTCCGGCAACATCTTTTATAAGAACATCACCGATGTGGGCAGGAGCCTTAGCCTCTGCTGCATCAATGTCTTTCATTACCTCAAAGATCTTGCTCTTTGGAATGTCGTTTGCAGTCTTAACAGAAACTCTTTCCTTGTCACCGCCTACGATCTTAACAGTGCTGGTAACAATTCTTGTGGGATTGACCACTTCTTTTCTGGCGTAAATATCGCCCTTGGCACATGTGTTACCTGTTACCTCTTTAACTTCTCCATTATCCAAAGTAACTGTAACAAGGCACCCCATAGGACATCCGATACATGTTAATTCTCTGGTTTCCATAAGCCTTACTCCTTTTCTATCTTTACAGTTATCTTCTTAAGATTTGGATACTCATCGAGTTTCTTTTTCTGAAGAATGATCTGCTCCATCTCACCGGGTGCCAGGATTCTCTTTTCGTTGTGCATTACTCTCTCATCATCGAAGTATACACTTACGAAGGAATTCTTATAAACATCACCTACTCTGAATCTTACTGTGAGAAGGTCATCCATTCTGTCTTTGTTGATGGTGCTTGGTACTGTATATCTTGCGCCGTCTGTTGCACACAGCTCAATAACATTTGCACCCTCAGCTTCCTTACATCCGTCTGCGATGTACTTAACAGCATTCTGTCCGGCTCTCTTAGCTTCCTCAGATACGTAGTCAACAAGGTCATGTACATGAAGAACGTTACCGCAGGCAAATACACCGGGGATGTTGGTCTCAAGAGACTCGTTAACAACAGGTCCTGATGTAACAGGGTTCATTGTTACGCCGGCTGATCTTGAGAGCTCATTCTCAGGAATAAGTCCGCAGGAAAGAAGGAGTGTATCACAGGTATATCTCTCTTCTGTTCCGGGGATAGGCTTTCTGTCAGGTCCGACCTCAGCGATTGTAACGGCTGTTACATGGTCTTTTCCCTCTATATCAACAACGGTATGTGAAAGCTTAAGAGGAATTCCGTAATCATCAAGACACTGAACGATGTTTCTCTTAAGTCCGCCTGAGTAAGGCATAAGCTCTGCTACAACCTTAACCTTGGCGCCTTCGAAGGTCATTCTGCGGGCCATGATAAGTCCGATATCACCGGATCCAAGGATTACAACCTCACGACCGGGCATGTAGCCTTCTATATTTACAAGTCTCTGTGCAGTACCTGCTGAGAAAATACCTGCAGGACGATATCCCGGAATGTTCAGGGCTCCACGAGGTCTTTCTCTGCAGCCCATTGCAAGGATAACTGCCTTGGCAGGAATCTGGAACATTCCGTCTTCTCTGTTCATGGCTGTTACAGTCTTGTCTGCAGCGATGTCCATAACCATGGTATTTAGCTTATACTCAATACCAAGATCAAGAACCTGCTTGATAAAACGATATGCATACTCGGGACCTGTGAGCTCTTCCTTAAAGGTATGAAGTCCGAATCCGTTGTGGATACACTGATTTAAGATTCCACCAAGCTCATGGTCTCTCTCGAGAATAAGGATGCTGTCATTGCCGGCTTCCTTGGCTGCTACAGCTGCTGCGAGTCCGGCAGGGCCGCCGCCTACTATTACGATATCATATGTCTTCATGACCCGCTTACCTCCCCTTTTGTTCTCTCAAGGACAATGTTTGACTTACCGCCGCTCTTTGTGATCTTCTCATAAGGAATACCCAGTTCGCGGTGAAGGATTTCCATTGTTCTCGGTGAGCAGAAACCAGCTTGGCATCTTCCCATGCCCGCTCTTGTTCTGCGCTTTACGCCATCAAGGCTTCTTGCGCCAAGTGGTCTGTGGATCGCATCAAGGATCTCACCCTCTGTGATGGATTCGCATCTGCAGATGATGGTACCATATGCGGGATTCTCTTTAATAAGAGCATTTCTCTCTTCTACTGAGAGGCCTTCAGTCTTCTTAACACCCTTACGAGTGCTGATCCAGTTAGCCTTCTCCTTAAGTCCCATCATATCCTTCATCATGTTGCCGACCATCTCGCCGATAGCAGGGCTACTTGTAAGTCCGGGAGACTCAATGCCTGCGCAGTCAATAAAGTGTGGCGCATCGTCAACTTCCTTGATGATGAACTCGTGATGTGATTCGTGGGCACGAAGTCCAGCAAAGGATGTGATGACATTTCTGATAGGAAGATTTCTTACATGATCACCGGCCTTAGCAATAAGATCATCGATGCCGGCTGCTGTTGTGTTGTTGCCTTCCTTGTTCTCAATATCCACAGCTGTAGGTCCAACAATAAGGTTGCCATGGATTGTAGGTGAAACAAGAACACCCTTACCAAGATTTGTGGGCTGAGGGAAGATCGTGTGTTTAACATGTCCGCCAACAGTCTTATCAAGAAGACAATAGTCTCCTCTTCTTGGTGTAATATGGATCTTGTCTGCACTTACCATATTATGTATTGTATCAGCATATACACCTGCAGCATTAACAACGTATCTTGCAACATACTCGCCGTTGTTAGTCCTTAAGTGCCAATTGCCGTCTTCACCTTTTTTAATATCTTCAACTTCTGTATTGAAACGGAAATCAACGCCATTCATGTTGGCATTCTCTGCCATAGCAATATTGAGCTCGAAAGGACAGATGATTCCGCTTGTAGGAGCCCAGAGTGCTCCCTCAACGTTCTCAGAAAGGTTTGGCTCCATCTCAAGAGCTTCCTCTCTGTTAAGGATCTTAAGTTCCTTAACTCCGTTGGCAATACCTCTGTTATAGAGGTCTTTAAGTCCATCAAGAGCTTCCTTGTGGATACATACGACCATTGCTCCGTTTCTCTTAAACGGAATATCAAGGTCTTTTGCAAGATCACCCATCATTTCATTGCCTCTGACATTGAGCTTGGCCATAAGCGAGCCTTCAGCTGCATCAAATCCGGCATGAACGATAGCGGAATTGGCTTTTGATGTTCCCTCACAAACATCTTCGCATTTCTCCAGTACGCAGACATTTGTCTCATAACGGGACAGCTCTCTTGCGACTGCAGACCCGGTAACACCGGCTCCGATTACGATCACATCGTACAACATAATAATCTCCTTTTTTCATTGGGCATGGGATACACCCTAAACTTGAAAAAGGCGAGAGAAAGCAAACTGTGTTCCCCACAGTATATGTGCTCACTCTCGCCTCCCGTTCAATATAAAGTTAATTCTATGATACTACTATTTGGTCTTTGTTCAAGCACAAATCCTATTCGATTAGCATTTAAATCAGCCAAACATTCCAGCGCCTGCAAGAACGTTGTAAAGAAGAGATGCAACGATACCGCCGCAGATAGGAGCTACTGCAGGGATCCAGCCATAACCCCAGTTGCCGTTCTTCTTGCCGAAGTTAGGAGCAAGGAGCTGATAAGCAATACGAGGAGCTGTATCTCTTGCTGCGTTCATAGCGTATCCTGTAAGTCCACCGAAGGAAGCGCCGCATGCAACGATTACGCCGTATACGAGAACCCATACAGTGCGGTCTGAGCCAGCAGGGATCAGAGCCAGTGTGAATACAAGGATGAATGTAGCGCAGAACTCTGAAAGGAAGTTCAGAACCTGGTTAGGAATTGAAGGTGCTGTGCAGAAGCATCCGCGAACAACATCATCATTAGCTGTAGCCTTGATGTGATCTCCGTAGAGAACCATAAGGATAGCTGCGCCGCAGAAGCCGCCGAGCATCTGAGCAATAATCTGTCCTGCAACTGTTGACCAGTCACCGCTTCTGATAGCGATACCAATTGTAACTGCAGGGTTGAATGCTGAAGGGCATCCTGTGAAGTTGCTCATTGCAAATGCCGGAACCATAACTGCCATTCCCCATCCGATAAGGATGTGAACAGCTCCGCCGCCCTTAAATCCTGACTTCTCAAGTGATACGTTACAGCAAACGCCATCTCCGAGGAGTACCAGAATAAGTGTTCCGATAAACTCGCCTAAATAAATGCTCATAATAAATACCCCCTTTTATATGTGATTTTTTCCTCACTTAAGTTAATATGTATCAGCCCTTAGCCCATCCAAGAGTTGCTTTAACAGCCTGCTTCCAGCCTTTAAGCTTCTCAGCACGAGCCTCTTCTGTCATTGAAGGCTCAAACTCTCTGTCGATAGCCCAGTTCTTGATAACATCTTCCTTGCTTGACCAGAAGCCAACTGCAAGACCTGCCAGGTAAGATGCGCCCATAGCTGTTGTCTCAACACATACAGGACGATGTACAGGAGCATTGATAATATCTGACTGGAACTGCATAAGGAAGTTATTCTTGCAGGCACCACCGTCAACCTTAAGAGCTGCAAGCTTGATTCCTGAACCCTCTTCCATTGCTCCGAGAACGTCGTTGGTCTGAAGAGCAAGTGACTCAAGAGTTGCACGAATAATATGTTTCTTGTTAACACCACGTGTAAGTCCTGTGATAGCTCCACGTGCGTAAGGATCCCAATAAGGAGCACCAAGTCCTGTAAATGCAGGAACTACGTAGCATCCGTTTGTATCTGGAACCTGAGTTGCGAAGTACTCAGAATCAGGTGATGTATCAACGAGCTTAACCTCATCACGAAGCCACTGGATAGCTGCGCCTGCTACGAAGATTGAACCCTCGAGAGCGTACTCAACCTTTCCGTCGAGACCCCAAGCGATAGTAGTAAGAAGTCCGTTGTTAGGGAACTGAGGCTTTGTGCCGATGTTCATCAACATGAAGCATCCTGTTCCGTATGTGTTCTTAGCCATTCCTGACTCGAAGCAGGTCTGTCCGAACAGAGCTGCCTGCTGGTCACCTGCTACACCGGCGATCTTGATAGGTCCGCCGAAGAACTCAGGATCTGACTCACCATACTCTGTGCTGCTGGAAGGAAGTGCCTTTGGAAGCATGCTCATAGGAACTTCGAGCTGGTCGCAAAGTTCTTTATCCCAGTCAACAGTGTTGATGTTGAACATCATTGTTCTTGATGCGTTTGAGTAATCAGTAGCGTGTACTTTACCCTTTGTAAGTTTGAAGATAAGCCAGGAATCAACAGTACCGAAGCACAGCTCACCCTTTTCAGCCTTCTCACGAACACCTTCTACGTTGTTAAGGATCCAACGAAGCTTTGTTCCTGAGAAATAAGGATCGAATACAAGACCTGTCTTGTTGTAAGCTGCATTGTCGATTCCGGGATACTTTCCATAAGTTCCTGCTTCATATCAGCTGTTCTACGGCACTGCCATACGATAGCATGATATACAGGCTTACCTGTAGCTCTTTCCCAAACGATTGTTGTTTCACGCTGGTTTGTGATACCGATTGCTGCGATGTCTGTGTAGGTTGCCCCAACCTTAGCCATAGCCTCACGAGCAACTGAAAGCTGTGTCTGCCAGATTTCATTAGCATCATGCTCTACCCAACCGGGCTGAGGATAATACTGTGTGAATTCCTTCTGAGCAACAGAGCACATCTCACCCTTCTCGTTGAACAGGATACATCTGTTACTTGTTGTACCTGCATCCAGCGCCATAACGTACTTTGCCATTACTTAACCCTCCTTTTTCTTGTGAAAGAAATAATATTATTAAAGCCCCTTCGCTTTAACTTCTCTTTAAAGCTCCCACACATCATGATTGGTTGTGGAAATTGCAAGTGCCCCGGCATCCAGTGCGTTCATCACATCTTCCTTGTCCGCTATTAACCCCCCGGCTATAATCGGAACTCTGCTGACCTTGTTGATCCGCTTTATCATCTTCGGAAGAACTATGCCCGGTAAAAACTCGATAATATCAGGTTTTATTCCGGGGCTTCTTGCTTGCTTTTCTATGTTCTGCAGTGCCAGAGAATCCAGTATGAAGTATCTCAGCACTGTATTTAGCTCAAGTTCTCTTGCATGTTGGATGAGATTGCTCTTTGTGGTGATGATCCCATCTGCTTTTGTGTTGTTCTTAATAAAGTCAAGGCATACGTCCTTGGAGTTATTAAGTCCTGTTATCAGATCCACATGTACCATTGCAACCTTACCGGCTTTCTTGATCTTGTCGACTATGGTAGGTATGCTGCATATGTCTCCGTATAATACAAATATGATCTCTATGTCTTCTGTCAGAGCCACTTCAAGGCCGTCATCATCTTTAACTGCCGCGATGATAGGGTTGGACTCTATTTTGTTAATAAATTCTCGGTTTTTCATTTCTATTTTGATAAATAAAAAAAGAGCAAACAAAGTAAAATGAGGTTCCCCCTCATTTAACCCTTACTCTTTTCTCAAGGCTCTCTATAAATTTTAATGTACACCAGGATGTCTCGTTCATTCTGTCACCGTTTCAAACAATACCAAAAATCAAAACTCTTCGAATCGACTGTCGGTCAGTTCTTTACGACAAAATCATCATATCTCTTATTTGTGCAAATTGCAATAGCCCTATTTATACTTTTTTTATTTTTTGTACTATTTAACAAATATATTGTACAATTTTCGGCATAATACAATACAAAAAGTATAAATTATGCACAACACGCTTTAAAGCATTAAAGCATTTAGTTGACAAAATGCGCATAAGCGTCAATAATTGACACTATTGTCAGAAATATCGACAGGCAAAATAAAAACCTCAGGTATTAAACCTGAGGTCTGTCTGCTGATGTATTTGTGTTATCAACCATCATATTTATGGCTTCAACTGCCACTTCATAGAGCATAGCCATTTCCTTGGCTCCCTCGTCATCTTTTTCAGCGATCTTTCTATATTGATTTGTAAAATATACCTTAGCCTGCTCTATGGTTCCTCTGGGAATCGCATGACCGTTGGCATACATTGCACCTGTTTCAGTGTTGAACTTATTGGAAGTATACTTCGCTTTCTGTGCATCCCCCACTCCCATAGATTTCGCCAGTGAGTGTATCAGATCTTCTCTTTCCTGTGCCATAGTCTCCTCCTGATGGTCATCGTAATAATATCTAGGTTTATTATAGTATAACGAGCAGTATATTTAAATCTTTTATTCTCCTACAGCCTCATAAGCCGTATAAAACGTCTCTACATGATCAAACCTGTAATAGGCATCACCTTTAATGGAAGCTGCACTTCCCGGCTCAAGGCACACTTCATCGGTGTTCTGGGGAATCATCCACATGCAGTCCACAAGCTCTTTTCCATCAAAGAAAAGAACATAAGCATCCACTTTGACCTTTTTGTCAGACTTATTCTCCGCCGTAAGAATTGCAGAGTTGCCTTCTACCGCGGTATAGACTGCCACGTCTGTCGACATGTCTTTTTCATAAGGATCACGTTTTGATATAGAGAACTCAAAGGCATCGGGAATGCCTCCGCCAAGGTCCTTTTTGTCAAATCTTCCCTCGAAGACAAAGACACTTCCGTTCCTTACAACCTCCACGGTCTTCTCGGAGATTGCCATCTCATTTCCATCCTTGTCTCTGGCCGTAAAGATACACTCATATCTGCACAAATCTCCTGATTTGTTCTGCAAAACCAGGATCGGATTGGCATTGTGATCATCCTCCCTGAAATACTGGGCTACTATAAGGGTACCCACCGGAAGTCCGCCGTAGGATGGCATGTCATCATCAGATGGCGCGATGGAGATTATTCCTCCTTTATTCCTTTCAGCAGGAGCAATACTGTCAAGACTTTCAAATATCTCCGGAAGCTTTTCGGAAGATGCTAAAGCGCCGGCACTATTTGCCGCCTCTTCGCTGTGAGTCTTGGGAGTATTGGTGTAATAGGTCATCTCCTCGCCGGCAGAATCACTTACGTTTCCTTCTGCAAGAAGCGTATTCTCTTCCTTAATGATCCCCAGGCCTTTGGCAAGATTTGAATAATTGTTTATCATTATCTGCTGATAAAAATTTCTGCCGCCCTCATCCGGTGTCGGAAGATGCAGTCCAAAGGTGTTCAGATACATGACAATTGGAAGCAGAATTCCCGCAAAGGAAATCGCCAGGATCCTTACTATATCTATGGACTTTTCCTCAATGATCAGTCTTATGCCCATAATAAATGACACCAGTGACGGAATTATCCCCACCAGAAAAAACGAGCTGATAAGCCCAATAATTGAGGTTATAAGTGCAATTGTAGTTATATGCATGAAAGTCCCCTCAAGTTTCTGTGCATATTTTACAAAAGTAACTCAAATCTAAATGTCAATACTTGTATATAGAATATTTTATACTACAATATATGGTAGTTAAAGTGTTATGTAAAAGTATTGTGAGGAGGTAGAGATATGACAACAGCTGCGACATTGGAAGCGCTTGATCTTAGTGTCATCCGCAACATTCTTCGTTCGATGATTAATGAGCACTGGTCAGTTACAGAGGCTCTTGATGAATATGATATTCCTGAATCTCTTCGTGAGGAGTATGAAGCTCTTATCGAGAAGTGCTTTATTGATTAAGAGTTTTTAAGAAGGTCAAGTCCCACATCATAGACTTTTCCTTCAACTGCATCTTTAAGCCAGTCAGCCATAGAGATCCCGTTTTGAGTAAACAGCGTAAAATGAGGTTCTCTCACACTGCAATGTACAGTCCCGCCCATGGTAATGAGCGGGATTTTCCATTCATTCAAGAAAATCCCAAAATGAGGTGTTATCTCTTTTAACTGGCGAACCATCTCACAGAGCTGATCGTAATATTCCTTCTGCACATCAGCATCCGTCTCGTACTTCTTGTTTATTATGTCGTTATAATAAGCACTCAGAAGATAGTCATGAATTGAGCTCGAATACAAAAGAGTAAATCTATCGCCGTATTTGCTGTAGAGGTCCTTATACCATTCCAGAGTGATATTGTCCCCATGGATAGGCTTCCAGAAGCTCTCTTTTGCCTGCCATATATTTTTGGCCGTAGAGCGCCATTTCTTGTAAAGGAGCTGTCCACTGTCTGAAAAGAGTGTGATGTTTCTTGCGTTCGGATAATAGTTATCCACCACTTCTCCCGCAAGAGCAGGTACAGCAAAAGCACCGGCGGAATTGCCGGCTATAAGAAGGTGTGATGGCGCAGGAAAAAGCTCTTTTGCCACCTTCATGCTCTCAAGGAAATTCATATAGCCATGGAAATGGAGTATCTCATCGCTTCCGTCCTCTGCCTTATATGGGTAGTCGTGGTTACCGATGTGGAAGTCTCCCGTTGCATAGGTTATGACAACAAAGCTCCAGTCCCTGAAGGGATTGGCCTCGTTCTTAATATCGGTGATACCGACATTTATATTCATAAGCTGGGTAAAAGGCCTTAGATTGTTCCAGTAAAAGTTCGGCTGTCTTGCTGCCACTTTTCCGCCGGTAACAGGTCTTGCAGCGGTATATTCATTCCAGGCCACACCTCCACCCGAGAAAAAAACGCACAGCTTGTCAGGATCAGCCAGTTTTACATAGATGTAATACTCTGACCCATCCCCCGAAAGTCCTTTTTCAAGCGGTACTCTGTACCATGTCATCTTTTCGGGATCCTTTGGAAGATCCTCTGCCTTTCTTCCGGAATTCTCAATGGCTCTGCTTATGGAATTCTCTACAAAATCCCCGGCTCTGGAGGCAAATACAAGACCTCTTTTGATGTTGTTTTTATTAAGTCTGTTCTTGATGCTCATATATTAAACATCTTCTCCGATGCGTTCTTAAGATCTCTGAATCTGAAAATTATCAGGGCCGCGATGAGTATCATATAGGTGATAATACTTGCTACTGCCGGCCATGGGAAAGTATTCATGCCGTTTCTGATAAAAATGATCTGAACAAGTGCCATTACAAAATCAAGGACAATGTACAGGATATACTCGTCAAGACGAAGTTTAAGCACCCACGCAATGATGTTGGTTGCGATGGCAAGTCCTATCAGTGTCATTGGGATCATCCAATTGACACTCCAGCCATGGAAGCCGGTCTTTATATCGATATAGAGATCAACTACAATTGCGACGACAACCTCAAAAGTTATGACCTTGATAAGGTTATTTCTGAGGTACATGGTTGCAATGACATCAATCCAGGCAACAAAAAGCCCCAACATAACAGGGCCTATAAAAGAGAACTCTCCTTTTGTCATTATGTTGATAGCCCCAAAGATTATCTCCGATGCTATAAACAAAAAAGTACACATCTTAAGGAAAGTGATATTGCTGATCTTTCTCTTTTCAAGAATTGGGAATGATGGGTTGTCATCTCCCTCGACTTCCTTAAGTCTTCCCTGGCACAGAGGGCAGCATTCCTTTCTGCCTCTTATTTTCACATTACATTTCTGACAAATCTGCATTTACTCTTTTTCCTCGTACATATCGTAATCATTGGTTCCAAGCTCAATTTCAATTCCCTCCTCAGAGAGACATCTGAAGAAATTAAGCATGGTCTTATGAGTCTTGAAGGGCGAAACCTCGCCGAATACCATCTTGTCCTTGAAGGTGCATACACACACCTGCTGAGACGAAGCAGTCATAAAGGCGCTGAACCTGTCGATATAATCGGCAACTTCCGGAGGCATCTTGATCTGTCCAAGGTTAGACATTGATGTTGTAACACCTCTCTTGGCGGCTCTGTCGAATCTTCCGATGGTGAAGTCCTTGATCGGAAGCGGAACCATCTTGATTGCCAGGTTGTGCTCCAAAGAGGAGTAGGAATTCATGGTCTTTTCTATATTTTCAGTTGAGAGCTTCTCCTTAAAGTCCTTGGCAACAGGCTCTATTATGCTCTTAAGTTCACCATCATAATTCTTCGGATCATAGTCAATATTGATGACACCAAAGAAGTTTCTTGCTGTTCCGCTCTTATAGAACTGACGTAGGTTAACAGGTACGCTGACTACGATATGTCTTCTCATCTGATGTCTGTTCATGCCCTGTATTACGGCCTTTATGTACAGCGCGACACACAAAACGCCTACCGTTGACTCATACTTGTGGGCAAGATCAAGGAACTTGGACGCAGATACAGTGCCCTCAAGAAGGTGTGGCAAAAGATTGTCATCCACTTCTCCCGTTACCTGATAAGCCTTAACGGATCTCATCTCTCCCAGCTGCTTAAGACCTTTTTGCTTGGAGTAGTTGTCCGTGAAGGCATCCACATTCTTCTCTTCCACAGAAAAATCATCGGAGGGTTTAATATCCTCGCTGAGGTTGTGCTTTATCTGGAGGTACCTTGTAACAAGGTTTTTGAAAAACATGAAAGCTCCGGTACCGTCTGCCAGTACGTGGAACATCTCAAGATTTATCCTCTTGTTAAAGTAGTTGACCCTATATAAAAGATTCTTTTTACCGGGAATGTAAAGAGGAAGGCAGGCAGGAGTATGTTCCTGTTCCACCTTGGCCATCAAATTGCTGTCCTCGAGATAATACCAGAAAATCCCCCTGTGAAGAACACAGTTAAAGAACGGGAATTCCTCTATCGTATCATCCAGCGCCTGCTGAAGGATTTCGGGATTAACCTCCTCCTTCAGCTCGCATGTAAGTCTGAATACTCTGGTATTGGCTCCCTTTGCAGTTGAAGGTACAATCTTCGCAGCATTGTCGAGCTTATACCAGTTTGCTCTTCTCTCCATAAACGTTAATTACCTTTTTTCTTTATTCTGATCAGAGTTTTTCAAGTCTCTCTGTGACTATATCCATATTGCCCTTGCTCATCCTGTAGATAACATCCTCCAGGGATATGAACTTCTTGTTCCTGATGAACTTCAAGTACTTAGGGGTAAAGCGCATCTTGATACCTTTACTCTCAATTCCGGAGTTGACCTTATCCTGAATTGTAGCACAGGTATCTGCAGGGTCATGGGCCATGCTCTTATTCAGGATGCAAAGGAGCGTTCCGGCTGTGCGAACAAAGCCTTCACAGTTAGGGTCATCCGATACATCGATGGACTGCAGAGCACCCACAGACCACTTCTTTAAAGTATGATAAATTCCGTACTCACAGTCAAGCTCTACCAGCTTATCATTTACGCCGTCGTACAGCCAGACTTCATTGCCCTTAACAAACATATCTCTTACCTGGAACAGGCTTCCTTCGAAGGGAAAAGAGATCCCGGCGCCATCGCACCCTGTGAGCATAATGTTGGAATTGATCTCCTCGACAAAGGACTCGGGTTCAGGAATGTCTTCTCTCTCCGTTTCTGTCTCAGGCACTTCTTCAGAAACTGCAGGCTCTACATCTTCCCTCAGCTCCTCATCCTCTCTGACATCTTCAAATTCATCTTTTTTGCCTTCGATCCTGGGTCTTTCGGCATGTTTGATCCTGTATGGTCCAAAGCCTGATGTCTGAACGGTAAACCTGTCGGTATTGCACTCCTCAAAAGGTCCTGCAACAGGGAATCTTCCGCGCTTTCTTCCGAAGTAGTCCATATCAAACATAATGGCACTGCCATCGGGATTTTCAAATCTCTGCTCAGGCTCAAAAGCTATTCCAAGAGCCTCGGTGTTCATTGGCATAGTAAAGGATCTTGGCAGATACTCGTAGAGGTTTGTGTGAAGAGTATATCTTCCATCCTCCTCATCAAGGTATAAGCTGATCTTGTGATCCTTATCAACGTGGGCAGCAAGCTCGCCATCGCAGGGTCTTGCACCGTTGTAGTAGGCATTGCCTCCGGTATATACCGGCAGATATGAATAGTAGATATCATTTCCTACTTCCCAGGCCGGTATCTTAGTGAATTTGGCAAAATACTCTGATGCCGTCGGGAACTTATTGTACGGGCAGGTTCCGCAGATAAAGTTGTGCTGGTCCATGGTATCGCTGTTTTCTGAAATGCAGAAATCCAAAAGATCCTGCCTGACCTTCTGCTGAATAAAGATATTGTTGTAGAACCTTGCATCTCCGTGCTGGATTGTCATAAATCCTGCAATCTTTGTGGAGTGAGGAACATGGTAAGGCGTAAACCTTGATGTGGTCATCTTTCTGGTTCCATCATCAGTTCCCTGTCCAACATAAGAAAATGATCCGGCGATCAGGTTGTGTATAAACGCAAGGCCCTGTGTGCTCAGTCTGCAGGAAATCTGTGACAGAAGCAGGTTATGATCTATAAGTGTAGGGCCGTGTGAAACCTCAACAAAAATATCCTCGCCAAGTGAGAGGCTGTTATCAATGATAGCACCCTCCGGAGGAACATTGTCATGCATAAAGTTCTGAGTGACCCTTGTGCCCTGAGCCTGCCAGTCAAGCCAGAGTCCTCTGGTACAATGGTCAATGTGGTTGCGCCTTATTATGGTGTCAATGGCTGCATGAAGCTTGATACCACCTATCTCAGCACCTGCGAGATTATGCTTATTGTTAATATGATGGATATGGTTGTCCTCAATGATACTGAAAACACCGCCAAGATGTCCTACAATACCTGTCTGACCACAGTCATGGATATCGCAGCGTCTAACGATATGCGAGCCGACACTCTCTTTATCCCATCCTTCATTTACAGCCTGACATATGCAATCTCTCTCAGTCTGGCTTCCGATCTTTACAAAGGTAGTGGACCACTTGTTGTTATTGCCTCTCTGGAAGTACTTGCCAAGAGATATTCCGCTGCACTTTGATTCATAGATCTCGCAGTCCTCGATGATCCATCCCTTGGACCAGTGAGGACCTACCATACCTTCCTGGTAAGCAGTCGGCGGAGCCCACTGGGTGGCAGCACATCTTACGGTAAATCCGCATAGTGTTATATAGTTTATACCTGTCTTTTCCGGATAGAAGCATGCCTTCCTGACAGAGAGCTCTACATTTTCTTCATTCGGGTCTTTTCCCTGGAAGTTAGCGTAGATTACGGTATTACCGTCCTCCTGGGCTGTAAACCATACATAAGTTGAAAAATCGGGATCCCAGGACCTCTTATCCTTATGTGGATGCATGCAAAGAGAGAGGTCAAAGACCTCGTACATAGACTTTCCGTCTAAATATATATCGCCTGTGTGTGGATTGTGTTCAAAAGGGAAGAACCAGTCCCCTCTGACTTCATCGATATAGGGATTGTAATCCCCAAAGAAGCTGTTTGGAATCCTGACACGCCATACATTCTCAAAGCTCTCCCACCCCGAAAGGCGCTCAGCGCCGGTGATGATTGCTTCCCCACGTGACGTGCTGATATATTGTATCCTGTCCTTCTCAGTTCCTGAGTTTACAGGTTTTACCCATTCTCTGTATATACCGGGAGCCACAAATACAGTATCTCCCGCTTTAGCTGCCTGAGCGGCCTCCTGTATTGTTTTGAAAGGATGATCAATGGAACCGTCACCGCTTCTAAGTACACTGCCGGATACATAAATCTGCATACCTATGCCCCTCCAATCTGATATACTATTATAAGTATATCACGTTTTAACATAACCATCTAAGGAGAAGACCTATGGGACGCATGAAATTCATCTATGCCATTTCAATACTTGCAGCATTTATTCTTACAGGAGTCATAATAAGTCTGATAAGCTCTTTATTTTAAGCATTGTTCATCTTTTTGTTCTGATACAGATCAGAATCAGCCCTGGCAATAAAGGCCTGGAGTGAAACAGGAGCCTTGTAGTCATACTGTGCTATTCCTATGCTTACGCTTACATCATAGGGTGCTCCTTCAATATCAGATAATCTTCTGATATTGTTTTTTATCTGCTCCGCAAGATATGTAGCTTCTGCCCTATAAGCCATCTCAGCCACGATCACAAATTCATCTCCGCCGTATCTGGACACAAACATTCTTCCTCTCGGGCCCTGACAGGCGTCCTTAATAGCACTTGCAACTCTGATGAGTGCTCTGTCACCCTCAGTGTGTCCAAAGGCGTCATTTATTGTTCTAAGCTTATCCACATCAACCATGAGAAGGAACAGACTCATTCCGCTCTCTTCATTTCTCATTTTCTTAATCAGGAATTTATACATCTGATTTCTGTTATTGGTCTGAGTCAGCGGATCAATGGAAATCATATTGTCCTGGATAGTTGTATATACATAAAGCACTGCAACTACCGCTCCATAGCAAAGGAAGGGCACTCTCCAGAAACTAGCCTGAAGGATTCCACATACAATAGGAGCAAATGGGAAGATACCTATCATCAGATAGATTCCTCTCTCGGCGTACTTATCCTTATTGGCAAATCTGGAAAAAGCTTTTATGGATGATGCGATCATATATCCAAAAGGAATGATGACCAGAATCACATAAAATCTTCCGTTTACCAGTGTTCCACTGTCATCGACATAATAAAGAAGCCCTGTCCAAAATGCTGTTATGCAGAGAACTGCAGATATGATAACAGGTATAAAGACAAGACGCCTCTTTTTCCTGTCCTCTACAATACCGTCTCCCTGAAGCGACTCGGAGACAATAAACCAGTTGTAAGTTACCATCGTTATTAAAATGTAAGTGAAAACATTGGACAAATATGTCAGTGTTATCGAATATTTTATGACCCGTCCATCAACCAGCACCCAGAATATCTCCGCTAAAAAGTAAAGCATCAGTATTCCGATAAGTCTGGCTATATAGATAGAAGATGCCTGTTTATTAACTGCTTTTACGATCTTATAGTAGATCAGAGCAAGAATGAAAAAACAGGCAAGATGTGCTTCTATATAATAAAAAACGTAATCCAAAATTTATGCCTCCAGAAAAGACGTAGTAGTATTATCAGGCTCCACCGGCAATTGCCTTAAGAGCTTCAAATTCAGAGTCGTATACTCCGCCCATAGCCTCAACTTCTTCCCATGTATACCATGAGCCCGAGAGCTGGACGCCCCTGATTGATATGTCGGTTGCTATAACCATAAACGGCTTATGATTCACAACAATATAACAGGTCCTGTTTAGTCCAAAAGGAGTGACAAAAACATGCCCTGTATCTATCAGATGATTCAATTGATCAATTGATAATGCCTTAGATAAAGGAACTGTTCTGAGCATAGATGCCTTCCTGATTAACTGCAAATAAAAAGCCAAAACGTATACAAATTTATTATACTATCTGGCTTTTTTAGTGTAAATTCGTTTATATTTATTTAATAATATGTGTATAGTCCCTCTCTCCGAAAATTCCTGTTCCAACCCTGACAAATGTGGCTCCTTCCTCGATTGCCACCTGGTAATCTCCTGTCATTCCCATTGAGAGAGTATCCATTTTTACACCCGGGATATTCATTTCGTTAATTCTGTCTTTTAACTCTCTAAGGCCCTTAAAATATACTCTGTTACTCTCAGCATCCTCAGTGTATGGTGCTATTGTCATAAGGCCTCTTATGTTAAGGTGAGGGTACTGTGAAATCTCTTTTACAAAATCAGGCACTTCCTCTGCAGATAAACCGAACTTGCTCTCCTCCTGCGCCATGTTTACTTCGATCAGAACATCAATTACCTCATCAGTCTTTGCAAACTGCTTCTCTATCTCGGCAGCCAGCTTAACATTGTCAACCGAGTGGATCATGCACACTCTGCCGGGAAGATATTTTACCTTGTTGGCCTGAAGATGGCCTATCATATGCCAGGAAAGCGGCTCTTTTATCTCCTCTGTCTTGTCCTTGATCTCCTGGACCTTATTCTCGCCAAAAACTGTAATACCACAGTCCATTGCCTGTCTTATGTCACTTACGGGCTTGGTCTTACTTACAGCGATCAGTGTCACTTCACTCCTGTCTCTGCCGGCTTTCTCGCAGGCAGATACTATATTTTTCTCGACTAATTCAAGATTCTCTTTGATCATAATCGCTCCTGATGCTAGATTTTTTACTCTGTTCAGTATATCATAATCTTAGATTCATGTAATGGGGGTTGTTCCAATGAAAGTCAGTGAAATTTCCAACGGTTCAGAAGTAAAGATCCACGCAGCCATCAACGGGCACAGCATAGTTCTTATGACTGAGGCTATTTTTGGCGTGGCTGCAGGACTTTTGGTTAAGCCCATGGAATACTTTGGAAAATACATGCAGTTTTTGGAGCCATCAAGCGTAGAGATCAGGAATAAGCGCGACGGACGTGTTTACAAATTCATGTCCACCACCATTACTCCTGTAAAGACCAGATATGGTAACTTCCATCTCATAAAGAGTTCTTCCAAATTAGAGCCTGAGAACTCCAGAAAAGCTGAGAGATTCTATATTGATAAGCTGGGTCTTATCTCAATTAACGGCAACAATATGGATCTGAAGAACTGCATTGTACACGATATCTCAATGCGAGGAATTTCTATTCTTGTTGATGATTCAACCATTCTTAAGATTGGTGACAATATAGATGTAATGTTCAGATACGGTGATACTCTCCACAACTATGAAATCTCCACCAAGGTAGTAAGGAACTTCGAGATTGGAGGCAAAAGAGCTGTCGGCTGCAGCATTTCAAATCTGAATGTGGATCTTATTGGTCTTTTGGTGTCCAAGAAGAGTGAAGGTCATCCTGTACTTGATAATGTACCCGAGACCAACCTCAATCCTGAGATTTCCGAGAAACAGCAGATCAAGGAAGTTGACGAGGATATTGCAAAAGAGCTTATCCCGGAGAGACCAAAAACTCTCACAATATCATCCGGTGGCACAAATCCCTTTGATCCAAAGAATCTTGAACACATAACCGACAAGACGCTGCGCCAGGCCAAACAGGAAGAGAGGCTGGCCAAACAGGCCAAGGATATTGAAAATCTGTTAGACCTTAGAGACATCTAAACACATAAATAATAAAAGCCCTGAGTCGTATGACCCGGGGCTTATTTGTTTGCTATCAGAATCTCATCTGCTTCTCAACCATTCTTACAAACTCAACATTGTTGCGAGTCTTGGAGAAGAGGTTGATGCACTGATCTACTGCCTCATCAGCCTTCATGCTGTTAAAGCCTTTTCTAAGGCTGTTGATAGCTGTGAGCTCTTCCTGTGTAAGAAGAAGATCCTCTCTTCTTGTACTGGACTTAGGAATATTGATGGCAGGGAAGATTCTCTTTTCCTGAAGCTTTCTGTCGAGAACCATTTCCATGTTACCTGTACCCTTGAACTCCTCGTAGATAACGTCGTCCATCTTGGAACCTGTCTCAATAAGAGCTGTTGCAAGGATTGTAAGGCTTCCGCCCTCTCTCATGTTTCTGGCTGCACCAAAGAATCTCTTAGGCATATGAAGAGCTGCCGGATCAAGACCACCGGAAAGAGTTCTTCCTGAAGGTGGAACTACGATGTTATAAGCTCTTGTAAGTCTTGTGATGGAATCAAGAAGGATAACCACATCCTTGCCGTGCTCAACAAGTCTCTTGGCTCTCTCCATAACCATCTCAGCAACTCTCTTGTGGTGCTCGGGAAGCTCATCGAAGGTTGAATAGATAACCTCTGCATTAGGTCCCTCGATAGACTCCTTGATATCTGTAACTTCCTCAGGTCTCTCATCGATAAGAAGGATGATGAGATGAATATCTCTGCTGCTCTTTAAGATTGACTTGGCAACATCCTTAAGAAGTGTTGTCTTACCTGCCTTAGGGGGTGATACGATCATACCTCTCTGTCCCTTACCGATTGGGCTGATAAGATCCATAATTCTCATGGCTACGCTGCATCCGGGCTGCTCAAGAGGAATCTTGACATTGGGGAATATAGGAGTCATCTTCTCAAAATCCCATCTGCCCATAGCAACTTCAGGTTTGTATCCGTTTACTGTATCAAGACGAAGAAGAGCTGCGAACTTATCGTTCTCTTTCTTGGCTCTGCAAATACCCTTTAAGATATCTCCCGTCTTAAGATTAAATTTCCTTATAAGGCTTGGCGCAACATAAACGTCGTTCTCACCCGGAAGGTAATTCTCGCATCTGATGAATCCATATCCATCCTGCATTACCTCGAGGATTCCATCTGCACTGTCGCCATCTTCAACCTCCTGAGGCTGCTGCTCTTCTTCCTTGGCAGGCTCCTCAGCAGATGTATTTGTTTTGTTAGTTGTTACAACTACCTTTTTCTTGTGAACAGGTGCCTTCTCTTTAGGCTGTTCATTTTCAGTCTTCTCAGCCTTCTTGGCAGGAGCTGCCTTAGCTGCTTCCTTCTCATCAAGTTCGCACATAAGATCAATTATCTCAGACTTCTTCATTCCGGATGCGCCCTTGATTCCACGCTTCTTCGCAATATCACGAAGATCACCGAGTTTTAATGTCTCATATTTTTCTCTCAAAATAACTCCATTTCTGCGCTATATGCGCCTATTATTACATATATCTTGTCATTACAATTACTAGTCACTGGGATTTGTAAACGACTGCATCAAAATGCGTTTGTTTAAAGAATTGCTAATAAATCTGAAATTCATAAGATAAAATACATCATCTCGAGGAAAAAATCAACACCTTTTATGAAAAAATAATAAAAGGCCCGCTGCTACACACAGCGGGCCTATAAAAAACTAAATTCGAATTACTGGAAATTTGTTACCAGAGCTGCAATTCTGAGAACAAACAAAACAAATACGCACCACATAACAGGGCTAACGTCCTTAGCTTTCTTAGTGCAAACCTTAAGGATTACCCATGCAATAACTGCGAACATGATACCTGTAGCGATTGAGTATGCAAGAGGCATCATAACGATTGCAAGGTAAGCACCTACTGAATCAGCGATGTCGCCGTCAAATTTGATCTTAGCAGCACTCATGAGCATGAGCATTCCTACATAGATAAGTGCAGGAGCTGTAGCAAATGAAGGGATTGCAAGGAAGATAGGGCTAAGTACAAGTGATACAAGGAAGAGTACACCTGTTGTAAGAGCTGTAAGACCTGTTCTTCCGCCTGCTGCTACACCGGCACTTGACTCAACAAAGCTTGTGATTGTTGATGTACCAAGGAGTGAACCTGCTGTTGTACCAACAGCATCTGCAAGGAATACCTTACCAACTCTTGGAAGGTTTCCGTCCTTGTCAAGGAGTCCTGCCTTATCAGCAACACCTACTACTGTTCCTACTGTATCAAAGAGGTCAACATAGAGGAAGCTGAATGTGATTGCCAGGAACTGAATAAGATGGCTTGCTGCCCATCCGAAGTTAAGCTTAAATGCTGTATCCTTGATTGCTCCAAGCTGAAGGCCGTTTGAGAAATCAGGGAATACATTAGCGCCTGTGTAGATACCGGCTGCCTGAAGGATCATGCCTACGATCCAGATAGCGATGATTCCGATAAGAACACCACCGGTTATGTTGTAGTGAACCAGAATTGCAATAACAATAAGTCCGATAAGTGCAAGGACCATATCAAGGTCTGAGAAGCTTCCGAGGCCTACTACTGTTGCATCGTTAGCAACGATGATACGGGCATTCTGCATTCCGATAAAAGCAATGAACAGACCGATTCCGGCTGAAATACCATATTTAAGGTTCTGTGGAATACTGTTGATGATCTGCTCACGGAACTTGAAGAATGAAAGTACAATAAAGAGAATACCTTCTACAAATACCGCTGTAAGAGCGATTCTGAAAGGATCTTCCTCAGCTGCAAGTTCTCCAAGACATACTGTATATGCGAAATACGCATTCAGTCCAAGTCCTGCAGAAAGACCGATAGGGTAATTGGCAAGAAATGCCATAATGAATGTAGCAATTGCAGACGCAAGGGCTGTTGCTACAAAGACACCGTTAGCATTCATAACTGTTCCCAAAATGTTAGGGTTAACAGCAAGAATGTAGGCCATGGTCAGGAACGTGGTAGCACCGGCAATGATCTCCTTTTTGACGGTAGTATCATGCTCCTTTAGTTTGAATAACTTCTCCAACATACGTTTCTCCTCTTTTCTCCTCTTGTGAAAGTTATTAGGGGCTTATTTTTACATAAATTGCAAGGTTATCTGTTAAATATCCTGGCAATAGTGTAAACAACTGAATATATGTTGTCATAGAACTCAAAAAGGACATGTGCCATCAGGGAAATATAGATATTCCTTGTAGCGACATATGCTATGGTAACAGGCAGCGCCATAAGTACCCACTCTGCTATCCCCAAAAGTCCGTGGGCACGTGTCAGTGCACACAGTAGCAGAGAAAGAACCGTAAAGGCGAATACCTTTTTCTTGCTTCCAAACTTGATAAGAGCCTTTCTGAAAAAGAGCTCTTCAGCAACGGGCTTAAGTACGATCATCATGATGGCATACATCAGTGTCGGCAAAAGCTCATTGTGATAGATTATCTGGACCACACCGGGCTTGGCTGTAGGAAACAGCTCCGGTACGACGTCAGTCTTAAGATAATCAGCAATGTAGAGGCCGATAAATGTAAGCACAACAGGAATCCAGAAAGTGATTATCCTGCCGAAATTCTTATGTAATTTTCTAAATGAAAACTGCTTATAAAAATAATAAAAATAATAAAGAATACCCAGGTAGAATACAAAGAACAGGTACAGCGTCTGCTTGGGCAAGAATGCAGTGGAAACAATGAGCAGCAGCTCCCATAACAATGGAATATATAACTGATTCAACGCTATCTCCTTAGTTTAAACCAAATCAAATTTATTATATATTCGCTGGGATATGAGGTCAATCGGAAATTGTGCATCAGAGAGAGAGCTCTTCCCATTCATCGTAGAGTCTTTGAAGGTTTTGTTGTAAATCGCTCTGCTCATCCGAGAGTTTACGGAGCCTTCCCAGATCTGTTCCAATTGAAGGATCCGATAAAAGCTCAGTGATCTCGGCATCTCTTGCCTCCAGCTTTTCTATTTCCTCTTCACACTTTTTAAGAGCAGCTTCCTGCTTTCTCTTTCTGGCCTGAGCCTCCTTCTGGGCTTTCCAGTCGTCAGCTCCCGATGATAGCTTTGCTTCATCTGTGCTTTCAGCCTCGCTTGCTGCAGCAGAGTCTTCATACTTATAAGCGCTGTCTGCAAATCCCGGTCCGGAAAGGTTCTTTTCACCAAAGAGTCTCTCCATACGCTCATCTACATGCTCAAGGTAATAGTCGTAATTTCCTATGTATCCCACCAGTTTTCCTCTGGTGAGGTCCAAAATCCTGGTGGCTGTCTTGTTGATAAAATATCTGTCGTGGCTTACATACAAAACAGTACCCTCGTAGCCGGAAATAGCCGACTCCAGGATCTCTTTGCTGGTGATGTCAAGGTGGTTTGTAGGCTCATCCAGGATAAGGAAGTTGGCATCAGAGAGCATGAGCTTAGCAAGACTCACTCTTCCCTTCTCGCCGCCGGATAAATCTCCGATTCTCTTAAACACATCATCTCCTGTAAAAAGAAATGCAGCCAGAGTGTTCCTTATCTGAGTATTGTTAAGTGTCGGATAAGCGTCTGATATTTCTTCAAAAAGAGTCTTCTCATCATGAAGTACATGGTGCTCCTGGTCGTAGTAGCCCACGTGAACCTTGACGCCGTAGGTAATCTTGCCGGCATCAATGGGTTCTGCCTGATTTATCATCTTAAGCAGTGTTGTCTTACCGGTTCCGTTGTCGCCGATGATTGCCACATGCTCACCCTTCTTGATCTCAAAATCCAGTCCTTCAAATAGCTTCTCGTTACCAAAGGACTTAGAGAGCCCTTCTACAGTAAGGACATCTCCTCCGCTCTCGCAATTGGGCTTTAGCGTGATCTTCATGCTGTCGTTAACGTCCACAGGTTTGTCGAGGACTTCGATCTTATCCAGCATCTTTTCCCTGCTCTCAGCTCTTTTTATGGATTTCTCCCTGTTAAAGGACTTAAGCTTGGCAATAACTTCTTCCTGATGCTTAATCTCCGCCTGCTGTTTGATGTAGGCGTTCCATTCGATAGCTCTTTTCTGCTCTTTCTTGATGGCATAATCGGAGTAGTTTCCCGTAAATGAGGAAACTCTGCAATTCTCCACTTCTATCACCTTATCTGCTATCTTATCAAGGAAATATCTGTCATGGGATACGATGATGACCGCTCCCTTATAGTTGAGCAAATAGTTTTCAAGCCATCTGATTGAATTCATATCCAGATGGTTGGTGGGCTCATCCAGGATAATGAGATCGGGATTTTGTAAAAGAAGCTTACCCAGAGCCACTCTCGTCTTCTGACCTCCGGAGAGAGTGCTTATCTTTTTATCAAACTCCTCCTCCAAAAAGCCAAGACCTCTTGCAACGCCTGTGACTTCACTCTTCCAGGCATAGCCTGACTTTCTCTGGAACTCCTCATTCATCTTGGTGTATCTGTCAAGAAGCGCAGTAAGCTCATCACCTTCAAGGTGCTTCATCTGCTCCTCAGCGTTTCTGATGCTATCCTCAAGCTCCCAAACCTCTCTCTTTACCTCTTTGAATTCCTCATAGATGGTATTTTCCGTGTCGATGTTCTGATTTTGGGCAAGGTAACCGACGGTCACGTCCTTTGCAAAAGTAACGTCACCGTCATCGGGAGACAGCTCCCCAAGTATAAGCTTAAGAAGGGTTGTCTTGCCGGCTCCGTTAATACCGACAATGGCAACCTTCTCATTGTTTTCCACATGAAAAGAGGCATCCCTAAGGATGTCCTTTCCATCAAAGCTCTTATATAATCCGTGTACCGAAAGAATCATCTTAAAACTCCAAAACTATGTCAAGTCATTTACGTCTCAAAGTATAGCATATTCTTCCGCAATTGCATCTAAAAATTCTTCACTTCCGAGTTTTTCAGGATTTGGAAGTGACGTGATGAGGGCAAGATCTCCTGTCATACGTCCTGACTCAATAACAGAAAGTGTTGCCTTCTCCATCTTGTCTGCCCAGTCGCAAAGCTCTTTTATTCCGTCGAGCTCTCCCCTCTTTCTGAGTGCTCCTGTCCAGGCAAATATTGTTGCTACAGGGTTTGTTGATGTAGGCTCACCCTTTAAGTACTTGTAGTAATGTCTCTGAACGGTTCCGTGAGCAGCCTCGTACTCATAAACACCTGTGGGTGATACCAGTACAGAAGTCATCATGGCAAGTGAACCAAAGGCTGATGAAACCATGTCACTCATAACGTCTCCGTCATAGTTCTTGCAAGCCCAGATAAATCCGCCCTTTGACTTCATAACGCGGGCAACAGCGTCATCAATAAGTGTGTAGAAATATGTGATTCCTGCTTCCTCGAAATCCTTCTTGAACTCAGTCTCATATACTTCATCAAAGATCTCTCTGAATCTTCTGTCGTAGGTCTTGCTGATGGTATCCTTTGTTCCGAGCCAGAGCTCTTTCTTCTCAGCCAGAGCATATTTAAAGCATGCTCTTGCGAAGCTCCTGATTGAAGCGTCCTTGTTGTGGATACCCTGAATGATTCCGGGCTCCTTGAACTCCTCGATGGTCTCTCTTATTACTTTTCCGTCATCGCCAGTAAATACAAGCTCTGCTTTACCCGGTCCGGGGACTCTGATCTCTACATTCTTGTAAACATCGCCGTAAGCGTGTCTTGCAAGAGTAATAGGCTTCTCCCAGGTTCTTACATTGGGCTCTATTCCCTTAACCATGATAGGTGTGCGGAAAACAGTACCGTCAAGGATTGCCCTTATGGTTCCGTTAGGGCTCTTCCACATCTTCTTAAGGTCGTATTCCTTAACTCTCTCGTTATTTGGAGTAATGGTTGCGCATTTAACAGCAACTCCGTATTTGAGGGTTGCATTGGCTGAATCTACCGTAACCTGGTCATCAGTCTCATCTCTGTGCTTAAGACCAAGGTCGTAGTACTCGCTCTTTAAATCAATGTGTGGGAGAATAAGCTTGTCCTTGATCATCTGCCAAAGGACTCTTGTCATCTCATCTCCATCCATCTCAACAATGGGTGTTGTCATCTGAATCTTGCTCATTAGGCTAATCTCCTTTTTGTTTTATTCATACATATCAAGAAGCCCGTGATCAACCATGTTGTCATAGGCGTTGATCATGTGCTGGTTTGCAAGCTCCTCTGCCTTATCGGGATTTTTCTCCCTGATAGCTTCCATTATATACTTGTGCTCGACATTAGAAACTGCACCACGGCTGCTGGAAAGGGTCTTTTGCCTTACTCTCCAGACATACTGATGGTAGTCCTTAAGGAGGTGCTCAAGCATCTTAGAGCCTGATGCCTCGTAGAGGATTGTGTGGAATCTGTTATCGAGCTCTGCCATCTGCTCCATGTGGCCTCTGGCAGCATGGAATTCAGCAAGATAGATGTTCTCCTCCATCTCCTCAAGCTGTTCCTTGGTTATGTTCTCACATGCCCATCTTGCACATAATCCCTCAAGCTTGGACCTGATCATATAGATGTCCTGGATGTCTTTTACCTTGATACCGGTAACGTAGGCTCCTCTGTTGGGGATGATCGTGATGAGTCCCTCAAGCTCAAGCTGTCTGAAGGCCTCTCTTACAGGAGTTCTTGATACACCAAGCTCCTGACCGATGGCAACTTCCTTAAGTTCCTCATGATCCTTGTATTTACCGTTTAAGATATCTTCCCTGATCCTGTGAAATACACGGCCTCTAAGTGAGTACTTATCCGTGACTTCCTGCTTTAAATCATGATTCTCCATATCTTTTTGTGATCACGCTTTTGCGACCACTTCTCCTTCCTTAACAACTATACCGAGCTCATTTCCAACTTCTTCTATCTTCTTTACAAGCTCACCATCAGTCATAACAGTTACTCTTCCGCCTGCATACTCTGCATCAACCCATTCCTTGACCTTCAGAACAAGTGGTGACTGCTTATTAAGAGCATGGTCATCCTTGAGCTTGTAGTGAATGTTGATCCAGTGGGCGATTCCTGCAAGACCGGAAGTATTGGAAACAGCACTTACAGGAGGTCTTCTGAGGAACTTCTCGGTATCGAATATGTTGTAGATCTCCTCGTTCTTTAAAAGACCGTCTGCATGAATTCCGGCTCTTGTAACATTGAAGTTCTTGCCTACAAAAGGAGTGTTGGCAGGAACTGTAAAGCCTATCTCTTTCTCATAATACTCAGCAAGGTCTGTGATGACCTGAGTGTTCATACCATTTAAGTGACCCTTGAGCTGTGCATACTCAAATACCATAGCCTCAAGAGGTGTGTTACCTGTTCTCTCACCGATACCAAACAGTGAAGTGTTGACTGAGCAGCAGCCATAGAGCCAGGCTGTTGTGGAGTTTGTAACGGCCTTATAGAAGTCGTTGTGTCCGTGCCACTCGATGAGCTCACTTGGAACCGAAGCGTTGGTATTGATGGCATAGATGATACCCTGTACGCTTCTTGGAATAACAGCACCGGGATAGTTTACGCCATAGCCCATGGTATCGCAGGCTCTTACCTTGATAGGAATCTGATACTCATCCTTGAGCTTCATAAGCTCGATACAGAAAGGCACAACAAAGCCGTAGATATCAGCTCTTGTGATATCCTCCAGATGGCATCTTGGGCTTATACCCTCTTCAAGACAGCTCTTTACAATACTAAGATAATGGTCTAGCGCCTGTCTTCTAGTCATTTTAAGTTTAAGGAAAATGTGATAGTCAGAGCAGGATACCAGGATTCCTGTTTCCTTCATGCCGATCTCTTTTACCAGCTTGAAGTCCTCCTGGCTGGCACGGATCCAGCTGGTTACCTCAGGGAACTTATATCCCCTCTCCATACACTTAACAGCTGCATCTCTGTCGCTCTTACTATATAAAAAGAACTCGCTCTGCCTTATCATTCCGTTAGGGCCGCCCAGTTCATGAAAATAGTCATATATTCTTACAATCTGCTCAGTGGTATAAGGAGCTCTTGACTGCTGTCCATCACGGAAAGTAGTGTCTGTGATCCATATATCCTTGGGCATATTATGGGGAACAATTCTGTCGTTGAAAGGAATCTTCGGAACTTCCTCATAAGGGAACATGTTTCTGAAAACATTCGGCTTTGCTACATCGTCAAGAATATACATGTGCTCCTCGATCTGAAGCAGATTATTCTTGTCATTCATAGTTACCGGCCGATTTTGGAAAGTACTCTGATCACTCATAACAAAACCTCACATGCAAATTGTCTTTTGCGTATAATTGTATACAATCATACCATCCATGTCAAGATTTCGTACACTGCAATAAAAAAGCGGCTTCCATATGGAAACCGCTTGAATTCTGATAATTTTAAAATGCATTCTTTCTGGCAAAGTACTTTTTGAGATCCTCGATAGGGCCGGGTTTAGCGTAGTGATAGCCCTGTATATACTCAAAACCTCTGTTAACGGAATATTGATTCTGCGACTCGTCTTCTACACCCTCTATCAGTGTGATAAAGCCATTTTTTTTGAGAACTTCTATCATATAAGAAAGAATATCATCCATTCTGTCATCATCAAGTGACTTGTAGAGAATTGTCTTATCGAATTTAATGGTCTTAACCGGGCAGTTCATGATTCTCTCAAGAGATGAATAGCCTGTTCCAAAGTCGTCAAGATAGAGCTGGATTCCTTCCTGATTGAGTATCCTCATGTTGTCATTTGCCTTTTCGTAATTCTCGAACATGGCCGTCTCGGTGATTTCCATCCTGATCTTTGAGGTATCAATGTCGTATCTTTCAATAATCTCCAGGTAGTCCTGATACATTGTACTGTGAGAAAGCTCTTTTGACGAAACATTGATGGAAATGGCATCGAAATCGTAGTACTCGGAGAGACTCTCAATCACCTTGCAGACCTTGTTAAGGATAATACAGGTCAAGGCATGTACACATCCGCCGTTCTCGGCAATCGGAATGAACTTATCAGGTGTGTATATCTTATCGCCGACTTTAAGCCTCATTAGAGCTTCAGCTACTCTGAATGCCCCATCTTCAACACTGTAAATGGGCTGCGCATATACCATTACTCTCTCATCATCCAGATCAAACCTGTTTCTGATATCCTTAAGAGCACTGGTTACCTGATATACTTCCTCAAAGTTGAGGAAATCCTCAGGTTTAACTACATAGAAGTAGCTGTTGTTCTGCTCATGGAATTTCACATTTATAATGTGCTCATTCATCTCCCTGATCTTCATTGGACTATCAAATTCAGGCGAAATTTCCTCAGTGATCAGTATGTAATTAAATGGCACCTTGATCTCAGCCTTTACACCATCATAGACCCCACGGATCTGATCAGCATATTTTAAGGCCTGCTTTTCATCGCTGCAGTCGATGACGTTTACGAACTTTTCATTTTCAAGCCTGTACATTGTCACTTTAGGACTTATTCCCTCAATAGCTCTGCATGCATTAAGCCCTATGTACATGATCTCATCGTCATCCTCGTTGATGAAATTATCGGCAGTAGGCATTCTGAATTCTGCGTACATGAGGTAGAACTTCTTTCTACCGATATTCTTCTTAAGGAATTCATCAAGAGCATTTACACTGTTGCATCCACTCTGCTCGTCATAAGGAATGTTATGGAACAAGAGAAATGCCAGGGTAAATACAGGAACATAAGTCAGTCCGCTGAATACCGTATGGTTAGTACTTATGCAGAATATCTGTGCGCACAGAATAATGATCTCCACCGGCACGATAATACATACCGTGTGCCAGATAACCCTCGAAATATGACTCCTGTTAGTTACCGAAGCATAAAAGCAGATGATACATGTTACCATTCCGGCCACACAGTAAAACCTTGTGAAATGCGAAATATCAACGCCTTCAAGTGTCATTTCATAAAGTCCGCTAGCGACAATATCAACAATAAGAGCAATGACATAAACAGCAGACAGAGCCGTATACATCAGTATAAACTCTTTACGCTGCCTACGCCTTAGGATAGACATCATATTTACATATGAAAAGATATGATACAAAACCCCGTTATATATCAGCGTAAATAGAATGAGAAGCGACATAAAAAGCGTTGGGTTAAAAGATTCTCCCGCTTTATTTGCCAATCTCAGGATAGTTATCTGCAGAATAATAGCAACGATTGACCAGATATTGCCCCTGAAAATATACCTGTAAACATAGGTTTTTCTGGGCTTGGTATAGAGCATGACAAACAAAAGAAGGCCTGCCAGAAGCAGACTTGCATATTCACCTATTGCATTATAGATAATGATCGAATCCGTATACATGTTATAATTTTATCACAAATTCGTATATCGTTTAATTAAACTATTATTAAATATAAGAAAAAACTCCTCCGGAAATCCGGAGGAGTTTAATAGTTTTATGCTTATTACTCTTCTGAGTTTGCTGCTGCAACCTTATCTGCTCTGTCGGCAACTTCCTTAGCCTGAACATCTGAAGGAGCCTGCTCATATCTTGCGAATTCATACTCGAAATCGCCTGCGCCACCGGTCATGGAGCGGAGCTGTGTGCAGTATCCGTAGAGTTCCATCATAGGAACCTCAGCCTCGATAACCTGCTTGCCTGTAAGGGAAGGATTCATTCCAAGAACTCTTCCTCTTCTCTTGTTGAGGTCACCCATAACGTCGCCGGTGAAGCTGTCAGGTACTGTAACCTTAAGAGAAACGATAGGCTCAAGGAGAACAGGTGATGCTTCCATGAAGCCCTTCTTGAAGGCACCTGAAGCTGCAACCTTAAATGCCATTTCGGAAGAATCTACAGGGTGATATGATCCGTCGTAGAGAACAGCCTTAACGCCTACTACAGGGTAAGCTGCCAGAGGTCCTCTAAGAACTGACTCTGCAAGACCTTTCTCAACTGCAGGGAAGTAGTTCTTCGGAACTGCTCCACCTACAACTTCCTGCTCGAATACATAAGGTGTAAGCGGATCGCCTGATGGCTCAAAGCGCATCTTAACGTGTCCGTACTGTCCGTGTCCACCGGTCTGCTTCTTGTACTTGTACTCTACGTCAGAGTTCTTGCGGATAGTCTCTCTGAAAGCTACCTTAGGCTTGGTGAGGTCGATGTTAACCTTGTATACATTAGCCAGCTTGGACTGGATAACTTCCAGGTGCATATCGCCCATACCATAAAGGAGAGTCTGACGGTTCTCAGCATCGTTGACAACCTTAAGTGTCTGATCCTCAGCTGAAAGCTTAGCCAGTGACTGTGCGATCTTGTCGATATCAGCCTTGTTCTGAGCGTGGTATCTCATGTATGTGTAAGGCTGTGAAATATCCATCTTAGCGTACTGAATAGGATTTGCTTTTGTTGAAAGAGTATCACCTGTTGCAATATCAAGCTTCTGGAGAGCTCCGAGGTCACCTGCGTGAAGCTCTGAAACTTCAGTTGCCTTGTTGCCCTGAAGCACATAGAGCTTACCAAGCTTAACATCTACGTCCTTGCCTGCGATGAACATCTGATCATCGGGCTTAAGGACACCTGAACGAACCTTGATAAGTGAGTACTTACCGATGAAAGGATCGATCATGGTCTTGAATACGAAGGCTGTCTTAGGCTTACTGAAGTCGAAGTCAGCTTCGAAAATCTCATTTGTATTGGTATTGATGCCGGCCATCTTGCGGTTCTCAGGGCTAGGCATGTACTTAACGATATCATCAAGGACTGTGTAGATACCCTGGCAGAGAGTGGAGGATCCCATCTCGATAGGAACGATTGATCCGTCGCAAACGTTACTTCTTGCTGCTGCTCTGATCTCAGCCTCAGAGAATGTATCTCCGTTGAAGTATCTGTCCATGAATTCCTCAGATGTCTCAGCAACGGTCTCAATAAGAGTATCTCTAAAGAGCTTAAGGTTAGCCTCGTTGTACTCGGGAACAGGACACTCAACAACTTCCTTACCTTCCCATCTAAAGCCCTTCTCCTGTATTACGTTAACATATCCGACAAATTTCTCGTTCTCACGGATAGGGAGATTGAAAGGAGCCATCTTCTTGCCATACTTGTCAGTGAGGTCCTGTACAACCTGTCTGTAAGAAACATCGTCGATATCCATATCTGCTACAAAGAACATACGCGGAATCTTATACTTCTCACAAAGATCCCATGCTCTCTCTGTTCCAACTTCTATTCCGGCCTTACCTGATACAACGATGATAGCTGCATCGGCAACGCTGATAGCCTCTTCTACTTCACCAACGAAGTCGAAGAATCCGGGAGTATCCAGCAAATTGATCTTGTGTCCGTCCCACTCCAGAGGAATGGTTGTTGTGCTGATAGAAAAATGTCTCTTCTGCTCTTCCTTATCAAAGTCGCTTAAGGTGTTTCCGTCCTCAACCTTTCCCATACGGGAAGTGATTCCTGCAAGATAAGCCATTGCTTCTGCGAGTGTGGTCTTACCTGCACCGCCATGCCCCAACAGCACCACGTTACGAATCTTGTCAGTAGTGTAAACGTTCATATCTAATCCTCCAGTCTGGATATTTTGGGTAAAATGTATGAGATATGATACAGGTCCCCAAGAAAATCATATAACCATTTTACTAAAAAAGTGTTTCCAAAACAAGTATAATAGGCAGTTTTGCACAAATATAATTGAGTTGATTTTCTCGCTTTAAAGTGATATAGTGTTAAGCGAACTCTATTTATAATAGGAGGACTTTTTTCATGGACTTTAAGACCTATGGATTCATAGGACTGGGCCTTATAGGCGGTTCAATCGCACGTGCAATTAAGGCTAACACTCCGGAATCCAGGATCATGGCATATACACCCCACAGGGCAACTGTGGATGCAGCTTTTGATGAAGGCATCGTGGATCTTCCACTGGATGCCATAGGAGAAGACTTCCGCAGCTGCGATTACATCTTTTTATGCGCTCCCGTCGAAGTAAATAACTGGAATCTCGAATCTCTTTTACCCTATATTGACCCTAAGACTACCATCACAGATATTGGAAGCGTCAAGACCAGTATTCATGAGAAGGTAAAAGAGCTCTCGCTGGAGGCTCAGTTTATCGGCGGACATCCCATGGCCGGAACAGAGCGAATAGGCTACGGCAATTCAAAGGCATCTCTTTTGGAAAATGCCTACTACATTCTTACAAAAACTGATAAGACAGATGAAAAGAGATTATCCGACTACGTTGAGCTTGTAAGGACAATCGGTGCCATTCCGCTGGTAGTGCCCTATCTTCAGCACGACTACGCAACAGCTGCGATCAGCCACGTTCCGCATGTCATCTCAGCGTCACTTGTCAATCTGGTAAAAGACAACGACACTGAGGATCACCTGCTTAAGACCATAGCAGCCGGAGGATTTAAGGATATTACAAGAATATCCTCATCATCTCCTGTCATGTGGAATCAGATCTGTACCACCAACAAGGAGAATATTTCATCACTGCTTAGCAGCTATATTGATGCCCTCTGCGATATCAAGCTTGCCATAGATGAAAAGGACGAGGACAAGATCCTTGACTTCTTTACATCCGCAAGAGAATACAGAGAGTCCTTCAGTGACCTATCATCAGGTCCTATCAAGAAGGTATATCGCATCAAGGTGGAAATCGACGATAAGCCCGGTAACCTTGCCCGGGTTGCTACTCTTTTGTCCGATAACAACATCAATATTAAGAACATCGGTATCGTACACAACAGAGAATATGAACGCGGTACTCTTCGCATAGAGTTCCACGATGAAGCCGGCCTTGATAAAGCCCAGGAAATACTTGCAAAAGGCGGCTATACCATTTACACCAAGTAGAGAGCACACTTACACGGAGAGAACAGACTATGATAGCATTGGAAAAAGCTACAAAGCCCTTAAAAGGTGATATTTTCGTTCCCGGGGACAAATCCATTTCCCACAGGAGCATCATGTTTGGTGCCATATCAAAAGGCACAACTGAGGTAACAGGCTTTCTTGAAAGCGCTGACTGCCTCTCAACAATCGATTGTTTTAAAAAGCTGGGTGTCGAGATTGAGCATACCGTAAGGCCTACCCACGGAGTTCCTACCATAACCGTTCACGGAAAAGGACTTCACGGTCTTAAGAAGCCCGACTCCACTCTCTATACAGGAAACAGCGGAACCACAACAAGACTCATGTCAGGAATTTTAGCTGCTCAGCCCTTCGACTCCATGATCACCGGAGATATGTCCATAGAGAAAAGACCTATGGCCAGGATCATGAAGCCTTTGACCAGCATGGGCGCTGAAGTTGTTTCCGTCATGGGAAACGGCTGCGCTCCTCTTGCCTTCACAGGCGGGAAAACGCTGCGCGGTATAAACTACCACAGCCCCGTTGCTTCAGCCCAGATCAAATCCTGCATCATGCTTGCAGGTCTTTACGCTGAGGGCGACAGTGTCGTATATGAGCCTGCTCTTTCCAGAAACCACACGGAAATAATGCTCGCTTCCTTCGGTGCAGACATCCACAACGAAGTCGCAAGAGACGGAAGTGCTGTAGCAATACTCCACCCCGGAATGCCACTTGTCGGACGAAAGGTAAACGTACCGGGAGATATTTCCTCCGCTGCTTACTTTATCGTTGCAGCTCTTATGGTTCCCGGATCAGAAATCCTCATTAGAAATGTTGGAATAAACAAGACAAGGGCAGGTATTCTGAATGTCCTTGATCAGATGGGTGCTGATATTACTCTTCTCAATGTGGATGAGTCCTCAGAGCCCAAGGCAGATATCCTTATCAAATACTCGGAGCTCCATGGCAATGAGAACAATCAGTTCATCATCAGTGGAAAAGAGATCCCGACCATGATAGACGAACTTCCTATAGTCGCAGTACTTGCTGCTACCGGAAACTTCGACACCATAATAAAAGATGCTGCCGAGCTTAAGGTTAAGGAATCAAACAGAATTGACACTGTGGTAGAGGGACTTCGTAGCATGGGATGTGACATAGAAGCCACAGATGACGGAATGATAATCCACGGAGGTAAGCCACTTAAGGGAGCAGATATAAACTGTCACAGCGACCACAGGATTGCAATGAGTTTTGCCATCGCATCTCTTGCAGCAACCGGAACCACCAGGATATTGGATGATGAATGCGTCGGCATTTCTTATCCGACCTTCTTTAAAGACTTACAGGGACTGCTTTAAAAGCAGCCCCTGTTTTTTATTACTGTATTTATGTCTATCAATGATTCATGTAGAACATTCTTGCAAGCTCTGAGTTCTTATCAAGGATAATGGTCTTTTCACCATTTCCGAGAGACTCCTTGAATGCATCAAGTGATCTTACATAGTTGTAGAACTCTGACTTCTCGGGTGTGTTGTATGCCTCGGAGAGAGTCTTCATATACTCAGCTTCTCCTTCACCGGCAAGCTTAGCTGCGCTCTTCTCGGCATCTGCCTTAAGGATTGCAACCTTCTTGTCTGTCTCGTTCTTGATCTTCTGAGCTTCAGCTGCACCTTCAGCCTGATAGGAAGCTGCGATGTTGTTACGCTCTGAGATCATTCTTTCGTATACTGCTGCCCTGTTATCATCAGGAAGGTCAAGTGCCTTGATCTCAGCCTTTACGATCTCGATACCATATCCTGACATATCTGAATTGGCATCAGCTGTAATAAGGTTTGTAAGAACCTCACCTCTTGACTCAATAACTTCGTCCTGAGTCATGGATGAAATAGCAGTCTTGGTTGCGTTGTAAACTGCTGCCTCAATTCTCTCCTGAGCTCTTGCATCAAGAGCATTTAGTGACTGAATGTACTTAACCGGGTCAACAACCTTCCAAAGTACATATGTATCTGTGATCATGGACTTTTTGTCCTTGGTGATAACATCGGATGCAGGAATATCATAGATCTTGGTAGCAGCACTGATGCGCTGTGTTGTCTGTACAAACGGTGTTATCATGTTAAGTCCGGGCTGTGATTCAACCTTTACGATCTTACCGAACTGTCTTACTGCAACATATTCTTTCTGGTGAACTGTGTATAATGAGTTGCCCAGAATGATAAGTGCAGCAATTATTATAATAGTAATAATTGTTCCTGTTACTTTCTTCTTCATAGTCTTTTCCCTCAACTTTCACATGCTCTATCAGTTACCGGTGCTCTCTGAACTATCAGCTGTTACTGTAGTCGTTGTTCCTGCTACACCTGTGGTAAAACTCTCAAGCGGAAGCATCTGCTGAGTGCTGCCGTCTGTAATGATTACCTTGGCGCCCGGAAGAACATTTTCCATAGCCTCATAGAACATTCTCTGTTTGGTGATCAGAGGGTATTTGCTGTATTCTTCAAAAATGCTGTTAAACTTGGCTGCCTCACCTTCTGCTTCTGCAATTCTGGCTGCCTTCTGTGCTTCTGCATTCTGAATGATCCTGTCCGCCTCAGCCTCTGCTGCCGGAACCTGCTCACTCTGGTACTTCTTGGCATTGTTAACAGCTGTCTCTTTTCCCTGCTTAGCAGTCTCAACGGCCTTGAAAGCCTGCTTGATCTCATCTGTCGGAGGCTCAGCATCCTGTACTGTAAGGTTTACTACAGTAAGTCCGACCTCTTCTTCCTGAAGAGCCTTGGCAAGTCTTTCTTTTGCCTCTGCCTGGATCTGGCCTTTGGCTGTTGTAATGACTTCATCTACAGGATAGTCAATTACGGTTGAACGAATGCTTGCAAGAGCAATGTTCTTCATAATGCTCTCAGGACTGTTGGTGTTGTAGATATATGCCACAGGATCGCTGACTTTGTATTCGAGATAGAAATCAATATCAACGAAGTTAAAGTCCGATGTGATCATTATTCCCTCATCGTCGATAGTGATGTTCTGTCCGTTTCCATCCAGCGCATATCCGATTCCGATACCGTGGGTTGTCATATCAACCTTGTGTACTTTCTGGATAAACGGAATCTTGAAGTAGAGTCCTGCGGAGTTGGTCTGTACAACCTTGCCGAACTGTGTGACAACAGCCTGCTCCTGCTCACTTACGTTGTAGAAAGAACCCATAACTACCGAAAGAATAAATATTATCAGTATTCCCAGTAATATGTTCTTTCCAAGTTTGGATGCATCAAATTCTCTTTTTGGTTTAAGATTCATAACACTTCCTCCTCTATATAAAACATCCATCTGAATATAGCATAATGATAGCACCCGTGCCAAGCCTGATACAGAACGTTGTTGGCGAATTAGTATGTGCTATCTTGCAGTTTTGTTATTTATTTCGCAATCCTTTTTTGATATACTAAGTCCTGAAAATAAGTATTTCGAAAGGGGATTAATTATGTTTAATGGACTTGGTCTTATTACAGGACTTATTGTTGGAGCAATCGCAGGATGGCTTGCAGGCAAAATCATGAATAACGAGGGCAGCCTTCTCAGAAACATCATTCTTGGTGTTGTGGGTGGTTTTGTAGGAAACCTCGTACTTGGTCTTCTGAATATTCATGGATCAGGAATCCTTGCAGGTTTAATATTCGCTGTTATCGGATCCTGCATCGTTATCTTTGCCGGTTCTAAGCTCCTTAAGTAAAAAACATAAAGCAGCCCGGAAGTCACTTGGCTTTCGGGCTGTTTTTTATGTTATCTGATCGTATTTATCATGTAGTTAAATCTTCTTCCCTTCATACATTTCGCCTCTTTTATCCCTTAAAGTTGGGGCCAAGCCATATACGGCAGATCAGATCCACAATAAACAGCGCAAATACCGCAATAAAGATAATATTATGGATGCGATTGTCTTTGTACTTGTTCTGAAACTTTACAATAGCCGGATGTATAACGCATATTGCCAGGCAGATGAGCAGGCCAAACATCAGACTTGGAACCAGCGCAACCCTTCCTTTATAATTCATGAAGTATGTGGAATAGTTCCAGGTGAATCCGCCAACAGTCTTGTCCATGATGTAGCTTGCGATCAATTCTGCTATCGTAGCTATCAGGCCTCCGACAATAAATACCGTCCAGGGCTTTTTGATCTTAAGCAGTCTGAATATGCCAAGGATAATGAAGAATCCGATTCCGTAAATAGGAAGCCACGGCCCAAATAATGTTCCTCTGTTCAGGAATCCTCTGCGATGATATATCACATCGCACCATATAGACTCATACAGCCATCCTCCGAAGCAATATATCAGAAAGTATTCAATATAGTCCCGAATAACATACCGGTTTCTGATCCAGTCCTTCATATCTTCCTCACCCCCGACTATTAGCCATTACACATTCTACTATGATAGCATTTTCTACGCCCATCGAGTACTTTTTCTGATATATATAGAAAATCGCATGCATAACATTTCTCAGACATAACAACTACCTGTCAATGCGTCTTTTGTGATGCCCCCCAACCCCCAGGGGCGATGGCTGATTACAGGATATCTATATACTCTCCGGCAAGCGCCTTGTTCATGCTTCGTACAGCGCAGAACTTACCGCACATGCTGCAGGTATCGCTGTGGTCATCCTCAGGCGCTCTGCTATCTCTTATAGCCTTGGCTGTAGCTGGGTCAAGTGCCTCCAGCCACTGTGCATCCCAGTCAAGGTTTCTTCTGGCCTTAGCCATGCGATCATCTCTGTCTCTTGCTCCGGGGATTCCTTTTGCAATATCCGCTGCGTGGGCTGCAATCTTACTGGCTATGATTCCCTGATGTACGTCATCCACGTTAGGCAGAGCAAGGTGCTCTGCGGGAGTTACATAGCACAAAAATGCTGCTCCGGAAGCAGCTGCGATAGCTCCGCCAATTGCTGCCGTGATGTGATCATATCCCGGTGCTATGTCTGTCACAAGAGGTCCAAGAACATAGAAAGGAGCTCCCTTGCAGATAGTCTGCTGTATCTTCATGTTAGCTTCTATTTGATCCATAGGCACATGTCCCGGACCTTCCACCATAACCTGAACATCTCTTGCCCATGCCCTCTCTGTAAGTTCGCCAAGCCTTATAAGTTCCTCTATCTGACATCTGTCTGTTGCATCGGCAAGACATCCCGGACGGCATGCATCGCCAAGGCTTATGGTCACATCGTGTTCTCTGCATATCTCAAGAATCTCATCATAATACTCGTAGAATGGATTCTCCTGTCCTGTCATTGCCATCCATGCAAATACAAGACTTCCTCCACGGCTTACAATGTTCATCTCTCTCTTGCCGTTTTTTATCTGCTCTATGGTATTTCTGCTTATTCCGCAGTGAAGGGTAACAAAATCTACACCATCCTCTGCATGGAGTCTGACAACGTCCACAAAATCCTTTGCTGTCAGGGTTGCAAGATCTCTTTTGTAATGTATGACTGAATCATAGATAGGCACAGTACCTATCATCGCAGGGCATGATGAACAAAGCTTTTGTCTAAATGGCTGTGTGTCGCCGTGGCTTGAGAGATCCATGATAGCCTCAGCCCCCATGTCTACTGCCTTCATTACCTTCTTCATCTCTACGTCCAAGTCCTTACAGTCTCTGCTCACGCCAAGATTTACGTTGATCTTGGTCTTTAGCATACTTCCGACTCCGTTGGGATCAAGGCCTTTATGATTCGGATTTGCGGGGATAACTACTTTCCCCTCCGCAACCATCTGCCTGATAAATTCAGTATCTCTGTTTTCCTTTTCTGCCACCACCTTCATTTCAGGCGTCACTATGCCTTTTCTGGCAGCCTCCATCTGTGTGGAATAAGGTCTTTCATTAACTAAGTTCATACGCTCTCTCCTGATTGTTTTTTATACAAATACATGCCAAAGCGGCCCATGACCGGTTCCTAGATCAAGCCCCTCTCTTATGGATTTATCAAGGTACTGCTTGGCATTTTTTATGCTGCCACAAATGTCACAGCCAAATGCCAGGTAAGAAGCAATCGCACTGGATAATGTACAGCCTGTTCCGTGGGTGTTTGGATTATCAACCCTCTCAGACTCGTACCAATAAAGCTTCCCTCCTGTTGTTGCAAGCACGTCACAGGACAACCTTTCGCTTACCATATGACCGCCTTTAACAAGGCAGTTGCAGCCATAAATCTCAGCAATCTTCACGGCTGCTCTTTCCATATCTTCCCTGCTTTTTATCTCTCCTGCCCCCAGAAGAACTTCTGCCTCAGGGATATTCGGTGTAATAAGATCTGCAAGCGGAATAAGTTTCTTGCAGAGCGCAGTTATCCCGTCTTCTTCCATGAGCCTTGCTCCGCTGGTTGCGACCATAACGGGATCAAGAACGATGTTTTTTGCATTATAGAACTCAAGCCTGTCGGCGATAGACTCTATAAGGTCACTCTGAAAGGTCATTCCGATCTTGACCGCATCCGGGAAGATATCAGAAAATACCATATCCAGCTGATCCGAGAGCACCTCTTTACTAACCTTCATGATACTCTTTACTCCGGTGGTATTCTGGGCCGTAACGGCTGTAATGGCACTCATTCCATATACTCCGCAGCCGTGCATGGTCTTAAGGTCGGCCTGGATTCCTGCTCCGCCGCTTGAATCACTTCCTGCTATCGTAAGCGCACACTTCTTTTTCATCTTGCTATCCTGCCCTCTTTTACCAGTGTCTGCAGTTTCTCAAGGACATGATTCTGCTTGAGTACCGTGATAAGGACTGCTGCAATCAGCGTTCCGCCTACCGTGCTCACAAGGAAAGGTACTACATATACGAAAAGAGCTACCTCTTTTCCCATAACAAAAGCAGCAACCGGGTAAGCAAGTAAGCCTCCGATGATACCCGTTCCTATGATCTCAGCTACATATGTGAATGTGAGCTTACCTGTGTATTTGTAAACAAGTCCGCAGCAAAGAGCTCCGATCATGCTCCCCGGGAAAGCAAGAAGTGTTCCTGTCCCCAACAAATTTCTGATAAGTGAGGTGCAGAAGGCAATTCCAACGCCATACCATGGTCCTAAGAATACCGCAGAGAGAACATTTACCATGTGCTGGATTGGAAAGCACTTTGAGCCTCCAACCGGTATCGAAAATGTCGAGAGTACAACCGCCAGTGCCACAAACATTCCCGATAATACAAGCTTAACTACTGATTCTTTCTTCATCCTAAAATCTCCTCCTTAGCCTTTTCCTTAAGGCTTTTTGTGTTTTCTTTTATATCAGAAGCACCAAAGATGCTTGATATCACTGCAATTCCGGAAAGACCAAGTCCCGACAAATGATGCAGGTTTTCACCTGTTATTCCGCCGATGGCGACCACCGGAATCGACATACTTGATGTGATGTCCCTATAGGTTTCAAGGTTCATCATAGGCTTTGCGTCCTTCTTTGTGTCTGACCCAAAGGCTGCACCAACGCCAAGATAGTCAGCTCCTTGTAAAAGAGCTCTTTTTGCCTCTCCAAGATTGTGGGCCGTTGCACCGATTATGAAGTCCCTTCCAAGAACCTCCCTTGCCTTTTCTATCGACTCATCTTCAAGCCCTAAATGGACGCCTGCTGCCCCTACCACTCGGCATACTTCCACGTTGTCATTGATGATAAGAGGAATATCATAGTTCTCACATATCTGATTGACCTTGACCGCCGTTTTTATGTATTCAGTTGTGGTCATGTTTTTCTCCCGGAGCTGTATCATTGTTGCTCCGCCCAGAATAGCCTGTTCAACAGCCTCCGACAGACTTATTTCCCCCTGTAGGATATCTCTGTTAGTTATTGCATACAGAAACGTATCAAGTCTTCTAAAACGCCCTCTCCTGCTAAGCCTTGTAAGACTCAGCTGATCGATGAGAGCATTCTTGTACTCCATAGTCCCGAGTCTTTTTTCTTTTTGGCAAAAGAGCTCTGCCCTGGCGGCGTTTATCTGATAAAGTAAAACACCTTCCCTGATGGCATTTACATAATCATCTGTCTCATCTTCTTTTTTTGCAGCACCAAGGTATGAGCCGATTATGGCGCTCATCATACATCCTGCTCCGGTAAAGAGCTTTTGCATGCTGCTGCCACCGGGTAGTTTATAGATCAGATTTGAAGAAGCATCTGCTATCAACACGTTTTCTCCGCTTACAACGACCACAGCCTTTGTTGCTTTGGAGAGACTTAGCAAATCTTTTTTAGGCAAACGGCTCCCAATATCTTCCACACCGGCAAATACCTGCGTAACTTTCTCTCCTTTAGAGATGCCGAGTATTTCGCATATCGCCTTAATTTCCGATGCATTTCCTCTGATGCAGGCAAAGCGAACTTTTGCCAAAAGCTCTTTTAACATATCTCTTCGAAAGTCAGTTGCACCGGCGCCTACCGGATCCAGCACGACCGGTATATCCAGTTCGTTAGCTCTTTTGCCTGATGCTAAAAAGACCTTTAGCCTCTCAGGTGATGGAGTTCCTGTGTTGATGACAAGGCCATCGCAGTTCTCTGTTATCTGCGCACACTCGCACAGGGCATCTCCTCCTATTGCCGTAGCTCCTACGGAAAGACATGCATTTACCACGTCACAAGCAGTAATGTAGTTGGTTAAGATGTGTATTTGTGGGTGAATATCCCAAAGATCATAAGTCATATCAATTACGTTTGATCATGACTGAGAGAGTTTTAGCACATTCTGTCAGATGGACATAAAAAAGCGCCATCTGATACAGATGACGCTAATTACGCATACTAATTGACGATTCCTACGTTGGCATTATCCAAATCAGGTTTAGGGTCGTGCTCATGCACCTCTCAGCCATTATCAGCTCCCCTTGTCCGGTATTTTGTTGTGTTTGCAGGTCTTTGCGACCTTCAGTTATAGAATATATCACGCATTGTCGGCATATGCAATAGCGCTTTCACAGATATTCAGCAATATCTCTACATTTTTTACCATAGACTGTATTGGTACATACTCAAATCTTCCGTGGGCGTTTTCATAACCTGCTGAGAGATTCGGGCACGGAAGGCCTCTGAATGAGAGGGCTGCTCCGTCGGTTCCTCCCCTGAAGGGTTCGCAGACAGGCTCTATACCTGCTTTCTTTATCGCATCCTTTAAGATGTCTATCATGAACGGAACATCTTTCAGAACTTCCTTCATGTTGCTGTACTGATGGATGATCGTAAGCTTCACACGCTCATCACCATAGTCTGCTCTCAGCTTATCTGCACACTCCTTAAGGAAGTCTTCGCGCCTTTTGAAGTTGTCGTGGTCAAAGTCACGAATGAGCAGCCTTATCCTTGCATGCTCACAGTCGCTCTCGCAGGAGATCAGATGATAAAAGCCTTCCACTCCTTCGGTATACTGGGGCTTTTCTTTCTTTGGCAACATAGCCATTAACTCAGCTGCCATATCCACTGCATTTATCATGATGCCTTTGGCTGTGCCTGTATGTACGCTTCTGCCCGTAAAGTCAAACACCGCTTCCGATGCATTGAAGGTCTCATCCTCATACCAGCCGAGGTGGTCGCCGTCCAAAGTGTAGGCCACCTTTGCTCCAAACCTCTCAAAATCCAGGTCCCTTGCAAGTCCTCCCACTTCCTCATCGGGAGTAAAGGCAATGCAAATGTCTCCATGCTTTACATCGCCGTGGTCAACCAGATACTGGGCAAAAGACATGATGGCTGCAATCGAAGCCTTGTCATCCCCTCCAAGCAGTGTTGTTCCGTCCGTCAGTATAAGGTCCTGTCCTATGTACATACTAAGGTTTGAATAGTCTGAAGCCTTCATTACGATGTTCTTCTCTTTATTAAGAACTATGTCTCCGCCATCGTAGTTTTCCAAAACCCAGGGCTTAACATTTGTTCCGCTGGCATCGGGAGCTGTATCAATATGGGCAATGAATCCTATAGGCATTACCTGACTATCCTGCACATTTGAAGGAATTCTGCCATATACAACGCATCCTTTTTCATCCATATAAACATCGGATACGCCTATGCTTATAAGCTCATCCTTAAGCACACGTGCAAGGTCTTTTTGCTTCTCTGTTGTTGGCCAGTGCCCGGTATATTCCGCCGACTGAGTATCGATCTTTGCATATCTGATCAGTCTTTCTTTTACCTGCTCATAAACTTCATTATTGTTCATATGTTACGCCATTTCTCCTGCTACATTTATAGAATAATTATCACGTATTTCTTTTACATCCTCAGTCAGTCCAAGTATCCACATGAGCTTTGTAAGGGCTGCTTCTGTTGTCATGTCGTGAGCTTCAAGTGCACCGATTTCAAGAGCTCTTTTACCTGTTTCATAGACATCCATCTTGGTGCCTTCGTACCGGCACTGGGTTCCGACAACCACTGTGATTCCGCTCTGAATAAGCTTGTCCAATGCTCCTATGAAGTCATGCTTGATAAAAGGCATTCCTCCGATTCCATAGGCTTCGATATATATTCCCTTATATCCCTGATCAGCAATTGATTCGATGAAGCTCCTGTGTATTCCGGGGAACATTTTGATCATGCAGACCTTGTCTGAATAGGTATCTGTAAGTTTGAAAATCCCTGTTCTCTCCGGAACTGCCGACGTATCAATCTTCATTCCAAGTGAGCTTATAGTAGCGATGTTAGGATAATTGATACTTTCAAACGCATCGAAACTAAGTGACCTTACTTTTGAAGCCCTGCATCCGAGCATTACTTTTCTGTTAAATGCCACAAAAACACCCGGTATCTGGCTGGCTGCCATATGAATGGCGCATCTGCAATTTTCCATCGCATCAGCAACAGGATTAGTGATAGAAAGCTGCGAGCCCGTTATTACAACGGGAATATTTATGTTCCTCAGCATATATGAGAGCATAGACGAGGTATATGCCAGTGTATCCGTGCCATGGATCACTACAATTCCATCATAGTCGTTACGGCACTGGCTTATTCTTTTTGCCAGCAAGCTCCAGTCTTCCGGGAAAATATTTGCACTGTCCACTGAGCAAAAGTCCTCAATCTCAATATCAGTATCTCCCGATACCATCTGAAGCTCTTTTTGCATGTCATGGATTGAAAGTCCCGGTATAAGGCCGTTACTCTTCATTACGGCAGACAATGTTCCGCCTGTATTTATGATCAATATTTTTCTACTCATTTTTACTCCTCAGCATTACTCTAAATATGCGCCTTTCATTGGACTTACGGCGTGATTGGCAAAGAGCTTTAATACGCCTTTGGTGTATCTTCTCTTTCGTGGCATCCAGCTCTCTCTGCGCTTTTTAAGGATTTCTTCTATCTCTTCAGGAGTTTTTCTCTCTCCCTTGATGCCAACGATATTTAGCTTTCGCTCCATCACATCAAGTTCTATGAGATCTCCCTCCTCGACAAGAGCAATAGGTCCACCCGATGCTGCTTCCGGAGAACAGTGACCAATTACAGGGCCTGTAGATGCTCCGGAGAATCTTCCGTCAGTTATAAGCGCTATGGACCTTCCCAGCTCTTTATCCGAGCTGATGGCTTCAGATGTATAGAACATCTCAGGCATTCCGCTGCCTTTAGGTCCTTCATATCTTATAAATACCGCATCATTTTTCTGCACCTTGTGGTGAAGCACTGCATCAAGACATTCCTCTTCAGAATCAAAAGGTCTGGCATAAAGAACAGCCTTCATCATCTCTCTTGGACATGCTGTATGCTTTATTACGGCGCCTTCGGGTGCGAGATTTCCTTTGAGAATCACGATGCTTCCATCCGTACCTATGGGATCAGTATATGGTCTTATTATATCTTCTCTTGAAACTGTAATGCCATAACGTCTACAAAAGTCTGAAAGGCCAAGTTCGCACTTCTCATAATAGCCGTTTTTCTTTAGTTCTTCCAGATTTTCTAAAAGAGTCTTACCTGAAATGGTCATTACATCAAGATGAAGTTGGTCTTTGATTTCCTCCATGATCCTCGGAACACCGCCTGCATAGTGGAAGCACTCAGCCGGCCAATGGCCTGCAGGTCTTATATTCAATATGTAATGGGCTCCCCTGTGAAGCCTGTCAAAAGTATCACCGTCTATCTCAATACCAAGTTCATGTGCAATTGCCGGCAGATGCATCAGAGCGTTTGTGGATCCTGAAATAGCAGCATGGACCAGAATAGCATTTTCAAAGCTCTTTAGGCTTAAGATATTCGATGGACGCATATCATTAGAGCCTGCCATTTCTACTGCTCGCTGTCCTGATCTGTAAGCGCAGCTTCTTATCTCTTCTCCGTCCGCAGGTAAAAGTGCACTTCCCGGAAGAGCAAGTCCAAGCGCTTCTGCCATTATCTGCATGGTTGATGCTGTTCCTATAAAAGAGCATGCTCCGCACCCGGGACATGCATTTAATTTAGCCCAGTCAAGCTCATCCCTTCCTATCTCGCCTCTCTCAAACTTTGCACTGTACATACCGAGCTGTTCCAGAGTCAGCATCTTAGGTCCGGCCTTCATTACACCTCCCGGTACAAAAACCGAAGGTATATCAACTCTGAGCATACCCATCAGATTTCCCGGAACCGACTTATCACAGCTTGCCAGAAAAACTCCTGCATCAAAGGGCGTAGCATTTGCTTGGATCTCAATCATGTTTGCCATCATCTCCCTGCTGGCAAGGCTGTAATTGATCCCGTCCGTACCCTGGCTCTCTCCGTCACACATATCGGTGCAGAAATACCTGGCTCCATGGCCGCCTTTGCTCTCAATTCCCTTAATAACTTCAGCAGTGAGATTGTTAAGATGTACACTGCCCGGATGACTATCTCCGAAGCTGCTCTCTACATATATCTGAGGCTTTGAAAGATCCTCCGTTTTCCATCCCGTTCCAATACGCAGCGGATCAAGCTCCGGCGCAAGTTCTCTCATTTTCTGGCTCTGAAGATTCATTTTTTTCATCTCCTGTCGTCCTTATGTCTATCGATGTAAGTTCCATGCATTAAAAAAGATTTTCCATATATGGCTTTAGCATATCCATAAGAAGATCTGTAGCTTCCTCAGGAGAAGTGTCCGGATAGCTTCTTATCCACAGGTCCATTACTCCAAGAAAACCTGACACCAGAAATCTTATCAGGATATCTGCTTCTTTTCCTTTCTTAGCAGATGTATGATCAACTGCAATCTTAACCTGTTCCTCAACAGCAGACTCCATCTTTTTTAGGAAAGCCCCGTTCTTATCGTTTTCCAGAAGCAGTTTATATATCTCTTTATTCTCTCCAAGATAATTAAAGATCATCTGAAGAGAGTCTCTTTTTATCTTTATCTCTTCGCTTCCACTGCACTGTGTAAGCATCTCATCCACATAACTGTCGATGCAATAGTCCATCAGGTGATACTTATCCTCAAAGTGCAGATACACTGTGCCTCTGTTAATATCCGCTTCATCAGCTATATCCTGAATTGTGATCTTCTCGAAACCTTTTTCCTTAAGCAGCTTTAGAAACGCATTTAATATGAGCTTTCTTGTCTTTGCAACTCTTCTGTCCATATTTCCTCTTTCTGAACAATTTGACTCTATCTGTTGATTATCCAACATTTACAGGAACAATAGCTATTGCAGGTGCTATTTATCAGCTATATGATGACGATAACACACAGATGTCTATAAATCAACAAATGTTCACAAAAGGAGTTTTAGTTATGAAAATACTTATTTTAGGAAGAGGCGTGATCGGTAGTCAATATGGCTGGGCGTTTCAAAATGCAGGAAACACGGTAGATTTCTTTGTAAGAAAAAGCAGCCGTCACACTTACGCTGACTATATAGAGCTGCACAACTATGATGGCAGAACCAAAAAGAATATAGATACAAAATGGAATATCAATTTAAAGTATGAAATATCTCCGGATGAGAAGTATGATCTGATCCTCATCAGCGTAAATCCTGAACAGGTGACGAATGCTGTAGAGAGCGTAAAAGACTTTGCAGGTGATTCCACAATCCTTCTTATGGGAAACCATGGCGGAAATCCTGTGGATAATATCGATATTCTCCCCAAAGATCAGTTCGTTATCAGCTTCCCCAGTGCCGGCGGCGGAATCACTGATAATGTCCTGAACGGAATCTTATATGGGTCCGTGCAGATAGGAGCTTCTTCTGATACCCTCTCAAGTAGGGAGCAGATGGTAAAAGAGCTCTTTGAGTCCGCAGGTTTTAAGGTATCTGTCCACAAGGATATAAATGCATTTCTCTGGAATCACTACGTGCTCAACGCCGCCATGGAAACAGAGGTTTTAAAGCGCGGCAGTTTTGAAGCTGTGATCACATCTAAAGTTGGCCTTGCAAGTATGCTGTAGGCTACAGTGTAAGAGAGATCTGCGAAGATGCCCGTAAACTGGGAGTTTCACTTCCTCGCATAGAAAGTGCGCTGTAAGTCATTTATGAGAATTCATATTTCTCTCATAGCACCATCTTGATAAGTCTTTTATAAGATCAAGCGGCAGTTCTTTATTATTAGGCAATTGTATAGCGCCCTTACTTGTTTTATAGTCCTGCAATCGATCAGCAAAAAACTCAATAGCTTCAGGCCCTGGATACAATCCAATATGCTTTTTGGCAGCGGCAAAATGGATAATATTTCTTCCTTCCCAAAAAGTTGGCATCCCCCACGATATGCGTTCTTCTGCATTTGGCATTGCATCACTGATTACTTTGTAAACGTCTTCCAAACGAGGACGAATCGTTTCATCTTGTTCAGCTATATATTTCTTTATTGGATTCATATTTGTATGTATATCCTTTTGATCGTTAGTTTGAACAGCCATAGAATTGATACCTTCGCTTTGCTTCATAACTAATTTCAGCTATGCCCTGTGTTCCCATATGTTCTACAACAACAGATGATACAGCACATCCATACTTGCAACAATCCTGCAGGCTAAGTCCTTTTGAAAGGCCATGGATGAATCCGGCAACAAAGCTGTCTCCTGCGCCAGTAGTATCGACAACTTTTACATCTGGGCAAGCGGGGATGTGTCCTTCCTCAAAAGAATTTTTGTAGATACATCCCTCTTTCCCGCATTTGATGATCACAGTGTTTGCTCCGTGTTCAATAAAAATCCCTGCGCTTTTTACAGGGTCACTCTCACCGGTTAAGATCGCTGCTTCCTTCTCATTTGGAATTATATAATCGATATTCTTAAGGATCGGTTCAAGGTCTTTTATCGTCTCACCATTCTTGGCTGTTGTCATGTCCGCAACGAGGACACGGCCGGGAGTTCCTTTAATTTGTCTAAAGACCTCTTCCATATCACTTACAGTTAGCCTTGGAGATACAAATATGCTGGCAAAACTTACAATATCTCCGGCATCATCAAGATGAGGAAGTATATGCTCCTTGGAGAGTTTCCTTAAAGAGCTTCTAGGATTTGTGATGAAGTATCTCTCACCATCACTGTCCACAAGAACTATATTTGTCGCTGTCGGAATGTCTGCGCTTGTAGTTATTTTTCGGGTATCAACCTTGTTTCCATCAAGACATTTTTTCACAATCCCGCCGGCTTCATCATCTCCTAAAAGGGATATTATCTCAGTATCATTCCCAAGTCCGGACAATGTAACTGCCTCATTAAGAGCATCCCCGCCACAGGACATTCCTATGTCCCGGGCAGGCACTGATCCCTTTGTGAAAATCTCTTTATCTACTGCACCAGCGAATATATCTACTATGGCTGCTCCAATAACCGTGACCTTACAACTCATACATAAACTCCTGTTACAAAAGTGGTAGTACCTTCTCTTCTATAAACTCTACCCTGTCAAAAATCCGAGGCTTGAACGTACCTGTTATACCCACTGATACATTATCCTCTTTACTTACATAGATAATGTTTCCACTATCTCCGATAGCTGCGTATACTTCTCTGTCGTCAAATGGTTTGTACCAGAGGTATCCGTAGCTCATATATCCCATTCTCTCACCGAGCTTAAGATGTGGCATCAGCATATCTTTCAGATACTCCTCGGAGATGATCCTTCTTCCGTTAAAAGAGCCGTTCTCAAGAACCATCTCTCCGATCACCGCCATGTCTTTTGCCGACATACATAGTCCCCAGCCTGCTGTAACGCACCCCTTAGGATCTGTGTACCACTCATATCTTCTGGGATTCTTGTTCATAAAGAAATCAAACTGGTCTTCCTTGGAGCTGTCTCCGTGAGGGATCCTGGAAGGAAGTCCCAATGGGAAAAAGAGCTCTCTGTTTGCGAAATCGATGCACTTCTCTCCCGATGCTCTTTCAATAATACCGGCCAGAATCTGGATTCCAAGAGTCGCGTACCGAAACTCTCCTGTGATACCACCACGGCCTCCGAGGTTATCCAGAATCGCAAGCGTGAAGTCCTGAGATGTGCATACCTTTTTCCAGGGCTCTGACTTTCCTTTATATGGAGCTGTCATCGTAAGCAGATGCCTTATCGTCACATCATAGATTGTCTTCTCCCCGCGCTTAACAGTATAGTCAGGAAAAAAATCCATCACCTTCTGATCCACGTCTTTGATACAGCCCTTATCCAGTGCAATTCCCGCAAGCAGCGACATAATGCCTTTGGTGACCGAATTGACGTTCATGGCATCTTCTGTCTTAAAACCGTGCCAACAATCGTCATAAGCCACCTCGCCATCTTTTATAGCATATATCTGGCATATATTGCTCTCATTACCGGTACTAGCTGTAACAAACTCATGAAACTCTTCTTTATTCATCAAAAAAGCCTCCTCTTAGGTAAGATTCGGACGTCCTAAGAAAAGGCTAATATGATTAAAAATTGTTTTCAAGAAAAATCTTAAAATTATTTTATTACAGGTTCAATTCTCTTTGAAATTACTACAGCCAAAGCCAGCTTGAGAAGGTCGGGAATGATGAACGGGAATACACACCATCCGAGTACTGTAAGAAGTCCTACTTCTCCGCTGCTCTTCATATAGACATGCATAAACCATGCTGTTCCAAATGCGTAGCATACTGCAAGTCCAATAACCAGCGCTACTACCTTCATAACGATGCTCTTCTTAAAAAACTTAGTAAAAAGAATGTATATAAGACCTGTAAATAAGAATCCAATAATATATCCGCCTGTATTTCCGAGAAGAACTCCTATTCCTCCGGAAAAGCCTGCAAATACAGGAACTCCGACTGCTCCAAGGAGTACATAAACAAGTGTTGCAAGCGTTCCTCTCTCTCCGCCCAATGCCAGCAGAACAAAGAATACTGCGAATGTCTGAAGTGTAAATGGTACTGCTGTAGGAATACTGATCCAGGAACATATAGCTATAAGCGCTGCTCCGATCGCGATATATACCAGATCCAAAACCTTTGAATTATCTCTTGCCTTTACTGCGTTTGCACTACTCATGATGTCAAATCCTCCAACAAATATTTTCATTAAATACCTAAATGAAGGTAACACACGATAAAAAGATTGTCAACCTGAAGCATGATTCAAGTTGACAATCGAGCACCCCTATGTGAAATAAGGTTGTTCCGTAGGCACATCAGTATTACCATTGTTTAGAAATCCAATATTTTCTCAATTATTCTTGCTATCAGCTTGTTTTTGGTAATCGTGGCTTTTCCACTATCAAAAAGGCTGGATGCTCTTTTCTTCACATCTTCAGGAAAGCTGTTTATATCCGAATCAAAGTTAATTCCTATCCCTGCAACAATCCACTGCAGAGTGCCACTGTCAAACTCACTTCCCGACTCAAGAAGGATTCCGCATATCTTTTTACCATCGACATACAGATCATTGATCCCATCTATATATGACTCTATCCCGGTCAGTTCTTTAATAGCGCTTATTACGGAGTTTCCGACAAAAGAGGTAACTTCCTTATAGTCAGTACTGAACAAAAAGTCAGGCCTTAGGACAATACTCATATAGAGCCCTCCTTCAGGAGAAAAGAAAGTATGGTCCTTCCTGCCCCTTCCACCTGTCTGGGTCGCAGCAACTATGACTGTTCCGTGAGATGCTCCATTCACCGCAAGCTCTTTTGCCTTATCGCTTGTGGATTTCAGGCTGTCATAGACGTATATATCTGCCATGTCTGTGCCTTCAGACAGAACAGCCTTTATCCCCCAGGCAGAAATAATATCGTTGTTCCCGGTAAGCTTATATCCTTTATTGCTGACTGCCTCAATGCAATAACCTTTTTCGCGAAGGTCTTTTATGGCTTTCCAGATTGCATTTCTTGAAACGCCGCACTGACCGGCTATCTCTTCTCCGGATGTATATTTAGTTTTGTTGGATTCAAGTATAAACAGAACTTTTTCTGATGTACTCATTTTGCCTCATTCTTTATTCAAGTGATTCAAGAAACCTTTGAATCTTATTATACCTCTCATTCATCGCCTTATGTGCAGGATCCGGAATCCAGCTTCCGTTGTGATGATGCACAGTATAGCTTAAGTCCGAGCTGTAGATAATACCTGTGTCGAAGCTTTTTCCGGTCAGCACCTCAAAGGGATAAACCGTGATGTCCTCTACAAACTGAAAGCCTCCGTCTTTTTTTAGGCCATGCTTTTCTATTACCTGCGTGTAACGCACCGGGCAGGTGGAATTATCCCAGGTTCCATCCTCCTTAAGGTAGGGTCTTTTTTCATAACTCTCACAGATTTCCTTAATAATCGGATGCCCGGGCCTTGAGCCCATTCCTGAACCGCATTCTATTCTATCCAATGACTCGAAGCTCATATAGGCATCATTATAAAGCAGATCATCAATTGGACGGAGCATCTCAACATCAAGGTCCATATAAATGCCACCGTATCTGTAGAGCAGATCCGCTCTTGCATAGTCCGACGCAAATGCCCAGTTTTTGTGCTCTATTGCCTGCTCAAAGAAAAGGCACCGATCAGGCTTATAGGTCTCCATGTTCCAGATTTTTATCTCGTAGTCAGGTGCATATTTTTTCCAGGACTCAAGACATCTAAGATAGAGCTCCGGCATCGGATCGCCCGAAAACCAGATTGCGTGAATTAGCTTTGGAATAACCGGCTTTTCTTCCTTCCGATAATTCAATGGTGGCTTATTAACCGATAAAAGAAGCATATCCTCATAAAGAGATTCCAGATAAATGGACGGAACAGCTTCGAACCCGGAAAGCCTCTCATCCGCCTTCAGCTGGCCAAGAATCTCATCATACCCGGTAACTGCAATCAGAATAACAGTTTTATTCCTATCCATCTGCGCCAGTTTATCTTTATCTGAAGCATCTGCAAATCCCTTTAGATTTTCAATCAGACCACTCTTTTGCAAAAAAGGATAAGTGATATTTCTGTAATGCTTTCCATTTCCCCAGCAGATTATATCTTTAGTCTTCAGCTTTTCAAAATATCTTTCGATTTTATTCATGTTACCGACTTAATTGACTTTCTCCATTTAACTCTGGCACCGATCTTGAAATTATCGAAATTCCCCGTGCCGTCTATTATGTCCGCAAGTGCCTGCATTGCAAGATAGCCCCTCTCATAGTTGGGAACGCTCACTGTTGTAAGCCCCAGATACTTGGACATTATCACATCATCAAATCCGCAAACAGAGATATCTTCGGGAACTCTTATACCGTTTTCCTGAAACTTTCTTATGGCACCTATGGCCATCAGGTCGTTGGCACACACTAACACCTCAGGCATCTTAGGCTGCAGCATTATCAGCCTCGCAGCAGCTGCTCCGCTCTTCTCTGTCCAGTCCCCTTCATATAAGAGATTTCTGTTAAAAGAGATATCGTTTTCCTTTAATACGTCTCTAAATGCCCTGTATCTCTCCCTGTTGTCATCCGAATCTATACCACCCAGAAAGGCAAAAGACCTAAAGTCCGAATCCACAAGCTTTTCAACAAGTGTTCTCTCACTCTCATAGTTTCCGGTCACCATGTTTTTTATCAGCTTATGGGGCATCTGACGGTCAAGCGTGACCATTGGAATTCCTTTGTCGGCAATCTTTAGGATTGTCGCATCATCCGTACTCCAGTCCATGATTATACAGCCGCAGATACTGTCTGAATCAGCATATTTTGAGAAGTTCTCTTTCGTACATATCAGGAGGTTGAAATCTTTTTTAACTGCATAATCACTTATGCCGTGAAGAACATCAAAGTAAAACTGTGCGTCAAAGTCACTGAAGTTGATAGCAACTGTATTCTTCTTTCTTTTGTGGATTGTCTCCTCTGCTCTTTTGGGGACATACCCAAGTTCTCTGGCAGCTTCAAGGATCCTGTCCCGTGTCTGCCTCCCCACGTTATTTTTGTTGTTTAGAACATTTGATACCGTAGTCGGAGAAACGCCGCATCTGTCTGCTATGTCCTTTATCCCCACCATTTTATCTCTACTCATACAAAACTCCCGAAAAAAAAGCCTCTTCTTAGGAAAAACGTCCTAAGAAAAGGCTAATATGACTGCAAACTGTTTTCAAGAACTTTTTACTTTTAAACCTCAATTACTGTGAATGTATCCCTGCTCTTTTTTGATTCATAAAGAGCTTTATCCGCAGTTGCGATCAGATTATTTACAAGCTCTGTTCCGTAAGCGCCGCCAAAGCTCATAGTAATTTTAACATCAGGGTTATTATCAATCCTTATCTCTTTTACTGCTGACCTCAGATATGACAGCTTATTCTCAAGATCCTCCTTGGAAATATCAAAGAATACCATCATAAACTCGTCACCGCCGTAGCGGATCACCACATCATCTTTTCGAACCGATTGTTCCAGAATCCTGGCAACTTTTTTGATTGCTTCATCACCACTTCTGTGGCCTGCTGTGTCATTGACTTCCTTGAATAAATCGATGTCTGCCATAACCACTGCATGACATGGCTCATAGATGAGCTTTTCATCCAAAAATCTTCTGTTACGGACTTTAGAAAGAGAATCTACATATATCTCAGCTTCAAATTCAGATATCTTCTTCTGCTGGGCAAGACTCTGCAGTTTATTATCCGTTGTATCCATACAGCCATAAACAAGGTGAGCCAGACTTCCGTCCTCATTCCTGTCTCCCACCATAAAGACTCCGTTGAACCAGCGATTTGCGCTTTCGCTGTAAAACTCCATGGTAGTAGATCCATGTTCTTCAACGGCTGCAAGGATTTTATCCTTATCAAGCCAATCATATAAGTCTTTGTGGAAGCTCTCTGCAACTGATGAATCAACATTGTTTTTAAGGAACTGCAGAGCATCCGAATCCTTTGAAACCATATCAACATATTCATTGCTGCTGATCATGCGATAGCTCATATCCCGTACATCAATAAACAGTGAGAAATTGAAGACTTTGCCAATAGCCTCAATGATCTTTATATGTTCCTCTCTCTCCTGTTGTGCTGTGATATCGCGATAGCATCCCATATAAATTTCAAGAGAGCCGTCATCAGGACGCCTTATAAATCTTCCCGCTCCGGTAACCCATATGATACTGCCGTCTTTCTTTTGCATACGGTAGGTAGCATGTGTAATGTCTGGAAGCTCACGATGCATTTTTACTGAGTCCCAGAACAGCTTGACAATGCCATCTCTTTCTGCCGGAACAAGGGTCTTAACCCAGCTGTCGAACTCATTGGGCAGATCTTCCAGTCCGTCGTATCCAAGCATTTGTCTGGTCTCATCATTGAACTCAAAGCTCAGCAGATTCTCATCGCGGTCGAAAGTACAGAAATACATACCGGCTTTTAGGCCTTTTGCAAACATATCCTCTCTGAATTTCGCGATTCGATATTTGTTGTTGGCCTCATCTATCCTTCGATTACACTCATTTATAAGTTCACGCTGATCTTCAGGATATTCAGAAACATCAAATAAGGGTGTCACATCAGTTACATCAATGCTTGCTTCAGCGACAAACTGACCTACACCTTTATCTAAATTATTCACTGCTGCAGAATTATCCATATGGCTCCTTCAAATCAATCATCAATTTAAAGTAATATTTTAACCCATATATCAATAATACCACATTTTTAACCAAATGACTGACTTTTTAAGTGCCTCAATGGTCTTAGTTTCAAGAACGCATCTTGCATTTCTCTGCCCAGCGAGGCTTAGCCTTTCATTCAGATCAATTTCTCCGTCTCCAAGAGCCAGATGGTTCCTGTGCGGATTCTCTGAGCCATCATGGATATGGAAATGGATCAAATGATCCTGATGGCTCATTATGAAGGGAACATCTTTTTCGCCGATTGCTTTTGAATGACCTATATCCCAGGTAAGCCCAAACTTTGAACTCTCAAGCAAAAACTCGATTGCCTTCTTTTCGTATTCTCTGAATCCGTCTGTATTTTCTACAGCGATCCTGATGTCACTGTCCCCGATCCACTCCTCACATTTTTCGCGGAATACAGAAAAACCCTTCATGTAGGTGTCAAAATCACGGTCATACATCTGTACTTTTCGATCAGGTAAAGTGATATAAATCCCATGATGCATGTGCATGTTAAGGGTAAGGGGCTGACTCGCGTCGCCATAAAGGTCACGCAGCGGTAAAAGAGCTTTTGTCACCTCGATAGAGCGCCTGACCGTTTCAAGATATGCTTCCGAAACCAGACGGTTAAAATCTGCAATGTTCAGGTTTTCATCAAGATGAATGGTATAGTAGATTCCTGCTTTATCCGCAAGTTCAATAAGGCGATCAGTCTGCTCCAATTCGTCAACCTGATATTCAGGAAAGTTCATGTTTAGTTCTATAAAATTTAGGCCAAGACTACTGCATAGATTTATGTTATCTTCCAGAGTTTTGTTCTCAATAAGTGTCGGCATGCCAAACTGAATCATACATTGCTCCTCATTTAATCATGCATGCGTTATAGCCTGCATCATATATTCATCGTCGCAACTATTCTCAAAAAATTTTCCCTGAACAAAAAATGTAGTATCTTCCTCATGAAGCTCGCTTTTTTCAAAACCACCGGTGTTCTTCGGAGTAAAGCAAAGGATAACTTTTTTCACCTGAGATCCAAATGCCCTGATTACCTCATCTACTGCCCCATTCCCGATGATGGTATGTAAGATAAGTGTATCATCCTCCATTTCAGCAATGGCATAGCTGTCACACTCCTCAATATAGAACAAGTCTTCCGTCATAAACTGTGAAAGATAGAACATATATAGTCCGGAATTCCCTACCATATACAACTGTGCGTTCTGCTCATTTGTATCAAGGATCTTAATAGCCCTGTCAAAATCAACCTTACCATTAAGCGGAATATTTTGGGCTTTGTATTCACCGGATATTGTCACTTCTTTTGTGTACTGATATTCCTTTGCTTCCTTAAAACCAAATTTAGGATAAAACTCAAGTACAGAATCATTGGCGAAGAGGTACATTCCATCAACTTTTCCGTCATAATCTTTAATAACCTCTTCCATCAAGACTCTGGCATACCCTTTTCCCCTGTGGTCATTGTCCGTCATGATTGTACCAAGTTGGATCAGCTTTACAATTCTCCCCTTATAGTTCATGTTGCAGGCGTTGACTGAAACATTTGAAACAACCTCTCCATCTATTACCACAGAATATGGAATGTAGTTGTCCTTCCAAAAACCGTTTTGGTACCAGTTCTCGAAGTTAAGCCCAAAGGTCTTTTCAGCAAGTCTGTTGAATGATGCCCTAAGCGCGTCATTGTTTCTGTAATTCTTTTCTATACAATAATTCATAATTTCATTCTCCATTAATTCCACCTTCAACTCTTCTTATCATAACATACCCCCTCGCCTTTCTTCCTGTAACTGTAAGTGTATATGTTCCTTCAGTGTCAATTCCAACCTGAAACTTCGCAGACTTAATCTTATTTCCCTGATAGATTGGCTTATTATCATCCTTTTGGATCAGCAAAGACAGATTCCCGGATTCATCATCTACCGTTACTTCAAGAGCCTCCCCCTCTTTCATCTCCAGTTCATGAGAATAAGACGTATTAAGAATTTCAAAGGTCATATCAAAATGATCTTCATCTTCGGTTATGCTTCCATCAAAAGCCGCTCCTTGCATGCATGCACAAAGCAGCATCGAAACAATCAACACTGTAACAGTTGTTAAAACATATCGCTTTATCTCATATTTTTGCTTTCTCATAATATTGTTTTATCACTAAATAAAAACAACCCCCTCTCATACACTGAAAAGGAGCTGTTTTACATTGATTTATCTAATATTTAAAGGATCGGCCATAAATAAGCCATCACGATTACAGTAAAAGAGAATTCGTCTGACTCCAAGGATCTTAAACCGCGCCTCTGCGCATCCTTCCGGATAGAGCTTTACTATTTGAATATTATCGGATGAAGCCGCCGCCACAAACGAAATGTAATGCTCCTTCGTCATGCTGTGATCAATCCGCACATAATACTCATCCTCAATGCGCTCAATAACTGCCATGTGGTTCTCGTCTGCAGGTTCTGCCTCCAGCGGTGTAAGCTGTATGCCATGGCAATGAATAGCCGCTTCTCCCATACTGTGTATTACGTTTCCGCAGACCGGGCAGACATAAAACTTCGATCTCAGCATATTTGCAGATATGTTTTCGTTATGAATGGTATTTCCGGATATAAGTTCTGTTACCGAAATTCTAAATGCCTCCGCTATTGGTTCTAACAGTGTAATATCCGGATACCCTTTGGCAGTTTCCCATTTTGATATTGTCTTATCACTAACTCCAAGCTTTTCCGCCAGCTGAAGCTGTGTCATCTTATTCTTTTCCCTAAGCTGTTTAATTACTGTGCCTGTAACATATTGATTCATTTTTCCTTATCTCCATGCACAGATTGTAATATGGAATGAAAGAATATTGTACCTACGGAAAGTAGAGTCACTGCCTTCATTACCTGAAGGTGATTTTTATGATCTGCATCTTAACAAAACTATCACAGAATTTGATCATCATTTTGTGGAAAAGGCTGACATCTTATCATACGTTGACAGCATCCGTTTTTAATGATAAGATTTCTCATATTTCCCATGAGGGAGTAGCAAGCGTTTTAACGTAGCAAGTCAACATACTGGCTTTGGCCTGGCTTGTTTTAAATTGCGAGACTCATGTATAGTTGTTTAAGGAAAACTATGCATGCTGTCATTTTTCGAAGGAACGACCAAGTATAGTTTTCTGTACTTGGTCTTTTTATTATTCATTTTAGGAGATGGATTATGGGCTTATTTGAAGTACTGCTTTTGGCAGTAGGTTTGGCGATGGATGCGTTCGCGGTTTCTATTTGTAAAGGTCTTGCAGCAGGCAAGGTCACAAAGAAAGAGTATCTCTTGTGTGGCGTATGGTTTGGAACATTTCAGGGAGTTATGCCTCTTATAGGTTATCTGGTGGGTTCCAATTTTGTTAAGCTGATCAGCATGGTTGCGCCTTGGGTAGCTTTTATTCTACTGTCACTGATTGGTGGCAATATGATCAAGGAAGCGCTTGGTCCGGATGAGGAAGTTTCGCCGGGATTCGATGTCAAGACGATGTTTATGATGGCTGTAGCCACAAGTATTGATGCTTTGGCGGTCGGCATCACTTTTGTAGCTGTACCGGTTGAGATCATTGATTCAGGAAGACTTATCAATGTTGTGATTGCAGTAATCATTATCGGAGTCATTACTTGTATCATTTCAATGGCAGGAGTTAAGATAGGCAGCGTTTTCGGGGATCGCTACAAGGCAGGATCCGAGATCATGGGCGGAACAATTCTTTTGTTCATTGGATTCCGAGCACTTATAACACATTTGGACAGCGCTAATACCCTCTCCGACACCGAGACAATCTTTGGAATGCTGATTCCTCTTGTCGGAACACTCCTGGGCTCGCTGATCATCTATGCTCAGAAGGCTCAGCTCTCGGACAAGATGAGGGCTGTACTGGTTGGATTCAGTTCAGGTATTATGCTCTCAGCTGCAGTCTGGGCTATGATAGAGCCTGCAGTTAAAGGTTTTGACACCAATGTACATAAGGGAATCATTCCTGTAACCATATTCTTTTGTGTAGGCGTGCTCTTCCAGATTCTTCTTGATAAATTCATACCACACACACATGTTTATTCCGATATAACCGAAGGTCCGGAAAGTGAATTAAGCCCCAAAATAAAGGCTGTGCTAAAGGAAGTGATCCATCATGTTCCCGAAGGAATAGCACTTGGAACTATTTACGCGGCTCACTTCATGGAGACTGAATGGATATCATCATCGGTTGCACTTGTTCTGGCTATTGCCATTGCACTACAGAATATCCCGGAAGCGCTCAACGTTTCTCTTTGGCTTAGAGAAGCAGGAACAAAAACCGGCAAGGCATTTCTTATGGGAGTTGTATCCGGTGCGCCAATACCGCTTCTCGGTATTATCACTGTTGTACTGGTTGTTTTATTCCCCGGCCTTCTGCCTTATATAATGTCAGTTTCCGGTGGAGCTCTTGTTTACACTACCATTGAGGAAATTCCTCAGATAGCCCTTAAACAAGACAATGACAGAGGTGCACTTACCTTCGCAGTAGGCTTTGCAATCGTTATGCTTATGATATTTCTTTAAATAAAACGTAAAAAAGGTACGTTCTTCACGTACCTTTTTTGATTAACCTTTAATTCACCTTATTTTTCAGCAGCTTTTTCGCCTTTGTGCACCACTTAAGGTACGCCTCATAGGTATCAATTCCAAATGTCACAGTCAGATAGTAGAAAACATGGTCTTCTTCATCAAGCACTTTTTCCAGATTTTCTTTGTACATATTAAGCACCGCCAGATTTCGCTTAATATCTTCCTCAAAAATCTCAATGTTCCTGATCGTGATGCTCCTATCCGCAGCTCCGCCAAAATACAGCTTAAGCAGAGTTTCATATTTAAGCTCATTGGAAACCTGTGTTTCCTCCAGCCATGTTCTCAAAGCCTTGGTTCCCTTGCTAGTTATATGGTAAGGAATCCTCTCGCGTCCACCTGTCTTAGAGTTCTTCTTTTTGGAAATGAGCCCCTCTTCTTCCATTGAGCTCAGCGCAGGATAAATGTTCCCAAAGCTTCCTTTCCAGAAAAAGCCTATCGCTCCGTCCAGCCTCTTTTTTATATCATATCCGGTCAGATCTTCATGGGATAAAAGACCTAAGATCACAACGTCTATTTTCCTATCCTTAGCCATATTTCTTTCTCCTGATTACTTCCAAGTAAACTTATATTGCAGGACTGATTTAGGACATTCATCGACGCATGCTCCACACTGGATACACTCAGTGCATTTGGCATTTTTGTCGGCTTTAACAAGCTCTTTTACATCAAGTCCCATTGGACATACTCTGCTGCACTTTCCGCAAGAAATGCATTTATCCCTGTCTGCTTCAATATGAAGCTGCGGCAGATGGAGAAGCCTTCCGATACTGCTTCCAATTACCATAAATGGCGCCATCCAGCAGATATAATGGCACGCTGCTCTTCTACCGTGGATAAGTGCCGGTATCAACAATAATAATATGACGCCATAGTAGATCACATAATTGTATATGCTTGCAATAGATATGCCATGGTCTGTCATGTAAAAAGGATTTATGCGCACGTCATTCTTACCCATCACGAATGTAGCGATTACTGTGCATATCCAGATGATCCATATCACATATTTGATTTTATCACGTTTCCCCTGCTTTGCAGGATTGTCATTTATCCGAAGTGCACATTCCTGTAGTCCTCCTGCCGGGCAAAGGTATCCACACCACACTCTTCCGAAAAACATTGAAAAGACAAGCATCGCTGCAAAAACTATAAAACTGCCGTTAATAACGTGTTCCATAGCTGCATTAATGATCAGGTACGGCGAGAAATACCACATTGTAATTGGGAAAAGAAGTAATGATATCAATAGGATTGTTTTTCTTATTCTTTGTCGCATAACTGTAATCTCCTTTTGAATGAAGCATATATCAATTAGATATATCTGTTTGATATATTATATCTATTGTCATATTATGTCAACAAAGAAAAACAGACCCGAATTTCACTTATTCGGATCTGTTTTACACTCTATAACAATCGCAGATGCAATTATTACCGCGAATATGATTACTATCGCAAAAAGAGTCTTAAACAGCTTTCTCATTGTCTTTTCCCTCAAGGTAGGCCACAATAGGCTCTATGAACTTTATGTCAGATATATCATAGGATGATGCCATCTTCTCAGCCATTCCCTTTTCCTTCTCAGTAGCATCTTTCTTATTCTTAAGGGTTGATACAAACATCTTCATTGCAAGCCTTGAAGGAGCCTTCATCTTTTCATAGTTAAAGCCGCCCTGGCAATAGAATGCTTTTACGTACTTCTTCTGCTCATCCGTTAATACATTCTGAAGAAACACATCAACATCCGGATTGTCATTAGGGCTACCACCTACGCAGAACATAGCAAGACGCTTATCCTTCCAGTTACCAGCCTTTTCAAAGAACCATTTCACCTTAACAACATTTCCTGCCATAGCCCATCCACCATAGCAGATTGAATCATAGTTTTCAAAGTAATCAGAGCTCTTCTTCTGAGCATCCTTAAGATCAAGCAGATCTCCGCCTGTTCTGTCTGCGAGCCACTGTGCATATCTCTTTGTAAATCCTGTCTGGGATGTGTAGATTATAAGTGTTTTCATAATTCACTCAGATTCCTTTCCATTTTCATTATTGTCTGTATGGTAGTCTGCAGGCTCTTTTCATCGATTCCTTCAAAGATACGGCCAATCACATACCGGCTCTGTTGACCGTTATTGTCATTCTGTTCCAAAAAAGCCCTGCATTTATCAGTGACGAATATGCGCTGCTTTCTCTTGTCTTTTTCATCAGGTGTAGCTGAAACAAAGCCTTTTTTCTCAAGCTTTAACAGAATCTGCTTAACATTCTGATGCGAGCTGCCCATTACGTCTGAAAGTTCATTAAGCGTAGGTGGCTCCTTGCATAAGTTTATGCAGATTATGGCAAAGAACTGCTTCCAGGTGATCTCCTTGAAATACGCATCAGCAGCTGCCTGATACCTATTGTCAAATGCACTTAGAAGTCCCAGTAAAAAAGGCTGTGGAGGCATATCACCGAACTTCACCTTCTCAATATTCATCACTTCATCGTAGTTCATAAAAGTACCTCATTAAAATATGTAATATATTACCTATGTAAATAATGTAATATGTTACATATTTTTTGTCAACTATTTTTCTAAGATAAAAGTCATCTCTTCTTAGAGGCAGGTAATTCTTCATATATAGCCTCTACAAGTTCTCTGAGAAACTCCCTGTCATCAACATCGTCCACAAGGATCATCTCTTTTGCTCCTTCATACGGAAGCTCCATATCCGCATCGGGCATCATGGCTTTGGCGGATTTTGTGGGCTTTACCAGAAAGCGATCATCATAGATACCGCCAAACACCTTGCCTCGATAATACAGGATATATTCTCCCATCATTGAACGATGCGTTATCTCATTAAGACCGGATAGCTGCTCTAATATGAATTCCAAATAATCTTTACTTGATGCCATCTGCTAACCTCTTTATCTTCCAATTTAACTTTATAAGTTTTTTGCAATTTCAAATACTTTTCTTAGATACTTACCAGCGTTTTTATCCCGGTTAGCATCATTACCATAGCCTCTGGTCATCTCATCAAAAGCATATACTTCGCAGGTTTTTGCTCTATTTCTGATCCGGTCACCCACCATAACTGTCTTCATTGCTTCCAACTGATCTCTTCTTACCTTATCTTTTAATGACCCACCCATGGTAATCAAAAATAAAGCTTTTTCCAGACATTTCATAGATGTTTTATCCCCATATGCAAATCCGTAAGTCCATACCCGTTGAAACCATCCCTCTAACATAGCAGGAGACGAAGTCCAAAAATCAGGGTAAATAAAAGCTATCGCATCTGCTTCATTTATCTTTTTCTGCTCAAAAAGAACATCCTCCGATACAGGACTATCCAAATTATAAAATCCTTCTCTTATATACTCTTTTTCCGACATCACGGGATTGAATCCATCTGCATACAGATCAGAAATCTCATATGAATGTCCTGCACTCTCCAGTCCTTTGATAAAAGCTTCTTTCACTTCGTATGTAAAACTGTTTTTACTTGGATGACAATATACAATGAATACCTTCATTTCATACTCCTTTACCTATGGCTACTTATCCATCCCTATCCACTGTATGAAAGCTGTCTTATCACTGCTGTTATACCCAGCCTTCTCATAGAAATGCATAGTCTCCGGCTTCTTTGATCCTGTCAGTAGCATCATTTTGTAACAGTTTTCCTTCTCCGCAATCTTCTTTGCATAATCCAGACATTCACCTGCATATCCGTTTCCTCTGAAATCCGCATGTGTTACCACATTTTCAACAAAAGCATATGGTCTTATATTTCTTGTTAAATTCGGGATGATCACACAAACACAGGAAGATATAATCTGACCATCAATCTCATTTACGATCAGATGGTGATTCGGATCTTCAATGATCTGATTCCATATTTTTTCAAGATGTTCATCATGCTTGGGAATACTGTCTTCATGTAAGTAAAGATACAGTTCCAAAAGTGCTTCCAAATCTTCTTTTTTTGCTTCTCGTATCATCAGCTGATAATCCTTACCTCCCTAACCCGGTATAAATTCCGAAATAACAATCTAAACATCATATTCCAAAAATGTTCTAAATGGTTTAAATCCTTCAGCTTCATAGAACGTCGCAGCGTCATTAAACGCCCATACATCCAATTCTATTTTGCTCAGTCCACGTTTTTGAGTCTCTTCTTTGACACGTTCTATAAGTGAATGAGCAATACCTCTTCGCCTGTATTCTTTATCCACGCATATTTCAGCAATATGACAGAAGTCTCTTGCGAAGCCGTATGGGGATTCAGGTTTTGAAATATAATCAACCATTACCATTCCAGCTATTTTCCCCTCTTGTTCATCGACAAAAATATCACTATTATCAGAGGATAAATACCGTTCGGCATGATCTTCCAATTCCTTACAAAATCCAGGTTTGAATATATCCGGCCTGCCATTAACGTGAATATCATTGACTTGTCTTCTAAGTTCATTTATGGCTTCTAAATCTTTGTTATCTGCTAATCTAATCATATATTCTCCTATGAAACTTATCCGCTGATCTATATTTCTGACAATATCACTATCTATGTCTTTGTGCATTCTACTGTTAATATATACCGTTCAACATTGTATTCCGGTTTAATGGCATTTCCACGGTCTTGCTTTTCCAATCCAGCCATTTTCATTCCAATACTTAAAATCTGTATATTCAGGGTTCTGTTTACCAAGACTTGTCTGCAGCATCCTAACGGCATAAAACTTTGCCTTCACCACAACACCTGTGTGGCCTGGTCTACTATAATCGATGGCTCGCATTTTCTGTGCAATACTGTCCAGCTTCTTTTTGAAGGATGCTTTCCTCTTGTCCTCGATCTTGTCCCAGTCAATTTCAGACATAAGCTTAAAACTTACGACTTTGATGGTTGAGATGCCCCACCAGGAAAGGCTGTCTTTAATATCCTTTGCTGCGGATTTCCCACCTTCTCCCAGGCACTGTGTGATTATCACCGCACGTTTCCCGAACATTTCCTTTGCCGGGCGGTGAGGCATCCACCTGTAACCGAAATGATCAAGCATAGCCTTCATTGCGCCGGTTGTATGGAAAACATATGCAGGTGATGTAAAAACAAGCAGATCCGCTTCAAGCATTGACTTCTCGATCTTCTGAACCTTTTCGGAGTCCTTGCAACGAATCTGATCATTCCTGAAACAAGCAGTACATCCCATACAGAAACCCGGACCATCTTTGGGAAGATAATATTCCGTGATTTCCGAATCGTCTCTGAACTGCTCTAAAAAAATTTCCTTCATTCTGTATGTAACACCGCGTTTTTCGGTTCCATTGATAACCGCAATTTTCACGTTCCTGTTCCTCCGAATAATCTGTTATGCCTGATTATTTTCCAATATAAAACGCTAAGCTTTGGTTATTACAGCAATAGCGCATGGCATGCGCCCGTCGACCACATAATACTCTACTCCGGTATATCCCTTGTCTTCAAAAAATGCCTTATATGAATCCAGATCAAACTGCCTTTTGAAATCTGCTCCGAGAAGAGTAATGAACTTAACTGTTGCTGTTCCCGTTTCCTTTGACATATTGATATAAGTCGGAATGATGATCTCACCTCCCGGCTTAACTACCCTTTCCAATTCATGAAGTGCCTTCTCCGGGTCAGGCAACAAATGGATCACGTTACCTGCAACCACTTTATCAAAGCGGGCATCTTTGCATTTGATATTTGTAATATCAGCTTTCTTGAACACAGCATTCGGGTAATTTCGGCATTTCTTTGCTGCTCTCCGAAGCATCCCGGTTGCAAAGTCTGTTGCGATCAACTTTTTACACTTCTGCGCAATATATATACTGATAGCACCTGTTCCACATGCGCATTCCAATACTTCATCCGACGAATCTATAAGTTCTGCAACCTTTTCCCCGGTACCGGTATATACCTTGCCGTTATAAATATTTTCAAATATGTCATATAAAGGTGAAATCTTGTCCCAAAACATGTCTTTAATCTCCTCAACACCTAGTAGCAAATTATCTTCCAATTTAATCTATCATCCGTTTATCTTGTAGAACCTATACAGTTCTTCCTTCTCATCATCAATATCTTTGTACATCTTGGTTGCCGCCAACTCAAATCCGCATTTTTCTGCCGTCTTCCATGATGGAATGTTTATATCTTTAATTGTGGCTATGATTTCTTTCTCGTTGTAATGGTCAAAGAAATAGAAAACGTATGCCTGAACTGCTTCACTAACATATCCATGTCCTCGATATTCCATTCCGGCAAAATAACAAATACCTATCCTATCCGTATCCTCATAGTATGTACATCCAACGTTTCCGATTACTTCCCCTGTGTCTTTGAGCACTATGGTGCAAGGTATATAATCAGCTCTTGGATCATCCTTTTCAGTAAGTGCAACTGCTTCGTTTATCCAATCCTCTGCCCAATCTGAAAAGTTTTCATCAAACCCTATTTCAGCCAGGCTTCCATCCTTAGCCATCTCGGCATACGCTTTTTCATCTCCGCGTTGGATTGATCTTATAATGATTCTTTCTGTTTCTATATTCATAGTCACTTTTCCTTATTCCGATATAACTTATCATCGGAATGAGATTTTCTTATTGATATAATTTGGCAAATTTGCAAAATTGACTAATGTATAGTATTTTGCATGCTTTAGTCACTTTAATCAGACAATTTGCACTTTCAATTTGAAGAAAATTTGACTAAATCAGCTGAAATCCATCACCTGAGTCACTCAAGCATCATTAGAAGCTCCAAAAAGGGTGACTAACGTAGGAAATTATTGATGGTTTAGTCAAAAATTGAAAATATTCCAATGTATGCCTTATAGAAGAAAAAATATAGCTATAGGGCATACATTTTGGTGCCAGTGAAGGTTTTCCATACGCAATGTATGCCTTTGATAGATAAAACGAGCTACTTAAGGCATACAAATGCAAATCAAAGATCAATAATATTAGAAAAAATATGCCTTCAGAAAACAAAAACACCTTGTTAAGGCATATTTCTAAAATTCCGTGTCATCGTACATAATTCTGAAATTTAAATGTTCTTACAAAAATCAATTATTTCAAATTTCCTCGGCTCAACATTCTCCTTATACTCAATCGAAGTAAGTCCAAGATGGCCTGAACATTCAATATGTAAATGTCCATAGAAATGCTCAATACTCTGAATTATCCTTTCGCACTCATGCATACCGGGGCCTGTTCTGAGAGCAATCGTATATCCCTTTTTCCCTTCCCTGATTGATGCATGCGGTTCATGCGTATCACACCATGGAGTGCATCTGTCTATGAATGCCTTATACTGTCCCGGGATATCTGCCCAGTATGATGGAGAAACGGAGACAATAATATCCGCTGCATCATACTCATCCATTATATTTTCGATTACCGTCGCATCACTCATAACACATTTCGCTGTATTGTGGCATGAACGACAACCTCTACAAAATGCATAGGCATAATCATCTATGCAAATACATTTAACGCTGTATCTGGTCGATAGCTGTTCTGAAACTAATTTAACTATTTCAGCAGTTGCCCCTGTCCGAACAGGGCTGCAGTTAATGATCAATGCTTTCATTTCATGCTCCTTTACCTATGGATCTTGATTATCTCATCAAAACAAGCATCTCCATCGGACAGATCGGAATGGCGAACAAACTTCACATGCCTCGTTAATCCGGAGTATGCTATCCGATCTGTATTGCAGAATATCTTGCAAAGCGGCCTGATACCGTAACTTGAGAACATATCTACATACATGCATTTGCTGATATAGTATTCAACTTTTTCTTTTCCAAGCTCAAAGTGATCGTATGTAACGCTTCCATCTTTTACCCTGTCTGCGTGATCGGATTTGTTCCACTTGCGTACAGCAGAAAAGCAGAATGGAAAAAGGTCAATGAATTTGAGAATCTTAACAAAAGCATCCCACCTGCTTGCCATGCATTTTTCAACTACAGGAACGATTCTTTCATCCGCATAACCTGCTTTCTTTAGTTCAAGACACATCGCTATAACGGCGTATACAAAAGAAACATTTGTTGAAGGATAGACATTGTGAGCCTTGAACTCTTTGGAGTTATACATCTCCTTGAGTCTCTTTTCATATGATGACATCCTCTCGTCAACATCTTTTATTCCCTCGTTTACCAATAGATTCTCATAATATTTTGAATAAGCCTTGTATTTTTTATCAATTTCTTTTGTGTTCATTTTCATTCCCTTTTTCGATATTCATCCAGAAATATCTTCAGCGATATCATTTCAAAGACATCACATAGATCTGGCAAGGATTTGCCTCATCCCAAAGGAGTGAGAATACTTCGAACTCCTTGAAGCCACAGCTTTGGTAAAACAGATTTGTCCTGTCATAATCCTCATAAACGCCCATCTTCACAGTTTTAACCTGCAAGAACTCATATCCCTGAGCCTTAGCAGCTTCTTTTGCCCTTTCCACCAGCTGCCGTCCAACTCCGCTCCTGTGATGGTCTTTTAAAACTCCCATAACTGCCAGTTCAACAGTAGCCTTTCCTGTTTCTTTCAGGCAAAGGAAACCTACATAATCCTCTTCTTCCTTCGCCGCAAAAAATGTCCAGTCGGCACTGCCCGAGATGTATTCCTCTCTGCTCTCTTCTATCCCGAACCAGTCAGTGAGAGCTTCCAGCACTTTTCTTGCGATAGCCTGTTTTTCATTTGGATCTATAATCTCAACAATCATATTGCCTCTCCTTTTTACCCTTTTAAAATCCCATTGCAATGGCAACAATCCCGGCCTTTTCCTTACCAACAAGCATTTCCAGTAATGTAATTGCAACATGCGGAGCTGTTTCAGGGCAAAAACTTGTTATTATGTTCTGATCAATCACAACGCTCTGGTCAGGTATCACATCTGCCCCAAACTCAGCAAGCTGCTTCTGTCTTCTGCCATCTCCCAGATGATATGTTGTAGCTTTTCTTCCCTTGAGCATACCACTTGCTCCAACCGGAAGCGCCCCAACACAGATAGAAGCTATATATTTGTGAGCACTGTCAAATTCTCGAATGAGATCTAAGAAACGTTCATCATATGCATCTTCGTAAAATCCGAATTCTTCGAATCCACCGGGAATTGCAAGTGCATCGTATTCGGAGATATCTATCTCATCATAGGTCTTATCAACAATAACCGGGATTCCAAAAGTAGATACAACAGTCTTAGTAAAACCTGCAGTAACCACTTCAACCTTCATGCCATGATCATTTCTTGCCCATCCCATCACATCGACAAATGGCGCAAACTCCATGGTTTCAAATCCCTTACAACAAAACAACAATACTTTCATACGTCTTCTCCTATCGCAGACCACTTTTCAAGAACCGAATATAGTTCGTCAAAAGAGACAGCCACATAATCTATTTCATATTCAATCATAGATTTCTCAATGTCCCCTGAAGGCATAAACCAGATTGAATCTATGGAAGCATTTTTCGCCCCCAGCATATCTGACGAGAGTGAATCTCCAATCATAATGCATGATGATTTTGGTTCCGCAATCCTCTCCAAGCAAATTTCGAAGAATGCTGCATCCGGCTTTGTTACTCCCATATCTTCGCTGATAAACAAATAATCTATATACTTATCAAGCCCCGTAGAAGCTATTCTGCCCTTGGCATTTATGGTTGCACCGTTGGAGGCGATATAGATCCTGGCATCCGGAATATTGTCTTTTACCCTTCTGACAAGCTCCAATGCGCCATCCATTAAGACTCCATTTACTGACATGGTCCTGATGAAATCATCGTTAATCTTCAGAAGATCAATGTTCGTCGCATCTCCTTCGCACAGCGAAAAGATGTATTGAAATCTTTTAGTAAAGAGCTCCGGCCTTGTGATGGTTCCTTTTTCCAGTTCCAGCCAAAGGGCTTTGTTATAATCCTTAAACGCTTGATATATCTTTTCTGAAAAAGACAATCCATTAGCCCTTAATACTATTCCGAGTGCTTTATGTTCAGAAGCATGGAAATCCAGCAATGTCTGATCCAAATCAAAAAGAAAGTTATGATGCATTTATCTACTCCTGCTTTGCAAAGTAATGTTCCTTGGCGTAAGCAAACATCTCATTAAAATTCTTTATTGCCTCTTTACCTGTAGGATGCTCCGGTTCGCTCATATCAAATGCATGATACATTCCTTCGTATACATCAACCTTCGCCTCTACGCCTGCAGCCTTAAGATCATCTATGTACTTCAGTGCCTCACAATAGAAGGGCTCTGCTGTACATACAAACGTATAAGCAGGTGGAAGGTTTGAATAATCCGTTTGCCTTGAAGGAGCTGCATATGGAGACACCTCTTTCTTAGCGTCTTTTCTCAAATATACAGCCCAGGCCTGATGGTTTCTTTTGGTGTTCCAGACCTTGGCGTGATTATCTCTGGAGCTTTCTGTATCGAAATTGTCGATCATTGGATACAGTGGCATTTGAAAAGCGATTTTCACTTCGCCCTTATCTCTTGCCAGCATTGAGATAGCAGCAGCAAGTCCTCCGCCGGCGCTTTCTCCGCCAACCATTATCTGGTCCGGGTTTATTCCCAGCTCTTTTGCATGGTCCTTGATGTACAAGAGCGTGGCATAGCAATCGTTAAGTGCTGTCGGATAAGGATGAAACAGCGACAGATGATAACCCGGAGCTATCACAACCGCGCCGTGATTTCTCACAAGGTCTGCTGCCCTTCCGACATAAACCATCTCCTTCATGCCTGTCATGTATCCGCCGCCATGGATCCACATAACCCCTGGAGCATTTTCCGGCTCAGATAAGGGCTTTAATATCAAAAGAGGAATCCTAAGCCCGTTTGCATCGATATGAATTCGCTTACTGCGAATCCCTTTAGTGCTAAAACTGTACATTCGGCAATTCACCTTTCTGCCATTTTTCTATATAGTCTGACTGCAATAACTACACTTACCACAGTCCAGAATGCAGACCAGACTTCAACTGACCAAAGCGGAACAACGCCCCTTTGATATAGCGCAGCAAAAGTATCCATCAGCATATGCAAGACAATTGCCAGTGGAAGATATCTCTTTTCCTCACTAACCACACCGTAAAATACAATGACAGTGAGCGAAATGTGTAAAAGCATTGCAAGTAATCTCTCGATAACATTCATGGCCATCATGCCGTAATCAAAGGCCGCAGCAGCCTTAACTGTAGGAAGCGCAGCTGCAGCGGTTTCTTCTGTGATATTAAGTGAAGCCAGCGCTACATCTAAAGGTCCATTAGTGAACATTACTGCAACCACAAGACATGTAATTATTGAAGGAAGAATGACTCCCAATATCTCTATACCGCCATGACCTATGCCGTACAAAACCGCATTTTCACGGGTGCGATTCTTTTTCATAACATATTTGAGAACAATATGCCTACCGCACTCTTCAAAGACGCCTGCCATCGTGACTCCGTAAAGTACGTATGCAGCTGTGCTTCCGCTGATAAACCTTGAAACAGGATTGTCCATGATGATGCAGAAATAGTGCACTCCAAGCTCCAAGACACGTGCCGAAACCATAAAGCCGAGAGCTCCGGCTATAAGATAACTGATATTCGTCTTCTGCTTATTTTTTAATAGCCAATAAATGCAAAAAACAACGGTCATCGCAACCATCAGGATGATAGTGATGCTAAGAGCAGGAATGCTGCTCTTCCCTATTATGACATTCTCAAATTCTTTCATCATTTTTTCCTCCCCTTAAACAAACTCATATCTCTCCAAAAAAACATCTATATGCTTCTCAATTGTCAAAAGAGCCTCTTTCTTTTTTCTTGGCTCTCTATCCAGGAGCTGTACCATGATCGTGATCGGGGATATAAATTCAAGCGCAATAATATCTGCATCCCCTTGCATCATCTGTCCTCGCTCCATCATCTTTTTGAAAATGGATGCATAGACACTCTGAAGGTACGTGAGCTGATGCCTGGTTGTGAGCTTCGCCAATGTGGCATTTCTATACTGTTCCATGGTTATGAGCCTTCGCATCTTTTTGGCCGTGTCATTTTTCAGCGTGAACTGCAAAGCTTTCAAAACATATGCCTTAAGCTCAGCTCCTGAATTAATCATGTCAGGCAATTTTTCGTTTATTCCCATGCCTTTTTTGTACTCATCTTCCGAACAGTCAATAACTGCTTTTAAGAGATCCTCTTTATTCTTGAAGTATTTATATATGGTCGGTCCCTTAATACCGATGGACTCAGCGATCTCATCAACACCTGTCCCGTCGTATCCCTTTTCAGAGAAAAGATCTCTGGCTGCCCGAATCAAAGGTTCTCTAGCGTTAGTTCTTGCCATATAGCCCCCTTTATTACCCCGTGTTTTCTAACTATCGTTACCAATTATATTCTAACGCTCGTTAACTGTCAAACAACTCGACACGTTTAGCCATCCCTCATAACAAAAAAGTCCGCAGCTCTTTAAAAGAACTGCGAACTTTATCAGTCCAGTATTCTTCCAATGAAATCCAAAATGCATTTCTCTTTGCCGGAAGGATCCATTTTATTAAATGCTTCTGAATGAATAGTCGCGGACAATCCAAATAAAACCTGCCCTGCCAGGATTTCAGAATCGGCCTTGTTTCCTACATTCCACTTTTCTATAAGAGACCTTATAGCAGGTTTCAGTGCTAAAAGTGTTCCTTCATGCATCGCAGACTGAACCGTCCAGTGGATGTTTCCCTTAAGCTTATCAAAATCCTCCATGGATTTCTCGTAAATCGGAGTCAGCATCTTCACCAGATCCTCACGCGTGTTACATGTCAAAAGAGCTGTTTCAAACTTTTCACGATATTCCTTAAAAAATCGTTCGACGACCATGTCAAACAACATGTCTTTTGACTTGAAATAGTGATAGAACATTCCTATCTCGCCGCCGACCTCATTCATTATCATCCTTACTGAAGTCGCTTCGTATCCATGTTCAAAAAACAGTTTCATTGCGGTCATTATAATCTCATCTCGTTTGCCGCCTTCAAGTACTGCTTTCCTTGCCATCTGTTTTCTCCTCAATCCATCCTGCGATGGTATCAAGCAAAAGCCCCATGTTGCCAATCTGACAATGGTGGTCTGCCTGATCCTCTTTTGTAAAAAGCCTTCCCCTTACACTGCGTGCATTAACCAGTGCATCCAGCTGATCCTGATAGAATACGGTATAGAGATCAGCTTCACCTGCCAGTACCAGTGTATCCTGAGTGATCAGCTTAGATATTTCTCTCGTGTTATAGAGCTTTATATGATTGAAATACTCACAAGGCGTATGCACATTCTCATAGATAGCATAGCCCTGTAAGAGAAGCCATTTGGTAAAGTATTTCTGATCAAACTTCTTGTTCAGTGACTTCCATAAAATATTCTTTGGATGCCTTGTCAGATAATCAAAGAGCTTCGCAAAGTTCCCCATCTTGCTTAGAATTGCGCCGTAAAAATCATATATGAGGTCATACATTACGAGGCGGGTAATTCTCTTTTCATAAGCAGCTGCTCTTGTTGCAAGATATCCCCCAAGCGAAACGCCAATTAGCGTTACATCATCCAATCCAAAATAGTCAAGAACTGCGCCGGTGCAATGTTCCCATTCCGGTGTCATTCTGACATCATGGTGCATCAGAACTTCACCCTGCCCAGGTCCTTCAAAGAAATATACGTTATATGACAATTCATAGAAGTACGGAAGCATAGCCAATAGGTCCTGTGCTATGCTGTCATATCCGCCATGGATCACGATGGTCCCCTTGGAATGCTCACACTCTGCATAATATACCGGCAGTTCATAGTTCTTGTACGGAATCCTTACCACCTTAAGATAAGGGATCTGCTCATAGTACTCATTATAAAGTTTCATGCATTTGTCGTACAGCACATGTTTAAGGTTTCTACCCTCAGAGTCCTTCTCCCCGCTTAGTGTGTAAAACTGAGCTGCCCGATAACATGTGGCTGCCTTAAGAAGTTGGCCTTCTTGTTCCGCCTTTTCTCCGGTTTCCATGAAAATAGAAATCCACTTCTCGAAGCTGTCTATCCTGCTTCCAATATCCATCAGCTCATCCTTGGAAAAGACTCCGTAGGTATAGAATCTGTTGAGCTGGAAGTTCAGCCCTGCGTCCTTGTTAAACTCGTAGTATCCTGCCTGAAACAGTACTTTTTCATTTGCCATTTTCTCCACCTCCATAAACCGAATATCGTTCTGTTAATTCAATATAACCTTATAATGAATCTGATGTCAAGAATAAAAAGAACATTATTCGGTTTATTTAGTGGTGAGTCACTGGGGACGTTTCAGATTGACTCAAAATGAGTCAGTCTGAAACGTCCCCAGTGACTCATTTTAATTTTGCAATCATACCGGCTAGTGACAAAAAGCTTTCGGCTTTGACTAAGGCAATTCCCTGTCCTTCATCTCCGAGAACAACCAGCTGATCTCCGGCAGATATATCAAACAGCTTTCTGGCCTTGACCGGAATTACTATCTGTCCCTTGTCTCCCACTGTTACAAGGCCAAAGAGGTGCTTGCCCTTAGGTGGAACAGCAAATCCCATATTGTCATCAGGCTCGTAATTGGCCAGGTCGTCCAGCGACACTCCGAAAATATCAGCAAGCTGCTTGCATTTATCAAGATCAGGAATGCTATCTCCCGCTTCCCATTTAGCAACGGATTGCCTCGTGACGCCAAGCTTTTCTGCAACATCTTCCTGAGTCATCTGTGAGAATTTTCGTAACTGAACCAGATTATCCTTGAACATATCTTATTTCTCCTTCTTAATTCCCAGCACTGCCCATCTGAAAAACGGAATCCGTGAAATGATGGCATAAAGGCCATATCCGAAAACGAATCCTGCCACAAGGCTTAAAATGTAGCATACAGGAGCAGGTAAGAGCCCCGGTTTTGCAATGATCAGAGCAACGGAAGAGATTCCAAGGTAATGGAATACGTATAGTCCGAAGCTATGAGCCGACATCCATTTGGTAAAAGAGCTGTAAGAGTCGCCAAAGCGTGCCATTCCGGCCAGCATTGCCAGTGATCCCACATACGCATCAAGCACATATAAGAAGCCTCTGTTGATCGGCTTATCTGCATAGTTATCACCAAAATACAAAGCAGCAAAAGCCACACATATCACCACAGCTGCCACTATCAAAGGTATAGCCATCTTCTTCAGTCTTTCGATCAACTCATCATTTGAAAACACGAAATAACCAAGCATAAAGAAAACAAAATAAAATGCGATTCTGTAAACTGAAACAATAGGAGTATTAAGAATCTGCGCTGCACCCCAGATTGGAAAAACAAACAGTGCAATCAGCCACAAAGGAGCCTTAGCCCCGGCTGCCAATAACTTGCCTTTTTCAATTTTTCTGATAAGCACAAGTATCACGCAGTAAACCCACAGAAGATGCATAAACCAGAGCACTCCGCTTCCTGAGGCAACCATGATCAAATAGATAATCGGCTTCGGAACTCCCTCAGACACAAGTCCGTCAAATCCTCCACCAAGTGACATGCTCACATACCCTTGTATGAATTGAAATGCAAAAAGACCTATCGTAGATGGTACCAGAAGTTTTAAAGTTCTGGACTTTATGAACTCCTTATCCGAATGTGAATCCAAAGATAATCTGGCGCTTATTCCGGAAACTACAAAAAGAACCGGCATAAACCACGGATAAACCAGATACTGATATATGTCGTAATACTGAACCGAAAGATTTGTGATCTTTCCAAGACCGCCAAGAACACCCTCAGCGTTATACATATAAAACACATGATAGATCACAACGATAACAACTGTGATCCAGCGAATGTTGTCCAAATAGTGTTTTCTCATACTAATCCCACCTTTGCAATTTATTTTAACATAATTCTATTGCTCTAATAAGTATGAGTCCACCAATCAAAATTCACATTTAAGAAGCATTTGTGTTAAGAATTGTTGCTTTAGTTTTCCTTCAGATTGTATCTCCATCTGAATACAGCAACTCCGATGATCACAGCATAACCGATGAAAGATAGAACCGTCGGAACTTCACCGAGAAACAGCATTCCGAGTATTGCTGCAAAAATCACCTGTGTATAATCGAACACCGAAATCTCTTTTGCCGGAGCATACTTATATGCTGATGTTATTCCAAACTGTCCGACGGTCGCTGAAAGCCCTGCCATAACAAGGCATAGAAGCTGCCATGGCTTTAGGACCACAAAATTCATTGCAATAAAAGGAATGGTTACAATAGTTGAGAAAGCTGAAAAGCAGAGAACAATGATCGGTGTTCTCTCGCCTTTCTTGCCAAGTCTTCTGACAAATACGTAAGCTGTTCCAGCGCCGAAGCCTCCATATAATCCTAACAGTCCCGGAACAAGCTGCATGTTATTTCCCGACGGTCTTACAATCAGCATGGCACCGAGGAAAGCTATTATTACTGCCGCTATGTCTATCTTCTTTGGTTTTTCTTTTAATATCGGTATAGAAATGAGAATCGCGAAAAAGGGCGATAGTTTATTGAGCATATTCGCATCTGCAATGTTGAGTCTGTCTATCGCATAGAAATTTGCTATTAGTCCGCTTGTACCAAACAGGCACCTGAAAAAGATATCTCCGCCACAGCCTTTCTTTATGCTGATCTTCTCTTTTGTCCTCACAAGCATAAAAAGAGAAACGACGATAGCAACAGCATTCCTGAAGAATGCCTTTTCCATCGTCGGTATATCTCCTGATATTCTGACAAAAAACGTCATAAACGAAAAGCCAAGTGCGGCAAATAAAATGCAAATTATGCCTTTTGATTTATTACTGATGGCGTTTAATCTCTTGAAGTCCATTGTTTTTCCTTATCTCTTCCAAATTCTTCAAACAAGTATACTCCAAGAACAACATTAATTCCATTGCATCAATTAATGCTTAATGTGATAGTAACATCGCCTTTGGATAAAAGAGCTTCTATCTCCGCATCAGTTTTATCGGAAATATGTCCAAGTCTTGTGTATGCCCAGCTGTTAGAGCCATAGAATACCACCAGCTGATTACCGGAATAAAGAACAATGTCTCCGGATGCAGTCGTGGTCTGCTTATCTTCCCTTGGTAGACTCTGTCCAATTGAGCCCACCTGCTCAAAGCCGCCATACATTGACATGTCTATCGACAGCGGTCCGGAAGAAACAAGCTCTTTTAACGCATCAACAGAACTGTTAGCTTCCCAGTCCACATTTACTTTTGTATCACCGATTGTCATTGTCATAGCTGTTTCTCTAACCTCCATCTTATTCTCTGAACTTTCCACATCAACGTTTTCCGATTGCGATGTTATTGCTTTCATATTCTGATCTTCGTTTGAAGCTTTTCCATCATCCGAACAGGCACTTATGCTCAGCATCATAGCAACACAAATTGCTGATATTATAATGTTCTTCTTCATTGCACATACCCTTTATTTCAAAGCTTTACCAAACTCATAGGCTTCATTTAATTCTTCTGTTTTCTTTGATGCTTCGCCCATATCGCCTATTCCGCCGCAGAACAATGAACCGGTAAACTCAGCCTTACCAAAGCAATCCACCCAGCCTTGAAGTCCACTGACAGCCTTTTCAGGCACGAACTCTTCATCCTCAGCTGCAACAGAGAGCATATAAACATTCCTGAACTTATAATCAGACGGATAGAGAGGATTAAGCCTGTCCAAAAGAGTCTTCATCTGCCCGCTCATCTCATAGTAATATATAGGTGTAGCAAAGACCAAGGTATCTGCGTTCTTTACCTTTTCAGCAATTTCCACTGCATCATCATTTATAACACACTGCTGCGTTTTCTGGCAGGCAAGGCATCCGATGCAAAACCCAATTTTCTTTCCCTTAAGGCTTATGTGCTCAACATCATGTCCTACAGCCTTGGCGATTTTGTTAAGACGCTTCAGAAGCTCTACAAAGATGCTGTAGCCTTCCCGTTATGATATAGTCTTATTCTTCTTCAAAAATGCAACAATCATCAGTATGTAACAGATTGTCTTTGGAAGCATGAGCATTCCAAGCATTGGAACAAGCCCTGCAAACACTGCTACCGGAATGTAGAACAGGAATGACAACAGAATATACAACCACATCAGACCAAATATCCGGTCTTCCGATTTCTTCACGAAGTACAGATAACAGATCACTGCACCCAGGATCACAAAAGGAATATTCCTGATAATGCCCCAAGCCATGCTGCTTTCGTTTTTAAGCCACCCGTTTTGCGGGAACAGACATAGGATTATCCTGACTACAGAAAGCGTCCATACTGCCACAGTCAGTTTCTTATTCTCATTGATCTTATATACACGTATCCATAGGTAATAAACCAGCACATAAAAGACTGTCATGGTAATTGAAGTTACAAGTTTACCAACGCCAAGAGCCACAGTAAAATCACTGTTCACAAAGTAATTCTGCACTCTTGGAACAAGATGGAACGCATCACCACAGCCCAGTATCAGCGCAGCATATCCCATGAGCTTTCCTGTGGCATCTTTAGATCTTTTCAGAATAATGCAGCCACTTATTATCGCGAACAACAGATAGCAAATATCAAATAATGATTCTCCGTATTTCATCTTTCCTCCTTAATTGGCACTTTGATCCATTTTCTCAAATGCCATCCTTGGGTTATCGTCTTCATCTACATGAATGGTTCCGCGATGAACAAATCCGTTCTTCTTGAGCATATTCTGCATAACCTTGTTGTCTCCGTGGGTATCAATCCGTAGATTTTTGCATTTATCAAATGCCCATTTTAAGCAAAAAGAACCTACACCTCTTTCAGAGCCATCGGATGCAATCCTGTGCACAACTCCGTATGTACTGCTGCCGGTCCAGTTGCCATCTTCAATATCAATGTAATTTGGCTCAATCTCTTTTCCCTGGTTAAAAAAGAAAGTTCCTATCACGCTGCCTTTATCGCTCTCGCACACGTAACTACAGCCCTTTTCTATATCTTCCTTAATCAGCCATTCCGGAGGCCAGTTTGTAGGCCCCCACTGATTTGGATTCCCGTGTTCAGCCATGAACTTTCTGGCATAGGCATATATTTCCATTATTCTTGTTAAGTCATTGTTAGTCGAATTTCTTATCTTCATTGCCTTTTGAGTTATCTTTCCTCCACCCAGTTAAAGAACTTATCAACGCTCTTATTTTCTTCCCGTCTCTTGGCAAATACTCCTGCAGTATACCAGGAATGTGTGTTGAGTTCATCAGTCACTTCATAGAGTTCGCACTGCATGCCAAGCCCCAGCGCCTTATCGCGGAAGTCTTCCGCAAACGAGAAATCCACAAGTCCGTCATGCCTGCTCTGTATCAGCAACATAGGGATATGGTTATTTGTCAAAAGAGCTATCGGCTCAGCCTTCTTTCTGTCATACCCCTTTGGGAACAGCTGATTTTCAAGAATTTTGAGTACACGCGAAGATTTATCATTGAAACAATAGGGTCCACCCCAACCGACATAGCCTATAACTCCGGATATATCCACTTTATACTTTTCCTGATCGGCTTTGCTGAAAGTCAGTATCGACGACAGATGCGCGCCTGCACTGGGTCCGCAAATGATGACCTTGGATGTATCAATAGTCTTTTGATTCAAGTACTCAATTGCATGATTGTAACCGGCACATACATCCTCAATCTGCGCCGGGTATTTCTTTTGCGTAGAAAGTCTGTAGCCCATCGATATGAAGCGATAGCCTTCATCAGCAAAACGCTGCCCCATGTAATCAAAATCCTCGGGTGTACCGGCATTCCAGCCACCTCCATGGATCCAGACTATGACCTTATCCGACTTCACCTTATCCGGCTCATAATAGTAGTAATACTGATTTTTATCTGAGCCGTAAGAGATTTTCTCGGGAGTGATTATTTTTGGGACTTTCCCGATCTCTTTATAAATCGCTGAATAGCTGAAGCTTTCTCTCAAAAAATCATTCATAGCTAAGATAGTCCTCTTTGGTAATCTCTAAATGAACAATCCCGTCAGCCCTACCGATTTCCTTAAAGCCGACAGCTTTATGTATGTTATACGCTGCGCTGCGAGTCTCTTCAAAATCATTGTGTAAACAGGATACTCCGTCGACCTTAAACGCGCGATCCAGAAGCAGGCAAAGGCCCTGTTTTCCATAGCCTTTCCCTCTCTCAGGTGCATAGATTACGATTCCCATATCACACCAATCCCGATTCGGATTCTTATGATAATTCACGTCTCCGACAAAAGCACCATCACTCTTTCTTTGAAGAAAAGCATAGAATCTCTCAGGCTCTTTTCCAATCCAGAACTTCTGTAAATCAAGCCACTCGGATTCCGGCTCCGGGATGCATCCGTCAGGCGGAAACCAGGGCGCGTTATAAGCCATAGTCTCCGGGTCGGACATCATTTTCATGTAGAACCATCCGTCTTCCGGACGGGGTATAAATAACTGTAGATCACTGATCAATTTTCTATCTTTCTCCATCTGTGTTATTAAGTTGAATGGTTCTAACCAACTGTCTTTCTACGAGTCATGAATACAATACACGCGCCAATCGCCACGCCAAACGTATTTAATATCAAGTCGTCAACATCTGTATGTCGTCCCAGGCAGAACAGTTGAGTCAATTCGATGAACAGAGTAAAACCGGCTCCGGCCAATATGGTTTTTTCAATCGTATCGAGTTTTTTGAAGCAAATAGGCCACACAATCCCAACAGGAATGAACATTGCTATATTTCCAATTATGTTCATCTGCCAACCATCATACCGATCTACCAGGAAGTAAAATGGAATGACATTAATCATATCATGAATATTATCTTCAAAGCCCAACCCTAAAAGTTGTATCTTTCCATTCACCGTGTGAAATTCGAAATATGTGAACCTGAAGATAACAACGATACAGACGTAAACTAAAAGCAGCTGACTTTCACGTTTTAATGAAAATGACTTTGTTTTAATTGCTGCTACCAAACGGGTAATAATCCATATTATTGTTGTAAAAAGAAATAGTTGAAGAAATGAAATCACAATCATTGTCTAGTATTAGTATTCCTTTTTTATATCTGATATTTTGTATGTTTCCTTAAACTTCTCCAGATCCTTAGCATCTCTGATCAGCATTACCTCGGTGAAATGACCGTCTTCTTTATTCTTAAAACCTGCCACTTGCTCTCCGGTACAGATACTGCACTTAATTACAGCTATCTGTTTGTCGGAGTCGAAAGGAATGTTTTTACTAAGAGATTGCTGTTTCTTACCAAAATGAATGAACCCCATTTTCAAATCCTCACTGATATTTTTCTATTGTTCTTACAACAGCTGACAGGTACGTGCTTCCGAAAAGGTTAAGATGGTTTGTAAGATGATACAAGTTGTATAGGTCCCTTCTGTCGCTATATCCCGGCACCTGATCGATCACACTAAAATACGATTCATAGAACCGTCTGTCGAAACCGCCAAAAAGCTCAGTCATGGCGATGTCGGCTTCATTACATCCTACATAGACCGCCGGATCAATCAGCAGTGGATCACCTTTTTCATCCGTCATGAAATTACCTGACCACAGGTCTCCGTGCAAAAGAGATGGCTTTTCAGGTTCGAACAAGTATCTGTCCAGATTATCAAGAAGCTTGTTTGCAAGCTTTATGGTGTCATTATCAAAATATTTACTTGCCAGCTCAAACTGAGGCCGAAGCCTGCATTCAGAAAAGAACTCTATCCAACCGGATTTAGGAGTGTTCTTCTGTGCTCCTGCTCCGATGTAATTATCACTTTGAAAGCCATACTTTCCTCCAGGCACAAAAGCGGACGCATCTGCCATGTGCATGTTTGCGAGACAGATTCCAAGGTTTTCCCAAAATTCCGGCGCATAATAGGCTCTTTCTATATACTCCATCAGAAGAAATGAATACCCATCATCTGTTCCAACCGCATAGATATCAGGTACACGAACAGCCTTGGTTGACTTTATCGCAGCAATTCCTTCCGCTTCAGCTCTGAAAAAGTCAGCATTTGAAATGCTGTTGGCTTTCAGAAAAAGAGATCCTCCATCCGAAAGTATCAGCCTATATGCTTCATTTGCATCTCCACCATGGACTACCTGCCTGACCACCACAGTAACGTCTTTTCCCCTGGCTAAATGTACAGCTTCTTTTAATGAACTAAACATCGACAAATCAAATAATCCCACAATCATTTACCTTCAATCGCAGTTTATCATCAATTACATACTTTGGAATATATTTCGTTTACAATCTCATCCTTGCTCTTGTCTTCAGTGATGGTAGTTTCTTTTATAAGGTCCAGATAATCCTTTTCTTTCCACCACTTGCGCATCTCATCCGCACCAAACTCAGCTGCTTTGGATCTGGTATTATGCCGTCTAACGGTTTCTTCAAAAGAGATATCGAAATAATACGCATATATGTCAGAACCATACAGTTCGATTGCAGCTTCAAACAGCTCTTGATACCAGTCTGCAATAAATATCCCTTCCAATATGACCACTTCGCAGTGTTCACTTCCGTATTCAAGCATCTGCTTTATCAGTGGCAATGCAGGCGGATCTGTTCCATCCCTCTCTTTGAGCACTTCTCTTCTGATCATATCCTGTGACAGGACCATAGTGCCTCGTCCAAAAAGTTCCTGCAGCGCCTTAGCCACCGTTGTTTTGCCGCTTCCGGAGTTTCCGCGAAGCATGATCAATTTATGCATATTCGTACCTCACGCCCTCCTTGGGCACATAAAATTCCGAGATAACTTATCATCCGTAATTAAATCTCTTATTCGTTAATTTAGCAAATTTGCAAAAAATGACTAGAGTACAGTATTTTGCATGCTTTAGTCACTTGAATCAGACAATTTGCACTTTCAATTTGAAGAAAATTTGACTAAATCAGCTGAAATCCATCACCTGAGTCACTCAAGCATCATTAGAAGCTCCAAAAAGAGTGACTAACGTAGTGAATTATTGATGGTTTAGTCAAAAATTTAAAATATTCCAATGTATGCCTTATAGAAGAAAAAATATAGCTATAGGGCATACATTTTGGTGCCAGTGAAGGTTTTCCATACGCAATGTATGCCTTTGATAGATAAAACGAGCTACTTAAGGCATACAAATGCAAATCAAAGATCAATAATATTAGAAAAAATATGCCTTCAGAAAACAAAAACACCTTGTTAAGGCATATTTCTAAATTCCGCCCCGCGCTTTGTCATCGTACATAATCCTGGAATTTATATTCATTACGAGTTCATAAGAAATTCTATCGTCCGTTTACATACATCTGCCATAGTTTCATCTGACGGCAAATGCTTGCTATCTATTTCTATTGTAGTAATCGGTCCAGCAAAGATTTCTCTGGCCTTTCCGAATACTCTGCCTGCCGGAAAAAAGATATCCTTTTCCGACGCGATAATCAGAAGCGGAGCCTTAAACGATATCATTTCGCTCTTCTTATATTCCCTGGGTGGTCTCATTTCCATCTTGTATGAGGACATCATGATATCGAAGAATTCTCTCCATACCTGATCCCCTTTTCCTCCCATGGACTCAATCACTGCATCAAGTGTTTTCCCGGAAGGACTAAAATAGTATTTCATAAACGGGACGACCATCTTGCCCATCATAGGCAGGATAGAGCCATGTGCTATTCCTGACGGAACCAAAAGCAATGCGCTTCTGACATTCTCCGGATACATCTTGGCAAATGAAAGAAACATAGCTGAACTGTAGGAAGATACAACAAAGGATATTCGTTCTTCTTTGTAATGATCCAGCACTTCCTTGATCCACTGCCCATACTCATCCTTCTTGCTGCTTATGTTCCTATACGGATCACTTTTCCCGGGCATCCCGATCACATCCGGTGCAATGATACAGTATTCCTCCAGCAACGGAAGAAATAGTTTCAGATTCAATGTTGTGATCCCGTTTCCTCCATGTATTGTACATATTCTTGGCTTTTCAGGATCACCAACGAGAAGGCAATGGGTTTTGCCGAATGATGTATCAAAATAATCTTCCGAATATGGTACATCAAGAGATGCAAGGGTCTTATCGTAGAACTCATGCATCTTCTTCATGCTGTCTTCATTTTTGTATACGAACTTCCCAGTCTTCACATTGCTCATACTGTCCATTCTGTCCAATCTATGTGGTTGTACTTCATTACTTCATCAGCCTTTTTCATTCCGATCTTCTCATAAAAACCTACAGCATCCTCATTGGCAATCAAGATATACGGCTATATCCTTTTCACCACCGGCAATTTCATGTGCAGTCTTCATGAGCCTTGTGGCGATGCCTTGCCTCTCATAATTCCTGTCTACACCAAGGTCTGTCACATACAACCAATAGCAGAAATCTGTAAGTCCAAACAAAGCCCCAACAATAAGCCCTTCATCATTACGCGCAATCAGACTGATGGAAACATTCTTAACAAGCTTCCTGATTCGTTCTTCAAAACGCTCTTTTGGATATTGTGACCCCAAATCGGTTCTCTTTAAAAAATCAACATATTCTTCAGCAGTAATGCGTTCTTCCGTAATATGAATCTCATCTTTCTTCATCAAATATCTGTTGCCGTCATCACGAAAAATCTTATAGCCAAGCCTTTCATATAATCGAAATGCATCAGTATTAGATTTTTCAACATGAAAAAGAATGTGCTGTATGCCAATTTCCTGTGCATAGGCCTCTGCATCGTGGATCAAAGAACTGCCGATACCTTGACTGCGATATTTCTCTGTGACAGACAAATCATCAAGGTAAAGATAATCCATTTCATCCTCCCGATGAACTTCCACAGCTAAATATGCAACAACCTCATTATCTTCAGCTACAAAAAGCACATCCTCTCCATTTGTCCAGTATCTGTCCAAATAGCCGGATTCGTAACCCTCCACATCTTCTGTATGATAAATTGTCTTTAGCATCTCTATAAACAATTCACGAATTCTCTGTTCATCTTCCGGAATTGCTTTCCTGATCCTATACCCCATTTCCCCTCCTGCGATAGTAAGCTTTACTGGATCACCACAGCAGCATACGCATTAATACTGTTCCTTCATTGTTCTCAAGTTCCTCAAAACCCATCTTCTTGTAAAGAGCATAACCTATGCTCATAACTTCAGGTTTTGTAGTAAATCTAACCTCTTTGAAATGAAGTTTTCTGCATTTATCAAGCATTGCATTAAGCATATGCCTTGCAAATCCATTCCCTCTATATTCGGGTTTTATATACAATCTCTTAGCCTCTGCACACTCATTATCTATCTTCTTTATGGCTATTGTTGCAACAGGCTCATTCGCCTCATAGCCCAACAATAACGCTCCATCTTTATAAAAGCCTTCCAGATCAGATAACTCTTTATCAAGTGAAACGAAGCAAGCTTCCGCCCCTTTTATTTTTGAATATTCAAGGATCAGCTCTTTTGCCGCCTCATAATCATCACATTCTCTTATTTCAATCATCTCTCCACCTTCTTTTAAAACCGGATAATTCATAATTTAAAGTTCATGATAATAAGGACAGATATTCTCGTAGTGTCCATCCTTCATTCGAAAACCTCCCGGTATGGTTCCGAGCTGCAAAAAGCCCAGGCGCTCATACAGATGCCTTGCATGGATATTGCTCTCAACAACTGCATTGAATTGAAGAACTCGAAATCCAAGTTCTTTTCCCTTATTTAGGCAGTTCAAAACCAATTGCTCTCCAATATGTCTGCCACGTGCATCTGACGATACAGCATAGCTTGCATTACAAATATGCCCACATCTGCCAACATTATTCGGATGCAGTATATATAAGCCAACTATCCGGCCATCATCTTCTGCTACACCGGTATAGCTCTGTGACTCAAAGAACTCTTTTCCTGAGGCAGAATCAAGGAATTCTTCCTGTGGAAATGCTATTCCATCTTCGACAACCTCATTCCAGATGTCTATCATCTGCTGAAGGTCTTTTTCATCATATTTCCGAATTATCATTTAAATGCACCTCGTCAGTATTTGTTCAATTTATCGTTCTATCCTTTTCCCCTTCAGGAAATCCATTCTGACAAAAGCCTTTCCATTGGGAAGCGGGATCCTTGCTTGAAATTTGGTAAATTTGCAAAAATGACTAGAATAGAGTATTTTGCATGCTTTAGTCACTTGAATCAGTCTTTTTTCAACTTCAAACTAATGAAAAAATGACTAAGTCAACCGAAACCTATCACTATAGTCACTTAAGCATCATAAGAATGTTCAAAAAGAGTGACTAATTAGCAGAACCATCGATGGTTTAGTTAAAATATTGTTCACGAACTCAGTAATATGCATTTCTGTATCGTTCATATGATAGAATACCCTTCAACCTCCAATATACTTAACGCCCTGTCAAAGTTTTCTTCTTTTACCAGAACGTAATCGGTGTTGTAAGTTGATACAGCAAAAATGCTAATCTTATGGTCTGCAAGGATCCCGGATATTTTAGCCAGTATACCAACCAGTGAAAAATCCAGTGTTCCCTGAATGCGAAACCCTCTCCATCCATCATCGCGTTCTATCGTATCTGACGGAGTATTTTCCGTAACGCACACCAGCGACAGTTCTTCATCTGTCTTACCGATGAAATAGATCTCTGAATCCATATCTATGTCAGATATATCTTTCACTTTACAAACAGTTAATCTATGCGGAATTTTCTTGAGTTCCATTTTCTTCCCCCATCAGCTTCATTGGTTCTTTAAGCGCCAAATCACTTCCCAACCTCTTTTTTAGCCCTTTCCATGGCCTCTATAACTTTGTCGCAAAAGAGGTCGAATTCAGGATCTTCCTCATATTCATCAGGATGTGCAAGAACATAGTCAAGAGCCATGCGAACGCCTTTGTGGAAAGGAATATTTGTTGTCATCTGAGGTACGAGCCTTTTCAGCTTCGAATTATCAAAGACGACAGAGACTGCCTTATCGCCAAGGAGTCCACCTCTGAAATCATATCCAAAGCCCTCTCCCACATCGCTCAAAAACTCTGAAGACACATGATAGGGTTTAAGCTCTACGCCCAGAGCATCAGCAATTGTCTTGTATATTTGATCCCATGTCAGTATCTCATCTCCGGTGATTTGGAATGCTTCACCGATTGCATGCCTGTTACCCATAAGGCCTGTAAAGCCGATGGCAAAGTCGCTGTTAAAGGTAAGCGCCCAAAGAGATGATCCGTCACCCTGAATAATTACGCGCTTTCCCTCCTGCATACGTCTTATTACCTGATAGAAGCCCTTGTTACCATGTACTCCCAGCGGAATATGTCTCTCATCATAGGTATGGCTGGGCCTTACTATGGTTACAGGAAAACCTTCTTCTCGATATTTCTTTAAAAGAAATTCTTCACAGGCAATCTTGTTTCTCGAATACTCCCAGTATGGATTAGCAAGGGTTGTCCCTTCTGTGATCACATAAGAAGCCGCCGGTTTATTGTATGCGGAAGCTGAACTTATAAAGATATACTGATTTGTCTTTTTATTAAAAAGTCTGTAATCGCGCTCCACTGCTGCCACATCAAATGCAATAAAGTCGCTCACAACATCAAATGTCATGCCCTCAAGTTTACGGCTTACATCTTCTTCATCATTTATGTCCGCAGTTATCTGCTTAACCGACGCAGGAACTTCGCTCTTCCTGTTTCCCCTGTTTAAAAGATATACCTCCCACTGAGGATCCTGTGCCAGTCTCTTAACTATTCCCATGCTTATTGTGCCTGTTCCGCCGATAAAAAGAGCTCTCATGTTATTCCCTCCGTTTGCTTTAATTAACTATACCCACTAGCATTCCTGCTAAAACACAACCTGAACCAAAAACATGTATAACACTGTTCCGACAACTACGCTTAAGATGGAATTTCTTTTCCACAAATACGACCCAATTACAACAGCCATAGCTATGATCTCAGGAAGTGCATGTGGCGCTGAGGTAAAAGAAATATCCCTAAGGCAATACACAATAAGAAGCCCCATGGCCGTGTACGGTACTGTCCTTCCCAAGTACATGATGTAATCAGGAACCTTCTCTCCTCTCCCGAATATAAGCACAGGAACTATCCTTGTAGCCAGGGTTACAAGTCCCATGATCACGATAATTATCAATGCATGTCTGTAATCAACCATTGTGCACCTCCTCCGGCTCAATCTTCCCCCTTGCCAGTGTCAGTGTTCCAATGATTATGATCATCGCCGGGATCAGGAAAAGATCTGTTCCAAATACTATCCTGCAAAGAAGTGTAGTCCCAAGTCCCAGTATTGCCGGAATGTGGTTCTTGGCATCAATCCATTGCTGAACAAATACTGTTGTGAAAAGAGCTGTCATCGAAAAATCAATTCCCGTCGAATCAAAGTTTAAATATGTTCCCATCACTCCGCCGAGGAAAGAACCAATAACCCATGATGACTGATCAAAAAGTGTAACAAGAAGTCTGTGTCCGCTTCTGTTAACGCCTTCAGGACATGCGTCGCTGCTGAGCATCGCATAGGTCTCATCGCAGAGTGCGTAGTAGAGATACCATTTTCTTTTTCCTTCCCTTCGGTATCTTCCGATCATGGATATGCTGAAAAAGGCATGTCTTGCAGATACCATAAATGCTGTTAATGCAGCCATGATAAAAGAGCCTGCGCCAAGCATTGATACGCTTACGAACTGAACGGTTCCACTGAATATGACAATTCCCGACAGCACAGACCACAGAGGTCCGAAGCCGTGCTTTTCCATGAGTATCCCATATCCGCTTCCCAATACCAGGAAAGTTACCATTATGGGAAAAGAGGTCTTCAGCGCTGCCTTAACTTCCTTCCCCGTTATTCTAAATTCCTCAGTTTCCATGTGATCATTCACTCTCCGATTTCATTCTCTTTTATAAACTGATCAAGGATTTCAGCAGCATCTCCTATGATTTCCGGACATGGACGTTTCTTGTAGTACTCTGCTGTCCTTGCTTCCGGGACAGGCACGTCGTGTCGTACATTAAGCCCCAAAAGTTCTCTGCACACAATCGATCCGTGTTGCTCCTCAAATCTGTGAGCCAGCTCCTGTATCCTCGCGTAGTGATTTGCCTTCACCTGTCCTGTCTCCGGTCCATCGTACCCATATAAAAGTCCTGCCACCATGAACATTCCGCTGACAGATCCGCAAACCTCTCTCAGTCTTCCCATTCCGCCGCCGAAGGATGACGACATTTTTAAAAGACTTTTCTCATCAATATCAAGCATATCTGCAAAAGCCAAAACAATTGACTGCGAGCAGTTATATCCCTTCATGAAATTAGCCATTGCTGCTTCTCTTCTTGTCATACCAAAATCTCCTGAATAAACCCTGTATTTACTGCTTTCCATAAAAAAACAGCTTACTTCATTATACACAATCTAAATTGACATTGTACCGCCTATTTGGTACAACAAAGCAATAGGGTATATACAGGAGAAAAGTATGAAAAAAAGAAGCGCCAGCTTAAGACGCATACTAATAACCCCGGAACGTTTCATTCCGGTGAGTTTTCTTATAACGATCATCATAGGAACACTTCTTCTCATGCTTCCTATATCAAGTGCTTCAGGAAAAGAGACAGGTGTTTTGACTGCACTGTTTACCGCGACAACATCCGTTTGTGTCACGGGACTTGTAGTTGTTGACACTTACGCGCATTGGAGTTTCTTCGGACAGCTCGTAATTCTTTTACTTGTTCAGATTGGAGGACTTGGAGTTGTATCTGTAGGCTCCATGCTTCTTCTTGTAAGTAAAAAGAAATTTTCCCTGGGCGACAGGGTTCTTTTGGGCGATGCTCTCAATGTAGATTTAAACCATGGTCTTTTAGGCTTCCTTATCCGAATATTCAAAGGAGTCTTTACCGTAGAAGGTATCGCTGCAGTTCTTTACGCGATCATGTTCATTCCCAGATACGGTTTTGGAAAAGGTCTCTGGTCCGCAATATTCCAGTCAGTTTCAGCCTTCTGTAACGCAGGTATGGATGTTGTCGGTCCAAACAGCATGATAGAATTCAGGGACTCCTATTTCCTGATGAGTCTCACAATGCTGCTTATCATACTTGGTGGACTTGGCTTCGTTGTATGGTTTGACGTTATCGACGGCATCAAAAAGGGAATCAAAAATCATCTCAGTCCTATTGTGACCTTAAGACATCTGCCCGAGCACACAAAACTGGTGCTGTGGGCGACCATAATCCTTATACTGACAGGAACCGGCGTTGTTCTGGCTGCTGAATACAACAATCCCGAAACCATAGGCAACATGAGCCTGTCTTACAAGATTTTGAACAGTATGTTCCAGTCAGTCACCTTCAGAACCGCAGGATTTGCATCCGTGCCTCAGGAGAGCCTGACAGAAATCTCCTGTTCCATCGGCTACATCCTCATGTTCATAGGTGGCTCACCTGTCGGAACAGCAGGCGGTGTAAAGACCGTTACAGCTTTCCTTGTTCTTATGAACGCCTTCTCTTACATAGGTGGCAAACAAGAAACAGTCGTATTCCACAGAAAAGTCTCAACTGAGCTTATGCGAAAGGCTGCTGCCATCGTAACCGTCAGTTTATCATTTGTAATCCTTATGACGCTGCTGCTCCTTGCCTGCGAAGACATTCCGCTGACCGATGCTCTGTACGAGATCACAAGCGCCCTCGGAACAGTGGGACTTACAAGAGGCTTAACGCCGCACCTTGGCGACTACTCAAGAATAATCGTTATCATTTCAATGTATCTTGGAAGAATCGGTCCTATCTCAATGGCATTTTTCTTTGCCAGAGAGGCAGGGATCAAAAATAGGATCAGTCATTCCGAAGGAATGTTCTACGTAGGTTAGGAGGAATAATCATGGGAAAATCAGTTGCAGTACTTGGACTTGGAAAATACGGAAAGAGCCTTGCAGAAAATCTATATATGATGGGCGCCGATGTGCTTGCCGTTGATAAAGATAAAGAGCTTATCAATGAATTTGCAGGAAAATGCACTTCCGCAGTGTGTGCAAACCTTGAGAACGAAGACGAGGTGGAAGCCCTGGGCCTTAAGAACATGGATATTGTTGTTTGTGCTACAGGTAACCTTGCTGCTGCCATCATGAGCGTTGCAGTTGCAAAAGAAAAAGGCGTTCCCCTTATAGTTGCAAAAACCTCCTCTGACAGGATGTCATCTATTCTACTGAAGATCGGTGTAGATAAGATTCTTGATCCCGAGGGAGAAGGTGGTATGCGCTCTGCTCGTATCCTGCTTTCAAAGTCCTTTAAGGATTTCCTTGAAATCGACAGCAACATGTATATTGTCGAGATGTATGTAAAAGATGAGTGGGTTGGTAAAAACCTGATTGAACTGGAGCTTCGCAAAAAGCACAGAATGAATGTCATTGCTGTTCGCAAAAAGGACCAGAAATGGGGCTTCAGCTCACCCAACGAACCACTTGAAAAAGATATGGTTCTCCTTATCGCCATGGAGAAAAAGGATGTAAATAAGTGGCACTGATATCAGCTGCCACTTTTTTCTTACTCTTCGTCTCTTATCTTATCAAGTGCATCGCCTATAATCTTATCGTCATGTAAAAAAACAAGCCTTGTTCCCACCCAGGTACCGGCATAGATAATGACATAGATCACGGAAGTTAAGATAAATCCGAAGGTTCCGCGATACCAGTAAAAGAGATATCCAAATCCCATAATAAGCGCATATAGCAAGATGAAATGCGCTATGAGCTTAATATAGTATTTAACCGGTGACTCATCTTTGTCATCACCTGCATCAGACAAAAGAAATACTGTTACCAGGCTGCAAAAGAAACTCGCAAGCACGATAGATCCCGGAATGTACCATGGAAATCCCGTATCTGTACCTCTGAAGGCCAAAAGCCCCAGAACACTTATATAACACAGGACCATGAAGCTGACCATCATTGTCTGTTCAAAAATAAGCTTTAGTTTATTCATACTTATAACCCCAATTTCTTCTTAAGCTCTTTTACATAACTTCTTGAGATAACCACCACTTCGCCGTTTAAGAGTTCGGCACGCATCCTGGCGTTGCTCTCCGTCTTAACGCTTCTTATCTTACGGAGATTGCAGATCATTGACTTGGAGCACCGAAAGAACCTGAAGTCAAGATTCTGCTCAATCTCATAGAGTCTGCACCTCATATCAAGGCACGCATCCTTGGTATAAGCAAAGCACTTGTCATCAACGCTTTCAAAATAATAGATCTGGGATAATCTGCAAGGAACTTTCTCGCCATCCCGGTAGCCCACTATTATCTGTTCCCCATTTTCCAAAAGCCCTATTGCAGTGTCGATGGAAGATGTGCGCTCGTATGCATTTATTACTGCGCCTTCGCTCTCCTCCTGCGAAATCTTATTGAATGTTACCCTCAAAACTTTTCCCCTTTACTTTCTGCCAAAAACTGCAGGATATACCACTCTCAAAACTCCGATAAATATGACTGTACTAATTATCACGTAAACCCAGGTCAGATTCAATGTCCAAATTTCACCACCTACTACAGTGTTATAAGAAAATACATCAAGCATTGCTTTCATGAAAGCGCCGTTATCAAGACCACCGATGCACTCATCCATGTGACGAAGGATCCCACCTGTAAGGTAGTTTCTGATAAGTACTGTGATTCCTGTTGCAGGAACAAGATTGCATACATTCTGAATTCCCTTGTTAAACTGTGAAAGAGGCATGTAAGCTCCGATCACAAAACCTGATACTGCTGATAAGATTCCCATAAAAGCACCGCAGGTACCCATGCTCTTAAAGAACATCATAACTACCATGAATACAGATGTTGATGATACCGTTCCAAGGAAAACTGCGCCAACGAGCTTAGCAATATCAAGTGCTGTCAGATACATATCTCCGCTCATGCTAAGGATTCCGATTCCAACTGCCAGAACTACCATTGCCTGCATGAAAGCTGAAATAACTGCTGCGCAGAAGTAAGAAAGAATAATCACAAATCTCTTAACAGGTGTTGAAAGCATATCCAGATCAACTCTGTCCTCTCTGTCCCTGACTATGATCTCAAGTGCATTGTAAGGAATGGTTATAAGAGCTGAGCTGATGATACCTGTAAGAAGAAGTCCGTTAACAAACTGCTCCATGTCTTTTGCTGCTACCAGGTTCTCAAGCCCTGTTGCTGCATCCTTAAGGGATGACAGAAGGCTGTTCTTTAAGAAAAGAATGTAAAGAAGAAGTATGATCATTGGTGTGAGCATTGAGAAAAACAGTGTTCCTTTATCTGTAAAGAATACCAGCATATTTCTTTTTGTAAGTCCTAAGAATCCTCTAAGTTTAGCCATTTACGTTCACCATTTCCTTTCCTGTAAGTGTTAAGAATACGTCGTCCATTGTGCCTTTTATAATTTCAAAATCCTTGATAATTCCTTTGTTCTTCCAGATAAATTCTGTAATGCCTTCATTCATGGATATGTTGTAGTGATCAACTTCGTATCTGAACTTTGAGCTTCCTGCATGCTGTATCAACTTGCTGCTTTCTTCACTCTCATCGGTGTACCAGATAAGCTTTTTGCTTGTGTATCTGCTCTTAAGCTCTGCCGGTGTTCCCTCTGCAATTATGTTTCCTTTGTCCATGATCACCACGTTTTCTGCTTCCGCTGTCTCCTCCATGTAATGTGTTGTTAGGAAGATTGTGAGGTTATCATGTTTTCTCAGGTAATTGATGTAGTCCCAGACCATCTTTCTTGACATCGGATCCAGTCCGGTAGTGGGCTCATCCAGGAACAGAATGCTTGGTTTGTGTAAAAGAGCTCTCGCAATATCTATTCGTCTCTTCTGACCACCTGAGAGCTTTTCGTATTTCCTGTTCCAGATGTCTCCAAGATTGAACTCTTCCCAAAGGCCTTCAAGCCTTTTCATGATTTCTTTCTTGTCGTATCCGTAATATGCTCCTCTGGTCATGAGATTCTGTTTAACTGTGAGCTTTCCGTCCAGTACTGAGTTCTGAAATACGATTCCGATCTCTTTTCTTATATTGTCATCATCTCTTCCAAGTTCATGTCCCATCACGTATGCATTTCCGCTTGTCTTTGGAAGGATAGTGCTCAGCATATTTATTGTTGTTGACTTTCCAGCTCCGTTCTCTCCAAGGAATGCAAACAGCTCGCCCTGATTAACTGAGAAGGATATATTATTTACTGCTGTGAAGTCACCATATTTCTTTTGGAGGTTATTTACTTCGATTGCCTTTTTCATTTCGTTCCCCTTTTCTTTATTTGTTGTTTCCTTGCTTCTGAACTGATAATACATGATTTTTCGCACAAAAAAAGCGCAACTGCGGTGAGTTGCACTTTTCATTCGGTGAAATGCAAAAGCTATTCAATTTTTATATCAGCCGTAGTGTTTGGTGGAACGACTATGTCATATTTGTACTTGCCATCTTCCTGAAGGCTCCATGCGCATGACACAGTTCCGTATATGCTGTCATAGCTAAAGGATGCTCGTGTGAAATGTCCTCCGGGCCTTGGTGCAATGACAAAATGATTTTCTCCATCCACCTTAACGCCGCACATCTCAGAGAATATCCATTCGCAGACTGCTCCCTTTGAATAGTGATTAAGAGATGCTATTCCGCCGCCAAGTCCATTGTCAGATGTGGGTCCGTTCCAGTCTTCCCAGATAGTGGTTGCTCCGATCTTCGGCATATAGAGCCATCCCGGTTTTTCTTCATTTTCCAGAAGCTTATATGCGAAGCTTAAATCAATCTGCTGAAGAACATACAGAATAAGGGGCGTTGATAAAAAGCCTGTTCCGACTCTCCAGCCGTATTCATCAAGGGCCTTTATTAGTCTTCTCTTAGCATACCCTTTCTGGGTCTCATTCAAAAGATCAAAGTACAGCGGGCGAACAAGGCGAGCCTGTCTGTTTGTATCAAGAGAGAACTCACTGTTTTCAATCAGCTCCTGATAAGCTCTCTTGCAGCCTTCAGAATACTCCTGATACTCCTTTGCATCCTGCTCTTTTCCAAGAGCCTTTGCAATCTCACTCATAAGCCCTAAAACATAACTTGTGTATGCTGTTGCTTCTTCAGGTTTGGATTTTGAAAAGTCTTTAAAAGACGATTTGTGAACATCGGAAGGCTCTGCCCATTCGCCGTAATGTTGTCCTACATTGTAGAGATATTTACTGTTTTCCTTTGATATCTTGACTTTCTCAGACATAAGAGCTGAGCGCTTACCAAGGCGTCCGATAGCAAATGATGCGTACTTTTTCATGTTGTCATAGTACTTTTCAATAAAAGAAATATCGCCGTATTTCTTCCACAGTCTGTAGGGGATCATGACACCCGCATCAGCCCAGCCTACAGAACCGTCCATGGATTTCATGTAAAAGTCCGTTCCGCCCTCAGGTGCTATCTGTGTAAAAGCGCCGTTCTTACGCTGAAGGTCACAAAGATCTTTTTCATACTTATCAGCAAAAGGTGCATAGTTCACCATATAGCTTGCTGTATTTACAAATATCTGAGCATCTCCGGACCAGCCATGACGCTCTCTTGTAGGGCAGTCTGTAGGAAGATCGGCAGAGTTGTTCTTAAGAGACCAAAGAGTATTCTCAACGAACTTATTAAGAAGTTCATTTGAACTGTCAAAAGAGAATGTGGTCTCAAAATCGGAATAAACAGCAATAGCTGTAATATCCTCCGGACGTATCTCCACATCACTTTCAACAAGGACATACTGGAATCCGAAAATGGCAAATCTGGTCTTGTAATAATTTTCTCCGTCTTTACAGAAATACTCTATCTGCTGAAGCGGAGTCACAAAGTCCTTCTTTACACACTGGATATTAGCCTGGGTAAACTCTCCGTTCTCATCGAGCTTTTCTCCAAATCTCATAAAGATTCTCTGGTCAGCTTTTGCGTTCACTTTAAACTCGATATATCCGGCAATATTTTGTCCGAAGTCAAAGACCTTTTTGCCCCCGGGAGTAATGATGAGTTTTGGGTTTGTAAATCTTTCATGCTCAGTAAGAGCAAAGTTGTCTGAAGCGGTTGGAATCACATTATGCTTTGCAGCCTTTGCTTTTTTCCACACCGCTTTCGAAAAGTCTTCTCTTGTGGCATCGAAAATCTCACCGTCTTTGTTGTCGGCAAATCTGATTGGGCCGTCATTTGTCCATTCAAATTTTTCATCAGAGCAGAGTCTCTTTTTGCTTCCATCAGAAAAATAGACCTCAATCTGTACAAGAAGTTTTGTCTCATTGCCATAGAAGTTCTTTAGTCCCCAGGCTCCGACACTTCCTCTGTACCATCCATCAGCCAGCATAAAAAACAGATCATTGATGCCGGTCCTTATCATAGAGGTAATATCAACTGTCTGGTACTGAACTCTTTTTCTGTAATCTGTGTGTCCCGGTGCAAGGCAGAAGTTTCCGATCTTTTTACCATTTAACTGACCTTCATACAGACCACAGGCAGACATATACGCTCTGGCCTTTTTTACCTCTTTTCCGGATTCCACATTAAAGCTCATTCTGAAGCAGTCTACAGGGTATCTCATCTTTCTTTTTACAAAATAATTACCTGTAATCCATGTAGCCTTCCAGTCGCTCTCATCAATAAGCCCAAGCTCAAAAGTAGCTTCTTCGCTTGGCTCTCCCTTATTGCCTTCTTCATCCCAAAGCTCAACGCTCCAGTTTATTCTCTGTCTGCTCTTTAAGTCTTCTCCACCCCAGGGAATAAGATGCATCCTTGAGGAATCTGTCTTCTCTGAGTCCCATACAACATTTCCGTCATCATCTTTTGCTATGATCCTGTATGCTGTCTGCTCTTTGCCACCCTCGCAGACCCAGCTAAGTCTTGGTCTTGTGTAATCTATTCCGATAGGATTGGTTAAGTACTCTGTTTTTAGTCTGATTGCTTTCATAGCTTACCTTCACTCTGCACTATAGAATTCATCGATAGTTCTTATCAGTCTGCTTGCGTTAATTTCAAGCTGTTTTCTTGAAAGTGTGCCATCCTTAAGTGCTGTAAGAACTCTCTCATAGTCTTTCTTTGTTCCCGGCATAAACAGCTCTCCGCCGGCCTTAGCTACTTCATTAGAAAGAGCGTTGCGATAAACAGACTTTTTACTTGTCATAACCTCCATTACCCAGTCTGTCATCACTATTCCCTTAAATCCGAATTCAGCTCTGAGGACATCCTCTATAAGTCCTCTGTGCTCGGAAGTATGTGTGCCATTGAGCAGGTTGTAGCTGGTCATGACTGCCTTGGGCTGAGATTTCCTGACGCAGATATCAAAGCCCCTGAGGTATATCTCTCTCATTGCTCTTTCGCTCACCTGAGAGTTATTGCAGTAGCGATTAGTCTCTGCATTATTGGCAGCGTAGTGTTTTATTGTAGTACCGCATCCCTTGTGCTTTTGCACGCCTCTGGTTATGGCTGCTGCCACTTCACCTGATACAAGCGGATCTTCCGAATAGTATTCAAAGTTTCTTCCGCAAAGGATGCTTCTGTGGATGTTAAGAGCAGGTGCAAGCCAGAGATGTACTCCAAACCTCTCCATCTCCTCTCCGACAATATCTCCAAGTGCCTCTGCCAGTTCTGTATTAAAGCTCTGAGCGATAGCTGTACCGATAGGAATCATGGTTGCCGAATGCTCTTTAATAACGGCATTCTTTGGAACTTTCTTTCCGCCCACGATCAGCTTAGCTATAAAAGCTGTTACCGGCCCCATCATCTCAAGCATGCTCTCAGGCATCATACCGTTATTTCCGGCAGAATACTGATTTCCGCCATCTTCGTAATACTTAAGTGAAATCCTGATCCCCGCAGGGCCATCGGCCATGATAAGAGGCTTTATTCCTTTACTCACAAGTTGTGATGTTGTTTCACCCGCAGCTCCTGCAAGATGTGTCGCAGCATTGCCGATAATACTGAGTCCTTTTGCATTCGGATCAAAGTTTCCAATCTGCATGTAAGAAAGCTCTTCATCCGTCAGGTTCTTTATCCTTGGGTCTACAGGAGCCTCGTTGTCAAAAGAGACTTCTCTTTTCTCAAAGTCATCGGCAGTAAGTGTGATGGCTGTGATACCTTCAGGAATTGATTCCGGCTTAAAATGCTCAGACTTTATGTCTGTAAAGTCAGGCTTTCCAAGACAATTCCTGTTCTTTAGAGTTGTAACCGTTTCTTCCAAAGTAGCAACTGCAGCAATTTTTGTATCCACTGAGCTGTTGCCTACCCTGATCACATATCTGCCCTTCTCAAGAACATAGCTTTCAGATTCCTCATCATAGGAAGCAAAATCAGAAAGCCTGAATGATATCTCAAGCTTACATTCTGATCCGCTATCAAGAAGCGAAGTCTTAGCATAGCCTACTAGCTGCTGATATGGCTGATCAAGCTTATCCTCAGGGACTGAGAGATAAAGCTGCACAACCTCTTTTCCGGCGCAGCTTCCTGTATTCTTGACAAGCACCTCACATGTAAAGGTATCCTTCTTAGCCTTTACGCCCAATACCTTAGTCTCAAATGTTGTATAAGACAGCCCAAATCCAAACGGGAACAGAGATGTCTTTTTAAAGGTATCAAAGTAGCGATAGCCCACATAAATACCCTCTTTGTAGCGATTATCATTCCAGTCGCCAAAGGTTCCCTCCGCCGAATACTCTTTAAATTCCGCCCAGGTTGTTGTGAGCTTACCTGAAGGATTCTGTTTTCCAAGAAGGATATCCGCAAGTATAGCTCCGCAGTCAGTTCCAAGCTGGGATAAAAGGAGGATGTCTTTTACCTCCATTACAGGTGAAAGATCTACTACACCTCCGACATTTAAAACAAGTATGAACCTGTCATACATTTTATTCAGAAGAAGGATGTCACGGATCTCAGACTTTGACAGCTTTACATCGCCTTCTAAAACCTCTCTGTCGCTTCCCTCTCCGGAATTTCTGCTGACAACATATACGGCTGTATCGCATACCTTTGTGATCTCAAGATTGTGGTCAGGCTCCTTCATGGTCTTACCCATGGAATACATGATCGCATTCTCATGCTTTGCCTTTGCCTGCGCCTTAAGTTCCTTAAAGAACTGCTTTTTTGCCTGCTTTCTTACCTCATCATAGGCATCAAGCCAGCTCTTTGAAGCGATAATGAATCCTGCCCGTTCAAGTCCCTGCTCTATTGTGAAAGTCTCTTTTGAATTAACCTCTCCCGAACCTGTACCGCCCTTTATGGTGTAGCGAAGTCCGGCGCCGTAAGCTGCAATCTTACCTGATTTTTCTAAAGGAAACTGTCCGCTCTTTTTAAGAAGAACTGTGCACTCCGCTGCATTACTGAGTACAAATGATAATCTGCCTTCGCCTTTTCTTTCCATAGTTATCTCCTTACTTTCTTGCAGCTATCTCTTTCTGAATTTCGGGAAGTCTTTTTTCCAGATCAAATCGCATAGCAAAAGCAAACAATACGATGAACAGAATAAGAGGAATATAGATGCTGAATGTATATATAGCCTGAATAACAGCAGGTGAAACAGTTGTTGCAAGCCCGTCGTAAGCTGCAAGGCCAAGGCACCATCCAATTATTGAAGCGCCGATACCCGATCCAACCTTATTACCAAAGCTGCATGCGCTCTGGGCTGTAGCAACCATTCTTCTGCCATACTTATATTCATTATAATCAATAGCCATGGCAGACATAACCCCCATGAGGCACATCATTGGAATGTTTGCGAAAGTGCCGAAACATGAAAGAGTGGTGTTATAAATAAAATGAGTAGGGTTAAAGAGTCTTAAAGCTGTGCCGATTGCTCCGATCAGGAATGAAACTCTGAGTGTCTTTGTAACTCCGAGTTTTTTAGACATCGGACCAACAGCTACAAAACCAAGGATAGTAGGTATCATGCCAATTGCGCCCTGAATAGCAACCAGGTTATCGTCACCGTATATCCACTTGCAGTAATATGTTCCTGACGCACCACTTATTCCATAAGAGATATTAGCGCAGAAATTCATGATCAGGATCATTACCCAGTACTTATTTCCAAAAAGAGATTTGAGCGCTTCTCCAAAAGGTACCGGAATCTCATCATCATGTATATCTTCAGCCTGTACTCCCTCGCCGACTGCTGTTTCTTTTGCCTTCAGGTAACAAATGATAAGAGCAAGTGCAATAAACAGTCCGAAGACAGCTCCCATCTTGATCCATGCACTCTGATTACCGCCAAGAGCATTGGTGATAGGAATTACAGCTACTGCAATTATCATGCCCGATACATATCCGGAAGCTGCTCTCCATATTCCCATGGTTCCTCGCTCTTCCTGGCTGTTGGTTCTGACAACCAGTATAGATGAATACGGTATGCATATGGCTGTATAAATAACTGCTGAGAGCAAAACATTTGTTATAAGCAGGTATCCAATCTGCATTGTCTCTCCCCAGCCTTTTGGAACCGTAAAGAGAGAAATGATAACAAGAGCAGCAGGTATTGCCATCCTCAGTATCCATGGTCTGTACTTCTCTTTTCCGGGGGCTGTATGATCAACAATGTTCCCCATAAAAATATCTGTAAATGCATCGATCACCTTACAAATAAGAAGCATTGTTGCTATTGCACCGGCAGCAATTCCCACCTTATCTGTGTAAAAGTATGTGAGCTGACCAACAAGTCCGGAAATAATGTTCAGCGAAAACTGTCCCAAACTATCAGCAAAATAGTCACCGGTACGCATAACTTTCTGTACACCATATTTGTCCAACCCTAATGGTTTCTTTGACATAATTTTTTCCTCCGTTTTACATAAATAGCTCTTATGTTGACATTATAAGATTGGAGATAATAGAATTATTGTAGATATGTGAATATTATTGTAACTATGTTGCAAATTTGATTGTGCGGTAAATATATGAAAAACAATATCAAATACGTTATAAACACATTGCAGATAATCTATAACTCCACATTTATGCCGATCCACTTATTTGAGAACGGTAAGTGCATCAGCTCAATTCCGGTTTCCGAACTTCCTGAGGATTTTATAATCACATACAGAAACAGTCTCGTTCTGGGCAAAAAATCTTTACATTATTTTTCTACAAAAGAATTCTTACTTGTGGGAATTATAAAAAGTGATACAAATGATCTGGATATCGTTATGGGTCCTGTATCCACTACAGCTTTGTCTGAAGCAGACATTGACTCGCTGATAGCAAGCTACTCTCTGCCGGTTGATTACAAAGAACAGATTCGGGATTTTTACGACAGGACTCCTCGTTTTACCATGTCGCAGTTTCTGAATATAATGACTCTTATCAATAAAGAATTAAATGGAAATATAATCGATGTTTTCGAGTATTTTGGTTTTACCGATAAGGCAAAAAAACAGAGCGTCGGAAAACATCATTCCCACGCTCTCATAGAAAACAAAGAACAGTCGCAGTTCCACGACACCTATTTTTTTGAGCAGCAATACTATGGCTACATAGAAAGAGGAGACCTTGACGGTCTTCAGCATTTCATTCAGCAAGTACCCTCTTTTACAGAAGGACGTACCTCAAACGATTCACTGCGTCAGGCAAAAAACATTTTCATTTCGACCACTGCAATAATAACCCGTCGGGCAATAGCCGGCGGCCTTGATATCGAAACAGCTTATCAGCTTTCCGATTCCTATATCCAGGAGGCTGAAAAAATGTCCGATCAGGCTTCAATCCTGGCTCTAAACGCAACTGCTGCAATTGACTTTACAAGCCGCGTGGCAGAAGCCAGGATACCAAAAGGCATGCCCGAGGACATCTATCTCGCAATCCAGTTTATTGCAAACCACGTTAATCAAAACATTTCAGTTGAAGATATTGCTAAGCATTTAAACATGGACAGAACCACCCTGTCCAAAAAGTTTAAAAGAGCACTTGGCTTTAATATCAGCTCTTACATCATGCGACGTAAACTGGAAGAAGCAAAGAGTCTTCTCACCTACACTGACAAGACCATCAGCGAGATCAGTGAGTATCTATGCTTCTCTACACAGAGTTACTTTCAGAACGTTTTTAAAGCCAAATACGGCATGACGCCAAAGGAATACAGGAAGAATCAGAAGAAATAATTCCGCTCATAACAGCTTATCTTCTCGCGCTTGCTGCCATACGGTGATAGGTATGACGTATGCCACGTATACTGATGCTGTAGGCCATGATGTTCTTAGGCGCAGCAATACCGGGATGACCGCTGTCTCCAATGTGGTGAATATCGGTTCCTGTCTGCTTACACATAAGAGCAATCTGCTTGATGGTCTCCTCGTCAGTGCCCTCCTGGCTGGTTCCGATGGCAGTCATGGAGAGTCTACCCTTTTTGTGGATATAGCTTACTCTCTCCCTTGCCCATTCCACAGTGATTCCGGGAACAGTTCCCGGCGCAGGAAGAAGAATGATATCAGCACCTGCCTCTGCAAAGGCGTCGATGTCTTCCATAGTCAGGATAGCATCCGCGCCCTCTGTGATGATGCCTGCAGCATGCATCTTGCCGGAGGCGATGATAATATCATCTCCGACAGCTTCTTTTATCTCTCTGATGGCATTAAGAATTCCCTCGTTGGTTACACCGATACCCGGGTTACCGGTTATGAGGATCATGTTGACTCCCATGTCTCTTGCACGAACAGCATTCTCCGCATTTGCTATGCGCCCTTTTGTAAGAGCCCAGGGGTTGTCAGAGCCTTCAATGATCTTGCCCGGCTCCAGATTGATAGCAAGCGGAAGTCCGGTCAGCTCTTTTATCAGGCACGCCGTATCCTCTGCCTTATGCTCAGGAAGGCCCTTAACATCAGGGTTCCAGACATCAAAGATATTGCAGAGAATAAAGTCTGAACCAAAAGCTGCACAGAGCTCGGCATTGGATACGTCCTCGCACTGAGGTGTAAACATACCGATACACTCGGTCATAAGAGTCCTTCCCTCGCTCTCAGCTATAGCGCTAAGGAGATCTTTTTTACCCATCTTCTCAAAATCACTTGCAAAGCTGTTTAAGATTCTTTTACCCATAGTCCATACCCTCACGAATCGCTTATCTGGTCAGATCTTTGACCCATTTATATTTCCTTAGTCTTATCATAACCCACGGAATCTTGCCCACTTCATCAAGGCAGGTGCAGGCGTAAACGGCAAGCGGTGACCAGTGAAATACAAATGCTCCGCACAGCGCCAGAGGAATAGCTATCATCCACATGCTCACTATAAGACTGTAGAGGTCAAATATCGTATCTCCTCCGCCATCAAGAACTCCGTTGATAGTAACTGTGTTGACACATCTTCCGATCATGTAAAAAGACATGATGACCATCATCCAGACAAGATATCCACGGGCTTTGTCAGTAAGAATAACCCCATTAACAACAAGAGGTGTTACGGCCAGTACTATTCCCATGGAAATAAAGCCTATAACAAAAGAAATCTTCGTGAGCCTGATTCCGTATTTTTTGCCCTGTTCAAGGCGACCGGCGCCAAGCTCGTTACCTACAATGATCCCCGCTGCGCTTCCTATACCGTTGCACATGCAGCACACAAGGTCTCTTACTACTGCAGCCACAGAATTGGCAGCTGCTGCGTCAACTCCCATGTGTCCCATGATTGCCGTATATGATGTAAAGCCTACTCCCCAGCACAGGCCACCACCCATAAGAGGCAGACACTGCCTGTAGAAGTCCTTCACAAGCCCACTCGATATACTGAACATACGGCCAAGTGCCGGCCTTATATAGGTATTCTTCGTAGATACTAAAAGACATATAGCCAGCTCTATCACTCTGGCTATTGTGGTCGCAAGCGCTGCTCCCTTGGCTTCCATTGCAGGAATGCCAAAGAGTCCAAAGATGAGAATTGCATTAAATATGATGTTAATTACAACTGCTGCAGAACTGATAAGTGCTCCGGCCTTTACATTCTCGGTGACCTTCATGATAGTAAGATAGCACTGGGAAACTCCGGTTATAAGGTACGACCAGCCGGCTATCCTAAGATATGAACTACCGATGGCAATAAGTTCCTTATCTCCTGCAAATATTGACATCAGCATCCCGGGACAAAACTCGCAAAAGGCAAAGAACAGAACTGATACCATTCCGCAGAACATCAGCATCAGGTCAAATATATCTTCCAGTGTCCTCTTATCGCCCTTGCCCCAGTACTGCGCTCCCAGAATTGCTCCTGCTGCCGTTGCTGCTGAGAGGAACATATTCTGGACAAACTGGATCTGCGTCGCAAGAGAAACTGCCGTCATCTGCGCCTGGGCAACCCGTCCAAGCATAAGGGCATCACAAGCTGCCACCAGCGCCAGCATCAGACTCTGAAGGGCAATTGGCAGCGATATTCTTATTAGATTTCTGTAAAACTGTTTGTTGTCATTCATAGAGCATATCCGATGAGAAGGCGAAGCACGTTCTCAGCACCGTCCCTGTGGCTTCTCTCATAGCCGTGAGAAGCATAAACACCTGCTCCGATAAGGCCGTGCTTAAGATCAACACCGGATCTTAAGGTTGCCTCAACGTCACTTCCGTAGTGAGGGTAGATGTCAACCGCATAGTCGGCACCGCTCTCTTTGGCAGCTGTCACAAGACCTTTTACGATGTCGTAGCTGTAAGGGCCACCACTGTCCTTAGCGCAGATTGATACCTGCTTCTCGGTACATGTAAGTCCATCCCCTACACATCCCATATCCACTGAAATTGCCTCCGTGCAGCCTTCCGGAACACTTCCGCTTCCGCCGTGTCCAACTTCTTCAAACACAGTGATATGAGCATAAAGAGCTCTCTTAGGAGTTACCTTTTTATCCTTGATATATTTGGCAAGTCCCAGAAGAATACCTACGCTGAGCTTATCATCCAGGAATCTTGATTTGATATATCCTGACTTAGTTACTCTCACATTTGGCTCGAAGCATACGATATCGCCAACGGAGATTCCAAGCTTCTCCGTATCCTCTTTCTTCTTCACATCTTCATCAAGAACAACCTCACAGTTCTCCCAGGTTCTCTTGGTATCATCGTACTCGCCGTTTACATGAATTGAGGCGTTGTTGAGCTGGAATGTACCCTCGTAGATTCCGTCAAACTTGGTAACAACTCTGACATTTTCTGTCTCTGCGTTGTTGGGATTCATTCCGCCAAGATTGGTAAGCTGAAGCCTTCCGTTATCTTTGATGGTAGCAACCATTCCGCCAAGGGTATCTGTATGAGCTTCAAGGAGAAGTCCGTTCTTTTTGTCCTTGCCTGTAAGGTCAACTATAATGCCTCCCTTATTTGTGATCTTTGTCTTAAATCCAAGGCTCTCGAATTCCTTTTTTACCCAGGCTGCAGCTTCCTTAGTGTACCCTGTAGGTGAGTCGATATTTAACAGTTCTGTTGTCTTATCAACAATAAAATCCGTGTATTTATTAAGCACTATCTTTTTCATTTAAATTCTCCGTTTCATTTATACTTTGATCAAATGTTTGATCATACGTCACGTAAATACATTCTACACCAGTTTGGTGTTAATATAGAAGTAAGAATATTTCATTTAGGAGGGTCATATGGGAAGAAATCACGAAGTCGTTACAAGTCATCCGCTTTTGGACTCTCAGGGCGAACTTACAGAGCCCGGCTGGTCCAGATCTCTTTTGCAAAAATATGACAGATCGGCTATAAAAGCCCCTAAGTGGCGCATCAAAGAATGGGACTACTATCTTGTCCTCTCCGATAAATTCGCCGGAGCATTCACTATCTCCGATGACGGATACATTGGTCTTCAGTCCGTGTCTCTCCTTACATTTGGAGATAAGCCCAAGGAGCACACCGAGACCATCCTGAATACTTTCCCCATGGGAAAGCTTTCTCTTCCGTCGTCCTCGGAAAGCGGCATTACGGAATATAAAGATGACCGCCTGCAGATGAAGTTTGAAGCACTTGACGGCAAAAGGCATATCACTTGCCACTTCGATAACTTCTATAAGGGAAACGCCTTTGAGTGCGATATATATCTCGAGCAGCCAAAGATGGATTCTATGGTAATCGCAACACCCTGGGATAAAAAACACTGTTTTTACTACAATCAGAAGATCAATTGCATGAGAGCCTCGGGCTATATGAGCTATGGCGGCCATAGATATACCTTCAACCCGGCCACGGATTTTGGAACTCTGGACTGGGGCCGTGGCGTCTGGACCTATGACAACACCTGGAACTGGGGTTCAGGTAACTGCGATGTAAACGGAAAAGCTTTTGGTTTTAATATAGGTTATGGTTTCGGCAACACAAAAGCCGCCACAGAAAACATCATTTTCTATGACGGCGTTGCTCATAAACTGGATGATATCACTTTCCATATCCCGGAAAGCTCATATATGGATCCCTGGAAGTTCACATCTTCCGACGGTCGTTTTGAGATGGATTTCGTTCCCGTCCTGGACAGGGCTGCATGTCTTGACTATAAGGTAATAGTCTCAGACCAGCATCAGGTATTCGGAAGACTGACCGGTACAGCAATCCTTGATAACGGCGAAAAAATCCATGTAAAAGACATGATGTGCTTCGCAGAGAAAGTCCACAACAGATATTAATACTCTCATGCCTTAACAGCCCATCTGAGCTTGGTGGATTTACTCCTGGGGTTTATCCTCTGCTCTTCGGCTGAAGGTCTTGTGACGTCCTCTGAGATCTCGCTGTATATTCCTTCTTTGTAAAGTGCCTTAAAAGACTTCTTGACCAGCCTGTCCTCTCCCGAGTGGAATGTCAGGATGGCTACTCTTGCGCCGGGATTTAGAATACCCGGAAGCTTTTCAAGGAATGAATAGAGCACCTCAAATTCGCTGTTTACATCTATTCTAATGGCTTGGAAAACTCTCGCACAGCTCTTTTTGACAGCGTCCTTTTTCTCCTCCTTAGGGACCTTCCAAAGGGCAGATTCTATAGCTCCTCTCAGGGCTGTTGTCGTATCCATGGCATCGCCCTTTTTCATTAGTGAAAAGACCTTGTCGGCAATCTCTTCAGCATAGGGCTCGTCAGAGTTTTCTATAAGCATACCAACAAACTCATCTCTGGTGATATTGTGAAGTCTCTCTGCAGCAGACTCTCCGTGCTCAGGATCAAGCCGAAGATCAAGAGGGCCATCAATCTTATATGAAAAGCCCCTCTTGGGATCATCTATCTGCATAGAAGAAACGCCAAGGTCAGCCAGAACAAAGTCAAATTTGCCGGTCTCTTCGCAAACTTTATCTATATTGGCGAAATTGATGAGCCTGAACTTAAATATGTCCTCATCAAAGCCTGCATCCCTAAGTCTCTCCACAGTCTTTTTAGACTCTATTGGATCCACGTCAAGGCCATATACACAACCGCTTCCCTTAAGTTCTTCAAGCATCTTCCTGGTATGTCCGCCATAACCAAGAGTACAGTCAAGCCCCTGCTCACCGGGCTCAATCTTAAGAACCTCCAGGATCTCTTTTACCATAATGGAAATGTGCATTCCTGCAGGAGTTGAGCCCTTGGAGATAACGTGTGCCACAGTGTCGGCATACTTCTCAGGGTTCTGCTCTTTATACTTTTCTTCAAACTTCCTGGGGTATTTACCCGAGTAATGAACTCTTCTTTTATGCTTTTCTTCCATTGTCCCATTCATCCAAAAAGCCCCCTTGGTTATCTGCCAAGGAGGCCTTATTCTCTATTATTCGTTTCCAAACAGATCTCTTGTATAAACCTTGTCCACAACATCCTTAAGCTCATCTGTGAGGCGATTTGCGATGATGAAATCACACTCTTTCTTGAACTTATCAAGGTCTCTTTCTACTTTTGAATTGAAGAAATCGTCATCCTTAAGAGTTGGCTCATAAACCACACACTCGATGCCTCTTGACTTGATTCGCTTCATGATGCCCTGAATGGCTGACTGTCTGAAGTTATCAGAACCGGCCTTCATGGTAAGTCTGTATACTCCAACCTTCTTGGGGTGAAGGGCCCAGACTCTGTCGGCGATGAAGTCTTTCCTTGTCCTGTTGGCATCAACGATGGCTGTAATGAGGTTGTTGGGAACATCCTCATAGTTGGCAAGGAGCTGTTTGGTATCCTTGGGCAGGCAATATCCGCCATATCCAAAGGATGGATTGTTATAAAAGTCTCCTACTCTCGGGTCAAGACATACACCCTGGATGATGTTCCTGGTGTTAAGGCCTCTGACCTCAGCGTAGGTATCAAGCTCATTAAAGAAGGATACGCGGAGCGCTAAATAAGTATTGGCAAAGAGCTTAACGGACTCAGCCTCAGTGCTGTTCATAAAAAGAACATCCACCTTCTCTTTAAGTGCTCCCTGCTTAAGAAGGTCTGCAAACATGTGAGCCTTCTCATCAGCTTCCTCGCTCTGTGTGTTGTATCCCACAATTATCCTTGATGGATAAAGGTTATCATACAGTGCATGTCCCTCTCTTAAAAACTCGGGAGAGAACATGATGTGATTTGTGTGATAGGTCTCTGCGAGTTCCTCTGTATATCCTACAGGTATAGTAGACTTGATTATGATGTAAGCATCAGGATTCTCTTTTCTGACCTGATCAACTACGCTTAAAACCGAAGAGGTATCAAAGTAGTTGAGTTTCTCATCGTAGTTGGTAGGAGTTGAAATGATTACAAAGTCTGCATCCTCATAGGCTTCTGAAGCATTGAGTGTCGCATGGAGTCTTAAATCCTTGGTTGAGAGATACTCCTCAATCTCCTTATCTACGATCGGAGAAATCCTTTTGTTGATCATGTCGACCTTCTCAGGTATGACATCTACTGCAGTTACATCATTAAACTGCGATAAAAGAACTGAATTGGACATTCCTACATATCCGGTTCCCACTACTGCTATTTTCATGAATTATTTTCCTGTTCCTTTAACTGGTCTTCTACGGTCTCATAGACCTCAATTCTCATCTTGTCTGAGTCAGGCATTCCGATAAATATTCCGCCGTACTGGAAAACGTCGTCAACCTTGGCAGCTCTGACAATCTGGACAAACACATGAAGAACTTCCTTAGTCCAAAGAGTAAGGTTAGCCTCATAGTTATTGCCAATAGTAAGCTGGGCATCAGTCGAAAATCCCAGACCGTCTCTCGAACAGTCATGGATCTCAATCTGCGCTGTCTGTGCCTCGTCGTTACCTCCGAGTTTTTTTAGAATGATCTCACCTGTAAGCTGACGTCTTCTGTGTTTTCTCTTTTCTTCCATTGTGCACCCCCGTGGTTTGAAGAATTGATAGTAACCTAGCTTCTTTTATTTTATCACAATTATGGCTCTAATGCTCTTTATCATAGAAAAAGCAAGCGTCACCAAAGGAAAAGAATCTGTATCTCTCCTTTATTGCTTCCTCATATGCTGAAAGTACGTGCTCTCTGCCTGCCAGTGCTGAAACCAGCATAACAAGCGTAGACTCGGGAAGATGGAAATTGGTGATAAGGCAGTCTGTAACCTTAAACTTATATCCGGGGTAGATAAAGATTGAGGTATCATCGGACTTTTCTGTAAGTTTTCCGTTTTCATCCGCAGCACTCTCAATGGTTCTGCAGCTGGTGGTGCCAACACAGATAACTCTGTGGCCGGACTCTTTTGCCCTGTTGATCTTCTCTGCTGCCTCAGCTGTAACCTGATACCACTCTGAATGCATTATGTGTTCTTTGACGTTGGTAACCTTAACGGGTCTGAAGGTACCAAGACCAACGTGAAGGGTTACAAAAGCAAGGTCAATGCCCTTATCTTCTATCTTCTTAAGGAGCTCATTGGTAAAGTGAAGTCCTGCTGTAGGAGCTGCTGCCGAGCCGTCATACTTGGCATAGACAGTCTGGTACATGTTCTTGTCCTGAAGCTTGTGTGTGATATATGGAGGAAGTGGCATCTCGCCAAGTTTATCCAAGACCTCTTCCCATATTCCTTCGTAAAAGAACTTTACCAGTCTGTTACCGTCTTCCACAACCTCAGTTATCTCAGCTGTGAGGATACCGTCACCAAAAGAAACTCTTGCTCCCGGGCGGAGCTTCTTACCAGGCTTAACAAGGCACTCCCAGAGATCTGCTCCCCTTCTCTTAAGAAGCAGTATCTCCACTGCAGCACCTGTCTCTTCCTTTACACCAAGGAGCCTTGCAGGGATAACCTTGGTGTTATTAAGTACAAGGCAGTCCCCGGGCTCTAAATAGTTTATTATCTCACTGAACACATGGTGCTCTACTTCTCCGGTCTTTTTGTCCACTGTAAGAAGCCTGCACTCATCTCTTCTTAAAAGAGGATCCTGTGCTATAAGCTCCTGTGGAAGGTCGAAGTAGTAGTCCGCTGTGCTCAGTCCAATTTCTTTGTTTTCACTCATTATTTTCTATATTACTCGTTTCTAAAATCAATGTTCTGAAGGAATGATACATATCCTCTGTATGCTTCGTAAAGGTCAGCCTTGCTGATAGCCTCCCATGGTGCGTGCATATTAAGAACTGCAACACCGGCATCAATAACGTTCATGCCATAGAGAGCAAGGATGTAAGCGATGGTTCCGCCGCCGCCGACATCAACCTTACCAAGCTCAGCTGTCTGATAAACAATCTTATCCTTCTCGTAAGCCTTTCTGATCTCTGCGATGAACTCAGCGTTTGCATCGTTAGAACCTGACTTGCCGCGGGATCCTGTGAACTTGCTAAATACCAGTCCGCCTCCGAGGTAAGAAGCATTCTTTTTCTCAAAGCATGATGCGTAGCTTGGGTCAAAGCCTGCGTTAACATCAGATGAAAGCATGCATGAGTTTGCAAGACATCTTCTGAGTGCAAGGTCATTGTAACCTTCTTTTGTAAGGTTCATAAGCTCAGCAACAGCGTTCTCAAAGAATCTTGATCTCATACCTGTTGCGCCGACAGATCCGATCTCCTCCTTGTCAACAAGGATACAGCAGGATGTTCTCTTTACATTCTTTACATCAAGGATGGCTCTCATTGAAGGATAAGCACATACTCTGTCATCATGGCCATAGCCAAGGATCATTGATCTGTCAAATCCCGCATCTCTAGCCTTTCCTGCAGGAACGATCTCGAGCTCTGCTGAGATGAAATCATCCTCTGTGATTCCGTAAAGGTCATTGAGGATTGCTACGATTCCGCGCTTAACTGCACCTGAAACCTTACCGCTCTCTTCTTTTTCAGCCTTCTCTGCATCGATCGCATACTGCTCGCCTGCTGAGAGCTTGGTGTTCTTCTTGGCTGCCTTTTCCTTCTCGTCCTTCTCGATAACAAATGGTCTGTTACCTACGATAAGGTCAAGAGCTTCTCCCTCGATAACATTGGAAGCCTTCTTAGCCATCTGATCCTGTGCAAGGTGAATAAGAAGATCTGAAACGAAAAATACAGGATCATCCTCATCCTCACCGACATTAAGCTGAACAGTTGTACCGTCAGTCTTAACGATAACGCCGTGGATTGCGAGAGGCATTGCAACATACTGATATTTCTTGATGCCACCATAGTAGTGTGTATCAAGGTAAGCAATACTGCTGTCCTCATAAAGAGGATTCTGTTTAACATCAAGTCTTGGTGAATCGATGTGAGCGCCAAGAATGTTCATACCTGCTTCCATTGGATCTGATCCGATCTGGAACATGGCGATTGACTTGTTCATCCATACGGAGTAAACCTTATCGCCTTTCTTAAGTTTGGTCTTTCCACCGATGAGAGTATTCAGTTCTCTGTAGCCTGCTGCCTCGATCTCGTTAACGATAGTATCGATAGCTTCTCTCTCAGTCTTGGAATTATCAAGGAATACCTTGTACTGGTCGGCAAACTTATCAACAGCCTTGAGCTGAGTAGCATTGTAAGTTGTCCATGCGTTTATTCTATTCATAAAAACTCCTTTCGAATTAAAAATAGTCATTGCTAACTAGAGCAATGACTATTTTAACACCTGTTTTAGTTTCAATCAAATCAGGTACGGATTTCAATTCCCATGGTGAATGAAAGCTTTCTGAGCATCTTATCAACATAGCCGTTAATAGCCTCATCTGTAAGCTCTTCATCCTTAGGAGTGAAGGTAATTGTGAAGGCCATACTCTTCTTGGTAGGAGGAATTGGAAGTCCCTCATATACATCGAAGAGCTTAACGTCTGTCACATACTTGCATGAGCCGTAGATAGCATCCTCGACCTCTCCGCAGGTAACTGTCTTATCCATGATAAGAGCAAGGTCACGCTTAACGGTAGCAAACTTTGAAAGTGGCTCAAATACAGGAGTCTTGCCATAATACTTATCAAGGAGTGAAAGATCAATCTCACAGATATAAGCAGGAATTCTCATATCAGTCTCATCCTGGATCTCGTAAGTAATCTGTCCAAGGTATCCAACCTCTTCTCCTTCGCAAAGGATCCTGGCAGTTCTGTATGGGTGAAGGAATGTCTTTGTAGCCTGCTCATACTTAAAGCTAATGTGAAGAGTATCAGCAACATTCTCAGCAAGGCCCTTTAATGTGAAGATATCCTCTCCCTCACCGAAAATGCCAATGCAAAGTGTGGCCTTCTCATCAGGATATTCTGTAAGTGGAAGTGACTTTGGAACAAATTTGTTACCAAGCTCAAACAGTCTTCCTTCAAGAGTACCCTTCTTCTGGTTTCTTGCAATAGCGTGGATCATCTGAGCTGCAAGAGTTGTTCTCATGATTGAGAGATCTTCATTTATAGGATTAAGGATCCTGATGGCATTTCTCTCAGGTGCATTCTCTTCGAATCCAAGAAGATCAAGGTCGCTTGGTGAGAAGAATGAGTAGTGCATGCATTCATATGCACCCTGAGCGCAAAGAGCTCTCTTGATCCTGAGCTCAGTCTTCTGTCTTAAGTTTCTGCCACCTACTGTAACGTTACAATCCTTAAGGAATGTAGCCTTAACGTGGTCATATCCATACATACGGATAAGCTCTTCTGCGATATCAGGATAATCTTCCATATCCTCACGATATGCAGGAATCTTGATGGTGAGCTCGTCTCCGTTAATAACAGGCTCAAAGCTTAAGTTTGTAAGGATTCTCTTGATCTCATCTGTAGGAACTTCAATACCAAGAACTCCGTTTACTTTTGCTATGGAAGCCTTCATCTCTTTCTTCTCAAGGCTGTTTCCGGTATTGATATCAACATGAGTCTTGGATACCTTACCTGCGCCAAGCTGTTCAATAAGATGAAGAGCTCTCTTCATGGCGATAACAGTTGTATATTCGTAAACACCCTTTGCGAAAGCAGCTGATGAGTCAGAAGACTGTCCCAGTGCTCTTGAGCTCTTACGGATATTGTCACGCATGAACTTGGCAGCTTCGAAAGTAACTGTAGTTGTTGTATCACGGATCTCTGAGTTAAGGCCTCCCATGATACCTGCAAGAGCTACAGGTTTAACGCCGTCGCAGATCACAAGATTGTCAGTTGTGAGCTCAAACTCGTTCTCATCAAGAGTTACAATCTTCTCACCCTGCTTAGCACGTCTTACAACGATCTTATTTCCCTCAAGGAAGTTACCGTCAAAAGCATGCATAGGCTGTCCAAGCTCTCTCATAATATAGTTTGTGATATCAACGATATTATTGATTGCGTTATTGCCTACCATAGCAAGTCTTCTCTTCATCCAAAGAGGGCTCTCGCCAAGTTTTACATCATATACATAGTGTCCGATATATCTTGGGCAAAGATCGGGATCTTCTACTGTTACACTAAATCCCTCATTTTCAACGTCTGTCTCTGTGTATGATAAGTCAATCTCTTTTAATGGCTTATCAAGTGCAGCAGCAACTTCTCTTGCAAGACCGTAGATACTCTGACAGTCAGGTCTGTTTGCTGTGATTGAAACATCAAAGATCCAGTCATCAAGGCCGAGGATAGGCTTAACATCAGCGCCAACCTCTGTGTCCTCAGGGAAAACAAGAAGTCCGTTGTAGCCGGCTCCGGGATACATATCCTCGTTAACACCGAGCTCAACGCCCGAGCAGAGCATACCCTCTGAATCGTAACCGCGAAGTTTACCCTTCTTGATTGTAGCAACACCGATTACTGTCACATGGTCTCTCTCGGTCTCAATAACTGTAGCTCCAACAAGAGCCAGAGGATACTTTCCTCCTGCCTGAACGTTGTCTGCTCCGCAGCATACCTGGAAAGTTCCATGCTCACCAGCATTTACGGTACATACATGAAGATGGGTCTCGGGAATAGGTTCACAGGTCTCTACCTGTCCAACTACAACCTTGGATATGTCTTTTCCCACTTCCCAGCACTCTTCAACCTCGAATCCACAGTCGAAAAGCTTCTTCTCAAGTTCTTTTGGTTCAATATCTATATCAACAAAATCTTTAAGCCAACTTAAAGGTACTAACATTTTCGGTTTCCTCCTAAATTATTCGTAGTGATCAATCTGCTTAAGAACATCAAGATCTGACTCATATAAAAGCTTGATGTTGTTGATGCCGTATTTGAGCATTGTTGCACGCTCGATACCGATACCAAAAGCAAATCCGCTGTACTCTTCTGAATCAATTCCGCAGTTCTCCAAAACCTTCTTGTTAACTACGCCGGCTCCGAGAACCTCGATCCAGCCTGTACCCTTACAGAGGTTACATCCCTTACCGCCACATGCGAAGCAGCTGCAGTCAACCTCAACTGAAGGCTCTGTAAATGGGAAGTATGAAGGACGAAGTCTTGTTGTTGTTCCCTCACCGAAGATCTTCTGAGCAAAGGTTTCCAAAGCACCCTTAAGGTCGCAGAGAGTAACATTCTTGTCAACTACAAGGCCTTCCATCTGTGAGAACATAGGTGAATGAGTTGCATCATCATCTGAACGGAAAACCTTACCGGGAGATAATATCTTGATCGGAGGCTTCTTGTTCTCCATAACATGGATCTGACCTGATGAAGTCTGTGTTCTTAAGAGGAACTCAGGGCTTAAGTAGAATGTATCCTGCATATCTCTTGCAGGGTGATCGGCGGGTGTATTAAGAGCTGTGAAATTGTAATAGTCATTCTCAATCTCAGTACCCTCATAAATTTCAAACCCCATTCCTGCAAATATGTCGATGAGAGTCTCTCTCATCTGTGTTACAGGATGAAGATTGCCCTGATAACGCATCTTGGCAGGCATTGTTACGTCCTGCTTCTCTCTCTCATATCTTGCCTTAAGCTCTTTCTCTTTCATCTTCTTGTCAAGCTCATCGAACTGAGCAAGAGCCCACTGCTTAAGTTCATTAACGTTTTTGCCGTATTCTGCACGATCCTCTGCGGCAATATTCTTCATCTCCTTCATAAGAGCTGAGATCTTACCGGTCTTGTTGTCCAAAAAGCTCTTTCTAAGCTCATATACAAGCTTGGAGCTGTCAAGCTTTTCGGAATTAGCCTTGATTTCTTCACGAATCGCTTCAATTTGCTGATGTAATGCGCTGTTTTCCAAATTTCCTTCCTCCTGAAAAAATAATTGTACACTCTACACAAAAGAAAATCCCTTGTGTAGCGTAAATCTACACAAGGGACGAATTGATCGCGGTACCACCCTTATTCCTGACTAAAAGTCAGACACTCATTTTAAAGGTATGCTCCGGTGCGAAATTTCCAATATATCCTGATCTTATGGAGCTTCCAGCCGATGACTCCAATTCTCTGTAAGAAGAATATATCTTCTCGGGCTATCGCCCACACCTTCATTGCATATAAATATTTAACTTAAATTATTTTATTTTGCAAAAGAGTTTTTGTCAATCCTTCTTACTTTTCTTGCTAGATATCCCACAATAATGTTATTATAAGCTAGATGTTAACATTCATTCGGAGGAGTAACTTACTATGGATTACGTTTTAAGCTGTTGTTCTACTGCTGATCTTACAGCAGAGCATTTTAAAGAAAGAGATATCAGCTACGTCTGCTTCCATTTCAATATCGACGGAAAAGATTATCCTGATGACCTGGGCGTATCTTATCCCTTCAAGGATTTCTATGATGCCATGGCCAAGGGTGCAATGACCAAGACTTCACAGGTTAGTGTCGGCGAGTATGTAGACTACTTCGAGGAAATCCTCAAGCAGGGAAAAGACATACTTCACCTTACCTTAAGCTCCGGAATATCCGGAACTCTTAACTCAGCAACCATTGCAAGAGATCAGCTCAGAGAAAAATATCCCGACAGAAAGCTCTATGTTGTGGATTCTCTCGCAGCATCAGCTGGATACGGACTTGTAATGAACAAGCTCGCAGACCTTCGTGATAGCGGAATGAACATTGATGAACTCTATGAGTGGATCATCGAGCATAGGCTTGAATGCCAGCACTGGTTCTTTGTTACAGATCTTACCTACCTAGTAAGAGGCGGTCGTGTTTCCAAGGCAGCCGGCCTTATCGGCGGAGCCCTTAAGATATGTCCTCTTCTCAACGTTGATTATCAGGGAAGACTTATCGTTCGTTCCAAACTTCGTGGAATCAACGCAGTCATGAAGGCTCAGGTAGCCAAGATGGAAGAACTTGCCGAGAACGGCCTTGACTACGATGGTGACTGCTACATTTCAAACTCAGATTGCTACGAAGAAGCAAGAGCTGTTGCAGACCTTATTGAGTCCAAGTTCCACAACTTAAAGGGCAAGGTTAAGATTGTGAGCATCGGAACCACAATCGGAAGCCATACAGGTCCCGGAACAGTTGCACTGTTCTTCTGGGGCAGCAAGAGAGTCGACTGACGAATAGCAAAATAAAACGCTGACTGATATTTTTCAGTCAGCGTTATTTTTATTCATCATATACGCCCTTTTGAAGTCTCTTTTCAAAGTCCTTTTTGGGCATAGGGTTGTCATATAAGAATCCCTGAACCACATGGCAGCCTATATTCTTAAGGAGCTGAGTCTGATCAGGTCTCTCCACTCCCTCCGTCACCACATCTATTCCAAGTTCATTGGCCATGGTAACAATATTCCTAAGGACTATCTCATCACTGGAATTAAGCTCTTCATTGTTGATAAAAGACCTGTCGATCTTAATCACAGATACAGGGAAATCCCTTAGAGTCGACAGAGATGAATAGCCTGTTCCGAAATCATCGATAGCTGTTGCTATTTCACCTTCTTTGAGCCTTGAAAGGAAGTTCGTCATAAGAACTCGCTCATCCTCACTGGCAGTCTCTGTGACCTCAATTTCGATATATTTCCTGTCTATACCATAGCTGTCAATGGTATCCATGATCTCTTTTGCCAGATCCTTAAAGCCAAGGTCTCTTCTGGAAAAATTAACAGAGATAGGCACCGGTGATATTCCATTGTCCTGCCACTCTTTAATGTACTCACAAGTCTTTTTCAGAACGTAGAGGTCAAGAGATGCTACCATGCCCTCCTGTTCCAAAATAGGCACAAATTCTGTCGGATAAAGAACTATTCCGTTGCAGAACCATCTTGCCAAAGACTCGGCTCCCACAATCCTGCCGGTCTCTGTATCAACCTTGGGCTGAAGATAGATTCTGAACTCATCGTTGGCAAGAGCTTCCTCATATCTGTCCTCAATCTGCTTCTGACGGTATATTCTGGTACTCATTGCCTTATTTACAAATACATAGGGTTTATTAGCCACATTCTTGGCATAATTGCAAGCCATGCTGGCTCTTGATATTACCTGGCCGGGGCCCTTCATTGATTCATCAATGGCATATACTCCGGTGACTGCAGAGATGTTAATCTCATCTTCTCTGTCGTTTTTAATTCCAATAACCGGAATTGATGAAACATACTTCAAAAAGCTCTTGGTTCTATCTTTCTTGATAAGAGCAGTAAAATTATCTCCTCCGAAATGAGCGATTATCTCGCCGGGCTCTATAAACTCATTGAGCTTCTTCGCATAGCGCTTCATGATTTCATCGCCCTCTTGTATTCCGTATCTCCTGCTTATAAGGCCAAAGCTCTTGAGATTGAGGAAAAATGCGTCATACTGAAGGATCTCTCCTGAGGCAAACTTTTCTCCGACAAAGGCAAGAAAGCCTCCGGAATTGGGAAGCCCTGTAAGATACTGAGTAAATGCGCTGTTCTTAACAATGCTTATTAAAAGAAATCTCTCCATGTGGAAAGACAAGACGTCCATTATCAGCGAAAAATTCTTGTATTCCGCGTCATTAAGTCTCCTGCCGCCTGAAAGATAGACATAATAAGTAACTGTCCTATCTCCTGCCATACTGCTCTTGAACATATAGTCAGGCTCTTCTTTTTCAATTGTAGGGCCAAATAACGGGATGACGGTGTCAGGCTCTCCGGCCTTATCCGAAGTGGGCTTAAAAGAAACAACGGAAACAATAGAACGAAGTGAGTATTCCTTAGACAAATCAGCCAGCGCGCTGGGAGTTATTTCAGGAGTCACTTCTTCCTCAGATAGTATTTGAACAAAATTTTCAAAGCTTTTTTCAAATGACATCAGATTGTCCCGCCCAATAGAGAATATATACACATAATAACACAAAAAAAAAAGACTGTGCAATAATGCACAGCCTTTTTCGTATAGTAAAAATTATTTCTTGTTAACAAGATCCTTAAGAGCCTTACCAGCCTTGAACTTAGGTGCTACAGAAGCAGGAATCTTGATAGCAGCGCCAGTCTGAGGATTCTTACCTGTTCTAGCAGCTCTCTTAGTTGTCTCGAATGTACCGAAGCCAACAAGCTGAACCTTACCCTTTTTCTTGAGCTCCTTTGTTACAGTGTCTGTGAAAGCGTTCAGTGCTGCAGCCGCATCCTTCTTAGAAAGTCCAGCTTCCTTTGCGATTGCATCGATAAGTTCTGTCTTATTCATTTGGTTTCCCTCCAAAAAAGAAATTATTTACTACATTGCCTATTCTACTATAGTTTTGTGCACATAACAAGTTTTTATGTGATTTTGTTCAGAAAAATCAAGTGATTCAGCTTACAGAATGTCCTGGAAGCCAGGTCTGTAGAGGTGTCTCGGGATACCATCAACCATGATAGGTCCTACATCACCCTGAATAAGCGGTCTTACATAGGTAATAAACTCGTTAGTTACATATGTGCCGTCCTTGTTGATCCAATCTCTCGGAACTGTTCTCTCGTCGTTAGCGATCTTGTGAACATCCTTAACCTCTGTTCCTGCCTGATAAGGATCATCTGAAAGTCTCTCGATAACAACCATCTTGCCGCTGTCGCCTTCGTCAGCTGCCTTCATAGCTGCACCACCGACCTCATAAGCCTCAAGGATATCTACACGTGAAGCACAGTGGCTTGCTGCTCTCTGAAGTGTTGAAAGCTCGATAGGACGAGTCTTGCATCCGCACTCCTTGGAAACAACTTCGCAGAGGTATCTTGCTGTACCTGTAAGCTGCTTGTGTCCGAAAGCATCAACATAATCAATGCTGTTTCCGAGCTCACTTACATACTTGCCGTCCTTAGTTCTGATACCCTCAGATACTGCTACAACAACAGATGCCTTGCTCTTTAAGAGACCTTTGATCTTCTTGATGAACGCATCCATATCAAATGGCAGCTCAGGAAGATAGATTGCATCAGGTCCGTCACAGTCCTCGCCCTTTGCAAGAGCTGTAGCGCCTGTAAGCCATCCTGCGTTTCTTCCCATAACCTCAACGATGATAACCTGTCCACTGGTTGTCTCAAGTGACCAGCTGTCTCTGATGATCTCTTTTACAGAAGTACCGATGTACTTAGCTGCTGAGCCGTATCCAGGTGTGTGGTCTGTAAGAGCCAGATCGTTATCAATTGTCTTAGGGCAGCCTACAAATCTGATGTTAGATCCTGAAATGATGGCATAATCTGAAAGCTTCTTGATGGTATCCATTGAATCGTTACCACCGATGTAGATGAAGCAGTCAATCTGAAGCTTATCGAGAATCTCAAATATCTTCTCGTAGATCTCTTTGCTCTCAAAAATCTCAGGAAGCTTAAATCTGCATGATCCAAGATATGCTGAAGGTGTTCTCTTCAAAAGCTCAATATCAAGACCTGACTGAATATGATCAGAAAGATCAACATATCTGCCTTCCATAAGCCCCTGAACACCGTGGATCATTCCATATACCTTCTTGTATCCACGGTCAATCGCAGTCCTGTATACTCCTGCCAGCGATGAATTGATTGCCGCTGTAGGGCCTCCCGACTGTCCAACGATTACGTTACGTTTTGCCTTGTGTACCATTAACTCCTGTCCCCTTTCAAAATATAGTTGCTAAAAAACCTTATCTAATATTATATTCGATTAAACGTTTACTGTCACGAAAAATCAGCGAAGTTTGAAGTCCATTACCACAGGATTATGATCACTGCATACAAATCCGAGATCATCTGTGTAAACCTGCTCTACTTCAATGTTTTTCGAGACGATATAACCGTCAATCACATAATATTGGAATTCACTGTAATCCTTGCTCGGTGCATCAGCAAGTACCTTGTCCAGCGATCTGCATGTAGGCACGCCGGAATCGGTCAGAAACTTAAAATCATCCCCATACTCTGAAACATCTATAGATCCGGCCTGCCAGACTCCATCAAGAGCAGCATACTTGCTTATATCCACATTTGAAAAAGTCTGATTAAAGTCACCGCCGGCTATAACGTAGTTACCCTTCTCCACTTCATCCATAAGGACCTGTTTAAGACGCTTTGTCTGGGCAATCTTACCTTCTCCTGAATCATAGGCCTCCAGATGAAGATTTATCAAAACCAGCTCCTTGTCACTTCCCTCCACCGGGAATCTCATAACTTCAAGGCCTCTCTTTAAATTAAAGGTCCTGAGCGGCCATTTGAACGGACAAGGAAGTGCAAGACGATCAGCCTCAGCCATCTGGAACTTACTAAATGCCACAAGTCCGCTGTGGACCTTGCCTATAGGCGGCATTGGAAGTGGAACAAAACTAACCTTAAAGTTATAGGCAAAAATATTATTCCCGCCAAACACATCTGCTGATGAATGTTCCATCAGATACTGTGGCTCATTTATAAAATACGATCTTGCTGCACTGAGGTCAGTTTCCTGGGTTATTAAGATATCGGGTGCTATCTTATCCACTTCAGCTGCGATATCATCCAGATTCTTTTTTACCCTCTCCTCGTCGGCAGAATATACCATCTTACCGCCATCCATAAAAAAGTCTGCATTGTCACCAAGAGCTCCGTACCCCACATTCCAGCTCATAACACGAATGCTCTTTCCCTTTGTAGGATGCGCTGTAGCCTCTCCGGCTACTTCCAGAGGCTCTACCTCACCCGGCCTGTACTCATCAACGGTAAGATAAGCCACCACTGTAACTGCAACAAGCGCTACCAGCAAAAGAATAATTCCAATGGCCTTTAATACCTTCTTCATAATTTTCTCCATACATAAAAGGAGCTTCTTATCGAAGCTCCCGGTTCTTTAGTGGTTTTTTTAGAAATCCTCTTCTTCGATAGCAAGTTTCCTGCCCTGGGACTTACCAATGCTGTATGCGATTGAAGCTATTACTATCACTGATACTGTAGCTACAACGCAGCCAATAAAGAGTTTTCTCTTTCCATCATCAAGGCCTTCCCAGAAGTCCATCACTTTGTCTATCTTTTCCTTGGCAAATTCAATTGCACCATCGATAAAATTCATTACATAGTCCATAATATACCCCCTTTATTGATTCAATATGTAGTAATCCCATATACGTTCTCTACAATTTATTGTACCGCTTTGCCTGTCTCTGCTCAAGTTTTTTTATAACAAAATCTTTCCAGGTAAAATCAATAATTGCCGCAAAAGGAATAGCTAAAAGAATACCGCCAACACCAAAGAGTCTTCCGCCTAGTACGATGGCTATCAGTATCATAAGAGCCGATACGCCGAGACTTCCGCCAAAGAGCTTGGGCTTTATTATGTATCCGTCCAGAGTCTGAAGTATTACGGTAAATATCAAAAACCACAGCGCATACCATGGTTCTACCAGTACCAGAACAAAGGCGCCGATAAGAGCTCCGACGATAGGACCAAAAGTTGGTGCCAGGTTAGTAACTCCTACAATCACAGAAATAAGAGCTGCATAAGGCATTCTCATTATCACCATAAACAGGAAGTTTACTACTCCAACGATGAGACCGTCTATAACATCAACACTGATATATCTGATAAGGATGACATTGCATCTGTCCAAAAACTCCGTTGCCTTGGTAAAGGATTCCGGCTTCATGATCAGAGCCATAAACCTTCCAACCCCGCCTGTGATTCTGCGCTTATCCAAAAGGAAATAAACCGCAAGAATGAAGGCAATCACCAGATCAAATACACCTCTTCCGACATTTGCCGTACCACCTACAAAGGATTCCATGTTGTCCGAGAAGTATGAGCTTATCTTTTCAAGGATGCGATCACCAAAATTAGCCAAAGATGCAAAATCGAGGCCGAAAAATCCCTTGGATCCTGACTCAAACCTTCTTAGGAACTCCTGAAGTGTACTTACATAGGTATCCATATTTGAAACCAGCGTTGCAACGCTGTCCACAAGCTGAGGAATAAGTGCCACAAACAATAGAACGATGCAGAGCACAAGCACTATCAGTGCACAGATACAGGACAGCGACCATCTTGTCTTCTCACTCTTTAATTTATGGAAAACCTTCCTGTCAAAAAAGTTCGCCAGTGGATTGATGACATACGCAACTATAATTCCGGAGATAATAGGTCTGAGGAAAGAAAAGAAAGACCCCAGTGCGCTGAACAGATCTCCCAGATGTGCGAGTATCATAAACAGAATTACCGCACTACAGGTAGCAACCGTGTATGCAAACCACTTTTTCTTTTTCCACTTTCCAAACTTCATTATGCTGTCTCCTTTTTTAGCCAAACTCGTTGTATTTTCTTGGTTTACGAAGCTGTCTTGTGCTCTTTTTCTTAGCCTTCTCCCTGACTTTCCTCTGGTGATGATCATCATATAAAACCTTCACCGCCGGATGGAAGAATCTGTTTATAAAAGCCCCTATAAGAAAGATCGAGATACAGAAGTACAGCCAGATCATCATGATCAGCGGAGTTGCAATGCTTCCGTAAACCGAGAAGTATCCGGACATATTTACATATATTGAGAAGAGCCATGAAAAGAGATACCACACCACAGCGGAAAATATAGCTCCCGGAAGCTGATAGACAAAAGTCATCTTGGCACTGGGAACAAAGGTGTAGATCAGGGCAAAGAAAAAGGTCGACACTGCGATCACCACTAAAAACTTGAGATACGACGATAATGAAATAACAAACATTATGCTTGGGAAGTGGCTTACTGCAATGTTTCTCACAACTCTCTCAAATACCATTATAAGCAGCATAACAAGCATGATCGCTATCATTGCCAGTGTATAAAGTGCTGCGATAAATCTGAGGTGGAAATAGTTTCTGCGCTCCTCTACATCGTAGATACAGTTAAGTCCTCTTATGATGGAGAGCATACCAAGGGCACCTGACCAGATGGTAGCAAGAGCTGATATAGAAAAAACTGCCACTGACTGTTCATAGGCTTCATCAATGAGCTTAAGAATAATACCATCCGCAAAATCAGGAGTTATGTCTGTAAGCGCCTTGACAAGATCCGCCTCAGTAACAGCGGTATATGGCAGTGTGGAAGAAATCAGAATGAGCAGGGGAACGATGGAGATGATAAAGAAATACGCACAGCTTCCGGCGAAGGCAGCGATATTCTTTTTTTGCATCTTGTACGCAAAATCTTTTCCCAAAGATATAAGCGCAGCCTTTACATCCATACACTTTTCCTCACGATAGTAGCCACATTGAAAAAGCAGCCACCGAAATGACTGCTTTTATAGTCTAAAGCATTCCCAAAATGCCGTTTCCTGTTATTTGACTCCTAGCTAACGCCAGGTGGGTTACCGCAACCTGAATTCCTGCCTTCCTCTCCCGTAGCTTGTCTGCGTATACGCAGGGCCGAAGGCGTGGCAATCAAACAGGTAATGTAGGAGTCCCGTTTAAAGTAACTGTAGGTTCAAATTACACAGGAGGTGTCGGACATCCCAGGAGAGCTTATAGCTTTGCTCTAACTTTATTATACGCCCAAGGCGCTTATTTTCAAGGGATTTGGCGTTTTTTTACACTCTTTTTACAATTAAATTTCCCTTGTTGCTTCCCTGAGCCAGTTGAGGATTTTAGGGTCTTTTATAAGGGGACTAACCCTTCTGTAAACCTCTGCATGATAGTCATTAAGAGCCTTTACATCTCTGGGCTCCATGTACTTTTTATCAATTGCTTCAAGGTCGATAGGTGCATAGGTCAAATGAGCAAAATGAAGGAACTGTCCGTACTCATTTGCTTCTCCCTTAACAACTTCAAGGATATTCTCAATTCTGATACCGTACTTGCCCTCGATATAAACACCGGGCTCGTCGGATACGATCATTCCGGGAAGAAGTGGAGCTTCGTTCTGTCCCGGTGTAAATCTCCATCTGATGTTCTGAGGTCCTTCATGGACATTTAAGATATAGCCGATTCCATGGCCTGTGCCATGCTTGTAATCAATTCCCATATCCCAGAGGCACTGACGGGCAAGAATATCCACGTTCTTACCTGAGCATCCTTCCAGGAAGTTGGCATTTGCAAGACGGAGCATTCCTACTACTGTTGCAGTGTAAGTGCGCTTTATCTCATCGCTGATCTCTCCTACAACAATGGTTCTTGTTACATCGGTTGTTCCTCCCATGTAGGTTCCGCCTGAATCAACAAGGAGCATTCCCTCAGGATTAACTACGGCATAATTGTCCTCGGTAGCCTCATAATGAGCCATTGCTGCATTTGCATTGTACGCACTGATAGTAGGGAAAGAGAGCTCAATAAAGCCCGGAAGCTCTGCTCTCATGGAATCGAGCTTCATAGCTGCTGAGTACTCAGTGATCTCTGTTTTGCCTACATTTGCCTTTACCCAGTAGATGAATTCAGTGAGTTTAGCGCTATCGCGAACATATACCTCTCTGATATTCTTTATCTCTGTATCGTTCTTGCAAGCCTTTAAAAGCTCTGTGGGATCCTTTTCGTTTTTCAGGGCAACCTTTGCTTCTTCTGCCTTTTTTACCAGTGTCTTGTATGTAAGGAAGTTGGTATTTCTTTTATCAAATAATACGTTTCCCGGCATGGAAGTCTTGTCAACTTCGTCGATAAGGCTGTGGTAGTCCTTGAGGATAATACCTTCCTTGTCGCAGTATGCCTTTGCGCTGTCCGTGATCTCTTTTTCCTGAACAAAAAGAGTAAACTCATTCTCTGTGATTATTGCGTAGGAAAGAGCTACCGGATTGCACTCAACGTCATTGCCGCGAAGATTTGTAAGCCACATGATATCATCGAGCTTACTGAGCAGATAGAACTTACAGCCTTTCTCTGCCATCTTCTCTCTTACAACAGAGAGTTTCTCCTTAAAGCTCATTCCGCAGAGGTCATCGGGAAGCACGTACATATCATGGCAGGGAAGAGCCGGCCTTTCGGTCCATACATCCTCAGCCAGATCTTTATCAAACTTAAGGGTCACGTTCTTTTCAGAGAGCTTTTTCTCAAGACTCTCACCGATGCTTGTTGATACTACTCTTCCGTCAAAGCCAAGTACCTGTCCCTCTTTCATATTCTCCATGAGATACTCTGTAATGGTTGGCACGCCGGGCTCAAGCATCTTAAAAAGAACTACTCCTGTTCCCTTCATCTGATTCTCAGCCTGGATAAAATATCTTCCGTCGGTCCACATTCCTGCTTCATCCTGACTCACAACCAGAGTTCCGTTTGATCCGTCAAATCCGCAGAAATACTCTCTCACCTTGAAAAAGTCTGCGCTGTACTCTGAGTTGTGAAAGTCAGAGGTCGGCATCATGTAGTAGTCGATTTCCTCTGCTTTCATTTTATTTCGAAGGCGAAGGAGCCTGTCTTTTATCACTGTATTCTCAGCTGGCATTGTTGTTTCCTCCTACATGTTTCTTTTTAACACAGTATAGTTTATAATATTTGTGCTACAAAAAGCAATTTTCATTTTATTGACAAGGAGATAATTCTAACATGGAAGAAAAGGATATTCTTAAACTCATTGATCACACACAGCTTCAGCCCAACGCAACATGGGAAGATATTGTTTCACTTTGTGACGAGGCAGTTAAGTACGGTACTGCAACTGTTTGCATCCCTGCCACATATCTTAAGAGAGTACATGATAAGTATGGTGATAACTTAAAGCTCTGCACAGTTATCGGATTTCCTCTCGGATACAACAGCGCAAACTCCAAGGTTACAGAAGCCAAGGACGCTATAGCTGATGGCGCATCAGAGATTGATACTGTTGTTAACATCAGTGATGTTAAGAATCACAGATATGACGAAGTTAAGAAAGAGCTTGAGATGATCAGAGAAGCTTGCGGAGATAAGCTCCTTAAGGTTATCATCGAGACCTGCTACCTCACAGAGGATGAGAAGGTAGAGCTCTGCAAGATCGTTACAGATGTTAAGGCTGATTACATCAAGACATCTACAGGCTTTGGAACAGCAGGTGCTACTCTTGCTGACATCGAGCTCTTCAAGAAGAACATCGGTCCTGACGTTAAGATCAAGGCAGCCGGTGGAATCCGCACAATCGAGGATGCTCTTGCTTATGCTGAGGCAGGATGCAGCCGTATTGGTTCATCTAAGGTTGCTCCTCTTATCGCAGCCAAGTACGGACTTTAATCCGTAAATAAAGCATTTAAAAGCCCCCGACCACATGGCCGGGGGCTTATTCTGACTAAAATGAATTATCTGTCATCCATCTTTACATATTCTTTTCTGGGTTCTATTGCCATGTATGCAGGACGGATGATCTTACCGTTGTTGGCAAGCTCTTCCATTCTGTGAGCACTCCATCCGACTATCCTTGCGATGGCAAAGATTGTAGGATAAAGCTCTTCCGGAAGGTCAAGCATTCTGTAAACAAAGCCCGAATAGAAGTCGACGTTGGCCGATACACCCTTGTACATGGTGCGCTCGCCTGCAATAAGCTCCGGTGCAAGTCTCTCTACCAGCTCGTAAAGAGCAAGTTCATCTTCCATTCCCTTCTCAGCTGCAAGCTTCTGTACAAAGCTCTTAAGGATAACAGCTCTCGGGTCAGACTTCGAATAGATAGCATGTCCGATACCATAGATAAGTCCCGCCTTATCAAAGGCCTGCTTGTTCAGGATCTTATCAAGGTATGCCTTAACCTCTTCCTCATCCTTCCAGTCCTTAACATTGGCCTCAATGTCATCAAACATATGAACAACCTTGATGTTGGCACCACCGTGTCTTGGTCCCTTTAAAGATCCGATGGCAGCAGCGATTACCGAGTAAGTGTCGGTCATACTCGAGCTCACAACATGAGTTGTGAAGGATGAATTGTTACCACCACCATGCTCCATGTGAAGAACAAGGCAAATATCAAGAAGCTTGGCTTCAAGCTCAGTGTACTGGCTGTCAGGACGCAGCAGATAAAGGATAGTCTCTGCTGTAGAGAGTTCTTCCTTGGGCGGATGAATAATAAGAGAATTTCCCTCATGGTAGTGATTGTATGCATGATACCCGTAAATAGCCAGAAGCGGGAACATACTTATAAGCTGCAGTGACTGTCTCAGAACATTGGGAAGTGAAACGTCATCTGCAAGATCATCGTAGGAATAAAGAGTCAGTACACTCCTTGCCAGAGTGTTCATCATGTCACGGCTCGGAGCCTTCATGATAACATCTCTTACAAAGCTGGGCGGAAGTGACTTATAGATTCCAAGGAGCTTCTCGAACTCAAAAAGCTCTTTTCCCGTAGGAAGCTTATCAAACAGGAGAAGGTAAGCACATTCCTCGAAGGCAAATCTATTCTCCGTAACTGCCGATTCTACCAGCTTGTGTACATCATATCCTCTGAAATATATCTCACCGTCTGCAGGAACTTCCTTGCCATCTACTGTCTTTTTGGCAATGATCTCTGAAATTCTGGTGAGTCCGGTAAGTACGCCCTTACCGTTAAGGTCTCTTAAACCTCTTTTAACATCGTATTTAACAAATAGCTCATTTTCAATGAGATCTGCTTCCCTTGAAAGCTTGGAAAGCTCAATAATCTCGGGTGTGTTTTCTGAGTAATACCCCTTGCCTAGATCCATACGCACCTCCGTTATTTATTAAATCAGATTCCAAGAAAGGCCTTAACTGCTCCCTCCATTTCTGTTCTGTCGACAACAGTCTTGTGTCTTATATCTGCATTTCTGATGCTTGATACTGCTGCAGGAATTTCAACTCCTGAAACTTCAGAAAGCTCATCAGCAAGTTCAAAATCATCCTTGCTCTCATCGTTTCTTCCAAGAGCGCTCATTACGCTTCTTGTAAACTTGTAAGGGCTTGCTGTTGAAGCAATGACTGTAACAGTCTTATCGCCTGTTTCGCTCTTATACTTATTATACACCGAAGCAGCTACTGCTGTGTGTGTATCGATGAGATATCCTGATTTTTCAAAAAGATCTTTTATTGTAGCGAAGGTCTCTTCTTCTGTTGCAAATCCGCCGTAAAAGTCAGAGAGCTTTTCTTTCATAGCATCTGTTATCTCATACTTGCCTTCTTTGGTGAGTTTCTCCATGTATGCAGCGTCTGCTTCAGAGTTATCACCTGCGATGTGGTAGATAAGTCTCTCAAGGTTTGATGAGATAAGAATATCCATTGAAGGTGAGCTTGTAAGTACAAACTCACGGTTTCTGTCGTACTCACCTGTCTGGAAGAAGTCGAACAGTACCTTGTTTGAGTTTGATGCGCAGATCAGCTTGGCGATCGGCACACCCATCTTGCTCGCATAGTAAGCAGCAAGAATGTTACCGAAGTTACCTGTTGGAACAACTACATTTATAGCGTCATCGTCTGCAATTCTGCCCTCCTTAAGAAGTCTTGAATATGCATATACGTAGTAAACGATCTGAGGAACCAGTCTTCCGATGTTGATGGAATTGGCTGATGAGAACTGGAAGCCCTTGGAATCCATAACGCTTCTGAGTTCTGCGTCTGTAAAGATCTTCTTAACACCGTTCTGGGCATCGTCGAAGTTACCTTCAATACCGATTACACAGGTGTTGTCACCCTTCTGAGTAACCATCTGCTGTTCCTGGATGGGGCTTACACCGTGTTTAGGGTAAAAGACAATGATCCTTGTGCCGGGTACATCTGCAAAGCCTGCAAGTGCAGCCTTTCCTGTATCTCCACTGGTCGCTGTCAAAATAACAATCTCATTCTTAACTGCATTCTTCTTGGCAGCTGTTGTCATGAGATATGGAAGGATTGAAAGAGCCATATCCTTGAAAGCGATTGTTGATCCGTGGTAGAGCTCTAAGAAGTATGCTCCGCCAGCCTCTGATAAAGGAGCGATCTCCTCTGTATCAAACTTAGAATCATAGGCGTGAGAAATGCAGTACTTAAGCTCTTCTTCAGTGTAATCAGTAAGAAGCAGTTTCATTACTTCATAAGCTGTTTCCTGATATGAAAGGGATGCAATCTCCCTGAGTGATTTCTCAAGATGTGGGATGTGATTTGGAACGTAGAGTCCACCGTCAGGCGCAAGACCGCGCAGAATAGCTTCTGATGCCTTTATACTCCACTTATCTCCTCTGGTGCTTGAATACAAAACTTCCTTGGGCATTGGTTCTCCTCCATTTTGACACGTAGATATAAATTCATATAAAATGAATGTATAAAAACAAATTTTCACTAAAGTATACCATAATACTGCATCATTTGGGGAGTAAAATGAGCAAAAAAAATTATATTGGTGTATATTCGACTTTTCTAAAAGACGGAACTCCTTCCTACAGAGCTTCCATAACCTATTTCGGCAAGCATATCTCCCTCGGAAGCTACAGCAAGATCACAAAAGCTTCAAGAGCTTATAAGGAGGCTGCTGCCGTTCTTGAAAACAGCGCCTTAGGTATTTCCTCCTACAAAAAAGATATGGCACTAAGCTTCGACAAATTCGTATCCCTTATAAACTACAGAGATAAGGGTATGTATATATCAAATCCCATTTACCTTGAAAAGAAATATTTCCTGTATTACTTATCACCAACTCAGGTTCTTAAGTTCGATATCGACGACCTCTTCTACTACTCATCCCACAAGATCATGCAAAGAGGGACTCATCTGTTTGTGGCAGATTACGGAAGCCAGTTGTCAATCCGTGAGCGCTACGGCATAAAGAGCTATGCAGTGGAAGGCAGAGACTACCGCTTTGCCAACGACGATCCCTGTGATTTTCGTTACGAGAACATCATCATCCTGAACAGGTATCGTGGAGTCAGACAGTTTGCGGAAAAAGGCTTTATAAAGTACAAAGCGGTAATTCACGTCAAGAGCAACTACGTTGTCGGCAAGTACAACACTGAATCAGAAGCTGCAATTGCCTATAATAAAGCCGCTGATATCCTGATAAAAAACGGCGTAAAAAAAGCCTTCCAGCTAAACTACGTGGAAGACTTATCCCCCTCACAGTACGCCGATATTTATATGAACACTAAGATTTCTCCAAAAATATATGAAATAAAGCGTTAATTACGCAAAAGTTGTATACTTATACTATGAAAAAAACAGATACCAGAAAACTTAAAATGATGCTCAGAAAAGATGCTGTAAGGCTCGTTGTAGTCCTTTTGGCTGCTTTTCTCATGGCCATGAATATCAATTCCTTTGTAAATGCCGGAGGACTTTACCCCGGAGGAGCAACGGGAATTGCTATTATCATTCAGCGTATCGCTCTTAAATACTGGGGCTTATCTATTCCTTACACCCCTGTAACAGTTCTTTTAAACGCAATTCCCGTGTACATTGGTTTTAAGTATATCGGAAAGAGGTTCACCCTCTTCTCCCTGGTCATGGTAGTAGCAAACGGTTTCTTCGTCGATTTACTACCGGACTACGCTGTAACTCAGGATCCGCTTCTTGTCGCTGTATTCGGAGGCCTTTTAAATGCCATCGCAATAACCATGTGCCTCGAAGTTGATGCAACCAGCGGCGGAACAGATTTCATTTCCATATTCCTGTCCCAGAAAAAGGGTGTCGACGCCTTTCCCTATATCCTGGCCGGAAACGTCGTGATCCTCAGTATCGCAGGTATTTTGTTTGGTCTTGATAAAGCTCTTTATTCAATGATATTCCAGTATGTTACAACCACAGCTCTCCATGCGCTGTACAGAACATATCAGCAAAGGACCCTTTTTATCATCACCGATATGCCCGACAGAGTCTGTTCAATGATCTATTCCGTCTGCGGACACGGAGCAACGCTAATCGACGGCGAAGGCTCTTTTGCCCACAAGAATAAAAAGATCGTGTACTCCATCGTAAGTGCAGCGGACACCAGAAAAATAATCCCAAAGATACGCGAAATTGATCCGAATGCTTTTATCAATTCCATACGAACTGAGGAGATCACCGGTAACTTCTATATGAGACCAAGAGACTAATAAAAAAGAGATGCTTCCATCACGGAAACATCTCTTTTATTATGGATTATTTGTTTACTTTTTCTTCCTGTTTCTTTTTATGCTTAGCATACATCTCCCTTCCGGCTTCACCAAAGAGTGCTATGAGAAGCAGCCACCACAGTCCCATCTTTTCTTCCTTGATATTATCTTCCAGAATACCCTTGGCTGATGCTTCATCCTCGATATTTACATATGCCTGATTCTCATCCTCTGTGAATTCTCCGGTCTCTGTTTCCACTGTCTCTGCAAGAGCAGTTGCGCCATCTTCGATAGTAGTCGTCTCACCGGTTGCAGCTTCTTCTCCGGCTCCTTCTGCAACATCTCCGGTTACTGTCTCTTCTGTGCCTGCTGCCAATGCATTCTCGGAAGCCTGACGGGCTGCACGTCTCTGATCAACTGCCGCAGGTGCTGCTTCCTGTACAGGGGTTTCTGCCGCAGCTTCTGCTACAGTGGCTGCAGGTGCTACAGGTGCTATTGGTGTTCTGCTTGCCGCTTCGCTTGTTATCACAGCCTCAGCTACCGCTCCGGCTACTCCGTCTGAAATCGTGACAGACACAGGGCGTCTCGGGTTAAGACGAAGAAGTGTGTTATCAAGATCCGTCTTAGCCTGGCCAAAGCCTTCTTTAATCTTATCAAGATTCTTCTGCGCTGTCTCAACCTTCGCATTGGACTCTTCAAGCATGCCATCCAGCTCGGTAAGTACCTCTCTCACGGTCATCTTGTTGAGCTCATCTGCCTTCTCCGCGCTGACTTCAATTCCAAAGTATGATGCTACATCATCAACTCCAAGAGCCTTAGTCGCAAGTACAGACCTCTTCTTCTGGCTCTTTAGATCATTTATTGCTTCGCTCAAGGTATCAGCCTCATACTGAGCTATCTGCACAGCCTGCTGTGCTTTTGCTGTCGCATTCTCAAATCCCGCATACTTACCGGCAAGTTCTGCTGCATTGCCGGCAGCTGTGGCATTTCCATTGATAAATGCATTTAGAGCCTGACTTTCCTTGACAAGCTGTTCCACCTTATCAATTCCGAGTCGATTCATTGTTGCCTTTGCATAATTGTTCTTGTCATTGGTTGTATAGTTAATGACATTATGATCAGCACCAACAACCAGACAGTCAGCATTGTGAAACAGATTGTTCTGGTTCTGAGAAATCTTATCCACTGCTGCACCGGAATCCTTCAGAGTCATGGTTCCGTCGGCATTTACTACAACTTCGCCGGATGCGATCATCTCATTTATTTCAGCTGTAACCTTATAGACTCGCTCACCGTCCAGATTAAATGCATAGACATCAAGGATGCCATCTTTGGTTTTCTCTTTTATTTCACTTGTTTTGCCTATCAAACCAGGATATTTTTGTGTGAGATACTTGTTGGCCGCAATCTCATCTTCGGTCTTTTCATATACAACGATTACATTTCCGTTACTAGCTCTTGCTCCATCTTGCCAGTTATCATTAACAAATGATTTCTCGGCGCTATCCCAGTTGAAGTACTTTTTACCCTGAACTATCTCACCGTCATCGTTTCTGTAGTAGAATGTAACCTTAGCTGCATTACACTCCTGTTTATCAAAGGACTTGATCTTCTCATCATTGTCATTTCCGTCCTTCATGTACTGCCACTTGATCTCGTATCCTTCGCCCCTTACCACATCAATTCCAAGTCTCTTTGTAAGGTAATAGTTCTCAACAACCTGCTCCATTACAGAACGGTTCTTCTTGATGTCACCACCTATCTTGCCTGCCCAGTTATCGCCACTTGCCTGTTTAAGAGCATCAGCATCAATTGCATCATCAAGCTTATCCCCCACAAGTTCAAGAGCTCCTGCCAGATTATCGACTTTCTGCTGCGCAGCATCGATATCCTTCTGAGCCTCAGCAGTCTTATCTTCGGCGCTCTTAATCTTATCGCCAAATTCCTTCTCGGCCTGCTCCATTTTCTCTTCAGCAGCCTTAAGGTTTGCTGAAGCAGCTTCGTACTGCTTGGTGAGGTTATCATAGAACTCTTTCATTGCATCAAGAGTTGACTTTGTATCCTGTACAAGCTTATCGAGATCTTCATATGCCTTATTTGCTTCTTCAGGTGTCTGAGCTTCTTTTATGGATTCAATGAGAACATCAGCTTTTTCCTGTGTCTCGATGGAATCCTGAACCATATGCTCAGCCTTCTCTGTAGCATACTTAACATCTTCGAATGCAGCCTTAGCTTCATTCTCCATATCCTGTTCATAAACAGAAGCCTGCTTGTCAGCTGCACCGGCGTCGTTAAGATCCTGCTTAACCTCTGTAGCTTTTTCAGATGCAGCATCAAGAGAAGACAGTGCTGAAGGATCATTTTCACCGTCGTTAACTACTGCATTTGCAGCTTCTATAACCTTGTCTATTGCTTTATCTGCTTCCGTTTTCTTTGTTGCATCTATTCCGGCTGCTTCTCCGGCAACAGCTGCGTTTTCAGAAGAAAGAATCTCTTCTACTGCAGCACCGGCTTCTATCTTAGCACTCTGAAGTTCGTCTTCGGATGCTTCTGTAGCTTCTCCTGCAGCTGCATCCGCAACTACCTGAGCCTGTTCTTCTGCTTCCTGCGTAACTGCAGGAGCTTCCGCCTCAGTAGAAGCGACGTCACTCTCAGTTGTTGTATCCGGAAATTCTTCAGGTGGAGCTGTAGCCTCGCCGTTTGCATACGCAGTAACCGGCGTTGCAAGAGCCATCATCGCCGAGATTCCGACCGTAAGAGCAGAAACCAACTTTTTGTTTTTGAGATCTTTCTTCATCATAGTAATTTACCTCACCCCTAAAAAACTGTTATTCCTCTGAATCTGCATCAACTCCGATTTGCTCGAACAAATACTCAAGTACATCAGATGTGAACTTTTTAGCCTTGAAGGCAACAGACTTCTTGCTTCCTACTTCCTGATCTTCTCTGACTGCCTCTGAGTACATGATCATTGTCTCTGTAACTACGATCATGTCTCTTCCTACAAGATTAGGTACTCGCTTATCGATCGTGATAGCGATTCCCAGAGGACTGACGTTCTTAACCTGTCCGTAAAACTTCTCCAGAGTCTGCCTGTCAACGATAACACTGTTTGCCAAAAATTCAATTCTGTTGATACTTCTGCGTTCTTCCATGTTTTCCCCCTGTTATCCAGTATTATTTTTATTTGTCTTTAGTGAAATAAAAAAGGGACGCATATGCATCCCTTAATTTTAGAATTATCAGCCCCCCGAAGATATGCGCCCTACTTTGTCGGCGTATTTGATACTGTAAATTCTTCTGAGGGATTCATTGATTCTCTCTTCGCTGATGTTACCGTCCTGAACCTCTGCCAGTAAGCCAGCGTATGCCTCTTCAAAATTTTCAGGAATGTATATCATATCTGCTCCAGCCTTAACGGCTGCTATAGCAGCATCTTTCGATGTGTAATACTCAGTAACTGCTTTTTCATTCAAAGGAGCTGTTATAACTATTCCGTTAAAACCAAGTGCTCCTCTAAGTTCATCCTCCACGATCTTATCTGAAAGACAAGCCGGTGTATTGTCTCCGGTAAGTTCCGGGAGTGAAATGTTTGATACCATTATTGCTCCGATTCCGGAATCAATGGCGTTTTTGAAGACCTCATACTCGCCTATGACAAGATCTTCTCTTGTAGCTTCACTTGTCGCCATGCCCGAAGCCGTATCGCCTTTTAGCGGGAACAGATATCCGCAGGAAGTAACTCCTGCATCCTGTATACCTGTCATATAAGCGCTTGTCAGCTCTTTTACCGTATCTATGTCAGCTCCGAACAACGCTTCTTCAGATACTTCCATATCAGGCGTTATTGCGAAATTGAAACCGTTCTTAAATAGTTCAGAACCCGCTTTATTACCTGCATTTATCGATGTTTCCGTATCGGTTATCTCTGCATCGGGTCCTGTTCCCAAAGTGGTCTTAACCGAATCCGCCGCAGCCGATTGCTCCGAAAGGATGGTGAATATCGGATACTTACTCATCGTAGCTGTGGTCTCCAGCATCTCTTTTATCTGATCTGTAGACTTGATATTCTTGGGAGCATATATTACTCCGCCAACAGCGTAAGATGCAAGTGCTTCCTGCGTACCGGTTCCTGCCTTGACGGCTGTATCAACTCCTGTCAGCTGTTCGGGCGTAACCAGGAAAAGGCCTGCCACCTTATCCTCTAAAGTCATCTCCGAGAGAATATTTCCGAGTACCTCATCCATCAGTTCTTCTTCGGTGTATTCCTGTACTTCTTCCGTTTCCTCAGGAGTTTCTATTACAGCAGGCTCAGAAGATACCTCTTCTGTTGCCTCCACTGTAGCCTCTTCTGCAGCAGGCTTGCTGCCCAAAGCTTTCCTCAGCATGTGAATACCGAATATCAGGAGTCCTAATACTACTACAACAATCACACCCAAGGTTATATATGCAGCCATCTGGCTCTTTTTTCTACGCGCTCTGCGAGCCAGTCGCTTCTCATCAAAGTCCTGTTCGTCAAATCGTGCCATCTGTTTCCCCATTCAAACTTTTTTCTAGTATATATGATAGCACAAATTTAGCACTGCGCATATATAAAGCAAGCACGACGCTTTTTTTGACTTTTGATCCCTATATGCGCACAAAAATCGAGGGCAGAAGCTTCATCCATATTACCTGCTTCTGCCCTTATGCCGAGTACTCATCAAATTCAATTGTTATTACGTCCAACGGACTAATCCTCCAATTCTCAGCCTCATCGTTCCATTAACTTTTGCATTCATATGCTGTGGTTGCAAGGTGGAGATATTGTCATAACCACTAATCATGTACTTGAAGTGCTGTAGTTCTGATACTTACTTTCTTTCTAACTAAATACTTCTAAAAACTATTTTATAAAACTAACTTAGTATGCTGGTGGAGTGTACCATCCTTTCCTTGAATATTTTAATTACCTATCCCTTTGGAGTGTACCTGCCTTTCTTTCTCCCCGGCTCTGTTTGTTCTATATACCTGGGGCGAAGTATTTTCGATATCTTATAAGTATCTCTTGATGGTTTTATTATATTCACCGCCTACTAATTTGTCAATACATTTTTTAATTTTCCGTTGATTATTTAGAAACTATCGTTCTAATTGTAGTATTTTCTGTTATTTATTCTAATTGTATATTCATTTTATACAATTCTGCAAATAAAAGAACTGCTACATCAAAGCCTTGATATAGCAGTTCAAATATTATGTCAATTCAGATTTGATAAATTAGTCAAGGGGATATTTGTCAGTCAATTTTTTAATAATTGCTCTTGCTTCGTCGTTCTTCTCACCCTTGTTCTTGATAACAATTGAGATAGCCTCTGCGATCTGATCCATATCCTCAGTGTTCATGCCTCTTGTTGTTACAGCAGGTGTTCCGAGTCTTATACCGCTTGTAACAAATGGAGACTGCTGCTCATTAGGAATTGTGTTCTTGTTGGCTGTGATATGTGCATCGTCGAGCCATGCTTCAACTTCTTTTCCTGTAAGGCCGAAGTTTGTGAGGTCGATGAGCATAAGGTGGTTATCTGTTCCGCCTGATACGATCTTGATTCCACGGCTCATAAGTCCGTTGCAAAGGGCCTTTGCATTGTCAATGATGTTCTGTGCGTACTGCTTGAATTCAGGTGAAAGAGCCTCTTTGAAGCAGATAGCCTTAGCTGCTACTACATGCTCAAGTGGTCCGCCCTGGATGCCCGGGAATACAGCCTTGTTGAACTTGTACTTATCCTGAGCTTCCTGATTCCAAAGAATAAGTCCTCCTCTTGGTCCACGAAGAGTCTTGTGAGTTGTTGTAGTTACAACATCTGCGTATGGGAATGGGCTTGGATGAAGTCCTGCAGCAACAAGTCCTGCAATGTGAGCCATATCTACCATGAGAACTGCTCCGCAGGCATCTGCTGCTTCTCTGAATTTCTTAAAGTCAATGGTTCTGCAGTAAGCTGAAGCACCTGCGATGATGAGCTTGGGCTTATGCTCTACTGCGAGCTTGTACATATTGTCGTAATCAAGGATTCCGTTGTCATCTACACCATAAGGAACAATATTGTAGTATGTTCCGGAAATATTGGCGCTGCTTCCGTGGGTAAGATGTCCGCCCTGCTCAAGGTCCATACCCATGATGGTGTCACCGGGCTTAAGGAGTGCAAACTGAACAGCCAGATTTGCCTGAGCTCCTGAGTGAGGCTGAACGTTAACATAGTCGCAGTGGAACAGCTCTTTTGCTCTTTCTCTTGCTATGTTCTCAACCTTATCTACAACATAGCAACCGCCGTAGTATCTTTTCCCCGGGAGACCCTCGGCGTATTTGTTTGTAAGCGGACTTCCCATAGCTGACATAACAGCCTTGCTGGTCCAGTTCTCTGATGCGATCAGCTCGATGTGGTCATTCTGGCGAGCTACTTCTTCCTCGATCAGGGAAGCAATTTCCGGGTCAACCTTCCTAACTTCTTCCAATGAATACATTTACCAAATCCTCCTGAATCTTTACATAAGACTTTACGCATTTACAGTTTAATGCGTTAAAGCAACATCCCCGTTATAGTATCATACTCTCTCTAAAAATTCTATAGTTTTTATGCTACAATTTAATACGAAAATATTTTGATTGGGGGATGAGCATGTATTACTGCGTAGTTAACCCTTCTGCCAGATCAGGCAAAGGAAAAGATATCTGGGAATTACTTGAAAAGAAATTCATAGAAAAAGGTCTTGAGTACAGAGCTGTATTTACCAAGGGGCCGGGACATGCAACAAAACTCGCAAGCAGCCTTACCGAACCCAAGTCATCAGACAGTGATGCAGATTCACCGATCAAACTCATTGTCCTTGGCGGAGATGGAACTCTAAACGAAGTCATAAACGGGATACAGAATTTCGAGAAAACTCTCGTAGGCTATATTCCCATCGGCTCCAGCAATGATTTTGCAAGAGATCTGTCTTTTCCCAAAAAACTTGATGACCTGATCGCACAGATCCTCAAGGCTGAAAACATAAGAACGCTGGATCTTGGAAAGCTCACCTATAACTCAATGTCCAGGGAGACTTCCCGCCTTCATGAGGATTGCATAGCAGTCACAAGGCTCTTTGACGTCAGTGCAGGAATCGGGTTCGATGCTGCAGTATGCGAACAGGCTCTCTCATCAAATACCAAGAATTTCCTAAACAAGATAGGTCTTGGAAAACTCACCTACGGCTCCATCGCTTTAAGACAGCTCTTTGGCGCAGAGAAAGTAGCCTGTGAGATAACTCTTGATGATAAAAAGACAATTCGCTTAAACCGCTTTATCTTTATAGCAGCCATGGTGCATCACTACGAGGGCGGAGGCTTTAAGTTTGCTCCGGGTGCGGATCTCACCGACGGAAAGTTTGACCTCGTCTATGCAGGTGATATGCCATCAGCCAAGATGCTCCTTGCGCTTCCTTTATCCTTTATCGGTCACTACTTCTGGATAAAAGGCATCGGACATCACGTTGTTCAGAAGGTATCAATAAAGACACAAAAGCCACTGTGGGTTCACACAGACGGTGAAGTCTCAGTTAAGTCAGACCATATAACTTTCGAGTGCCTTAAGCAAAAACTCAGAATGATGAATTAATAAAAAAGCTCCCTGCTTTTTCTTAAGCAGGGAGTTTTAATTTAATCCAGGTTATATCGAACTGCCACTCTCTCTTCCTGCCTTGAGCAGAAGTTCTCGAGAAATGGTGAGTGGTAAAATACCATATAAAATATTGTTGCCATGATGAAAGCAGTGATCACATCATATACAGAATGCTGTTTGATAAACATTGTAGAGAGAATAATTGAAACGCCAATAAAATCACTTACTATCTTGGCTGTCTTATTACATCTCTTGCAGTGGTGAACAGCAATCATCGTTCCGATTGAGTTATATACATGGATGCTGGGCCAAAGATTAGCCGATGAATCCGTGCTGTATATTATCTGCACAAGGTGTGTAAATACATTGTCCCTTGGCATCACTACAGGTCTTAAGTGATGCATATTCGGAAACAGTGTTGATACAACAAGGAACACTGTCATTCCGGTAGCCAGGAAAATGAAGTTCTTGTAATAGTCCTCAACTTCAAACGAGAACAGGAAAAACAAGAGTGTCAATGATACATACAAAAACCATGTATAGTAGGGTAAAACAAAAACCTCCACAAATGGGATCACGTCATCGACAGCTGTATGTATGATTGAATAGTGTGTAAATGTATGCTTCTCGATGGCAATAAACCAGATCATATAGATGGGCGCATAAATCAGGATAGGCAGGGCAAGATGTAAAATATCGGCCATCCATGCCTTATCTACCGTCCTTCCGGTCCACTTTTCATATTTTTTTTTCATAATATTCCTCAATAACAATTCAAGCTAAACACAATGATGAAGTTTATTCTAGCACTTTATATGGTGATGTAAATCATCAGAATCACCATAAAATATGCTAAATAACGTTAAGTTTTAGGAAAATTATCCATTAGTTGAAATGGAAAATCTTCTGTAATAACTTATATCCGGCCAGTGTGATCTTTCTTCCTCCCTTGCCGGGCAGATAGATGTAAGTACCCTCAATACTGTATCTGATCTTGGTATAGAGCAGGAAATTCTTCTCTTTAATGTAGTCAAGGAGCTCCTGTCTCTTGGCCAGATTCTCTTTTGTGTCCTCTGTGATCAAAAGAACTGACGAAATAGCTGTTATTATCTCGAGATAATTAAACATATACTTATGGCGCTCTTTCTGTGAACGAATCATGCCATAGTTCTCTACATAATAATCAACCATGAGCTTGTTGACCTTGAGCTGCTGATCTATACGGGAGAGCATGATCTGCTGATTAACCGACTGATCTTCTCTACCGATGTAGTAATAGTAGAAATTCACATCAAGGTAGTACATGTTCTTAACAAAAGGAAGCGGATTGAACACGTAAATATTATCTACATAGAAGGTATGCTCAGGGAGCATAAGTCCACACTGTCTGAGGAGCTTGGTCCTGTAAATAACAGAGTGCATAAGAAGGTAATGTCCCTTTGGAGTTCTCTTTACATCCTTCCAGGTAAAGAGCTGTTCAATGGGGAACATTGACTTGTAGCGCATAACCTTGTGGCGCTTCTCCCCTACTTTGTTATATACAAAGTTACTGATAAGAAGATCAAGCTGCTTATCACCACCTGCAAGCTCAGCAAGGGTGCTGAGTATCTTTCTGTACGCAATCTCTTTTACCCAGTCATCTGAGTCCACAACCTTAAAGAAAAGTCCTGTGGCATTCTCAATACCGGTATTAACGGCTGAACCGTGTCCGCCGTTGGGTTTGTGGATAGCTCTGCAGATTGTAGGATACTTAGCTTCATACTGGTCTGCTATCTCTGCTGTTCTGTCCTTGGAGCCGTCATCAACAATGAGGATCTCAACCTCTTCTCCGCCAACAAGCAGTGAATCGATGCACTTCTCCATATAATCCTGTGAATTGTAACAAGGTACTGCAATTGATAATAACTTCATTGATTAACTCCTTAATCTGGTACTCTCAAATTTCTCCATGGTTGTAAGGCAGGTGCGAAGGTCATTGTATCTGTCATACACATCTCCCTCATTGACCACAACTCCGACTGACATGGCCATGATATCAATCATATCATTTGTTATTATTGGCCTTAATTTGGATAAAATGTCGTTCTTCTCAGATGCCAGATCCGCATCCATAAACTGGATGACCAGCGGATCAATATTCAGCTCCTGAGCTTCCTCGTCCACACTCTTTTCCATGATAACGGATTTCTCGGTGGGTTTGAAGTTGAACATAGGCTTTTTAGCCGGTTCTTTCTCAGGTTCTTTTTCCGGTTCTTCTAAAGGCTTTGGAGTAACCACCCTCTCTGATCTGTCATCCGTGGGAGTTACCTTTTCAAACCTCATCTTCTGTTTGACATCCGGATACTTGTCTCTGTCAACCTCCGACATGAACATATCAAGAGGTCTTACATAAACCTTGTAATCTCCGTACAAAGCCTGATACACTACCATCTCTTCTCTTGTCTCGGAATGAATCGCGATGGTAAGCACCTGGTACATATTGCCCTTAAAATGTCTGTAAATCTCTTGTGGTCTTGGTCTGTCTGCCATAAACACCCCTCTTTGTGGCCCCCGGCCACACGTTTATATAGTATAATTCAACATTTGCACATTTTCAAATATCTTTTATCCGGCACTTCTCTTGGACGTGGAACCAATGATCACCATTTCCACGCTGATTATGTAATCCAGTTTGCCGGTCTTTACCGCTTCATCGTTGGATGCACATAATTCAAGCGCATCCTTAAGCTGCTTGTATGAATAGTTCCTGGCCCAGTTCTGATACTTGCCAACAAGGAATGGTGCCAGCTTAAGTGCTGATGCAATCTGTCCTTTATCCCTTCGGTTGTCCGTCATCTCTTTTACCTGAAGCATCAGATTAAACTGCCTTGTGATAAGGGAAAGTATCTTGGCCGGTGGTTCCTTGAGGGCCAGAAGATCATAGTAGAGTTCCATGGCTCTCTTCTGGTCCTGAGCAGAAATAGCATCTGTCATGGCAAAAATCCTGCTGGTCAGATAGTTTGCGCATACACTCTCGATGTCAGCTTCGGTTATCTCATTTCTGTCTATACAGTAGCAAACAAGTTTTTCAATTTCAGTTGCTATGTTTGACATGTCAGTACCTACACGGTCTATAAACACTGCCTGAGCTCTAGGAGATATGGTCTTTCCATCCTGTGCGAACTTGGACTTTATCCATCTCATCAGCGTCTCATCGCTCTGTACATCACAGTCTATCTCAAATCCGAGTTTGCTTACTGCCTTGTAGATGTCTTTTCTCTTATCTACTTCCTTCTCTACAAAGATAAATAGCGTGGTATCGGACGGTTCCTTAAGATACTCAGCAAGCTCCGGACATCCGTTTTTAAAAAAGCCGCTGTCCTGGACGAGAATGACTCTCTTATCAGCAAGAAACGGCATAGTCTGCGCCATATCTATGATCTGTCCCGGTACGTTGCCATCTCCTTCATACCTATTAAAGTTCATGGAAGACTCATCGCACCCAAGAGCGTTTAGGAGCTTGTCCCTGTTCTGAAGGCGAAGATATGCTTCTTCACCATATATAAGGTAGCAAGGTTTAAAATTCCCACTGGCAATATCATCATTTAATTGTTTTTGTTTAGCCGGAAAATCCGTAGTTTTTGCTGCCATCTAAAAACACACCTCGTTTTCTATGTTAACATAATTGGCCTTTTTTTGATATACTAGATGAGCGCATAATTTTCTTTTAATAAGTTGAGGAAACACTATATGTTGATACATGGTCTTCAAAAAATGACACTTCTTGATTATCCGGAGAATGTCGCCTGTACCGTATTTTTTGGCGGATGCGATCTAAGGTGTCCATATTGTCACAACTTTGAGCTTGTAGACGGCACAGCGGAGCCGATCATGGATGACGAAGAGTTCTTTTCCTTCCTAAAGAAAAGAGTTGGACTCCTTGACGGTGTTGCCATTACAGGAGGAGAGCCTCTTCTTCGCAAGGATTTGCCTGAGTTTATAAGAAGGATCAAGGAACTTGGCTTTAAGGTCAAACTTGATACCAACGGAAACCATCCGAATGAGCTTAAGGCTCTTTCAGACGAAGGGCTTATTGATTATGTGGCCATGGATATCAAGAATTCTCTTCCAAAATATGCCGTGACAATTGGTCTTCCTGATTTTGATACCTCAAATATCGAAAAGAGCATCGAAATAATTATGCACAGCGGCATTTCATATGAATTTAGAACCACTGTGGTAAAAGAGCTTCACGACGATTCTTCGTTTGAAGCTATCGGAAAAATGATTAGTGGTGCTACTCATTATTACCTACAAGCATTTGTGTCAAGAGAAACTGTTCCAAATAAAAATCTCTCTTCTCCCGATCCCGAAGATATGGACAGGTATCTGAAAATCGCCCAAAAATATGTGCCGGACGCACAGCTGCGCGGAATGTGATTTTCGACCATAAACCACAATATATTGTGTTTATGTTTTTTCGTTTATCTATATATTGACAGAAGGATTTCGTTGTGCTATCCTTGTTTTATCGAAAGTGCCAAGGCAATTGGCACTTTTAATTTCAGAAAATCTTATGGTTAGTTTTGTTTAAGGGGGTTTCTTATGTATCAGGTTGTAAAAAGAGACGGAACAGTTGCGGAATTTAATATATCCAAGATTTCAGCTGCTATAACCAAGGCCTTTGTGGCTCTTGAGAAGGATTATCACTCAAGCGTGATCGATCTTATCGCCCTCAGAGTTGCTTCAGACTTCGAGAGCAAGGTAAAAGACGGAAAGATCACCGTAGAAGAAATTCAGGACAGCGTTGAGAAAGTCCTTTCAGAGGCAGGCTATTCAGATGTATCCAAGGCATACATCCTCTATCGTAAGCAGCGTGAAAAGGTTCGTAACGTTAACTCTGCCCTCCTTAACTATAAAGATCTCGTTGATGATTATCTCAAGATCAACGACTGGAGAGTTAAAGAGAATTCAACAGTAACATATTCTGTAGGAGGACTTATCCTCTCTAATTCAGGTGCTATCACAGCTAACTACTGGCTTTCAGAAGTTTATGATGAAGAGATTGCAAACGCTCACAGAAGCGCTGCCATCCACATCCATGACCTCTCAATGCTCACAGGTTACTGCGCAGGCTGGAGTCTTAAGCAGCTCATTCAGGAAGGTCTCGGCGGAGTTCCCGGCAAGATCACATCTTCACCTGCAAGCCACCTCTCTACCCTCTGCAACCAGATGGTTAACTTCCTTGGAATCATGCAGAATGAATGGGCAGGTGCTCAGGCATTCTCATCATTTGATACATACCTTGCACCTTTTGTTAAGGTGGACAACCTCTCACAGAAAGAGGTTAAACAGTGCATCCAGTCCTTCGTATATGGTGTAAATACACCTTCACGTTGGGGAACACAGGCTCCTTTCTCAAATATCACACTTGACTGGACCGTTCCTAATGACCTTAAGAACCTCAACTGTATCGTAGGCGGAAAAGAGCTCGACTTCACATACGGTGATTGTCAGCACGAAATGGATATGGTAAACAAGGCATTCATCGAGATTATGATCGAGGGTGATGCCAACGGACGTGGATTCCAGTACCCTATCCCTACATATTCAATAACACGTGATTTTGATTGGAGCGAGACAGAGAACAACAAGCTCTTGTTTGAAATGACAGCCAAGTATGGTACTCCATACTTCTCAAATTACATCAACTCTGACATGGAGCCTTCAGATGTTCGTTCCATGTGCTGCAGACTTCGTCTCGACCTCAGAGAGCTTCGTAAGAAATCCGGCGGATTCTTCGGTTCAGGTGAGTCAACAGGTTCTATCGGCGTTGTTACCATCGATATGCCTCGTATTGCTTATCTTTCAAAGGATGCTGATGAGTTCTACAAGAGACTTGATCACCTTATGGATGTTGCAGCACGAAGCCTCCACACCAAGAGACAGGTTATCACCAAGCTCCTCGATCAGGGTCTTTACCCTTATACAAAGAGATACCTGGGATCCTTCTCAAACCACTTCTCAACCATCGGCCTTATCGGCATGAATGAAGTTGGTCTTAATGCAAAGTGGATCCAGGCAGATATGACAGACAAGAGAACTCAGGAATTCTCCAAGGATGTCCTCAACCACATGAGAGAGCGACTTGGTGAGTATCAGGTAATGTATGACGGAGAGCTCTTTAACTTAGAGGCTACTCCTGCAGAGTCAACAACTTACCGTTTTGCTAAGCATGACAAAGAGCTTTATCCTGACATCATCACAGCTAATATGAACGGAACTCCTTACTACACCAACTCATCTCACCTTCCTGTTGGTTACACCGAGGATATCTTCTCCGCTCTTGATATTCAGGATGAGCTTCAGACACTCTATACATCAGGAACCGTATTCCATGCATTCCTCGGTGAGAAGCTTCCTGACTGGAAAGCAGCTGCTACATTAGTAAGAAAGATTGCAGAGAACTACAAGCTTCCATACTACACAATGTCACCTACATATTCAGTATGTAAGGAGCATGGCTATCTTTCAGGTGAGCAGGCTGTATGTCCTCACTGCGGAGCCAAGACAGAAGTATACAGCCGTATCACAGGCTACTACCGCCCTGTTGCTAACTGGAACGATGGTAAGGCTCAGGAGTATAAAGATCGTAAGGTTTATAATATCGGTCACTCCAAGCTCACACATACAGGCCCTAAGCAGGCAAGCTTTGTAGAGGCTGCTGTTAAGAAGTCAAATACAGAATCAGGAAGCAGCGCAGCAAATCTCGATGAGCAGACAGTAATGCTCTTCAAGACACAGACCTGCCCTAACTGCAAGATCGCAGGTTCACTTCTTGATAAAGCAGGTATTAAGTACAGCACACTTGATGCAAACGAGCATCCTGATCTCGTTGAGAAATTCGGTATCATGCAGGCACCTACACTTGTAGTTAAGTCAGGTGATGATTTCCAGAAGGTTCTCGGAGTTTCAGACATTAAGAGCTGGATTGCAGACAGTCAGGTATCATAATATTAAAGCATAAATAATGGGACAGGCTAAAACAGCCTGTCCCGTTTTTATTGCAATATTTTGTTTATTTATCAGCACAGATTCTTGACCACGCCTACAGATACATAGTTATCTAAAACTGCTCCGTAATCCGTATCATCCTCATGTACAGGGCTGTAGATGCCGTCCACCATAAGGCTCACACCACCGTTTTCAAGATCAGCCGTCTTTTTATATCTGTCTGTATAGAACGGAGTTCTTGAAACCGTTCTGTCTCTTAATACTCCCTTGCACTCTGAAAGCTTGCATCCGGGGAAGTTTATACTGTCAACATATCCCGGCACATATTCTCTCTGTAGCATTTCCTCCATAAGCTCTTTTAAATAATGATCTGTTACCTCATGGATTCCATTGTTGGACTCTGAAAACGCTATTGAATGATAGCCCTGAAACTCACCCTCAAAGGCAGCTCCAAGTGTGGCTGAATACTGTATGTCTGAAGAGACATTATAGCCATAGTTAATTCCGGACATTACTACGTCAGGTTTCTCAGGCATCAGATAAAGGCTTCCTACTCGCACGCAGTCACTGGGTGTTCCTGAGCAGGTATAGGCTGTTACGCCCTCTATTCCAAAGTCAAACGGATAACAGTCCACGCTGTGACGAAGTGTCAGCGAATGGGAAGCTGCGCTTCTCTCACTCTCAGGCGCAACCACTGTGACCTCTCCAAACAAAAGGGCACACTCTACCAGCCTCCTAAGGCCGTCAGATTTTATTCCGTCATCGTTGGTTATCAGAATTTGTCTTTTCCCCAAAACATTCTCCTCGCATTCATAATAATCTGTTGTTACATGGATATGATACCAAGTACGTTAAGGATCGCGCTGACAAGAATTATCAATACAAACAGAGGGCACAAAAACCTGATCATAAATGAAAAGATGTGCTTTCTCTGGAATGGATGTCCATCCTGTTCTACCTCCATGGTAAGCTTCTCCATGCCCATGTATCTTGTGATAAGAAGGCATGTTGCAAGCGCTGCCATCGGCATCATTACCGAATTGGTAATAAAGTCAAAGAAATCCAAAAACTGCATTCCGATGATTGTCACACCGGAAAGCGGACCGTTGCCAAGAGATGAAAGACTTCCGAGAACTATCATCACAAAGGCCATTATAAGAGTTCCGTTTCTCCTGCTCCAGCCAAATTCATCAGAGAAGGTGGAAACAGCGCTCTCTGTCAGAGCAATCGCACTTGTAAGCGCTGCAAATAATACCAGCGCAAAGAACAAGAAACCGATGATCCTTCCAAATCCCATGCTGGCAAAGATCTTGGGCATAGTGATAAACATCAGTGAAGGTCCTGCCTTAAGCATTGACTGATCTCCGTTATAAAAAGAGAAAACCGCAGGAATTATCATAAGGCTCGCAAGAATGGCGATAGCTGTATCAAAGAACTCCACCTGTCTTGTGGACTCGTCGATGCTGACTTCCTTCTTAACATACGATCCGAAAGTGATCAGGATTCCCATGGCAATAGAGAGTGAGTAAAACATCTGTCCCATGGCTGTTACCAGCGTCATTATTGAGAAGTTCTGAACATTTGGGATAAAGAGGAATTTAACTCCCCCCAAAGCGCCGGGCCTTGTTACCGAATAGACGCAGATGATCAGCGCCAGTACCACAAGTACAGGCATCATGAGCTTGGACACACGCTCTATTCCGTTTTCAACGCCCATGAAAATAACACCAAGAACAAGGACTGCAAATACTATGAACCAAAACTCAGACTTTGAACCGTCTGAAATAAAATCCACAAAGAAACTATCCGACGCAACGGTAGCAGCATCACTTCTTATGTATTCAAACAGGTATTTGCATACCCAGCCACCTATAACTGAGTAGTAAGGTACGATCAGGATTGGGATGATAGCATTTATCCATCCACCTACAGACATAAACTTGTTGTTACTAAGAGTGTTAAATGCACCTACAGGGCTCTTTTTGGTGTTTCTTCCTATTGCTGTCTCAGCTACGATCATAGTGTAGCCAAAAGTAAGAGCCAATATGATATAAACAAATAAAAAGATTCCTCCGCCATACTTGGCACACAGATACGGGAATCTCCATATATTTCCAAGCCCTACCGATGCTCCGGCAGCTGAAAGTACAAAGCCGATCTTTCCGGAAAAAGACCCGCGGTTATCATTCTTCAAAACATTTTCCTCCGATATCATTTTTCGCACAGTGTTTAGTATAGCACAAAATCTTAAAAAGCTTAAAAATTTGCAGGGCAATATGCAGTTACTTTTCCGCCATTAACCTCCACTGTGACCATGCCACTTTCATCTGTGCGATATATCGCTGTGCCAATGCTTTCAAGTCTTTGAAGTACCTCTTCATGCGGATGGCCATAGCTGTTTCCTACTCCGCAGGAAATCAGGGAAATCCTCGGCTTTGTCATATCCAGTAATTCTTTATCCGTAGTGTATTTTGAACCGTGATGAGCAACCTTTAAAAGTGTTATGCCATCAGGATACTCATCCTCTGCGCTTAGCCATAGATTTTTCAGAGCCTCCTTCACATTCGTAAGTCCCTCATTTTCCACATCCCCTGTAAAAAGAGCTGTGAACTCCCCATACATCAAATAAAGCACCATTGAATAGGCATTGGGTTCCTCTGTTATCATGCCTCTTTCAGGATTAAGGCAGGTAAAAGTTGCGCCCGATAAAGAAAATGATTCACCGGTGTTTATGTAGTCGATAGGGATCCTGAGCTCATCAGCTCTTTTCTCTAAAAAATCATAGTTTTCTCCCTGAGAGGATGTGGAAACCTCCGGAAGAAGAAGCCTGTCGATCCATATTCCGCCCTTCTCCATATCATCCATTATGTCGAGGATCCCACTGACGTGGTCCTCATCTTCATGGGTCATCACCACCGCATCCAGCCTTCCTATTCCCTTGTATTTCAGAAACGGAATAATTCTGTACTTTCCGACATTTTTAGTCGAGGTACTTCCTCCATCGATGAGCATGTGCCTTCCTCCGCAAGAGATCACTATCCCGTCGCCCTGACCCACATCAACCATATCGATTTCAAGATCCGGCTTAACATGAAAAGTAAGGGCAAAAACCGCCATCGCAAGAATCAAGACTCGTGTCACGCTCATCTTAAGTGGCGGCAGATAATCCTTATCCGAAAGCCATACAAAGGCAGCAACCAGACCTAAATAGATCAGCACCTGCCACTTCTGAGAATGTCCCATATACCAGGTACTGCCCCTGATAATGCCCTCCGATGAGCCAAGAAACCTGTACAGAGACAAAATGATATGAACGAACATCCCGGGTATTACCCCAAATGCGCCTCCGAATATCGCAAGGAACATAGTTATGATCCCAAGCAGCATCAAGATGCCCATAAGCGGAATGACTGCAAGATTAAGCAAAATGGAATGCAGAGGGTATGTGTAATAAAAGCTTGCATAGACAGGAAGCGTTGCCAAGAAGATGCTTAGTCCACTTGTAAGACCGCTTGATAGCTTCATCAGGATCTCTTTTGCAAAAGAAATCTCGTCATCCGCAAACTTCATCTTCCCGGATGTCACACCTTCAAAAGCAGCATCAAAAGAGAGCGCCGGGCGGATCACAGTCATACCGATCACCGCGCCAAAAGAAAACAAGAATCCGCTATTATACATGTACAGAGGCTGATCCAGCAACAGAAGTATCTCAGCAAGAGAAAGTCCCGTTAAAACATCGTAGGTTCTTCCCACCACGGGTGCAAAGAGCCTTAGCGCAAACATGCAGATTGCCCTGAAGGAAGATGTTCCCATTCCGCACATGATCCCGTATGAATACATGAACGCTATCGAAAAAAGCGTTGTCACCACCTTATTAAAGCCCAGCTTTCTAAGGAGCTCATAAAGCCCCATTCCGATCAGGGAGATATGAAGACCACTTACCGCCAATATGTGCATGATTCCATTGTCCTTGTACATATCTTTGGTCTCTTCATCCATAAAAGCCTTATCTCCCAGAAGCATAGCCTTCATTATGGCTGAATCCTGCTCTGACAAAGCTCTGTCCAAAGAGCTCTCCAAAAAGCGCCTTATCTTATAAAGCGTTTCTCTGTACCTGTTCGGCTCTCCACCGGTCTTTAGAATTTTAACCCCTGTTAGCCTGTATGAAATTTTCAGTGTTGAATAATATAACCGGCTGTCGAATTCTCCGGGATTTGTAGGCGCAGAAAAGGTCTTTACCTTACCTGAAACCTGAATATATTCTCCAATTGCTGGAAGAGCCTCATCTCCCGACTCCAGATAACACTGGATCAGCTTTGAATGTTTGTTTATTTGCTCAGTTGGAACAATGTAGATTACCGGAAGAAATTCGCCCTGATAGCTTCTTCTGACCTCCTTGGACTGAACCCGTCCAATTACAGTCTGATAAGAGCCATCCGGGGCTGCGTTCATATTCCCGGTAATGTCAGACAAAAACACTTCAAGATAAATACAGACAGCCGCACTCAGCAGAATCGCCAAAAGACATAACGGCCGTTTCAAAGAAAAATACTCCTAACAAATAATCTTTATTCCATAAGATCAAGATTTCTCTCGTATGGTCCTGTAATTGAGAAATCCATAAATGTAAAATTAGCTTCTCCGTTTACAGAGAAAGCAACCTTATTTACGTTAGTAAGCTCTACGATGCTGTTTACCAGAGAATAAATAGCAACCTCAGCAGTTACGTTATAAGGCTCTGTCAAAAAAGAAGAATCAAAATCAACATAACAGACACCGTCTTTAACGTTAACGCTGTTGATCTTGGTGTCCTTGGATATGGTCGGATAACAGATATCAGTCTTGGGGCCTGTGATTATCTGCTCTACAGCCAGTCTCTCCATGGAAATATTACTGTTATAAACTACAGAGCGATAAACCGGAACCAGCCTATCTCCTGCTTCATTTGCAAAATAGAGCTTAAGCTCAACCCTCTCATAGGTGTTGATCTCATTTCCGACATTAAAGATAAATGTATCCGCTGACATATTGCCGATAATATTGCCATAGTGGTCAGCTAGAGGCGTTCCCTCTACCTGGAAGGATACATACTCAATCTCATCAAGCTGCGTAAAGGTTCTTACAATTGCCGCTCTGTCCAGGATCTCCACAGTTCTTCCGATATCTGCATACTTGATATCAAAATTAAGGGTCAGAACCTTATCGTTTAAAGAATACCCAAGAAGTGTTACTTCTCCCGTCAGCGGAGCTTCGTACTGAAGTCTTTCGGGCATTGTGCCAAGCTGTCCAATCAGTTCACGAATTACTGCATCCGTATCCTGCAGAGAGCTTTTAATATCATAGTTTACTGCTACAATACCGGTCTCACTGTTATTGACGTAAAAGAGCTTGAAGCTATCCGGATCGACTGCTTCTTTTCTGCCACATCCCGCCATTAAAACTGCCATACACACAATAAGGACAGCACATGTTATTCTGTTTTTCAAAAAAATAATTCTCTTCATATGACAATCCAATTGTTATTTTGCCGTAGTATTAACAGTCGCAGCTGTAAGCGGAATTGATATTGTAAAGGTTGTTCCTTCATCCAGTTTACTCTGCACATCGATACTTCCCCTGTGCATCAGAACCGCGTTCCTTGCTATTGACAGGCCAAGTCCGGTTCCGCCAATCTCACGTGATCTTGACTTATCGACCCTGTAAAATCTCTCATAAATATGGTCAAGGGATTCCTCGGGAATACCGTAGCCCGAATCCATAACTTTGACATAGAAATTCTGATGATCAGCATCAAGCTCAACCTTAACCCAACCCTCGTCCCTGTTGTATTTGATAGCATTTTCAACAAGATTCATGATAGCGAGTGATATCTTAACTTCGTCTATCTCCGCTACGATAGCTCTTTTACTCTCAAGTGTGAGTTCAATATTGTGTCTTCTGGCTATAGGTCTAAGTCTCTTAAGGATCACCTCTGTGAGGCTCACAACATCTACTGAGGTAATGGTAAGTCCCGATGCCTTCTTGTCCATCTTGACCAGGGACAAAAGGTCGTTGATGATCTTATCCTCTCTGTCGATCTCGGCACCGATATCTGTCATGAACTCCCTGTAAACCTCATTGGGAACATCCTCCTGGGCAAGAAGCGAATCTGCCAGAACCTTCATGGAGGTAATAGGAGTCTTAAGCTCATGAGAGACGTTGGACACAAACTCCTGCCTTGAGTCATCCAAAACCTTCATTCGCTTAAGGAGCGCATTGAAAGCCTTGATGATCTGTTCTGTCTCAAGGTAGTTAGGTCCGGTAATAGGCTCATCCGTATAACCTGCCTTAACATCATTGATGGCTGCGGTAATTCTATCGAAGGGTTTTAGCAGCGTATGCGATACCCAGGCAGCAAATGCAAGGATGAATAGGATTATAACAACCTCAAGACTCTGGGCTCTTCTGCTTAGGATATTAAGCGTAGTTGCTATCGTGTCGGTAGATACACTGGTCAAAAGAACTCCACGCACCACTTCACTGCTCTTACCAATCGCAGATACATCCTCCTCCTGAATGAGATCACTCTCAATGATGGGAGTAACAATTTCAATATATCCGTTGGCCTGGTCATACTTTGAAACCGTTCCCTTGGATCCGGTCTTTAGGCAGTTTACCACCTCTTCTGAGATGATGGTCTTGCCCTGACTTATGTTATAAGTGTCTTTTACCACCTTAAGATCATCGTTGATAACGATAACACGGCCATCATAAAGATTGGCAAGCATATCCAGCTCGGCATTAATTACTTCTGATGATGTATCAAGAAGGTAGTTGGAAACAATGAGGTGATTGGCGAGAATTCGCAGCTGTGTCTGTACCTCGGTCGATCTTACATTGACAGCACGGTCCTCATAACTGGTCAGAATGACAGAATGCATAACGAGGCATGAAACAAGCCCCGTTATAAATACAATTATGAAGAATCGCACTCTTAGACTCTTAAGAATGTCTCTGAATTTAAACTTACTTTTATCCATAAGTTATGCCTGGAAGTAATATCCTGCGCCCCACTTAGTTCTTACGTATCTAGGCTCGCTTGGGTTAGACTCAAGCTTCTCACGAAGTCTTCTGATATGAACATCCACTGTTCTCTCATCACCTGGATAATCTGTTCCCCAGATGGTCTCAAGAAGTTCTTCTCTGGTATAGGTCTTACCGGGAGTGGATGCCAAAAGCTCCAGCAGCTCATACTCTCTGCTGGTAACATTGATCTCTCTGTCTCCCACAAATACTCTTCTGTACTCTTCGTTGAGCTTAAGGTCGCCAAAGGTCATAACCTGATTGGTGTCGGCAGTTCTTCCTGTTCTGCGGATAATAGCTTTGATCCTGGCCTTAACCTCGAGGATGTTGAAAGGCTTTGTAATGTAATCGTCTGCGCCGTACTCAAGACCAAGGATCTTGTCCATGTCGTCGCCCTTGGCTGTGAGCATGATAATGGGAACATCAGAAAATTCCCTTATCTGCTGGCAAACCTCAAAACCTGTGAGCTTAGGAAGCATTACGTCGAGAAGGATAATATCATAATTGCCGGCCTTAGCCTTATCAAGGGCTTCCTGTCCGTCATATGCACAGTCAACAACAATGTCGTCCTGCTCCAGAGAGAACTTTATTCCCTTTACAATTGCCTTTTCGTCGTCTCCTACAAGCGCTTTCTTGCTCATTTCTTCACCATTCCTATAAATCAGACAGTTATTTGATCTTTTATCTTAGAGAACAGCTTATCCTTGATCCCTGATACCTTCATGATATCTTCGATACTTTTAAAAGAGCCGTTCTCGTCTCTGTATTTTATTATCTTGCCGGCTATTCCCTCTCCGATTCCAGGAAGCGTAGCCAGTTCCGTTTGCGAAGCGGTATTGATATTGATAAGGCCGCCTCCAGCTGATGCACCGGACTTAGAACCGTTATCTTCTATGTCAAAAGAATCTATGCCTTTTGCAACAGCTTCATCAGACGTCTCTGATATTGTCGGTATCTGCAGCTTAGAGCCGTCACTTATCCTGGCGGCCAGATTGACATAAGTCCTGTCGGCATCCTCAGAAAAACCGCCGGCAGCGGTAACTGCATCATCGATCCTGCTTCCTTCAGAAAGCTCATATACTCCGGGATTTACCACTGCTCCACAGACATATACCACAACACTAACAGGAATCTCTTCATCTAAAGTCTCCGGTGTTTCTATCTCTTTTCCGGAATCTTCCTGCGAGCTAAAAGCCTCAGCTTCCAAGGTATTATTAGCAGTGTTATCGGATAAGATTATCTCTTTGCTTGCAGATGTGCATCCGGTCAGAAACATCAGCATAAGTGCTGATATTGGTAATAATTTTCGCATGTTTCCTCCTAAATAAGAGGACCCCACCATGCTTATTTATTCTATGCGATTGAAAGAAATAATTCAATCATTATCTTCACTATCTTCTGTAAGTCCGGCAGTAATTGCATCATCATCGGGATCAGGAAGTGCCTCTGCAGTATAAGGAGTACCTGTAACCTGAGTCATAATGCTCTCGCTGACGTTTTTGAGCGTTGAATTACAGTCCTCTCCGTTCCAGATCTTGGTAAATGCGATCTCAAGCTCCATCCAGAGGTTGCTGGTCTCAATTGTCTTGGGCATTGGAACCGAATCGGCATAAACGCCTACAAAGGTTGCAAGATTGGGATTGTCATACTTAACGCCGTAATGAGCTGCAACCTTTCCTCCAAGTTTGTAGATATCTCCGGAATTGTCAGAGCATAAGAATCTTGCTACTTCATTGGCCTCTTCTGCATTTTCGGAAAGACCGTTCACAACGATACAGTCTGTCACTGACATGGTTCTTGACCCGAAATCTGCTGTAAGTCCCGGCATATCAGCTACTGCAAACTCAAAATTGCACTCACCTGATGCCTTGGCATCGTCAATCTTCTTGATGATATCTGTAGTAGCAATGGTAAATACAACCTTACCATCGATAAAGTCCTGAACCACCTTGTCATAGTCAATTGAATCGGCATCGATAGCAAAGAACTGATTAAGCTGCTGGTAAATCTTCATGCAGCTGATAGTGTCTGTATTATAAATATCGATCTGGCTGACATCATCTCCTGCCTGTCCGCCAACGTTCATGTAATTACCAACGAAGAAGTAATTGTAGAAAATATCGGTAACGTCCCACTGGAACACCGCCTCAACCTGCTCCGGAGCATTGTAACTCTCGGCAAACTTCAGGATATCAGAGATATTAAGAGGAAGGCTCTCAGCAACAACTTCATCGATCATGCCCTGAGTGATCTCAGGGTTTACATCCTCTGATGTAACCTCGTCTTCTTCTGAGAGTTCTCCTTCTTCCTCAGCTTTTTCAGTCTCTTCCTGGGCAGCCTCTCCCTCAGCAGTATCTATCTCTGTCTGCATGGTTTCAACAGCCATGTTCTCAAGATAGGTCTTGTTGTAGATAAGAGAGCTGGTCTCAAAGTAGAAGGGATATGCTATCTTTTTCCCTTTATAGGTAACGGAATCAATAGCAGCTTCAGGGAAAATTCCCTTTGAAAGGAATTCATCTCCACCTTCAATCTCTGTTGCAAGGCCTGCTAAATAGGCCTTCTCGAGAGAATCATTTGTTATTATATACAGATCCGGGTAATTGTCTTCATCCACGGAGGCCTTGTTGATGGCCTCCAGGTATTCAAGACCAGAAACAAGCACAGGCTCGATTCGAACCTTGCTGTTAGACTCAGAGTAGGCAACAGCCTTACTCTGGAGATATGGAGTCAGGGTATCATCCGTATACCACAGCCTCACGGTAGTTTTATTTCTTGCAAAAAGAGAATAATCCTCAAATATGCTCCTGTCAGAGCGGGCGTAAACGTAAGTGCCCAGCAGTGCGCAGGCAACAAGTATTATTGATATTATTCTAATTCTAATTCTCATAAAGACTCCAGACATGAATCCAATATCTCGATCATGTCATCTACATTCTCCTTAGTTATAACCAGCGGAGGAACAAATCTGATTATCTCTGCTCCCGCATTTATAAGGATAAGTCCCTTCTCAAGTGCCTTATTGATAACTTCACCGACAGGTCTGTTAAATACCAGTCCCTGCATAAGACCGGCTCCACGCCTGTCTGTAATAAAGTCATACTTATCCTTAAGCTCATCAAGGCGCTTCTCCAAATAAGGAGCCACCTCATTCACATTCTCTATTATATTGTCCTGCTTAAATAAATCAAGGACTTTGTTTATGGCAGCGCAGGCAAAAGGATTGCCACCATAAGTGGTTCCGTGGTCTCCTGCAACCAGTGAGTTCTGACCTACTTTTTCAGTCATGAGGAATGCTCCAACCGGTACTCCGCAGCCAAGGGCTTTGGCAGTTGTCATGATGTCAGGCTTTATTCCGTACTTCTGCCATGCAAACATATATCCTGTTCTTCCCATTCCGCACTGGATCTCGTCCAGGATAAGAAGGATGTCTTTTTCGTCGCAAAGAGCTCTTACCTTGGTCAAAAACTCTTCGGTTGCCGGATATATTCCGCCCTCTCCCTGAACGGTCTCAAGGATTATAGCGCAGGTCTTGTCACTTACGCACTTAAGAACTGAGTCAAAGTCATTCAGATCAGCGAACTTGATATTGCCGATCATAGGCTCAAAGGCCTCTCTGTAATGAGGATTTCCTGTTACTGAAAGAGCACCGAAGGTTCTTCCGTGGAAGGAATGATTCATGGCGATGATCTCATGATCATTTTTGCCATCCTTAAGGAAAGCATACTTCCTTGCAGCCTTCAAAGCACCCTCAATAGCCTCTGCTCCGCTGTTTGTAAAGAATACCCTGTCCATTCCGGATACTTCTTTTATCTTCTTGGCAGCCTCAATTGCCGGAACATTGTAATAGTAATTAGAGGTGTGCAGAAGCTTATCAATCTGGTTTTTGAGCGCATCATTGTACTCTTTGTTGTTATAGCCAAGGGCAAATACAGCAATACCCGACACGAAATCCAGATACTTCTTTCCATCTATGTCATAGAGATAAACTCCGTCACCTTTGTCCAAAACGATCTGATATCTGTTATATGTGTGTAAAAGAGCTTTCTCCGCCTCTTCAATGTACTTCTGCATCATCTCACTCATTTTAATATCTCCTGTTATTAAGCATTTGCTGCTGTTTTCTCGTGGTCTGGCATAAACATGGTTCCGATACCCTTGTTGGTAAAGATCTCAAGAAGAAGACAATGAGGAATTCTTCCATCAAGGATATGCACTCTGTTAACGCCGCCTCTAACTGCATCTGTACAGTTGCCAAGCTTTGGAAGCATGCCTCCGCCGATATTACCGCTGGCGATAAGAGCATCTGCCTCAGAGCAGGTAAGTCTTGAGATAAAGGACTCCGGATCCTTGATATCCTTATAAACTCCCTCAATATCTGTAAGGAATGCCAGCTTGTCAGCTCCCACTGCCTTGGCAATGGCACATGCAGCATCATCGGCATTTATATTGTAGGTATCGAAGTTATCATCAAGTCCGATAGGTGCAACGATAGGCAGATAGTCGTTGTCGAGAAGGTCATATAAAACCTTGGGATCTACGCTGTCAATTTCGCCCACATATCCGATGTCCTTGCCATCGGAATACTTCTTGGTAACGTGAAGGAGACCTGAATCCTTACCACTTATACCGATAGCCTTGACGCCCAGCTCCTGAACCATGGTCACAAGCTGCTTATTGACTCTTCCAAGAACCATCTCGGCAATCTCCATGGTCTCTGAATCTGTAACCCTGAGTCCGTTTACAAATTCAGCCTCTTTGCCGACCTTTGACACCCAGGAGCTGATGGCCTTTCCGCCGCCGTGAACGATGATTGGCTTAAATCCAACCAGTTTTAAAAGAGTAACATCTGTTATTACATTCTTTTGCAGCTCTTCGTTGCTCATGGCGCTTCCGCCGTATTTAACAACTATGATCTTCCTGTTGAATTTCTGAATATATGGAAGCGCTTCTACCAGCACCTCCGCTTTCTTAAGTACATCCTGCATCCCCTGATCCATGACTCTCTCCTTTAGCTTCTGTAATCTGCATTTATCTTGACATAGTCGTATGTGAGATCGCATCCCCAGGCTGTAGCCTCTTCGCTTCCCTCATGCATATCGACAAATACTGTTACTGCATCTGCCTTCATAATCTTAAGTGCTTCATCCTCATCAAATACAATAGGTGTTCCCTTATCAAATACCTTCAATCTTCCGTTTGTGCTCTCAAAGAACAGCTCCACATCATTCTGATCAAAGTCTGCTCCGGAATAACCCATGGCGCAAAGGAATCTTCCAAAGTTGGCATCGCATCCGAAAATAGCTGCCTTTGAAAGGTTTGATCCAACAATCGCTCTTGAAAGTGTTCTTGCATCCTCCTTGGACTTTGCATTTACTACCTTTGCTTCAAAGAGCTTACTTGCTCCCTCGCCGTCTGCTGCCATCTTCTTGGCAAGGAAAGTGCATACAAAGCTAAGCGCTTCCTTAAAGGTATTGTAGTTATCTGATTTATCCTTAATAGTCTCATTGCCTGCTTCGCCGTTAGCCATAACCAGAAGTGTATCGTTTGTTGAGGTATCTCCGTCAACGGTTATCATGTTAAAAGAGTCTTTTACCACCTCTGAAACTGCTTCCTGCAAAAGAGATTTCTCAATACTCAAATCTGTTGTAAGGAAAGCAAGCATAGTGCACATGTTGGGATGGATCATACCTGAGCCCTTGCTCATTCCACCAAGAGTTATCTCTTTCCCGTCAATTTCAAAAGTAACTGCCACCTCTTTGTTGACGGTATCTGTAGTCATGATAGCCTTGGAGGCTGCTGTTCCGGCGCTTATGCTATCATCTAAGGTCTTGCTCATAGCTTCAACTCCGGCCACTAATTTTTCAACCGGAAGCTGCATACCGATAACACCGGTAGATGCCACAGCAACTGATGAATATGGAACTCCTAAGGCCTTCTCTACAGCCTTTGCTGTTGCTTCGCAGGCATCAAAGCCCTCTTTTCCCGTGCAGGCATTTGCAATTCCTGAGTTGATGACAACTCCGTGCATTGGCTCACCGGAATATACAATCTTCTGATCCCACTGAACACAGGCTGCCTTTACCACGTTTGATGTAAATGTACCTGCGCTGGTACATGGCGTTTTGGAAAAGACAAAGGCCATATCCGTTCTGTTCTTATACTTGATACCGGCTTCGCAGCTTGTCGCACTAAAGCCCTTTGCTGCTGTTACTCCGCCTTCTGTTACCTTCATAATGCCTCCTCATTTATTAAATACTGTAAGATTGCTGTCATTAAGTACAAAGTCGTAATAGTTCATATCATCTCTAAGGGTCCAGCCCATCTTCTGCCAGAACTTGTTCCCTACTTCATTGGTGACAAAGGCGTTAAGGCAGACCTTGTTGATACCCTCTTTCCGCAGCTGCTCGCAGCAGAACTCAACCATTTTCCTTCCAATGCCGTGCTTTCTGTACTCCTCACTTACGCATACATGGTAAAAACATGCTCGTCTTCCGTCATTGCCACATAAAATAGCACCGACTATTTTTCCGTCCTTCTCATACACTGCGCTGGTATCGGGATTTCTTTTGATAAATTTCTCGATTCCCTCCCTGGAATCATCCATGGTCCTTATACCGAATCCATGAATGGACATCCACAGCGCATACACCTTGTCATAGTCTTCTATTGTCATCTTGCGAACCATATCAGTTTTCTCCCCAGATTTGTCAGTAATTACGGGAAACTGGGAACAAGCTCAAGGCCCTTTGCCTCATCAAGGCCGAACATGATGTTCATGTTCTGAACCGCCTGTCCTGCTGCTCCCTTTACCAGGTTATCAATTGCTCCCATCATGATAACTCTTCCGGTTCTCTCATCGATCTTAAAGCCGATATCTACAAAGTTGCTGCCCTCTACCCATCTGGTCTCGGGACATACACCATCATCTAAGAGCCTTATGAATTTCTCATCCTTATAATACTTCTCATATGCAGCTCTTATATCTGAAGCAGTAGGAAGCTTGCCGTCCTTCTTTATAAGAGTAGCGTATTCTGTAGCTAGGATTCCTCTGTTCATTGGAACAAGATGTGGTGTAAAGTTTATCACCATCTCTTTTCCCGCTGCGTAGCCAAGCTGCTCCTCGATCTCAGGAGTATGTCTGTGAGTTGCAACTCCGTAGGGCTTGGCAGATTCATTGACTTCACAGTAGAGGTTTGCAACCTTGGCTCCTCTTCCTGCTCCGGACACTCCAGAGAGAGCATCGACGATAAGTGTATCTACATCTATAAGACCTTCCTTGACAAGAGGATAAGCTGTAAGGATTGAGCAGGTGGTATAGCATCCGGGATTTGCAACAAGTCTTGCACTCTTTACCTTATCTCTGTTGATCTCACAGAGTCCGTAAACTGCTTCTTCTATATATTGAGGTGCCTTGTGTTCTATCTTGTACCACTTCTCATATACAGAAACATCTTTTAATCTGAAGTCTGCTGAGAGATCGATTATCTTTACTTTATTAAGAATATCTTCATTAACAAGTGATGCGCACAGTCCCTGTGGAGTCGCCGTGAAGATGACATCCACCTGTGATGCAAGCTCTTCCATGTTGTCGTCCATGCACTTTGCATCAACCAGTTTAAAGAAGTTTCCATATATATTACTGTACTTCTCATCGATAAAACTTCTGGATCCGTACCACACAACCTCTGCATCGGGATGCCCCTGGATAAGTCTTACGATTTCAGCTCCCGCGTAGCCTGTAGCACCGATAATTCCTACTTTGATCATAATGGTTTTCACCTCTCATATATGTATAAACTTTTTTAAGTATACGACCCATACATGAATAATGCAATAGAAATTTAAATATTTATGCAGAAAAGGAAAGATTTTTAAATATTTATGCAATTTAGTGTTGCATTTTATGCATCGAGGGTTTATATTTATATCCAACGAGCAACAATAATTATAACATACGAAGAAAGTTGAGGAGTGTTTCAATGGCAAAAGAAAAGGTTATTCTCGCATACTCAGGCGGACTTGATACTACTGCTATCATCCCGTGGCTTAAAGAGAACTTTGATTACGAAGTTGTTTGTGTCTGCATCGACTGCGGACAGGAAGAGGAACTTGACGGTCTTGAGGAAAGAGCTATCAGCTGTGGAGCCAGCAAACTCTACATCCTTGACGTTGTAGATGAATTCTGTGATGAATATATCGTTCCCTGCGTAATGGCTCACGCTGTTTACGAGAACAAGTACCTGCTTGGTACATCAATGGCTCGTCCACTGATCGCCAAGAAGCTTGTTGAGATTGCAAGAAAAGAAGGCGCTGTTGCAATCTGCCACGGTGCTACAGGTAAGGGTAACGACCAGATCCGTTTCGAGCTTGGTATCAAGGCTCTTGCTCCTGACATCAAGATAATCGCTGCATGGAGAAATGATAAGTGGACAATGGATTCACGTGAATCTGAGATTGCATACTGCAAGGCTCACGGCATCAATCTTCCATTCTCTGCAGACTCCAGCTACAGCCGTGACAGAAACCTCTGGCATATCTCTCACGAGGGGCTTGAGCTTGAGGATCCTTCACTCGAGCCTAACTACAAGCATCTCCTCGTTCTTGGTAAGACACCTGAGGATGCACCCGATACACCTACAACCGTTACCATGACTTTCGAGGGCGGAGTTCCCAAGTCAGTTAACGGAAAAGAGATGAAGGTCTCCGATATCATCCGCACCCTCAATAAGCTTGGCGGTGAGAACGGCATCGGTATCGTAGATATCGTTGAGAACCGTGTAGTTGGAATGAAGTCCCGCGGCGTATACGAGACACCCGGCGGAACCATTCTCTATGAGGCTCATCAGCAGCTTGAAGAGTTGATTTTGGACCGCGATACCTATACAATGAAGAAAGATATGGGCAACAAATTTGCCGATCTAGTATATGAAGGGAAATGGTTCACTCCTCTTCGCGAGGCCGAGCAGGCATTCATTGAGTCAACTCAGAAGTATGTAACCGGAGAAGTTACATTCAAGCTCTACAAGGGCAACATCATCAAGGCTGGTACAAAGTCACCTTACTCTCTCTACAACGAGAGCATTGCTTCCTTCAAGACAGGTGATCTTTACGACCACCACGATGCAGAGGGCTTCATCAATCTCTTTGGCTTATCATGCAAGGTTCGTGCTATGAAGATGCAGGAAGTTGAAAAGAACAAATAATTAATGAAGACCATCTTTATTCTTGGAATATATCTGCTAATACTTAACATCTTAGGGTTCGCTTTCATGGGAATCGACAAAAGGCGCGCAATACGCAGCGCCTTTCGTATCCCGGAAGCGACCCTTTTTGCTATCGCAATTCTTGGAGGAAGTATCGGAAGCATCCTAGGCATGCACCTTTTCAGGCACAAGACCAAGCATTGGTATTTTCTCTTTGGAATGCCTATAATACTTATATTACAGATTGCACTTGTAGTTCTTCTTTATTTTAGTCCGATAGAATTTAACTTTATGTAAAAGAGGTATCCTATGCATATAGCCGTTTGTGATGACAATATAGCTGACAGAAAGCAGACAGAGCGCCTTTTGGGGCGCCAGTCCGACAGATATTTTAAGGAGACCGGAGAGAGGATCTGGATTGATTCCTTTGGTAACGTTGAGGCCTTCATGCAGAATCCTCAGATGTATCAGGGTCTTTTTGTCGATATGCACGATGATGAGTGCAACGGCTTTAATATCCTGAAGATGCTTCTCTATGCAGGTATCGAGAGTCCCATCATAATGTGCTCTTCCACCATCGACTACAAAGCCCTTGTGGAAAAAGAAGGCATCACAGCTTCTAACATCATGTTTCTTGAAAAGCCTATCAAAGTGGCTGAGATCACTGCCATCGTTGATAAGATTGCAGAGCTTGCTGTAAACGGCGAGCCTTCCATAGAACTTCGTGGCAAGGATGAGACCATCTATGCCCATGGGGACGATATCATCTGTGTCAAAAGAGTCCGCTCCGAGCTTGAAGTTCATCTCACAGGAAACCGCGTAGCCTGCGTTCTCGATGACATAGTCAATTTCTATGATCAGTGCAATATCTTCCCGCAGATCTGCCCTGTAAATGACAACGGACTTGTAAATGTCAACCATGTAAAAAAGACGTCCTTTGGTAAGGTCACCATGGACAACGACATGACTCTTCCTGTTTCCTTTACTTACAGAAAAGCAATAAGCAAGGCAAGGCAATATGCCAAGGAAAGCGGGAACTTAAATAGTTAATTCTTTTGGGGGATTTAAAAAGATTTGATAGCACTAAAGATTAAGCAGCAGAAAAACTTCATGGCCAAACTTCTGACAACTGAGCTGTTTGACAGCTTTCTTGTGGAAGAAGTCACCATAGATACCTTTAATACCTTTACGATAGATGGAAGGATTCATAAGGAATTCTACAAAGACTCAGAAGAAGCTGAAGTAGCTCTGAATAATGAGTTTTCAAATTGGGCCAAGATCCGCCCCATCGCTCTTAGCCTTATAAAGGGCAAGCAGACGCCACTTGGTTTCAAGTTCATATTACACCTTAGCGATTCTGATAAACTCGCTCTCCTACAAAATGCTGATATGGATATCTCTCCGGATCAGATATCTCTTGGCATAAATCTGAGGTTCTCCCAGGGCGAGGTTATCATCACCACAGGCGTAAGCTACAACATTTTCACTCTGGATAAAAGCGCAGAAAAAGCCTGGGACGAATACATCCCAAGCTTTTTAGAATCAAACGGTATTGAGGCAGATCTTCTATGATCTGCTTTTTTTATGCCTGATACTTTTGCAAAATACCTATCAGTGCATCATACTTCGGCTTTATCTGGTCGTACTTTTCCTGATAACCATCCATGGAACCGGCTCTTAATATCTCCGTCAGCTCACATACCGGAGTCAGGAACCCTTTAAGTCCCAGGTTAGCTCCTACGCCCTTAAGGGTATGAACCGCTTTAAATGCCTCTGAAACGTTACCTTCATCTAAATACTTCGTAAGGTCATTCATGCTCTGGTCATTTAAAAACTTGAACATGAACTTGGCAATGAGGTCCTCATTGCCCATGAATCGGTCCAATATCTCGTTCCAGTCAACGCCCCATTCAATTAGTTCTGTCTTAAATCCAGCGTCCATATGCCTCCATACGTGTAGTCATAATGACAAACATACGATGTAACATATAATAATTTTACAACATTTGGTTTTTCACATCAACGAAAAGGCTCATTTTTATGTAATTTTAATTATTCTTCCACTGAGGCAAGCTTCTCTGCCTGATCCGCAGCGATAAGGCTGTCAATGATCTCGTCCAGATCTCCGTCCATGATCTGATCTATCTTGTAAAGAGTAAGTCCGATCCTGTGGTCAGTTACTCTTCCCTGGTGGAAGTTGTAGGTTCTTATCTTTTCTGACCTGTCTCCGCTTCCAACCTGGCTCTTACGCAGCTGCGCCTCATCATTGTGTTTTCTCTCCTGCTCCATCTCATAGAGCTTGGCCCTGAGCACCTTTAAGGCCTTGGCTTTATTCTGCTGCTGGCTCTTCTCATCCTGGCAGGAAATTACAATACCTGTAGGAAGGTGAGTAAGTCTAACAGCTGAATCCGTGGTATTTACACACTGTCCACCATTTCCTGAAGCCCTGAAGACATCGAACTTACAGTCATTCATATCGATCTCGACTTCAACGTCCTCAACTTCGGGCATGATTGCCACAGTTATAGCTGAGGTATGGATTCTTCCGCCTGACTCTGTCGTAGGAATTCTCTGAACTCTGTGAACACCGCTCTCAAACTTAAGTCTTGAGTATGCACCGTCACCCTTTATCATGAAGCTGACGGTCTTGATGCCACCGATACCTATATCTTCTACGCTCATGGTCTCGATCTTCCAGGCACGTCTCTCGGCGTATCTTGTATAGAGCCTAAACATATCGGCAGCAAACAGCGCAGCCTCATCTCCACCGACACCTGCTCTTATCTCAACGATAACGTTCTTCTCATCATTAGGATCCTTGGGAAGAAGAAGTATCTTAAGCTTCTCCTCAAGCTCAGGGATCTTGTCCTTGGCATCTGAGAGCTCCTCCCTCAGCATTTCCTTCATCTCAGGATCACTCTCTTCATCAAGAAGCATGAGTGAATCCTCGATGGTCTGCTTGGTGTCCTTATATTCTTTGTAACATTCAACCAGAGCCTCGAGGGACTTCTGTTCCTTCATAAGGCTTCTGAATTTCTCCTGATCTGAAACAACTGAAGGGTCGCCCAGCATCATGGTTATATCTTCATATCTTCTGATAATATCTTCTAATCTGTCAAACATATTCATCTCTCCCGATAACAATCATAGTCTCAGTTTCCAGAATATGCCCGGCTAATAAAAGCAAGCCTTCACAACTCTGTCGTTTCCGGAGAAATCCTTAACCACTTCTATATCGTGGTACTTACCGTTATCTTTCAAAAGACCTGTTACCGCCTCTGCCTGATCATAGCCTATCTCAAGTATAAGGTATCCGCTGGAGAAGAGATACTCTCCCGCCTTATCGGCAATCCTTCTGTAGAATAAAAGGCCGTCCTCATCTCCGTCCAGTGCAAGGCGCGGCTCATGGTCCTTAACTTCAGGTGCAAGGCTGTCAATAACTTTAGTTGCTATATATGGCGGATTTGATACCACAATATCAAATCTGTCATTCTTTTTAGGGAAAAGATCTGTCTGCTCAAATTCACACCTGTCGGATAACCCAAGGCTATCCGCATTTTCTTTTGCCACTAAAAGAGCAGCCTCTGAAATGTCAGTACAGTGCGCACTTGTTCCATTAGTGTAGTTAAGGATACTAAGACCGATACAGCCCGAACCCGTACACAGGTCAAGGACCTTCATACCGTCTTCGCAGTGCCTTAGAGCTTCCTCAACCAAAAACTCGCTGTCCTGCTCAGGGATAAGGACGTTATTGTTTACCGTAAACTCTAGTCCCATAAAATCCCATTTGCCAAGGATATAGGCAACAGGCTCTCTGTTTGCTCTTCTGTCTAAGTAAGAGGTATATAAAGACTCTTCTTCCTCCGTAAGCTCTTTATCCGGGTGGGCAAGGAGCGTACTGTGGTCAGTAGAACATACACATTCTAAAAGGAGCCGGGCATCAAGTGCATACTCGTCTACTCCGGCTCTCATAAGCTTTTCTTTTCCGTTTTCGAAAGCATTTAGATAGTTCATAATAATTTACTCAGCTGCCTGATCTGCCTTATCATCATCAGCAAGCCAGCTCTCATCAATCTCGTATCCAAAGGAATCAGAAAGGAATTCCTTCCAGTCAAATACTGCCTCAACAGACTTGATGGCAACTTCTATCATGTCATCATCAGGCTCCTTGGTTGTAAGTCTCTGAAGCCAGAGTCCCGGAGCAGAGATCATTTTAACCAGGAAGAAGTTTGTTCTTCCGGCAAGTCTTATGATCTCATAGGATATTCCGGAAATAACCGGGATCAGAAGTATCCTTATTACCACGCGCCAAACATAGGAATCAACCCTGATAAAGAAGAACAGGATGATACTGATAAGCATAACAAACAGTATGAAGCTGCTTCCGCATCTCTTGTGAAGTCTTGAACTCTTTCTGACATTGCTCACTGTAAGAGGTCTTCCCTTTTCAATACAGTTGATGCACTTATGCTCTGCTCCGTGGTACATGAAAAGTCTCTTGATATCTCTTATCCTTGAAATTATAAGGATATAAAGTACAAAGATAAAGATCCTGAGAACGCCCTCAACGATTGCTACTAAAGAATCATTTCTCGCATACTTAGAGATAATCTCTGAAATCGCATAAGGAAGGATCATAAACAGCGCGATAGCAAACGCAAATGATAAAAGCGTTGTAAATACCATAAGGAACGTATCCTCATGTCCGCTTGATACCTTATCGATCTCCTCGTCGAGCTTGGTAGGCTTCTCATTGGTCTCTTCATAGAATGAAGATGAGTAATTAAGGGATTTAAGTCCAAGGATAAGGGAATCAATAAATACAAAGATTCCTCTTACGAAAGGAATGCTAAGGAGCTTGCTGCCGTATCCAACGCCGTGGTACTCATCATGCTCAACCACTATCTCACCGTTTGGCTTTCTGACAGCAACAGCGTACATATCCTTATTTTTCATCATTACACCTTCAAGAACAGCCTGTCCGCCTATTCCCGAATAGTGTCTAATCTTTCTCTTACGTCTCTTCATCTTAGTTTACCGCCTGTTAAAGAAAAAGAGGCCAAGGCGTAAATGCCTGGGCCTCACTTGTTTCTTGATCTCAAATTGTATATTACTTGTTGTCCATGCCGTATTTCTTGTTGAACTTATCAATACGTCCACGAGCAGCAGTAGCCTTCTGAGTTCCTGTGTAGAAAGGATGGCACTTTGAGCAAATTTCTACGTGGATTTCGCTCTTTGTTGATCCTACTGTAAATGTGTTACCGCAGTTGCAAGTAACTGTTGCCTGATGGAATTCTGGCTGGATGTCCTGTCTCATTTCTTATCACCTCACTATATCTGAATACTTCATCTGTTTCCGACAGACGTTGTCAGCGCTTAAAGCACCTGACATCAATGTGTTCACGTTTACTGTTTTACAACAGCTATATAAATATAGCACACTAATGAGTATATGGCAAGGATTTTTTATTTACTTGCTTTTTTGAAAAAAGACTAAAGATTCTAATAATATATGACGATAAATGATATGGAAGGTTATGCAACTCTGAAAAGGATTTTCAGCCACTTGCATCAAGGAGGATGCGTATGAGTATTAGCATAAACGCCAATCAAATATACACTTCCATCAGAGACAGGGGCCAGACGCAGGCAGATGCCTGGGCAGGTCAGGCTCGTGCTTTTGGTGCGCAAAATAATAAGCCCGCTTCAAATAAATCTTCAGGCTCTTCCACTTCTGTCAGATCACTTGAATATCAGCAGCGTACCCAGCAAAAGAAAGACAATTCAATAATAGGCCAGAGTCAGAGCTACGCTGATTCCTTAAGGGCATCAAGAGCCAAAGCCAAGGAAACCAATCTGGAAAAGAAAAAGCTCCAGTACAGCTATAAAAAGATATCCTCCCAGATCGTAAGAAGCAAAACTTCCGTAAGTGCAAGGAAAGCAGCATCTGCAGCAAGACGCGAAGTTCAGCGCCTAAAAAGGCTGCGAAACAGCGGCGAATATGACGAAGAAGAGCTTCAGATTTCCATCGAGCACGCCAAATCCATGGAGAGAATAGCCAAGAAGAAAGTAGCCCATCTTCAGCAGGAAGAGATGATCGAGCGCGGTCAGAACGGCGCCATGGCAGCTCTTGAGGAAAAGGAAGAAGAACGCGAAGAGGAAAAAGATCTTGAGGAAGAGCCTATAGAGGAAGAAATCCCTGAGGATCAGGCATACACCGAGCAGGATTATGCCGAAGAAATGCAGCTTATGATGTCCGATATGCAGGAAGAGGCGGCTGCAAGAATGGAAGAACTCTCAGAAGAGATGGAGCTCGCCATTGCGGAAGTAATGGAAAACAATAAGGATTCCATGGAGGAAATGACCTCTGAAATGATGAAGATGGTTCAGGATGCCATGGAAGAAATGGATGAAGTTCTGGATCTGGATGAACTGGCAAATACCATGGCAGCTCCCGATCCAAACATGTCGGAAGACGACCTCAAGATGCTGAAATTAAAGCACCGCACCAAGGAAATGAAAGATATCGCCAAGGCTGACGGTGATTATCTTAAGGCAATCATGGATAAATACGAAAAAAAGGGCATCGCCGGCACCGGACTAACCGGAGCTGCAACTTCTGCTCCTGCCTTTGGCGGAGCTGCAGCCATATCAAGCTCTCCTACGCCGATAACCGTATCGGTTCCCTCAGCCTACGGCTCAGGTGGCGGATCAATGAGCTTTGATGCCTTTGCTTAACCCTTCTTTTTAAGATACTTCTTTAGTTTATTACGAATTCTCTGCATTGCGTTGTCAGTGGACTTCTCATCCCTGCCGAGCACTGCAGAGATTTCTTTTACACTCATGCCTGTAATGTAGAGATCCAAAACCTGGCGCTCCAAGTCGCTGAGTTCTCTGTCTATCTCACCCTCAAGATCCTGAAGATTCTCCTGGTCGATCACGTACTGCTCCGGAATGAGATTTGCATCGGATTCCAGTACTTCCTCCAATATGGATTCACTTCCCTGCTCTGCATCCTCTCTGCTGGCATATATCGATATGTAGCTGTTAAGGGGAGCATGTTTTTTCCTGGAAAGGGATTTGATGGCAGAATACATCTGCCTTGAGATACAGAGCTCCGCAAAGGTGGCAAAGCTTGCATCTCTTCCGCAGTCATAGTCCCTGACCGCCTTGAAAAGACCTATCATACCTTCCTGGATAAGATCGTCCTTATCTGCGCCAAGGATGTACATGGAAGCAGCCTTTTTACGGACCAGGTTCTTATATTTGTTCATGATGTAATCGGTTATATCGTCCTGACCTCCGTCATGTATGCGGACGATAAGCTGCTCATCATCAATATCGCTGTACTTTCCCTTGCTCATCTGATGACCTCACGAAAGTCTTTGTCTTACAACCTCAAAAGCAAGTACACCTGCTGCAACAGATGCGTTAAGTGAATCTATATCACCCTTCATGGGGATAGATGCGATCATGTCGCACTTCTCTTTTACAAGTCTTGATACTCCGCTGCCTTCATTGCCGATAACAAGTCCGATGGCACCCTTTAAATTGAGCTTATACATGGTGGTACCGTCCATATCGGCACAGGCAAACCAAAGGCCACGTTTTTTAAGGTCTTCGATGGTCTGAGCTATGTTGGTGACCTTAACAACGGGAGTGTAGTTTAATGCTCCTGCTGAGGCCTTGGCAACTGTAGCTGTAAGACCTACTGCCCTGTTCTTGGGAATGATAACTCCGTGTGCACCGGAGAGATTGGCTGTTCTGATGATAGCTCCAAGATTATGAGGATCCTCAATTCCATCCAGGACAAATACAAATGGATCTTCGTTTCTTGCCTCTGCAAGCTCGAAAATATCCTCCATCTCAGAGTACTTATAAGCTGCAGCTATAGCTATTACGCCCTGATGCTTGCCGGTTTCGGATATCTGGTCAAGCCTCTCCCTGCTGACAAACTTTATTAGTGAGCCCTGTTTCTTGGCTTCTCTTCTGATGGTGGATACCGGTCCGTCCTGGCATCCGTCAAGAATATAGATCTTGTCTATGGTCTTTCCTGATCTATAGGCCTCTATTACGGCATTTCTGCCCTCGATTTTCTCCTCGTTGGGAGTCAGTATTTCTTTTTCCATTTAAATTCCTCAAATATTGATCACAGCTCCAGGTTATTACGCTCAAGCCCAAGCCTTATAAGGTTTAGAGCTCTGTCCATGTCGCCTTTAAGATATAAGAAGCCGACAACCGCCTCAAGTCCTGTAGCCTCAAGGTACTCTATTGTAGATGCGTTCTTGGCTTTTGTGTGGGGCTTGGAATTCCTGCCTCTTCTGTAGATGTCTTTTTCCTCATCGGTAAGATCATCCATAATGGAAGCTGCAATCGCTGCCTGGGCGGGTGCTTTTACAATAGCACTTGCTCTTTTATGGAGATTGTTGACCGCAGTATTGCCCCTGTTTACAAGAACTGACCTTACAACAAGGTCATAGACCGCATCACCGATATACGCCAGAGTTAAGGGCGAATATGTCCTTATGTCCTTGGAGGTGATATCGAATTTCTCGTTTATATAATCATTTAAACCAGCTGCCATTTAACTCCCTCACGGGTATCCTTGATCTCAACGCCTCTTTCCAAAAGCTCATTTCTTATGGCATCAGCAGTTGCAAAGTCCTTGGCCTTCTTGGCTTCTGCTCTCTTCTGTATCTGCTCGTTGATGTACTCAAGAAGCTCAGGATCTACATCCGGGCCTGCGTTTTCCAAAAGGCTCTTTGCATGTCCGATAAGATCAAGAGAAAGTACCTTGTCAAAGCTCTCAACAAGAGCAAGCTTAGTAGCATCGTTTGTATCTGCCTTAAGAGCATCATAGAGGATCGTGATAGCCATTGAAGTATTCAGATCGTCTGAAATAGCCTCCCTGAACTTATCCTCAAACTCCTTCTTAACATTCTCATCAACTGCGCCGTCAGCCTTAAGCTCAGAAACTCTCTTGACGAGCTTGTTGTAAGTTCCAACATTGCTGTCAAGAACATCAAATGAGAACTCAAGAGGCTTACGATAGTGAGACTGGAGGCAGAAGAATCTGTAAACCAGCGGATCATAGCCTTTTTCCTTAAGAACTGAAACTGTAAGAACAGCTCCCTTGGACTTACTCATCTTGCCGGCTCTGTCATTTAAGTGATTGCTGTGGAACCAGTAGTTGCACCACTTGTGTCCCAAATAGCTCTCAGACTGGGCAATCTCATTGGTGTGGTGAGGGAACATGTTATCAACACCACCGCAGTGAATATCAAGCCTCTCACCCAGGTGCTTCATGGAAATGCATGAGCACTCGATGTGCCATCCGGGATATCCAACGCCCCATGGGCTCTCCCACTTAAGGGCCTGATCTTCAAACTTGGATTTGGTAAACCACAGAACAAAGTCAGTCTTGTTCTTCTTGTTTGAATCCTCTTCTACATCGTCTCTTACACCGATCTGAAGTGCTTCCTTCTCGATTGCTGATGAGAAAACGTAGTAATCATCGAGCTTACTGGTATCGAAGTAGATATTTCCGCCTGCCTGATATGCATAACCCTTCTCAAGAAGAACTTCAACCATGTGAATAAACTCGGGAATGCAGTTTGTAGCAGGTTCAATAACATCAGGTTTCTTATTTCCAACCGCATCAAAATCCTTGAAGAATGCATCTGTATAGAACTTGGCAATCTCCATTACGCTCTTGTGCTCTCTCTTGGCACCTGCGAGCATCTTATCCTCTCCTGTATCTGCATCTGATGAAAGATGTCCTACATCGGTGATGTTCATGACACGCTTAACATCATATCCTGCGTATTCCAGAGCCTTGACCAAAACGTCCTGCATGATATAGGTTCTGATATTTCCGATATGTGCATAGTGGTAAACGGTAGGTCCACAGGTGTACATTGACACCTTTCCTTCTTCATTTGGAACGAACTCGTCCACTTTTCTTGTGAGTGAATTGTAAAATCTGAAATCGTTACTCATTGCTGTGCTCCTTGCAAGTATAGATTTTATTTGTTAAAAGACATATCGCCTGAGATGAAATTCCTTCTCCGGTTCCTGTAAAGCCAAGCCCCTCTTCAGTTGTCGCCTTGACGTTAACCTGTGACATCTCAATTCGAAGAGCATGTGCTATATTAATTCTCATCTCATCTATGTGTGGTCTCATCTTGGGTGCCTGAGCTATTATTGTGGCATCGATGTTCTCTACTACATAGTCATTTTTATCAAGGAGCTTGTAAACCTCTTTTAGAAGATCCAAAGAATCAGCTCCCTTGTATTTAGGATCAGTATCCGGGAAGTGTTTCCCGATATCTCCAAGAGCTGCTGCTCCAAGAAGTGCATCCATTATAGCATGAAGAAGAACATCTGCATCAGAGTGTCCCAGAAGTCCCTTCTCATAGGGGATCTTAACTCCGCCTATTATAAGATCTCTTCCTTCTACAAGCTTATGAACATCGTATCCCATTCCAACGCGCATAGCAATATCCCTTTCATTATAAAAAATCAATTATCAGTGCAAAAAGAGCTCTACTATAAAGGCCGCTGCACAGGAAAAAGCCGCAACGGTAAGAAGGCTCTTTTTATTGAAGGCAAGAACAAGTGCCACGACAAATCCGATAACAGATGAAATAACATAATCGGTTGCACTAAGGATTGCCGGGAACGTCATTGCTGCCAGTGTAGCATAGGGAACATAGTACAGAAATGACTTTATGAACCTGCTCTTTATCTCTTTTCTGATAAGGGTAAGAGGAAGCGCTCTTATCAGATAAGTAACCACTGCCATAAGTATGATGTAAAGATATACTCTGCTCATTCCTTATCACCTCCGTCCTCATCCGAAACAGGTGCAAGAAATGCAGCAGCTGCAGCAACAACAACTGTTATTATAATGATCCTGAAGCCTGATGAAATGGCTGTTCCAAGGACAGGCGCATAAGTAAATACCGTGCTGAGCGCCATAGCTGAAAGAACAACAGCCATAACAGCCTTGCTGGTTCTGGTATCAGGAATAATTATCGCAATAAACATACCGTATATGGCAAGTCCGAGACAGCTTATAAGCCTCTCCGGCATGATCTGCCCGGAAAAAGCTCCGAGTGATGTCCCAAGAACCCAGCCAAATACTGATGTAACTATAAGTCCATAGGAATACGCAGGATAGAGTCTTCCCTTCCTAAGGACGCTCACGCCAAATATCTCATCGGTCACACCATAGGAGATTCCCATTCTGTGACCCGTTCCCAGCTCGGGATCGAGCTTCTGTGAAAGAGCACAGCTCATAAGCATATATCTGAGATTGATGATAAACTGCAGAATTGCCAGCTCTATAAAGCTTCCGTTTCTGGCTATGATCTCCAGTGCGGAGAACTGACCGGCACTGGTCACATTAAGAAGTGACGTCATAGCGGCCTGAAATACACTCATTCCTATTTTTGAAGCTTCAATTCCGAAGGCAAAAGACACAGCCATATATCCGAGACAGATTGGCAAAGCATCGCTGCATCCTTCCTTGAAGTCCTTAAAAGTCCCAACTTTCATACTCATTCCCCTGATTCACCCTGACGATAAGCCTTCAGAATGACTCACATTTTTTAATAACATCCGCTACATTTACAGAGCCCATGCTGCCTTGAACCATAGCGCTGCTTCCACCGCCCTTGGCACCGAACTCTTCTCTTAGCATGTTCTGAAGGGCTTTTAGATCCTTTCCTTCACCCTTTGTAGCGATTATGTATTTATAACCCGCATTGTCATCTCCGGAGAATACTCCGCAATAACCGCTGCGAGTTTCGATCAGCGCATTGACAACCTTTCTCATAAGGTTTCCGTCAAGCCCTGCCTCTTTCTTTAAAAAGACATTTTCTTTGTTTTTATCTATGCTGTCAAGTTCATAACCTATGAGCTTTTCTCTGCAATCTGAGAGTTCGCCCTTCAAAGCGTAGTTTTCATCCGATAGCTTTTTTACTGAAGACACAATACGATCATAACCGGTTGTTAAAAGACCTGTGAGCTGCCCTACAACCTGAAGCTGATCATTTATGTATTCAAGAGCTCTTTTCCCGCAAAGAATGCTTACACGAACTCCGCCTTTGTAATTCTGACAGCTGACAACCTTTAAAAGTCCGATTTCTCCTGTTCTTGCAACGTGAGGTGCACAGCAGGCGCAGGTATCGTATCCAACCACAGTGACAATTCTCACATCGCCGGTAAGTTCCTTCTTACTTCTGTACTGAAGGCCATCCAGGATCTCTTTTGCCGGGAATTCGCACTTAACTTCCACGTTCTCCCAGATTGCCCTGTTTACCAAAAACTCAACATCATGGATATCCTCATCGGTAAGGACTCCGTTGTAGTCCATGGTGACCTCTGAGTCACTAAGATGAAAGCCAACGTTGTCATAGCCGTATTTTGAATTAACGATTCCGGAGAAGATATGCTCTCCTGTGTGCTGCTGCATATTGCTGAATCTGTGGTCAAAGTCAATAATTCCCTTTACGCACTCTCCCACAGGCAGCTCTCTGTCTGTGACATGAGTTATTATCCCGTCTGTAATACTGACGTGAGTAACTACGGCATCAGAAATAGACCCGATGTCAGAGCTCTGTCCTCCCTGCTCAGGGAAGAAGGCAGTTCTGTCAAGCACCACTAAAAAGGAATCGCCCTTTCCTTTTTCACAGGATAAGACCTTCCCTTCAAACTCCTTCAAATATGCATCCTGATAATAAAGTTCCTCTGTTTTAACCATAGAACACATTGTAACACATTTGCCCTGCCTTGCCCATAAACATGCAAAAAAAAGAGACTGCATTATGCAGTCTCAAGCGGTAACTGTGAAAGCTCTTCAAAAACTCTTTTCTTTATGTCATCCTTCTCAACTTTAAGTGAGAACGCTAATTCCGTATACAAAAGTTTTTCAGCAATGCTTAAGTATCTCTCGTTAAGTGAAGCAAATTTCTTGCCTTCTGAAAGGCGAATGGCTTTGATCTTGTGAAGGGTCTTAACAAGACTCATCATCTCATCTACCATGTTGCGTTTAATAACTTCGGAAATAACCGGCTCAGCCTTTTTACCTTCAGGAAGCTCAATTTCAGGAGCATATTCAATCTCATCAATGAGCTCTTCTGCACCATCTGCGCTTATCACATCACGGATCTTGCTCTCAGCACCTTCGACAGGAACATACAGCACACTTCCCGCATCTACCGCTGAAACCATCTGGTAATACTCCTTCTCCTTCCCTCTCTCAAGGAAAGACGGAACAAGAATATCACGTACGCTGCATAAACCATGGCTGCCATAAATAACGCACTCTCCAATATTTAACATCGTGTTCCTCCTTGTTTTTTTCAGACCGCTTACTGTAAGCGTTTTCACGCCGTCAGTACGTAAATTATAGCACAATATTACGTTTTTTGTAATATTTAAATCTGAATTAATTATGTTTTTTTTGTGACTTATAACCTGATTCCCAGCTATCCCTTGTCAGACAATTGATACACTCAACACGGGTCTCGCCAAGCATGATGACACGGGACTTTGCATTGGTATGGTGGTATATGAAACCGCATTTTTCCTGAACTCTTTTTGACCTGTTGTTGCCAATAAAATACCCTGCGTAGATCCGATCAAGTCCAAGGTCTGCAAAGCCTCTTTTTATAAGTATTTCAGCAGCCTCAGGAGCTATTCCCATGCCCCAGAAGGGAACTCCGACCCAGTATCCAAGCTCAGCCGCCCCTTCCTCTAAGGGCCTTTCGGGACTTCCTTCTAAAGTCAGTCCAATACTGCCAATGGGTTCGTTGTTCCTCTCTTTAAGGCAGATGGCATAGGTCTCATCCCCTGAGAGAATAGTCCTAATCACAGCCCTTGAATAGGCCTCATCCTTATGGGGAAGCCAACCGGCAACAGGACCTACCCTGTCATCTTTTGCATAATTAAAGAGGCTGGGAGCATCTTCATCTCTCCAGCCTCTAAGTATCAAACGCTTTGTTTCCAGTACCATAACTATCCCTGTTACAGACTCAAATAATTAAAGCCTGTCCTGTTCATAAACTGGTCGAGTTTTTTCTTAAAGAATATGAAGTACGCCTCTTCTTTGTGTTTTGCCTCAGGCTTAAGATAAAAGATAACCTGTCCGCTCTTGATGTCCCATTCTATATCGTTTGTGGGATCAAGGGCGTCGATATCCTTGAAAGAAAGCCCGAATTTCTCCCTGCAGTAGGCATCTCTGTTATCAAGATCCATGGACTCCTCGATTGCCTTACCCTTGGTCCTGATAAGGTCATCAAGCTGTTCAAGCATGATCTGATGAACAATGTTAAATGAATTCAGCTCATATCCGACCAGCTTCATATCCGATATGATCCTGTCAAAATCCACATAGCATTTGGCAAATGGGTCAACCTTGTTTTCACCGTAACAAAAAACTGCATCGTATAGGGCTTCGTTCATAGCCTGTCTCCTTTCTGTGCCTTCAGAAACTCAATGTACTCATTTTCGGGTAAAGGTCTCGAATAGTAGAATCCCTGTAAATATTCTACACCTTTTTCTATTAAAGTTTTAGCCTGATCTATGGTTTCTACACCCTCGGCAAGAACGTGGAGTCCATAGTCCTTCAAGAAATTTATGGAGTATTCAAGCATCCTCATATTCTCAGGCTTATCAAGGTCCATACAATTCCAGATAAACTCTTTGTCCATCTTGACCATGACGTAATCCATTTTCAGAAGCTCCAAAAGATTGGAATAGCCTGAACCAAAGTCGTCCATGGAGAATGTACTTCCCAGTTCTTTAAGCTTTTGAACATTATGCTTGAATGCATCATCATTGTTGATATAGGCGGTTTCAGTGATCTCGAAGTTTATCATCTTTGCAGGTATATGGTATTTTTCCATCTTACCGATAAGCCTTGCATAGGTCTTTCTGTCAACCACTTCATTTCCGGAGAGATTGACCTCAACCTTCCTGATTCCGTAGCTTGACAGGTTTTCCTTTGCGATAAATGAACATACCTTCTCAAATACCAGATCATCAATTTCCTGTATCAGTCCGCATTTCTCCGCAATGGGAATGAAATCCTCGGGAGATATGTAGTTTTCGGTGTCAGCTCTTTTAAGTCTTACAAGCGCTTCTGTCGAGATAAATTTGCCTTCCTTAACACTCAGGATCGGCTGATAGTAGACTTCAAAGGCCTTATCCTTAACTGCTGCTCTGACAACATCTTCGATGGTATTCCTGTAAACCATCTTGTCGATGATCTTATTATCGATTACCAGATTCGGTGAATAGTGAGTATATATGTATTCGCCTGATACGTAGCGCAGGATCTGTAGCGCTTCATCAGCCTTTTTTGTGTGTTTAGGGACTTCAAGCACTGCGTATGTCAGTTTATAGTTGCCACTGTCATCCTTGTAGTTGTTTATCAGTGACATCAATTTCTCTACGCTTTCCGGATTCTCAATAATGTAAGAGAGAGTATTCCAGCTTGATAAGTACGAGCTCTCTTTTGTGGCTTCCTCAGCCATCTTGGCTATTTCTCCCTGGAGAGAGTAGAGTTTCTTTCTGTCTTCTCCGTTAAGGATCATGGTCTTTCCTGTAAATATGACCGATACTATAAAAAAGCTCTTGCTAAGTCCAAATCTCTCTGTAATGACCAGATCAAAAGCATCTTCATTCTTTACACCGGGAATATCCTTTTCGTAGTACTCTCTCGGGTTTTCGCTTGATAGAAACAGTATCAGAGCCATCAGCATTATAGCTATGGATGATACCTGATATCCATGGAACTTAAACTGGAAGAATGCAAGAATCGCCCATGCCAAAAGGCCTGCGGTAATAGCCAATGCATCGTCTTTCCTGAGCCTGTCCCTGAATGTGATCGACAGGAGCAAGGTTCCGAATATATAAAGAAATCCTATGAAATAACAAAAGAGTACAACAAATCCAACGTTGTAATATTGCCCGGATTCGGTGACGGTATAATTAACTCTGCCAAATAAAAGCGAAATAAGTCCTATGACTCCCGGAGCTGCGATCAGTCCGATAACGATGGGTGATGCCTTTTTACCATGCAGTATTTTGGCGTAGACATAAAGTGCCATGACAAAAGCGCATATTATAAGGGTCCCGACATAGATAATCTGGGAAATGCCTCTCAGCGAAGAAAAGGTGTTATCAAGATAATCAAAGACAGCGCTCTGAATGATATCCCCAAGAACATTTAAGTACGCCGCCACCAGAAAGATGAAAAAAACGCGCGTAGAAAATACCCGAGGCATGTTCCGCCTCAGGTATACAATGATCAATATGGATAATACCAAAATTGCAACAATGGGTGTACGTATTTCCATAAATTGATTATAATACAGTTCCGTTTGCAAGTGCAAGTTGCACGTAGTAGCCGGTTATTGGCAAAAAGCTCTGAGCAAAATTCTTGGTTGGTCCGCTTCCAACAATGACCGCGTCCTCTATGATCTTCTTACCTCCGACTGAGGCCGGCGAAACAACAATAGCTCTTTCAAAGGTCTTTTTACCATAATCAAGATATCTCTTATCCTGCGTAAGCTCATACCCTATGGCCATAGCCTCCAAGAGAAGCGTGTTTGTGCCGTTTCGTGAAAGACTTGGCAGCTCCTTGTAGTAGAAAAGCCCCTGGGGCGTCATAAAGTTTTCCGTTAGGTCATCTATGGCATCAAGCATCATCTTCTTTAATTCTTCAGAAGGGAACACTCTGTAATAACGCATAAGAGAGCCAAGAGCAACGGATATCATAAATCCAACTCTTATGGTGGTGTTGTCTGTATAAGGCGCGAGCCACTTGCCATATCTGTCGTTCCAGGCAGCAAACTGGGATACTATCCACTCGCATTTATCTACCCACTTCTTATCACCCGTCTCGATGAAAAGAGCTGTCAGAGTTCTCAAGGCCCATCCGGTCTCTCTGGCACTTGCTTCGCCCGGAACCTGATACATAGGCGTATCCAGAAGTCTTAATACATTCTCGCCGATGCCAAGCGCAGTGTTTAGCGCCCTCTCATCGCCGGTAAAGTGATAGAAGTCAAGAAGTCCCTCAACCCATTCATGGCTGCAGACCATCTCTCCCTTGCAGCCCCTGCCTTCTTCCGAGCCTCCGGTGTGCTTTCTTGTGTGTTCCCATTGTCCGCCCATTCTAAGAGGATCCTGGCTGTAATGGCAGACATCAACATCCATCCAGTGAGCTGCTGCTACATTGGCATAGTCCAGGAATCTTCGAATGCCAGTCCTTGCATACATCATATACATTGAATGGGGATAGTCATACTCATTGTTTGTCCAGACAAGATTTCCATCGCCTCTTCCCTGCGCAGTGTAGTTTGGATCAGGCGCATCGCCGAAATTAAGCATCCCATAGGACCTTGCATGGGAATCCGCCTTCTCAATAAGGGCTATCTCAACATCATCGTTTTGTTTATCCCTTGGTAAAAAGACCTTTGGAAATACCTCTGCTTTCTCGAACTCATCAGGTGAAATATAAGGTCTGTCAGGCATCTGATATATAAGACTCCTGTTATCAAGCTCGTATATCGGCTCCTTAGCATCATGGAAGTGCAAAAGAAATCTCGTCTCCCTTGCCATTCCCGAAGTAAATATCACAGGCTCCGCCTTGGAAACTTTGTTATTCTCGTTCTGATCCGGAATGATATATACCACAACGCCGTTTTTATCAGCCTTAACAGCCTTAGGGAAATTCTGGAACGCCTGAAAAACTGTTGCACAGACTCCCACATCCTTTGACTTATCCGTATAGTCGGAAAAAAACGTTCCGTAGAGAACTTCTGCGAAATGCTCATTAGCCTCTTTTTCCAGCATTTCAGCAATAATTGTATTCTCCACCTGCGCTGCGGAGGTAGAAATCTTAAACTCGGTTCTGTAATTGGATTTTCCGACAATGGTCCTTACAGCTTCACTCTGCATAGAGCCTTCTGCTCCGAAGTCATATTTGGGAAGTTCCTTAATTCCGATTGTTGTAACGATATCACCCGATACAGAAGTTTTCTTTGTATCGCCACAGCCGGTGGAATCAACGATATAATTGCCAATGCCAGGACTTGAAAGATCAATATCCGCTCCTGTAAATGACTTTATTGCAAATACAATATCATCCGGTTTTATATTTCCATCGGTGCAGTTTATAAACCTGAAGCCTGCATCAATCCAGGGTTTTCCGGCAGTTATGGACAGCCTCATCTCGAAATGTATTCCCTCTCCGGAAAAGGTCTTTTCATCTGCCGTCAGGCACCTTCCACTAGCTTCTATAACTGAGAAGAGCTTGCCTTTCTTGGCAACTGTCCATTTATCAAATACAGTTTTTAACCTCTCACCTGATATGGTTACGAAAGGGCCTACAAACTGCTCTTTGTCAAAAGACCTATCGGAGTATTCAAATTCTTCAAAGAGTTTTTCGGAATTGTTCTTGACGCAAAACTTTATTACTCCGTTTGAAACGCTTATATCTTCGGGATTTTCAATAATATCAACCGTTTCCGAATACTCCGCCTTGGCGTTAGCGTTTGTTACCAGCTCAAATTCTTTTTTATCATTCCCCGGAAGATCAGCAAGAAAATAGAGATATACAAAACGAACAGACCCATCATCCCATTTTGAGGTCACTTCAGCCTGAACAGGAAGGGGTCTGTCTCCATCTAAGATTGTAAGTGCATCTGCATCAGACGCTTTTAATAAGCCTTTTGCAAAAGGCACACAAAGACCGCATAGTTCCTTTTTTCTGTCATCCTTGTAAAGCTTGTCAAAATATATTTTCATTATTTATTCCCCGTAGTTTTATTGTTGTTTGCTATAGGAATATTGTACAATAACGCGCTTTTTTGAAACTATGGATTCTTATCATGTGTAAACTGTAAATTATGATTTCATGTTAAATTTGAAGAAGATAAGAAGTGCATCCGGGAATCTCAAGTCCTCCGCCAAAGTCAATCATTTCTCCGGTTATAAGGTCTGTTGCTCTTCCTGCTCTTGCATCAAAATGCGCAACAAATGGCTGATCATCGGCATTTATGGCAACAATGACTCTATCATCTTCAGCTTCTCTTTCAAATACGCACTGTCTGTTGGTGAGCACCAGTGACTTAAAGCCGCCGTAGTTAAGGGCTTTTGACCCTTTCTGTCCCTTGCAAAGTGCTGCTATGTGATCTGTAAGTTCTGTCCACTGCGGGCTTTCAAAGCACGGACGAAGCGCCGGATCACCCTGGGATTTATCCGCCTTCTCTCCCCACTCACTGCCGTAGTAGATGGTTGGGATTCCGGGCATTCCAAACATAAGGGTATATATGAGCTTCAGGTGCGCAGGATTGTTTAAAGTGCTTGCAATCCTTGATACATCGTGATTATCAACGAATGATAACATGTGCTTTCCTTTGTATAGAGTCCAGTTCTCCGGGCCAAACTGACGGAGCAGCGAATGGATTATCTCAAACATGTTCATGCTGTTGAAGGACGAGAACATGCCTTTGTAGCATTCATAGTTTGTGGCACTGTGGCACAGATCATCACCCATGATGCGATTGTAATCTCCGCCTATCATCTCTCCCATCAGGAAGAAATCCTCTTTCCAGTTGCCGGTCTCATATCGAAGGCGCCTTAAGAAATCGCTCTCAACGCAGTAAGCCACGTCCAGTCTTAGTCCGTCTATGTCGAACTCATCTATCCAGTATTTTACGCTCTCCAATAAATAGTCTGTGACCGCCGGATTACGCAGGTTGAGCTTTACAAGATCAAAGTTGCCTTCCCATCCTTCATACCAAAGGCCGTCATTGTAGCCGTTATTTCCGTCAAAACTGATGTGGAACCAGTCCTTATAGGGTGAGTCCCATCTCTTTTCCAACACATCCTGAAAACCAAAGAAGCCACGACCTGCATGGTTAAATACACCATCGAGCACAATCTTTATGCCTTTTTTGTGAAGTGCCGTGCAGACCTTCTTAAAGTCCTCATTGGTTCCGAGCCTTGTGTCAATCTTCCGATAATCCCTTGTGTTGTATCCGTGGGTGTCGGATTCAAAGACAGGGTTAAAAAGAACTGCACCCACTCCAAGCTTTTCAAGATGAGGTATCCAGTCAAGGACCTTTAGTATCCTGTGCTCTAATTTTCCGTCATTCTCAAAAGGTGCTCCGCAAAATCCTAAAGTGTAGATCTGGTAAAAGCTGGTCTCATAAGCCCACATATCTTTTTCTCCTTATCATTACCAAAACTGCGAAGCCCTAGGCTCCGCAGCTGCTTGATCATATATATAATTATATCAGAATAATTGACCTTAACTAAAAAAAGTTTAATTATTAATGTTGACAACTCCCCCACTTAAGAGGTATATTATTCTAGTCGCTTGTGATTGACGAGCGAACATATGGCGAGGTAGCTCAGCTGGCTAGAGCACGCGGTTCATACCCGCGGTGTCGAGGGTTCAAGTCCCCCTCTCGCTACTAAAAAGGAAGCGTTTATCGCTTCCTTTTTTTGTGTCTTCTGGCGTTGCTAATTTGCATCACAGCTTGCTCGTCACCCCCGCAATCTCTTCCGCCGGCGTCACTTGGAAATATTTCCTGGAAAAAGAAAAATATTACTTTGTTCCCATCATTTTGAGATAAACAGTACTCCCAATGTTCCTGGACCACAATGAGATGAAACAACGCTTCCTACGCGGGTTTCAAGGATTTCTTTAAACATGCCGAGGCCGCTAAGATACTCTCTTACAGCTTCAACAACTTCCCTGTCGCATCCTGAATGAGTTATGAACACACGCTCAGGTCTGGCATTCTCTAGATCAGCCTCCATGTCTTTGACATAATCAAGCGCCTCTGTTCTCTTCTTTCTTGATTTCCAAAGTCTCAGGAAATTCCAACTTCTCGGCGCTTTCTATATTTTCTTTTGCATAGTTTTCGTATGCTTTTCTATAGTGCTTCTGGCGAGCCCAGATATCATCTGCTACAGGTCCCCACTCTTTTGAATAATTATCACACTTTGCGCAGAGGTGTTCAACGCTTTCCTCTGATTCTTCATTGGTACCATGGGCTCCGGATCTTGCCACCATCTCACGAAGAAGCTCAGGATTTTCAAGCATTGGGCATGGTCTTAAATGGTTCTTATTGAAAGGCTGTCCCTTGTGATATTCCATGAAAAGAGGGCTCTGAAGCATCTCAAGTATTGAATGAGTATGAATATTAGTGTTGGAGAAGTGGATAAATACGCAGGGCTCTGCATCTCCACTTGAATTGATGTGGAAGTAGTTTCTTCCGCCAGCGATACAGCCACCAACTGCCTCTCCATCATTCTGGAAATCCATAGGGAAGAACCCTATATCGCACTTGTCACTTCTAAGGTATCTGATTTGATCTACCATCTTTCTTCTCTGCTCTACAGTAGGCATAAGCTCTGGTACCGCGTTATTTCCTACTGGCATATAGTGGAAAAAGAATCCGAATCTTGCGCCTTTTTCAGCTATGAACTCGATGAACTTAGGGTCAGTTACTGCCTCGATATTATTTCTTGTATAGCAGATGGAAGTTCCATAGACAATTCCGTATTTCTTAAACAGGTCCATGGCTTTCATTACAGCGTCATAATGACCAATTCCACGTCTCGCATCATTTGTTTCAGGAGTACCCTCGATAGAAAGCTGGAACGTGATATTTCCAAGTCTTACAACTTCCTTACAGAAGTCCTCATCAATTAAAGTGGAGTTGTCAAAAATTGAGAACTCAACATCATTGTGCTTTTCAGCAAGACGCAGTACATCCTTTTTTCTTACAAGAGGCTCCCCGCCTGTCATCATGTATAGGTAAACACCAAGCTCTTTTCCCTGGGTAACGATCTTATCCATGTCTTCAAAAGACAGGTTGTGCTTAGGGCCATAAGTACCGGACCAACAGCCCTGGCAATGCATGTTGCAGGCACTTGTAGGATCAAAGAGAATAAGCCATGGGATATTGCATCCGTACTTTTCCCTGTTTGCCCTGATCATCTTGGTACCTCTGAAAAAGGCCTCATAACCAAGGTTGAGCATTGTCATCTTGGCAACGTGAGGATCTGTCTCATCAACTACTTTATTTATAAACTTGACCCATCTATTGTCAGGGTCCTTGAAAGCTGCTCTTACCTGATCAAGCTTGTCCTTTCTTGCTCCGTCTTTCCCCCAGAATTTCTCTGCCTGATCTACGAGTTTTAAATACGTTTCTGTTCTGTTCTCAGCTTTGTCGAGATTTGCAAGAAATCTATCGATCAATAGGCTAAATGCCTGTCTCTGCGCTTTGTGAGATAAGTTTTCCACTAATTCCATACTTGTTATTCCTCCCCTTTAAGTGTTACAATCGTTTTGATGTTACAAGTGTAACGCCGCAGGAGATGCAATTCAACGGCTCTACTCTCGGACATGACAGTAGAAGTGTCAATTGGCGCGACGTGACATAATCACTTATTTTGTAACAACAGGGGAAAAGAAATATGAAAGCCACTAAAGAGCCTTTGACAGAAATGCAGAAAAAAGAAGTTCTGCGAATGAATAACAAAGAGTCTAACCAGCTGACCAGAGAATGCCTTCAGCTTGCGCTTATGCACCTAATGGGCGAACACCCGTATGAAAAGATCACTGTCAGTGAGATCGTGCGTCGTGCTGGAGTTTCACGTACTGCCTTCTACCGCAACTATACTGACAAGGAAGATATTTTGCATGAACTCGGTAACAGACTGATAAAAAGCATAACAGAAATTTGTGAAAAACCAGAACTGCATGAGAATCCTCATCAGTGGTTTGAAGATGTTTTCCGTACCATCCGCGAGGATAAAGAAACCATTGCCCTGTTTGATCAGGCAGGTATATTGAAACGTGAGCTCTTTTCCGGCAGGTCCATATCAGAACTTCTGTATCCTACAACAGATACAGAAATCAAATACATCAAGCTTGCTACAGAAGCAGCTTTTTTCCAGATACTTATCAGCTGGTTCAGAGAAGGGATGCAGGAAAGCGAACAGCGCATGGCTGATATATGCGTAGAAATGTTTGATAACACATTGAAAAAACTGTCATAAAACAAATGTTGATGATAATTTGATGATTGTCATCAGATGACGAAGCCGCAGGCCTTGTATTTATGCAAGTTTTAGAGATGCGACAATGGTTCAAGTCCCCCTCTCGCTACTAAAAAAGGAAAGCATTTGTTGCTTTCCTTTTTTGTTGCTCAAAATGAGCCCTGGGGACGGAGTCAAGGGCTCATTTTCAAAGTGATCAATCTCCTTCCGACTGATTCACGTTTTCTCCATCGGACTGATCGGATGAATTTCCTTCGGTCCCTTCTGTGCTGCTCTGACCACTTTCATCCTTTTCAGATCCCTCTTTCTCTTTTTCGGCCTCTTCTTCAGCTTTCTTTTTTGCTTCCTCTTCAGCCTTCTTTCTTTCTTCCTCTTCTTCGGCCTTCTTTCGCTCTTCCTCTTCTTCGGCCTTCTTTTTCGCTTCCTCTTCTTCGGCCTTCTTTTTTGCTTCCTCTTCTTCAGCCTTCTTTTTTGCTTCCTCTTCCTCGGCTTTCTTCTTTTCTTCCTCTTCTGCTTTCTTTTTCGCTTCCTCTTCTTCGGCTCTCTTTCTCTCTTCCTCTTCTGCTTTCTTTTTTTCTTCCTCTTCTTGAAGCAGTTCTTCTTCCGTCTTCTCACTGTTTTGAGTGTCGGTATCTGAGACATTCTGATTTTCCGGATTTCCAATCATCATGTCCATAAGATCCTGTAGCTTACTTTCGTCAATTCCTGACTCATTATCCATCGTAACCTTGATCCTGTTTGGATCGGGCTTGATATACTTAACTACATATTCACCCTCATCAGATATTTGAGGTACTGGATGCTCTACTATGTACCTGAATATCGCTTCGCACCCTTTTCCCGAATAATGAAGTCCGTCACCGCCGTTATACTCAGACTTAACCTGTCCGTCAGATCCTTTTAGGATTTCGGTGATGTCGAGATAGAAAATGTGTTTTTCCTTTGCTGTTTCCAGTAGGAAATCATTGTATTTATCTATCCATGCGTTTTGAACACTGTTTTTATAAATTCCGTTATCATCTACAGGACCTATCGCCACAAGTACAAGATTGGAATTAGGCGCCATCTCAGCCACACTGTCTATAAGAGTCAGAAATGTATTCTTATAATGCGTCTCACTTGGATCATTAATCCCGTTAACACCCAGAAGAATATAGATAACCGGAGCCTGATGAGACCCCAGATAGGATTTTAATGTATATTCCTTACCGGCATTGTTAATGAATTTATTGGATGCAAATGCCGGATGCGAAATACCAATCTGCGCCAAAGCAGCATCATCGTTGAAAAAGCCATAGTTAACCATCGCAACCGTTCTGGAATCGCCGAGGAATACACATCTGTTAAGGTATCCTTCCTTTGCGCCGTCTTTTTTTGCAAGTACAGTTGTATCCGGAGTTGATTCGGCTTTAGTCCCTTCGGTTGCTGTCTCGACTACAGGCATATTTTCCCCGGCTGCATCTTGAGTTTCACCTTCAGCAGTTGTTTTCTCCCAGCTGACTTCATGTAAAGCATTGTCCAGGGAACCTGTTTTTAATACAAAAAGCACAATGATTGCAAGGATAGCTGCGAGCATGATCAATAAGCTGATGATCAGCTCCCTTTTACCAAGGCCCTCCATCATCTTCTCAAACAGGTTACTTATTGTCCCTTTCTTTTTACCGCTCATCTCTTCGCCTCTCATATATTGTACATACTTATTATATCAGATATTTATTCTTACATTTTGTGACATACACATGAGCTTATGTATTAGGCGCAACAAAAAAGGAAAGCATTGCTGCTTTCCTTTTCAATTTATCATCTGGTCATTGGAACATCATCTGCGATATGCTCCATATCGTCAGTCCACATTATGGTGCTTGCATCAACAATCTTAATGCTTCCGGTTCCATCTGAATAAATCGTCTCATCTGTATCAACTTCACCGTTTTCATTTAGTGTGTACTCATGCTTAACGCAATCGCTGTAAGTGATGGTATCAGTGCCGTCATATTTGCCGTGCATAACCCATTCACCGTGCTGCGCTGCATTGATTCCCCACCATACCTCGATAAGGTAACCACCATCTTCCTGCTTAAGGATACTAAGGTTTCCATCTCCGGCATAATACTGTCCTTCAAAATCAGATGCCTGGGCTTGATCAGCAGACTGTGGAATCTGTGTCTCTACAATTTCAGCTGTATCGGCCTCAGCAGGTTTCTCAGTCTCCTGAGCCACTTCGGTTTCAGCAACATTCTCAGCTTCCGGTACCTCTGCGCTTGCAACATCAGCTTCTCCACATGCTACAATCTGAAGTGCCATAAAGGACACCATAACAATACTTAAAAACTTCTTTTTCATAACATCTCCTCCTCATATGCGATTTGCACAACATATTGATTATAGTCCCGGAGATGTACCATATGTGTAAAAAAAGCATTAAGCTTTTATAAACTAATTTTCAAAAATCAGTTTCCCGTTCACTCTTTCAATCATGAATCGTTATACTTCACAAAACCTTAAGTCTGACCTTCATTGCAATCTGTCTTGGGGTAGCCATTCCATCAAATTGAACCAGATAGCTTTCTTCATCAAGGTTGATATCGAGAATGGTCCCTGCTCCGAGAATTGCATGCTCAACTCTCTGGCCCTTCTCAAGCAGGTTAAGCTTTTGTGCTCCCTTTAGATGCCTGCTTTCGTTCTCAATATATTTCCTGACCATGGTTATCATCTTATCCGATGGTTCCTCAGTATATTCAAGACAATCCCTGTCGATATCAAGAATAAATCTGGAAGGATACCTTGGTATTCCTTCAAAAGTCTGACCTCCTGCCTCTGAAATGAACAGCCTTTTTTTCGCTCTGGTCATTGCAACAAACGCAAGCCTTCTTTCTTCCTCCATGCCTTCCAGAGTATGGATTTTCCTGGAGGGGAAGATTCCTTCGTTCATTCCACATAGAAAGACATAGGGAAACTCAAGACCCTTGGCTGCATGTACAGTCATGAGCCTTACCTTGTCACTGCCCTCTGTGTCTGAATCGGCATTGGTAAAGAGCGCAATATGTCTCAGATAGTCTTCCAGGCCCACTTCTTCTCCACAGGTAGTCTCATACTCAAATACAGACTGCTTGAGCTCCGCCAGATTATCAAGCCTGTCCTGAGCTCCCTCCGTGCGAAGCATCTGCTCATATCCGGTATCCTCAAGGACTTTGGTCAAAAGCTCCGATACGGGAATCCCCTCGTAATCACCGGCGTATTTTTCTATGACATCAATAAACTCTTTTGCCCTGGTTCCGCGAAGTGTCTCATTTTCAAGATTCTCACTAAGTGCCATGTACAAAGAGCAGCTGTTATCCCTTGCATACTGCTCCAAAAATGCCATACGTCTTTTGCCTAGATTTCGCTTGGGGACGTTGCATATTCTTCTAAAAGAGACATCATCTCTGTACAGGATCATTCGAAGATAGCAAAGCGCATCCTTTATTTCCATGCGTCCGTAGAACTGCACTCCCGAATAGATGGTATAGGGAATCTTCTCTTCTATAAGGCCTGTCTCTATTGTTCTGGTTACATAGTGGGCTCTGTAAAGAACTGCCATGTCCTTGTATGGCACGCCCATTCCCTTAAGAACAAGCATCTGTCCTGTTATCCAGTCTGCTTCATCTGCTGTGCCTGGAGCAAGATGGCATAGAACACTCTCACCGGGCTCGCCTACGGAAACCAGATCTTTTTTCAGCCTCTGCGTATTCTTATCGATAAGGCTGTTACATGCAGCTATGATCTGCGGAGTTGATCTGTAATTGTCATTCATGTAGATTGTCTTTACATCAGGATAGTTCTTATCAAAGTTCAGAAGGTATCCCACACTGGCGCCTCTCCAGGTATAAATGGTCTGATCCGGATCTCCTACAATGAAAAGATTCTTATGGTAAGCCGTAAGAACATCCATGAGTTCATACTGAAGTCCATCTATATCCTGAAACTCGTCAATCATTACATATTCCAGGCGTTTCTGCCACTTGAGCTTTATATCTTCATGCTCGCTAAACATGTACAGCGTAAATTTGATCAGATCATTATAATCAAGGCCGAAGCATTTCTTCTCCTGATACAAATAGCCATAGAACAAGATATCATCTACAGAAGATGCCATGTCATACTTCTCCTTGAGCGCATCGACTGACATGTTCAGCATATCCAGATAATACTCCGGTTCGTCCTTGCACTTACGTATTTCAAACATATCTCTTGCTGCACTAAAAGTCTTATCCCTAAGTGAAAGCCCTCTTTCTTCATAAATGATCTTCAGGATATCATCTATATCAGAATTATCCAGAACCAGAAAGCTCTTAGGGTACTGGAGTGCATGCGAATCCTCCTGCAGCACAGAGACGCAAAAGCCATGGAACGTATTGATATAGCCGGTATCATTATCTCCGGTTAAAAGATGTATTCTCTGCCTCATCTCATTCGCAGATTTGTTGGTGAATGTAACGCAAAGAATATGCCCCGGCATAATTCCCAGCGCATTGACAAGATATGCAAATCGATATGAAAGCGCCCTTGTCTTACCGCTTCCGGCTCCGGCCACAACCCTGATATAGCCTTCAGTACTGGTTACAGCCTCTTTCTGCGCTTCATTTAGCTCTTCTAAAAGTCCTAACATAAACTCTCCAATTCAACGCAAACATACATTCGATACTTACGAATACATTATAGCAAACATAGGTTTGTTTTTCTTCTTTTTTTAGCCAAAACTATAAAGTTCGAAAGCCCTAAGCCGATATTAATAATAACTAAAGAAAGGAGGATGATACATGAGAAACAATCTTCCTAAAAGATAAAGCACCTTCACTGAGGCAGGATCCCGGTGGAGGTGCTTTTTTATACCGAAATATTCAGAAGCAGGTACAGCCCAATACAGATAACAGCTGCGCCAAGGTGCATAAGCAAATATGAAACAGCCCACTTGCCATTTCTGTTAAAGCCATAAAAATCATCCCAGCGCTTTCCTTCCGGAGCGCGGAATATCTTATAGTAGTACAGCGGAGCATACAGTGCAACCGGGAGCATCCCAATAAATGCAACCGTAAAGTCTATACCTCGCCTTTCAAAAAAGAACAACGAAACAATCGCCATAAGCGGAGTCAGCAGATGCATGAAAAGATCTGATCCCTTAAACATATGCTGATACCCATACGTCGGTCCGAGGAACAACAGAACAGTCAGCATCGTTACAGTCACTCCGGCAGTCCCAATGATCTTCAAATAATATGTCCACTCCGCGTTAGGAAACAGCAGCATTAAAAGAGCTGCCAGCGCGCACAGTGCATTACTCTGTACCGTAAAATACTTAAAGGCATTTCTGGCCCGCTGCGGACACCATTTGCCGTCTTTTCTAAAGTATAAGATTATCAGCACAGTGGTCACGGCAAATATTATGAAGTTCAGGGCAAAAGAAATAACAGAATTAGTATTTTCCATATCTGAAATAAAAAAACGGCCTTTTGGCCGGTAACTTTTGGGAGGATGAGCTGCCGGCTTCCGCCGACAGCTCGTTATGAAAAAGAAGTTTTACTTACTAGTTTTCTGTTTCGATATAAATATGTTACTTAATAAATTTATCCTCTCCTTAAACAAAATGTGAATGAATTGTAACTGAACCCTAATAAATTTATAAAACCTGTATTTCAAAGTGTTTCACCTCCCCCGGCATTTAACAGTCCCCGGGAGACATCTTTTTAAAAATCCATTATTGCGCTATAATATAATCACAATATAGTACGCGAGGGATAGCAGTTGAAACTTTTAGAAACCGGCTATAATGAATATTTCAGTCAAACAATACATGAATGGGCTGTCGAGTTTGGAAGCAATTCCCGGTCTGTCCTTTTTCATGTCTATGTTCCCTTCAACAAGCCACAAGAGCTTGAGAATCTTAAATTCGTTCGCAAGGTTTTAAAAGAAGAGTTCCCTGATGCACAGGTTGTAGGATGCAGCGCAACAGGCATGATCCTTAACGGCAAGGTACAAAATGATGCCATTACTGTCTCCGCCATGATCTTTGAAGATGACACCACCACTGTCATTGTTCGCACGTCTTATGATAAGCAAGGAAGCATGGACCCTCAAAAGCTTTTGGAATTTGTAATAAGTTTTCCTGATCTTAAAGGAATAGAAGTCCTTACTGCTGCTCCATATCAACCCTTATTGGATACCAGTTCTGTCATTGATACCATTCCCGAAAATATTGAAATATTTGGAGCAGTAGCTGTTGGAGATGATACGAATCCATCTTTTGTGTTTGCAGACGATCAGGAACTTGGATATGGAAGAACAGCTCTTGTTTTCTACGCTGGCAAAAACCTTCATCTTCTGACAAACAGAATGTTTGGCTGGAGTCCGATAGGATATCCTCTTGAAGTCACAAAGTCAGAAGGGACTGTTGTCCATGAACTGGATAACAAACCGGCTTACGATGTCTATCATCATTATCTTCACATCAAAAAAGACAATAACTTCTTTTATGATGCCTTGGACTTTCCATGGGAAGTTAAAGCTGACGAGAACACATATTACATAAGGCATGCCAAATCTGTGAATTCTGATGGTTCAATTGTCATGTCTTCTAACATTCCTCAAGGAAGTAAGATACGACTAACATACGGTGATCCCAGAAGGATCATGAAGCATACAAAACAGACCATTTCAGAGATATTTGATTTTGAGCCCGAGGTAGTAAACATATTCAATTGTTTTGGGCGCATGCTCTTTTGGAGTGGCAGGGAAAATATCGAAATTCAGGAGATATCAGATTATCAGCAGACAACCGGGTTCAGTGCCCTCGGGGAAATCATGCGGCATAAGGGAAATTCCGTCTTAAACAATCTCTCCATTGTAACAATCGCAATGCGTGAAGGAGAACATGGCCATCATGTCTCTTTAAGTCCCACGGATATTGAAGACAAGATAAATATTCCTGTCACTGCAAGACTAGCCATATTTATAAACACAATCACAGAAGAGCTGATGCAAAAGAATGACCAGCTCAATGAAATGCTATATAAGGCATCTCATGATGCGCTGACAGGTATCTTAAATCGCGGAGCCATTGAGCGGGCTATCTACGAAAAATGCGATCAATGCGAAGAATTTAAGCTGTCAGGGCATCTTATCATGTTTGATGTAGATGACTTTAAGCAGATAAACGATACCTTTGGTCACGCCATCGGAGATAAGATCTTAATCAGTATTTCAACTATTGTGGGCGATTATCTCAACACGATTCCCGGCGCTGTATTTGGGCGTTGGGGCGGTGAAGAATTCATGATATTCATATATGGTCAATCCGATGATCTGGCAAAAGACATTGCTGACAACATCTTAAACAAAGTCAAAAATGAAGTTCTCCATGAAAGAGAAGTCACAGTAAGTATCGGCGTTACCAAACACTACCCTCTTGAAAGCGTAATGCAGACACTAACAAGGGCCGATGAACTTTTGTACAGTTCAAAGAGCAACGGTAAAGCCCAGGTCACATGCGATTTCTGACATAAAAAAGCTCTGAAACCAAGCGTTTCAGAGCTTTTAATATTATTTTGAAATCTCTTCCATCTCCGCAATAGCCTCGCCAAATACAGTAAGTGCGGAATCGATAGGCTCTCTTGTTGTAAGATCAACGCCTGCGATCTTAAGAAGGCTTACAGGATCCTGTGTGCATCCGCTTGAGAGGAACTCCTTATACTTCTTGACTGCGCTATCGCCCTCTTTTAGTATCTTGTCAGCAATAGCAACAGCTGCTGCAAAGCTTGTAGCATACTGATATACATAGAAGTTGTAGTAGAAGTGCGGAATCCTGCTCCACTCCCAGCCAATGAGAGGGTCAGAGATCATGTCTTTTCCGAAATACTCTTTGTTGAGGTTATAGTAAACATCATAGAGAGTCTCAGCTGTAAGCGGAGTTCCCTCTTCAGCCATCTCGCAGGTCTTTCTCTCGAACTCCTCGAACATGGTCTGACGGAACATGGTGCTCTTAAAACTCTCAAGGAAGTGGTTGATGATAAATGCTTTTTCCTCTTTGCTCTTGGCATTATCCTTCATGTAGTGATACAGAAGAACTTCGTTGGTGGTTGATGCAACCTCTGCAACAAAGATCTTGTAATCAGAATCAACAATAGTCTGAGTCCTGTTGGTGTACCAGGTATGCATTGAATGTCCCATCTCATGAACAAGAGTGAACACATCATTAAGAGTGTCATTGTAATTAAGAAGCATGTAAGGGTGTACATCATAAACGCCGCCTGAGTACGCACCTCCTCGCTTTCCTTCACTCTCTACAACGTCGATCCATCTGTTCTCGTAAGCTTCCTTCACAACAGCAAGATAGTCTTCACCAAGAGGTGCAAGAGCTTTAAGAGAAATCTCCTTAGCCTCTTCGTAGGATACCTTCATCTCAAACTCAGGGATCATGTCCACATATACGTCATACATGTGAAGCTCATCAACTCCAAGGAGCTTTTTACGAAGTGATACGTATCTATGCATCTTGTCCATGTTGTCGTGAATTGAGGAAAAGAGATTGTCGCAAACTGCAGGGGAGACATTGTTTCCGTCAACTGCTGCCTCGAATGCAGAGTTATATTTTCTGGCCTTAGCGTTAAAAATACGTCCCTTAACCTCTCCGTCGTACATGGAAGCCCAGGTGTTCTTAAACTCCTCATATCTTCCATAGAAAGCCTCAAAGCTTGCCTTTCTGAGCTCTCTGTCCTTGGACATCTGTGTGGGAACAAATCTTCCGTTTGAGAGCTGAACCTCTTCCCCCTTGGAATCCTTAACCGAAGGGAATTTAAGATCAGCATTGTTCAGCATTCCAAAGCTCTTCTGGGATGCTCCCAGAACCTCTGAAACACTTGCAAGAAGCTGCTCTTTCTCAGCATCAAGCATGTGATCCTTAAGTCTTCTGATCTCCCCAATCATCCTCTTGTAGCGGTCAAGCTCCGGCACAGCACTGTAGAACTCATTCAGCTTCTCATCTGAGAGTGTAAGTATCTCAGGGTCGATAAAAGCTGTCTTTTCTGATGTACCCACAATTGCAGACATTCCGCGCTGCTTAAGAGCCTGATACTTGGAATTGCCGGTATCCTGGTCCTCTCTCATGTGAGCATAGCCATAAACTCTGTCCAGTAAAAGACTGAGCTCTTCATAGAGCTTAAGCACTTCAAGAAGCTTCTCTCCGCTCTCAGAAAGCTTGCCCTCATAAGCAGCCATCTTATCAGCAACTTCAACTGCGCGCTTGCATTCCTCTTCCCATTTAGCTTCATCGTCATAGATATCCTCAAGACGCCATGTAAGGTCCAGGGATACCTCATCTCTTTTTGGTAATTTGTTTTGCATATAAAAACTTCTCCTTTATATCCTGCTTACTCCATCATCTGTATAGAGCTCGTATGAAGCAGCATCTGAATCATAACATATATACTTCAATTCTGCATTATTCAGATTACACTCCATGCCCTTGGATGGCTCAGCAAGTGGAAGAACGTGGCCCTTTCTTATGAACACCAATATCTCGTTAAGATCTGCCTTAACATAGTGATCTCCGGCTCCCAGAGCCTCCTCGTCATAGTCATCAAAGGCTCTGAATCTGATAAGTTTCATGTTCTCCGGAAGATATACGTATCTTCCTGTCGCATTCTGTGTATATACAGGTGCGATCATGATGCTCTCACCAACAAGAAGCTGATCCTCAACCTGAGCACTTCTTTCATCATCGTACTCAAAGCAAAGAGGCTTAAAGAGCATCTTATTGCCAAGAGCAGCCTTCATAAACTCAGAGTACAGATAAGGAATAAGTGCATATCTGAGATTAATGATATTTCTGAAGGTATCTACATTTTCAAATCTATACAGCTCCTGATGCCTCATTCCCAGCGCGCAGTGATTTCTAAACAGCGGTGTGAATATACCAAAGGCAGTCCATCTCAGCACCAGATCTTCCGTAGTGTCACTTCCGAATCCGCCTATATCCGCGCCGGTATATAGGAATCCGCACATGTTGACTGCAGGCATCTGCTGGATGTTAAGAAGCAGATGTGACCACCAGGAGTGATTGTCACCGTGCCAGATTCCGCCATAGCGATGGGCTCCGATATATGATGACCTTGAGAACATAAGGATCCTCTTATCGGGAGATATCCTCTCAAAAGCCTCTCCGGCAGCCCTTGTCATGTTGTAGCCAAAGATATTGTGAACCTTGTCGTGCCTTATCTTCTGCCCCTTATATTCATGATAAAAGCGCCTGTAGTCCTCGGGATAATTGGAAATCGTACCAACCAGGTCCCTGAATTCAAAGAAAGCCTTAACATCAAGGTTCTTACCCTTGTACTCATCTATCTGCTCAAAAATCTCATCCAAATGATCCTGAGTATAGAATATAGCCGGCTCATTCATATCGTTCCAAAAGCCGTCGATTCCCTGGTCAATTAAAACCTTGTACTTGTTTCCAAACCATGCTCTTGCATCATCGTTTAAAAAATCGGGGAAGTGCACCAGCCCCGGCCATACAGCAGCCAGAAGGTTTTCGCCGTTTTCTTTTTTAACAAAGTATCCCTTCTCTACGCCTTCGTCATATACGTCATACCCCTCTTCGACCTTGACGCCGGCATCAATGATAGGCACAAGATGAATGCCCCTTTCCTTCATCTCCTCTACGAACTTAGGGAACTCGGGAAAAGAGCTCTCGTCCACCGTAAAGTCCTTGTACCTCTCCATGTAATCGATGTCCATATAGATCATATCGAGAGGAATTCCGGCTTCCTGATATTTATCAGCAACTTCTCTGATTTCGTCCGCAGTCATATAACTCCATCTGCTCTGACCAAAGCCAAAGGCCCACTTCGGAGGTATATAGCTGCGTCCTATAATACCTCTGAACTGCGATACAATGTCAAGGACACTCTCGCCCTCAACGATATAGATATCCGCATCGAAGTCCTCAAATATTACGCGCAGCTTATCAAGCTTGGTATAACCTATATCAAAGCTGACCTTCCCGGGTGTATCAACGTAAACACCAAACTGATCTTCCTTGGAAAAGACAACGAAGAAGTTATGAGAAGCATAGAGAGAGTTCTTGTTCTCTGTGTGATTGGGGTCGTCGGAGTTATTGCTGGTATAAAGCCAGCCCCTCTTATTCATACCCCTTACAGTCTCTCCAAGGCCGTACACTCTGTCATTTTTCTTTAGTAAAAGAGTCAGTTCCTTCTTCTCATCATTTCTGTCAAAATAAGGAATAGTCCCCTCTGATAGCACAATTTCTTTTACCACCGAATCTGTGGGAATCGGATTTCCTATCCTATACTTTCTAATCATGTATAAACCCTCCTGCCTAAAAATCTTATCACAAAAAGGGAACTGATAGACAGTTCCCTTTCAAATTACATATTTCCTTGTTCAGCCTTCACAGATGTCATATAATTCCTCAAATTTGTCCAGATTGTAATCAGCCCTTCCGCTGGCTGTTGCCGTTCCTATCGCAGCAACGTCCATTCCGGCTGCATGAGCTGCTGTAACTCCTGCATCAGCATCCTCTACCACAAGGCAATCAGATGGGCTTTCCGATAAAAGCTCTGCTGCCTTTAAGAATACCTCAGGGTCGGGTTTGGACCTTATTATCATTGTTCCGTCAGATACCGCATCAAAGGCATCTGTAAGCTCAGTCCTCTCAAGGATATATGCGGTATTTTTGCTGGATGAGCCAATAGCAAGCTTGTAGCCTGCATCACGAAGCTTCTTAAGTGTTTCTCTCACTTCTTTTGCCACATCGTCCCTTGTCATTTCGCCAAGGCTCTGCCTGTAAATATCGTTCTTTTCCTCCAGATACTCTTTTTTCTGTTCCGGAGAAATAGGCTCTCCCCGGTACTTCTCGAGGATGATGTTAAGACTCTCCTCACGGCTTACTCCGCGCAGCCTATCGTTGTCCTTTTCGGTAAACTCTATTCCCAGCTTATCCGCAAGCTTTTTCCAGGCCAGATAGTGATATTTATCAGTAAAGACCAGCACTCCGTCAAGATCAAATATTACTGCTTTATATTGCATTTTTCGCCTCCGGTAAGCTTATATGTTTCTTTCCCATGGACAAATTCCACTTCCTTACCACTAAGAAGCTCAACTAAAACCTCTTTATCATCAACTGTGACCTTAATAAGGTTTCCTCTGTACTTAAACTTAAAGGAATAACCCTTAAGTCCCTTTGGAAGGAACGGGTTGATGGAGAGTCCGTCTTCACCTATCCTTACTCCTCCAAAGCCATAGATAAATGCCATGTAGGAGCCGCCCATATTTGCTGTATGTACGCCGTCAGAGCTGTTTCCGTGAAGGTTTAAAAGGTCAAGCTTGGCAGAATCTCCAAGGTAAGAAACAGCCTCGTCGTGCAGTCCAAGGCGCGAAGCCTGCATTGAGAACACACATGTTGAGAGGGATGAATCGTGAGTCGTTATCTTCTCGTAGTACCTAAAGCTCTTTTCCTGAGTGATGGCATCTGCGCTATCAGGGAAAAGAAAATGTGCCAGAACCGTATCTGCCTGCTTGCAGACCTGGTATCTGTAAAGGTGCAGCGGATGGTAATGAAGAAGGAGAGGGAACTCTTCCTTAGGAGTATTTGCAATATCCCATACAGGTTTCTGAAGGAAAGAATCATCCTGAGGGTTTATTCCAAGCTCCTCATCGTAAGGAAGATAGATGTTCTCTGCAGCCCTTGTAATCTCCCTGATCTCTATATCAGTAAGGCAGAGCCTCTGCTTAAGAGATATTATCTCGGGAGTGTTTGCAAACATCTCAAGGAACTTGACCATCCATTTCATGCCGTGGGCAGCTGCACAGTTGGTGTAGAAGTTGTTGTCCACCATGCAGGTATACTCGTCAGGTCCGGTCACTTCATTTATCACAAAGCGCCCTTTTCTGTCGTAGTTTCCTGTATCAAGCCAAAGACGAGCTATCTCTATCATGATCTCAGCGCCTTCCTTCAGGATGAATTTCTCATCTCCTGTTGCAAGGAAGTACTGAACAATGGCGTAGGATACGGCGCCGTTGATATGATAAGCTGCTGTTCCACTGGGGAAATATCCCGAGCACTCTTCACCTGTTATGGTGCGCCATGGATATAAAGCGCCCTTTTTATGTCCGAGAAGCGCAGCATTTTCTCTGGCTTTCTGAAGTGTCCTGTATCTAAAATGAAGTATATTTTTTGCAAGTGTTTCATCAGTCAGTGTAAAGAAAGGAAGCGCATACATCTCTGTATCCCAGAAATAATGGCCTTCATAACCTTCTCCTGTAAGACCCTTGGCAGCCATGCTGTAGCCGGGCATTCTCGGAGCTGAGCAGAACAGCTGATACATGTTAAAGCTCATGGCAAGATCAAGGTCGTTATCACCTATGATCTCCATTCCTGACTGATCCCAGAATTCCTTAAGGATTTCTGTCTGTCTATTGTATAAGTGCGAAAGACCGCTCCCATCAGTCTTAACTTCATCCAGAGCATCCTGAAGGACCGCTAAAGCGTCTTTTCCCGGATCTTCACTCTTCAGTGAATCGGAAAAAGTCGAGAACTTTACGAGGCGTATTTCCTGTCCCTCTGAAATATGCGCCTTAACATAGGTGCATACCCGCCTATCATCGGTATTGTCATACACATCGATAAAATCGTCCTCTCCTATCAGGATGTTGGAAGTGGCAGATGCAATACTGATGTCACTGACACCGGTACTGCTCACACAAAGTGTGGAGTTGTCAATGGCCTGCGCACAATTGACCGTAAGATATGAGGGACTTTCTGCAGCAAGTCTCGGATCTGTCGGATCCGAGTAGTTCTTAACATCCCCAATGTGCCAGGAATCAAAAACTATCTCGCCGTCAAAGTCCATGGATTTAACGCTGTACTCAATGGTAAAGAGCTGAGGAATAGCAAGATGTGTCATCCTCTTTGTAACAATCTTTACCGTGTTTCCAAGCGGGCTCTTCCAAAGAACCTCCCTGGAAGTATATCCTTCGTCCATGTTAAGGATTCTCTTGTTAGAGATGAGCTCCCCCGTTCCCATATCGAAGCGCTCTCCGCAGATATACAGATCGATTGACTGTGTGTCTGCAACGTTGAGCATGGTTTGCTTCTTCTCAATAAGATTGCAGAGGCTCTCAGCCTGCTTCATGGGAATGATCTCATAAACTCCTGCAAGATACATTCCTCGCATGGTCGAAAAGTCAGCGGGCACACCTTCTTCAAGTGTGCCCCTAACTCCAATGTACCCATTGGCATTTGAAAACAATGTTTCGTTTAATCTAAGTGTTTTGTTGTCGTAGTTCTCGTCTCGTATAATGACACGATTACTGTTGTGCATAATATGCCTCTACTGCTTTCTGAAGTGTATCTACAAACTGATCTGTATCCTTGATTGATCCCTTAGCAAAATCCTGGAAGATTACGGAAGAAACGTTCTGTGCAAGACCTGCCTTCCATCCCTGCCAGTGCCATGCAGATGTCTTGCCTGCTGCTGTGTAATCAGCGATTGTCTTAGCATAAGGATCTGCAGGTGCATACTGTGATGATACGAAAGGTGATACGCATCCGCACTTCTCAGCAAGGATCTGCTGTCCGCCGTCGTTCTGTGAGCACCACTGAATGAATGCCTTAGCTGCATCTACGTTGCCGTCCTTGTAAAGTCCCCACCAGTTAGGTGAATTGGTCTGAATTGTATCCTGGCCCTCAATGAATGCATAAGGAATCATGCCTACTTCGAAGTTTCCTGCTGCTGCGTACTGATCAGCATAAGTTGTTGTCATTGATGCGCCGATCCATGATCCCTGTGATACGAAAGCGTACTTGCCGCTTGCAAATCCAAGAACCTGATCATCGTATGATCCTGAAATTCCCTGAGGATCTGTGTACTCGTTAAAGAGCTCTACCATCTCTGCGAAAGCCTTGATACGCTCAGGATCAAGCTTGCCGCCGTCGTTGATAAGGTCAAGATAAGTTGTATCATTTCTTGCAAGACCGGAATCAAGGTATGTTCCGAAGAGGTGCTGTCCTGCTGTCCACCAGAGGTTAGCTGACTCTGTGTAGTAACCGATAACTGCTGTAAGTCCGAGCTCATCCTTCATTGAATCGATCTTCTCGAAAGCTGCTCTCATGCTCTCAGGACCTGTGATTGAAGCTGGATCGATGCCTGCCTTGTCAAGAATTGACTTATTGTATGAAAGGCCGATAGCCTCTGTTGTTGTAGGGAAGCCGTAAACGTGTCCGTCAGGTCCAACGTACTCAGCCTCTGTATCGCTTGTCCAAGCCTCGTCTGAAAGATCAGCAAGAAGATCCTTCCATGTCTCATAGTGTGTGTCACCCTCGAATACGAAGATGTCAGGCATATCGCCGGCCTGGTAGTAGTTCTTAAGAATAGCCTGTGTATCCTGTCCGCCACCGATTGTATCGATGGAAACTGTAACACCTGTCTGCTCCTTGTAAGTATCTGCAAGGATTGCAAGACCTTCCTGGATCTCTGCCTTGTTGTTAACCAGCTTGATTGTTGTTCCTTCTGCGCTGTCTGTTCCAGCAGGAGCCTCAGTCTCTGCTGTAGCTGCAGGAGCTTCAGTTGCTGTCTGATCGGTTGTAGCTGCAGGTGCTTCTGTTGTACCTGTTGTTCCACAACCTGTCAGTGCAAATGTGAGTGTGGTTGTTGCTGCCAGTAGCAGTGTCAGTGCTTTCTTTTTCATGTTATCCTCCTTTTTATATGAACCATATTGAGTTCGCTCTTGATACCTATATGCTAAGCTATTTACCGAAAAATGCGCAATATCGCTTGTTTTTTTTGGTTGTTTGACACAAAAAAAGACCTTCCACATGTCATTTTCACACATGAAAGGCCTCCTAATTTACTAAACAATAATTAATTTTACTAAAACAACTGCGGATTTTACTAAAATTTAGTAAAATATCAGTTTTACTTATGACTTTTGGCTGCTGTTCTTCTCCATTTTACCCTGGCACCGATCCTGTAAGTATCAAAATCTCCGGTTCCGTCCAGAATATTTAAAAGAGCCTGTCCGGCCAAAAATCCTCTCTCGTAATCCGGCACACTCACCGTAGTAAGCCCTAAATATCTTGAGATAATGATGTCATCAAATCCGCACACCGATATATCCTCAGGCACTCTTATTCCGTTCTCCTGAAAGTGCCTTATAGCACCGATGGCCATCATGTCGTTGGCACACACCAAAACCTCAGGCATTCTGTCCCTTAGCATGATAAGCCTTGCTGCCTGAGTTCCGCTCTTTTCTCTCCAGTCCCCCTCATAGAAGTCGTTTCTGTGAAAAGAGATATCGTTTTCCCTGAGCACGTCCCTAAGAGCCGTATACCTCTCCTTATTGTCGGCAGTATCCTGCCCCGAGAGATATGCAAAAGACTTAAAGCCTGCTTCCACAAGCTTTTGCATGAGCTGCCTCTCACCCTCGTAGTTACTTACGATCATAGGTTTTATCATCGGGTGCTTGAGCTCACGGTCCAAAGTTATAACAGGCATTCCCTTGTCAGCCACTGCAATAACCTGCGAATCAAGTATCTGCGAGCTTAAGATAATGCAGCCACAAACCTCATCAGGATCCGAGTAGTGAGCCAGATCATCGCCGTTGCAGATAAGAATGTGATATCCCTGTCTGCTGACGTAATCGCTTATCCCGTGCAGTATATCCAGGTAAAAGAGTGTGTCAAAGTCGCTAAAGCTTACGATGATGGTGCGTCTCTTACCGTCGATACCACTCTGCTCTTTGTGGTTGTAGCCCAGCTCCTGAGCGATAGCCAGAACCTTTTCACGGGTCTTTGCCCCGACGTTCTTCTTTTTATTTAGAACGTTTGATACCGTGGTTATGGAAACACCGGCTCTTTCTGCTATCTCCTTAATACCTGCCATAGTTTTATCCCCTGAATGCCTTCTCTCACACTACCTTGTGTATCCACTTGCCTCTAAGAAATCTTACTGTAAATATTATACCTCTAATACCCCAGTCACTGAACATACCAATCCAAACTCCCATAGGTCCCATGTGCACCACTCTTATGAGGTAGGTTGCAAGAGTAACCCTGCAAAGCCACATGGTCAGGGTTGATATGAGCATTGAAAACTTCACATCACCTGCTGCCCTAAGGCTATACGCTGTGATAAATGACGGTGACCACAGGATCGGTTTAACTATAGTTATCCATCCCAGCATGTAGAGACAAAGAGCCGCGCTCTCTTTTTCCATTCCTGCAAGGGTTGTTACAGGTCTTGCTATCGCATAGGTAAAAAGGCAGCTGACCGTGATCGCAACATATCCCCAGCCTATCATCTTCTTGGTGTAGTAGATAGCCTCGTCCTTTCTTCCGGCGCCAAGGCACTGACCTATCACGGTCATAAGACCGATTCCAACACCACAACCTGCGACACCATTTACATTCTCGAAAATGTTCGCCATGGCCTGAGCTGCAATGGCTGTTGTACCAAGGAGTGAGACCGATGACTGAATTGCCAGCTTACCAAACTGAAACATGGAGTTCTCGATTCCGTTGGGAATACCCATGGAAAGGATCCTCTTGATCTTGTCAAAATCAGGCTTTATCTTGTGATAGCTGATTACTCTGATCTCCTGATTCTTTCTTCCAAGAAGCACCAGCAGTACTGCTGCGGAAAAGAGTCTTGAGATGAGCGTAGCCAGTGCTGCGCCAAAAACTCCCATGTGAAATACAAATATAAACAGTGCATTTCCCGCCACATTTAGGATATTTGAAATTATGGCCACGTTCATTGGAAGTCTGGTATTTGACTGTGCTCTGAAAACTGCTGCTCCGGCAGCAGACATGGCTATTCCCGGATATGAAAGGATGCTCAGAAGAAAATACGTACTTGCTGCCTTCATAACATCGGCGTCTATGGTGCCGAATATCAAAGAAAGAAGGCTTCCTCTGAAGATAAGGCAGATAAGCATGATAAAGGCGGACAGAAAAGCCGACACAAGAAGAACCTGTGCAGCTGCGTCGTTAGCTCTTTTAATATCCCTCTGACCTATATAAGTGGAACAGATGATAACTCCGCCGGTGGCCATGGCTGCAAATGCCTGGACTACCAGGTTGTTGATAGAGTCAACCAGGGAAACTCCCGAAAGCGCTGCTGCTCCGACGTTACTTACCATCATGGAGTCGGCCATACCCATTAGGGAGTTCAGGAATTGTTCAGCTATAATTGGAATCAGCAACAGGAGAAGTTTCCTGTTGCTGAAAATGTGTTTATCGTTCATATTACATTCTTTCGGGAGCATCGAATCCCAGTAAATCAATTCCTGTCTCGAGCACTTTCAGTGTTATTGAAAGAAGTGCAATATAGCTCTCCTTCTTGTTCTGATCAGGCTCGGAAAGGATCTTGGTTCCGTGATAAAAACTGTTGAAGCTGTTACTAAGTTCATAAATGTATGCGCAGATCCTGTTAGGAGCAAGGTCTCTTGCTGCACTCTCTACAGCATCCGCAAATCTTGTAAGTCCAAGCATGAGATCCTTCATTGCAGGATTCTCAGGGTTGTCAAGCTTTGCATCCTTGACGCTTCCGCCCTCGGCCTCGTATTTCTTGAGGATGGACTTGATGCGGACGATGGTGTAAAGGATGTATGGGCCTGTATCTCCCTCGAAGGAAGTGAACTTATCAATATCAAAGATGTAGTCCTTGGATGGCTGGTTTGAAAGATCGCCATACTTAAGGGCTGAAAGAGCTACCTTCTTAGCAGTGCTTCTTGCTTCTGTTTCATCAATGTCAGGGTTGCTCTCCTTGATCCTGTTATACATCTTCTCGTTGATCTCCTGAACCAGACTCTCGAGGTGCATAACGCCGCCCTCTCTTGTCTTAAATGGCTTACCGTCAGGACCGTTCATGGTTCCGTTACCAACGAATCTAAGGTCAGTCTCAGGCAGCGCCAGCTTAGTCTTTTTAGCTGCACGGAATACCTGCTCAAAGTGAAGTGACTGTCTTTTGTCTGTAAAGTAGTAAATAGCATCAGGGCGATACTCTTTCATACGCTCCTGAATTGTTGCAAGGTCTGTTGTAGCATAAAGAGCTGCTCCGTCTGACTTAAGGATCATGCAAGGAGGCATCTCTTTTGTATCGGACTCTTCAGCGACATCAACTACCAGCGCGCCCTGGCTCTCGTGAGCATAGTCGTGCTGCTTCATGTAGTCAACCATACCGGGGATAAGGTCATGTACGTCTGACTCTCCCTTCCAGAGATCAAAGTGGACATTGAGGCTGTCATAGTTCTTCTTAAGATCAGGAATGGATACGTTCATGATATGGTGCCAGATAGCTCTGTAAGCCTTATCTCCATCCTGCATGCGCTTTGTTGCCTCAAGGGCCTCAGCCTTATACTCAGCTGCTGCCTTCTTCTCTTCCTCTGATGCATCATCGGAAACCTTGGTCTTGCCACTTGCAACAGGGTAGATATCAGCCAGTTCCTGAATGGTAAAAGGAGGCTCTTTTGGGAAAGGACCTGTATGCTCAGGATCAAAGTATGGAAGCTCAGGGTGACGAGCCTTAAGCTCTGTGATGATAAGACCCATCTGAAGGCCCCAGTCTCCCATATGGATATCGCCGATAACGTTGTTTCCGGCGTACTTAAGTATTCTCTTTACTGCCTCACCGATGATGGCGGGACGAAGGTGTCCTACGTGAAGAGGCTTAGCTACGTTTGCTCCGCCGTAGTCAAGGATGATGGTAGGCGCATGTCCGGGCATTGTTACACCCATGTGCTTCTCATGAAGCATTCTTACAACATACTCTCTTACAAAATCACCGCTGACAGTGATATTTAAAAATCCGGGTTTAACAGAGTCAACCTTTTCAAACATTGCATTGCCCTGAAGTCTTGCAGCAACATCATCAGCAATGATAAAAGGTGCCTTTCCGTATTTCTTGGCACCAGCCATGGCGCCGTTGCACTGATACTCGCACAGGTCGGGTCTGTTGGATATGGTTACCTTTCCAAGCTCCCTCTCATAGCCTGCTGCCTCAAATGCATCTCCTACTTCCTTTGAAATCAGTTCAAGTACTTTCTCCAAAATTCTTCCTTCTTTCTTTATAAGTTATTCAAGTCCAAAATAGTCTGAAAGTGCATACATCCAGATTGCCAGGCTCTGCTCGGTAAACATACCGTATTCTCCGGCTGATGTATACTCTGTCTTACCATCGTTCAGCCTGACCTCATGAGTATCATAGTCGATCATCCATACCTGGGTCTGACCGTTTACTTCCATCTCATAGTAGTATGTGTTGGAATCATCTGTTGAAAAGCCGCCTTCATTCATAACAGCACCTGAGTCTCTGAACTCAGCTGCAACGATAAGGCAGTACTTCATCACGGTCTCAAATGTAGCATCATCGGGAATCAGAAGCGGATCTATCGCATGAATCGAGATAAGCTTGTAAAGCAGATCCCTGTTCATCGGGCGGTTCCCGCCAAACACATCGCTGTCGATATAATCACAAAAGCTGCCCAGTGTCTTACCGTTCCAGATCACCGTATCATCGGTAACTGTACCATTTGGGACTATACAAGCCACGTCTTCACCAACATATACATCAGCATAGCCATAAGGTACAGCGCTTTTATCAAGATCACCGAAAATGTATTCTATAGTCTCTTTTGTAGTATCATCAAATTCAAGTCCGTCATCACCTGTAATGTCATCCAGGTAGTCTTCATACAGATCTTCTATATCTTCCAGATTACCATCTGAGAGATCTTCATATAAATCCAGGGTATCATAATCATCAGGACTATCGATATAAGGAACATCTGCCAGGTCATTATCGATCATAAAATTTCTGACCGCATGATAAGCTCTGTAAGCCATTATGCCTCCGACAACGGAAAGAGCCATTACAACCGCCAGAATTATGAGGACGATCAGCCAGGTCTTTTTCTTGGGCTGAACCTGAGGCTGCATCTGCATCTGACCCTGTGGATCAAAACCCTTAACGTTAACATCTGCTGCATTAACCGGAGTTCCACACTTGTTGCAGAACTTCTGCCCGGGTTCTACCGGTGTCCCGCACTTTGTACAAAACATCTTTTCATTTCCTCTCTAATGGTTTTTCATTATATACTAGATACGGCGTTTTTTTCAAGTTCCCTCTGGGCCTTTGAAAAGCTGCATCCGCAAAAGTCCTGTCTGTAAAGTCCATACTCTTTGGACAGTTCGATTGACCTCTTGTAGCCTTCCTTTTTCTTAAAGTCAGAGGGTAGAAACCTTGCTCCCGTTTCTCTTGCTGCAATTTCCCCGACTTCATTTAATACGTCTGCATTCTTAAGCGGACTGATGGTCAGGGTTGTTGTAAAGAAATCAAAGCCCTTATCCTTAGCCACCCGTGCTGTCTCAAAGAGCCTTAGCTCGAAGCACTTTCTGCACCGCTCTCCTCCCTCTTTGCAGTCTTCATATCCTCTTACTGCATCAAAGAAGTCTGACGGCTTATATTCGCCCTCAATGATCTCTATCTTCCTACCTTCTTTTTGGTTGTACTCACCGATGAGTCTTTTTTCTTCCTGCACCCTTTTGTGGTACTCGGCATCCTCTGTGATATTGGGATTGTAAAAAAAGACTGTGACATCGAAGTAGTTTCTCAAAAACTCAAGGCAATAGGAAGAGCACGGCGCACAGCAGGCGTGAAGCAGCAGCTTTGGGTATTCGCCCTTCTTCTGAAAATCCTCTATATAAGCATCAAGCTCTTTTGAATAATTTCTCTTGTTCATAAACCCAGTTCATTTATAATCTCGCTGACTATTTTCTCAGGAGTTTTACCATCTGTTTCTATTATCAGATCCGCAGCTTCATCATACACGGCGCTGCGCTTATCTAAAAGCTCTTTTATCCTGGCAAGAGGATCAGCGCTCTGAAGAAGTGGCCTAGTGGTATCACCTTTAACTCTCTCATAGATAGTCTCGGGACTTGCCTTTAAATAAACAACCTTTCCCGACTCCTTTAAAAGCTTTCTGTTCTCCTCTCGAACCGGCATACCTCCTCCAAGGGAGATTACCATATCTCTTAAGTGGTCTTCTGCGATCATAGTAAGAAGTTCGGTCTCCATATCTCTGAAGGCCTCTTCTCCATCCTCATCAAAGATGCTGCTGATACTGCGTCCTTCCGTCTGCTCTATGCAGGCATCTGTATCCATAAGCTCAAGAGAAAGCCTGTCTGATAAAAGCTCTGAAACAGTACTCTTACCGCTTCCCATAAAGCCCTCTAAGATGATGTTCCTTGCGCCTACAACCTCCAGAGACAATGACTTATAAACTTCATCTGCCATCTCCTTGGTAATCTTAACCCCAAGGTCTGCGTTCCACAGCTCATAGGCATCAATTCCCTGATAGAGGAGCATCTTAAGTCCTGAGAAGGTCTTAGCTCCCGCCTGCCTTGCGAGCTTTAAGAACTTGGTATCGAGTGGTTTGTAAACTACATCCAGAGCAGCGTGAACATGCTTATAGAACTCAGCATCCTCAATAACCGCACTGTTTACATCAGGGAAAAGACCTACCGACGTGCACTGGATAGCAAAGAAGCTCTCTTCTCTAAGAAGCACTTCCTTGTAGTCTGCAATGTCCATAGCAACAACTCTGTCGTCAGAAAGCTCCTCGGCAATAGCCTCTGCCTTCTCCAAAGTGCGGTTCAGAATATAGACTTTTTTTGCACCCTTATTTACGCACAAATGAGCAGTTGGCCTTGCTACGCCACCTGCTCCTAAAATAACAACTGTTTCTCCGCTAAGCTCTATGCCCTCTTCCTGCATGGCACGGTAAAGCCCGGTCATATCGGTGTTATATCCGCGAAAGCCCTTAAGTGCCTCATCCCTTACAAGAGTATTTACGGCACCGATGCTCTCAGCAAGAGGATCCACGTACTTAAGATACTGGAGCACATCGCTCTTATAGGGAACCGTCACGTTAAGTCCCCTAAGTCCCAGTTCATAAGCTCCTCGTACTGCATATTTAAGCCCAGTCTCCTCTACCTCGAAAGGTACATAGACAAGATTTACATCCAGCATATCGGAAAGGGTATTGTGGATAAGCGGAGACAATGTGTGCCTTACAGGATTTCCGATTATTCCACATACATAGGTGTTGCCATCAGTATAGTTAAGCATTTTTCTTTAACCTTATCCTTGTAATTACATCCATAACTACGGCAAATACTACCAGGCAAATAGCCAGCATCTGTGATACAGGAAGTCCTGTTGTATGCATGATGAGCTGATCGGTTCTAAGTCCCTCAATCCATGCTCTTCCGAGGCCATAACCTCCAAGGTACAAAAGAACTATCTCTCCGTCGAACTTCTTGTGCTTGCAATACAGGAAAAGAATAATCAGAAGGCCAATATTCCACATGCTCTCGTAAAGGAATGTGGGGCTCACCTGAATGTAATTGGTGGCATCAGACATGTGCGCCTTCATCAGTTCTGTGATCTCTCCGCTTCTTACCATCTCCACAGGAAGTCTCATGGCAAAGAGTCCGTCGGTATATTCTCCAAAGGCCTCTCTGTTGGTAAAGTTCCCCCATCTTCCCATGATCTGTCCGAAAACAAGGCCAAACATCACTGTGTCTGACATGAGCAGAAAGCTCTTTTTCTTGATCCTGGTGTAAATGAAGATTGTGGCAAAGCCCGCCAGGACTCCGCCGTAAATTGCAAGGCCACCGTTTCTTATATTAAATACACTGATCGGATTGTCCTTGTAATAATCCCAGGCAAAGAATACGTAATATATTCTTGCGCCGATTATTGAAAATATAATTACATATATAGCCATATCCCAGTAATCATCAGGATTCTGGTCTGTCCATTTAGCAACTCTCGCAATTATCAAAAGAGCTATCAGAAAGCCAAGGCCTATGATGACACCGTAAAGTGCTATGGTAAATCCAAATATTGTAAAGTTCTTGGGAACATCTTTTAAATATAATCCGAGGTTCGGAAAAGCGATGTCCATTCTCCCCATTATGTCAGGCATAATATCCTCCCAAATCTATCAGACGTTGAATCTAAAGAGAATTACATCTCCGTCCTGAACAACGTACTCTTTTCCTTCCATACGTACAAGGCCCTTCTCCTTGGCTGCTGCAATTGAACCTTCTCTTAAAAGGTCCTCATAGTTGATGACCTCAGCCTTGATAAAGCCTCTCTCAAAGTCAGTGTGGATCTTACCTGCTGCCTGAGGTGCCTTGGTTCCGATCTTGATGGTCCATGCTCTTGTCTCATCCTCACCTGAAGTAAGGAAGCTCATAAGTCCAAGGGTTTTGTAGCTTGCTGCGATGAGCTTATCAAGACCTGACTCAGATAGCCCCAGGCTCTCAAGGAATTCTGCCTTCTCATCCTCGTCAAGCTCAGAGATCTCAGCTTCGATCTGAGCGCTGATAACAAATACTTCGCTGCCTGACCTCGCTGCCAGTTCTCTTACAGCTGCAACATACTGGTTGGATGCTCCGTCATCAGCAAGGTCGTCATCCTTAACGTTTGCTGCATAAATTACAGGCTTCCATGTAAGAAGGTCAAGACTGTTAACAAAAGCCTTATCTTCTTCATCGTCAAGCTCAAGCTCACTTGCCATCTTGTTATCTTCAAGGGTAGCCTTGATCTTCTCTAATATCTCAAGCTCTTTTGCTGCTGCCTTATCCATACGAGCAAGCTTGGCAACCTTTGCAATTCTTCTCTCAAGAACCTCAAGGTCGGCAAAGATAAGCTCGAGGTTGATAGTCTCGATATCTCTTGCAGGATCAACAGATCCGTCTACGTGTACAACGTTAGGATCCTCAAAGCATCTTACAACGTGAACAATAGCATCTGTCTCACGGATGTTGGCAAGGAACTGGTTTCCAAGACCCTCACCCTTTGATGCGCCTTTAACAAGTCCTGCGATATCAACGAACTCGATGGTAGCAGGTGTAACCTTCTTGGAGTGGTAAAGATCTCCGAGGAGCTTCAGTCTCTTATCAGGTACTGCTACAACGCCCACATTGGGATCTATTGTCGCAAAGGGGTAGTTTGCTGCAAGTGCCCCTGCGTTTGTAAGTGAATTAAAAAGTGTGCTCTTTCCTACGTTAGGAAGTCCAACGATTCCGAGTTTCATGGTATATATCTCCTTTAAAACAATTATTTTCGTAAAAATAGCCCTAACACGGCGAATATATATTACCATGTCAGGACCATTTTGTAAAAAATAGGTTGGGGAGTCAAGGGGAGTCACGGGGACGGTATTACATTATTTCAGCCTCTGCGCCTGATCATATATCCCCTTCAGCAGAATATCAAACTCATCAAATTTCTCCACCGCTGTCCTTGCTCCCTCTTCGCCCATACTGGACAAAGATGCCACCTGCTCACTTGTGGCGGCGAGGCTCGCAATATTATTATTGATCTCCGTTGCACTTCTTCCTATAGCTTCTATGGAAGTACCGATATCATTAAATCTTCCTATAAGGTTTCCAACGTTCTCCCCGATCTCTTCAAAAGTATCTGCGGTCTCTCTGATAAGAATGTCCTGAGCCTTGACAGACTCAGCTGCCGCATTGGTAGAGTCTACCGCATTCTGAACATCAGCGGAAAGCTCCTGCATGATGCTGGTGATCTGATTTGAAGCACTGCTGGTCTGCTCCGACAGCTGCCTTATCTCATCGGCAACCACAACGAAACCTTTCCCGGCTTCTCCCGCACGCGCTGCCTCAATTGAAGCATTGAGCGCAAGAAGATTGGTCTGCTTTGATATCGATATGATGGAACCGACAATCTTCTCAACCTTTTCGACCTTCTCAGTGACAGCTTCTGTGGATGCCACCGTCTTATCACTCATCTCAACAACATTTGCGGTCTTGTCCTTGAGCTGGTCGATGACCTTAGTCCCATCAATAACGGCTTTCTGCGTGCTCTCGGACATCTCAACCATCTGATTTCTCTTGGCATCAGCCACTTCCGTCTGCTCATGGATATCTGCTATCTGATGTGACTGCTCTGTCACGGCAGCTGCGGTATGTCCTGTGCTGCCCGCGATTTCCCTCATGCCATCGTGGTTTCTTCCTATGATGCTCTTTAACTCATCGACTTCCCCATGGGCCTCATCAAACAGCCCCGTAATTTCCTTGGCGATCTCCACCATCTGGATACGGGTCTTTTCCTGGGTCTCCTGCCCTTGCTTGATGGCCTCGTCGTCCTCTCTTACCAGGGTCCGCCTCATCTTAAGCGACTCTATTCCGGCAATTCCCGCAAGAATGATTATGAAACTGGCCACAAAATGGTCTCTGGGTATCGAACCTGTAGCAATAAGATTTCTGACCAGGACAATAAGTCCGCCTATGGTCATAGTCATCTGTCCCACCACATAGAGCCTTAAGTCCAGATAAAGAATACACGACAGCATTACCGGTATCGCGAATGCATAAAAAATCATTTCATTTTGTATTATCATGATAATGATATAGTAAAGAGTCGGACCTCCAAGAATGACCACTGCGCCAAACCTGGTCTCTCTGAATTTGATAAATCCAACCGTCATCTGCAGCACACCTGCCAGGACAGCGACAATCTCGATGACAAGCCCCAGGCTCATTCCGTGTGTTGCAGCATCCAGCACTACCATTAAAAGCGCAGTAAAGGCAATAATAAGGTTGATCTGAAATACTTTTTTGTTTGATCTTGCATACTGGTCAGGGGTCATATAATTTTCTCCTTTAGCCATGAAAACAGAATTTAACTGTACAATAACTGACAAGAATAATTATACAATATTTCGTTGTGAATAATTATTAAATTACGCTAAAATCAATCTTGCATCCGGTTATGAAGTCAGATAGTCGGAATGTGTATTAACTCCAACTCTGTTCTGTGGTGCGTATGAGGCATGGGCTACCAGTGGGTAGTATTTGACAGAATCCGTATCGGCCGATTCACCGGAAGCTGAGTAATCTGAATAAACACACAGCTCACCATTAGTCGACGCCCCCGAATAGGCATCGGCAGAATCTGACCCCGAATAAGTTGCAGCAACAATTTTACAGGACTCTCCCATATCTCTCGATGAGCTGAAATACTCCGGTACCGTTCCGGCTTTAATATTTTTTGCGTACAAAAGCTCATTATGTCCGTAATCTCCATTCTGGTTTCAACTGTGACCTCAGAGCCATATTTTGACTCCATCTGCTCTTTTACATCATTTGCAAGATTTTCCTTAAACTCTTCGTAATTCATCATGTATCTCCTATGAATTGAATAATGGTCGTGCCCGATTTTGGGCGTAGAAAAAAAGCAGTCATTCTCTTTAAGAACAACTGCCCTTTATGTAAAATCCATATTCAAATATCCTGCGTGATGATGTCCGGTTAACAGTATCTACACCAGCGCTACACCAGGCCTACACCAACTGCCATTTTCTAATGTGAATTTATGTAGCGAAACGTGTAATTTTAGTTTCCAAACAATCGCGAAATAATGGTTCGCGTGACCTTATGTAATTATACGTGATTAAGGAGAAGTCTTTCATTTCCCAGCTTCATGGTAATATATCTCCTTTAATAACAATTATTTACATAAAAATAGCCCTAACACGGCGAATATATATTACCATGTTAGAGCGAATTTGTAAAAAGATGAAGCACCATCCCATTTTCATGTAAATTGCCCGCGTCTTAAATCCACGTTATAATTATGATATAACGCAACCGGAAAGCAGAGAGGTAAACCTATGGCTTCTAAAAATCAGGTACTTGAAAAACTCTTCTTCAAACTTCTTCCCGTTCAGATCTTAATATTTGGAATGAATTCCATAAATTCCATCGTCGACGGAACCATTGCCGGTCGCTATATAGATGGAAAGACTGTTGGTGTAATCGGTCTGTTTTTTGCCGTAGTCGGAATTGTTTCAGCTATCAGTTCCGTTATACTCGGCGGAGGAACGGTCTTAAGCGGTCGATATATCGGAGCCGGAAACCTTGAAAAGACCAGAGGCGTCTTTTCCCTGTGCCTGACACTTGCCTTTGTCATAGGCTCTTTGATATCGATCATATGCTTTGTTTTCCCGGGTGAAGTTGCTGTTTTCTGTGGCGCCGATGAATCCTTAAAGGCGAGCGTAATGCAATACTCAAGGGGCTATTCATTCGGTATCATTCCCATGTTTCTCTCACAGCAGCTGGCTTCCTACCTTCAGCTCGAAACCCAGAGCAAGAGAAACTATATCGGTGTCGGTGCCATGATCTTTTTCAACATCACACTTGATATACTCTTTGTGACAGTTCTAAGGCTCGATGTACTTGGTCTTGCCTATGCAACCAGCGCCTGCAACTGGATCTATTTCCTTGTACTGCTTCCTTACTTCATCTCAGGTAAAGCTCAGATGAAATTCAGCATCAGTAATATCCTTTGGGAAAAGACCTTTGACCTGATAAAGATAGGTAGTCCCGGAGCTCTTCTTCAGTTCTGCCTTGCCATGAGAGATCTGACTCTCAACCGAGTAATCCTCAGATATGGCGGAGAGGTTGGACTTTCCTCAAGAGCTTCCATGGGTATGGTCGGAGGATTCTTTGTAGCCCTTGGCGTAGGCGGCGGAACAGTCATAAGGATGCTTGCCAGTGTCTATGTAGGCGAAGAGGACAAGGATTCAATAAAGAGTCTTATAAAGCTTGCCCTTACCAAGATGATGGCTATGATGTGTGCACTGATGGTATTCATGGTGCTGATCGCAGGTCCAATGGCCACCATATTCTTCCCGGACAAAGCCTCTGAAGTCTACATACTTACAAAGCAGCAGTTCATGATTTATGCTCTTGCTCTTCCGCTGATCCTTGTGGTGCAGATCCAGACCAATTACCTGCAGGCAACGGGAAACAATATCGCAGTGCACATATCTTCAGTTGTCGATGGATATTTCAGCGTAGTTATCCCATCACTGATTCTTGCACCTGTCATGGGCGCTCTCGGTGTATGGTGGGCAACTCCCATCGGTATCGTGATAACCGCACTGGTTTACCCCATCTACGCCTGCTTTTATTGGAAACATATTCCGAGGAATGTTGATGAATGGCTACTGTTCAAAGACAGCTTTGGAGTAAAAGATGAAGATAGACTTTGTATTAACGTAAACAGTATGGATGATGTAATCGGATCCTCAGAGCAGATCCAGGAATTTGTTACAGCTAAGGGATATGCAAAAAGAACTGCCTACTTCTCTTCACTTGCAATGGAAGAGATGTCGGGCAATATCGTAAATCACGGATTTAATGCAGATAATAAAGACCACAATATGGATGTAAGGGTTGTCTCAAAGAAAGACGGAATCATGCTCAGAATAAAGGATGACTGCAAGCCTTTTGATCCCGTTGGAATGAACAAGCTTCTCAATCCGGAAGATCCTTCCAAAAACATCGGTATCCGGATGGTATCAAAGATTGCAGATGAATTCTCATATCAGAATATGCTGGGGCTTAATGTCCTGACAATTAAGATTAAATAAGAATAGTAAAAAACAAGCCCTAACACGGTGTTTACCATGTTAGGGCTGTATTAATGCTCTTTAGCTTTTTCATCAGTCTCGATGTCGGTATCGTTTGTCTTGCTCTCTACATCTCCTAAAAGAAGTGGTGCGCAAACTTCTCCTCCAACAGTTATAACCCATGTCTTAGTATTCATTTTTCTTACCTCCTCACACATAAAAAACGTACATTAAAAATAGTACACCATTTGGTGTACTATTTTTATTAAAAAACTATTAAATAATCTTATACGTTTATAAACTTCCTTGTACTGTCACTTAACTTACTTGTTACCTGGTTGTTGTTGTCCATAGCCTCGCCGATCTCCTGGATCTCTCCAACAATCTCTGTGGAGTTGGAAGCTGAAAGGCTGATGGCCTGTGTGGACTCCTCAACGGAATCGGTAATTGTAAGGATGGAGTCTGCCATGCTATGCATTGTGTTATCAAGAGAGTCTGCCTTCTCGGTGAAGCCTTCAAGGATCTCGTTCATGATACCTGCTGTGCTCTCGTATTTCTCTCCTGTTTCAACGAATGCTTCATAATCTGCGATAACCGTGTTGTTGATGAAGTCTACAACCTCGATGGCGTTGTTTGAAAGCTCTTTAACTGCCTGTGTAACGTTCTCACTGATGGTCTGAATATTTCCGGCTGTCTGTCTGCTGTTATCAGCCAGTGCGCTGATCTCCTGAGCAACTACCGCAAAGCCCTTACCTGCTTCACCTGCTCTTGCAGCCTCAATGCTGGCATTAAGTGCAAGAAGGTTTGTCTGGGATGCAATATCAAGGATAACCTTGGTAAGTTCGCCGATCTGATTAACCTGTTCACTTTCTTTTACTGACTCATCAAGGGTCTTACTGAGTGCCTCAACTCTGGCACCTGTATTCTCTTTCTTCTGCATTGCCTCATTCTTGATTGTATCTGCTTCCTTCTGGATCTCGCCTGCACGCTCTTTTCCTGAAGCAACCTCGTCGTTGATGCTCTCAACCGCATCTCTTACGTCATTAAGCTGTTCCTTGATTTGAGAAGCTGTAGTTGACACATTGTCCATACTTGCTGAGAGCTCCTCAAGAGCAGCGGATGTATTGGTGATATTATCGTTAGCCAGTGCGATCTGTGAGGTCATCTTATCTGCGGAATCTGTAAGAATAAGTGTTCCGTTCTTAACATCCTTCATTACACCCTGTAGAGTTTCAATGAACTCATTTACACCGTCTCTGATAAATACAAGCTCATTTCCTGTCTTAACATTTATTCTTGCTGTAAGGTCGCCTTTTCCATCGTTTATATCGTTTATGATTCCCTGAACAGAATCGGAAATCTTAATGATAACTTTTGTGATCAGAACAAATGATACATATAAGTTCAAGAGGAGACATACGATAAATACAGCCATTCCGATCACATTCATGACTGTGATCTTACTTCTTGCCTGTGCCATATATCCGACAACGCTTTCCCGAAGGGAATCCACGGATGCATCCAGAGTAGCCATACCTGACTTAACACCTTCCATGTTAGTTACGTATTCTCCTGTGAGAATTCCTGATGCAGTAAGTCCATCACCTGTGGTCATCAGGATGTTATAAACTTCATCAACATTTGCCATAAGCGCTGCAGCAGAAGTTTCAAGCTGCTTTGTTGCATTGGCATCACCATACATGGCAAATTCATCACCAATTTCCTTTACCAGAGTATTTACTTCTGTCTCATAAGCTTTAAGATTGGTTCCGACATTCTGTTTTTCAGCATCTCCGTAATACTGCCAAAGTCCTATTGCGCTCTGAATAGTTCCGTCAATCTTGGCAAGATCTTCCTTAACTGTTCCTTCTTTATGAACCAGCTCGGTTACACCTGCAATGATGCTCTGAGCGCTGTCAGACATTGATGATATACCATCATTTACAACGTAGCTGACCACATTAAATATTACCAGCATCAGAATGTTAAAGAATAAAATCTGAACCGGAATTGATTTAAAGAACTTTACCTTGTTTTTCTTGTTAGCAGACCCTGACATAATAATTCTCCTTTCTGGATAAGCGTATATCTAGCCGTATATACATTATACAACTAATTTATTGTCTTTTTTGCGTTTAATATTTTTTTAATAAAAAAGCAGGTAGCCCGGTTGTTTGACAGCCTAACTACATAAAAACCCCCACGAACCTTTCGATGCGCGGGGGCGGGTTGTTTTCTATAATGGTTTAACCGATAATCTTAGCCTTGGTGCACTGCTGGGTTATGAATTCCCATACAAATTCGAAATCTTCGTCAGCAGCGTAGATCTGGTTCTTTTCCATCAGCTCGTTGACCTTGATACAGTGAAAGTTCTTTTTCTTTATTACTTTCCTGACAAATTCGAAGTTGGTGCTGGAGGTGTTCTTGCTTGCTGCCAGGATTCCGGATCCGGCTGTGGTAAAGTTTCCTGTGGCAAGACCTGCCATTGCTGTGAGCCAAGCCAGGCCCTGGGCCTTTTCAAACTGCTTTGGCATCTGGATGTGGTAGACACCGTGATGATCCATCTCAAACAGGACTATGTACTGCCAGCCATAGATAAAGCCGATGATCACGTAGGAAATCAGAGAAAGTGTAAACAATATTCCGGGAACAATAAGGAATCCCGGGGTGAGAAGATACTCAGTAAACCATGTACTTATATCTCCCTCAAAGACCTCCAGTAAAAATGAAAGCACGATCTGAACCAGGATAAGAATTCCGAAGATCTTCCAAATGGTCATTAGTATCACGGGGTTCTTAAGCATATTCAGTTCATAGATCCATCTGTACTTTCCGTCAGGACAATAATAGATATTCTCAGTAACCTTCTGGCCTTCAATCTGTTCCATACGCTGCATTCCTTCCTAAATGTCTTTTAGCTTTTGTGTGAAATAGAATGTCTATACTAATATAATATCGTATATTTTGTATCATTCCCGCCGTGACAAGAATGTGTCATTGACAAATTGAACTGTCACATATACTCTGTTATAATTCTCAATAGACAGTTTATTTATAAACGTTTGGGGGATTATTATGCTGACAGAAAGACTGAACGAACTGCTTGAAAGAATAGATGCCACCGGTGCAGAGATCGCCAAGAAAGTGGGCTTTGACAGGACCAATATAAGCCGTATCAAGAGCGGAAAAAGGATCCCACATCCTGACAGTGTCACGGCAGAAAAGCTGATAAACGGAATATATCTTTTCGCAGACAACAAGAACAACCTGGGGAAGCTCTGTGAAGTTGTGGGGACAGATTCCAAAGCTTCCGCAAAAGAGATAAAGGCTGCCCTTAAGAGCTGGCTCTACGAGGGATATGATCCTGAAATGTCAGGCGGTCAAAATGGCACCTCCGGGAAAAAGAATTCTCAGGAGGCAGGTGCTTCACGGCATTTTGCCCAGAGACTCAACTCCTCCATGATCTTGGCGGAGCTTTCAAACGTGCTCCTTAGTAAGCTGATTCACGCAGATGCCTCTCTCATAAGCAGATACAGGAGCGGCGTTAGGACTCCTGTTCCAAACTCTGCTCTTTCCCTCCAGCTTAGCTCTGTTCTTTTCGACCGCATCCTCAAAAATGAGAAGGAAGCTGAGCTCTGTGATCTCATGCGCATCCCTGTTGGCGACCTTGAGGAGGAACTGTTTACTTACTGGCTCTACGGAAAGGACGAGCAGGAAAACAACGTTCACGCAGCGGAAAACATCCTTGGAATCTTCGACTCCATGCCCTCCGGAAGCGCTTTAAAGCTCCCGGATGTAAAAGACGTTCTTGTAGCGGACACTCCAGGCGAAACAATCTACTACGGCGTCGAGGGTCTTAGAAGCGCTGTTCTTCGCTTCCTCTCCACAGCTGTAGAAAACCATGTTCCAACCATGTGCCTTTACTCAGATATGGATCAGGGCTGGATGACTCAGGACGTCACATTCCTGCTTAAATGGGCTTCTTTGATGTTTGCATCCGTAAAAAACGAGACCCAGATAAGCATCATCCACAACCTGGACCGAAGCCTTGATGAGATGAGTGACGCCATAAGAAGCTGGCTTCCCCTTTATATGTCCGGAAGGATCCAGTCCTTCTACTGCAGAAAGCAAAGGAATCCAAGGTTTACTCACACCATGTTCCTGATCCCGGGAGTTGCCTGCATCAGAGCATTCCAGGTTTCACCTACAGATTCCGACGCAATCTATCACTACTACACCGACGATAAGAGCCTTGATATTATTCAAAAAGAGTATGAGGCGCTCCTTAAGAGCTCTTCTCCTCTTATCCATCCGCTGCCCAAGGAGTCATACCCTGTTGTTTCGGATGTTATTATCATCCAAAACGGGCTTTCTCTGGCTACTATGCCCGAGGAGCTGGCAAAGAGCTTTGGCGATACTGAGCTCTATGAAAACTGGCAGGTCAATAACTCCCTGCTGATAAAAAAGCTCGAGACGAATTCTTTGTATGAATGCATCCCTCTGGCAGATGAGGAGGCACTTTCAGCAGGACATGTTGCCATCACCCCGGCTTTTTCCACCACGCCACATTTCTACACTGCCGAGCAGTACTCCATGCACCTTAGAAATATCATTGCTCTTTCCATGGAGTACGAAAGCTATAGGTTTTATCCGATTCCGGAGACACCCTTTAGCAACATAGATCTGCTCATCTCCGACAACACAACAAAAATAACCCCCGCCTCAAGACAGGGGTTATCCTTTGCGCTCAATCATCCTTCAATGTGTGTTGCTTTTCAGGCCTATGCAAAGACCCTGATGGAGCAGAGTAAGACTGACAGGAATACTCTGCGGAAGATGTTGGAGGCAAGGTGCAGGTAAGCAGCTAAAAGCTCTTTTCCCATTAGACCTTATGCACATCTACTGAGCCCTCAAGCTTACGAAGCGTATCATCCAGGATTTCAAGATTATCATCCAGTCTGTCTCTGTAATCCGGAAATGTTGAAGGATCCGGACCTGGATCGTTGAATATAGCATTCATCCAGTAGAAGCAGAAGTTATAGAGCATCTCGAAAAGAGCTTTCAGGTTCTTTACAATGTCTATCTTTATGGAATAACCAAACCATACTACCGTTATAGAAGTGAGATCCACTTTGACGGAAGACACACCATTGGTCAGCTGAGCAACCTTGTATACGTTTTCAGGCTTAAGGCCCAAAAGAGCCAAAAGCTTAGTTATCGCCTCTACCGTAATATCTTCAAGGCTGCCACCCAAGGCATCTGCATCCTCAGGGTCTTCTTCAAGTACACCATAAAGAAAATAGTTGCAGATTGCAGCCAGGGATATGTTAGCGACTTTCGTAATGGCATCCGCTGTCGTTTCGTCGGTGTAGTACAAGAACATCTCCATTGCCTTTTTTGCATTATCCTGAGCAAATTCTTTTGAAGTTTTGGCAAGGGCATACTCCGTATATCCTATGCCGCCTTCTATCTGGGACCTGATTCCCTTCTCAAATGCCTTGTCTCCGGCGGCTTTCATGGCCTTCTGAGTTATACCACCAAAGAATCCATCAAGCTTTTTGGCAACCCACTCACCAAACTCCTTCAGCTTTAATCCCTTCAGAGTTTCCTCAACCTGCTCTGAAAGCCAGGACTTGAAATATGTAAGAGAAAGATCACCTACTGCTGCAAGAACAGAACGGTATACATCGCCTTTTACCTTGTCGCTGCCATAGTAATAATGATTCGCAAAGGAATACATCAGGTATGCAGCCACCACGTAGCCCATCACTTCGGGATCCGGCTTTTTCTCTCCTGTCAAGACCTCTCCAATAGCATCTCTGACAGCTCCTGTAGCAACCTTAAAGAACGGATCAACGTCAATATCCGATCCGGGTTCAGCACCAAGTCCAATGTACTGGCCAATATACTCACAAAGCATATTCTTAAACGGATTGATAATGGCTGCTGCTATCTTGCCGTTGGCTCCGAATTTGACCTCCAGGATAACCTGAACAGCATAATCACCTGCTTTAACCAAGGCACTTGATACAACAACGTATTTGTCGCAGAGATCACCAAACTCAACATTGACCCTAGACTCTTCACTATAGAAGCGGACGCCCAAAAGAAGGACGTAGTTTCTTACAAACCTTATATCAGATGCAGAGTAATACTCTATATTGCTGAGCATGATCTTAAGGCTTTCACTACTACCCACTCCATATTCCTGTATAGCTTTCTTAAGGAGTTTAAGCTCCTCTTCCCTTCTTGTAGCCTCGCTTGGCGGCTTAGGAATCTCACCCCAGAACTGAATAGGCAGTTCGCCCTCAAAGCGCGTGCCACCTTTGCCGTTGTAAGTGAGTTTCATCTTAGCATCATAGGGCTTACCAAACATCGGAAGAGTACACTTAGGATAGAAATCGTAGCCTCCTGATGTGGTGTAGTCGATCCAATATTCAAAATTCTCTTTGAAGGTATTGCCGTACCTGCCTTCATCATCAGGCTTCTCGCACCTGATACTTGGGTTCCTGAATATCTTGGTTTCCGCAGTAAAGGAATCCACATAGCATACAAGAACATCAAAGCTTGATGGCATGATGGAGATTTCACCGGGTTTAGGATCATCCTCTGCCACTGTAATAACCTGGAAGATGTCATCCTTAAAGTACTTAGTATTCGGCACAACTGATAACCCGTCAGGATACAGCTCCACATAGAATTCACTGTTTGTTATTGTTCCATCCTTAAACTCAGCTTCAACACTGATTGTCTTTGTGACCACATCAGCAATAATGCCATTTGCTTTTTCTATCTCCGGACTGCAGTTTTCCACAACCGCATAATAACCACACTTGTAAGCAGCTTCCTTTTCATAAGAAACATTAAAGTCAGGCCCGCAATCAAATCTTATATCTATAGGTTCATCTACAGCATCTTTTATATAGAACCTGACTTTCTCGGTCCCGCCCTTGCCTGCAATAAGCACAGCTACTCCGGGCTGATTGCTTTCACGCCAGCTCACACCATCATCCGCAATTCTCGGATAAATGATGTACGGCTTCTCTCCAACAATATTGAAGACCACATTTCTTGTATATATGCCGCCTTCTCCTGCAAACATGAAGGATACTGTGCCTTTGATCTTATTTCCTTCAACAGGAACATCTACCTTGGCAGCCTTATAGCCATTAGTTGTCATACCTGCATCCGACACAATTAGAGCATCATCGGGAGAAGACACGCTTATCTGCTGAGTAAGCTTCTCGTTAGTAAATACTCTCTTATCCCAGGTTGTTTCCTCAATTCGGGCATAAACGTACTTGGAGTCATCTCCTCGTTTAAGAGTGTCTCCAAAATCCTTATAAACAAACATTTTATATGTGGATCTTCTGTCTTCTTTCTTTTCTTTCTTCTTTTTCTCTTTCTTCTTTTTCTTATCCTCGTCCTTGCCTTTGTCAGAAGAGCCCAATGCTCCTGCTGCAATTGCTGCGCCTGCTGCTCCGGTGCCTATCACCTTTGGAAGATCCTCATCGTCAAAATCTTCAAAAACACTCTCAAAGGGGTTCTCAAAATCTCCTGTAAGCTCCGAAATGTCAGGCCAGGTATCATCGTCAGATTCATCCTTATACTGGAAATTATCACCTTCTACGATGTCAGTTCCAATATCCGTCCCCTCATCCTCACCGGCCGTGTTCAAGGCAGATGAAGTGTCTGTTGCCACATCGCTGTTTACGTTATCCAGATTTATGATCTTGTACCTGTAGGTTATCTCTGCGTTTACCTGTTCCCCTGTGTATTTGTTATCAAACTTTACCTTCGCCAGGGAATCAGCATAAACCACATCTTCATCACCCTGTATTGTGTACAAAAGCCCTGCGATACAGGCATCTCCATTCTCATCAGGCCAGTTATAATCCTCAGCCCCGTCAAGCCACTTCCCTTCTTTTCTTGCAGCATGGATGTTATTGTAAAATGCAAATACCTCATTGGGTTCTATTGTCCATTCACTGTCATATTCAGGATCATTCTTGGCAACAAACCTCTTATTGGTATTTTGAGACTCAAGTCCCACCCCCCACGCTGTTGCAGAAGCAGAACTATAGCCCCGGACTTCCACAACATCACCCGTGTGTGCATTTATCTGATAAGTAATGTTTACTACATTTCCATTTGTGCTTTCCTCTGTTCTTGTAATTTCCCACTCATGGTCAGTGGATAGGAAAACTCCCATGTATACCTGTCTTCCAAAAGCACCGTGCACTCCATCAAGGGTCACTTTATCATTCCCATATCCGGAATAGTACATATCCACACTCATCCACCGCTGCTTTTTACCATATTTGTCATTACTGGTCTCTCCTCCGGCCTCATTGTGCCAATATGCATCAAAAGGCTGCTCAGCCCACAATTCGCTATCCCATCCTCCCATTTCCAGGTAAGTGGTTTCGCCACTACTGTTGGTATATGGCACATCTTCGTAAACTCTGGGATCATCCTCAGCATTTATCTGCTTTGCCATGGAAGGAATGGCAGCGTAAATAAACAGGACAAATCCTGCTGCCACTCCAGCCAATATCCTTTTAGTGATCAAAAGCTCTTTTCTCATAGCAATATCCTCAGACAATATATTGTCATTACTTTAGACCTTACGCACCTTCACTGAGTCTTCAACCTTATGAAGCGTATCTTCCAGGATTCCAAGATTTTCATCCAGTCTGTCTCTGTAATCCGGCAATGTGGAAGGATCAGGTCCGGGATTTTCGAATATCGCATTCAACCAGCCAAATGTAAAGTGATAGAACAAATCCCAAATTGCTGTCAGGTTCTTCACATAGTCTACCTCTATAGCATAGCCAAGCCATACCACCGTCATGGTAGGGTAATCAATTTTGAAGGAAGAAAAGCCTGTAGCAAGTCCATAGAATTTATATACGTTTTCAGGCGTCAGGCCAATCTTACCCAAAAGCTTAGTTACTAATTCAACAGTAACATCTTCTAAAGTACCGCCCAAAGCATTTGCATCCTCAGGGTCATCAAGCACGCCGTAAAGGAAATAATTGCAGACTGCTGCCAGAGAAATGTTGGCGAGTTTCTCAATGGCATCCGGGGCAGTTTTGTCAGCATAGTACACAAACATCTCCATTATATTTTTGGCATTATCCTG
>NZ_KE384204.1:578387-767808 GCF_000424525.1 Butyrivibrio sp. FCS006 | reverse complement strand
TGATAGAGCTTTACATACCGAAATACTTCTTCACTCACGCGGCGTCGCTGCATCAGAGTTTCCTCCATTGTGCAATATCCCCCACTGCTGCCTCCCGTAGGAGTTTGGGCCGTGTCTCAGTCCCAATGTGGCCGTCCGACCTCTCAGTCCGGCTACAGATCGTCGCCTTGGTAAGCCGTTACCTTACCAACTAGCTAATCTGACGCGGGCCCATCTCATACCACCGGAGTTTTTCACACTGGATCATGCGATGTTGTGCGCTTATGCGGTATTATCAGTCGTTTCCAACTGCTATCCCCCAGTATGAGGCAGGTTGCCCACGCGTTACTCACCCGTCCGCCACTAAGATTAAACAAGATTTGACCGAAGTCTCGTCAGCGTCTAATCTCCGTTCGACTTGCATGTGTTAGGCACGCCGCCAGCGTTCATCCTGAGCCAGGATCGAACTCTCACGTTAAAATAAGTTCAATTCCAGCCAGAACTAAAACGTTAGCTTTTCGTTCTGTCCGTTATTACTTTTGGTTTGTTACTTCTGAATAATTCTCTTGGAATTTTTCAGGGTTGCATTACTGTTTATTTGTCAAGGTGCAGGAGCTTAGAATCTGCTCCAGTGCTGCGTTTTCGCTGTTTTTTATTCATCAGCGCCGCAACGAATCTAACTATATCACCCGCCAAAAAAGATGTCAACAACAATTTTCAAATTTTTTTAAATTTTTTATATTTAAAACAAAAAAACGGCGCAACCACGCTGTTTTCGAGCCACAACTTTTTTTGAATTTCTTATGCACTGACTTCATTTTCAAGGAGCTGTCTTGAAACAAGGTCTGCAAAATCGCCTTTCATCGCCATAAGTTCCTCAAAGTATAAACAAAGCGTAAATATTACTCCTGCTCCTTATCTATAAACAGGACGCCAAGTGTTCCCGGTCCGCAGTGCGATGAAACAACGCTGCCTGCTCTTGTCTCTAAGATTTCTCCGAATCGTTCCATTTTTGTGAGGTAGTCTTTTACCATAATTACAAGTTCGGGGCTGCATCCGGAATGAGTTATGAATACTCGCTCAGGTTTAGCACTCTTTAGGGCATCTTCCATGTCTTTTACATAGTCGCTTATATACTTCTGAGGAAATCCCCTGTACTTATTCTCAGGCCTCATTCCTCCGTCAACTACAGCGATCCTGGGGTGGAGCTTTAGAGCGTTGCCAAAATAAGCTGCAACACCTGAGCATCTGCCGCCTCTGTAAAGATATGTAAGGGTCTCAACAACAAAGCTGGCCCTTACGCGGGGAATCAGCTTTTCTATATTGTCTGTAATCTCCGCTGCACTTTTGCCGCTTTCCGCCATCTGCGCAGCTTCAATTATCAGAAGTCCTATTCCTGTTGAAAGATTTTTGGAATTTATTACATGAATATGATCCTCCATGGCAAGTTCCTCAGCTGCCAGCATACAATTGCTGTAGCATGAGGACATGGAGGCTGAGATTGTAAAGATAATATAGTCGTCCGCATCATAAGTCTTCAGGATATTCATGATGTCATTAACGCTTGGAGCAGCCGTTCCCGGCGTTTTCTCCGTCTCGTCGGACCACTTATAGATGTCGTCGGGAGTGATATTAACTCCGTCCAAATACTCGTCTTCTCCGAGTCTTACATACAAAGGAATAATACCTATGTCATATTTCTTGATCAACTCGGGTGAGAGGTCACATGTGCTGTCTGAAAGTATCTTGATCATTGTATTCTCCGTTTTATTTAAGAACTATCGTCTGAGTTTCTCCCCTGATAGTTGCGATCATTCCAAGACTCTCTATCTTAGTTGCTTCCTTTTCACTTATCTGCGTGAGGACCACAACGCTCTCGTGTGCCCTGGAATCTATATTCCCGGAGTATGATGAGAGGTCATTAGGAAGGAAAGTAACCGATGAATAGCCAATATCCTTGCCGTTTAAGATTATCTTAAAGCTAAGTCCAAGCGGAATAAGATTAACACTCTTTTCTGTATCTGAGCCGTTATAGAGATCAAAGCGAAGCACTAAAAGCCTTTTGCTCTTATCTGCATTTACTACATAGCTCTTTGAACTCTCGGGATATGTACTGGATACTGAATAGCCCTGATATGACAAGAAGATATCAGGCATGATCTCCTGTGACTCATCAGATGATAAGGTTATTGCATTGGGATCTGATACTTCTGTTGCTTCTTCACTGCTATCGCCTTCAGTAGCTTCTGTGCCCTCAGTCATAGCATCAGGATCTGTTGTAAGCTCCTGTCCTTCAGGCTCTGTCTTCTCTAATGCAGGTTCTGGCTCTTGTACCTGCGCAGGAGCCTGGTCTTTTTGACTGTTCTTGGCTGCCTGTTCTTTTGCAAGTTCTATCTCAGCAGCCCTTGCAGCTTCTTTCTGCCTTTCTTTAAGGACCTCTTTTGCATCCACAACAACCAGTCGCTCCTGGCCGTTATTTGAATACTTCATCAAAAGACCTGCAGCATATTCCACAGTCTGTTTATACTGCTCCTCAGTCAGATCCGGAAATTTCGATCCGCATCCTGTCATCATGAGCGTTGTCATAACTATTAGTACCGCCTGCAAATACCTTTTTTTCATCATACTATTTTGTCTCCAGTTCAAAATAGAATTCCACACCATTATCGTAATTTATGACACCGTATTTCTGGTGCATACCTTCCATAATAGCCTTAACAATCGAAAGTCCTACTCCGCTTCCTCCGTATTCTCTTGTCCTTGCCTTATCTACCTTGTAGAACTTCTCCCAGATATGATCTATGCTGTCCTCAGGAATAGGTTCTCCCGTATTAAAGACGGATACTCTTACATGATTATCCTCAGTTGTGGTGATCTTGACCTCGATCACCTTCTCTCCGTCTATGTGGTTGATGGCGTTGCTGTAGTAGTTCTGCAGCACTTCCTCAATCTTGAATTCATCTCCCCATACAAATATCGGCGGATAATCACCGAATTTAACGGTTACATCCTTCTGCTTAGCCAGCATGGATGCGGATTTAAGGTAATTGGTCACCATATCGACAATGTCAAAACGCTCCATATTGGCGCTCTCATTGCCAAACTCAAGCTGATTAAGTGTAAGGAGCTTCTTGACCATGATGTTCATCTTGGATGCTTCATCCATGATTACTTCACAGTAAAAGTTCCTGCTCTCCTCGTCGTCGTTAATACCTTCCTTAAGTCCCTCTGCATAGCCCTGTATAAGAGCAATGGGAGTCTTGAGCTCATGTGATACGTTTGAGAGGAACTCTTTTCTCATGGTATCAATTTCTTCCTTGCGGGCGATATCCCTCTTTAGAGCAATATTGGCATTCTTGAGTTCCTTGATGTTTGACTCAAGGGTCTCAGAAAGCTCATTCATGTTCTGCCCCAGAACATCTATCTCGTTTCGGTATTCATTCTCAGGTACATATTTAGCTTCGAAATTAAGCTTTTTCATGTCATCTGAGATGTAATAGAGCCTCTTGATTGGGTCAGTTACTTTTTTACAAATATAGAGAATAAGGACAGAACCAACAACGATGGCAATCAGCGCTACATATACCATAAAAGTGTTGGATATGCTAACGTTGTCTCTGATACTCTCCATAGTGGTCCTTACAAGAACCAGATTTCCGTTTCCGACAATGCCCCACATCTCCAGGTATTGTCTGCCTGTCCCCTTATCCACAGTGATCTGAAGAGTATAGTCATCTCCGTAATCTATTATTGTCCTGTCGGACATATCGCTGGCCATTCCTGTTGCAGAGCTTATCATGTTATCCCACAAAACCTTTGCAAGGAGCTCAGCATTGTTACTGGATGTCTTAAGTGTCTTTGAATCAGCATCCAGTACTATCATCTCGATGTTGTATCTCTCGCAGATATGATAGATTTCAACATCGAATTCTTCAGAGGTAATGTCTCCGCTTCCTATGGCCTGAGATATACTCCTGTAGGCAGCTATAATGGCTTCTCTCTTGTTCTGGATATAAAACTTCTCCATAAAGAAGAGGTTAACAACAAGGCACATCAGAAATGTGCCTACCATAATGCCGATGAATACAGCACTAATCTCAAATCTCAGCGAATGGATCTTTTTCTTTTTCATTTGGTACTCATGCCTCGAACTTATAGCCCATACCCCAGATGGTCTTGATCATCTCGCCCTTATCGCCGAGCTTTCCTCTGAGCTTTTTAACATGGGTATCAATGGTACGCGCATCACCAAAATAGTCGTAGTTCCAAACGTTGTTAAGTATCTTTTCACGGGAAAGAGCAACTCCCTTGTTCTCAAAGAAGTAAGTTAAAAGCTCAAATTCCTTGTAGCTGAGCTCAACTTCTTTTCCATCTACCAAAACGCTGTGTGCAACTTTATTCAGGACAATTCCGTTTTCCTCTAAAACTTTTTCATTTACAGACTTGCCTGTGGTTCTTCTAAGGATTGCCGAAACTCTTGCTGCCAGGATCTTTGGGCTAAAGGGCTTTGAAATATACTCATCAACACCAAGTTCAAAACCAAGAAGTTCATCCCTCTCTTCGGCTTTGGCTGTCAGCATGATGATCGGTACCTTTGAAGTTGTCCTTATCTCTCTGCATACCTCCCAGCCGTCTCTCTTTGGCATCATTACATCAAGAATAATAAGTGCTATATCTTTGTCAGCATAGAATGTATCAAGGGCCTGCTGGCCATCCTCAGCCTCAAGGACAATGTATCCGTCCTTTGTAAGAAAGTCCTTTACAAGCTTTCTCATTCTGCTCTCGTCATCTACTACAAGTATCTTTAAATCGTCCACTGAAGGTTTCCTCCTGTCTAATTTGTTCCTGTATCCTCATCATAGCCTTTCGTACCTTCAATGCCAAGTCTTTTTTCCGCTTCCCTGACGGCTTTTTCCCTGTCAGAAAGCTCCTGTTCCCATCCGGCGTAGCGATTTGTGATGTTTTTCCTGTAATTTATGATGTTATCGGTCTCCGCAGTGACGGTAATATAGAACATCACCCCAATCAGAATAAGCAGCACAATGTTCAGGATTATCGAGAAGATGGTCTTAAAATTTGCTTCCTTTTTGGGTTCCTGAGGCAGGATTCTCTGCTTCACATTAAGGCTGTCCATGGCGGAGTGCCTTGTCATGGAAACATTCAAAGGGATAGGGATCAGATCTTCCTCCTTATAACCGCTCTCAAGGAGTTTGTGCCTTAGCCCTACCAGATATTCCCAGCCTATGGGAGTCTTGAATATCTTATTTTCAATTGATTTCTCATAAACGGCTTTTATATCGACAGGTCTTGATGCCTTGACCCTTGCCTCAAGAAGATTTATCTTTGATAGGTCCATTGACGCTTTCTGTGCGTCGTTTTCTGATAAAAACTCATACCCGCCAACTATAAACTTTTCTTTGCCTTTTCCTTCATCAGCCGCCATATTCAGCTCCGTAAGATGCTATGAATACATTAACACTTCTGGCCTTAAGGGTCTTGTTGCGCCATGTCATAGGCTTTGGTCTGTTGTAAAAATACTTGCCACCCTCATCTCCGGTATCCACGCAAAGAGCCCAGAAAGCTCCTTCCGGAGGATTTGGAAGCATCATCTGTATATCTTCCCAGTAAGCATTTATTGCAAGATATACGATATCATCATGTCCTTTTTTCTTGATGTAACCGGCAAATCTCACGCAGATAACTCTGGAGTCCTTGGTGATATTGCCGTGGTCAGGATTCTCTGTATGCACGGAAATTGATGGATATCCGCACTGAGCCGGCCTTAGCTCTTTTCTTATACAGGGGTGCTTTCTCCTGAACTGGATCATATTCCTGTAGAAATCAAAGAAGTTCTTGTTCTTATCAAGAAGATCCCAGTTGAGCCAGCTTATCTCATTGTCCTGACAATATGCATTGTTATTGCCAAACTGTGTGTTGCCAAATTCATCCCCGGCATAGATCATCGGGGTTCCTCTGCTGCACATAAGCACAGTTATGGCATTTCTCATCATCCTGAATCTGAGGTCATTAACCGACGGATCATCGGTTTCACCCTCGCATCCGCAGTTCCAGCTTCTGTTGTCGTTGGCTCCGTCCGTGTTATTCCAGCCGTTATCCTCATTGTGCTTGTTGTTATAAGAATACAGGTCATAGAGAGTAAAGCCGTCGTGACAGGTTATGAAATTAACCGAAGAATCGTATCCAAGGTACGATCCGCCGTAAAGGTCCATGGAACCTGTAATTCTCTTGACTGCTTCAGGTGCTGACCAGATATCGCCCTTCAGGTAGGATCTGATATCATCCCTGTACTTGCCGTTCCACTCAGCCCATCTCTTCCAGGCAGGGAAGTTACCAACCTGATACATTCCGCCTGCATCCCAGGCTTCCGCAATAAGCTTAACATTTCCAAGAATCGGGTCATACGCAAGCCTCTGGATAAGCGGAGGCTTCTCCATGGGAGCTCCGTCCTGATCTCTTCCGAGGATACTTGCAAGATCGAATCTGAATCCGTCCACACGATATTCCTCAACCCAGTATCTGAGGCACTCAACGATGAATTCCTGCACCATAGGATGGTTACAGTTCATGGTATTTCCGCATCCACTAAAGTTGTAGTACTGCCCGTAAGGAGTCAGCAGATAGTAAATATTGTTATCAAAGCCCTTAAATGAGATAAACGGGCCGTTTTCATTGCCCTCAGCCGTGTGATTGAACACAACATCAAGGATAACCTCAATTCCGTTATCCTTAAGGGTCTTTATCATATGCTTAAGTTCAACGCCCTCTTTGTTGTACTCACTCTGAGAAGCGTAGCTGGTATTTGGTGCAAAAAAGCTGATGGTGTTATATCCCCAGTAGTCAAGGAGCGTTTTTCCGTTTACCTCTCTCTTGTCTCTGGTCTCATCAAACTCAAAGATTGGCATCAGCTCAACGGCTGTTATACCAAGTCTCTTTAAGTATTCTACCTTCTGTTTGATGCCGTCAAAGGTTCCTCTGAACTTAACTCCCGATGATGGGTCCATGGTAAAGCCCCTTACATGCATCTCGTAGATAACGGAGTCGCACATGGGGATTCCCAGTGAATTGGTATCATTCCACTCAAAGTTATCTCTAACCACCCTTGCCCTGTAGGCTCCGTCGCGATTTGGATTCTGTCCCCATATCCTCTGGCCTGAAACAGCCTTTGCAAACGGATCCAGCAGCAGATGATTCTTATCGAACAAAAGACCTTTCTCCGGCTCCCAGGGTCCGTCAACACTGTAGGAGTACTCGAGATTTTCAATATCAAGGCCAAAAACGATCATTGAATACACTTTACCTATCCTGTAGCTCTCCGGGAAAGGAATCTGCACAAAGGGCTTTATTTCGCCTCTTTTGTACAAAAGAAGAGTTATAGACGTTGCCCCGTTGGAATAGGCAGTAAAATTAACGCCATCAGTAAGCATGGTGGCGCCATTTATGTTGTAGAAGCCGGGTCTGATCCTGTAGCCGTTTACCTCATTAAGGGCAAGGAGCTGCCTTCCCACATCTGCTTTTCTGAGCTCTCTGGGTGCGCTTTCGCCGATTTCTACTGGCTTTTTAGGCTTTGCGTGTCTTCTAATCTCGTCCATAATACTATTTTACCACTACTGAGGGGTGCAAAGAATAAAAAAAGATGAAATTTTGTACGCAAGCGTAACAAAATTTCATCTTTTTTATTCTCTATAAGGCAAAAGCCAAATTATACGGGGTAAGCTCCGTTCTTAGTATCAGCTGCTGTAATATCAACCTTATCTTTCTGAGCTGCACGATACTTGAAGAAGTCTGTAGCAACCTGAGGGAACAGTGCATATGAGAGAACGTCCTCATCCTGCTCCTTCCACTGAGCAACTTCCTTCTCGAAACCAGGAAGTCCGGGCTCGAGCTTATCAGCAGGTCTGCATGTGATAACCTCTCTGTCGCCGATGATCTTCTTCTGAACTTCAGGGTTGAAAGGCTTGATAGTCTTACCATAAGCACCTGCAAGGAGGTCCTTAGTCTGGTCAGTAGCAACCTTGTATCTCTCGCCCATAAGTACGTTCATAACGGCCTGAGTACCAACGATCTGTGATGAAGGTGTAACAAGAGGTGGCTCACCGAAGTCCTTACGAACACGAGGAATCTCCTCAAGCACTGTTGTGTACTTGTCGCTTGCATTCTGCTCCTTGAGCTGGCTAACCATGTTGGAAAGCATTCCGCCGGGAACCTGATACATAAGAGTCTTGATGTTAACACCAAGAACCTTAGGATCAAGAAGTCCGCTTGCAAGGCACTCTTCTCTGTAAGGTCTGAAGTAATCAGCAATCTCAGCAAGAACCTTCTGATCAAGTCCTGTCTCGAAAGGCTGTCCCTTGAAGGCCTCAACCATAACCTCTGTAGCAGGCTGTGATGTACCAAGAGCGAAAGGTGAAATAGCACAGTCGATGATATCAACACCTGCCTCAGCAGCCTTCATGTATGTCATGCTGGCAACACCTGAGGTGTAATGTGTGTGAAGGTCGATAGGAAGCTTGGTTGCTCTCTTAAGAGCCTTAACAAGCTTTTCTGCCTCGTAAGGAAGAAGAAGTCCTGCCATATCCTTGATACAGATTGAATCTGCACCCATGTTCTCGATATCTTTTGCAATGTTCATCCAGTACTCTTCTGTATAAGCATCACCAAGGGTGTATGCAAGAGCGATCTGAGCATGTCCGCCTTCCTTCTTGCAGGCCTTAACTGAAGCCTCAAGGTTACGAAGGTCATTCAGACAGTCGAAAATACGGATGATATCGATACCGTTAGCGATTGACTTCTGTACGAAGTACTCAACTACGTCATCGGGATAATGCTTGTATCCAAGGATGTTCTGTCCACGAAGAAGCATCTGAAGCTTGGTGTTCTTAAATCCTGCCCTGAGCTTACGAAGTCTCTCCCATGGATCTTCCTTAAGGAATCTCATTGAAGCATCGAATGTAGCACCGCCCCAGCACTCAACAGCATTGTATCCAACCTTATCCATTGTATCGATGATTGGAAGCATCTTCTCTGTAGGCATTCTGGTTGCGATCAGAGACTGATGAGCGTCACGCAGAACGGTCTCATTGATGCGAACTGGTTTTCTCTCTAATTCTGCCATATCTAATATCCTTTCTAAGATAATTATTATCTAAATCTTAAACGCCGAAGACGGCCATGAAGGTACCTGCTACTACGGCAGTACCGATAACTCCGGCAACGTTAGGTCCCATCGCATGCATGAGCAGGAAGTTGGATGGATCATACTCTGCACCAACCTTCTGTGATACACGGGCAGCCATAGGTACGGCTGAAACACCTGCGGAACCGATGAGCGGATTGATCTTGCCCTTGGTAATAAAGCACAGGAGCTTACCTAAGAGACATCCTGCTGCAGTACCAAATGCAAAAGCGATAAGTCCAAGAACAACGATGATAAGAGTTGTCTTGTTGAGGAATGCCTCAGCACTTGTTGTAGCACCAACTGATGTTCCAAGAAGGATAACTACGATGTACATAAGTGCGTTTGATGCTGTCTCCTGGAGCTGACGAACAACGCCTGACTCTCTGAAGAGGTTACCGAGCATCAGCATACCGATAAGAGGTGCTGTTGTAGGAAGGATCATGCATACAACGATAGTAACGATTACAGGGAAAAGAATCTTCTCAAGCTTGGAAACCTCTCTAAGCTGCTGCATTCTGATGGTTCTTTCCTTCTGTGTTGTAAGAGCCTTCATGATAGGTGGCTGAATCATTGGAACCAGAGCCATGTAAGAGTAAGCTGCAACGGCGATAGGTCCAAGGATTGATGTCTGGTGGAGCTTGGATGCAAGGAAGATAGATGTAGGACCATCTGCTCCTCCGATGATTGATACTGCTGCAGCCTGCTGATCATTAAAGCCAAATGCGATGGCCATGAAGTAAGCTGAGAAGATACCAAACTGAGCTCCGGCTCCCATAAGGAAGCTGATAGGATTGGCAATAAGCGGACCAAAGTCTGTCATAGCACCTACACCCATGAAAATAAGTGAAGGAAGAATAGCCCACTCATCCAAGATATAGAAATAATGGAGAAGTCCACCGGCTGCACCATTTGCCGGCTCTGCCATGATTTCAGGATAAATATTTACAAGAAGCATACCGAAAGAAATCGGTACCAAAAGCAAAGGTTCAAATCCCTTGGCAATGGCCAGGTACAAGAACACGAGCGCTACCACGATCATGATGTAGTTGCCCGGCTCCATTGTTGTAAAGGCTGTCTGTTGCCAGAGATTAGATAATGTATTAACTATGTAATCCATTCGTATCCTCTTTCTGTTTTTTCAAACTTTAAGTTTCTCTGACCTTATCAGTTGAGAGTTGCAAGTACTCTTCCTGCCTCTACTGCATCACCTGCAGCAACATCAATGCTTGCTACTGTTCCGTCCTGAGGAGCTACCATAGGGATCTCCATCTTCATAGACTCAAGAGTAACAACTGTGTCGCCCTTCTTAACTGAAGCGCCAACGTTAGCATCGATTCTGAGAACCTTACCTGCTGCACCTGCCTCGATCTTGATAGAACCTGCGCCTGCGCTGGCCTTCTTAGCAGGAGCTGCAGGAGCCTTAGGAGCGGGAGCTGCTGCTCTTGCTACGGGAGCTGCTCCGCCTGCGCCTTCCTCTACTGTTACATCATATACGTTTCCGTTAACGGTTATTGTATAGTTCTTCATTGTTTCTCCTTTCAAAGCCCAAAGCTTATCTGTTATTCTTCCATTTTGAATTTACTTTTCTGATAGATCTTACTGTGAAGCCATCTGTAGATGCGCTTCCCTCATATGCTGCGATAGCTGCTGCAATAACTGCAACCAGCTCAGCGTCAGAGGAAAGATCCTCTTTGTCAGCAATCTGAGTGATTGTATTATCCATTGCCTTCTGGGCAATTTCCTTATCGCTCTCTTTCTTCTTTCTGCCTGTTCCGGAGATAAGCGGGAACAATGAAATTATAAGAGAAATAATGATAAGTACTGCGAATGCCATTCCCATTCCGAGAAGGGTGTTAAGTCCGGCATTCTCAAGCTTCTCTCCTGTGGTCTTGTTGACTGTGATACCTACGTCTGTAGGAAGACCACTGTTGTTTAAATACATCTCCATAAGAGCGGAGTGCTTGGTTCCTGTAACTGTGGCGTCAAGTACAAGAACGCCGTCATCATTGATGTAGTAGGTTGTATCGGTTACCTTTACTTCATCAGCAAGTGTGTCTTTTGAAGTAAATCCGATATCCTTAATAGCCTTATACCAGCTATCATATCCGGATCTGCAAACCTCAAAGAAGTCATCGTCATAGGTGATTGTTCCGCCCTGCTGACTTGTAGCTATATCAAAGTACAGCTCCTTCTCGAAGTTCTCTGGGGTTATGTCGCGAAGATACCACTGTTCGAATAACCTGTCCTCGAATATGTTGGCATAATTAGCCATGAAATCCTGGTTGAATTCTTCGGGATTGTATCTGCTACCCTCAACAGTGTTGTAGGTAATTTCTTTTCCACAGGCTGTTAAACCAAGGAGGCAGCTCATAACAAGTCCCAAAACAAGTATTTTATGCTTCATTCTGAGTGCTCCCTTCATTAAACTGTGCCGTGTTTCTTGGCAGGACGCTCATCCCTCTTTGTAAAAAGCATCTCGAAAGCGCCGATGACATACTTTCTTGTGTCAGCGGGCTCGATGATCTCATCTACATATCCTCTTGCTGCAGCGCTCTTAACATTGTTCTGAAGCTGAGCATACTCTGTAGCTGTCTTGGATACTGTCTCAGCATCCTTACCGTCACAAATGATCTTGGCTGCGATATTTGCATCCATTGTTCCGATCTGAGCATCAGGCCAGCTGATTGTGATGTCTGCGCCAAGAGCTTTAGAGTTCATAACAACATAAGCACTTCCAAAAGCCTTGCCTGTTACAAGGTTAACCTTTGGAACTGTAGCGTTTGCAAGGGCAAATACAAGCTTGCCTGCAGCCTTTGCAACGTGCTTCTCATCACACTGTGTTGAACCAAAGCCTGTTGCGTTTGTAAGTGTAAGAACAGGAATATCAAAAGCATCGCAGAAGTTAATGAACTCAGCTGCCTTGTTGCATGCATGAGCTGTGAGCTTGTCGCCAAACTTCTCTGCTTCCTTGCCGTTCTCGTCAAAGAGTGCTGTACGGTTTCCTACAAGACCAACGGTTGAGCCGTTAAGCTTAACAAAACCTGTAACCATCTCTTTTGCATAGTCTCTCTTTGTCTCAAAGAATACACCGTTATCAGCGATCTGACCTGCGATAAGAGCAGGATCTGCTGTGTAGCCGTCGAGATTCTCGCATGCTCTGTTGAGATCATCTGTGCACTCGTCATAGGAATCACCGTCTTCGTTGTTAGAAGGAAGAAGTGAAACGAGCTCTCTGATCTGAGCATAGATTGTAGCCTCATCAGCCACAACATCAACGTTGCCTGCGTTCTCGCTCTGCCACTTGGCACTTGATGTATCAAGCTTCTCTTTGTAGTTGCCATCAAGTACGTTAGGTGAGTTGACAAACATTTTAGCCTTGTCAGACTCCATGAATGTGAAATCTGTAATTGAAGGGATTAAAGCAAGTCCTCCACCACATGTTCCAAAGACAGCTGTTATCTGAGGAACTACACCTGAAGCCTCCACCTGCTTAAGATAAATCTCACCGAATGCATTGAGTGCATCGCTGCCTTCCTGAAGACGAAGGCCTGCTGAATCGATAAGTCCGATAACAGGTGATCCGGTCTTAATAGCCAGGTCATAAAGACGAACGATCTTCTTGGCATGCATCTCACCAATAGATCCGCCAAGTACAGACGAATCCTGGCTGTATACATACACCAGATTTCCGTCAATGACACCGTAGCCGGTTACTACACCGTCTGATGGTGTCTCTTCCTGTTTCAGATTGAAATCTGTGCTTCTTGCGGTCACAAGTGCGCCAATTTCAACGAAACTGTTTTCATCGAGCAAAGCATTTATTCTTTGACTCGCTTGTGAAGAACTACTCATTTGTTTACCTCCATGAATATATTTTTATGCATAAATTCCGCAACTTTAGTCACAGTATAGTATATCACAAAAGTCGGCAAAAAAAAGAGGAGAATGCCAATTAATTCACATTCTCCCTAGGTTTTTAAATATCAAGTTTTAAATTTACCTCTGCTTCGGCCTGTGCCTTGAACTCTTCTACCTGTACAGTGCCTATTGCCGGCAGTTCTTCGATGGAGCGAACTCCAAAACTCCTTAAAAACTCCTCTGTGGTTCCGAACAGAAGTGGTCTTCCCGGAGCATCGAGCCTTCCAAGCTCCTGAACCAGTCCAAACTCCACAAGTCTGTTGACTGCATGATCGCTGTTAACGCCGCGGATCTTCTCAACTTCAAGCCTTGTTATAGGCTGCTTGTAAGCAATTATGGAAAGGGTCTCCATGAGCGAATCGGTCAGTACTGCCTTTTTGGGTGCCTTGGCAATCTTGACCAGGTACTCGTACATCTCCTTTTTTGTGCAGAGCTGAACGGCTTTATCAAGCTCAATGATTCCTATTCCGCTGTCCTGCTTCTCATATTTCTCTTTCAGATATGCAATATAGTCTTTAACCTTTTTGGGCTCCTCCTCCATTGCCTTGGCAAGGGAATTTATCTCAACGGAATCTCCCATGGTAAAAAGAATAGCCTCAACGATGGCTGCGCCTTCTTCTCTGGTCATCTTAGTTTGCCTTTCTGGATGTAATTATTATGTCGCCGAATGTGGTCTCCTGCTCGATCTCTATCTCGCCAAGCTTCATCTCCTCAAGCATAACAAGAAAGGTCACAATGATCTCGGTCTTGCTGTGCTGTTTTTCAAGGAGCTGCCTGAAACTGAATCTCTCGTGTTCTCTGATGTATGCCTTGATATAAAGAGTCTTGGCATCCATGTCGATTTCTTCCTTCTCGATGTTTCCGAACTTACTTCTGATCGGATCCACCTTATCCTCCTGCCTTTTAAGGAGTTCCTGGAAGATTGAATTAAGCTTGGTCAGAGTTGTATCGCCAATAAGGTCTGAAAAGTCAATGGGCATCTCGTAGTCCTTGACTTCCTTAGGCAGGTCTTTTGCCCTGAACCACTGCATGTCGGCATCCATCTGCATGTCCCTGAGTTCGTATGCCATATATTTGTACATCTTGTACTCAAGGAGCTTCTCAACAAGCTCTGCTCTGGGATCCTCTTCCTCGCCGTCCTCATTTACTTCCTTGGGAAGAAGCATCTTGCATTTAATATCGATAAGCGTTGCTGCCATAACCAGAAATTCAGAGGTAACGTCCATGTCTTCCCTCTGCATGGCATTAATGTATGCCATATACTGCTCTGTAATGGTAACGATGGGAATATCGTAAATATCTATCTGATTCTTATCGATCAGGTGCATAAGAAGGTCAAGGGGGCCTTCAAACACCTGAAGTTTGACCTCAAGTGACATTCTTTTTTCCTCGTAGTTTTATAACAGAAATCTCACCCGGATTAAACATCCTCACATGAATTGTGTGAGTTCCGAGGCCTCTGCTGAGTATCATGGTGCTTCCATCCTTCTCATACTTTCCGGCATCGTATTTAGGGAAAAGAGCTATTGCAGGCGATATTACACCTCCAAGAAGCGGAAGCCTTATGATCCCGCCGTGAACATGGCCGGAAAGAACAAGGTCAGCTCCCCAGTCGGCATAGTTTTTAAAATAGATCGGATTATGAGCAATGAGTATCTGATAATGCTCCTTCTCAGCAGTATTTACGCGGCCTAAAAGATTATCGAGATAGTCATCTTCCATATTGGCTTTAACAACCTTCTTAAAAAAGCCAAGGTCAAGGCAAAGACCGGTAACTCTGATGTTTGTTTCTTCTATCATCACAGAGTCATTTTCAAGATACACGGCTCCGGCTCTTTTTAATCTGTTCTTATATCTGTCAAAGAGATTCCCAAAGGAATCTTTATATGTCTTTATCTTCTCCTCGTGATTGCCGTTTGAGATATATACGGGATATCTGGATGAAAGATTCTCCAAAAGTCGCAGCCCCGAATCCACCTCAACATTGTGATGGTTCTTAGTTGCAGTGATCATATCACCCGCGCAGAATATGGCATCCGGCGATATCTTATCAACAGCTTCTATAAGCTTTTCATTGTCCTTCCCGTAAAAATATCCGTGAAGGTCAGTCAGAAATACATACACGAAGTCCCTATCCAGCTTGTCAGTAGTAACTTCATACTCATAAATCTTAAAATTATGAGTGTCGTGATATATGACAATACCGGATAAAACTATCAGTAATGCAATTATGACAATAGTAGAAATCAACATAGGCACTTATCCCAATTCAAACGTAACAAAAAGTATTTTATCACAGCTAAGCACAGATTTGTACTTTGAGTTTTGCAGATACATAAAAAGGTCCCCGGAAAATCCAGGGACCCTTCCAATTGATTTAGTTATATTTGCGCTTTCTTGCTGCTTCAGACTTCTTCTTGCGTCTTACGCTTGGCTTCTCGTAGTGCTCTCTCTTACGGATCTCCTGCTGGATACCAGCCTTTGCGCAACTTCTCTTAAAACGACGCAGTGCGCTATCCAAAGTCTCGTTTTCTTTTACTACTACAGTTGACATCTCTACTCTTACCCTCCCTTCAGTCCCATTAAGTACATGACTGATTGGGTTATTTGCTATGTTTTGAGCCATTTGCTCACATAACATCACATATTATTGCATAAAACCCAAATTCCGTCAAGGGAAAATTTAAATTTCTTTTAGTTATTTTATTCCACTCTCTCAATCCCCAAAAGCTTAAAGCCAAGAGAATTGTTCAGATATGGACGAATATGTGCGATATAAATACCGTTTCCGGGATCTTCTTCATCTCTTTTCTGTTGCCAGTTCAGATCACCCGGAGTAAGTTCATAGACAGGACCGAAGTGATAATCAAAGCACTGTAGCTCTTCGTTATAATCATAGTCTTCAGGACCGTCTACTCTGTTTCTGTTTCCGTATCCGCTGGCATATACCAGTTCATTATAACTTGGACTGTATAACAAAAGTGAAGCACCTTCCGGATAAACACTCGGATTATCCTGCATTACACTATTTACATCTAGTTCAAGCGAAAACATATCACGGAAAAAGGTCTTGGCATATGCAAGGGATCCGCCGAGCAAATTCTTCTCTCCGACAGCCTTGCTGTAAAACTCCTCAAATTCCTCTTTTCCAATCTCACTCTTTAGGTACATCTTGTTAGTACCATCGCCCTGATCGACGATGCAGGCGAATCGCTCAGACTGGATATTTTCATTGTCCTTGTTGATTCCTGCCTTTAAGTACATCTGAAGAAGCAGTGGATCCTTTGAGAGTATATCTTCAAGCTCCTTAGTGGTTCCAACCGGTACAACATACTCCATACCCTGCTGGTCATAGAGGTCTCTGGAGGTAACCATGTTATCCATGATTCCCCAGAAGATATCCTTCTGCTGCTGAGTAGGCTGGAAGTTTGTATAGTTTCCGTCAACAAACTCATCAAAGCTCTCAAGCTTATCAGCTTCTGCCCCGCTAAATCCGCAAAGGTTATACAGAACATAGGAATAATATGCCTTCTGCTTATCCTCTTCCTCGTCAACAGGTCTTGGATAGGTCAGCTTCATCTGATATATTTTTTCGTTTTCTATCCTGCAAAGATCATAAACGCGTTCAGCCTCAGCTCCGCCATCGGCGTAAGCCGTAATGATCACAATGGCATTATCCTTTTCCTTTGAGATCTGACTCTTTTCCACAACAGGTGAAAAGAGCTTGTCTTTCTCGGAACTTATGACCTTCTCCATCATGGCGTCCATGTCTTTTTTGTAATTAAGTCCGTTTTCATAGACGCTAAAAACAGCTGTTGAACCATCCGATCCGGAGAACGTGATGCTTCTTATGATCTTGCCAAAGTCACCATCTTCCTGATTATTCACCATCTTCACATCATTGTAGATATCTGATGGATAGTTAAAAGAAAATCCGGTGATCTCCGAGTCATATCTCTTGTACTTGGTATAGTCAAGCACCTGAGAGTTTTCATAATTGGCACGGTTAGATTTGTACAGGCCAAATTCTTCCATGAGTTGCTGTGGTGAAACCACAGTGCTCTCTTCTGTTGCTGCATCAGGCCCTTCTACTATAACTGCCTGAGACGGTTCATCATTTCCAAGGTCAACTTTGGGCTGTCTGTACAAAAGAGCCAGTCCTATGCCAAGGCACACGACAACGAACAGCACTGTTCCGGAGATAACAAGCCGCAACTGGAGTTTCCTGCTTGATGCTCCTTCATACTGCCCTTCGTTTTCTTCGCCTTTCAGGACATTGTCTATGGGGCCTTCATCAAGGAGTCTGTCCATTTCACCCTCAACTTTCGAAAGCTTATGAAACAGCTCCTCGTACTGTGTCCCCGACATGTCATTGTAGCGATTCTCAGAAGCAAACTTCTCACCGATTTTTTCGATGATGTGCTTTTTCTGAGTCTCGAGCTCTTTTAATTCTTCTTCAAAGGCGTCTTCATTTTGAGTCTTAATTTGTAGTAAATCGAATAGCCCCATCATTTTCCTTTTTATCCTATCTGCTCACCAAGGATCTTTTCTGCCTCAGCTATGGCATCTGCGATACCTGCAGGGTTCTTGCCGCCGGCCTGAGCCATGTTCGGACGACCACCGCCGCCTCCGCCTACCTTAGGCGCAATTGCCTTAACGAGGTTACCTGCATGAGCACCCTTTGCCATTGCTCCGTCAGTAGCCATGGTTACAAGGTTTACCTTGCCATCAAGCTCAGAGATAAGAACTACTACGCCCTCACCGAGCTTAGTCTTCATCTGGTCTCCCAAGTCTCTAAGGCCGTTCATGTCAACACCCTTAACAGATGTAGCAAGGAGCTTAACTCCCTTTACTTCCTTGACCTGGTCGCCCACATCTCCGAGAGCTGCCTGAGCTTCCTTACTCTTTAAGGACTCGTTCTCGCTCTTAAGAGCCTTGAGCTCCTCCTGGAGCTTCTTTATATGGTCATTTATATCGGCAGGTGTTGTCTTAAGTGCCTTAGCTGCCTCTTCAAGCTTATTCTCAACATCTCTGTAGTAATTTCTTGCATTGCTTCCTGTGAGAGCTTCGATACGACGAACTCCTGCTGCAACGCCGCTCTCTGAAACAATCTTGAAGATACCTACATGACTTGTATTTGATACGTGAGTACCACCGCAGAGCTCTATGGAGAAATCTCCCATCTTGACTACGCGGACTCTCTCGCCGTACTTCTCACCAAACAAAGCCATAGCTCCTGTCTTCTTGGCTTCTTCCATTGTCATTTCTTCTGTGACAACAGGAAGAGCTGCTGCGATCTTCTCGTTTACAAGATCCTCAACCTTTTTGATCTCCTCAGCCGTCATAGCCTGATGGTGTGAGAAGTCGAATCTTGTCTTGTCAGGATCCTGGTAAGAACCGGCCTGCTCAACGTGATCACCGAGTACTTCCTGAAGTGCCTTCTGAAGAAGGTGAGTAGCACTGTGGTTTCTGCAGGTCTTAGCTCTGTTCTCTGCATCTACGCAGAGCTTAACAGCATCGCCAACCTTAAAGGAGCCTTCTGTAACCTCTCCTACGTGAGCTGTCCTTCCGCCTGCTACATGAATGGTGTCTGTTACTGTGAACTTAGCGCCGTTTGCGCCCTCGATCACACCGATATCTCCAACCTGTCCACCCATTGTTCCGTAGAAAGGTGTAACGTCTGTAATGATGCTGCCCTTTGATCCGGCTGTGAGCTCATCTGAAAGCTCCTCATCAGCCATGGCAACGATCTTGCCGTCAGCTGTAATAGATGTATATCCAACAAACTCGCTCTTAACTGACTCATTAAGAGAATCGAATACTCCGGCGCCGGTAGTGAGGTTAGCTGAGAAGTTCTGATTATCTCTTGCCTTCTGCTTCTGCTCTTCCATAGCCTTAGCAAAGCCGTCCTCATCTACAGTAAAGCCCTCTTCTTCAGCAAGCTCTACAGTGAGCTCTACAGGGAATCCGAAGGTATCATAGAGGAAGAATGCATCTTTTCCGTCTACTGTCTTCTTTCCTTCTGATGAAGTCTTATCAAGGATCTTCTTAAACTCTTTCATTCCGTTCTCAAGAGTTGACTCGAAACGATCAATTTCTCTTCCGAGCTCTCTTAATACGAACTCTCTGTATTTAACAAGGTTAGGATAGCTCTCTGAGTACTCATCAAGGTAAATTGTTGCTACTCCGAGGATCTGCTCCTTCTTAAGTCCCAGGGCTCTTGCGTGTCTTACAGCACGACGGATAAGTCTTCTTAAGATGTAGCCTGCTCCTGTGTTTGAAGGAAGAAGCTTAGCCTCATCACCGATGAGCATTACTGCTGTTCTTGTGTGATCAGCAAGGATTCTCATGGATCTTGTTGACTTCTCGTCAGCTTCATAAGCGATTCCGCTCTCTTTTGCAATGTATGCGATAACAGGAGCGTGAAGATCGATCTTATAAACATCATCAACACCGTTGAGGAATGCAAGGATTCTCTCAAGTCCCCATCCTGTATCTACGTTCTTCTGTGAAAGAGGTGTAAGGGAACCGTCGTGATGCTTCTCATACTGCATAAATACGTCGTTACCGATCTCTGTGTACTTACCGCAGTGGCATCCGGGTCCGCAATCAGGTCCGCAATCCGGGATGTCTTTTACATAGAACATCTCAGAGTCGGGGCCACATGGACCGTATTCAAGTCCCCACCAGTTATCCTCAGCGGGAAGATAGAATATATTCTCAGGCTTAAATCCTGATTCGATACGGTATTTAGCACCCTCTTCATCTCTTGGAGCATTCTCATCGCCTGCAAATACTGTTGCAGCAAGGTGATCTCTGTCGAATCCAAAGAGCTCTGTAAGAAGCTCATAGCTCCACTGGCAACGTTCTTTCTTGAAGTAGTCACCAAGTGACCAGCTTCCCATCATCTCGAAGAAGGTTCCGTGGCTCTTATCACCAACGGAATCAATATCATTGGTACGAACACATCCCTGAACGTTGCAAAGTCTTGTTCCCATGGGATGCTTCTTACCTAAAAGATAAGGCATAAGTGGCTGCATTCCTGCAACGTTGAACATAACACCTGTGGAACCGTCTGATACCAGTGATACGGCTCCGCAATCAACGTGGCCCCTCTTGATGTAGAAGTCCTTCCAAGCCTTTCTAAGCTCATTAGCAGTAAACTGTTTCATAAATCCTCCATTAAAAATCAAACTTATCAGCAAAGAAGCTCTCAAGCTCATCAATGGCAATACGCTCCTGCTCCATTGAATCCCTGAATCTTACTGTTACCTTGCCGTCTGTCTCTGAATCAAAATCATATGTAATGCAGAAAGGTGTTCCGATCTCATCCTGTCTGCGATATCTCTTACCGATGTTTCCTCTGTCGTCAAACTCGCAGTTGTACTTCTTTGAAAGCTGAGCATAGATCTTCTCTGCGCCCTCGTTAAGCTTCTTGGAAAGTGGAAGGATACCGATCTTAACAGGTGCGATCGCAGGATGGAAACGAAGAACTGTTCTCATATCAGGCTTATCTTCTGTTCCGAGGTTCTCCTCATCGTATGCTTCGCAAAGGAATGCAAGAGCTACACGGTCTGCACCAAGTGAAGGCTCAACAACATAAGGGATGTACTTCTCATTTGTCTCATCATCGAAGTAATCCATAGACTGGCCTGATGTCTCCTGGTGACGTGTAAGGTCGTAATCTGTTCTTGAAGCAATGCCCCAGAGCTCGCCCCACTCTGTGAATGGGAATGCATACTCGATATCTGTTGTGTGATCTGAGTAGAATGAAAGCTCCTCAGGATCATGGTCACGAAGACGAAGGTTCTCTTTCTTGATTCCGAGAGAAAGAAGCCACTCATAGCAGAACTTTCTCCAGTACTCAAACCACTCTGTCTGTGTTCCGGGCTTGCAGAAGAACTCAAGCTCCATCTGCTCGAACTCTCTTGTACGGAAAGTGAAGTTACCGGGAGTGATCTCGTTACGGAAACTCTTACCTACCTGGCAGATTCCGAAAGGTACCTTCTTACGTGATGAACGCTGTACGTTCTTGAAGTTTACAAAAATTCCCTGGGCAGTCTCGGGACGAAGATACACTGTATCCTTGGCATCCTCTGTTACACCCTGGAATGTCTTGAACATAAGGTTGAACTCTCTGATGCTGGTGAAGTCATGCTTGCCACATGATGGGCATGGAACGTTGTGATCGTTTATGAACTTCTCCATCTCCTCGTGAGACCATCCGTCTACTGATGTCTCAAGAGTAATATTATTCTCTGCAGCAAAGTCCTCAATGATCTTATCTGCTCTGAATCTCTCGTGGCACTCCTTACAATCCATAAGAGGATCTGAGAAACCGCCAAGATGTCCTGAAGCAACCCATGTCTGAGGGTTCATAAGGATCGCACAGTCTACGCCTACGTTGTATGGGCTCTCCTGTACGAACTTCTGCCACCATGCCTTCTTAACGTTGTTCTTGAACTCTACGCCGAGATTACCGTAGTCCCAAGTGTTCGCCAGTCCGCCATAGATCTCAGATCCGGGATAAATAAAGCCTCTTCCCTTTGCCAGAGCAACAATCTTGTCCATTGTCTTTGCTGATTTTTCCATGTTTAAATATTCCTCTCTGTAAATGTTTCTTATTTTGAAAGAAGGAGCTGTGCGTACTCTGCAGTTACCGCATGAAGCTCTGCTTCCTTTTTACCAAGGCTGTTGACTCCCTTTGACATGTATTCGATGTTATAAGGGGTCTTAATGTTTGTCTTGTCACTGGTTATTATTATGTGTCTGTCAGGATTCTGATCGATTATAGAAGGATCTATCTTGTCACCCTTATCATCCACAAGGTTTAAATTAAGCTCATACCCTGCGCTTCTGGCATCTGCCACAGTGCCGTAGAACATATCCACCTGATTATAATAGGAATAGTCCTGGGCGCTCTCAAACTGCATTGTAAGCTTAACAACGCCTTCCTCCTCAAGCACCTGAGCATCTGAAAGCGTGATCCTTGGGTTTTCATACTCTGAATTGTAATCTGAAATTTCTTCTTCTGCCATATTTTTAAGTTCTTCAAGGCTGTAGTAATCCTTGTCGAAGGTATCGTATAAAACGCTCTCTACCTTACCTTCCTTGTCCACCGATACTGTGGATACCCCCGCAGTCTCTTTTCCGCAGGCGCATAGTCCCAATATGGTAAAAGATATTACGGCAGCTGCCGTAAGTTTTTTCTTTATAATAACCACCTTTTCACCTCACAAACAAAGTAATTATATCCAAATCATTTTTCTTTTTCAATAGCGCCTTCATTACAGGGCATCGTCAAAGGTGGCGAGCATTTCCATGCTTTTTAGTGTCCTGTCGATAAACTTACTTCTGTAAAGGGATGTTACCCTGCAAAGTTCATAGAGTACTTCGTCGCTTACATTAAAGGTATAGAGCTTCTCAAGCTGCGAAGACTCTATATGTGAAAGAGCATATCTCGTGGATTCCTGTATCTCCATATTTGCCGGAACTCCGGGATACTCACCTTCTATCTGAAGGCTCTTTAGCTCATAAATGCACCTTACCAGCTTATTGGGAATTGAGTCCTTTTGCAGAGCTTTCAGGGAAATGTACAAAAGATTTAGCAGTTCCCTGTCCTCAATATTCTCTTTTGAATAGTACGAAGCCAGTTCAAGGAAAAAGGTGCCGTAACAGGCACCTTCAAGATCCCCCCTAAATCCTTCAAAGTAGTTCTCTATATCCGCCTCTACAATATTGTAGGAACTTTTGCCCACAAAGAGCTTGAAAGTTCCGAAACAAAATGGCTCAACTGTGCCTGAGAGCCGCCCGTTTGGCTTTCTTGCGCTTCTTGCAAAGGCTGTGATCTTGCCCCTCTCGGCGGTGAATATAGTTGCTACCCAGTCATAATCCCCACTGGGACTATGCTTTAGTACTATTCCTCTGACGGTAATGATATCTTCCATCAAAAGCTCCTATTTAAAATCCTTTGGATTGTAACCAAAATTCTTCATCTGCTGCGTATCATCGCGCCAGTCTCTTCTTACCTTAACAAAGAGCTGGAGATTAACCTGACATCCAACCAGTTCCTCGATATCTTTTCTGGCTGCGCTGCCGATTCTTTTTAGCATAGCGCCGCCCTTTCCGATGACGATTCCCTTGTGGGAGTCTCTCTCGCAGATGACCGTTGCCTCAATGTCCATGATACCCTCAGGATCATAAACCTCTTCCTCGGCATTCATATCATCCAGGGAAAAGACAACCTGGCCATCCGGAAGGTCTTCATCCATAGCTGCCTGCATCTGTTTCTCAAGAGCGCTCTTTTTTGGCGGATGCTGATGTCTCTTTTTCTTAGGTTTCTCTGCCTTTTTCTCCCTCATCCTCATGGTCTCAATTGTTACAGCAATTCCGTGAGGTACCTCGTCCTGAAGAAGACGAAGAGCCTTTTCTCTTATGATCTCCGCTACGATCTGTCTCTCAGGCTGATCTGTAATGGTGTCCTCATCATAAAGAGCAGGTCCGTAGGGAAGGAATTCCTTGATTGTAGCAAGCACGCCATCTACATTCTGGCCCTTAAGGGCTGCAACCTTCACCACTCTGGCAAAGTCCATTTCCTTGGTATAAGCATCTTCGAACTTCTGAAGGTTCTCCGCCGATACGGTATCAATCTTGTTGATGACCAGTATTATGGGCTTTTTGGACTTCTTAAGCTCCTCGATAATGGACTTCTCCACTTCACCTATATAGGTGCTGGGCTCAACGAGCCAGAGAATAAGGTCCACCTCTTCCAGCGTACTCTTTGCCACCTTAGTCATGTACTCGCCAAGTTTATTCTTGGTGTCGTGGATTCCCGGGGTGTCAAGGAATATCATCTGTGCCTCGTCATCTGTAAAAACAGTCATGATCCTGTTTCTGGTGGTCTGAGGCTTGTTGGAGGTTATGGCGATCTTCTGCCCGATGAGGTGGTTCATCAGTGTCGACTTACCTACATTGGGACGCCCTATTAAAGTTACAAAACCTGTTTTAAAATTACTTATTTCCATCGTTTCCTTTTTCGGGCTCTTTAGCCTGCTGAGGTGCCTGGTTACTTGCTACCGGAGCTGCGTTCTGCGCAGCTGCCTGATACATCATCTGCATCTTCTTAGCCTTTTTCTTCTTGCTTCCCACAACAATTGCTCTGATAATGAGCACAATAATTACTACAACTATGACAAATACTATAAGTCCGGGGATGTGTGATACAAACCATACAAGGAAGTCAACAATGGCTTCGCCCACATCAGAGAGATTCTCCATAAAGCCCTTGCCCATTCTGCTGAAGGCACTCTCTTTCTCCACAGGAGTGAACTTAACAACCTCTTCAATGTTAAGGTATACCGTGCTGTAATCAACAAGATTGTCGTAGCTTCTGATCTGAGATTCTATGCTCTCAAGTTCATATCTTACATCAGCAAGCTTATCCTCTACTGTTATGAGGTCTTCAACTGTCTCAGCAGATTCCAGAATCTCTAAAAGTCTCTTCTCCTCTGTTCTTAAGGAGTTTCTCTTACTCTCGATATCAACATAAGTAAGAGTAATGTCATCTACATTGACAGATTTTCTTGTGATGTTTGTGTTTCCTTCTACAGAATCCACAAAGGAGTCAAGATTTACAGCAGGAACTCTTGCAGTAATGCTGGCACTTCTGGATGAACGTCCGGAATAGGTGGTTCCGTTGTAGATATTGCTGGACTCGATATATCCGCCAAGTCCGGTAACTTTCTGTTCTATAAGGGATACTGTCTGATCAAGGTCCTCAGTCTCGGTATCGAGATTAACGGTCTTAATCAGCTTTCTGCTGGTGTCATTGACCTGCGTCTGGCCATCTGTTCCTGCAGAAGTATCTGCCATTTCCATAGCTGCAGCAGGCTCTTCATATACGCCATAGTCAGCAGCTGTCTCAGTCGCTGCATACTTGGCATATCCTGATGAGTCGCTTGATGATCCGCAGGCTGTGAGCATAACTCCCATGAAAAGAGCCACGGCCGTTCCAAATACTCTGACACTTCTCTTTTTCATAATCTCCTCCTTTTGGCGCCATGGGCGTCCTGATACGATAGATTTACTTTCCAACCAGCTGCTGAACTGAGTTAAATAGCTCTTTACTCTCCTCGATCTTCTCAGCTGATCCGATAACACACAGGCACTCGTCGGACATGAATGCATCAACATACTCCGCAAGGCCTCTGATGCTCTCCTTAGTAGTTCCAAGAAGCTCATCTCTGTTCTTCTGGATGTTCTCCATCTTGGCATTGCAAAGGTACGCTGTAAGACCATATGCTCCCTTTGCTGAAGGTGTCTTGGGTGTATCAAGGTCTGATATTGCACCGATTATATACTGAAGGATTGTTCTATCATCAGACTCAAAGCTTCTTAAGTACTCAGAAGCCCCTTCAAATACGTCTATACTGTTCTGAAGGTTAGGGTCTCTGTAGGTAACAAAAGCACAATCGCCGTTCTTGGCAAAACTGCTCATGCATCCGTAAGCTCCGCCCAGAATTCTTATATTCTTCCAGAGGTAATCGTAGCCCATCATTACCTTGAGAACACGAAGGGATCCGTTGTACTTAAGGCCGCTCTTTGCAAAGTTACCGGCTCTGCATACGTACTGAACCTGTCCGGCAGTCTTAAAGCCCTCGTTCTTCTTCTCGGGTACAAGCTTGAGTTCACCCTTTGTAACGTCATCTGTATAAAGAGCTTTCGCAAACTCTTTTGCCTGCTCCTCTATACCCTCGTATTCCTTCTCAGTACCTGTTATATCCACCAGAAGATTCTCAGGTCTGAATATCAGGCGGCAGAGATGCTGGAATTTCTCAATGATCTCTTTTGCCCCATCCTCGGTCTCAAGAGCCTTGTTCATCCTCTCAAGATGTCTGAAATAACCGATTCCGCTGACATTGTCAGAAACCATTGCAGCAGGCGATACATAGCTCATAGCTCTGAGCGCTGCACTCTGGTGGCCTGCAGATGCAAGGTCGGTCTGGAGCCTTGCATACTGCTCTCCAAAGATCTCGCGAAGTCTCTTTACGTCATCAAATTTGGTGGCAGTCATGATCTCTTTTACCAGATCAAAGGCATAACTAAGATTATCGTGAAGAACCTTGACGCTGATTTCAAACTCTGTCCTGAACTTCTTAACATCATCAGAATCCGTGTAAGTGCTGATGGATCCGCTGATTCCACCGGTCCTGATGTTGATCTCATTGTAGAGATCTCCGTATGCATAGTGTTCGGTATTCAGCATTCCAAGCGCTTTCTTAAGAGATGAAGCGTAAGGAAGGAGCTCTTTATCAACAGTGCTCATGTCGAACACAAAGTTTATGTATGCAATGCCACTTGTGAACACGTTATGGAAAAGAACCTTTGTATCCCCTGCACTTCTGAGCTCATATATGAACTTGTCGGCTTCCTTCTTCATGTCAGCCAGAGTAAGAAGCGGAATCTTAGCGAGGTCCTCAGGATCATCGGGTGTATCCTGATATTCCTTAAGCTCTTTGGTCTCCTGAACGATCTTCTTTATCTCATCCTCGGAGAGAGAATCCTTGTACTTCTGAAGCTTGTTCTTAAGCTCCTCGTCTTTTTTCTCAGTAAGGCCTTTTTCGGGGCGCAGAACTACTACGCTCTTGTGATTGTTATTAAGGAAATACTTCTCAACAAGCTCCTCAAAGTATCTGCCATCCACTTCCTTCTTAAGCTCAGCGAAGGTTTCTCCGGCCTCTACATTTATCCAGGGTTTCTCATCGTCGTAGAGCCAGCTGTCCATAACCTGAAGGCCGTACAAAAGACCCTTTGGAAATCTTCCGAAATCTGCCTCGCGGTACTTAAACTCATCGTAGGAAAGACCTGCAAGAAGAGACTTCTTGTCAATTCCCTTCTCTACCTGCTCTTTAAGTAGTGACTGAATGGTATCCACAAAGTCATCCAGCTGTGATTCATCAGCATTCTTGGCAACGATAGAGAAAATTGGCTGCCTTATGCCGTTGTCGTACTCGCTGTAGACATCCTGTCCGATGCCCTTTTCAATAAGAGCTTTCTTGATTGGAGCTCCGGGAGCTGAACAAAGCGCATAGTCAAGAATATCAAAAGCAACGTAGAGCTTTTTATCCAGTGGTGATCCAACGCTGAAGTTATAGGAAAGATAAGTGTTCTTTGCTATTTCATCATCAGGAAGGATTGGATAAGGCTTAACTACCTTAACCGGCTTATCAAACGCCTTCTGAACGCCAACCTCAGAGTCGACCTCTATGCGGTCAAACTTGGAGAGGTAGTTCTTGTCGATATAATCAAGCTTCTCAGCCATATCCATGTTTCCAAACATATAAATATAGCTGTTTGAAGGATGATAGTATTTCCTGTGAAAGTCCAGATACTCCTCGTAGGTAAGCTCAGGAATAACGTCCGGATCTCCACCTGACTCTATACCGTAGGTAGTATCAGGGTAAAGAGAGTTCTGGATCTCTCTTGAGAGCATGTCATCAGCAGATGAGAACGCTCCCTTCATCTCGTTGTAAACAACACCATTGATGGTAAGGTCTGATGTCTCATCCTCCATCTCGTAGTGCCAGCCTTCCTGCTTAAATATCTTGTCAGTACTGTATATATTCGGATAAAAAACTGCATCCAGATAAACGTGCATCAGATTCTGGAAGTCAGCATCATTGCAGCTGGCTATCGGATACACGGTCTTATCGGGATAAGTCATTGCATTCAGAAATGTATTAAGCGAGCCCTTAACCAGCTCTACAAAAGGATCCTTAACCGGGAACTCCTTAGAACCGCAGAGCACGGTATGCTCAATAATGTGAGCCACACCTGTTGAGTTCTTGGGTGGTGTCCTAAAGCCGATTGAAAACACCTTGTTCTCATCGTCATTGGACAAAAGAGCTACTCTCGCACCTGATTTCTTGTGTCTTAACAAATAGCTTTCAGAATTCAGGTCATCACTCCTTCTCTTTTCAATAATTTCATACGAAGATAAATCTTCAATTCTCATTTATGTACCTTTCTATCTTTAAATATCGAAGTCATCACCGGGCTTAAGCTCGATGTCAAAGTCATCTTTTCTTGGCTTTTTGTCTGTAACAGGCGCTGATTTCCGCTCAGTTTCTCTCTTCTCTGCTGCTTTTCTTTCTTTTTCCTTGAGTTTCTCGTTAACCTGTCTTGCTGTCTCTGCAAGGCTGATGGTTCCTGTAAATTCAGGCATCTTCATGCGAGGTGTGAGGTCGACGTCTTCATCATCCTCTGGAAGCACCATTCCCTCGGGAACAAAGTGTCCGTGAGGCTCTTCCTCTTCGGGTTCATCTTCGAACTCGTAGTCAGGTTCTGTAACTTTCTGCGCACCCTGAGCAGCTTCAGGTGACTCTGATGCAGTCTCATCTGCACCTTCTTCAGTTGCATCTTCTGCAAGTTCCCTGATTTCCTCAGCCTCTTTTTCTTCTACAGTCTCTTTTACCGATTCCTCAACGTATTCCGCCTCTTCCTCGTCTGCAGGAAGTGCGATAAGTGACGCAACACATCCTAAGATGAATGCATAGTAAACGGTAACGAAGACCTGTGTATTCATCCTTGTTGCTCCCATAAAAGGAACAGAAACAAAGATAAAGAGAATTGACCACAGCCAGGGTGAAATCTTCTCAACAGTCCTGTTCTTCCAAAAGCCCACAATTACTCCGCTCATAACGATAAGTGTTACGAGATATATGATCTTGTAATCAGTGTAAGCCCAGAACATATCAAAAGTGTTGAGGTTGTGGAAGTAATATGATGCCCAGTTTGCAAAGCGTACATCGGCCATCATAAATCCCTGCTCCTGGATAAACATGCCGATGAAGGTCAGCACGGCTGCTGCAACCACAATGATAAGCCTTACGACTTCCTCTTTTACCTTAGTGCCATAGATAAACAGTACTGCAAATAAAAACGGTATGATCATGATTATGGTTCCGGCATCCATATAGGACATAAAGCCCACAACGATACCAACCAGAATGTACCAGAGTATCCATGCCTTGGAAGTATATTTTTTCTTAAAAGAGCCTTCCAAAAACAGAGCCACAAACAAAAGCTCTATGCCAAACATAGCCATGAACAATGGGCCTGTAGAAAGCTCTGGGCCTGTAAATGCAGGCGTGAACACCGGCATAAAGCCGACATAAGCAGTAAAGACAAGAGCTGCTGCGTATCCAAGAAGCTTCTGCACTGTGAAAAAGCCGCAGATCATAAATATTGTGAAACATACAATCTGGAAAAAGAACGGAACCGTTATGATGTTACCGGTAAAGAACAGTATTCCTTTTAGTATCGTTGAATATACGATTGATAACAGATCGTACTCTGCTACAGGTGTTCCGCCAACCATGGCGTTCTCATACAGGCTCATCTTGCCCGTGATCTCTTTTGACGTATTTCCCAGCAGTTCAATCCTGTACCAGACAGCTCCTATGAGTATAAGCGCAATGGTTATCTGATACCCAATCTTAAAGGGCAGCTTGGATGGCCATAGATTGGCCTTCATGCTGTCACTGCATCTGCCTGCAAATATCACGATCACTGACATGAGCAGAATACTAAGTACTGCAAAGACTATGGAATAGATCAGTTTATTCTCATTGGGAAAAAGACCTAAAAAGAAACCGCTACTTGCCACCATTGCAAATTCAAATATAAGAAATATAACCCAGATGCCTACCGCCGGCCATGCACGTCTCAGTTTCATTTTAAGTCCCCCAATATTAAAGTTTTGTTTTATTCTTCAGGCTCATCCCAGTTGTGATATACTGCCTGAACATCGTCATCCTCGTCAAGAAGATCAAGGATTCTCTGAAGATACTTAACGTTCTCAGGATCTGTTACAGCAACATAGTTCTGAGGGATCATTGTAACCTCAGCAGATGCTGTCTCGATGTTCTCCTTGTTAAGTGCCTCAACTACAGCCTGGAAATTATCAGGAGTTGTAAGGATCTCGTAGCTGTCCTCTTCCTCGTTGAAATCATCAGCGCCTGCATCAAGAACGAGCATCATAAGATCATCTGATGATACCTTGCACTCTTCCTTGTCGATGAGGATCTGTCCCTTGTTATCAAACATGTAAGATACACATCCGGGTGTTCCAACATTGCCGTTCCCCTTTGAAAATGCTGCCTTAACGTTGGATGCAGTTCTGTTCTGGTTGTCTGTAAGTGCCTCTACGATGATAGCTGTTCCGCCGGGGCCGTATCCTTCGTAAGTGATGTTCTTATAATCAACGTTGCCTTCAGCGCCGGATGCCTTCTTGATTCCACGATCGATTGTGTCGTTAGGCATGTTGTTGGCCTTAGCCTTGGCGATAACCTGAGCAAGCTTAAAGTTGTTGGCAGGATCAGGGCCGCCTTCCTTAACTGCTACAGCAATTTCTCTTCCGATAATGGTAAAGATCTTACCTTTTGCTGCATCATTCTTTTCTTTTTTGTGCTTGATGTTTGCAAATTTTGAATGTCCTGACATAAAAACTTCCTTTCGTATTACTTGTTAATCTATTTTGCTATTTCTGATTCTTTTTCTTCTTCAGCAGGCGCTTCTTCCGGCAATTTGGTCAGAAGAACGCTTGTAACCATGTGATTCTGAACTGAAAGAATCTTGAAATTATAGCCATCTACTGTTACATCAAAGTCCTCATCGCTCTCAGGTATCCTGTCGAGCTTGGATATGATGTATCCGTTGAGGGTTTCAAACTCACTCTCTCCAAAAGAGATCTTGAATTTCTTCTCAAGTACCTCAAGAGGGGTCTTGCCATCTACCGTAAACTCTCCTGCGTTCTTGGTAGGTCTTACGTAGTTCTCCTCTTCGTCATACTCATCCATGATATTTCCTACAATTTCCTCAAGGATATCCTCCATGGAAACAAGACCTGCTGTCTGTCCGTACTCATCGATGACAATTACCATCTGAGTCTTGGAAGACTGCATGCTGTGGAACAAAGAATCAATGTTCCTTGTCTCGGGAACAAACTTGGGCTGCCTTAGAAGTCCTTTTATCTTCCTGATGGGAAGATCAGAGTCCGTGCTGTCAGCAAGCTTTTTCATGGCATCTCTGATGTGCATGATTCCTATTATGTGGTCAATATCATCAAGATAGACAGGGAATCTTGAGTTGTTGGTGTCCATCATGAAGTCTACCGCTTCCTTAAGGGAGCTATTGGCATCAATGGCTACCATGGCATTTCTGTTGGTCATGATATCCTGAGCTTCCTTGTCGGAGAACTCGAAGATATTGGAGATCATGTCTGCCTCAGATTCCTGAATAACGCCCTGCTCCTGACCTTCTGTTACCATGGACTTGATCTCTTCCTCGGTAACATCTACGAGCTTGTCATCTCCTCTTATACCAAACAGGTAGAGCACTCCGCTTGATATGATATCTGATAACACAACCAGCGGATAAAGGATCACTCTGAAAACGCTTGTTGGATAATAACAGCCGTAAGCCCATTTCTCAGGTTTTCTCGCAGCGAGCCTTCTTGGGATTATTACTCCAAAGCTCATGATCAGAACCGCCACCAGAATACCTGTAAGAATGGTGACAAGTGCGCATGTTACCATACTCTGAGAAAATGCAAAGGTCCTGGCAAAAAAGCTGCTGAGATTAAGAACACATAAAACTCCCAGAACCATATTTATGATAATGGTAAGAAGCTGCATCGCTTCTATATGACGAGTCTCGTTCTCAAGGAGCTTAAGGAGCTTACTGCTAACGCTGTCCTTGTTCTCAAGGCTCTTTTTCTCAATCTCGTCCTTGCTGACATGGTCAAGTGCCATGCCAAAGCCCTGTATCAGAAAATCAATTATGAGAATGACAAAAAAGGCGATAATACTGTCTGAAGAGGGGCCACCCTCCATAATAATTCCTCCTGCTAAATAGGTTTGCAAAATAAGTCAAATTACACTATACCACATTTTTGCATATTATGCCTTATTCTTTTTATAGTTTTCTATAGTTTCTTTGATTCTTTCCGCCGGTTTTACGATGGCACGCAGGCTGTCGCCCTTATTCATGGTGTCTATAATAGCTGCAATATATGTTCCCATTTTCACGCTGCAGTAATATGGTTTCTTCAAAAGCTCTGGTTTCTGATAAATAAGATCCGTGGTAAACATGCGGTCAAAGACACCTTCCTCGTATGCTTTGTCAAACTTATCAAAGCCCCTTGAGAACAGACCAAAGGTTGAGAAAATAAATACTCTTTTTGCTCCTTTATCCTTAAGCTGCCTGGAAACATCCATCATGCTTCCGCCGGAATCTATCATGTCATCTACAATTACCACGTCCATACCTGATACATCTCCGCCACAGAAATCATGCGCAACGATCGGGTTCTGACCGTTAACTATAGTAGAATAGTCTCTTCTTTTGTAGAACATTCCGATATTCACGCCAAAGATGGACGCAAGAAATACTACTCTCTCGGTTGCTCCCTCGTCCGGTGCAACAAACATCAGATGTTCCTTGTCGATGATAATATCATCGTATTCCGTAAGAAGAGCCTGTGAAAACTGAAGAGCAGGCGAGATGTTTTCAATTCCCTTAAGAGGAACTACATTCTGCATCCTGGGATCATGTGCATCAAACGTCACAACATCATGAACTCCCATCGCCTCAAGTTCCTTGAGCATAACAGCACAGTCCAGTGACTCACGCATGGTCTTTCTGTGCTGACGGCTCTCATATAGGAAAGGCATTATAACGCTTATCCTGTAAGCCTTACCGTTACATGCTGCTATTATCCTCTTAAGATCCTGATAGTGATCGTCAGGAGACATCCTGTTTGGCTCTCCGTCCATATTATAAGTAAGGGAATTATTGCAGACATCAACAATTATGTAGATATCCTTATCCCTGACAGATTCTCTTATTATTCCCTTTGCCTCTCCGCTGTTAAATCTCGGGCACTCACAACCGATCAGAAAGTCCTCGCCTCGCCATTTCTTTAATGTTTCATTGACCTTCTCTCCTATGTCTGCTGCTGATTCAAGGGCTATTATTCCAAGCTTTTGTGTCATTGTTATCCTCCGATGTTTCTATTCGTTTCTGTAGTCTTAATTATATGAGAAAAGCTGTATCTACGTAAAGTGAGTCAGTGGGGACGTTTCAGTTTGACTCATTTTGCTTCACAAAATGAGTCAAACTGAAACGTCCCCACTGACTCACTTGTGAACATGACACATTTTTCTTATAATTGAGAAAGTATTGATTGGAGGCAAAATGGTTTCATTTCTTACAATGATCATCAACGCAGTTACTACTGCGATTTTATATGCTTTAAAGGCGTTCTTTTCGCTTATCTCATGGTTTCTTAAGAGCATGCTTAAAGCTGTTAAGCTCTTTTTCGCAGCCCTTCCCGTCACCTGCATTGTCTTTTTCCTGCTATTTATTGTGAATATATTCATGCTCTTTGGTGGCTTCAACAGTATTGTGGGTAACATTCCCGAGGGCGGCGAGATTGCTCAGCAGGCAACACCAATGCTGGACAGAGGTAGGCACGTCACTACCGCAATCTTCGCAGAGCTCTTCCGCTGGTGGATGTTCAATGTCCACTCCTATAAGGGAAAGGCTGCTTATATTGCACTGCTGCTTTTGACCATTCTCATGTTCCTTCCTGTAGTATGCGTGCTACTACTCATCTCGGTTTTTGCTTCTTACGGAAATGTCCTGTTTATCGGAATGGTAGTTGATGCTGTACTCTATGTTCTTATGGCATTATTTGGAAAGAACTTCCTTGCCCAGTTCATGGGCAGGTATTACCGCCTCTTCCCGGAAGCCGGAAGAAAGCACGAGGAGCGCAAGTACGACAAGATGATGAAGCGCAGAAATAAAGAGCTTGAAGAGGAAGAACGCAGTCGAAGACGCGATAAGCGCGCTGAGTTCTATGAAAATGAGGATTACGAAGACGATTATTATGATGATCGCCGCGGCAGATACGATGATGATGAAGACTTCTACGGTGATGAAGATTATGAAGACGGGGAAGACTTCTATGAAGATGAGGATGAGGACGAAGACTTCTACGAAGACGAAGATTATGAAGACGAGGACTTTGAGGACGACTACGACGATCCCAGACAGGAGCGCTATCGCGAGCCTGTAGCCTCTTCCACCTTCGACTTCTTTGCCGGATGTACCAGCCGTGAAAGCGTAGATAAGAAGTACAAATCACTTGTAAAGTTATATCACCCCGACAATATGGACGGCGATACAGCTGCCCTCCAGGAGATCAACGCCCAATATGCTGATGCAAAAAAAAGATTCCAGTAAGTTCATTACCGGAATCTTTTATTTTATTCATATATCCTTGGTACTCTCTTGTTGATATCGCAGGTAAGCTCGTAGTTGAAGCGTCCGCTCATATCACCGAGGAGTTCAGCTGAAATGGTCTCGCCTGACTTCTTGTCCGTTCCGAGAAGTACAACCTCATCTCCCTCTCGTACATCCGGAATATCCGTGACATCAACCATGAACTGATCCATGCATACTCTGCCAAGGATCGGAGCGCGATGTCCGTCAATCAGCACGTATCCCTTGTTTGAAAGACTTCTTGGATATCCATCGCCGTATCCCACAGGAATCGTAGCAATCCTGGTGTTATCTTTATCCGTCACAAAGGTTCCACCGTAGCTTACAGGAGTTCCCTTGGGAACGTCTTTAACCATAACAACATGGCTGATAAGCTCCATTGCGGGCTTAAGATCTATGATATCCTTGGGTACCTCGTCAGAAGGCCACATTCCGTACATTGTAACTCCGGCTCTTACCATATCCATTGAAGACTCCGGAATAGCAATTATGCTGGCTGAGTTTGCGCAGTGCTTGATAGGGATACGATATCCGCACTCCTCTTCGAAGGCCGCAAGGAAGCTCTTAAATACCTCTTCCCTCTCTCTTGCGTTTGTAAGATCCTCTTCATCAGCCCTTGCAAAGTGAGTAAACACGCCTTCAATATGCAGGTTTTCCAAAAGTCTTACATCTCTTGCAAAAGACACTCCGTCTTCATCAGGCGTTATTCCAATCCTGCTCATTCCTGTATCTACTGCAAGATGTATAGGAGCCGGCTCCTTCAAAACACCCTCAGCCATGAGTTTCTTGGCACACTCATCAAGCTCTTTTGCCATATCCATCCTGAAAACTGCAGGTCTGATACCTTCTGTAAGCATCCTCTCATAGGCGTAAGGGAAAGTATAACCAAGGATCAGAATAGGCTTTTTAAGTCCGGCATCGCGAAGCTCAAAGGCTTCCTCAGCTGTTGCTGTAGCATAGCCCCAGATATAATCCTTGTTCTCGAGGAACTTGCCTATCTCCACCGAGCCATGCCCGTAAGCATCAGTCTTGATGACTGCCATCATCTTAGTCCCTTCGGGGATATTTCTCTTCATAGCCTCAAGGTTATGTTCAATTGCGCCAAGGCTGATCCTTGCAGCCACACGTGAATATTCATCGTTACTTGTGATCATTTTAAGTACATCCTTTTGAATGTTTAAATATTTATCGCAGCACTTCCGGGAGCGAAGCTGCTATATCCGAAGCAACCACCGAGTGCTTCCCTATCTCTTTTGCTGCCACATCTCCTGCCCGTCCATGAATGTATGCACCTGCTATTGCAGTCTCAAATCCATCCATATCGTATGAGAGGAGCGCTCCGAGAATTCCGGCCAGTACATCTCCGCTTCCGGCTGTTGCCATTCCGTCATTCCCACTCACATTAATATATATCTTTTTTGAGCCCATGTCAGCCACAACACTTCTGGCGTCCTTGCAGATAACGGTGCAGTGCAGCTTTTTGGCAAGTTCAAACGGATACTGGGTAATATGCTCCTTGCAGTCCCTTATATCGCTTCCAAACAGCCTTGCAAATTCGCCCATATGAGGTGTTATGACAAGTCTTTTCCCGTCTCTTCCAAAGTTTGCAGCAAGCTTAAAGAGCTGCTCATCCTCTGCAATAAGGTTCAGGGCATCGGCATCCATAATAAGACTCTTGTCATAAAAGGTAAGAACATCTGTAAGAAGCTCGCATCCCTTTCCTTCCGTTCCAATTCCCGGGCCTATGACCGCCTGCGTTGACCACTTCATGGCCGTCATAAGCTTATCTCCCACAGGTTCAAAGTCATCGTAGGTATCAAGTATCGCTTCAGGTAAAAGAGCTTTTACCGCCTCTGCATTCTCCGTAGCCGTGAACACTCTGACCATCCCTGCTCCGGCCTTAAGGCATGCTCCTGCACACAAAATGCACGCTCCACTGATGTCCTTGGAACCTGCGATGATCAGCACCTTCCCGTAAGTGCCCTTGTTTCCTGAAGGATCCCTTTCCGGTAAAAGAGCTTTCGCACTGCCGTCGTAATAGATGGCTCCCGGCTCCTTTGAAAGAAAGCTATCTTCAGTAATACCGACATCCTTAACAAAAATCTTCCCTGCATATTCGCATCCGGGATACATGATATGCCCGATCTTGGCCTGATTAAAGGTCACTGTGGCATCGGCCCTGACTGCTGCTCCGCAGATGTGACCGTCATCAGCGCTTATTCCCGAGGCAATATCAATAGAAACCAGGAACAGATCTGTATCTCTTTGTCTCTTACAACTGTTTATATAATTGACAGCATCCAGATATTCTCCGGTAACTGGCCTTGAGAGACCTATACCAAATAAACCATCTACAATGATATCAAAATCCGCTTCGGATTTGTTGCAGCTTATGTTGGAAAAAGTGTCCTTATGGATTCCATAGTTTTCTGCAATTTCCAGCTGCTTTAATAGAAGCTCCGAGCACTTAGTCGGATCTCCCACAACACATAGGCTTACCTGATAGCCTCTTTGCTTGAGGAGCCTTGCAACGCACACTCCGTCTCCGCCATTGTTGCCGACTCCGGCCATGACCAGCGCCCTATATGTTCTTTTGGCTTCTCTTGTGCTTCTCCACTCATCAACAACATCTGCAACTGCTAATGAAGCCCTCTCCATCAGCACTTCCGTAGCCACCCCAAAATGTTCCGACGTATTCCTGTCGTAAATCCTCATTTCCTGACTATTTACAGCAAAATTAAAACCATTCACCATACCAATACCCCCACTTAAACGAAAGCCCCGGTCTGAAAAGCCAGACCGGGACGTATTATTTCCAATCACTCTACATATTCATCCTCGTTCCCTTCAAGAGGTCGTCTTATAGGATGTCTGCGGTTTGGATCATATTTCATATCAAAGAGGTCGATAACTTCCGGCCCGAAGATCTGATGCATGTAGGAATAGAGATTGTAGTTCTCCATTTCTGCTTCCTGCAGATGGATGACATTTTTCTTGAGTTCTACTCGCACCTTGGATATCCACTCATCAAGGCCCTTGATATACTCGGTGTTGGTGTGTAGCGTATCGTAACAAGCCTTCATGGTCTCTATCATGAGCTTGTAATCCACATCATAAATCTGCCTTGAAAGGTCCAGAAGCTCGTCGTTGTGACTATCAAGCTTCTCATTACATTCATTGATAAGTCTGGTTCTCTCGGAGATTTCTTTTTCTATCGCTGCATTGTTGCCACCTGATTTGTTGGCCTTGTCGCGAAGGGGCACAATCTCTGAAAGAAGCGTCTTTTTTAGCTTCTTGATCTTCTTGGTCTCTGTGCGTATCTTGCCGTCCCTGTCGACCAATGCATTAAGTTCATCGGAAAGACTCTCTATCTCCGGAGTCATCTCAGTCTGGGTGAAAAGCTGGTGCCACTTGTCATCAAGTGTCAGAATAGGGATACTCTTGCCCTCCAGCGCAGACATATAGACATTATCATCTCTTGCCATCAGATTCTCTCACTAATGTTTTAATGATTTTTCATACCTATCTATATTATACGATAATTTCATCAAACTGTCAGATAAATGTACATTTTCTACCTGAATATTGTTAGGAACTTCAAGGTCAACATGTGCAAAGTTCCATATAGCCTTGATTCCGCAGTTTGCCAGTCTGTGTGCCATAGGTACAGCCTGCTCCTTGGGAATTGTAAGAACAGCTATTTCTATTTTGTTGTCTCTGACAAAATCTTCTACTTCGTCAACAGGTCTTACCTCAACGTCACGGATCTTGGTTCCGTAGAGCTCAGGATTGCAATCAAAAGCTCCCTTGAATACAAAGCCTCTTCTTGTGAAATTGGTATAACCTGCAAGGGCCTTGCCAAGGTGTCCTGCACCGATGATAACCAGGCTGTGCTGCTTATCAAGGCCGAGGATCTTGCCGATCTCGTCGTAGAGATATTGTACGTTGTAGCCATATCCCTGCTGGCCAAAGCCGCCAAAGTTGTTGAAATCCTGTCTGATCTGTGAAGCTGTGACCTTCATGATATCGGAAAGCTCCTGAGAAGAAATCCTCTCAACGCCTCTCTCCTTAAGGTCTCCAAGATATCTAAAATATCTGGGCAGTCTGCTTATGACCGCCTGAGAAATCTCTTTTTCTGCCATGTCATTCTCCAAAAATATTGCTTTGTTTGTTAATTATCCTACAAATTGATTATATCTATACGTTAAATATATGTCAATTCCGTAAAATCGTTAAAAAATCCCCTGACCATGCGCTTTTGCGGTCAGGGGATCGTAAATTTTATTTATATTTTATGGTTTGAAATAGCTGATCGTATCGGACATGTTAGTAGCCAGTTCCTGCAGCTTTCCTGCAGACTCTGTAATGATAGCAAATGTAGCGTTGAGTTCCTGCATTGAAGCATTGGTCTCTTCTGTCGAAGCTGCGTTTTCTTCTGATATAGCCGACAGATCGGAAATGATCTCAACAAGCTTGTCCTTGGCTGAATTGAGCTTATCGATGTGGGCTGCAATGTTGTCGGTACTCTCAGATACGTTATCAACGTTTTCAGCCATGCTCTGCATGTTGACTTTGGTATCATCAAGCTGTGTTTCCTGCTGCTCGAAGCTTGCATTAAGTCTCTGCATTACCTCTACAGACTGCTCGGAATCAGCAACAAGCTTTTCAACGATCTTTTTGATCTCTTCTGCGGAATTACTACTCTGCACAGCAAGCTGGCCGATCTCTGTAGCAACAACCGCAAAGCCTTTTCCTGCATCTCCCGCTCTTGCTGCCTCAATACTTGCATTGAGTGAAAGGAGGTTGGTCTGTGATGCGATCTCTGTGATAGCCTCTGAGAACTTCGAGATCTCTTTTGCAGATTCATTGGTCGAATCAATGGTTGCACCGATATCACGAACCGATGACTGTACTTCGCTGCTCTGAACAATTAGCTTATTAAGAGCTTCCATTGCTGCTTCGCAGGAGGTCTTCATTTCGTTTGCATAGCTGTTAAGCTGTTGTACGTTCTCTGATACGTCTTCAATGTCTTTTCCGATATCCTGTGTATTACCGGCTGCTGTTTCTACGCTCTCTGCCTGGTTTACAGCGCCCTTTGAAATATCATCCACAGCCTGGGATACCTGTCCGGATGCTGCAGATGCCTGACTCGCTGATTCTGACAGCTCACTTCCGGATCTCTTAAGTTCCTCAGACATCTCCATTGTTGATCTGATTACTTCGCCAAGTTTCTCTGATAGAGTCTGTGCTCCGTCTGCAAGAAGACCAATTTCATCATTTCTATCAAGTGATGTCTTATCAATTGAAAGCTTAAGTTCACCCTTGGACAGATTGCCAAGCTCCTCGGCGATTGCTCTCATCTTACCTGAAGACTTATTAGCAACAAGGATACCTACTATCGAAACGCCTATAGCAATTAACAGGGATAATATAACCATCTGTATTGTAATTCCCCTGATCTTGGCGTCAACTGAATCGCTCTCTCTGCCGGAGTAAACCATTCCTACGATGGTTCCGTCATCATTCTTCAGTGGCATATAGTAGCTAAAATAGCTCCCTGTAGCACCTGCAGGCACCATCTTGGCGTAATAGGTCTGACCATTTGTCAGAACAGTACTTGCTACTTTATCAGAAATATTATAGCCTACAGCCTTGGCACCACTGGAATCCTTAAGAGTAGTGATGACTCTCTCTTTTCCATAGAAAAGAGAATACTCAACTCCTGTACTGGCCTTGAGCTCATCCATGATCTCTTCGTATTCTGCCATGACATTTTCGCCACCTTTTGTCAGAACACCGTCAGTATATTCCCATTCACCGTCCCATACGTTGCTCATCTCACTGTTAAGCTGTTCTACGGCAAGAAGAAGTTCTTCCTGAACCATCTCATCATAGGTATTGTTGATCGATACAGCGCTTATGATTACAAGCACAATCGATACTCCGACAATAGCAGCAACTGCTGCAATGATGAGTTTTTGAACAAGCTTACCTTTTCTTTCTCTGGCTTCCATAATGTGCCTCCTTAGGAAAAGACATAATACTACTGATATAACATAATAATTATACAAAATATCGCATTATAATTGTCAGAATCTTTTCTTAAATTTTGATAAATTAAGCACGTATAGCCGATTATCGCATTAGTGCACAAATAAGCCGAATCAAGTTTACATTTGACCGAAAATCATATATGATTTTAAGGCTGATTAAATTATATCAATAAGCAGGAAACTCAAATGAATTCACTAATAATGGTTATAATCGAAAATGTCGGACTAATAGCCTTTGCTATTTCGGGAGCTGTCGTTGCAGCCAAGAAAGATATGGATCTGTTCGGCATTAACCTGATGGCTCTTGTAACTGCCACAGGCGGCGGACTTATCCGTGACATCATAATAGACAGGATTCCACCGGTGATGTTTGTAAATCCGTCGCTGACGATAATCACTCTTATCACGGCTAATATAGCATTTGTGATCATGTATCTCAAAAAGCCCATGCCCAAAGGCATAACTCCGGTATATGACAAGCTCCTGTTCTGGCTTGATACTCTCGGCCTTGCAGCCTTTACCGTAGATGGTGCATTTGCCGGAATCTACTCGGATTATTCAGACAATCTCTTTCTCGTTGCATTCCTGGGAGTAATAACAGGAATCGGAGGCGGGCTTATCAGAGATGTCCTCGCCGACAAAGTGCCATATGTTCTGGTCAAGCACGTATACGCCATCGCTTGCATCGCAGGTGCGGCTGTAACCGTAGTTTTGTGGAAGTTTACAGGAAGTGAACTTATCAGCTCACTCTTCGGTTTCTCAACCATAGTACTGCTCCGCTTCCTCGCTATGCATTTCGAATGGAATCTTCCAACAGTACATTTGCATGAATAATGGTCCCTGAAGTCAAAGGGACGGTTCTGAAGTCAAAGGGACGGTTCTTTTGACTTAATCAATTCTAGAATTATATAGCCGGATTTATAATCTGCCGCCCCCAGTTTTCGGGGATTGTAGCATGAAATGCCAAAACGTCAAGAACAAAGCAAGTGGGCAAAAAGCGCCCATTCTTGACGCTTTGGCATTTCATGCATTTAGGTCACTAAGGGGGCCGGCAGATTTGGACGTTCCCGAGAGGGATGCGCGCCGAGGCAGGGAGAACCCCTTGTGCAAATATTTTCTTAGAGTATGGGCGGCCAATTACTGTCCCAGAGGAGAAATTTCAAAAATTCAGTAATAGAAAATGAGTGATTCATGGGGTACTACTGTCCCTGAACAAAAACTCATTATATACCGTAATAGAAAACGGTGTGGTCCTTGGAGGGCTACTGTCCCTAGGCAAAAACTCATTATATACCGTAATAGAAAGCGGTGTGGTCCTTGGAGGGCTACTGTCCCTAAGCAAAAACTCATTATATACCGTAATGGAAATCGGTGTGGTCCTTGGAGGGCTACTGTCCCTAAGCAAAAACTTCTAAAAGACCGTAGCAAAGCATGGTTAGAAGCATCAGCTGCTCATAGATCCGGAGCCCGAGGTAATAAACCAGCCACCCTGCCCCTGGCAGGGCTTGTCCTTGATACTTATAAATCAGGATGCTAAACTGGGACGACCGATGGTGATACTAATCAGCTGCTCATGAGTCCATCACCGTCGGTGAAAAAAGACAGCATACTGATTTTTAAGTGTCAAGGATGGCGTCCATTGCTACAGATTGAAATCGATATCACAAAAAAATGAGCCCCTGACTCCGTCCCCAGGGCTCATTATTTGATGATCACTTCTTCCTGATCTTGGCCATCTCTTTAACTTTCTTAAGCTCATCTACGCTGAACATATATGACTTATTGCAGAAATGGCACTTAAGCTCCACTTCCTTGCCTTCATCGATCATTTCCTGGATTTCTTTTTCGCCGATGAGCATCAGTGCTCTCTCTACTCTGTCTTTATCACAGTTGCAGTAGAAATTGAGGTCTACTCTGTCGGTTATTTCTACATCAAATCCATCAAGTACGATATTCAGAAGCTCCTCAGGTGTCTTGCCGGCTTTTAAGATATCCGTAACGGATGTAAACTTCTGAAGATTCTCCTCAAGATGGGATATGGTAGCCTCATCGGCAAAAGGAAGGAGCTGGATAATGAAACCTCCTGCAGCGATAACAGAGAGATTCTCCCTCTCAACCAGAACTCCAAGTCCGACTGAAGAAGGTGTCTGCTCTGACTTGGTGAAATAGTAAGTCAGGTCCTCTGCCACCTCTCCTGTATAGAGAGGAACCTGTCCCACATAGGGCTCTTTCATTCCCATATCTCTGATAACGGTAAGTGTGCCCTCACCGATTCCGCCGCCGACATTTAAATGGCCGGATTCATTGGGCTCCATTATGACGTAAGGATTACTTACATATCCCTTTACATTTCCCTTGTTATCAGCTGTTGCCAGAACAGAGCGAAGTGGTCCGTCACCGTCCATCTTGACTGTTATAAGGTCGCTCTCATTGTCCATCATTGTTCCCATCATAACTGTGCCAGTCATAAGTCTTCCAAGGGCTGCAGCTGCGATGGGTGAAAGGCCGTGAGCCTTTCTTCCGTACTCCGCAAGATCCTTTGTTGTTGCGGCGAAAGCCCTTATCTGGGCATTTCCTGCAGTCGCTCTTACCATATAATCTTTATAAGCCAATTCTTTTTCCTCTTTTCTTATCCTGTAATATCACTGTAGCACTCAGGCCTTCTGTCCCTGAACAGTCCCCAGGAGAGTCTGTTTCTGCGTATCTCACTAAAGTCATACTCCGCATAGATGATCTCCTCTTTATCCCTAGAAGCCTTTGCTACGCACTCTCCCGTCTCATCTGTAAGAAAGCTCGTTCCGTAGAAACAAAGAGATGACTTTTGACCGCCATTCTCCTCAGAGGGCTCAACCGTTTCCGTGCCGATCCTGTTAGCAGCAGCCACAGGAATAATGTTTGCCGCCGAATGTCCCTGCATGGTCCTCATCCAGTGGCCTGAGCTGTCAACGTTAAGTATTGGCTCTGAGCCGATTGCTGTGGGATAGAGAATAATGTCCGCTCCCTTAAGCGCAAGGCATCTTGCAGTCTCGGGGAACCACTGGTCCCAGCAGATTCCAACGCCGACTTTTCCGTATCTTGTTTCAAACACTCTAAAGCCTGTATTTCCAGGTGTGAAGTAGAACTTCTCCTGATAATAGTGATCATCCGGAATGTGGGTCTTTCTGTATATTCCAAGGAGCTTTCCGTCTGCATCTATCATGACAACCGAGTTGTAGAGCTCATTCCCATCCTTCTCATAAATGCTGATGGGCATCACGACTTCCAGCTCTCTGCACAGGTCTGAAAAATACTTAACAGCAGGGTTTTCCAAAATCTCCGTAGCATACTCGTAGTAATCGTATCTTCTCTCCTGGCAGAAATACTGCCTCTCAAAGAGCTCAGACAAAAGAATGATCTTCGCACCTTCCTTTGCCGCCTTCTTGGTCAGCTCCCCGGCCTTTTCTATATTTCTCTTAACCAGCTCTGCGTCAGTAAGTGCGCTGTTTCCGCACTCAAACTGCACGCAGGCAACCTTTATCTTCTCACTCATGCCTTTGTTCCTCCTACCGGCACCTGCTGCGTAATGCAGTGGATGTTTCCACCGCCCAGAAGTATAGGCCTTGCATCAATGCCGATGATCTCTTTTTCGGGTAAAAGAGCTTTAAGCGTATCCAAAGCTCTTTTATCGCTTTCTGCGTTCTCATCTCCAAACTGAGGTACTAAAGCTGCGCCGTTTACAAAATAGAAATTGACATAGCTTGCAGCCAGTCTCTCTCCTACTTCACGCATATCCTCGCCCTCTTCAAATTCGTAGTTTGCAAGATCCTCATCTTTAACGAGAACAGGGTTATCCGGAATATAAAGCTTGTGGACCTTGATCTTCCTTCCCTTTGCATCCGTCACGCTCTCAAGGTAGTCAAGATCAGCCTTGGACATCTCATACTGAGGATCGTTCTCATCATCTGTCCAGGCAAGAACCACTTCTCCGGGCCTTATAAAGGCGCAGACATTGTCCACATGCTCATTAGTCTCATCATTGTAGATTCCTCTAGGAAGCCACAAAACCTTCTCTGCACCTAAATACTCTTTTAGTTTATCGTCAATCTGCTCTTTAGACAGCGAAGGATTTCGTCCCTTGCTCAAAAGACAACTCTCAGTCACCATCACTGTTCCCTCGCCGTCACAGTGTATGGATCCCCCTTCAAGTACAAAAGGTGAAGCATCATACCCATCAACTTCCATGGTTTCAAGAAACGAAAGCGCAACCTTATCATCCTTATCCCAGGAGGCGTAAAGGCCGTCCACTTCTCCACCCCAGGCATTAAAGCTCCAATTGACTGCGCGAATGTCTTTCCCGCATCCTGTCACAAATGTAGGTCCTACATCTCTGGCCCAGGCATCATCGCTATCAATCTCAAAAATAAAGCACCTCTCCGAGAGCTCTTTTTCCAGATTCTCATCCCCATGGCAATGAGTTGTTATCAGGTTGTCCATGAAGGCATCCGCCTCTTTTACAAAATCCTTAGAGGCAAGCAGATACAAGTCTTCGCGCTTTAGGATCTCCAAAAAGACCTCTCCAAAGGACTTAAGTGTATCTCTCCGATCCTTTCCCCAGCTTCCCGGGCGCGTCGGATAGATCATGATTGTGCCAAGGTGAGGTGAAAACTCAGCCGGCATAAAAAAGCCATCTTCAATTGGTTTTGACTTAAACTTCTCCAATATGTCTCCTTTTCAAAAAAGGCTCTGTTATCAGAGCCTTGTCTTGAAGTCGTAATAGTTAAAGTTTCTAAGAATCTCCACCTCTCCATCTTCATGCATAAGCGAAATGCTGGGAAGCGCCATTCCGTTGAAGGTGTTGTTCTTAACAAAACTGTAGATTGCCATATCCTCAAAGACGAGCCTGTCTCCGGGCTTCTTCTCATCATTGAAGCTGTAATCTCCGATGATATCCCCGGCAAGACATGTCCTTGATGAAAGCCTGTAGGTATAGTTCATCTCACCCGGCTCTTCAGAATCGCGAAGAGGCGGTCTGTATGGCATCTCCAGTACATCCGGCATATGACAGGCAGCGGATGTATCAAGGATAAGTACCGGCATTCTGTCTGTCTCAACAACATCCAGAACTGTGGTAACAAGGTATCCGGCATTTAATGCTATAGCCTCTCCTGGCTCTAAATAAACGTCAATACCGTACTTGGCCTTGATATAGGACACAAGTCCGATAAGTGCATCAATATCATAATCAGATCTTGTGATGTGGTGACCACCGCCAAGGTTGATCCACTTGATCTTTCCAATGTTTTCATCCGGGGCTGGCGCAGCAGGCTCTGTATTATCGGCATTCTCACCGTAATTTACGTCATACTCCTCCCTGTCGCGGATGCGCATGTTCCTCTCAAACTCTTTGAAAATAAATGTATCGTAGTCGTCAGGAATAAGAGGACTCGGGAAGAACCTTGCAAACTCCCTCTCAACCTTTAAGAATGTATCCTCAAGTGGCTCAAAGCCCTGCTCGCAGAGATTGTGAACATGAAGTCCCTCAACGCCCTTAGGAAGCGCCTCAGGCATGTCATCATTTCTTACTCCAAGTCTTGAACCAGGAGCACAGGGATCATATATCTCATGAGAATCCTCGGTGCTGATCTCAGGATTTATCCTTATGCCAACTGAAACCTTACCCTCTGAAACGGCTTTCTCCCATGTTGGTCTGTGATATTCAAGCTGGCTAAGTGAGTTAAAGACAATGTGATCACACATTTTACAAAGGTCCCTGAGCTCATCCTCTTTAAATGCCGGCTCAAATACGTGGTTTTCAGGCTTTGGGGCATTTACATCAAGAGTTTTTCTGATCTCATCATGAACCAGTCTGTCCGTTGTAGGAACCTTAAACTCCTCATGGGCAAGCCTTGCTTCATATATACCTGAAGCTGTCGTGCCATCCAGATACTGAGCGATCAGCGGATAAGTCTGATATGCCGAATAGGCCTTCTGGGCAAGAAGAATCTTGGCCCCGGACTTATCCCTTACTTCCTTTAGTATCTCAAGATTTTGCTTTAATTTCTTTTCATCCAGCACATAGGATGGTGTCGGAATATCTTCAAATCTCATAAACAGTGCACCTCACAATGAAGTCATGCTCTCGCTTATTCTACCTCTACAGGGTTCTCTTCAACCACCCATGGAAGTCCGAATTCATTCAGCATATCCATGTATGGATCGGGATCAAACTCATCGGTTGTATATACACCGGGCTTCTTCCACTGGCCGGAAAGTACAAGAGCTGTACCGATCATGGCAGGAACACCGGTTGTGTAACTGATGGCCTGGCTTCCAAGCTCTTTGTAGCACTCCTGGTGATCGCATACGTTGTAGATGTAAATAACCTTTTCCTTGCCATCCTTTATTCCGCGGATGATGCATCCGATGTTTGTCTTACCGACTGTTCTGGGCCCTAAGCTTGCAGGATCAGGTAAAAGAGCCTTTAAGAACTGGATAGGAACAATGTCTTTTCCCTCAAACTTAATAGGAGTTGTTGAGAGCATGCCAACATCCTCAAGGCATCTCATGTGATCGAGATAGCTCTGTCCAAAGGTCATGAAGAAACGGATCCTCTTGATCTCAGGGAAATTCCTTCCGAGAGCCTCGATCTCCTCGTGGTGAAGAAGATACATATCCTTCTGGCCAACCTCAGGGAAGTTGTACTCTCTCTTTATCTCCATGGGCTTTGTCTCAACCCAGTGTCCATCCTCCCAGTAGCTGCCGTTGGCGCTCACTTCACGAAGGTTGATCTCAGGATTAAAGTTTGTAGCAAAAGCATAGCCGTGATCTCCGCCGTTGCAGTCAAGGATATCAACGGTATGGATCTCATCGAAATAATGCTTCTTGGCATAAGAAACAAAAACGCTGGTTACGCCCGGATCAAATCCTGTTCCGAGAAGGCCTGTGATCCCTGCCTCCTTGAACTTGTCCATATATGCCCACTGATAGCTGTAATCAAAGTAAGCTGTAAAGCCCTTCTCCTTGCATCTCTTCTCATATGCTGCGCGCCATACGGGCTCGTCAGTGTCCTCAGGCTCGTAGTTTGCTGTATCGATGTAATCAACCTTGCACTCAAGGCAGGCATCCATGATTGTAAGATCCTGATAAGGAAGTGCTACGTTAAGTACCGCATCAGGCTGATACTCCTTAATAAGCTTAACAAGGTCATTTACATCATCAGCATTAACAGTTGCTGTTGTGATCTTAACAGGAGTTCCGTTCTTCTCCAGTTTTTCTTTAAGTGCGTCGCACTTGCTTACTGTGCGGCTTGCAAGGCACATCTCTGTGAAAACCTTGCTGTTCTGTGCGCATTTCTGGATAGCAACCTGTGCTACTCCTCCACATCCGATAACTAAAAGTCTACTCATCTAGACATATCCTCCTCTTCCTGTAATAAATCTTCTACATACTTAGGCAGCATGAACGCTCCCTTATGCAAATGCGTTGTGTAATACCAGGTCTTGATTCCTCTCTCATCCCACCTGTCGGGGTTGAAGTCCTTGAGGGGATGGTACTTCTTGCTGGCAAAGCCAAAGAGCCAGTAACCGGCCGGGCACGTAGGAATATGCGCCTGATAAACCCTGTTTACCGGGAATACTCTGTAGGCCTTCCTGTGCATGGCTCTGCAGCTCTCCTCATCCTCATCGTAGAATGGGCTTCCGTGCTGGTAGACCATGATTCCGTCGTCATGAAGCGCCTTGTAGCAGCTTCCGTAGAACTCTTTTGTAAAAAGACCTGCCTCATGCCCCAAAGGTTCTGTGGCATCATTGATGATCAGGTCGTACATATCCTCGCATTTCCTTAAGTACTTAAGTCCGTCCTGATAAAAGATATGGACTCTGTCATCCTCAAGGCCTACTGCATTGTCCGGGAAGTACTGCTTGCAGACATCCACAAACATTGAATCAGGCTCAACCACATCGATGACCTTAATCTCATCGTAGTGAGTCAACTCTCTGGCAACTCCTCCGTCGCCGCCACCAAGAACCAGAACTCTCTGGACCTTGGGATGAACTGCCATGGGGACGTGCACTATCATCTCATCGTATGTGAACTCGTCCTTCTCTGAGAAAATGATGTTTCCATCTGATGTCAGGAACTTGCCAAACTCCGGCGAGTCAAACACGTCTATTCTCTGGAACTCACTGGTCCCGGAAAAGAGCTGCTTGGCAAGCCTTATACTAATTTTAACATTAGCGGTATGCATATCGCTAAACCAATAATCCATCTCTGCCATAGTCATTCTCCCTTATTACTTTAGTACAAAAAGCTCGGAGATATCCTCACTCTCCGGTCCCTGCATGGAGCATCCCTTCTCCATGGCAGTCTTTATATATTCAAGGATTTCCTCGGTTATCATCTCTCCGGGCGATAAAATCGGGATTCCCGGCGGATAGCACATAACCGATTCTGCGCTTATTCTGCCAACGCACTGATCTATTGGCAGTGACTCTTTTTCTGCATAGAAAGCTTCCTGCGGAGTAGCCTTAACGATAGGTGTGACATATTCTGCTGAGAAGAACTGCTGCTCAGGCTTACTGTATAGTCTTCTGATATCTGCCAAAGCTCCTGCAAGTCTCTCGATATCCTGGATTCTGTCTCCGATCGAGATGTAGGCCATAACATTGGAAAGGTCTCCGAATTCCATCTGGATATCGTACTCATCTCTTAAGAGGTCATAGACCTCGATTCCTGTAAGGCCTATTTTCCTGGTGTTTACAACGAGCTTCGTCTCGTCGAAATCAAAGATGCTTCCGCCATTTTTCAGCTCGTTGCCGTATGCATAATAGCCGCCTATATCATTGATCTCTTCTCTTGCATACTGCGCCATCTTGGTAACCTTCTCGAAGCTGTCATGTCCGTTAAGGGCAAGGTTTCTTCTTGAAATATCAAGACTTCCCAGAAGAAGATAGCTGGCAGATGTAGTCTGAGTAAGGTTAACAATCCTGCTGATGTAGCCAACATTTGCATCAGGTCCGCATAAAAGGATGGAACTCTGTGTAAGGCTCCCTCCTGACTTGTGCATACTGATGGCAGCCATATCTGCTCCTGCAGCCATACCGTTTAGAGGAAGTCCCGGTCCGAAGTAAAGGTGAGTGCCATGTGCCTCATCCACCAGGGCTTTCATGCCATGTCTGTGAGCAAGATCAACGATTGCCTTAAGGTCCGAACAGATTCCGTAGTAGGAAGGATTGTTGATAAGGATAGCTTTCGCATCGGGGTTTTCCTTGACGGCCCTCTCAACGTCAGCTATCTCCATTCCCAGAGGAATCCCCAGGTTCACATCAACCTTAGGATCAATATATACAGGAACTGCTCCGCACAAAATAAGGGCGTTGATCGCACTCTTATGAACGTTTCTGGGCATGATGATCTTCTCTCCCATCTTCACATGGGAAAGAACCATTGCCTGCACGGCACTTGTTGTTCCGTTTACCATCATAAAAGCATGGGCTGCACCAAAGGCATCAGCCATGAGCTCTTCTGCTTCTTTTATAACCGAAACCGGGTGACATAGATTATCAAGCGGTTTCATGGAATTGACGTCAATGCCTACGCATCTCTCTCCCAAAAACCTCACCAGCTCGGCATTTCCTCTGCCCCTCTTATGCCCCGGCACGTCAAAAGGAACTACTCTCTGCTTTCTGAAACGCTCCAGTGCTTCATATATAGGGGCTCTTCTCTGCTGTTCTAAATCCAACTACGCTTCCTCCAACCATTCGCTCTTGTAAACACGCGAAAAGGAGTGGCATGAGATTTCTCTCATGCTACCCCTTGTTATATCTAATTTGACCGCACTTAATCATACTATATAATTGTTTTAAATTAAAGCGTTTTAAACAATTATTCCTTTTTGTATTATTCTTCAGTTACTTTATTTCTTCCGGAATCCTTGGATGAATACATAGCTTTGTCAATTCGCTTAAAAACATCATCAAAGGTGTCCTCAGGCTTAACACGGCTAAGTCCTATTGAACAGGTAAGCTTTCCTACTTCGCCAAAATGAGATTCTTCTACGCTCTTTCGAAGGTCCTCGGCAAATTTATATGCTTCATTTCCTGACATGTTGCGGATCAGGATAACAAATTCCTCTCCACCCCAGCGTCCTACAGAAGCACTCTTTCCCTCTACAGAATTCATCAAAACTGCCGCAAAACTCTTAAGTGCCATATCACCTGCAGAATGACCATATGTATCATTTACCTGCTTGAAGAAGTCAAGGTCCAGCATAAGAAGCGCCACATCGGATCCACCCTTTTTAAACAGATCAATGGCATTGCTGATTTCTGTTTCGATACCGCCCCTGTTAAAGAGTCCTGTCAAAGGATCCTTAAGAGCAAGGCTCTCATATTTCTTCATAGTGGTCATCAGCTCTTTTACATTCTCGTTGATGTCCTGAACCATGAAGACAAATCTGAACTCATCATCAGATGTCTCGGCTTTAATGAAAACAAGCTTAACCCAGATGAACACACCTTCAAGATTCTTCATCTTGCAGTCAAATGAGGTTGTTCGACCGGTACTCAGATTGGCCTTAAGATATTCGGGATCTGTAATAGTCATAAACTGCTTCTGATCCTCAGGCCATATCATATTTACGGTCATAAGTCTCCACTGGGAGTACTTGATGGTGGCATTAACAGTATCATCAGATATCTCGGTAACACAGATACTGCTGGTGGTATCCCTTATAAGATCCACATACATTGAGAACAGATAGGTACTCTGAATAGTATTTACTTTACTTGATGTAGCGTGTTCCTCAACGTTTTCCCCATCATTGAGCTCATCCATGGCAAATATATACTGCCCTGTACCATCTATCGGATAAACATTCATCTGAACATGGTGAGGGGTATCGTCTCCATCTACAAATACCTTGGTTCTTCTGCTGTATTTACCCTTAAACTCCCGGTAATATGAGATGAACGCCTTGTAATCATCGTTTATTTCTTCATTGGAATTTTCCAGATGGAACCAGATCTTCTGGATCAGATCCTCGTAGATGCCTGTTTCACCAAGAAGCTCAGCAAATACCCCTTTTCTTGTGATGCTTCTGTAGGTGTTAAGCTTTGAATCGACAATTACGATCGCATCGACTGTCTCGTCAAGGATGCTTAACAGGTCTTCCTTAGTGTAGTCCTCAATTGCTTTGTTTATCATGCTTATACCCCGCCAGATCAGCTCATTATGAGCTGTTTTTACCCTTTAATATTATACAGCAAAGAAAAGCAAATTAGACGAAAAAGAAGTAGCAAATTTTTGAAGCATTTTTTTTACATTTTGGGGGATGAGCCCTCTACTGTGTTGACTTAGTATGATCCCACTACGTTGTTGAATCAGATCATACAACAAAATTGCGTTGCAATTTCGTTGTCGTACGTTGTCGCCAAATATCCTCCTGCGAACATGAATAAAAATCGCCTAAGCGATTCTTTCAAAAAGAAAGACACATGGTCTTCCAAGCGAGCTTGAGACCATGTGTCTTTCTTTTTGAAACCACTGCGTGGTTCTTATTCATATTCTTGTAGGATGCTTGGCTCGTTATCGCTTACATCCCCATACCCATTCCTGCGCCGCCTGCTGGCATAGGAGGAACCGGCTCCTTGATTGTAGCTACAGCTGCCTCAGTTGTAAGGAAGCTTGAAGCTACTGATGTAGCGTTCTGAAGAGCTGAACGTGTAACCTTAGCAGGATCGATGATTCCGTCCTTAACCATGTCTACGTACTGCTCTGAGTATGCGTTAAATCCGATTCCGGCCTTAGACTCTTTTACCTTGTTAACGATAACTGATCCGTCGAGACCGGCATTAGCTGCGATGTGGAAAAGAGGTGCCTCAAGAGCCTTAAGAACAACCTTAGCTCCTGTCTTCTCATCTCCCTCGAGCTTGTCAGCAAGCTTTTCAACTTCCTTGGAAGCGTGGATGTATGCTGATCCACCACCGAAGATGATACCCTCTTCAACAGCTGCTCTTGTAGCGTTGAGAGCGTCTTCCATTCTGTACTTAGCTTCTTTCATCTCTGTCTCAGTAGCAGCACCTACTCTGATAACTGCAACACCGCCTGCGAGCTTAGCAAGTCTCTCCTGGAGCTTCTCTCTATCGAAGTCTGATGTTGTATCCTCAATCTGCTTCTTGATCTGAGCTACTCTTGCCTGGATCTCTTTCTTAGCTCCAAGACCATCAACGATTGTTGTCTTCTCCTTCTCAACCTTGATGCTCTTAGCTCTTCCAAGATCATCCATTGTTGTATCCTTGAGCTCAAGACCAAGATCTGAAGAAATAACCTTACCGCCTGTAAGAATAGCGATATCCTCAAGCATAGCCTTTCTTCTGTCGCCGTATCCGGGAGCCTTAACAGCTACTACATTGAATGTACCACGGAGCTTGTTAACGATAAGTGTTGTAAGAGCCTCACCATCAACATCCTCAGCGATGATAAGGAGCTTGCTTCCTGTCTTAACAATCTGCTCAAGAAGAGGAAGGATATCCTGGATGTTTGAGATTTTCTTGTCTGTGATAAGGATGAATGGATCCTCTAATGTAGCTTCCATCTTATCCATATCTGTTGCCATGTATGCTGAAATGTATCCTCTGTCGAACTGCATTCCTTCTACAAGGTCAAGCTCTGTCTGCATGGTCTTGGACTCTTCGATTGTGATAACACCGTCGTTTGAAACCTTCTCCATAGCATCAGCGATCATCTGTCCTACTTCATCATCTCCTGATGAAACAGCAGCAACTCTCATGATCTGCTCTTTGCCCTTAACCTTGGTTGCCATCTTGCCGATAGCCTCTACTGCTGCGTCAGTAGCCTTCTTCATACCTTTTCTGAGAACGATTGGGTTAGCTCCTGCGGCCAGGTTCTTAACACCCTCGTTGATCATAGCCTGTGCAAGAACTGTAGCTGTTGTTGTACCATCACCTGCTACATCGTTTGTCTTTGTAGCAACTTCCTTTACAAGCTGAGCTCCCATGTTCTCGTAAGAATCCTCAAGCTCGATCTCTTTTGCAATAGTAACACCATCGTTTGTAATTGTAGGTGCACCGTATGACTTATCAAGAACTACGTTTCTTCCTTTTGGTCCAAGTGTTACTCTGACTGTATCAGCAAGCTTATTAACGCCTTCTACCATAGCTGTGCGGGCGTCAGCGCCGTACTTAATTGTCTTTGCCATTTTTATTGCCTCCGATTTTTTCTTTTTCTTACTTCGTAGAAATTATTTAATGATCGCAAGAATATCATTCTGCTTAACAATGATGTATGTTACATCATCAAGCTTAACTTCTGTTCCTGAGTACTTTGAATAGATGACATTGTCACCCTTCTTAACTTCCATCTTAACTTCCTTGCCATCAACAACTCCGCCGGGTCCTACTGCTATAACCTCAGCCTGCTGTGGTTTCTCTTTCTCAGCGCCGGGAAGAACGATTCCTGACTTTGTAGTCTCTTCTGCCTCAAGCTGCTTTAATACAACTCTGTCTGCAAGTGGTACTAACTTCATTACAAAACGCCTCCTTTATGTAATCTTATGAATTTACTTTTTATTTGTTAGCACTCTGGTTCATTGAGTGCTAACCTCCAAGAACATATATTAGCACCTTTTATCATGTCATTCAAGTATATTTATGATTTTTCTTGTCTCATCCAGTTTGCCCTGAAATAGTAGATGATGAATATGATCGTACTGGTGCACCAGGTAAGGGGATAAGCCCAGAAGATAACATTGATTACAGGTATGAGCCTTACTGTGATCGTGATATATGTTATTCTCAAAAGACACCAGCTTGAGAGCATTACGATCATGGGAACGGTAGTCTTGCCTGCTCCTCTGTAAACTCCCGCCAGGGCATGGCTTGTTGCCAGAAGGAAATAGAAAAGACTCTCGGTCCTTGCCTGCGCAGCTCCGATAGCAAGTACCTCCGGATCCTGTGAGAACATTCTTAGAAGCACAGGTGCAAGAACAAATGTTATTACACCGATGATCTCTGCAGCGCCTGCGCTGATAAAGGCACCTATCTTGGAACCTTTTGTGACTCTCTCATACAATCCCGCTCCGAGATTCTGACTTACAAACGTGGTCAATGCCATAGTCATACATACAATCGGTAAAAAGACAAATCCTTCGAGCTTAAAGTAACTGCCGCAACCTGCCATTGCATCTGCTCCGAAAGCATTGATGTTAGACTGTACGACAACATTACCTATAGCGATAACACTGTTCTGAATTCCTGTGGGGAAGCCCAGAGCCAGTTCCTTTTTGATAATCTGCGGATCTATCACAAGCTTTGATATGGTTATTCTGTGAGGCCCATCCACGCGCGTCAGCTTAGAGAAGGCAAGGCCTGCACTGATAAACTGAGCAATAACCGTTGCAGCTGCTGCTCCGCCGATTCCAAAGCTAAAAAATCTAACAAATAAAATATCAAGGACCGTATTGACGATCGTGCTGACCATAAGATAATACAGAGGTCTTTTCGAATCACCCACTGCCTGGAAAACGCCGCAGCAGGCATTGTACATAACATTTCCGAGTCCGCCGAGGAAATATATCTTAAAATACAGCGTTGAGCTGGGCAAAACATCTAAAGGAGTACCCATCCATCCAAGGATCACCGGGGTAAAGAAAAAGCCCACAACCGTAAGTGTGATTCCCATCAGAACTGCAAATTTAATGCCTGTATGTACAGCCACAGAGACCTTGTCATAGTCCCTTGCACCATAGCTCTTTCCTATTATTACGCTGCTTCCCATAAAGAGGCCGTTGATAAATCCGACCATAAGAAATATAAGGCTTCCTGTCGTACTAACAGCAGCAAGAGCCTCTTTTCCAACGAACTGTCCTACAACAACCGAGTCAACAACATTGTAGAGCTGCTGCAAAAGTTGCCCAAAGAACAGCGGTATTGCAAAGCTTATCAGCTTCTTTGTAATAGAACCTTCAGTCATTTAAAATCCACCTAAATCTTTAATAGCCTATTAACTATACCACCAATAAAAGTATTTATCGAATAAATCGATATTACAATAAATTTATAATTTTTTAATAACAGGTAAATTGCATTTACAAAGGACCTACTGCATAATAATCATAAGTAATTGTATGCTTTGCCCCGCCATGGATGGCGCGGCGTTTGCCGGATTGGCAGACACTTACTCAAGGAGGTGATAAAAGTGAGCACAAACTTCTTTTCAAGTTTAAACGGCAAGTTTGATCTCAACAGCAGCATGAGCAGCCTTTATGGCGATTATAATCAGATAAAGAGCGGCGCTTATGGCTCTCTTATGAAGTCATATGTCAAGAAAGTCGGAAACAAATCTGCGCTGAAGGCCTATCAGGAGACAGGTTCCACCACCACAGCTGCTGACTCTTCATCAAGTACAACTACAGCAAGTACAAAAAAGACTTCGACTTCCAAGTCAAACTTTTTGGACAGCCATTTCAGCAATATCAAGAACTCAGGAACCTACACTAAGTCAGAGCTCCTTGCAAAGCTTAAAAATGAAGAGAGCAAGACACAGGCAACTGCTTCCGAAGCAGCAGCCGGAACCAATGTAGACACAACAATTTAATGTAAACATAAAGAGGAGACCTTTAAGTCTCCTCTTCTTTTTTGGGTATTTCCTTACCCTTAAGATCGATATTGTTTTCTTTAAGAGCTATAGCCCAGTATTTCTCAGGAATATTGGGCCATTTTACTGTTCCTCTCTCCTGCTCACAGAGCCTCATGGCTCTTAACAGCACCGTCTGGTTAAGGTCCACTCCGGTCCTGATGGTGTGCATGGTAACAGCTGCCCAGGCGGGGGCTATCTCCCTAAGTCCCGATTCCTTAAACTCCCTGAGGATCTCTTTCCTGTTGTAGTCCAGCTGAATATACTCCTCTTCCCAGGCCTTACCGTTACCGTGGAGAATGCAAAACTGTGTCTTGCCTCCGTAATACCACGGTATACCTATTGATCCGGGATTGACGGCCTTCTTGCCTCTGTACATATAGGTTCCCTGAATATGGTTGTGCCCGTGCAGAAGAACTCCCGACTTCAGGTGAGAAAGTACCTTCTTGGTATTTCTCTTTTCCCTGAACAAAAGCTCACTGGTATTGGTAGGCGAGCCGTGGCAGAATTCAAATCCCGGCATTCCCTTCACCTGATACATCCCATAATTGGGGAGAGACTCAAAGAAATCAAAGTCCTTGCCCGTGAGATTCTCATATGTGTAAAGAAGGGAACCACTGGCAGAGCCTTTTCTCCAGTTTCCGGCCCCGGAATTTTTGTAGTTTAAAAGATATTCCTCCCGATTTCCACGGATAATATATGTGTTAAAGTACTGCTTCAGCACATATATCAGTTCCATGGTCTTCTGGGGGTACGGGCAGTCAGTAACAAAGTCACCCAAAAGAACAAAATTGGTTATTCCTTTGCCCATGGCATAATCTATACATGCCTGAAAAGCTGTATGATTGCCGTGTATGTCACTAAATACCGCGAAATCATTTGCCATTACTTAACTATCTCTTTTAATGATTCTGCAAGACCTGCGATGCCCTGGATATTTGACGGAACAATGATCTTGGTTGCCTGTCCGTTTGAAGCCTTCTCAAAGGCCTCAAGGCTCTTAAGTGTAAGAACTGACTCATCAGCTCCTGCCTCTTTCAGCATTGTGATACCTTCAGCGTTAGCCTTCTGAATGCTCTTGATAGCCTCAGCCTGGCCTTCAGCCTCACGGATTCTCTTCTCTCTCTCAGCCTCAGCTCTAAGGATTGTAGCCTGCTTGTCAGCCTCAGCCTGAAGGATCTTACTCTGCTTCTCACCTTCTGCAACAGTGATCTGTGACTGCTTCTCACCTTCTGCAAAGAGGATCTTTTCTCTCTTTTCACGCTCAGCCTTCATCTGCTTCTCCATGGCATCTCTGATCTGCTCAGGAGGATTGATGTTCTTGAGCTCTACTCTTGTGATCTTGATTCCCCAGGGATCGGTTGCGATATCCAGTGCATCCTGCATCTGGGCATTGATCTGATCTCTTGAAGTAAGAGTTTCATCAAGTGTAAGTGAACCAATTACGTTACGAAGTGTTGTAGCTGTAAGGTTCTCAATAGCTCCGATAGGATTTCTTACGCCGTATGCATAAGCCTTTGGATCTGAAATTCTGAAGAATACGATTGAGTCAATCTGCATTGTAACGTTATCCTGTGTGATAACGGGCTGAGGTGGGAAGTCACAGTACTGTTCCTTTAAATCCACCTGTCTTGCTACTCTGTCGATAAAAGGAATCTTGAAGTGAAGACCAACGTCCCAGGTCTCCTTGTATGCACCAAGCTCCTCAACGACGTAGGAATGAGCCTGTGGTACGATCTTGATATTGGTAGCTAACAAAATGATTACGAGTACAACGAAAATTGCAATTATTGCGGCTGTCATTATAAGCCCTCCCTTTCAACAATAAGTTTTGCTCCTCTGACTTCTACAACCCTGACCTCTTCTCCTGCCTTTATTGTGATATTATCGACGCTTGAAGCTGCCATCCAGGTTGAGCCGTCCATATCTACTTTACCTGTGCCATGAAGATTGTCAATGTCGGTCTTGGCAATGAGTTTTCTGCCGATGATAGCATCTATATTGGTCTTCTTGAGCCTGTTGTTAAAATGTGCTGCTGCAATAGGTCTTACAAGAACCAGGACTACCACTGATACCACAAGAAAAGCTGCCACCTGAAGCCAAAGAGGTGCTCCGATAAGAGCCAGCAAAAGAGCTATCACTGCCCCTGCTGCAAACCAGATGGTAACAAGTCCCATGGTCATAAGTTCGATTACTGACATTACAACTGTGATGATCAACCAGATAATCGGTAATGAGACATCCATACACTCTCCTCCTTTTAGTAGATTATACTTCACTTTGCCCTTTGGCGGAAGTAGCTTATTGTTAATAGTCTTTTTACAAAAATATTGTCCTGTTATCTAATCTTTCCGCGCATTTTATGATAATATATAATAGTACAATTATTAACGTCATGCCGTTTGTATGGAGGCCAAAATGTCAAGTCAGATGTACAATATCTTCAAAAGCAGCTTAAACACATTCACAATGCCGGCAACCGTCATGTCTGTAAGAAAGAATCCTGACGGAACCTGCGGTGAAATAAGGTTTTTTGCCATCAATGAGATCTTTAAAAAGAGTTCCTACGACCTCTTTTCAAAAATGGAAGGTGGGTCATCTGTCAGCTATGAGGAATTTGATAAGCATATCGAGGGTCAGCTCTACACCTCTCATATTCCGAAAGAGCCCAAGTTTGAGGCCATAGTATTTGACGCAGCCTGGAATGGTAAGCATATCAACACCTATGTTGATACCACCAAGATGTACGGCTACTGGACCGAAGATATCCTCTTCCCTGTTGTTGCTCCCGGCTGTGAAGACGAGGAGGAGCCTGACGTTAAGTACTGTCAGTTCATGTACACCTTGAACAGAGAGATGGATACAGGCAAGTTTGCTTCTGTTTCTCCTGACATTTCCAGCTTCGTCATCAAGTCCTGTCTTGAGCTTCGTAACGAAAATGACTTCTCAGACAGCATAAATACTGTTATTAAAGATCTTCGTGAATATACTGATTCCTATGCTGCAGCAATTCTCACAGTCCTTAGTGATCAGCAGAAATTTGATGTTATAAGTGAATCTGTCAGAAATGACGAGATCTGCATAAAAGACATCTTCACACATTTCCCGTATGAAATAGTTGATAGCTGGGAAAAGCTCTGCAGAGAGACCGACAGCATAATCATCAAAGATGAAGCCGATATGGCTCACTACGAAAAGCTTGCCGGGCCATGGGTTAAGACCCTTAGAGAGAACGATGTTAAGAGCCTTTGCCTCTTCCCTCTCACCCACAACGGTGTGATCACAGGTTATCTCTATATCACAAACTTTGATGTATCGAATATGGAGAGGATCAAACAGACCATTGAGCTTGTATCCTTCTTCCTGACTGCGGAAGTTGCAAACCACACCTTCCTCGAGAGACTTGAGTATCTCAGTAACGTTGATATGCTAACCGGCGTATTTAACCGTAACTGCATGAACGTCAATGTAGATGAGCTGGCGATCAAACTTGAGATCTTCCCTCAGCCCTTCAATGTTGCCTTCTGTGACCTCAACGGTCTTAAGAGCATTAATGATAACGGCGGACATGATCAGGGTGATAAGCTCCTTGTATATGCAGCTGATGTGTTAAAAGAGATATTCCCTGACGATAAGATCTACAGAGCAGGTGGTGATGAGTTTACTATCATCTCCTTTGACAGCAAGCCACAGTTTGAAGAAAAGATCAGGATCCTGCGGGAGCGGGCATCTGATCCCGAATGGCTCTACTTTGCAATAGGCTACTATCACGACGAATCAGACGGACAGCTAAGACTCGCCATGAGATATGCAGATGAGGAAATGTATAAAGACAAGGATAAGTTCTACGAAAAATATCCTGATAAGAGAAGATAAAAAACACGCCCCGGAAATAATCCGGGGCGTTAATTTTTTTATTAAGTTCGGCTCTCGAAATTAAAACTTACCAGCCTTAGCAGCCTCTTCGATAGAAACAGCTGTTGAAACAGTCATACCAACCATAGGGTTGTTACCTGCGCCGATAAGACCCATCATCTCAACGTGAGCAGGAACTGATGAAGAACCTGCGAACTGAGCATCTGAGTGCATACGTCCCATAGTATCTGTCATACCATAAGAAGCTGGGCCTGCAGCCATGTTATCAGGGTGAAGTGTACGTCCTGTACCACCGCCTGAAGCAACTGAGAAGTACTTCTTACCAGCCTCAGTACGCTCCTTCTTGTAAGTACCTGCAACAGGATGCTGGAATCTTGTAGGATTGGTTGAGTTACCTGTGATAGATACATCAACGTTCTCCTTCCACATGATAGCAACACCTTCCTGTACATCGTTAGCGCCGTAGCAGTTAACCTTTGCACGAGGTGAATTTGCATCCTTTGAGTAGCACTTTCTGAATACTTCCTTAACCTCACCTGTGTAGTAGTCATACTCTGTCTCTACATATGTGAAGCCGTTGATACGTGAAATGATCTGAGCAGCGTCTTTTCCAAGACCGTTAAGGATAACTCTAAGAGGTTTCTGACGAACCTTGTTAGCCTTCTCTGCGATACCGATAGCACCCTCAGCTGCTGCGAATGACTCGTGACCGGCAAGGAATGCGAAACACTCTGTATCCTCTTCAAGAAGCATCTTACCAAGGTTACCATGTCCAAGACCTACCTTACGGCGGTCAGCAACTGATCCGGGAATGCAGAAAGCCTGAAGTCCGATACCGATTGCTGCAGCTGCATCAGCAGCCTTGCGGCAGTTCTTCTTGATTGCGATAGCTGCACCTACTGTGTAAGCCCACTTTGCGTTCTCAAAGCAGATAGGTTGAATGCCCTCGATGAGGCTGTACACGTCAATGCCAGCTGCCATTGTAATCTCTTTACATTCTTCGATGGAAGAAATCCCATACTCCTTAAGGCAAGCCAGGATCTGGGGCTCTCTTCTTTCATATGATTCAAATAAAGCCATTATTATTATTCCTCCTTACCTATTATTCATGTCTGGGATCGATGCATCTAACTGCATCGTTTACACGACCATACTGTCCCTTAGCCTTCTCAAGAGCTGTGTTAGCATCATCACCGGCCTTGATGAAGTCCATCATCTTACCAAAGTTAACATACTTGTATCCGATAATCTCATCGTTCTCATCAAGAGCGATATCTGTGATATATCCGTCTGTAAGCTCGAGGTAACGAGGTCCCTTCTCAAGTGTTCCGTAAGTTGTACCAACCATTGAACGGTTACCCTTACCAAGATCCTCAAGACCTGCACCGATCTGAAGTCCGTCCTCAGAGAATGCAGACTGTGTTCTTCCGTAAACGATCTGAAGGAAGAGCTCTCTCATAGCTGTGTTGATAGCATCACAAACAAGGTCTGTGTTAAGAGCCTCGAGAACTGTAAGTCCTGGAAGGATCTCAGAAGCCATAGCTGCTGAATGTGTCATTCCGGAACATCCGATAGTCTCAACAAGAGCCTCCTGAATGATTCCATCCTTAACATTTAAGGAAAGCTTGCAGCAACCCTGCTGTGGAGCACACCAGCCAATACCATGTGTATAGCCTGAAATGTCCTTTATTTCTTTTGACTTAACCCACTTTGCCTCTTCCGGAATGGGAGCTGCGCCATGGTGTACCCCTTGTGTTACAGGGCACATGTTTTTTACCTCTGTTGAGTAAATCATGTGAAAATCTCCTTTCGTATTGTAAAGTAATTTGCATTACTCACTCACGTTTTGTACACTTTTAAGCCGTGCCAATACATATTTTTGCATAATTCGCGGTACTTTTCAACAGATATGATAGAAATTTAACATTTATTTTACTCTCAGATGAATTTGTACACATCGTCGTAGTCGTAGGCTGAAATAACCTCAATAATATTCTCTACCCTATCTCTCTCATCTTCGGGAACAGCGGAGTTTTTCAAAAGCTCTCCGATGCTCTCCACTTCTTTGTAATGGCCGTTATCAAGGTGAGACCTAAGGCTCACATAGATACTTTTAAGTTCATTTCTATCCAGAACTCTTCTTCCGTCTTCGCTTACAGGCTTCTCATCGGGAACAACTATCCTATTGGTAAGATCTCTGTAGAGAAGCATCAGGTCACTCAGACCGTCAAACAAAGTCTCCTCATCACCGACTCTTCCTGCCTTTTCAAGCTTCTCAGCAAGGTCGGCGAGCTCGGAAGCACCGATGATCCTTGAAGAACTCTTTATACCGTGAACCATGGTAGTCAGATTCAGGATATCTCTCTTTTCCCAGTAGGATTCAATATCAGCAATGGTCTGAGGTGCTGAGTCTTTGTAGGTGCGAAGGGTCTCAAGATATGAGGACTTATCTCCGCAGTGCTTTATTCCTATAAATACGTTAAGTCCCTCAAGCTCATAGAGCGCCATTGGTATCTCATCCGTCTTCTGAGGAACATTTCCTTCTTTGGATACAGGACAGATCTTGTCATTTGGAAGGTACTTGATGATCATATTCTCCAAAGCTAACGGATTTATAGGCTTAGCCAGATAATCATCAAATCCCGCAGAGATATAAACCTCTCTCATTCCGGCAATTGCATTGGCTGTAAGGCATACGATCGGTGTCTCAATATTGGGATTGTCCTTCATGGCCTTTAATTCCTTAAGGGCTTCGATGCCGTCCTTATGAGGCATCATGTGATCAAGGAAGATAAGGTCATACTTCTTTCTTGATGCTCTCTCAATGCACTCATCGGCACTGATTGCTTCATCAATACGAAGCTTGGTGTGCTTTAAGAGGTTCTTAAATACTGTAAGGTTAACCGGAGTATCGTCAACCACAAGAACGTTTGCATCAGGAGCCGTAAACTTCTCCTTATATTTGCTTCGCTCTACGATTGACTTTCTGAAGGCTGCTTCGAAATCACCGACAGCATCCCATTTAAGTACTTCCTGCTTAAGAGTAAAGCTAAATGACGAGCCCTCTCCGTACACACTTTCAACTTCAAGAGTTGACCCCATGAGGTTAAGGAGCTTCTGAGTTATGGTGATTCCAAGACCTGTTCCCTCTACTCCCTGATTCTTCTTTTTATCAAGTCTCTCAAAAGCTTCGAAGATCTTATTGATCTCCTCTTCCTTAATGCCTATTCCGGTGTCTTTTACGCTGAAGTTTAAAAGAACACTCTTGTCATCGCCGGGCATCCTTGCAAAGCCAAGGCCTATGGTCACACTTCCCTCTTTAGTGTACTTAACCGCATTGGTAATAAGGTTTGTGACAGCCTGTTTGATCCTAATCTCATCACCCCTTAGGTAATTCGGAAGGCCACTGTCTATATTAAGCTCCAGCAAAAGACCTTTTTCCTCCGTCATGGCCTTTGCAATGTTTACAAGGTCATTGAGCACGGAAGAAATCTCGTACTCGATGGGTACGATTTCCATTTTGCCGGCTTCTATCTTGGTGAAATCAAGAATATCGTTGATAATTCCAAGAAGCGTCTTACCTGAGGATAAGATGTGTCCTGAATACTCAAGAATATTCTCATCCTTACTCTCCCTTAGGATCATCTCATTCATGCTAAGGATGGAGTTCATCGGAGTTCTTATATCATGTGACATGGATGAGAGGAAAACATCCTTGGCCTTGTTGGCTTCTTCTGCCTCTCTTACAGCTATACCAAGCTGGATATTCTTTTTCTGAAGCTCTTTTGCATCTGCTTCTCTCTCTGATGCTCTCCTCTTGTTGGAGATTACCTCTTTTATGAGGGAAGCAACAATTATTGAAGAGATCACAAAAACGATCAGGACCGCAAACCACATGTTATCAAGTATTGAGTCCTTCAGGCCATACTTGTAGAGGTCTCCGGAATATCTAAGTGCCATATCCTGGATCTGGTCGTTTCCTACTACATTGAGTCCCCTGTTTAAAAGCTTTAAAAGTCCCTCATGTCCCAGATGAACGCCAAAGCATCTCTCATCCACTTTGCTCTGCTGCTTAACCGAGAGTTCTCTGTACTTGCGGTTCTTAAGGATATTGTTGACGCGCATACCGTTTAAGGTTGTGCATCCGGCCTTGCCCTCAATAACCGCATCCAAGGCTTCTTCTATGGAGTCATAGAATGTAACCTGCGCATTGGGGAAATTGCTCTTAACAAAGTAATACTGCATGCTGTTGTTCTTGTTAAGTGCAAAAGTAGAGAGCTTGGACTCTGTGTATTCTCCCGAATAAACGATGGCTGTGGTTGAAGCTATAACCGGATTAGTCTGGTAGATGTTGTTTTCCTCAGAAAAATAGAATCCTCCGCCAACAGGGAATGCTGTTTCAATCTGATGCTCTCCGATAGCGGTGATCATATCATCATAGCTGTCATAACCGATATACTCAACAGAAAGTGTGCTTATTCCAAGTTCCCTGAGCATCTCAGGTATAAGGTCTTTTACCAGACCTGTGACATTTCCCTCTTTATCGGTATCAGAATATGGAATATAGTTGTTCAGATAACCCACTCTCAAGGTGTCATGCTCAGAAAGCCACCTCTTTTCAGCACCCGAAAAGCTCCTGCTGGTGATGCTGGATGGATAATACTTGATATTAAGACCGTTTATGTAGTTAGGCTCTTCGATCATGATCTGTTCCTGAGCCTCATTGAGTTCATTAAGCAGGTCCTGTCTGTTTATATTTACACACAGATAGTAATCGGTAGCTCCAAAGGCATACAAAAGCTCTGCATTCTCTCTGTTATAGGTTCCGTTACTCTCAGCAACATAAACATCAAGCTCTTCGTTGTCAAAGGCTGCAACCATCTCATCCGCTGATTTAAAGGTCACAACATCAGCCAGTATGTTGTGAGATTCCAAAAACTCATTAAGAGTCGCAACAATGGCACTTTCCTGAACGCCGATCTTCTTGCCCGACAGAGTTGCAGGAAGATTATTTATGGAATCATCAAAAGCATGCTTAACAAGGTTGTAGGTTTCTCTTCCCATGGAGTTTCTGGGATAACCTATAACGCCCTCTCTCTCCGGTGTGTAAGCAAGGCCTGCCAAAAGGTCTATATCCCCTGCCAAAAGCTTTCTGTAAAGATCTGAAAAGCTTCCGTAGACATACTCATACTCCCATCCTGTATATTCAGCGATCTTCTGGTAGTACTCGTAGGCGTATCCTTTTCTGACCCGGCCTTCTCCGGCTCCTTCCTGGAATATCTCATTCTCGAAATAGCCGACCTTAACCTTCTTTTGCTCATCAGCAGCATAAGCTATGGCAGAAGGCCTAATGGAAGTAAGTATCATACATATTGCAAGTAGAAAAAGGATTGCCGGTCTTCTCTTTTTACTTCTTTTGTGTTCTTCCATTCTTCTTTTCCTTCGTGGTCTTATAAAACGGTGCCACATAATCGAACCTGGATCTTAAGGCATTTCTGTAGTCGTTTTGTTTGACCATATTGGTGCGCTTTGTTACAAAATCGTTGAGCTTATTAAGGTACTCCTGCTCAGAGATGGAGCCGTCTGCAACCCCCGTAAGTCCCTTCTCCCAGCTGGCAGTAAGAGCCGGATTGAGCATGGGCTTCATTGAGCAGAGCACAGTCTCATAGACCATCTCTCCCATCTGCGTAGGAGTTATGATCTGAGTCTTTTTATTGAGGTTTAGATAACCTATATTAAAGAGCTTGGTAAGGATAGCGGCTCTTGTCGCACTGGTTCCGATTCCCGAACCCTTTATCTGAGCACGAAGCTCTTCATCTTCTATGAACTGTCCGGCATTTTCCATGGTGAGGATAATAGTTCCGGAGCTGTATCTCTTGGGCGGAGAAGTCTCTCCCTCCTTGATCTCAAAGGATTCTATGGGGAGCTCATCGCCCTTTTTAATCTTCTTTAGGTATTCAAAAAGTTCTTCATCCGTTACTGTCTGTTCTGTCTCTTCGCCATCCTTAGGAGCATCTTCCTCGCTCTCCTTATTGTCCTTCTTCTTGGAGAAGGAGTAGTCCATTACGTGAAGATAGCCCTTCCCGGTAAGGATCTTGAAATTGGCAAAAAAGTGTTCTCTCTTGCCTTCATTATCAAGGTTTGGCAGAGATAATTCCAGTCCTACTTTCTGATAAGTTGCAGGTGGATAAAAAACTGCAAGAAATCTCCTTACTATTATCTCATAAACAAGGGCAGATGTGGGACTTAATGACGAAATTGCCGAAAATCCCTGTCCGGTTGGAATAATAGCGTAGTGGTCGGTGATTGCCTTGTCATTTACATATCTCGTCTTGGCGATACCCTTATAGGACTCATGCTGAAGTATGGCTCTTGCAAATACCGAGCATGGCTCATAGGCCGTAAGGCCCTTTATGTTCTGATCGATAACCTTAGCAATGGCAGAGGACATAACTCTGGCATCGGTTCTTGGGTAGGTCGTAAGCTTTTTCTCGTAGAGCTCCTGTGCAATGGCCAGAGTCTCATCGGGATTTATCTTAAATAGTCTTGAGCAGTCGTTCTGAAGCTCCGCAAGGTTATATAAAAGCGGAGGATTCTTGACTTCCTTTTTGGTCTCGCATTTTTCAACTGTGGCACTTCTATCCCTCGTGCCAACTTCCCTGATCAACTTCTCTGCACCTTCTTTTGCCTTAAAGCCCTTTTCGCTGTACAGTTCAGGTGATCCGTCAAAGTGAGAATCCTGCGTCACTCTCCACTCGGCATCGCACTTCTTGCCATTTATCATCGCTCCTGCGAGCACTCTGTAGAAGGGAGTCTTAACGAAGTTTCTGATCTCTCTCTCCCTGTCTACGACGATACCAAGAACGCAGGTCATAACTCTGCCGACGCTGATCACGCACTTATCAAGCCCTAAATAGTTCTTGATGGAATACGCGTAGCGCAGTGTCAGAGCTCTTGAGAAGTTGATACCCATAAGGTAATCTTCCTTGGCGCGCAGAAAAGCAGAAGCACCCAGGTTGTCATACTCGCTGTCATCCTTAGCTTCTCTGATTCCTCTTAGAATCTCCTCTTCTGTCTGGGAATCGATCCATACGCGCTTTCTTACCTTGCCCTTGACATTTGCCTGCATGTCAACAAGACGATAGATATATTCACCCTCTCTTCCCGAGTCGGTGCATATATAAATCGTATCCACATCATCTCTATTGAGTAAGCCTTTTACTATGTTGAACTGTTTTGAGACATTCCTTATAACTTCGTATCTATAGTTTTCCGGAATAAACGGAAGTGTGTCAAAAGACCACTTTGCAAATTTCTCATCATAGACCTCAGGATAGCTCATGGTTACCAGATGTCCGACGCACCATGTAACAATAGCATCATCGGACTCCAGGTAACCGTCTCTCCTGGAAAAATTCTTTTTAAGTGCACCGGCAAAAGCCTGTGCCACGCTGTTTTTCTCAGCAATATATACAGATTTATTAGCCATTCGTCAGCTCATCTATCCCTATCAGCCTAAGCTTACTGCCGGGCTTTAGAGACGCATCAACGATCCAGTCATCAAAGCCTGCTGTGGAAAAGAGATAGATAACATCTCCCTCAAGTCTTGCTTTTTTTGCGCAGTATTCAAGCTGATCAAGATCTGCATGGGTTATCTGTTTCTGCCACGAACAAAGCCCTAAGGCAGTATCTCCCATATCACTCTGAGCTATTATGTCAATGGTTCCTTCCTTGCCTATCCACTCGCCCTCATCACCGATCTCAAAGGGGAAAAGACCTCTCTCCTCGAGCCTTAGAATGTACTCACGGCAGACGCTCTTAAAGTGCTCACCGGCATAATTTTGAATTCCTGCAGATATAAATATATCATAAAATTTGTCAGCAGGCATCTGTAATAAACTGCTCTCATTCGGGAATATAAACCTGAAGTAAAAGTCCAGCAGAGGGTCCAAAATCTTATAGACACCCTTCATAACATTTTCTCTTCCGGCATTTCCGAACGAGTATGCCTTATAAGCAAAATCATGATGGATAAGGGTCTTTAGATAAACTGAAATCTTGGCTCTTGAAAAGCCTGTTGCATGATAAATGTCATTGAGCTTATTGGCGCCCTTTGCCATCTCCGAAAGCAGGGTATGATAGACGGATGTCTCTCTTAAGCTGTATTCGGTTAGGCGAAGTGCCTCCCCGTAAAGAAATGATCCCGGATCAAGAATGTTCTTGCACACATTCTCCTTAAAAGAAAGGGAATCATCAAAGTATCTCCAAAGGAGTGTCTGTCCGCCCAAAACAGAGTATGTAAGCACCGCATCCCTGTAGGGCATGTTCTTGAAGTAGCTTCTCATCTCCGAAAACGGAAGGGGCTTTATCTTCCTGAATCCCGCAAGGGATGTGGACAAAGAGCCAAGGCTCTGTACCATGTTGTTCTCAACCCATGACACATCGCTGCTTACAAGAAGAACAAGGATCTGTCTGTACTTGCCGTTCTTCTCAACAAAGCCTACCAGCTCCTTCATAAAGCTATCCGATGATTTGATTATGTACTCGAAATTCTTAATGACGAAGATCACGGGGTTTCTCCCCGCGCTTCCTATAGCAAGATCAAATATCTCTGTGTAGGTGGGATTCTCTGAAAGGCTGCTCTTTGTTTCCATCAGCTCTTTTTCCCAGAGCTTTATCTGCTCCCTGCTCGAGACACTCCTTGCCGTGTAAAAGACACTTCTTCTGTTCTCGATGAATTTAAAGAGCAGCGAGTTCTGCTCCACATTCCTGTGGCCGTAAACCACAAGAATGTTGGAGCGCCCACTGTCGTAGTATCTGTTTAAAAACGCCAGATCGATTTTTCTTATCTCTTCCATAACGTTCACTTTACATGAATTATTTTTTGTTGATATATCCGCTGGCCATAAGAAGCTCTGCACACTCTACTGCACCGCCTGCTGCTCCACGCAGTGTGTTGTGTGAAAGACCTACAAACTTCCAATCGTAGATAGAATCCTCACGAATTCTTCCGATGCTTACTCCCATACCGTTCTCATAGTTAACGTCAAGAGTGATCTGAGGTCTGTTGTCTTCCTGCATATACTGGATAAACTGCTTGGGAGCACTTGGAAGACCAAGCTCCTGAGGAAGTCCCTTAAAGCTCTCAAGCTTCTCGATGAGCTGCTCCTTGGTAGGATTCTTTTTGAATTTAACGAAAGCTGCAGCTGTGTGACCGTAAAGGACAGGGATTCTGATGCACTGGCATGTGATCTTTACATCATCTGCAGGTACAATAACGCCGTTCTCTACCTTACCCCAGATACGAAGAGGCTCTTTCTCTGACTTCTCTTCCTCACCTGAAATGAAAGGAATTACGTTTCCTACCATCTCGGGCCACTCCTCAAAGTTCTTGCCTGCACCTGAAATAGCCTGATAGGTTGTAGCAACTACCTCATAGGGCTCAAACTCCTTCCATGCTGTAAGAGCGGGTGTGTAGCTCTGGATTGAGCAGTTGGGCTTAACTGCGATAAAGCCCTTTGATGTTCCAAGTCTCTTTTTCTGGAACTCGATAACATCCATGTGCTCAGGGTTGATCTCAGGAATGATCATAGGTACGTCAGGAGTCCATCTGTGAGCTGAGTTGTTTGATACTACAGGTGTCTCAGTCTTAGCGTACTCTTCCTCGATAGCCTTGATCTCGTCCTTAGACATGTTTACAGCTGAAAGAACAAAATCAACGTCCTCAGAAACAGCCTTAACATCTGTGACATCCTTGATAACGATGTTCTTTACAGAATCAGGCATGGGTGTTTCCATTTTCCATCTTGAACCAACTGACTCTTCATAGGTCTTGCCGGCGCTGCGAGGGCTTGCTGCAATTGTAGTAACCTCAAACCAAGGGTGATTCTCAATAATTGAGATAAACCTCTGTCCAACCATTCCGGTTCCGCCAAGAACCGCTACTTTTAACTTGTCGCTCATAATAGTTACTCCTCTCATATTCCTTTTTTCTTTTTATTTAAAGCTAAAAGATGACAGAAATTCATCGTTCGCTTCAATTACTTTTTTCATAACATCAGGGCTTGGTGCTCCGACTGTAAGTCTCTTTTCGACACAGGTCTTAAGAGAAATTGCATCAAATATATCCTCATCAAAGAGCTCTGAGAACTCCTTAAGCTCTGAAAGAGACAGATCATCAATTGCACATCCCTTGTCGATGCAGGCAAGAACCAGTCTTCCGATGACCGAATGTGCATCTCTGAATGGCATTCCCTTGTTTACAAGATAGTCTGCCGCATCTGTTGCATTGGTAAAGCCCTTTGTTGCACTCTTTTCCATGTTGTCCTTGTTGAACTTCAGAGTTGCAAGCATATCGGTAAAGAGTGTAAGGCAGTTTCTTACTGTATCCATGGCATCAAAAGCTGCCTCTTTGTCCTCCTGCATATCCTTGTTATAAGCAAGTGGTATTCCCTTCATTGTGGTAAGAAGGCTCATAAGATCGCCGTATACTCTTCCGGTCTTACCTCTTACAAGCTCTGCGATATCAGGGTTCTTTTTCTGTGGCATGATGCTGCTTCCTGTCGAGTAGGCATCATCTATCTCCACAAATCTGTACTCGTTGGAGTTCCAGATGATGATTTCCTCGGAAAGCCTTGATAAGTGCATCATTATTGTTGAAAGAGCTGACATATACTCTATCAGGTAATCCCTGTCCGATACGGAATCCATACTGTTAAGGGTAGGTCCCTCAAAATCAAGAAGCTCTGCAACATAATCCCTGTCCAAAGGATATGTTGTTCCTGCAAGAGCTCCGGCTCCAAGCGGACAGTAGTTCATTCTCTTATAGATATCCTTCATGCGAAGAAGGTCTCTTTTAAACATCTCAAAATATGCACCGAGATGGTGCGCAAGTGTTACGGGCTGTGCCTTCTGAAGATGAGTAAATCCCGGCATATAAGTCTCGAGGTTATCCTTCATGATACTGCTGAGGCACTTAAGTAGCTCTTCCAGAAGATTGGCTGTATTCTCGACCTCACCTCTGCAGTAAAGCCTCATATCAAGAGCCACCTGATCATTACGGCTTCTTCCTGTGTGTACCTTCTTGCCGGCATCGCCAATCCTGTCGATCAGGTTAGCCTCCAAAAAGCTATGGATATCCTCATACTTATCTGTTATCTCAAGTTTACCATCTCTGACATCGGAAAGGATTGCATCAAGTCCGCAAATAATGGCATCTTTCTCCTCTTCCGATATTATTCCCTGCTTGGCAAGCATAGTGGCATGAGCCTTGCTTCCTCTTACGTCCACCTCCAAGAATCTCTGATCGAAGGTAATTGATGCGTTGAAAGTCCACGCCAGTTCATTGATGCTGCCTGTAAATCTTCCACCCCAAAGCTGTGCCATATGTTGCCTCCATTACTGTGATGTGTTAAAGTCTCAAAAATTATAATCCAAACTTAACATACAATCAAGTCCTAAACAATCGCTCTTTTTCACAAAAAATACTGCCACAGTCACCTGCGGCAGTACGTTTTTTACAATCGGCCTTATAAAACTATAATATTTTCTTTCTTGGCATCCGCCTTGAATATCATCTTGTCATAAGTTTTTCTGTCGCTCTCAAGCCTGTAGATAACACCCGAGATGACAAATATGGTATTTGCATAGGCCATCTCAGTGATAACAGCGCTTGCTCCGTTACTCTTGTTTATCTCCTCTTCAAGAGATGCTATCTCAGCCTTCAGCTCTCTTATCCTGGTCTCTTTGGAAGCTACGGCTGCATTTATCTTGACCTTCCACTGCATAAGCTCACGGTTTCCGGCTCCGAGTTCCTTTAGCCTCTCCTTCTCGGTGTTCAAAGTCTCCAGCTGCTCAACTTCTCTGACTATACTCTTCTGAGCATTATTGTATTTTGAAAGGATACCGGAGTTTACACCAAGGTTGATGATGGTTCTGGCTCCTGACTTATTACCCACGGATGCTGCTTCTATTCCGTAAATACAGTTAATGGTTCCGCCGTAGATCATGCCGACTCTTCCGTAGGTCTTTACATAGCCTCTTGCTTCAACCTTACAGTTGATGAAGTAGTTGGCGGAAATATTCTCTCCGCTGATTGTAGCGCCTTCAAAATACTTGGCACATACATCGCCCTTTGCAGTGATTCCGCCTCGAATCGGACAGGTCACTCCGCCCTTTATGACAACTTCTCCGCCGGAAACAACAGTTGAGCTCTCAAGATGTCCACCTACGATCACATCTCCCGTTGCCTCTATCTCACTTCCAGAAAAGACATCTCCGACTACAAAGACTGTACCGTCATACTTGATCTTCTTGTCCGTTATCTTTACTTCCTGAACCACCATGAGCTTGGTTATCTCAACTTTTCCTTCTACCATACGTATAGCTCCGGTATAAGTTGCGACATAACTTATTCTGTCGTTCATGATCATAAAGCCGGTACCTTTGAGGATTGGTATCTCTTTTCCCGGAATTGCCTTTATGTAATTGCCGAATACATCGTATCCGTCAGTTCCCTTGGTGGCTTTGTGGTATTCAGCTATCTTATCTCCAACCTTTACAGGCTGCAGACATTTCATCTTATCAAGGTCACAGGTTCCGTCCTTAAGAAGCTCCGGCTCAAGTTCCTCGGAAGTATCAAAGAAGTACTCGTAGTATCCGTTACGTCCGTTGACAACCTCCATTCCTGCAGCTACTAAAGCTCTTATGACCGGCTTACCTTCACGGCCTATTTTCTTTACCGCTTCCTTGTCTACGCCATAGATAACCTTGGCTTTTTCAAGGAACTTAAAGATAATCTCCTCAGTATATTTTCTGCCATCCATTCTTTCAGGCAAAGTAAGGAAGCACATCATGTTACCCTCCTCAAAGTTGAGGTAGGTGTCACGGTGCTCAAGCATATCATTAACAAAGGCGTCTTCACCGGTTATTCTGCTGGGAGATACAGGTGAAGTTTCAGCTTTCTGATCAATGCTTTCGCCTTTTTTGCCACCTATATTTTCAGCAAGCATACTCTGACGTATGCGGCGCATATCTCTTGCCGTGTACATCAGAGATGAGAACTTGGATACATCAAGGCTCTCCTCAAGACCAAGTCTTATCTCTCTCATCTGATCAGCCTGATATAAAGGCTTGCAATACGGCTTTATGTCTAACTGATGCTCAAGACCGATACGCATCTCATACATCTGTTGCCAGCCGTATGCAACATCTGCATATTGCTTAACATCAACGCCGTTTTCAAGGCCGATCCTGATTTCTCTGATGGTATCGCCTCTCATATCATCAGTGATGTATTTATCGATGGGAAGGCCTTTCTTTATGGCGATTCTCACCTCTTCAAGCTGTTCTGCATCAAATTTCCGGGCGATATATTTTGAGATATCAACCTTGTCCAAATATGCCTTGTGCATCTGATTCAGAATGCCGGCATTGTATCTGTCGATATCCTTCTGTTCAAAAACAAGGCCATCCTCAGCGCTCGTTCTTATGGCTCTCATCTTCAGATATGGCATGGTCACATGGGCATAATGAGATATATCAATACCCGCCTGGAGACCTTTTCTGATCTCTCTCATCTGAAGCGCATCAAAGGCAGGATCCTGATAGAAAATGATGGGAACTTCGCTTCCCTTTGTCAGACCGCGTCTGATCTCACGCATCTGGTCAGCAAAATATACTTTTTTGGCATAGGGAGTAACATCGATTCCGGCGACAAGGCCCTCTCTTATCTGCGAAAGCTGAGTTGTATCAAAGCCCTGCTCTCTGTAAGAAGACATATCTATGCCCTGATACATCTCAAGGCGTATCTCCTCCATGGCACCCCATGAAAGATTTGGATCCATGTATTTGCTTACGTCGAGCTTATCGGACAAGCCTTTTCTTATCTCCGAAAGCTGAAGTGTATTGAAATGAAGGGACTTAAGCTTTTGTACATCGGCTCCCATCTCCTGACAGAGCTTTAATTCATTCTCATAGGAGTTTCCACTAAAGACATCCAGTCCCGAATATGAACTTGAAGCAGTACTTTCGTAACTTAAATTTGCCATAGATACCTCAAGACGGTCCAGTTATCGATACTACCTTATATTATAAATCAATATATCGTGCAAATGCACTATTAATTGACATATTTTCCCTATTCTATTAGACTTATTTTATAAATAATTAATAAGAAGGTAGGGGAAATAGTGAAAGACTTAAAACATCTGATTTTCTTCGAGAATCTGCTCCTTGAGGCAAACAATGAGCTGGTTCAAAAAGCACAGGCAGATGGCAATATTTGTGTTGCCTACGCCTGCGAAAACACTCCCGAGCCGCTACTAAATCTTCCGGGGTGTTTTTCCGCACGTCTCCGTGCACCAAGGACAGGATCCTTGGACATCTCCACTTACTACATGACAAGTTTTCTATGCGAATACAGCCGTGCTCTTTTAGAGCGTGCTATTGAAGGAGGCTATAATTTTGCTGACGCAATAATCACTCCCGACGGCTGCTCTATGATGAACCGCTGCATAGAGAATATGGAACTTTTAAATACTCTTGGCAAGGGTAAGGACAAGTTCTTTTTCGAGTATATGGAGATTCCCATGAAGGCCGACGACAACGGTCTTAATCTCTATGTAGTTCAGTGCAGAAACCATATTTTAAAGCCGCTTAGCGAGAAATACGGCATCGATATTTCCGATGAGGCTATCAGGAAAGCCGTAGCAGATCACAACCGCGTATGCGAGCTGATCCGCGCAATCGGTGATTTCAGGAAGGAAGAAAATCCACGTATCACCGGCTATGAATTTAATGTGATCACTCTGGCAACCTATGTTGCTCCTAAATATCTTTTACTGGATAAGCTCGAAGAGACTTTAGAGGAATTAAAGACCCGCGAGCCTGATGAGAAGAATGCTTTCAGGGCAAGGGTACTTGTTGTAGGCTCTGAAGTTGACGACACAGACTTTGTTAAGCTCATTGAGGACGCCGGCGCCTATGTATGTGCCGACCGCTTCTGCTACGGCTCTCTTCCGGGCAGAAATCCTATCATTTTAAACGATGAGGAAGATCCTCTTACTCAGATCTGCAGAGCTTATATGAACAGAGGTGAATGCCCTCGCTACATGAACACTGACAAAATGGATCACCGCAGGATCTACGTGGATGAGCTTGCCAAAGAATACAAAGCCGACGGCATTATCTACCAGCAGATGAAATTCTGCGACCCATGGGCTTATGAAAAGATGATGGGTTCAACTATCCTCAGAAATAAGTACGGCTATCCTGTTCTTTCGGTTGACAGACCTTACAGCATTGGTGTATCCGGACAGATGACCACCAGAGTACAGGCCTTCGTCGAGAGCATAGAGATTAAAAAGATTCAGCGAGGTGATGCAAATGGCTAAAGAGATTGGCGCCGACAGGCTCGGTGATTTTTATAAAGAGGGGTCCCTGGTCAGGAAAAGACGTGAATGGCGCGGACTTGCGGACACAATGTACGACTATTCAAGATGGCTTAAAATCATGATGACTCTTGGTAAGTTCGTCATGAAGCCAAGAAATGTAAAGGCCATGTTCAGATATCGCTGGATGGCCAACTATCTGGCTGTTCCCATGATGGTAGACAGACATACACAGGGTCTTAGAGGTGAGTACCTGCGTATCTGTCACGAGGAGCAGGACCTTGTTATCGACGACGTAGCCAAGCTCCTTGACTCACTCTTTAGGGGTGATCGCAGGATCGGCAATGACAAGAAGTTTTCAGATAAGGTGGTTCTTGTTGACGAAAACGAGATGACAGCTGTAATGATGGGCTTCCCCACTCTTAAATGTCTCTCAAGAGAAACTCCTTCCACCTATGTATCGGTTCTCCTTAATCAGTACGCTGCCTGCCACTACATTGATGTGGCTCAGGAATACGGTCTTGCCGGAGACGTATGCCCCATGCCCGAGGCTGAGGCAGGTGTTTCCATAGACGATGATGCTCCGATCCTTGGTGCATGCGCTATCCAATGCAACACAACCTGCGACGGTTCACTTCTTGGTAACGGTGTAATCTCCCAGCGTCTTGAGAAGGAGAATGGAATCCCTGTATTCCAGCTTGCTGCTCCTCTTCGTCACAGAGAGGATGACGTTCAGGAATATGCTGCTCAGGAGATCAGAAACGCCATCGCCTTCATCGAGAAGCACACCGGCGTTAAATGGGACTGGAAGGCATACTTTGAGTGTGCAAAGCGTGTTAACTACGCAACCGAGTGCCGTCAGGAGTGGCTTGAAATGAACCGTACTCCTTACCCTCAGGTATTTGGTTCAAACCTTGCTCTCTACACAGAGACCAACTACATGGCCATCTGCGGAAGAGTTGCAGCCTTCGAGAAGGCAGATAAAAAGATAACCAAACTTGCTCGTCAGGCTTATGCAAAAAAGAAAATGGCAGCCAAGGAATACAGACACCGTGCTATCGTTTGGGGCGTTCAGTCCCACTACTACATGGACTTCCTGGTATGGCTCCTTAACTGCTGGGGTATTGTTCCTCTTACAGATATGCTTTCAATGGTATCCACCAAGAAGCTTGTCACCGAGGACACTCCCGAGAACAGAGAACAGGCCATCTACGATATGGCATGGCTTACTGAGAACATGATCATGAGAAACAGAACCCACGGCGGTTACAAGGTTCTTCTTGATGAGCTCTGGGAGTTTGTTGAGATGTTCAACGCAGACATGGTTATCCTCTGGGAGCACATGAGCTGCAAGGCCCTCGATGGAATGCATGGTCTCTTCGAAGAAAAGGCCCGTGAAAAGGGTATCCCTCTTGTCTGGGTATCCCACGACCTCTTCGATCCACGTATCATCTCCCGCCAGGGCGTTCGTGATCAGATCAACTCCTTCATGAGGACAGTATTTAACGAGGAGCCGATTGATCCATCACTTGAAGTTCTTCCGGATGAAAAGAGCTGGTAATGGAATTTCACTTAAATCTATAACACAAGGAGAAAAAGAAATGGCAACATTTTTGCATGTTATAAAAGTAATAGTGATCGTTATCGCTGCTCTCTTCGCCCTGACCTTCACTGTCTATATCTTCAACCTTGATATGAAGCTCACAGCAGCTATCTATCCATGGCTCAACAAGCAGTACGATAAGGTTAAGAGAGATCAGCACCTTTAATATTGATCGTATATGAAAAGAAGCCTGCCACGCAATCTGCATGGCAGGCTTAATTTTTGTTGAATTACTTAATTGTCTGATCTCCGCGAGGCTCAGCATACTTACTTCCTATATTTCCATGAAGTTCTTCTGTTATGTATGCCATAACTGCCTCGTCAAGAGGAATACCTGTGTCAAACTTCTCTGTTGCCTGTGAGAAACCATAATAGGTATCTCCACCATCAGAGATGAAGTTGTTTGTAACTACAGCATATGTATCTGTCTTAGAGAAAGGCTGATCATTAATACTCTCAATTGTTACCCTGTTAATGCTTGCAGGCTTATGATAAGTTGATGCAGGATATGCCGGGCCTGCTGCATATGACTTGCCGGTATTGATGGTAAATTTAATTCCTGTTGTCTGAGGGTAGCCACCAACGGGATCCGGTGTACAGAAGGTTGAAGCCTCAAGAGCCTCAAGAAGCTGCTCACCTGTTACATATACAACAGTAACTGTATTGCCGAAAGGAAGAACCGTGTTGACGTCTTTCTTGGTAACATCTCCGGCCTTAATTGGCGCTCTAAGTCCACCACCGTTTGTAATTGCTACCGCATGGGAAGGGTCAACAGATATTGAGCCTGCATCCTTTGTAACTGTCCAGAGCATTGCCTCTGATACAAGGTCGCCCATGTTGGTCTCCTGAGTTCTGTTTCCGGGTGCTTTCTCACCGTTAAGATTAACCTCGCTCTTAGCAAATACAACATCATACTCAGCGTTTATTCTTTTGATAATGTTTGTTGTGATCGCATCTGCTACTACTTCCTTCTGAAGTCCGTCAAGACTAAGGACATAGCTGTTTTCAATCTTCTTTGTAGCATCATCGATAACAAGAACGCCGATGGTCTCAAGCTTAGTTCCTGTAGATTCCATCTGTTCCTTGCCTTCAGCACTCATAACTGTGTGTGAATGTCCATCAAAAAGAAAATCTATACCCTTTACATGATCATAGAAGATATCGCTGCTGATACCTTCTCTTGCAGCTTCTTTATCAACTCCAAGGTGAGCAAGGCAGATAACAAGATCAGCACCCTGTGCCTTGAGCTCATCTACCTGCTTCTGTCCACAGGCATACAGATCGCCCTTTGAAAGGAATGTAAGTCCCTTAATAAATACAGGATTGGACTTAGTCTGTGTCTCGGGTGTATTTACACCAAAGAATCCAAGCTTAAGACCTGACTTTGTTGTATACATGGTATTGGGATCAAAAATAGGATTGCCATTTGCATCAAGAATGTTAGCGCAGACTGTCTTAAACTTACCCACTGCAATATTTGCGCGCAGCTGAGTCTGGCCGTAGTCAAATTCATGATTACCGATAGTAATTATGTCATATCCCGCTGCATTCATTGAAGTAACAGCATCAGCTCCCTTTGACTGAGCTACATAAGAAGTTCCCTGAGAGAAGTCTCCGGAATCAACCAGAATAACTTCAGCTCCCCTCTTCTGGAAGTTCTGCTTAACAGATGCTATATAAGCATAACGTCCGATAGCTCCGTGAACATCATTGGAATGAAGAATGATTGTCTTGCCGGAAAGATCGGCAGGAACATCGGCAATTGTCTTGACCTCTGCTACAGGATTGTAAGCAAAAGCTGTCAAAGCTGTAGCTCTTGTGGCTAATACCATTGCCAATGCAAGTAGAACTGATAATACACTTTTTAAAACCCTTTGTCTTTTCATACACTTTCCTCCTAAGAAATATTTAGAGTACATCAATCATTATATAATTCACGGGCTACAATTCATACAGTATTCTGACAAATTAAAATTGGTCAAAATTGTGCAGTTTCACCATAAAAAAGAGACATCTCTTTTATGGGGCCCAGAAGGTCCTCCGGCAGGAATAATTTGCCCATTCCCGTCCCCAGATCAATCTTTGGTTTATTGGCTCCATGGAAGTCAGAGCCTCCGCTCACAGCAAGGTTGTACTTAGCTGCCAGTTCTTTTATCTGCCTCTCTTCTGAGGGACTGTAGGTTGAGTAGATGGCCTCTATTCCCTTAAGCCCGGCGTCTTTTAGCCTTGACACCAGAGCATCAAGTTTTCTGTCGCTCATATGATACAGTATGGGGTGTGCCAGAATAGGTACTCCACCGGCTTCAAGCACATAGCCAATGGCTTCCTCCGGTGATATCTTTTCTCTTTCAACGTAGTATGGGCAGTTATCTCCTATGTATTTATCAAATACCTCGTTTCTGTTCCTGGCATATCCCCTGTCCACCATGAATTTGGCATAATGGGCTCTTGTGAGAACAGCACCGGGAAAAGAGCTGACAAGCTCCTCGTAGGATATTGGAATGCCGGCCTCCTCAGATAGCTTTTTGCACATCTTCTTGTTTCTCTCTGTTCTTGAGTCAATGAATTGCTGCAGCTTACCGGTAAATTCAGTGTTGTGATGATCTATATAGAGTCCGACAATATGAACGTCTTTCCCCTCTTCCACAGTAGAAAACTCAATTCCCGGGACAAACTCCATATCAGGATAATTCTCTTTTACATATAAAGCTCCCTCATCAAGGCCATCAACCGTGTCATGGTCGGTAAGGGCAATGGCGGAAAGGTTCTTCTCATGGGCATAGTCCATAAGCTCTTTTACCGAAAAGGTTCCATCTGAACAGTTTGAATGTGTATGTAAGTCTATTCCTCGCATTTTAAACCTCCAACATCCCCTATTTTATCACAAAAAAGAGAACCACCCGTATTGGATGGTTCTCTAAAGATCATTTAATGATCAATTATTTGTTTCTAGCCTCTTTGTAAGCCTTAACTGCAGCATCAACGCCTGCCTTAAGACCCTCAAGACCAGCCTTGGCAACCTCAGCTGACTGCTCAGCGAGCTCCTTAGCGATCTCCTCAGCCTTCTTTGCAGCCTCTTCAAGCTTAGCCTTTGTCTCGTCATCTACGAAAGACTTTGTGTCTGCACCACACTTGTCGCACTTCTTCTCAGCCTTCTCAGCGATAGCAGCCTGAGCAGCAGCAAGTCTTGCAACAGGAACACGGAAAGGTGAGCATGATACATAGTCAAGTCCGATCTTGTGGCAGAACTCAACTGATGAAGGATCTCCACCGTGCTCTCCGCAGATACCTACATGAAGTGAAGGATTTACAGGCTTACCGAGCTTGAGTGACATCTCCATGAGCTTACCAACACCTGTCTGGTCAAGCTTAGCAAATGGATCGTTCTCAAAGATCTTGGTGTCATAGTATGCATTGAGGAACTTACCAGCGTCATCACGTGAGAATCCGAATGTCATCTGTGTAAGGTCGTTTGTACCGAAGCAGAAGAAATCAGCTTCCTTAGCGATCTCATCAGCTGTAAGAGCAGCTCTTGGGATCTCGATCATTGTACCAACTTCGTAGTCAAGCTTAGCACCTGCAGCAGCGATCTCAGCATCAGCTGTCTCTACTACTATCTGCTTAACATACTTAAGCTCCTTAACTTCGCATACAAGAGGGATCATTATCTCAGGCTTAACGTTCCAGTCTGAGTGAGCCTTCTGTACTTCAAGAGCAGCACGGATAACAGCCTTTGTCTGCATCTTAGCGATCTCAGGATATGTAACTGCAAGACGACATCCTCTGTGACCCATCATAGGGTTGAACTCGTGAAGAGAATTGATGATAGCCTTGATTTCGTCTACGCTCTTGCCCTTAGCGTCAGCAAGCTTCTTGATCTCGTCCTCAGTTGTAGGAACGAACTCGTGAAGAGGTGGATCAAGGAATCTGATTGTAACAGGGCATCCCTCAAGAGCCTCATAGAGCTGCTTGAAGTCGTTCTGCTGATAAGGAAGGATCTTCTCAAGAGCAGCTTCTCTCTCTTCTACTGTATCTGAGCAGATCATCTCACGGAATGCAGCAATTCTGTCTTCCTCGAAGAACATGTGCTCTGTACGGCAAAGACCGATACCCTCAGCACCAAGCTCTCTAGCCTTCTTAGCATCAGCAGGTGTATCAGCGTTTGTACGAACCTTAAGTCTTCTGAACTCATCAGCCCATGCCATGATACGTCCGAACTCGCCGGCGATCTTAGCATCAACTGTTGCGATCTGACCATCGTAAATGTTACCTGTTGTACCATCGATTGAGATGTAATCTCCCTCGTGGAACTCTTTTCCTGCAAGAGTGAACTTCTTGTTCTCCTCGTCCATGTTGATGTCGCCACAACCTGATACGCAGCACTCACCCATACCACGAGCAACTACGGCAGCGTGTGATGTCATACCACCACGAACTGTAAGGATACCCTGAGCAGCCTTCATACCTGTGATGTCCTCAGGTGATGTCTCAAGACGAACAAGAACAACCTTCTCGCCTCTCTCAGCCCAAGCTACAGCGTCATCAGCTGTGAATACAACCTTACCGCAAGCAGCTCCGGGTGATGCGCCAAGACCCTTTCCAAGAGGAGTAGCAGCCTTAAGTGCAGCAGCGTCGAACTGAGGGTGAAGAAGTGTATCAAGGTTACGAGGATCGATCATTGCAACTGCCTCTTCAGGAGTCTTGTGTCCCTCGTCAACAAGGTCGCAAGCGATCTTAAGAGCAGCAGGAGCTGTTCTCTTACCGTTACGGCACTGAAGCATGTAGAGCTTCTTGTTCTCTACTGTGAACTCCATATCCTGCATGTCATGGTAGTGATTCTCTAAAGTCTCACAAACCTTGATGAACTCTGCATAAGCCTCAGGGAATTCCTGCTCCATCTGAGCGATTGGCATAGGTGTACGAACACCTGCAACTACGTCCTCACCCTGAGCGTTGATAAGGAACTCACCCATGAGCTTGTTCTCACCAGTAGCAGGGTCACGTGTGAATGCAACACCTGTACCTGACTCATTGTTAAGGTTACCGAATACCATAGGCATTACGTTAACAGCTGTTCCCCATGAGTAAGGGATGTCGTTGTCACGACGATATACGTTAGCACGAGGGTTATCCCATGAACGGAATACAGCCTCGATAGCAAGCTTAAGCTGCTCTACAGGATCTGAAGGGAAGTCCTTACCAAGCTGGTTCTTGTACTCGGCCTTGAACTGCTCAGCAAGCTCTTTAAGATCTGCTGCTGTAAGGTCAACGTCAAACTTAACGCCCTTCTTCTCTTTCATCTGGTCGATAAGCTGCTCGAAGTACTTCTTACCAACCTCCATAACTACATCAGAGAACATCTGAATGAAACGACGATATGAATCATATACGAAACGCTCGAAAGCAGGATCAGGATTGCCCTTGATCATAGCTGCTACAACTTCGTCATTAAGACCAAGGTTAAGGATTGTATCCATCATACCAGGCATAGATGCACGAGCACCTGAACGAACGGAAACAAGGAGAGGATTCTGAAGATCACCAAACTTCTTGCCGTTGATCTCTTCCATCTTCTTAACGCCTTCCATAGCCTGAGCCATGATCTCGTCGTTAATCTTACGACCATCCTCGTAATACTGTGTACAAGCCTCAGTTGTGATTGTGAAGCCCTGTGGTACCGGAAGGCCAATGCTTGTCATCTCAGCAAGGTTAGCACCCTTACCACCGAGGAGGTTACGCATTGTCATGTCACCTTCACTAAACATATAAACCCATTTGTTCGCCATGTTTTTACCTTTCTTACCGGAATACAATCCGGTAACCTTTCATATATACATTTTTTATAACTACTGTGTGATTAATACACAGGAATTACCTTATGATGGTATAAAGCTGTCAAAAATATAAATGTCAAAGTCCTCTTTAGCTGCTTCAAGCTGCTCCTGATCCTTGATAGTCCAGGCAGCGGTAACACATTTGTACAAATGTCTGCAAAGCTGCATTGAAAGACTCTTTGGATATTTGCGGTTAAACGCAATAAAATCCGGTTTTGCCAAAAAATTGAAAAACAGATTGGTGAGTATAAAATACAGTGCTCCTTTAAATTCCTCGGGCTTATCCCTGTGGAACTGATCTGAAAGCTGACCCCTGAAAATCTCGGGGCGATGTCTTCTGTACCAGATTATCCCCAACGGATTAAAAGATTCAATACAGTACACACCTTTGTAGTTTCTAAGAAGCGTATCTACCTTAGGACATACGGACAAATCTCCTCGCTCGATCTTAAGCTCAATGATAAGCGGAACCTTTCCGTCTACAAGCTTAAGAAAATCTTCAAACCTCGGTATCTTTTCTTCAGAATTTAGAATATGAAACTTCTGAAGTTCCTCAAAGGTATAATCGATAACCTTACCGGCTACGCCTATGCTGCCATCTTCGTTTCTGACTGCATCTTCCGGTATCTCACTGCCTGAGTATCTTGCTACTCTTGCCAGTGTGAAATCATGGAAAATTACCGGAACACCATCCCTGGTCAGCTGAACATCGCACTCTATTCCATATCCTGCCATAACAGCCTTGCCAAAAGCAGCCATTGTGTTCTCCGGGGCATCGGTATTGTTATCATGAAGTCCCCTGTGAGCATAAAGGACATTCAGGTATGGTTTTCTGTCAGGTCTCCTTGTCATTCTTGGCATGATAATAAGTAAGTAAAGAACTGCCAAAACTGCCAGAACTATGCATAAAACCTTGATTGTAACCATCAAATCACTTCCTGAAATTGATAAATTTATAACTTGTCCGCCAATTATTTTACATTGTCTTCCTTGATTACGCAAGAAATATAGTGCCTATAATGGAAAAAATTCTGTGAAGTGATTGTAAAAAGTTTATTTTTACACTATTCTTAATTCATATCCTATACAAAAAGGGGGATTTTGGGGGAAATGAAACTAAATTATAGGAGAACCATTCTAATTGGACTTGCATTTTTGTCCATCACAGCTTTCTGGCAGTTCTACGACAACGAGATTCCAAAGATACTCAAATACAACTTTGGCCTGGGCGAGACTCTTACCGGCGTTATAATGGCCCTGGACAATGTCCTTGCGCTGTTTCTTCTTCCGCTTTTCGGAGCTCTCTCCGACAAGACAAACACAAAGCTCGGAAAAAGAACTCCGTACATCTTATTCGGAACCATATCTGCCATGGTACTTTACTTCGTGCTCATCCAGGTAGCAAAGCCTTCCGGCAGCCTTATCTTCTTTATTATAGTGCTTCTGCTTCTTCTCGTAGCCATGGGTACATACAGATCACCTGCCGTATCGCTTATGCCTGACCTTACACCGGCTCCGCTTCGAAGCTCAGCTAATGCCATAATCAATCTCATGGGAGCTCTCGGTGGTGCTTTCACTCTGGTTCTTACCATGGTATTCATTGACAGCAATACTTCAGCTGCTGAAGTCAACTACACTCCTATCATGTGTGGCGTACTTGCGATCATGGGCATAGCAGTCCTGGTACTTCTTCTTACGGTAAAAGAGCCTGTCATAGCCAAAAAGATACAGGAAGAAGGCGGACTTCACTCCCTTGGTGAAGAGCTTGAAAACGAAGAAGGGAACAATGCAAACAAAGGTAAAGCTCTTCCAAAAGACGTATTTAAGAGCCTTGTATTCCTATTATTATCGGTTGCATTCTGGTACATGGCATACAACGCTGTCACCACTGCTTACACCAGATATGTCAGCGAAGTCTGGCACCTTAACGGTGATGGCTACGCAATGACCATGATGATTGCCATGGTTGCAGCCATCATCAGCTATGTTCCCGTAGGTATTGTTTCCAGCAAGATAGGACGAAAGAAAGTAATACTCTTTGGCGTAGTTCTCATGAGTATATGCTATCTTGTAGCAGCGCTGATGCCTGTATATAACGGAATCGTCAATGTCTTTTTCGCAATAATCGGAATCGGCTGGGCAGCCATCAACGTAAACAGCTATCCTATGGTTGTTGAGATGAGTAAATCAGGCGACATCGGCAAGTACACCGGGACCTACTACACCTTCTCAATGGCCGCTCAGGTATTTACACCTATCCTTTCAGGCTTCCTTCTTGAACACGTATCCTATAGGACACTGTTCCCATACGCCTTTATCTTCTCAACCCTGGCATTCTTCACAATGCTCATGGTTAAACACGGCGACTCAAGACCTGAAGCTAAAAAGAATGTCCTTGAACACTTTGATGTAGATGATTAAATAATGGCAAAAATAAACCGCCCGGACCTGTATATGGTCCGAGCGGTATTTTTTATTCATATTCTTAATCAGATCTCAAGTTCTTTTCCTGTGAGGAGTCTGTAAGCCTCAAGGTACTTGTCGATGGTCTTGTCGATGACTTCCTGAGGAAGGTTGTAGTCGCACTCAGGATTAGCCTTTAAGTAGTTACGTACGAACTGCTTGTCGAAGGAAGGCTGGTCATGACCGGGCTCATATCCTTCTACAGGCCAGAAACGTGAGCTGTCGGGTGTGAGCATCTCATCACCGATAACTACCTCTCCGTTCTCATCAAGGCCAAACTCAAACTTGGTGTCTGCAATGATGATTCCCTTTGTGAGGGCGTACTCTGCACATTTCTTGTAAAGAGCTATTGTGTAGTCTCTTATCTTTGTAGCATACTCAAGGCCATGTCCGGGGAAGTCTCTCTCAAGAACTTCTACGCTACGGTCAAAATCGATGTTCTCATCGTGATCACCGATCTCAGCCTTGGTGCTTGGTGTGTAGATGGGTTCAGGGATCTTGTCGCATTCCTTAAGTCCCTCAGGGAGCTTGATTCCGCATACTGTTCCGTCCTGAACGTAGCTCTTCCAGCCTGAACCTGTTATATATCCTCTTACGATGCACTCTATAGGAAGCATTGTCAGCTTTTTACAGAGCATACTGTTACCTGTAAACTTAGGTGATCTGAAAAACTCAGGCATATCTGCCGTATCTGTACTGATCATGTGGTTCTTTACAATGTCTTTTGTCAGATCAAACCAGAACTTAGACATCTGTGTAAGAACTGCACCCTTCTTTGTGACCTTGTTCTTAAGGATCACGTCAAATGCTGAGATCCTGTCGGTAGCAACCATGATAAGGTTCTCACCGATATCGTAGATCTCACGAACTTTTCCCTCTTTTACTGGACTGTACTCCTGCATAACTGCTCCTCCTATATAGATATTGACCTTATTTATATAAAGACGTAATTAGTCGTCTTCTTCCTCATCGGCAACAGTGTTATAAACTGTACGCTTTCTGGCCATCTCATCATTTTCAAGGTACTCATCATATGTGGATCTCTTATCCACAAGTGTTCCGTCCGGAAGGATCTCCATGATCCTGTTGGCTGTTGTCTGTACAACCTGGTGGTCTCTGCAGGCAAAAAGTTCAACGCCCGGGAACTTTATCATTCCGTCATTAAGTGCGGAGATTGACTCCATATCAAGGTGGTTTGTAGGCTCATCGAAGATAAGGCAGTTTGCACCGCTGATCATCATCTTTGAAAGAAGACATCTTACCTTCTCTCCTCCGGAAAGAACCTTAACCTTCTTGATTCCGTCCTCTCCCGCAAAGAGCATACGTCCAAGGAAGCCTCTTACATAAGTGGAATCCTTGATCTCAGAATAACCTGTAAGCCACTCTGTGATGTTGTAATCGTTGTCAAACTCTTTTGTATTATCCTTGGGGAAGTACGCCTGTGAAGTTGTTACGCCCCACTTGTAGGTTCCCTCATCCGGCTCAATCTCTCCCATAAGGATTTGGAAAAGAGTTGTCTTAGCCAGCTCGTTACCGCCTACAAAAGCGATCTTGTCGTCGTGCTGAACCACGAATGAGATATTATCAAGAACCTTCTCTCCGTTAATGGTCTTGGAGATTCCGTCAACAGTGAGGACTTCGTTACCGATCTCACGATCAGGTCTGAAATCAATGTAAGGATATTTTCTGCTTGAAGGCTTGATGGTATCAAGCTCGATCTTCTCAAGAGCTCTTTTTCTTGAAGTAGCCTGCTTGGATTTGGAAGCATTAGCTGAGAATCTTGCAATGAACTCTTTAAGTTCCTTGATCTGCTCTTCCTTCTTCTTGTTGGCTTCTTTCATCTGGCGGATCATGAGCTGTGAAGACTCATACCAGAAGTCATAGTTACCGGCATAGAGCTGGATCTTGCCGTAATCGATATCAGCAATGTATGTACATACCTTATTAAGGAAGTATCTGTCGTGGGATACTACAATAACGATGTTCTCATAATTGATGAGGAACTCCTCAAGCCATGCAATAGCGTCCAAATCCAGGTGGTTGGTAGGCTCGTCGAGAAGCAGGATATCGGGATTTCCGAAAAGAGCTCTCGCAAGAAGAACCTTGACCTTCTGATTACCGTCAAGCTCCTTCATAAGCTTGTAGTGGTTCTCAGTCTCAATACCAAGTCCGTTAAGAAGACTCTCGGCATCTGACTCAGCTTCCCATCCGTTCATCTCGGCAAATTCAGCCTCAAGCTCACTTGCTCTTATTCCGTCCTCATCGGAGAAATCCTCTTTGGCGTAGATTGCATCCTTCTCCTTCATTACCTCAAGAAGACGGGCATTTCCACCCATAACGGTGTCAAGAACAACGTTATCATCGTACTTAAAGTGATCCTGTTCAAGGAAAGAAAGACGCTCACCGGGAGTTATAGCGATATCTCCATTGGTGGTCTCTATCTGTCCTGACAGGATCTTAAGAAATGTAGATTTACCTGCTCCGTTGGCACCGATGATGCCATAGCAGTTACCTTCTGTGAATTTGATGTTTACATCTTCAAAAAGAGCCTTTTTACCGACTCTAAGGGTTACATTGTTTGCACTGATCATTTAATAAATCCTCATATAATAAACTTTAGCTTGCAACAGTTCGTATTATATGGGATTGCCCGGCAAATTGCAACTGCTGTATTTCTTTATAAACTCATCCATGGGAATCGGTTTGGAATAGTAATATCCCTGAAGATAGTCAGCTCCAAGCTCTGTTACTATCTTTCTCATTTTATCATCTTCTATTCCTTCACATGTGGTCTTAAATCCCATGCGTTTAAAAGTCGATATCATGCTGGGAAGAATCTCGTCAGGCTTTTTGCAATAGTCCCATACAACACTCATATCGATCTTAATATCAACAAAGGGATAGCTCTTTATTCTGGAGAGATTTGACGATCCCGTTCCGTAATCATCCAGGGCAAATTCAAATCCCTTCTCTATCATGGCCTGAACCTGTTTGTTCATTATGCTCTCATCTGCCAGGGAAACCTCGGTGATCTCAAGGTGTATCTTCTCTGGATCAACACCATACTTTTCAACTATGGAAGCGTATCTTTCCGCCAGATCTCTTTTTATGAACTGAGCAGGAGAAAGATTGACACTCACCCACTTCATTCCAATATCTGTCATATTGTAATCTGAAGCAAACTTACATGCTTTCTCAAATATCTGTTCTCCGAGAGCATTGATCCTGCCGTTTGCCTCAGCCACAGGGATAAATAAACCGGGAGGAATGATATTGCCCTTTTCATCCCTTATCCTGGCCAGTGCCTCTGCTCCGACGAGCCTTCCGCTTTTTGCTTCTATAAAGGGCTGGAAGAAAACTTCAACCTTATCATGCTCTACAGCATACTCAAGGTTCTTCTTGAGAGCAGCCTTATCTACGTATTCATTTAGTTCCTTCTCGGTTACAACTACAGTCTCTTTCAGGTCGCCCTTATCAGCCTTCTCCATGGCATCCATAAGTGTACTTAAAAGGAAATCGGATGAAGCAACTTTTCCGTTTACGAGAGCTCCGCAAAAAGCAACCTCCAAATAAATCTCCAGGTTCTCAGATACCCATGGATTCTTAAACCTCTCTCTGATAACTTCTACAGCCTTCTCCAGGGGCATTTCCTTATCGCTGACCAAAAAGAATCTTCCGTTTCTGTAATAAAATGCATCATATTCAGGGAATGCAGTTAAAAGATACTGGCTTATCAGAGTAAGTCCCTGATCCAGCTGCCTTCCGCCATAAATGTCTCTCATTTCCATATAATTATGGATAACTATACCCAAAATCTTATGTTTTAACTTTCCGTTGTTCTCTTCGAAATAATCCCTAAAGGCATTACTGTTGAAAATTTTTCCTCTCGTCTCAAGATAAAACTCCGGATTACCGAATGCCAGATATGCAGTAATTATCGCTATTAAACAGAAACTATCCATAAGCAGATATGATGGAAAGATTTTTCTGAAGATAATCCCGGCTAAAAGCACGGCATTATAAAACAGCATCGTTAGAAAATGCCTTTTTCTGATAGTATTTCTATACTTAAGTGTGACATAAACAGAAAATGCTATATAGAAATATGAAACATAATACAGCAGGAAATAATATGGCCCGTTGTGATACTGCCCTCCATCCAGGTTATAGATAAGTCCGGTCCATGGGCTTAATAAGCTGAACATAAAACCCGCGCCAAAGGGCACACAAACAAGGGCTAAAACAGCCCTGTTTGAAGCATAATTGCGTTTAAATACAATTGAAGTAAATTCGAAAAAAGCAAGAGCTCTGCAGAAAAAGAATGCAAAGTAGCAGGCATTCAAAAGATGAGCTACCGATAAGCCCACCTCTGAAATATTACTGTCGGCCCAGCTTGCAATGATATCAAAGAATAAAACTGCACTTTCAACCCACAAAAGATACAAAAATGTCCTGTTGATCTTAACCGAAAGCCTGGGTAACGAGAAATAAAACAGCAAGATTATAAATAGTACGAATAAACTATGGATTGCGTAGCCGTAATTCCACATACGGTTCCTCAATTCTTTCCTTACTGCACGTTAATAGTTAATTTAATTTTAAATAATTATTCACGCTATTACAATTGAAATAGTATTAAGACTTTATAAAACATTTTTTATTGCTGCAAGAAGATCGCTGTATTCCTCAAAAGCCTGAAGATGAGGATAATCCTCTTTTATCTTATCTGTAGTCCTGAATAAAAATCCACTCTTGGAGGCCTCGATCATAGCAAGATCGTTGTAGCTGTCTCCGCTGGCTATAGTATCATAACCGATAGACTGAAGTGCCTTAACGGTTGTGAGTTTGGAATTCTCGATTCTCATCTTAAAGCCTGTGATCTCTCCGCTTTCCGCAACCTCAAGGCTGTTGCAGAAAATAGTGGGCCATCCCAGCTTCTCCATAAGAGGAGTTGCAAACTGAGTGAAGGTATCACTTATGATGATAACCTGGGTAAGGCTTCTGAGCTCGTCCAAAAACTCTTTTGCTCCGGGAAGCGGATCTATAGTTCTTATGGTATCCTGGATCTCTTTAAGTCCAAGGCCATGCTCCTTAAGAATTCCAATACGCCATTTCATGAGCTTGTCATAGTCGGGCTCATCTCTGGTTGTTCTCTTAAGCTCCGGTATTCCGCTGGCCTGTGAAAAGGCGATCCAAATCTCAGGTACCAGTACTCCTTCAAGGTCAAGACAAACTATATTCATGGCAAAATCCTCTTTTCTTCATTTTTTACAAAACCTCGTTTAGTTTAGCACATTAAAGTGATGCAGACAACACTAAATTTATATCGCACCAAGAATAAACTCTGCAAGGCCGTCGTGGTCGTTGTCAAACCTTGTCACCACATCAGCAGACTCTTTTACAAGATCCGTTCCGTTTATCATGGCGATTCCGCATCCGGCCGCCTCGATCATGGAGATATCATTCTGCTCATCACCTGCTGCGTAGGTATTCTTTTCGTCAACCCCGAGGATACCGGCGAGTCTTTTAACTGCACTGCCCTTTCCGGCCTCTGAAGGGAATATCTCCATATAATTTGGATTTGAATACAAAAGAGTAAGCCTATCCCCTACCATTTCCTGAAGTGCCAGCCTAAACCTCTCCTGTTTTTCTCTGTCATGAAGCTCAATTGCTATCATCTTTGAAGGTGGCTGCTTCAAATAGGACATTACATCGTCAGTGACGATAAGCGGAGTCTTGATGACCCTTCTGTAGTACTGCATGCACTCGTTATCGTGCCTTGATACAATGTGATCTTCATTGTAGGTATGACAGTGCATATCATACTCCTCTGCAAGATCAAGGATGCTCTCCACAAGCTCCAGCGGAACTCCGGTCTTATATACGTATTTCTGTTCATCTACGCTGTATATCTCAGTTCCATTTGATCCGCACAGAAAGCTCCCTTTAAAATCAAGTCCCAGTCCATCGTAAACTGCTTTTGCGCTGTCTATCGCCCTTCCTGTATTTATACAAAAATAATGCCCTGAATCAGTGAATCTCTTCAGGGCATCTAAAGTATTCGGAGTAATCTTTTTTTCTGAATTAAGAAGTGTTCCATCCAGATCAAAAAAGAATATCTTTTTGTCCATTTTATCCCTCAACTATTAAGTATCTTCCGTCTCCGATATCAAACACCTCATCAGCATCAAGAACATTACCGCCCTCTGTATCGACGCCGGATTCCTCGAAGTATTCTTCTACCTCTTCAACTCCTTCAACAACTACAGCCATGCAGTCTTCAAGAAAAGCTTCAGCCTCTTCCTCATTAGATGCTACATCCTCAGGAAACAGCTGCCCCTGGTTTTCAAGAAAACATCTGATTACAGCTTCGTCATACTCATGCATAAACTTTTCCTCCATACCTCTCATAATAGTCCATGTTCTTTGAGTTCTTTGTAAAGCCTTGCCACAGGAAGTCCCATAACATTGTAATAATCACCCTTGATACCGGTTATGAATCTTGCAAAAAGCCCCTGTATCCCATAGGCTCCTGCCTTGTCATCGCACTCGCCGCTGTCAACATACCACTGAATTTCATCAGCGGACATTGATGCCACATCCACATCTGTGCACTCCGAAAAGGTAAAGCTCTTTAGCAGTCCTTTTTCATTCCAGAAGACGCTGACTCCGGTATAAACGCTGTGTGCCTTGCCCGAAAGCATTTCAACCATTTTGTAAGCATCGCTTCTGTCTGACGGTTTACCGAGTATCTTATGATTATATGATACAACGGTGTCTGCGCCGATTACAACAAGTGTGTCCTCTTCATTCGTAAAAGTTTTGTTAAATATTTCTTCGGCCTTCTGAAAAGAGAGTTCCTCAACAATCTCAGACGGAAGCTCTTTGGTCATTACCTCTTCTGAAACTGCAGGGATTATCTCAAATTCCGGTATGATTTTCGAAAGAAGTTCCTTTCTTCTTGGCGATCCGGAAGCCAGTATATATCTCATTGTTATAAATTCCCCTATCTGTTTATTATGCTTTTGGATTCATCTCCGGTATAAAGACTCTGCTACTGCCGGGATCATGCCTTTCAACCGCCTCCACAGCTTCTTTTCCAAATACCATCTGAGAGTTGACTCTCTCTGTGCCCTCAAGTTTCCTTTCTGACATCTTCTCATATACACCCTTGCTGTTCATGATGTGAGCCTTCTCTGTGTCCTTAAGTTCAACATCAAGAATATGCCAGAGTTTCTCCTTAAGTCCCGGATCCTCTACAGGGAAAAGAATCTCAACCCTTCGCTCAAGGTTTCTGGGCATCCAGTCAGCACTTGAAGCGTACATCTCAGGACTTCCGCCGTTTTCAAAATAGAATATCCTGCTGTGCTCAAGGAAGTTTCCGACTATGGATCTGACGGTGATATTCTCGCTCACTCCCTCTACGCCTGCTCTAAGACAGCATATACCTCTTACTATGAGATCAACCTTAACACCTACGCTGCTGGCTCTGTAAAGCTCTGCAATGACGTCTTTGTGGCAGATGGCATTCATCTTGGCAACTATCCTTGCCCTCTCGCCCATACGTGCATGCTCTTCTTCTCTCTTAATGAGATCAATGATCCTGTCCTTGAGCCAGAGAGGCGCGATGGCAAGCCTGTTCCATCCAAGTGGCTCGCTATAACCGGAGAGCATGTTAAATACAGCCGTTGCATCCTCACCAAATGCCGGAGCACAGGTAAAGAGACCAACGTCAGTGTACTGCTTGGCTGTCGAGTCGTTGTAGTTACCGGTTCCAAGGTGGACGTATCTCTTTATACCATCCTCTTCACGTCTTACAACAAGAGTTATCTTACAGTGAGTCTTAAGTCCAACAAGACCATATATTACATGGCATCCGGCTTTCTCAAGCATCTTGGCCCAGACGATGTTGTTCTCTTCATCGAACCTTGCCTTTAGCTCAACTAAAACCGTTACCTGCTTGCCGTTATCGGCAGCCTTTGCAAGGGCTGCAATAATGGGAGAATTACCGCTGACTCTGTAAAGCGTCTGCTTGATGGCAAGAACATCCGGATCCACAGCTGCCATCTCAACAAACTTAACCACATTCTCAAAGGTCTGATATGGATGATGCATAAGGATATCGCCCTTTGAGATCACATCAAAGATGTTCTCTCCCGTCTCAAATTCCGGAACGCTCTGAGGAGGATAATAGCTGTGTTCCTTGAGATCATCAAAGCCCTCGAGCTTGTACATCTTCATAAGGAAGGTCAGGTCGATCGGGCCTTCGATGCTGTAAATCTCGTTATCTTCCACTTCAAGTTCTGAAGTTATCTTTTTAAGAAGCTTTTTATCTATACCCTTTTCAACTTCAAGTCTGATGGCCTGACCCCACTGACGACGCTTGATCTGTTTCTCGATCTCTTTTAAAAGATCTTCCGCCTCGTCCTCATCGATAGAAAGGTCGGCATTTCTTCCGACTCTGTAAGCTGAGCAGGTGATAACATCATAGTTTAAAAAGAGCTTGTGCATGTTGCGAAGAATAATCTTCTCAAGAAGAATGACCTTCCTTGGCTTGTCACTGTCATCTCCCTCAGGAATCTCAATGATTCTTGGAAGCACGTCAGGAACCTGAACCGTTGCAAAGTCAATCTCATCGCTTTTCTCCTTCTTTTTAAGAAGAGCTGCGATATTTAAAGACTTGTTCCTGATAAGTGGGAACGGTCTTGAAGAATCCACTGCCATCGGTGTAAGAACCGGGTACACATATTCATCGAAGTATCTGTCGACAAACTCAGTCTCCCTGGAAGTAAGGTCCTTATCTCCCGCTACCTCAAGTCCCTTTTCCAGCAAAAGAGGCTTAAGCTGAGTGTTGTAGATGTCATATTGCTTATCCACAAAGCTGTGAACCTGCTCCAAGACCTTCTCAAGCTGTTCTCTTGCAGTCATGCCGGCGATGTCAGGCTTTTTGTAACCGGCGTTTATCATGTCTTTTAATGAAGCTACCCTGACCATGAAAAACTCATCCAGATTGCTGGCAGAGATAGAGAGGAACTTAAGTCTCTCAAATAGCGGATTGGATGTATCCTCAGCCTCGGAAAGCACTCTTGCGTTGAATTGCAGCCAGCTGAGCTCTCTGTTTATATACAGTTTCGGATCTTCAAAATTGATGGATGACTTGTCTTTTGCCATATGCTATTCCTCACATCATTTTCTTTTGTTTGATGACCGGCATTATGCCAAATACTTCTTCAAAGAAGGCTGCTCTGTTGGTAAACAGGCCCTTCTCCAAGGTGATGTCCGCCCTTGTATCAATGTTGATGATAAGCTGTTTGTCTTTTATGCTGACCTTAATGTCCTTGAACTTCTGCTTGTGTGTCCTGTCAAGGCCGTTGGCAACACGAAGGATTGCCGTGAGCTTGGCAACCACAAGGTATTCCTCCTGTGAAAGGCCCTCGAGATAAGGACTCTTACTGCCGAAGTAGTCGAATTCTTCGTGATTGTACCTTACAACGTTGGCCACAATGGTCCTCTCCTTGTGAGAAAGACCTATGATCTCCGTTGACATGATGATGTTGTAGGAGCAGTCTCCGAGGTTGACCATACTGATGTATTTACCGCAGTCATGGAGCATTGTTGCAACCTGCAAAAGAAGGCGCTCTCTTTTTCCAAGTCCGTGGAACTTCTTGGTGTTGTCAAATATCGCCAGCGCAATCTGCTGCAGAGTCTCTCTTCTTGACTTACTTCCCATATATCTCTTGGAGATGTTCTGAGCGCAGGAAATGATATCATGTTCAAAATCGTGGGGCGACTTGATAAAGTTCTTTTTCTCAGCGTATTCATAGGCGATGCCATCACATAAAGTAACGCCCGGAGCCCATAGGTTCTCGGCATTGGTGATATCCATGATGCACTTTATAAGGATAGCGGAAACATACAGGAGAGATACGTTCTCTTCAGGGATATCGAGTTTCTTGGCTACCTGCCTTGCGTTGATATCCGCTGCATTCTCAAGTACCTGTCTGTACTCCTCATTAGACGCATAACCTATGACCTTGCCTTCACTCTTAAACTTTCTGAGTACAGGTGATACATAGTCGTCGATAATTATCAGGTTTTCAACTCTTCTGTCTTTTAAATACATCTTGGAAAAGACAGCGAGCTGAGAATTTACAAGTTCAGAAATAAGTTCGGGATACTCTCTTCTTGTGGCATGCACTGTCTGCATGACAGCATTAAGTCTTAATACACCGGTCTTAAGGTTCTGGGTTGCGATAAGAGCATCCTTCTCAAACAGCGATATCTGAATACTTCCGCCGCCAATATCGATGATTGCAGTAGGTTTTTTGATAACCTCCTGGAACTGTTCATTCTTAAGAGCGATGGACTTATAATCAAGAAATCTCTGTTCAGAGTTACTCAGTACATCGATATGCAGATGGGTTCTCTGCCTGATGAGCTCCTGAAGGATCACGATATCTCTGGTCTCTCTGATGGCGCTGGTTCCGTAGGCCTTGTAGTGAGTTGCCCCGTACTCCTTCATTTTCTGGCGAAACTCAGAGAGAATCCTTATCAGCTCATCAACATGGCTACTGCTGATACTTCCCTTGGCATAAGTTTCTGTTCCAAGATCCATGCGATGTCTTACGTGATCAAGCTCCCTTACTCCGTTCTTGTCGGAGAGCTCAAAGATCTTCATTGCCATTTCATATGAGCCAACATCAATTGCTGCAAAAACTTCACCGGTCATATTCGCTCCTTAAAATGCTAATTAGTAATTTCCAAGAATCTTCATCATCTTCGCTTCTTCTCTAAGGCCTCTTAGAGCGTTCTTAACAGAACTGTCCTCAAGATTTCCGTCGAAGTCGATAAAGAATCTGTACTCCCAGTTTCTGTCCTCAATGGGCCTTGACTCTATCTTGGTCATGTTAAGGCCGTTGTAGATAAAGTGTGACATGATGTGGTACAAAGATCCTGCCTCATGAGGAATCTCAAGACACAGGCTGATCTTGCCTGCACCCTTAAGGAACACCTTTTGATTGGTAACAACTATAAATCTTGTGGAATTGGACTCCGCCTGATTTATAGCCTCTTTTATAATTTCAAGACCATAAATCTCTCCGGCCCTCTTACTTGCTATGGCCGCCTGGGTCTTGTCTTTATCCTCAGAGACCTTCCTTGCTGCAAAGGCGTTGTTCTTCATGCTTATCTGCTTGATATCACTGTGTTCTGCAAGGAACCTTGATGACTGCATCAGTGACTGGGGATGTGAGTAAACAGTCTGTATGTCCTCAAGCTTTGCTCCTGGAACGCCTAAAAGACAATGCTTTATGTCAATTATCTGCTCTCCCACAATATAATTCTCATACTCAGTAAGAAGGTCGTATACTTCACTGACAATGCCAGCTGTGGAATTTTCTATAGGAAGAACCGCGTAATCAGCGCTTCCATCCTCCAGTGCTCCGAAGGCATCTCTGAAGGTATCCACATGAAAGCTGTTTACACTCTCTCCGAAAAATCTGATGGTAGCTTCTTCAGAATATGCTCCCTCTGCCCCCTGGTAGCAAACTCTCCTGGCAGAATCCAAAAGAGAATCGATCTGAATAAAGGGGAGTCGCAGCGATGCACCTTTTTCAGAGAGCTTCTGATACTGAAGCTTTCTTGACATAGACATTATCTGAGAAAAGAGTTCTTCCACCCCGATACTGTTAAACTCTGAATGGGTAAGGCTCTTGACTGTCTTTATCTTCTCAAGCTCCCTCTCCCTGTCATAGACTTTTTTGCCGTTTTCTATCTTGTAATCCGCAATTGCAGAAGAGACTTCCATCCTCTTTTCATATAGCTCAACTAAAGAAGAATCTATCTCATCAATCTGTTTTCTAAGGTCCTTTAAATCCAAGTGTCTGCTCCTCCACGTACTTTTTCCATTATTTTACATGATTAATGATATAACAAATTACTTCTTGATAGCAAGAAGACACTCGCTATATAATAAAAAGCGGAGGGAAAAGAATGAATAAGAAATTTGCACTGTTTTTCATACTGATGCTTCTGGTCATAACCGGTGCTCTTACTCTCTATTTCATTGATAAACATGTCCCTATGAGTCCCACCGATTCAGGTAATATTCCCGGCAACATGCAAAACGGCGGTCTGTTTTTTGAAATGGACGGCAAAGTATATTTTTCAAATGCATATGACGATGGATGCCTTTATTCCATGAATGTTGATGAGTCCAAGCCCAAGCGCCTTACCAGCATGGGATGTAAATATATCAGCGGTGCTAACGGATATCTTTATTTCTATATGGATTCCACCAGCAAATCCTCCAAGGTCACAGGTCTTGGCGCAGCTTCCAAACAGTACGGTATCTACAGATGCAAGACTTCCGGCCGCGATCAGGTTTGCCTTGTCAGAGATTTCTGTGGCGAGACCCAGCTCTGCGGAGAATACCTCTACTATCAGATCAAGGATGCCAATGGCGGAACTCTTCACAAGATCAAGTGCAACAAGAAAGATAACACCCAGGTGGCGGATGAGCTCATCTCTCCTATGTGTTACGACAACGGCATTATCTATTACACCGGCGTTAGCAATGATCATGATATTCACGCTCTCCATACAAAGGACGGCGATATTACCACTCCTGTTATAAGTGGTTTTGATTTCTTCCCTGTAGTCAAGGACGGATACCTTTATTACCTCAACGGAACCTCCAACTACAGCCTCTGGAGAACCAATCTCACAAACGGCGAGCAGCAGCTGGTTACTTCAGACAGATGCGATTGTTTCACTATTGATAACAATCATATTTACTATTCCTATTCAAATGCCATGAATCCTTCTCTTCGCAGATGCGATCTGGACGGTGGCAATAAAGTTGTTCTCTTCGAAGGCGTTGTCAACAGCATTAATGTGACAAGCCGTTATGTATATTTCAAAGTATTTGGTGACGACAATACTTACTTTCACATTCCTGTAGATCTGTCGGCTCCCGCGTCGGCATTTACAGTCATAGCGAATTAATGAATTAAGCGCGTATTCTATTTCAGGATACGCGCTTACATTAAGTATAAAAAAATAATAGGGAGAGAGTATGAACACATTAAGACACATGATGAATCCTCTGGACTTTTCAGTGGAGGAGCTGGAAGAGCTTTTTGACCTGGCAGGCGATATAGAAAGGAACATGGAGGGCTATGCTCACAAGTGTGACGGCAAGATCCTTGCTACCTGCTTCTATGAGCCGAGTACCAGAACAAGACTGTCCTTTGAGACAGCAATGCTGCGCCTTGGCGGTAAGACACTGGGCTTTGCAGATGCATCAAATTCCTCAGCAGCCAAAGGAGAAAGCGTTGCAGACACAATCAGGGTAATCTCCTGCTTTGCAGACATCTGCGCCATGAGACACCCCAAGGAAGGTGCTCCTATGGTAGCAGCCACCAAATCAGGAATCCCGGTGATCAACGCAGGTGACGGCGGACATCAGCATCCGACCCAGACCCTTACAGACCTTCTCACCATCAGGTCTTTATATGGCAAACTCGGCGACTTTACCATAGGCCTTTGCGGAGACCTTAAATTCGGCAGAACCGTCCACTCACTTATAAATGCCCTCAGCAGATATGAAGGCATCCGCTTTATCTTTATTTCGCCAAAAGAGCTAAGGGTTCCCGATTACATAACAGAGATGCTCACACAAAAGAACATCCCCTATGAAGAAGTAATAAAGCTTGAAGAAGTAATGCCTCAGCTTGATTTCCTCTACATGACAAGAGTTCAGAAGGAACGTTTCTTCAACGAGGAAGACTACATAAGACTCAAAGATTTCTACATCCTCAACAAAGAGAAAATGGCAAAAGCCAAAGAGAGTATGTATATTCTCCACCCTCTCCCAAGGGTAAATGAGATATCCGTTGAAATAGATGATGACCCAAGGGCAGCTTACTTTAAGCAGGTTCAGTACGGACTGTACGTAAGAATGGCTCTGATACTCACACTTCTTAACATCAAATAAATCGGGAGGAACAGATAATGCTTAATATTGGAAAAATAGAGGAAGGCTTTGTTCTTGACCACATCCAGGCAGGAAAAAGCATGCAGATATACAGACACCTTGGACTTGATAAGCTAGATTCCACAGTTGCCATCATCAAGAACGCCAAGAGTAAGGCGATGGGTAAAAAAGATATCCTTAAAGTTGAATGTGACATCGATTCCCTGGACCTTGACGTACTTGCTTTCATCGATCACAACATCACGGTAAACGTAATTAAGGCCGGTGAGATCATCGAAAAGAGGTCTTTGGTTCTTCCTAAAGAGATCACCGGAGTTATCAGATGCCACAACCCAAGATGCATCTCATCAATCGAGCAGGAACTGCCACAGATCTTCTATCTCGCTGATGAGAAAAAAGAGATTTATCGCTGCAAATACTGCGATGAGAAATACTCAGAGAGTACCATAGACAGACTTTAATGCAATATTGCAAAAAAGCGCCTGCTTCAGGTTAAAGAAGCAGGCGCTTTGTTTGTTTTCAATATTTACTTGATGTAACCGTTCTGTCTGTTGTGAATGTCATCGCGGTTTTTCTCACGGCGCTTCTCTTCGCCTCTGAGCATCTCCTGCATGTAAGGATTGTCATTGGCACCTGAAACAGACAGTGGTCTTGTTTCGTTGTTGATGTAGATGTCCTTTGATGATTTTCCAAACATAGTAACACCTCCCCAGGTATTATATAGTCAACTATATTATAACACATTCGGAAGAAGTGAGTCAGTGGGGACGTTTCAGTTTGACTCATTTTGTGTCAATGGGGACGTTTCAGTTTGACTCATTGAGCACAATGAGTACGCCGGTGGAGGCCACTTGAGCATATACATGTCAAAGAGGGCAATTCCCCCTTTTCTGCCATAAATTCAGCCCAGAATTTAGATCGTGTGCAATACATTTACATGTCACATAGGCCAATTTTCCCTCTCCTGCCACAAATTCCACCCAAAATTTAGATCGTACACAACGCATTTACATGTCAAAGAAGTCATTTCCCTCTATTCTGCCACAAATTCTGCCCAAAATTTAGATCGTGTGCAATACATTTACATGTCACAAAGGTAAATTTCCCCTCTCCTGCCACAAAAATGGCGGAGGAATTCTCATAATAACAGCGCCCGCCTTAGTGACCGAATGTTCATATAAATACCGGCGTCAAGGGACAGTACGCTGGGCGCCGCCCTTTGGCGCCCGGGCAGCCCTTGATGCCGGTATTTATATGGACAACAATGTTATGTCGGCGGGCTGATAACCTATAAGTATACAAAATGACCCCTTACCTCCGTCCCTAAGGGTCATAACAAAAAGACCTCTATATCATTTCTGATATAGAGGTCTTTGTTTACTCATTTAATAGCCGAACTCTTGTGCCCAGTACCAGCTGCCGTCGCCTGTCTGGCAAATAGCGATACCAACTGTCTTGTATCCGCCATCCATAATGTTAGCAGCGTGTGTAGGTGAATTCATCCATGCTGTGTAAACAGCATCAGCTGACTGATACAGCTTAGCAAGATTCTCACCATACTGGCAATTTGAATCAACTGTCCAGAATGCTGATCCGTTAGGTCTTGTGTGTGAGAACATTGTTGTGATCTCATTAGCACGAACCTGTGCAGCATCTGTAAGTGGCTGGCTCCAAGTAAGCGCTGAAAGACCTCTTGCTACTCTCTGCTGATTCATGATATTAAATACAGCAGTGCAGGCATCAAGTGCTGCCTGAGATGATGCAGCTGATCCTGCAAGGGCAATTGCTTCATCATCAATCCAGATCTCTCCGGCTCCCTCTTCCAGACCTCTGACAGCAGCCTGATCATCGACAATCGCATCATTCGTTGCACCACATGCAAGAAGTGTGAATGTCATGACAGCAGTCAGTGTCATTGCAAGTATTCTTCTTAATCTTAACTTCTTCATAATCCTTTACTCCTGTACACTTTTTCACAACCTAAACATAATTACCTATGTTCTTAACTAAATACTAACCTACAAAAAGGGTGTTTTCAACACAAAAAAGCATAAAATTTAGCGAAAATAAATATTTATTTCATCAAAAAAGAAGCCAAAATGAAACTTTATTTTACTTCCACAAGCTCAATTTTGAAATTGAGCTCTTTGCCTGCCATCTCGTGATTAGCATCGAATGTGATCTGTGTGTCGTCCTTGGCTGTAACCTTAACAGGAATAGGCCTTCCGTAGATGTCCTGAAGGTAAACCTTCTGGTCAACTGTAAGCTCTTCTGATCCCGGAAGATCTGAAATATTCATTGTAATAAAAGCACTTGGATCAACATCGCCGTATGCTTCCGAAGGCTCAAGATGAATATCAATGATATCTCCGACATTCATTGTTGCAACAGCCTTATCAAAACCATGGATCATCATTCCTGTTCCGCAGATAAACTCTAAGGGTTCTCCTCTGTCATAGGATGAATCAAACTTGGTTCCGTCATTGAATGTTCCTGTGTAATGAGTTCTGCAGGTCTTACCGATATTCTGACCCTCAAAATCAGGCTCGTATGTATGGCATCCGCCGCATCCACCGCAGCCGCCTTCTGATCCGCCACAGCATCCGCCGTCGCCACATCCCTCGTCTGCTCCGCAGCAGCACTCTTCTCTCTCTTCGTAATCGCTCATATTAATAGTCCTCCAAATAAAATACCCGACCATTATACATTTTTAGCAATTACCTGTAAATACATGATCCAGTTCTTTTTTTGCCACATCTCTTAACCTGTAGATAAGTCCTACATCCGTGGCCGGTCTGTCAAGCTTAAACCTCGGGAAATATCTGCTTAAATGAAGGGCGACCTTCTCTTTCCCCCTGCCATCATCCAAAGACGCTATCCACTTCGACAGCTCTTTTATCTCATTCTCTGTATCGTTATAGCCGGGAACCACAAGGGTTGTGACTTCTACATGACAGGTCACCACCGCCATGCTTATAAAGTCCATTACCATCTGCCTGTCGCCTCCAAGCACATCCTTATAATATCCGTCGGTAAAGCCTTTTAGATCAATGTTCATTGCATCTATATTGGGGATCACCTGCTGCGCAACTTCTGCGCTCACGCATCCATTTGACACAAGAACAGTCTTCATGCCCCTCTCATGGACCTCTTTGGCCGCATCCACCACAAACTCATAGCCCATAAGAGGCTCATTGTAGGTAAACGCAACTCCGATATTCCCCTCGTACTTATACTCCAGAGCAATCTCAGCGAGCTCTTTTGGCGACATCTCTCTGTAGCCATATGGATACTCTTTCCCAAAATCGTAGGAAATCTCATGGTTCTGGCAGAATGGACACCTCAAGTTACAGCCATAGCTTCCCACGGATATGATATTAGATCCCGGGTAAAAGAGATTTAGAGGCTTTTTCTCTATCGGATCAAGGGCAATGGAAGTTATATGGCCGTAGTTTCTTGCTACGACCTCTCCTCCTCTGCAGATCCTTGCCTTGCAAAGACCTATCTGCCCTTCTTCCAGGCTGCAATGGTTGTGACAGACATTACATTTTGGCATATCTATCCCTCTTACGAAAATCAGTAGTGGCGAATTACCTCAAAACGCTCCAGACTATAGTCCTCACCCTCATAGATACCGGCCTTCTGACGCGCGATATCGATCTGCTGCTCTATGCTGTCAACACCGTCGAGATTAGGTAAAAGAAGACCTCTTTTTCTTCCGTGTGTCACAATGACTCCGTATCTCTTAACATCAAGCTGGTCGGGACTATCTATCGGCTCAGGCTCATCCAGTACATCTACGCTCATCTCAAGGTATGGAAGCTCATCCTCCTTGATCATGGGAAATCTCGGATCATTTGTGCCGGCACTGATGGCATTTTGCATTATCTCATCAGCGATGCAGGAGGTTGTCGGTAGTATGGTTCCAATGCAGCCTCTTAAGGCTCCGTCCTTGTGTATGGACACAAAGGTTCCGGCTCTTCTTGCAAACATCTCGCCGTCCATATCAGACCACTTATCACCCTTTATGTCCTTTTTGGTGATCCTCTTGCCCATGGTGATATAGCTCTCAAGCGAATATCTGGCAAGCCTTACATAAGGATCTTCATCCTGCTTTCTCTTCTCAAGCTGTGCTTTCTTTTTATCTCTCCACTTCTCAAGGAAATGCCTGTTTTCATCAGTGCCTCCCACCTCGAAGGTGCAGATGCCATAACCAACACCAAAGGTAGCCTCATGAGAGAGCTTATGCGCAGTAACGGCTAATCCGTCCAGCGCGCCTGCCATCATGACAAAAGACCTGTGGCCACACTCGGCAGCTTTGTCGCAGAAGGTTTCATCAAAGTCAAGGAGCCTGTCAAACTCACCGCTACCGCATACTTCCATTATTCTCTCATCATACTCAGGTCCTTCCTTGGCAAAACCATAAGGCCCATCTTCCTTCATCTTGTGCGAGAGATCTCCGCTGGCAACGTAAACTGCCCTTACGCCGGTCCTTGCGACCGCTTCCGCAATTATCTGTCCCATCTCATAGTGCATAGGAAGTGAAAGACCTGACAGACCAATCCTTACAATCTTAAAGTCCTTATATTTCTCTCTTATGTAGTACAGAGGGATCATTGTTCCGTGGTCAAGCTCAGGGTTTCTCTCGCCCATAGTTCCTGCAGGAAAGCCCTGGATTTCCATGCTCTTTATGTCATCCTTCTCCTGTCCGTAGGAGTCGGAAATAGCACAGATTTCGGCGACAAGATCTGTATCATATTCCACATTAAATTTCACCTGGCCTGCTCTGAACTGCCCCATATCTCCTGTAGCTCTTTTACCCGGAGAAACATGGAAGTAATCGGCATACATGACGCTGTGAGGGCTTGAAATAATGATGGTCTCAGGCGCAAGTTCTGCTATCTTTTCAGCCACCTGCCTGTATGCATCAGTTGTTGCCCTGATCTTTTCCTCTTCGCCTCTTCCTACCTCAGGAAGCATGATAGGCGGATGTGGTACCATAAAAGCTCCTACTATTGGCATATCTGGTTCCTCCCTCTTTATTAAAAATCAACAAGCGACTTCATATCCATTGGAAGTTCAGCCTCAAAAGACAGCTCTTTTCCCGTTATAGGCTGCATAAATTCAAGGTGTGCAGCGTGAAGAGCAGCTCTCTTCATTCCGTGGCTGTTCTTAATCTCTTTTCCGTAAAGATTATCTCCCAAAAGCGGATGCCCAATATAAGACATATGAACTCTGATCTGATGAGTCCTTCCGGTATCAAGACATAGCCTGACAAGCGCATAGTCTTCAAACTGTCTGACCAGCTTATAGTGCGTAATAGCTTCTTTCCCGCTCTCCATGACCTTTCGGATCATGCGCGCGCCCTCTTCCTGGCCGATTGGTGCATCGATTGTTCCCTGCTCATTTTCAAGGACTCCGCTGACAATGGCCAGGTACTCTTTTCTCTTGGACATGTTTCCCTTCTGATTTGAGAGTATCGCAGCCGCATGTCTGTTTTTTGCGAATATCAAAAGACCTGACGTCTCCCGATCAAGTCTTCCAATGGTGCGGACTACATGGTTCTGGCCTGTGCGAAGATAATAACCTGCCAGGGCGTTTGACAAAGAGTCCAGGTGGTGGGCATAGGATGGATGCACCACCATATCTCCGGGTTTATTAAGAAGGATCAGATCCTCATCCTCGTAGACTATGTCTATCGGGTCATTTGAGGGGATCACATCACCCGAGTTATCAGTATCTTCATATATCTTGACCTTTAATATGTCACCGGCACTTACAGTCTCCCTAAGCCAGATCAGCTTGTACTGCGCATCCCCGGCCCTCTTTATCATCACTCCGTCTTCAAACTGTTTACACCTTGTTATCTCTCTGGAGGATAGTTTCAGCTTACCGGACATGATCTCCCTGACCTTAAGCCCGGCCTCATTAACCGTTATCTTGATTTCAATTTCTCTTACACTTTCAGACATTAAAATCCGTACCTTAACCTTCATTTCCTTACTACTAATGATACGCTATTTACCCCTGTTTTTACAGTAAAAACGGCATGCATACAAAAAGCTGCCGGCAAAGTTTCCTTTGCCGGCAGCCTCAAAGCTTCCAAATTGCAATTACTTCTTAACCGAAGCACATTTGCTGCAACATGAGCAGTTTCCGCCACTGCATCCGCTACAGCCCTCTCCTCTGAGCTCTTTCTTAAAAGTCTTTATTGTTGCTCTTCCGGAGAAAAATACAATTACCGCAAGTGCGATTACGACAACTGCGTTTCCGATAATAGATGCCATATCGCACCTCCTTTCTAACTAAAAACATTGCAAACTGCGTTTATTCATTAAGCTGTCATTTTAACAGCCATCTCTTTTCCCTCACCCTCAGCTGCCTGATAGCCTTTTCTGAAGATAAGGTAGAGAAGTCCTGCAAGAAGAACTATTCCTGCGATGGTTCCAATTCCGAAGGAAACCTGTCCAAGGATAAGTCCTCCGATATTGTAAACGATAAGAGCAAGAACATAAGCCCATCCTGTCATATATCCGATTGCTGCCCAGGTCCACTTAGCGTTGTTCATCTCACGCTTGATGGCTCCAATTGCTGCAAAGCATGGTGCGCACAGAAGGTTGAAGATCATGAACGCATAAGCTGCAATAGGTGTATAATCAGCTGCAACTCTGTCCCAGATCTGATCACCGTTTTCTTCAAGCTCTTCTTCTTCGTTGTCATAATTATATAGCACGCCAAAGGTTCCAACAACATTTTCCTTGGCAACAAGTCCTGTAACAGTTGCTACTGCAGGCTTCCAATTGCCAAAGCCAAGTGGTTTAAACACAAATGAGAATGTATTACCAACGCCTGCAAGGAGTGATGCATCCATAGGGTTAACTTCATCTTCTGAGATATCCATTTTCTCTGCCAGAGAAGAAACATATTCATCTGTCACAAGGCTTTCATCCTCAAAGAGATTATCAACAAGTCCAAAGCGTCCGTTTACTGAGCCGAAGGATGACAGGCACCAGATAATAACTGAAGAAACTACGATAACGCTGCCGGCTCTCTTAATAAATGACCAGCCTCTCTCCCATGTGGCACGAAGCACACCTGAAACAGAAGGAACATGGTATTTAGGAAGTTCCATAACGAAAGGAGCAGGAATTCCGGCAAATGCCTTAAACTTCTTAAGAATGATTCCGGAAAGGATGATTGAACCGATTCCGATAAAGTAAGCTGAAGCTGCAACAAGTGGTGATCCACCGAAGATCGCACCTGCGATGAGTCCGATGATAGGAAGCTTAGCACCGCATGGCATAAAGGTTGTGGTCATGATGGTCATCTTTCTGTCACGCTCATTCTCAATGGTACGGCTGGCCATAACACCGGGAACACCACATCCTGTTGCTACAAGGCAAGGAATGAAACTCTTTCCTGAAAGACCAAACTGTCTGAATATACGGTCCATAACGAATGCAACACGGGCCATGTATCCAACATCCTCAAGGATTGAAAGGAGCAGGAAAAGAACTAACATCTGCGGTACGAAACCGATAACAGCTCCAACACCTGCAACAATACCGTCCTGGATAAGTCCGTATAAAACTGTACCCTCTTCTACATGGAGAATACCAAGAAGTGTATCAAAGAATCCGGGAACCCACTCACCAAAGATCACATCATTGGTAAAGTCTGTAGCTCTTGTTCCGATTGAAACACTCCAACCACCCATGGCGATGGCATATACGAAGAACATGATAAGAGCGAAAATAGGAAGACCCAAAATTCTGTTGGTAACAATCTTATCGATCTTATCTGATACAGTAAGCTCGCCCTTTGCAAGGCCCTTCTTTACTGCCTTATCTGTAACCTTTGTGATATAGGTGTATCTCTCGTTTGTGATAAGTGATTCAGCATCATCATCAAGAGCGCTCTCACACTGCTTTGTAACAGCCTCGATCTCTTTGAGCTGATCTGATGTAAGATGAAGCTCTTTTACAGCTTTCTCATCTCTCTCGAAGGCCTTTACTGCATTCCAGCGAAGGAATTTCTCATCGCTGCGATCCTTAATGATCTCTTCAATCTTTACTACCGCATCCTTAACTTCGCCAGTAAGGAAATCACTGTTGTGGCTTGCTTTTCCAATCTTGGCTGCTGTAACTGCCTTCTTGACAAGGTCCTGTGTTCCCTCGCTCTTAAGTGCTGAAAGCTCAACAACTTCACAGCCAAGTGCATCTGAGAGTGCCTTGATATCGATCTTGTCGCCGTTCTTGTGAACCAGATCCATCATGTTAAGTGCTACAACTGTTGGAATGTTCAGCTCAAGGAGCTGAGTTGTAAGATAGAGGTTACGCTCGATGTTGGTTCCGTCAACGATATTGATGATGGCATCGGGCTTCTCTGTTACAAGATAGGTTCTTGATACTACTTCCTCAAGTGTGTATGGAGAAAGAGAATAGATACCGGGAAGGTCCTGGATCACAACGTCCTTGTACTCATCTCCCTTAAGCTTACCCTCTTTCTTTTCTACAGTAACGCCGGGCCAGTTTCCAACGTACTGTCTGCTTCCTGTTAAATCATTAAAAAGTGTTGTTTTACCACTGTTTGGGTTACCCGCAAGTGCAATCTTTAATTCCATTTATTGCCTCCTAATGTGTGATAGCTTTAAAATCAGGTTTTTGGTGTTAGCAAAAGCTAACCACCCTTCTAAAAATAATCTGCATAACTTTCATGCAGAATTAAAATGGAAATATCGGTCTTACTCGACCTCTACGAACTCTGCATCAGCTTTACGAACGGTAAGCTCGTATCCTCTTACTGTAAGTTCGATAGGGTCACCCAGTGGTGCAACCTTTCTTACGTAAACTTCTGCTCCCTTGGTCAGTCCCATGTCCATGATCCTGCGCCTTGTAGGGCCTTCACCATGGAGTCTTACAACCTTGGCATTGCCGCCAATCTCCACATCTCTAAGTGTCTTCATTACTTTTCTCCCTCTATTTTGAAATTTTTAGTAACAACATAAAATTATCCGCATCAGATAAAGATGCGGTTTGCAAGTGTCTTATCAAGAGCTATGCGGCTGTCCTTGACATTAACGATAAGGTTTCCGCCGTTCTTGTTTATGATGGAGATCTCTTCTCCTGTGACAAAGCCAAGTGTTGCAAGGTGCTGCCTGGTCTCGTCATTTCCTGTGATCTTCTGAATTTTTAAAAGCTGTCCGCTATCTGCAAAAGCAAGTGGCATCATGAATACCTCCTATAATGTTAGCATACGGTATCTACTGTTACCTTTAGCTAACTCGATTCATTACTAGGATATTCCGAGTTTATCATGTTGTCAATTGCTAACAGATAATTTTTGTCAATTTCATCATTTTTATTGCAATAAAAAGTACTGATGCAGTATTTTTTGTACAATCTGCATCAGTACTGATTTTGTGCAATTATATTTTGTTAGCCTTAACTAATACCCTTGATGTGTTTTATGACAAGGTCACATCATCCTTTTTTATCACGCATCCTCTCGATAGCATCCATAGCAAGCTTACTTCTCTCACACTCAGAAGCTGAAAGAGAAATCTGCCATGCCAGTGGGCTTCCCTTCATATGCTCAGATGCATAGGAAAGACCGTTTGTACGCTCATCAAGGAAGGGCCTGTCGATCTGGTTGGGATCACCAAGGAGAATGATCTTGGTGTCCTTGCCGGCTCTGGTGATAATGCCCTTAGCCTGAGTAGGTGTCATGTTCTGCGCCTCATCGATGATAAGGAAGGTCTTAAGAATGGATCTTCCTCTAATGAAGTTAAGAGCCTCGCACTGAACTATTCCTCTCTCAAAGACTTCATCAGTCTTGCCCTGAAGCTCCTTCTCATCTTTGTATCGCTCCTCTTCATTGGAGTCTATGAGCTGTTCAAGGTTATCAATGATAGGTCTCATAAGAGGCGATATCTTTTCCTGCTCATCACCGGGTAAAAATCCGATGTCATCATCAAACTGCGAATTAGGTCTGCATACCAGGATCCTTCTGTATTCACCGGTAGGACGATTTATCATCTTCTCAAGGCCGACTGCCAGTGAATAGAATGTCTTGGCTGTTCCTGCCATACCCTTTACGATTACCAGCGGCGCTACATCTGCCGGCTGCATAAGCGCTTCCTGAAGGAAGTACTGTCCTGCATTTCTTGGCTTAACACCGTAGGGCTGACTCTTTTCATACTCAAGCTTCTTGATAAATCCCTTGCAGACACGTCCCATCTGGGTCTTACCCACAGACTGATCCGCTCTTACTACAACAAACTCATTTTCATATAAATCAGGTTTGTACTGCTTCCCCTCCTCATCACAACAGTAAACGGCTTCTACAGGGATTCCTTTCTTCTTGAAATCCTTGAAAAGATCCTCCGGAGCATAGACATCAATACGTCCTGAGTACTGCTCGCCGCCTCCTGCAACCTGCTCGGTTGTAAAATCTTCTGATTTGATATTAAGAAGCTGAGCCTTAATACGCATCAGAATGTCCTTAGTTACAAGAATTACCTGTTCCTTGCTGCTCTCCTTAAGTCCCTTGCACACTTTAAGTATGCGGTTGTCAGACTTATACTCTGACATATCCTTCGGAAGCTCAACATCCTTGAAGTTCTTCTCAACTCTAAGAAGTCCTCCATTGTCAAGCTCTACACCCACAACCAGATCTCCCTGGCCTCTGAGCTGTTCGAGAATCCTGATGGCTTCTCTTACATTGGCTCCACGCTCACCTTCATCCCTCTTGTGCGTGTCAAGCTCCTCCAAGACTACCAGCGGAAGAACGACCTCGTTATCATCAAAGCACTTGAGAGCATGGGGTGCTTGAATCAAAACGTTGGTGTCCAGTACGTAGATCTTCTTCATGCGTAGGTCCCCCTCTATTTGTATGACTTTGAAATCATTATACCATATATTGTGGTAAAGCAACATAAAATAAAAAAGAGCCTGTATCAAAATATGATACAGGACTCTTATCGTTGTTATTATGATTAGAACTCGCAGGACTGTGGTGTTCTTGGATAAGGTATTACGTCACGGATATTTTCTACGCCTGTTAAGTACATGATAAGACGCTCAAATCCCATACCGAATCCGCTGTGGATGCATCCGCCGTATCTTCTGGTATCAAGGTACCAGTCGATGCCTTCCTTATCAACGCCCATCTCATCCATTCTTTCTATGAGCTTGTCGAGATTCTCTTCTCTCTGGCTTCCTCCCATAAGTTCTCCTGCCTGAGGAACAAGGAGGTCAACTGCTGCAACTGTCTTGTTGTCAGGATTTACCTTCATGTAGTAAGCCTTGATGTCCTTTGGCCAGTCAGTAACAAATACAGGTCCGCCGAAGTAATCTACGATATATTTCTCATGCTCTTTTGCAAGGTCTTCTTCGTAATCGGGCTTGAAATCCCACTTAACATCAGCTTTTTTAAGAATATCGATAACGTCGTGGTGTTTGATTCTTGTGAAATCAGTATTTACGATGTTGTCGAGCTTGTCTTTAAGTCCCTTTGCAACGAATTTGTCGCAGAAATCAATTTCCTCAGGGCACTTGTCGCAGACATACTTAACAACATACTTAAGCATCTCTTCTTCGATATCCATAAGGCCGTCAAGATCGCAGAAAGCCATCTCAGGCTCGATCATCCAGAACTCATTTGCATGAGTCTGAGTGTTTGAATTCTCTGTTCTGAAGGTTGGTCCGAAGGTGTAGATGTCACCGAAAGCCATTGCAAAGGTCTCACCCTGAAGCTGGCCTGAACCTGTGATAAATGCCTGCTTACCGAACAGATCCTTCTTGAAATCAACCTTGCCGTCCTCAGTCTTTGGAAGATCATTCATGTTAAGAGTTGTGATCTTGAACATCTGATCTGAACCTTCACAGTCAGCGCAGGTGATAAGAGGTGTATGAACATATACATATCCTCTCTCCTGGAAATAGCTGTGAATAGCCATTGCTGCAACGCTTCTTACTCTGAATACCGCACTGAAAAGGTTGGTACGTGGGCGAAGATGTGCAACAGTTCTAAGGAACTCTCTTGTATGTCTCTTGGGCTGGATCGGATAATCCTCCGGGCAATCACCCAAAAGCTCAACGCTTGTAGCTTTTACTTCAAAAGGCTGCTTATTCTCGGGAGTAAGTACCAGTGTTCCGACAACCTTAACACTTGCACCGACACCAATCTTGGAAGCATCAGCGAAATTGGACAGCTCCTTGTCGTATACTACCTGTAAATTCTCGAAAAATGAGCCATCGTTGATATTAAGGAATCCAAAATTTGACTGTGCTCTGTTGGTCCTTACCCATGCGCATACAGTCACTTCCTTTGATGCATACTCAGATGTTTTTGTAAATAACTCCCTGATTTTAGTCCTCATCTTTTTTCTCCTCAAAATAATACTATTAAGAAATATTATCACCTTTCGCGAATATTGCAAAGAGTTTTAATAGCAGTTATCAGCCTTTCGTTTGCATTATGATCTTTGATTGCGATTCTGTAATACCCCTTATCAAGACCTTCAAAAGTTTTGCAGTCCCTGATCAGTATTTTCTGCTGAAGCAGCCTGTTATACAGATTTTCATCGCTCCTGATCAGAATGAAATTGGTATCAGACGGGTAGGTGCTTATTCCGATCTGATCAAGTTCATCTGCCAGATATGCTCTTTCTCTCCGGATCACTTCAAGAGATTCTCCTGTAAAAGAGCTTTCTCCTGTAATTTCAGCGCACCTTATCCCCACTCGATCCGCAAACACCGACATGTTCCATTCAGGCAAAAAGTGCCTCAGTCTCCTTGCATTTTCCGCGGAGGTTATGGCAAATCCAACTCTCACTCCCGGTATGGAAAAGAGCTTTGTATAGGCATCTACCACAAAGAGATTCGAATATTCTCCAATGAAATTCCTCGCACTTTGCGGGATTTCTTCACAATCTCTTTTACCTGATAATCTAAAGAAGCATTCATCTACAATGAGCGCAGCACCGACTGCCCTGCATTTATCCATTGTCTTAACAAGTACGTTTTCGGGTATCAGTCTGCCTGTCGGGTTGTTGGGATTCCCAAGAATAACAAGGTCAATGTCTTCTGTTATTGCGTCTATAAAGTCCTCTTTCAGGGCAAATCCATCTGCCTCTTTAAGCAGATAGCGCTCGATAGCACAGTCTTTTGCAGCACCGAGTGCATGCTCATAGCCATAGAAGCTCGGGATGGGTAAAAGAGCTTTCTTCGGCCTTACCATATTTACTATAGCCATAAGCAGCTCTGATGCTCCATTGCCACCTACTATGTTTTCTGCCGTAAACTTCACATTCTTCTGAGAAAGCCTGTTCTCCGCTTTTGTTACAGCGGCTGCAAATTCGCTCTGCATAATATCAGGGTAATTTGCGACCTGATCTGCTGCAGCTTTGATCTCATCAAGAACCTGCACCGGGCATGGAAGCGGATTTAAGTTCACTGAGAAATCCAGCTCTATTTTCTTGTCATAAATCTCTCCGCCGTGTAACATACAAGCTCCTGAATCTTTTTTCACCAATTATCTATAATACGAAATGCTAAGAACTACTGCAAGAATGACCATCAGGACAATACAAAGAGACTCTGTCCCATACATTAATCTGCAAGCCCTCTTAATGTCTCTTCTCTCAATAGGTCTGTCATCATCCCCTATATATGGCTTTTTGACAACCTTGCCAAAATAGCTGGCATCTCCGGCAAGTCTTACTGAAAGAGCTCCGGCAAGAACGCTCTCGGTCTGAGCTGAATTCGGAGACTTATGATTGTATCGATCTCTTTTAAATATCTTGGCAGCTCCCTTTGCAGAATACTCTTTTCCCAAAAAGAATGATGCACCTATCATAAGAAGTGCACTTATCCTGGCAGGAATGTAATTAAAGACATCATCCATCTTAGCTGCAAACTTCCCGAAATACTCATATCTGTCATTGTGATAGCCAAGCATGGAATCCATGGTGTTCACTGCCTTATACACCAGTCCGAAGACTGCTCCGCCAAGGAAACAGTAAATAAGAGGCGCAATGACTCCGTCGGAAGTATTCTCTGCCACAGTTTCCACCGCTGCTCTCACGACTCCGTCTTCATCCAGCACGTCTGTATCTCTTCCTACGATCATGGACACTGCGGCTCTTCCGGCATCAAGGCCGTCTTTTTCCAGCGCATCATACACTTTCATGCTCTCATCCTTAAGGCTCTTTGCTGCGAGGCAATATGCTGTGAGAATTGCCTCTACCGCGATTCCCAGATAGCTGCTGTAAAGATGCGTAAAGAACCAGATCGCAAAACCGACGACAAAGGTAAGTGTGACAACAATCACCCATAAAAGAGCTCCGAGACAGAACTCCTTTTTGGTGTTCCTTGCCTTATCCTTAGTTTCTTTTCCAAGAAACACCTTTTCCAAAAAGCTTATAACTCTCCCCATAAGCCTTACGGGATGTGGCATCCGGTGCGGATCTCCGACAATCCTGTCTATTAAAAATCCAATAAAAAACGCTATAAAATGTTCTATCATAATCTGACCACAAAGAAGCATACAGCAAGCACAAGAAGGCCGATCAGCTCTCCTCTTGCAACAAACATGCCTGCCGTATCTCCTGTAACTCCGCCGAATTTCTTATTGCAAAGATAAGCATAGTAAAAACAAAAAATGATGAGAGCCAGAAATGCAAAAGCTCCTGCCATCAGATTTATGTATATCATAAAAAGTCCGGAGACAGAAGCTAGAAACGTCAAAAACATAAAGTCGGCGCTTCCCGTCTTTCCCGCTTCTCTGCTGAGCATACCGTCACTCTTTGCCTTTGGAAGAACAAGGCTTAAGACTCCGCAAAGGGCTCTTACAAACACGAACAGAAGCGCAAAAAGATATATTCCCATGTAACCCGTATCGCCTTCACCTGCATAGGCAAGCAGATAAGCTCCCAGGACAAACAAAAGAGAAAACCTGGCAAACCCGATCACTGCAAAAGCTCCGATATGCGGATCCTTCATGATCTCAAGGCTTCTCTCCCTCCCTGAATATGAAGAGAGGGCATCACAGACGTCCATATAGCCGTCTAAGTGAAATCCGCCGGTTATAACAACAGGCACAAGGCACAATAGGAGCGATGTCACAAACACGGGAACATCAAATCGGCAGCATAAAAACCACAGGCCTATTTCAAGTCCTCCGATCACCATCCCAATCAGAGGAAGGAATGTTATGGCATGACTGTACTCCTCCTCTTCCCACTTAAACTGCGGTACAGGAATCCTTGAGTACATGGAAAATGCAATTAGTATACTCTTAATTATTCTCACTCTTATGCCATTCTCCTTCGACAAATTCATAGACTGTATCAGCCAAGCTGCGTAGCTTTCCGTTCACCTCATCAAGGCATGTGATATACTCTTTTGTCTCCTCATCAAATTCATCTCTCTGTGCAAAAGAGTTTGTCACTATCACTACGTTTTTAGCTGCCCGGCAGATTTGTTTCACATCTGAAACAGCGGCCCCTACAGCACTGTCTCTGAGGCTTTGAGCACCTTCAGTTTTCATAAAGTTCTCATCGTGCATCACATTCCCAACCAGGTTAGATATGCACTCAATGAGCACTGTAGAATCCTTAAGATCCGGCTGTCCCGATACAGCTTCCCAGGCCTTCACAGGCGCTTCTATGGTAAAAAAGCCTTTCCCTTCCCGAAGCTTTCTGTGCTTTTTTACTCTTTCGTATCCCGCTTCGTCCAGGATCTCCATGGTGGCAAGATATATTCTTTTGTTTTCTCCCGAAAGCTCAAGTGCCACATTTTCTGCCAGCTCACTCTTTCCGCTATCAGGCACTCCCACGACTAAAACCACCATCAGTCAAACCTCTCATAATCCTCAATATCGTAATCAGCAAACTTCGCTGCGTTGTTGTAAAAATCCATTGCCACATCAAGAAGCGAAAAAGCCATCAAAGCTCCTGTTCCCTCACCAAGCGCAAGATTTCCGTTCATAAGAGGCTTAAGTCGCAGCTCACTAAGTGTAAAGACATTGCCCTTCTCTCTTCCTGCGTGGGATGCGATCATGTACTCAGAAGTTCCGGGGGCAATTGCATTTGCTACCATTGCTGCGCAGGCACTGATCACACCGTCAAGCATAACAGGTATATGGTAGATTCCGGCACCTATGCACACTCCGACAAGGCCTGCAATATCCAACCCTCCTAAAGTTCTCAATATTTCAAAAGCCCTCTCTTTTTCACCAAGACCATCAAATGAATATTTGGCAAGGCCTTTTCTAATAACATCTATTTTCCTGAACAGTCCCTCGTGTGAAAGTCCTGCTCCTCGCCCTGCTACATCAGATGGGTCAAGCTCTAAGATGGCGCAGATCACAGCAGAAGACGTAGTGGTATTGCCGATTCCCATCTCTCCGGTTGCAAGGATATCTGTGCCTTTCTCCGATAGTTCTTTTACCAGGCCTATCCCTGTCTCTATAGCGGAGAGTACTTCGCTCTCACTCATGGCAGGCTCATCAAGAAAACTCTTTGTTCCCCTGCTGACCTTTCTGCTTAGAACACCCTCTATCTCTTCGTTGCAATCAATACCGATATCAACAGTAATAACTTCAGCACCCACTTTCCTTGCCATGGTGCTGGCGCTGCTGATGCCTTTTCCGAGGGCTACTGCCACAGCCCTTGTGATCTCGCTCCCGCTTTGGGATACGCCCTCTTTTACAATTCCGTTGTCTGCGCACATGACAACCAGGGTCTTTTTATCAATCTCAGGGTGTTCGCTGTTTTGGATCGCACCGATCCTGCAGATCACATCCTCAAAATCTCCCAGAGAATCCAGGGGCTTTGAGATCCTATCCCAGTTTCTTTTCACCTGCATAAAGACCTTTTCGTCAGGCTTATCTATATTCAGATCAAACAGTTCTTCCTGTGTCATACCAAAATCCTACATTCCTAAAAATCTCTCTATAACCTTCCTGCATGAAGGATAGTAAAGGTGTGCAAATCCCGCAAAGACATTTCCCTTTGACTGATATCCGCTCCAGGACCTGCCACTGCTTAGCTTAGTAACAGTAGCAGCTTCGCCGTTATCCGTCGTATCGTAGTAATGGAATTCATGGCCTCTTACGCGGTCTTTTTCCGTCAGATAAGGGTTATCTAAAGCTTTGCTCACAGACACATAACCAAAATGCGAGAGCTTACCTGTCATGAATGAACTGCCATTAAGCGCTCCCACCATATCATATTCGCTGCCCTCTTTATCTTTTAGCTTCTCCTGCAGGTAGAGAAAGCCTCCGCACTCTGCAAGGATTGGCATCCCTAAGTCTGCAGCTTTTTTGATGCTATCGCGCATGCTCACATTTTCCGAGAGTTCTTTTGCATAGAGTTCAGGATAGCCTCCGCCTATGATAAGCCTCGATACCTCCGGAATTTTTCTATCATGGATCGGGGAAAAGAACTTTATACGCGCTCCCATTTTCTCAAGGAGTTCAAGGTTCTCCTCATAGTAAAAACAAAATGCTTCATCCCTTGCGACGCCCACAGTCACGTCAAACTGCTGATACGGCTTCTCTTCCGGGACACTTATGGCTCCGGCCTCTTTCGCTATCTGCAAAAGAGCGTCCATATCAAGACTCTTTAAAAGCTCATCAGAAACGCTGTCAACTCTTGAAAGGAGCTGTGGAACCTCCGATGGCATAACCAGCCCAAGGTGTCTGCTCTCAAGAATGCCGTCCTTTAGTACAGGAAGTGCTGCTATTACGGGAATCCCAAGTTCTCTCTTGATTAGGGTAGAAAGCTCGGAAACAAGAGCCGCTGATACCCTGTTAAGAATAACACCCTTTATCACGCGATCGCTGCCGTACTCAAGATATCCCTTTATCATGGCAACCACGGATTTGCTCATGCCCTTTGCATCAACAATAAGTATCGCCGGGGTCTTTGTCCTTACGCACAGGTCATATGAAGATCCAAGCCCTTCCTCTACTCCAAGGCCGTCATAAAAGCCCATGACGCCCTCAATAATGCCGATATCGCACCCCTTTGAGCCTTCGATGAGGCTTCTTTCTACTCCCTCTTCCCCGGCCATTATAAGATCCAGATTTCTTGAAGGAACCGACAATACGCTTTTATGAAACATCGGATCTATAAAGTCTGGTCCGCACTTAAAGGCGCAGGGATCAAAGCCCTTTTTTACAAGAGCTCGCAAAAGTGCACAGGTTATAAGAGTCTTTCCACTGCCGCTTTTTGGCGCGCACAAGAGAACTCTTGGCAGTACTTTTTCTTTTTCCATTACCATCCACCTAAGCTTCAAAAGCTATAACAAACACCGGATTCATTCCATCTGCCATGTGATATTTTCCGACTTCCTTAAACCTTGCTGCGCTAAGCTGAACCACCTCAGTGCTTGCTGCTCCCATGGCACTTATCACTTCCATGGTCTTTCCCAGAGTCTCAAGAGTTACACAGTTGACCACGAACCTTACAGGCCCATTATCCTTTATGCAGCTCCTGATTATTTCCTCAAGATTTCCACTGCTTCCACCTATAAAGACATGGCTTGGCTTTGGAAGCCCGGATAGTGCTTCCGGTGCTACTCCCTCCACTATCTCCATATTCTCAAGGCCGAATTTATCTCTGTTCTTATAAAGTAGCTCTATGGCCTTTTCGTTTTTCTCTATGGAAAAGACCTTTACACCAGGGTCAGTAAGTGCAGCCTCCAGCGATATTGAACCTGTTCCTGCACCAACATCAAAGAGAATGCTGTTTTTTGTAAGGCCAAGCTTTCTTACAGACAGTGCCCTTACTTCCTCCTTGGTCATGGGCACATCGCCCCTTATTATCTCATCATCCGAAAGTGCCGGAATCAGCTTGTTCTTAGAAGCTTCAGGGTTCTCGATATACATTAAGGTCTTGCCTTTAACATCACTTTCCAAAAAACCTTCTGCCCCATACTCGCTTATCTTCTCTGCTTCAGTTCCAAGCTCGCGTCCAAATATCACTCTGCATTCTTTGGGCAATCTCTTTGCTGTTTCAAGTGCCGCTTCTGCACTTTCCGCAAGAAGGATCACTTTCTCATTCTTTCTGACAAAGCCGCTCACATTGCATTCTCTGCCATGGTTTGAGATTACAGCTACATCTTCAAGAGCAGCACCTATCCTGCCTGCAAAGAGTGACACCGAAGATATTCCGGTTATCTTTCTTACTGTAAAGCCCTCTTCTTCAAATATTGCAGAGGCTTTCTTTGCTCCGCTGCAAAGGCTTATATCTCCCGAATACACAACAAGCGGAGCTTTATATTCCTGATGTTCTTTTAAGAATTCCAGGATTTTCTCTCCCTCATACCAGTCTTTTTGAGGAACGGAAATTCCTTTTATTCTCTCAAGAATCGTCTTTGCGCCAAAGACAATATCAGCTCCCTTTAAAGCTTTTGAAAACTCAGCGGTATAGAATCTCTCATCCCCGGGGCCTACACCACCTATAGTAATTCTTCTGCAAGGTTCTTCTAAAGGCTCTTTTCCCAGAATCGTAAAGATTCTCTCAAGTATTTCTCCGGCTTCCAGGCCTTCCTGAGAGGTATCACCCTTCTCGGGATTTCTTATAACGATCGCCTTAGCATTGCAGTTATCAGCAGCCCTTAGCTTTTCCGAAAATCCCCCTGCCTCTCCGCTTTCCTTGGTAAGGATGACCGATGCATTTATCTCTCTTATCAAAGCCTCATTCATGGCCACCGAAAAAGGTCCCTGCATTGCAATTATCTGACGTCCCCGTAGCCCAGCTTCATGGCACTTTTCGATGCTGGCAATATCCGGAATGATCCTGACATATACTCTTGATATATCAGAAATCCCGCTTGTAATCTCTTTTAAATCCCTGCTACCCGTAAGGAGCAAAATATTCCCTGCTCTCTTCTCAAGTTCTTTTGCTGCCTCTGTCACATCTTCAACATATGTCACGTTTCCTGCATTTGCCTCAGAATCCGCAGTTTTTCTCAGTAGCCTTAAATAGGTAAAAGACTCTTTTTCACAGGCGCTCTTTATCTCCTGGGAGGCCTTTATCGCATAGGGGTGCGTCGCATCGACAACTGCAGCAAACTCGCCACTTCTAAGAAGATCTGCAATTGCGTTTCTGTCCATGCGTCCCACAAGGAGAGATGCTTCTCCGCTCTCCTCTTCAACTGTCTTTCCATATTCTGTTGCAACGCTGACCACATGAGGAATCCCAAGTTTCTCTAACTTACTTGCAAACAGTCTTCCTTCAGTGGTTCCGCCGAAAACAAGAATCTTATCTCTCACTTTGATATCCTCTGGCTGTGACCATAAGTCCCATTATATTTCTGGTTGATGAATTGCCGATAAACACCGTCGAGAACATATCTGCGGAAGCTTCTTTCAGCTCCGCCAGGGTAAGGACTTCTGAGTTCTCACCGTCTCTTCCGATGTTCCTTGCAATTCCGCACACCCTCTCCTCTTCAATCTCCTCAAGCAGTATCTCGCAGGCCTTCTTTAAAAATCCGGCTCTTGACTTACTCTCGGGGTTATAGAGCACAATGACCATATCCGTCTGTGCTGCAGCCCGGAGCCTTTTTTCAATAAGCTCAAAGGGTGTTAGTCTGTTGCTTAAGCTGATGCAGCAGAAGTCATGTATAAGCGGAGCTCCCAAAATGGCTCCTCCACTGATGGCCGCTGTGACACCTGTTGTAGCCTTTATGGAAACTTCCGGAAAATCGACGCCCATTTCATAGACAAGTCCCAGAAGTCCGTATATTCCCGCATCTCCGCTGCATATAAGGGCAACCTTCTTGCCTGTATCCGCCTCCTTTAAGGCAAGCCTTACCCTCTCCTCCTCCTTCATCATCGGAGTGCTGATAAACTTTTTATCCTCAAACATGGGACGCACCAGATCGCAGTAGACAGTATATCCCACGATCACGTCGCAACCGTTGAGCACCTTGGCGCTCTTTATAGTCATATCCGAATACTGTCCCGGTCCAAACCCAACCACATACAAACTCTTCTCACTCATCGGTAAAGCTCCTCCCTAAAACTCCAACTGCCAGTGTCATACCGTTTTCTGCTCTCTTTTTCATGATCATTCTCCTGCAGCCATAGGCCATGACTGACCTCTCGCAGACATTGTCAGCCCCTGTTGTTTCTCTCACAAACTGCGAAGCTGAAAACTCCCCTTCCTGCTGCATAAGCAGTTCCTGCGAAAAAGTCTTAAATTCGGCTCCAAGACTTTCTGCGAGCTCTATTATCCCCGCCTCTTTACTCTTTAAATCTATGGAGGCAACAGCTAAAACACTCCTTTTATCAAGAGAAAGCTCATCAAGAATGCGGTCTGCAAATTCTATAAGCTCTCTTCCCTCTTTTCCTTTTCTGCAGCCTACGCCCAGCACAATGCACTTTGGGATCAGCTGTAATTGTTCTTTGCCTCCGGTCTTTGGTGATATGATAAAAGAGCTGTCTCTTTCTTGCAGCTCATCAGAATTCTTAAGTTTTATCAGACTATCTCTATTGAATGAGGTTTCAAAAACATCTTCAAATTCCGGATCCACCATGTAAAACGCTTTGTTATGTTCAAGAAGATATGCAGAAAAAGACTTAGCCTTTTTCATATCGTTAATTACAAGGCCGTTGTTTTTGGCAAACACATCAACAGCAAACTCTCCCCTTACATCGCTGGCTGTTGTAATAACGGCTGTAGCCCCAATAATGCCCGAAAGCTCTTTTGCCGCAGCAACTCCCCCGCCCATATGTCCTGAGAGAATAGGGATCACAAACTTACCCTCTTCATCGATGACGATCACAGCCGGGTCTTCAGTCTTGTCAGTTATATACTGAGCAATCGCCCTCACAGCAATTCCGCAGGCTCCGATAAAAACGAGAACATTTCCTTTTTTGAAATTCTCCTTAGTCCAGTCCGAAAGCCCTCCGGTTTCCAGCTTATCCGGGCCAAAAGCACCTGTTTCTCCGGGAATCTGCAAAAGGATCTTTTCCATCAGCTGCCTTCCGGCCGCGGTAAAGCATATGAACTTGTAGTTATTCTTTGATGCCCTGTCCATACATTTTTTCCTTAAGCTTTTTGATCACCTTCGGGTAGTTGTCCCTAAAGTGAGGAAAAGCACAGTTCTTACAATTCTTGATGCCCTTATCGTTCCACACATAGTTTCCGCCGCAGTCCTCATAATCATATAAAGGACAATAGCAGAACATACAGTTAAACTCCGCCTCAGGCACATCATGGCATGGGAAGGACTTGCAGCTTCTGTTCGTAAAAAAGCTGGTTCCTCCCTCGCTTTTTGTGCCGATAATGCTCTGCATCACCTTATCATACATATCTTCATCAAGATCAAAGAGCTGCTTTAAGAGCCCTTCCTCCATAACTTCATCAGGTCTTTTGACAAGAACATGCCCATCGTCATAGACAAGAAGAAGTCTATCGCAATAGGAAAGTGCAAGCTCAAGTTCGTGGAGCGAAGCTACAATCGTCACGCCTTCGCCCGATAGCTTTTTTAATGTCTCCATGAGCTCGTATCTGTGTCTTATATCCATGTAGGAAGTGGGCTCATCCATCACAAGGAACTTTGGGCCCTGGGCGATTGCTCTGGCAATCAGGGTCCTTTGCTTCTGACCATCGCTGACATCTGAGTAGGCGACATCCGAGAGCTCTTTTATCTTCATAAGCTCCATTGCCCTGTCTATCTGCGCACTATCTTCCTCTCTCAGCCTTCCAAATCCATCAGTAAAAGGGATTCTTCCGGCAGATACCACATCCCTGCAGGTCATAAGGATTGGCTTTACTCTCTCGGTGGTGACAACGGACATGACCTTCGATATCTCTTTTGGCAAAGCTTTGGAAACGTCCAGGTCATCTAAAAGGACACTTCCTCCGATAAGTGAAAGGCTTCCGTTTATGCTCTTTAGGATCGTGGATTTACCACCGCCGTTGGGGCCAATGATGCCTATGATCTCGCCCGGTGCAACTAAAAGGTCCACATCGCGAACCACTATTTTTTTGTGATATCCGGCTACGACCTTATCAAGTTTCATTATTTATATTTCTCCTGATTATCATAAAGATAACGATAGGCGCTCCAAAGAGCGAAGTTACAGCGGAAATGTTCAGCTCAGTCGGTGCAAAAAGGCTCCTGGCCAGAAGGTCACTGAACATACAAAATACTGCGCCTGACATAAATGCCGCCGGTAACAGGACTATTGGTTTTGAGGACTTTAATAGCTCCCTCATAAGAAAGGGAACAGCGATTCCTATAAAGGAAACGGGTCCGACAAAGGCAGTTACACAGGCAGAGAGGACACTTGATAGCAGTATGACTTCACTTCTCGTGACCTTGACATTTACTCCAACGCTTCTTGCATAACCCTCTCCAAGCCTGAAGGCATCCAGGGACTTACCAAGGAGCATCACCAGGAAAAAGGCTACTCCTACGATCACCAGGGCGTATTTTACGCTTCCCATGTCGATTCCGGAAAAGCTTCCCTGTGACCAGCCATGGAGATTTACAATGTCCGAGTCATCGGCAAATGCAATGAGAAAATCCGTAACTGCGCTGCAAATATAGCCCACCATGATTCCAGCAGCCAGAAGAACCATCATGTTCCTTACGGCTTTTGAAATAATGATGATAAATCCCGTTGTGAGGATTGCTCCGGCAAATGCAGCCAGTATCAAAAGAAGTGACGAGGATCTGCCTGTACTTCCGACGACAAATATCAGCACCAGTGCCACCATCATCTTGGCTCCCGATGAAATTCCCAGAATATAGGGGCCTGCGATGGGGTTTGAAAAGTAAGTCTGCAAAAGAAATCCTGAAGTAGCAAGGCCTCCGCCAAGAATAATGGTCATGATCACCCTGGGAAGTCTTATATCCATGATGATGGCTCTTGTCTTCTCATCACACGCTCCTCCTGTGATTGCCCTTAGGACCTCTGTAAATCCGATATGAACATTTCCGATCCCGACACTTAAAAAGAACCCGACAAGTATCAGAACTGCAAGGGATACATATACTATCACCCCTCTTAGAGATCTTTCTCTATTCATTAGTGCTGCTTCCTTCTCTGAATCCGGTAGTAAAAGTAGCATCATAGAGCTTGGACTTATCATAGCCCTTTGGCGCCACTACATCTCCGACAATAATAAGAGCTGTTTTTGTTATATTATGCTGCTCTGCAACTAAAGCAAGGTTTTCCAGTGTTGTTACGTACTTCTCTTCATCCGGCCAGGTAGCCTTATAGACAATGGCGCAGGGAGTATCCATGCTCCTTCCTGCCTCTGTCAGCTCTTTTACAAGTCCATCTATGTTACCAGCGGATAAGAAGAATACCATGGTCGGCTCCTTATCAGGGACCGGAGTCCTGCCCGGCATTCTGGTAAGAAGTACGCTCTGGCTTATCCCCGGAAGCGTATACTCGAGGTTAAGCGCCGAGGCAGCTCCGCAAAAAGAGCTGACTCCCGGAGTGTAATCATACGAGATGCCCAGCTTATCAAGCTCATCCATCTGCTCCCGGATAGCGCCGTAAATGCTTGGATCTCCGGTGTGAAGGCGAACGATCTTTTCGCCACTTCTCTCTGAATCCTTCATAAGATCTATGACTTCTTCAAGACTTAGCCTTGATGAATCGTAGACCTGACAGTCAGGCCTTGCCTTGCTTAAGAGCTCAGGATTAACCAGAGAACCGGCATAGATGATAACATCCGCTTCCTCAATGTATTTCTGTCCTCTGATTGTTATAAGGTCCACAGCTCCGGGACCGGCACCAACAAAATGTACCATCAGCCTTCTCCTTTTATCTCAAGAAGCACGTCTTTTGCGCCGGGGCTCTCTGAGAGAAGTCTGTAACCATCGGCAAATATGATGGTCTCACAGGTGATCTTCCCCTCTGCCCAGCTCTCCATATTTTCCTTAATGCTCTCAGCTATGTGGCAAAAGACCTTTTCCTTATATCCAAATTCATCGATGATTCTTAAGGCTTCATCTGTCATCACGCACTCATCGAGCTGACTTTTAATTTGTGCAAAACGCTCTCCCGGTGCGAATTTTGAAACCGCGTCTGAGAGGATCTCCATCCTGTGATCTCCGTATTTTGAGTGAGTGTTTTTTATGCCTCCGGCCACCTTCACAAGTTTCCCAAGATGCCCCACAAACAAAAGCTTCTCAAACCCTGCATTCAGTGCCATCATCAGGGTGTCATATACAAAGTTAGAGCATAGAACTGCCCTGTCCTCGTCTATCTGGTATTCGTCTGTTATGAATTTCAGACCATAGTTGCCGGGTGCCACAAGCAGTACCTTTTTTCCCAGGGCCTTCTGCATGTTTATCTGCGCCTTAATGGTTCCAAGGATTCCTTCATCACTCATGGGCTCAACGATTCCCGTGGTACCGAGGATTGAGATTCCGCCAACTATACCAAGCTTTGGGTTAAAGGTCTTTTGCGCGATTTCCCTTCCGTCCGGTGCGCTGATGATAACTGTAGCTCCGTGGGATTTTGCTCCATTTGTTGCAAGAACCTCTTCTATGTTCTCTCTTATCATCTTCCTCGGCACAGAGTTAATGGCAGCTGCGCCAATGGGCTGATCAAGCCCCGGCTTAGTGATCCTTCCAATGCCTTCTCCTCCGTCAATCAGGATTTCTCCGTCATCCCTTAGAGACACCTGAGCTCTTATCTTCATACCATGAGTTGCGTCGATGTCATCCCCGCCATCCTTTATGACTGAGCAGGATACGCCAGCTACTGTCCTCTCAATATCTATGATCTCAGCTATATAGGTTATGCCCTTTGGTGTAACAATACTGACCTGACTAATATCCTCGCCTTCAAAGAGCATCATAAGGCAAGCTTTTGCCGCCGCTGCAGCACAGCTTCCCGTTGTATATCCACATCTTAACTTCTTGTCATCCTTGAAGGTATAGAGTTCTTCCATTTATTCAGTCCGAATCATTGTGAGTCACCGGGGACGTTTCAGATTGACTCATTGCACACAATGAGTCAATCTGAAACGTCCCCAGTGACTCACATGTTATATAGAATCGAGTTGCAGATAGCTGCTGCAACTCCGCTTCCGCCTTTTCTTCCCGCATTGATTATATAGGGAACGTCCATGTTTCTGATCAGGTCTTTTCCCTCGACCACGTTTACAAAGCCCACCGGGACTGCGATTATGAGCTCAGGTCTAAAGCCCTTTTCCTGCCATAATCTGTTAAGGCTTGCAAGAGCTGTGGGCGCGTTGCCGATAGCAAAGATCAGCGGAGCATTTATCTCAATTGCCTTCTCCATGCTGATATAAGCTCTGGTCACACCTCTCTCCTTAGCCAGCTTTGCCACTTCTTCATCTGCCATGAAGCAGTGAACTCCTCCCCCATACCCTGCAAGAGTTTTCTTGTTAATGCCTGCAAGTGCCATGTTGGTGTCGGTTACAATATGTGCTCCGCTCCTGATGGCAGCCTTGGCTTTTTGTATCACGCCTTCAGAAAACTCCAGCGTATCAGCATACTCAAAATCAGCCGTGGTGTGAATAACCCTTACCACGGTAGGCTCTACCTCTTCAGGAATGATCTTCCCGGCCTCTGCAAGCTCTTTTCTGATAATGCGAAAGCTTTCTTTTTCAATTTCCGATGGCAGTATTTCCTTAAATCCCATAGTTTCTTCCTATATTCCGATGGCCCTGTAGATTAGGTCTAAATCAAGACTTTCTCTAAGACAATCAGCAAGTTTATCAAGCTCTTTTTCCAAGACCATGGAGTGACTCTCAATCTTTGGAACAGGCTTTTTTATTTTCTTTCTCTCAAAGAGAATTGATAACAGCCCCTCTGCAATCTCAGGCTCATCAAAGAAGCCGTGGATATAAGTTCCAAGAACACTCCCCTCTGTTATAACCCTGTCCGACTTCCAATCAGCCTGTGTCCTTCCCATGTGGATCTCATAGCCTTTATACTTCTTCCCGTTCAGGTTTTCGTAAACGCCGCTTATATTTGAGAGAACACCTTCCACCTGCTTTAGGTCTTTCTCATCAGCAAAGGTCGTATCCGCAGGCAAAAGACAAAGTCCCGCCTCTTTACTCTGATCTGCGCCTTCACCTTCAATACTCCTTCCAAGGATCTGGAAACCACCACAGATTCCAACCACCAGGGATCCTTTCAGAGCCGCTGCCCTTACGGCACTATCAAGCCCTTTTTCCTTCATCCACTTAAGGTCGGATAATGTATTCTTTGTTCCGGGTATAATAACAAGATCGGCTTCGGCAACGGCCTTAGCCTCCTGGGTATAGATTAATTCCACGTCTTCGATATTTTCAAATACTGAATAGTCTGTGTAATTACTGATAAAGGGAAGTCTTATGACAGCGATTTTCACCTTACTGCCACCTTTAAATCCATCCCTTTCCTTTAGTATATCAGAAAGGGAATCCTCCTCATCAAGGGAAAGCTCCATATAAGGAACAACTCCGGCAAAAGGAATGTCGCAGTACTCTTTAAACATCGTAAGCCCCGGATTGAGGAGTGAAACATCACCCCGGAATTTGTTGATGATAAGTCCCTTTATCCTGTCTCTTTCCTCTTTCGGCATAAGACTTACCGTACCAAGGAGCTGTGCAAAAACGCCGCCGGGATCTATATTGCCCACCAGCAGAACAGGCGCATCAACAAGCTCTGCAAGTCCCATGTTCACAATATCTTCGCTTCGAAGATTGATCTCCACAGGACTTCCTGCGCCTTCTATGACAATGATATCCGTATCCTGTGACAGTCTCTCATAAGCTGCCATAATATCAGGCACGTATTTTCTCTTATTCTTAAAATATTCCCTGGCATCCATATCACCTATGGGAAGTCCGTTCACGATAACCTGTGAAGCCCGCTCCCCTGTAGGCTTTAAAAGTATGGGGTTCATATCGGAGGATACTTCTCTGCCGGCAGCCAGAGCCTGCAGAGCCTGAGCCCTTCCGATCTCTCGTCCGTTAGGAGTGACATAGGAATTAAGGGCCATGTTCTGGGACTTAAAAGGCGCGACTCTAAAACCCTCCTGCCTTAAAAGGCGAAGGATTCCGGCCGTCAATATGCTCTTTCCGGCGCCACTCATGGTGCCCTGTATCATCAAATTTTTAGCCAAGTATGTCCTCACTTCAGTTTGTAGAAAAACTCCGTTGTCTCTTCTCCCTCTGCAATAACCTCGAAGAGGTCAGAAATAATTGTTCCTGCTTTATTGGTAAACTGATACAGCGATTTATCACAGGCCCATACATCGCCGCTTGGAACTGCCTTAAAGTCCTTAAAGGTCACGTCCATATCCGCAAGTGCCTTAAGATCCTTTGGCGCATCCTGTATCGTTCCGTTGTAGATCAGAATATCCGCATCCTTAGCATAGTCATAGAAGGCCTCTATGCTGACAGTAACCGATGATGCAGCTTTTTCATCGCTCTCTGTATCCGGTGCAAGGTAAACTCCGCCGGCCTTTTCTATCATTTTAACAAAGTAATCGTTTCTTTTTCTGGTGACTATCTGGTGACTTGAGTTAAGGGAAAAGAATGCAACGCTCTTGCCTTCAACGCCTTCAAGATCAATATCTTCCACCATATTGCGCTGTTTCATAAAAGCTCTATCTGCTTCATCTTCCCTATCGCAAAAGGCACCATAGACCTTGATCCACTCAAGCCTTCCAAGCGGATCTTCCTCATAACTGGACCTGTCAATAAAGGTCGCAATTCCCAGTTTTTCGAGCTTTTCCAAAACTTTTGGAGTGTGCAGTATCATGGTGTTTTCAATCACCAGATCCGTCCCCTTCTCCATCATCATCTCGTAGTCGGGAGCGCTGTATTTTCCGCCATACACCAATTCCCCCGCCTTCATGGCATTTATGGCAGACTCAATGTACCAGTCCTCCTGCTTTGTTCCTGAGAGGCTTATCTTATCAACCGCTCCCAGTTCATCAAACTGACACATAACGGCTGACGCAGCAAGATATATGCTTGTAAGCGGCTTTTTGATGATAAAGGTATCCGGAGCATCGATGGCCGGTGCATCAAGTCCATCCGGCACTACAACGTAATTCCTGCCATCACTTACCGCCACCACCAAAAGGTCTTTTTCATATCTGTGTATCTTATACTCTTTTGCAAAAGAGTTTTCGTCTGTTGAAATATATGTAAAGCCCGCAATATCAATAGGTGACATGTCAGATGTTCTTGCTGCATCTATCACCTCTTCTTCCGGGGCACTACTTTCATCTCCAATATTAAAAACAAGTGTGTAATCAATAAGATGAGGCGTTCCCATGGCAGTGGTATCCGCCTGAACTTTCATCTCTTTTTTCAGTGTAACAGGAATCTGAAACTCTGATCCCTCATCCGTACTGATGGGATAGTAAGTCTTTCCACCCACGATCATATAATCATAGTTTGAGCTGCTCCAGATAATATCTGCAACAGCCTTTCCTCCCGTGACAGTAATATTGCACGGGCTTTGTATGTTTGCCTTCCCCGATCCTCCCGATAAAGTAACGGAAGCGGCATAATTCCCATCGGGAATCCTGCCGCATCCGGACAATAACAAGAGCATTATCAGGATCAGCAAATAATGCTTAATGTTAATAGTCTTATTTAAGTGCACTCTTTACATGCTCCACATAAAGTTTCTGAACATCTTCAATTCTTCCAAGGCCTGATATCTGACACTGAACAGCTTCAAAAGAGCCATCGGCTTCAAATCCGCTCTTCCAGGAATCCTCATCATCTCCGGCCATATCGTTGTTGGCATGATCGCCTGCAACAACCATTAGAGGTCTGAGTACAACCTTCTTGTATCCGGCTTCCTTAACCTTATTTATAACCTCTGAAAGCTCAGTCTCTTCAGGCTCGCCCTCAACGGTTCCGATGAATACGTTCTTGTAGCCAAGCTCATCCATTTGGGTCTGCATCTGAGAGTATGTAATCTTAGCTGTGTGAGATGTTCCGTGTCCCATAAATACAAATGCAACACCGACATTCTCTGCATTTTCAAGAGAATCAAAGCCTGCCTCATATACAGAAGCCTGTGTAACTGCCTTGGCAACAGTTTCCTTATCGGCATTGATGACTGTCGCATCTTTTCCTACTTCTCCGAGAAGAGGCTCTGAAATTACTACCTTTTCAAACTTATCTTCATATTTATCTACAGCTTCTATAAGCTCGTCATACTCTGCGCCATGCATAAGGTGTGTGGGCTGGATCACAAGCTCTTTTACACCGTTTGAAACTGCACGCTCAAGAGCCTGCTCAACGTTGTCAATCTTCTCACCGTCTCTTGCGTAAATATGATTGATAATGATCTGAGCTGTGAATGCTCTTCTTACGCTGTAATCAGGATATGCTTCTGCAAGCGCCTTCTCGATTCCGCCGATATCCTCTGCTCTACTGTCGTTAAAGCTTGTTCCAAAGCTTACAACAAGGAGCTCTTTCTCTCCGATCTCATCTGCGTTTAAAGGATCATCAATAGAAGCATCTCCTGTGTCATTACCGAAGTAATCAGGATCAGCAAACTCGCCTTCAACCAGCTCTTTCTGCTCATCTGTAAGTTCGTCCCATGCCTTCTTGGCAGCTTCACACTCAGCATAGGTGTTATCTGTATAAGTCTGGACATAGATTGCGTCAATAAGCTCAGCTACCTTATCTGCCATAGCCTGATCATCCTCCCCGGCATCTTCCTGAACATCTGATACAACTACTTTGTGGTCATACCACTTCTCTTTAGTTCCGATAAGTGCAAGATCAAATTCCTGATCAAGGTATGGAACGGGAACATCAAAGCCATTTACTTCCTCAGTTGTACCGTCCTCATAAGTAACTGTATCTGTAGTGGGCTCAAGGAGTACTGCTCCATCCTTCTGAGCATCCTCAGCAGTTCCGGGGAAGAGGTTTACAATGTTCTTGGATGGAAGTGTGATGTGGATTGTCATCTGGCCATCCTTGACAGTAAGAGTACCTCTGTCTCCATAAGCTTCATTTATATGGAACATGCTTCCGTCTGTTGTAAACTTTGCGCTGTAAACGCCATCCTCTAAAGCTGCCTCAGCATTTGTTTCTTCTGGCGCTGCTTCAGTTACTTCTTCTGCCGCCTCCTGCGACGTCTCCTCTGCCGAAGCCTCCTGCGCGCTCTGCTCCGCTGCTGTACAACCTGCCAGCATACTGACTGACAAAGCTGCCACCATGAACATTCCTAGAAATTTCTTTTTCATAATAGCCTCCTGTTTTTTTATTCATGGGCATTAAAAAATCCCTTGTTTTCACAAGGGATTGGCTATCTGTTGCACAGCAAAACAAAGCAAGATCCATGCTCCTGCTTTTATTTCTTCGTACCGTCAATTCCTCGTGACTTAGGATTTCTCCCATGTACAGCGACTGGCAGGTCTCCCGACTTATCGAGTAGCCTTACGGCTTTGCTCTTTAAACCTTCCCGGATTTCTCCAGTGGCATACATAAAGAGCTCTCGAAACACGGTGACGAGATCGCGCAGGACTTGCACCTGCTTCCCTTTTCACCTGCACGGCCAAACGGCCCGCAGACACCATCCGCTTTATTTAACTTACTTTGCTATAATACCACACCTGTCAAGAAAGAGAAAACAGTTCCTTAGGTAAGTACATCTGTAAGGACTTCTATCATATTCTTTACATCTATAGGCTTTGCTATATGGGCATTCATTCCCGCATCTTTGGCCTTTTTGACATCTTCCGCAAAAGCATTGGCCGTCATGGCAATTACAGGTATCTTTCTTTTTGCTTCATCATCGAGCTCTCTTATGGCTTTCGTCGCTTCATAGCCACCCATGACAGGCATCTGAACATCCATAAGTACTGCATTGTAATAACCCGGTTCAGCAGCCTTTACTTTGTCCACAGCTTCTTTTCCATTCTCTGCAGTCTCTACAGTAAAGCCCTGCTTCTCCAGCAGCTTAATCGCAATCTGCCTGTTTATGGGCATATCATCTGCAAGAAGAAGTCTCATGGAACTGAAGTCTGCAACTCCTGCCCTATTCTTTGCTTCAATTGCCTCTGTTTCTTTCTGTATATCTTCCTGGCTCTGTCTATCCAGCGATAGCTTTACAATAAACTCAGAGCCCTTGTTTTTCCTGGAATTAACCGTAATGGTTCCGCCCATGAGATCAACTATATTCTTTACAATGCTCATTCCAAGGCCGGTTCCCTGAATGCCACTTACAGTCGTATCTTTTTCTCTCTCAAAGGCTTCAAATACTTTCTTTGTAAACTCCTCGGACATACCGATTCCGTTGTCCTTAACGCTTATCATATAATCTGCGCAGCCGTCAACAACAGCTGTAGTCTGCTTTAAGGTAACCGATATACTGCCGCCCTCAGGAGTGAATTTATAGGCATTGCTGATAAGGTTAAGCAGTACTCTGTTAAGTCTGTTTATATCACAGTAAACATGCGGATCCTTTAGATCTATGCATTCCACTTTAAACGTAATATTCTTCTCGTGCATCTGCAGTTCAAAGAGATCTCTAACATCCTCAAAGGTCTTGCTTAAGTTTACAGGAACAGGCTCAAGGTCCATCCTTCCGCTCTCGATTCTGCTCATCTCAAGGACGTCATTTATAAGTGCCAGCAAATGATGGCTGGATCCTTTTATCTTATGCAGATAATCCTTTAGTTCTTCATGGGTAACAGCTTCATCCTCAGCTAAATTGATATAGCCGATAATGGCATTCATAGGAGTCCTTATGTCATGGGACATATTGGACAAAAAGACCGTCTTGGCCCGGCTTCTCTCATTGGCCTTGATGGACTCAACTGAAGCAGCCTTCTCTCTCCTTGACATAATCCTGTAAATGCTGAACATGATCACAAGAGCAATAATGATTAGACTCATCTGGATCAGGCTGTTTCTGGTAAGAACATGATCTACATTTACCAGCTGTTCCTGTATATAGGCTTCTGTTCTTTCAATGGTATCAATATCCTTGCCACCGCTCTGGCTCTCATAATAATCCTTTATGTTTCCGACAATATCTTTTGTCATGTCGTCGGTAGCTCTTTTAATCCACATTAGTGATGTGAAGAAAATCAGGAACAGGAGGGTCACCCAGACAACCGTTGATTTGCCGTATCTTCTTTCCGTATCCTTTTCAAATACGAACCTGAACCACAAGAACCCCAAAATACTCCAGGTCGCCAATATCAGATAGGACTCAGTTGACATAGCTTCTGCTGAAGACATCATAAAGAACAGGAAGAATAAAGCACTCATGACAATGCCTATTATGCCTGTTATCTCAACCTTCCTATTGTCCTCTTTTTTGGCAGTGGCAAGAGCCGCAGCTGAAGTATAGGCGTATGCTATTGTAGCTCCGATTGTTGTCACATCGACGATCCATCCTATGGCAGTCCTGCCAAGAAGCGGGATGAAAAGAGATATGCACATGATAAAAACAAGGGCATTCTTAGGATTCTTTTCCTCATTGAGCTTTGCAAACCACGGGGGAAGCATTCCCTCATCAGCCATGTAAAACATCAGTCTGCTGGCTGCAATGAAGTTACCGATAAGACCTGTTATTATTCCTGCAAAAGCAGCAAGTCCCAGTATAAATACGCCACTGCTTCCCATGGTATCAGAAACGACATGAAATGTGGGCAGTCCCTCTATACCGGAGAGATTACCAATATCCCTTATATAATCAAGCCAGGTTGAATATCCCTCATCAACATGTGCCACAGCTATCTGAGCCAGCAGCAGATACGATAATACTGCCGTAAAAAGAGCTATCGCCATGATGCTAAGACTTCTTTTTGCAGGGAACTTGAAGCCTGCAGCTGAGTTTGAGATGGATTCAAATCCCACAAAAGCCCAGGGTGAAAGAGCCGCAATTATAAATATCTGGTTGATCTTACTGCCCTGATTACTTACAAAATAAGGTCTTGGAGGAATCAGGATATTGCCGTCCACACCTGCAACAAATGCTGCACAAATGATAATTCCAAAGATGAGAATAAGCGCAAAGATCACCTGCAAAGTAAAGGCAATTCTTTTTCCTCTGATGCAGCATATTCCGCAAATAAGGACCGCTGCCACTGATAGCAGCACTTCTCCAAGATATACGTCATATCCAAGGATCACATAGTGGAAACCAAACTGAAAAGTGCTTCCTAAGAGAAATTTACTGATAAGCCCAAGGGCAGATGCATTGGCCCAAAGGATTGCGATATACACAAGAACCAGAAACCATGCACTCATAAAGCCATGGTCATGACCAAAGGTTCTAAGCGTATAGGTGAGAGTTCCTCCGCCATCCGGGAACTTGTTCATCAGATAGTGGTAATTGGCACCAATTATGAACATGACAATGGCGCCGATGATAAGGCCCACAAAAGTTCCGACAGGGCCTGCCTTTGGAAGGAACGTTGTTCCGGGCATGACAAAAGCCCCCCATCCCACGGCACATCCAAAGGAAAGCGCCCATATATGAATGGGATACAGATATTGATCAAACTTCATTTTATTATTGCCATTTGGCGTTGTATCCGTCCGGATCATCTCCCTTTTCAAACTTATTTCTTAAGTTCTTTCTTGTTCCTGTACATTTCCTCATCTGCACGTTTAAAGACATCTGCTACAGTTTCATTCCCCTTAAACCTGCTCATTCCGGCTGCTATTACAACATCGCCTTTTTGCTTATTCCTCATGTTGTGCTTTCTCATTTTCAGCATCAGAGCATCAATATTGAGATAATCATAGCCTTGCGCTATAACCACAAATTCATCGCCGCCAACCCTGTAGGCCGGACTGTGCTTAAAAATACGACAGATGGTATCGCATCCATGCTTAATGAACCTATCTCCCTCCTGATGGCCGTAAGTATCATTTATCTCTTTAAGGCCATTTAAGTCAAAGACACAGATTGCAAAAGAAGGTGTGTATTTCTCCTCTATTCTTGTATTTAATATCTTTTCCATCTCAACATAGGCATGCTTATTCTTGACGCCGGTAAGCTCATCAAGGTTTGCCTTTACCTCTGCTGCATTAAGGCTTATGGCATATTCCTGCTCGCGTCTTATCTTTTCATCAATATCAAAGATACCGACTATAAGCTTTTCTTCGCCGTCCTCCATGGTCAAAGTAGCCCTTAACTGAACATATTTGGGCTCTCCATTAATGATTGCTCTGTGTTCATTCTCAAACATGCCTGTCTTAAGTATCTGCTCATAGACATTTTCTTTGGTAAAAGCAGTCAGGAATGCATCCAGATCTTCATGATAGATACTCTTGTCGGCATTCTTTATGACGTCTACAAAGAAATCTTTTCCTTCACTTTCTATATTCAAATCCGTAGAATTTCCACCCGGATTATACTTGTAATATTCCTGAGTTCTTGGATCAATCGTGAAGATAAAAATAAAGTTTCCGGTCAGCGCACCTATTCTGGAATAAACAATGCTCTCTTCCTTAGCTCTTTCAACAATCTCCCTGCTCTTTATCTGATTGTCGACGTTATTGATTCCGATAATAACATGATTGGCTGCGTCATTTGTCTTTACTCCCTTGATGCTTACATATGTTGGAGCACCGCCCAGCATCATTCGAGTAACCATTGAAAAGAGACCATTCTCCCTGATCTGCTTTATGAAGTTATCCTTGGTAAACTCAGCTTTGAAGTTCTCAACATCCTCAGAATATATCTCAAAATCTATAGTATTCTTCTCAAGGTCAAAATAGTCATTTCCAAGCCTTTCAAAGGTTATATCCCTGCTATCTCCGTCAGGAGTATATTCTGCAAAAGTCTCTGTATCCAGATCTACAAAATACAGCTTGATATAGTCCTCAGAAAGAGCCCTTGCCACATAGTTATAGGTAAGCCCCTCATTACTTGCTATATCAGAAGCCGATAATATGGCCACCGCTACAGCTGCAACACCTGTAACAGGATTTACCGCCACCCTTCTGATGAACATCTGTATGGTATGACCACTGGCTGTAATGTCGTCTATTATTACCCTCTCTCCGTTTTTAGCACACTGTCTTATAGCATTATAAGAGTAATTTCCCGGGCCTTTACTTACAGTATCGTAAAAGATCTCCTTCCTGTTTTTGCCGTCAGGAAAATAATCCAGGACAAAACGTCTGTAGCTTCTGTTACATCTGACGAAGGTTGCCTTCTTATCATCAAGTGCAAAAATAACCATAGGGATGGTATCAAAGTATTTATTTAAATCCTTTTCATCGGTTTTCGAAGCTGCAAGATCGTATAGGTTAACTCTGCCAAGGGTTTCAAAATATCCCGCCTCTGCAGGATTCTCAAACCCAATCTGTATTCCCCTGATATTTCTGTCAACAATATCTGCAAAAGAAATAGGTCTGGTATAGTAATTCCCCTGCAATTTGACGCAGCCTATTTCTTTCAGGAAATCCACTTGAGTCTTTGTTTCAACGCCCTCAGCCACAGTGTCCATACCGAGTGCCAATGCTGTCTTTACCAGCTCAGTAACAATGATCTTTCCGGCATCAGACTTATCTATTTCCTCTATAAATATCTTGTCTATCTTCAGAAGATCAAAGTGCACCTTAAGAAGAATAAGCATTGAAGCATATCCGCTTCCGTAGTCATCCATCCATACCTTTACTCCCCCGGCTCTGAAGCGATCCACCACCTTTTTCATGCGATCAATGTCCAAAGACATTGTCCTCTCCGAAATTTCAATAGAAATCTTGTCCCTTGTAAAGCCATAGGAATCTATTAAGGCTGTGATCTCCGAAACCATGTCACAGCACTCAAAGTCTGAGGCAGCAAGATTTATGGATTCAGACACAACATAGTAACCCTGTTCGGACTGCTCCTTCATTTTCTTAAGGACTCTCTCAACCATATAAAGGTCAAGTTTGTAGGTCAGCTTTGCCTCATCAAGTGCAGGAACAAATTCTGAAGCTGTAAAGGTTCCCATTTGGGGGTCTATCCACCTCGAATAGGCTTCCTCATCGGAAACCTTACCACTTGCAGCACGAACAAGAGGCTGATGATAAGCCTTTATCCATTCCTCTTTGATTGCCCTATCCAGATTGTCAATAAAGTAGCTTTTATCCAACAGATGGTCCTTTCATCGCCAATTTCATAAATATAGTGTAATACATTTTTCTTCTAAATAACGTATTTTTATAATTATTTTACCATTATATTATATTTGGATTAACCCAATAAAAAAGTGCAACCATCCATATTTTTAGGATGATTGCACCTTTATTTATGAACTGATTTTTATTCAAATTTCAGCTGCGCGCTTTAAGGCATCGTCAATATGAGGCTGAAAGTTCTCTCTGCCCACCAGATCAACAAATCCGTCCTTCTCCATGGTAGCCATAGGCTGCTCATTTACATGGGAAAAGACAAGCTGAACGCCGTTTTCTTTGCATCTTTCATAGAGCTGTTCGAAGGAGTGCATTGCTGTCGCATCGATTGCCGGAACTCCACGCATACGGATTACAAGAGCTCTTGTAAAGTCCTTAAATCCAATCTCTGCGATCATGTCAGCATCACCAAAGAACATGGGTCCGCTGATTTCATAGACTCTGACGTGCTTAGGAATATCTTTAAGCTCAGGTCCATCAGGATCTTCATCGGGGTCATAATACTTCCAGCCTGTAATACCTGACTCGTCGCTCATTCTCTTCATGAACAGGAGGCAAGCAAGAACCATACCGATCTCAATAGCCACTACAAGGTCAAATACGATAGTCAGTACAAAGGTGATGACAAGAACAAATACATCACTCTTTGGAGCTGTCTTACAAAGATGTACGAAAGTTCTCCACTGGCACATGTTATATGCAACCATAAATAGGATTGCTGCTATGGTAGGCATAGGAATAAGCTTTGCAAATGGCATCAGTACTACAAGAACAAGAACCAGGCATAAAGAATGTACCATTCCGGCTATAGGTGTTCTTCCACCATTTTTGATGTTTGCCGCTGTTCTGGCAATAGCACCTGTTGCAGGGATACCACCAAAGAGCGCTGAACCGATATTACCTGCCCCCTGAGCGATAAGCTCCATGTTTGATCTGTGGTGAGAGTTGATCATGGAGTCTGCAACCACACAGGATAACAGTGATTCGATAGCTGCAAGGATTGCAATGGTAAAACCATCTCCTGCCACCGATCTGATTGTCTCAAAATCAAAAGCAGGAACATGAAGCTGTGGAAGGGTTCCTTTTATCTCATAAAGGTCTCCTATGGTGTTAACGTTAAGATTAAGAAGTTTCACCATGAGGATTCCGACGATAACCGCTACGAGTGATCCCGGAATTTTCTTGCTGACCTTGGGCCATACGATCTGAATAAGAAGGCAGACAACACCAACTACAAGAGCCCACACGTTGATGGTTCCGATGTTTGCACCTATGGCCTTCACCTTCTCCATTGTCTCAACTGTCTTGGTTCCTGCAGGATATGTTAATCCCAGGAAGTCCTTGATCTGTCCCACAAGGATTGTCACAGCAATACCTGCTGTAAATCCGGTTGTTATAGTATAAGGAATGAACTTGATAAGGGAGCCAAGTCTGAATACTCCCATAATAATAAGGAGAATACCGGCAAATATAGTAGCCAGTGCCAGTCCTTCCATTCCCTTGGTTGCCACGATTCCGGCAACGATTGTCGCAAAAGCAGCTGTGGGTCCTGCTATCTGAACTCTTGAGCCACCTAAAAATGAAATGATAAAGCCCGCTACAATAGCTGTATAAAGACCTTCCTCAGGGCCAACACCCGATGCAAGAGCAAGGGCGATTGACAAAGGAAGTGCAATTATGGCAACTATGATTCCGGATACAACATCACTGCCAAACTGCTTTACACTATAGTGCTTCAGGTTTGAAAACAGCATTGGCTTTAATTTGTCTTTTGATTGCATGTTACTAACATCCTCCGCTAATACTAACATCATCTAAATAAATACACAGTTTTTAATTATATTACCATCTGCTAAAAAGTAAAGAAATATTTAGTGTGTGACATTACTGTGATAAAGCAAATGCTATTCTTTTAATATAACAAAGAGAGAGCGCTTCCCATCAGGGGAAAGTAAAGGAGAGAAAATTATGAAAGAAAGCACAAAACTGATTATCATCAAATCTATGATCAACACTGTTGTCACATGGCTGTTGTTTGCTATGATCCTTAGCGTTATAAATCATGTAGCTCTGGGGCAGTCACTTATCGAAATCCACACTATTCTGCTTGCAATTTTCGCCGGACTTGGCAGCTATGTCGGGTTCCTTAGAAAAGAGCTTGATGAAACATCCCATATTTCTTGAGAATTTTATGATGTTTTAATGATTAATCTCATTAATAATAGTGCACAAGCTATGCACAATTATGATAAAATAAGAACAATAAATCATATTATTGTTTCACCTACACACATTTAGGAGGAATGCTATGAATATCACAAAAACTGTTAATGGAGATCAGCTTAACATCGCGTTGGAGGGAAGACTTGATACAGGGACAGCACCTGAGCTTGAAAAGGTACTGAATGAGTCTCTTGATCAGGTTAAGGCTCTTACAATTGATATGTCCGCTCTTGAGTACATCTCTTCTGCAGGACTTAGAACTCTTCTCTCTGCTAAGAAGGCTCTTTACAACAAGGGTACAATTAAGATTGTCAACCCTAACGATATCGTTAAGGAAGTCTTTACCGTAACCGGATTCAGCAACATATTTGACATCGAGGGTTGAAAGGAGCAGAGACTATGAAATCAGACGTAATCGCTATTGATAACAAGGGTACCGGATTTAAAGAGGCAGTTGAAGCAACCAAGAAGCTTGCTGAATTCAATGGCCTTAATGCTACAGATTCACTTCATCTTCAGCTCTTTACAGAAGAAATGCTCAGCATGGTAAGGATCGTAACAGGTGAAGTTAAAGCTTCCTTCTGGGTTGATCAGGAAGATAAGACCTATGATCTCAATCTTACAACTGAGACCGTTATGGACAAGGATAAGAGAGCTACTCTCATCTCCGCATCCAGCTCAAGAAAGAACGAAGCTGCAGGAAGTTTCCTCGGAATGCTCAGAGATGCTTTTGAGCAGGCTATGACAGCTGATTCAGATAAAGTTTACTACGAGCTTCCCGATGACATCGCATCAGATGTAGTTGGTCACTTCGTAGATGATCCTGAGTATGATCAGTATGAAGCATCTGTTCTTAAAAAGCTTGCAGACGATGTTAAGATTGCCATCCGTGGTGGCAAGGTACACATGACTGTAAGAAAGGCTTTCTAAGACCGGAAACCTTTAAATAAACAAACTAATAAAAGAGCCGATACCAAATGGTATCGGCTCTCTTTTATTTCACAGTTTGTTTTCACAAGGTAGTTCTGCTCTCGCACTGCGTGCTCGCCAGAACAAAGTAGTACACTAGGCTCGAAAGGACCTCGCCAAGTGATTACTTTAGCCTGTGATTGTGCAGTACATGAAGTACTTGTATCCAAGAGGACTTGAGAAGAATCCCTTTACGTTGCTGCTGATCATGTAAAGATCTGTGTAGTAGTAGATAGGGCAGATGCAGCCTGTTGACATAAGAAGATCCTCTGCTCTGTGCATAAGCTCATAACGAGTCTTAACATCTGTGCAGGTCTTGATGTCGCTGATAAGTACATCATATGTCTCTGACCATGTGCCGTTCTCAACCTTTGTCTCATAACCAAGATCTGTGATGTCAAGTGAGTAAGCCTGAACCTTAGCGTTGTCGCCCTTACCGAACTGAACATCGTTGTTACCTGACTGTGTTGTCCACATATCAAGGAATGAAATAGGATCGTTGTAGTCACCGAGCCAACCGTTACGTGCGATTGAGTAGTTACCTGCCTTACGTGTATCAAGGAATGTAGCCCACTCCTGGTTCTCAAGGTTCATTGTGATGCCGATACCAGCAAATGTAGCCTGTATAGCTTCAGCAATTGCCTTATGTCCCTCTGATGTGTTGTAGAGGTATGTAAGTGTAGGGAAGTCTGTGAACTGCTGTGTAGCCTCATCAAATGTGTAGTACTTCTTGAGAGTCTCAAGAGCAGCACCCCAGTTAGCTTCGTAAGCATCCTCAGATACATCATAGTATCCGTTGAAGCTGTTTCCGCCGGCGTTCTCATAGAACTGTGATCCGTCAGCATCTGTAAGACCCATAGCTACGAATGAAGAAGCAGGAACCTGTCCACCCTGTGCTACGTCGTTTACGATGTAGTTTCTGTCGATGAGAAGTGCAAGTGCGTTACGAACTTCGTTCTCAGCAGCTGCCTTGTCAGCACCTGTAAGTGTGTTTGAAGCAGGAAGAATGTTCTCGTTGATGTTCCAGCATACATAGTATGTTCCAAGCTGACCAGCTGTTACGAACTCATCAGGATATGTCTCCTTAAGAGTAGCGATCTCGTTTGTAGGAACGTCATCGATCATCTGCCAGTCACCATTCTCGAAGTTAGCGAGCTGGTTGTTAGCATCATCTGAAAGGTAGAAGTTGATCTCTTCCATTGTGATCTTATCAGCATCATAGAAGTTATCGTTCTTTGTGATTGTGATAAGTGAGTTGTGATCCCAGCTTGTCATTGTGTATGCACCGTTACATACATAAGTTGAAGGATCTGTAGCCCATGCCTCGTTAGCAACTACATCTTCACGAACAGGCATGTATGTAGGGAATGCAAGAAGCTCATCCCAGTAAGCAACTGTGTTTGCAAGAGTAACCTCAAGAGTCTTGTCATCAATTGCGTTTACATTGAGCTTACCATCATCATATCCGTCTACTACCTCGAACATGTAGCCATAGTCAGCTGCTGTCTCAGGAGCGATTGCTCTGTTCCATGCAAATACGAAGTCACCTGCTGTTACAGGCTGTCCGTCTGACCATGTAAGACCATCTCTAAGTGTGTAAGTGTAAGTTACTGTTCCGTCGTCGTTTGTTACACCTTCAACGAGTTCCTCAGCACAGTCAGGCTGAAGCTCAAGATTTCCGCTTGCATCAAGGCCCCATTTAGCAAGACCTGAGAAGAGGTGGTTGATAAGTGTAGCACCGTCTACTGCAGAGTTAAGTGCAGGATCAAGTGATGCAGGCTCTGAAGCAAGACATACATTGATCTTCTGCTCTCCAACAGGCTCAGCTGCAGGAGCTTCTGCCTGAGTGTCAGCTGCTGTATCAGCAGGTGCAGCTGCCTCCTGAGTATCTGTTGAAGCAGGTGTCTCAGCAGGAGTAGCGCTGTTGCCGCAAGCAGCAAGGCTCAGTACCATGCAAGATGCAAGTACTAAAGAAACTAACTTCTTTTTCATAATTTTCCTCCTTATTATGAATGAGTTTTTATAAAAAATACGGCATTCACCATATTCTTTACCATTTTACCATATATTGTGCACTTCTTAAAATAAAATTTAATTTAGCACAATCTTGTTCTGGATCTTTGATACGTCTTCAATATGATGACAAGCAACAAAGTGTCCGCTGCTAACCTCTTTAAACTCAGGCATTGAAGCAGCACAAGCCTCATCAGCATAAGGACATCTGGTTCTGAAAGGACATCCTGAAGGAGCATTAAGAGGACTTGGTATATCACCTGAGAGGACAATACGCTTGTTAGCTCTAGCGATCTTAGGATCCGGAATAGGTACTGATGATATAAGTGACTTACTGTAAGGATGCATAGGATTGTCATAGATTTCATTTGCATCAGCAAGCTCAACCATCTTACCAAGGTACATAACAGCAATTCTGTCACTGATATGTCTTACAACCAGAAGGTCATGGGCGATAAACAGATATGTAAGCCCAAGCTTATCCTGGAGTTCGTCAAACATATTGATAACCTGAGCCTGAATTGAAACGTCAAGCGCAGATACAGGCTCGTCACAGACGATAAATTCAGGGTTAACTGCAAGTGCTCTTGCGATACCGATACGCTGTCTCTGTCCGCCGGAGAACTCGTGAGCATATCTTGATGCATGCTCTGAGTTAAGTCCTACGTAATTCATGAGCTCAAGGATTCTCTCTCTTCTCTCCTCTTTAGAGCTGCAGAGGTTATGCACATCCAGAGGCTCACCGATAATATCGGATACTGTCATTCTTGGGTTCAGTGATGAATAAGGATCCTGGAAAACCATGGTGGCTTTCTTTCTGAACTCATGAATGTCTTCTTTGGTCTTTATAAGCTTGCCATCGTACCAGATCTCTCCGTCAGTGGGCTTATAGAGGTTTAAGATGGTACGTCCTACTGTTGTCTTACCACAGCCTGACTCACCAACAAGTCCAAGTGTCTCACCTTTTTTGATGGTAAAAGACACATCGTCAACTGCCTTAAGTGGTTTGCTCTTAAAGAATCCTACGTTTACATTGAAGTATTCCTTAAGGTGCTTTATTTCAACAAGGTTCTTATTCTCGCTCATGCTTTTTCACCGCCTTCCATCTGCTTTTTAACATTCATCCAGCAGCCTGCCGCATGATCGTCATTAATCTGCATACGCTCTGCTCTCTCGCGAAGGCAGATCTTCATGGCATTATCGCATCTTGGTGCAAAAGGACATCCCTTAGGCATATTCAGAAGGTCGATAGGAGTTCCTGTGATAGGCTCAAGCTTCTCACCGTCATTGCCCTCTGTAGGGATAGAACGAAGAAGTCCCTTTGTATACTCGTGACAAGGATTGTAGAAAATCTCATCAGCTGTTCCCTGCTCGCAGATTGAGCCTGCGTACATAACGATAACCTCATCACACATCTGAGCTACAACACCAAGGTCGTGAGTGATCATGATGATAGCCATTCCAAGCTCTTCCTGAAGTGACTTCATAAGATCAAGGATCTGTGCCTGAATAGTAACATCAAGAGCTGTTGTAGGCTCATCCGCAATAAGGATATCAGGTTCGCAGGCAAGAGCCATAGCGATCATAACACGCTGTCTCATACCGCCTGAGAACTCATGTGGGTACTGATTCATTCTCTTTTCAGGCTCATTTACGTTAACGAGCCTTAGCATCTCAATAGCTCTTTCACGAGCCTGTTCTTTATTTCTGTCTGTATGGAGCAGAATAGCCTCCATTAGCTGATGACCGATTGTATAAGTAGGATTGAGTGATGTCATGGGATCCTGGAAAATGATTGAAACCTTATTTCCACGAACTGTCTTCATGACTTTCTCGCCGGCACCGACAAGCTCCTGTCCGTCGAGCTTGATCGATCCGGATACGATCTTACCGGTTCCAGCCAGGATCTGCATGATTGAATATGCAGTAACCGACTTACCACTTCCTGACTCTCCTACGATTCCCAGGACCTTACCTCTGTCCAGGTTAAAAGATATACCATTAACTGCCTTTACCTCACCTGCATCAGTAAAGAATGAGGTATGCAGATCTCTTACTTCTAATAATCTCATTATTCTTGCCTCCAAATTAAGTATCCAGCTTAGGATCAAATGCGTCGCGAAGTCCATCACCAAAGAGGTTCAGTGAAAGAACTATCAGCGAAATAACAATTGCGGGAATTATCAGTCTGTATGGATAAGATGAAATTCCGTTCAGCGCATCAGAAGCAAGTGAGCCAAGTGATGGCATAGGCGCATTAACACCAAGTCCGAGGAATGAAAGGTAACTCTCGGTGAAGATAGCGCTTGGGATCTGAAGTGCAGTTGAAATAATGATTACTGAGAAGCAGTTAGGGATGAGGTGCTTTAAGATGATCCATTTACCCTTAGCACCTGCAGCCTCGGCAGCAAGTACATATTCCTGCTCACGCAGTGATAATATCTGTCCTCTTATAAGTCTAGCCATTGATACCCAGTACAGTACACCAAAGACTATGAACAAACTTATAATGTTCGAACCGATCTTGGCCAGGACCGTTCCGTCCAGAGCTCCTTCCATTACTACCTTAAGTACCGATGATAAAAGGATAACCATCAGCATATCGGGCAGCGAATAGATTATATCGACTATTCGCATTATGACAAGGTCCACGGCTCCTCCGGCATAACCGGCCACAGAACCGATGGTCATACCGATAATAAGTACGATAAGGCTGGCAAAGAAACCAACTGCCAGTGAAATACGTGTTCCGTATACAACACGGATGAAGTAGTCACGTCCCTGAGAGTCTGTACCGAAGATGTGAGGTACAACAGACTCACCGGCTTCTATTCTCTTAAGCTCTGACTTACCATACTCGAAAGGTCTAAGATCCTTGAAGCTGTTATCAACAGGCTTACCGGGTGTCATACCAAGCATGCTGTCATAGGAATAGGGCCAGAACATTGGGATAAAGATGGCTGCAAGAGCTATTATTATAATAATAAAGAAGCAAACCGTCGCTACCTTATTCTTACGGAGTCTCTTTACAGAGTCCTTAAAGAATGTAGATGAAGGACGCATCTGCACCATATATTCTTTTTCTTCGTCGGTCGCAGGAATGAAATCATCCATATTGACCTGTGCACTTAACTTACTGATATCCATTATATTAACTCTCCTTACTCAAGTGTGATTCTCGGATCAACAACCTTGTACATGATGTCGCCCACAAGGTTCATGATAACGATTAGTGTTGCAAGCACGATGGTTGTACCCATGATAAGCGGATAGTCACGGCCTGTGATACTGTTTACGAAGGCCCTACCTATTCCGGGAACAGCAAAGATCTGCTCAACGACCAGGGAACCTGTAACGATACCTGCAAGCATTGGTCCGAAATATGTAATAACCGGAATCAGTGAATTCTTAAGTGCATGTCCAAAGATGATCTTCATACCGGACACACCCTTTGCCTTGGCGGTTCTGATATAATCCTGACCCAGAACCTCAAGCATTGAGGATCTTGTAAGCCTTGTGATATAAGCCATTGGGTAAAGGGAAAGCGTAAGAACGGGAAGTACAAGTCCGTTCTTGGATGCTCCGTTTGCCGGGAACCACTTAAGATTTATTGCAAAAGCAATCAGTAAAAGAGATCCCATGATAAATGAAGGCATAGATACGAATGCAGTTGTAATGATCATGATGATCCTGTCGATCAGCTTGTTTCTGCGAAGCGCTGCGACTGATCCAAGGACTACTCCGCTGGCAAGCGCAATCAAAGCAGCAATGAGACCCAGCTTAGCAGAAGTCTTCATTCCATCAAATATGATGTCGTTAACGCTTCTACCCTTCTGCTTAAGTGATGGTCCAAAATCGAATTTGGTTACTACATCAGAAAGATATGTAAGGTACTGAACTCCAAGGGGCTTATCCAGTCCGTACTTGGCTTCCATAGCCTTCATGACCGATTCACTTACGGCCTTCTCACCGATGAATGGACCACCGGGAACTGCATGCATTACAAAGAAGGTAACAGTGATAACTACCCAAACTGTAACTATTGCAAGCAGGATTCTCTTTACAATGTACATTAGTGTCTTAGTATTCATAGCATCTCCAACCTGTTAATAATAGTATTGCCGGCACATAGAATTTTTATCCCCACAAAGCGTTGCAACTTCAACGTGCTAAATCGCTAAATTATGACAAAATAAATGCAATCACATACTTGCCCGTACGTCATTGCACTGAAGATAAATCTCCTATTTAACACGCTTCTAAAACAAAACGTGCAAGCCTTGTTTAGTGTAGAATTTATATTACTTTATGTCAAGTATTTGACCTTAAAATCGCTACAACTGATTAATATATATCAAGAAAACCGCCCCAAAAGACACTTGTCTTTGTGGGGCGGACATTTTCATCAAATAATCTTTATCAGGATTACGCGAAGATGTTCATGGCTTTCTGCTCATCATCTCTCATCTTCTGCGCCAGAAGTGTATTCTGATAGGTATCCATGAGCTCTTTTTGCTTAGCTTCTATAACAGCTCTCATGGAATTGTCTTCTTCCTTGTCCATCTGATATCCGTTGAGCTCCATAGCTGCGTGAGAATTGTAGGTAAGAGCATGTTCTACTCCGTTAGTCTGAGCTCCGGCATTTGATCTGTTCCTGGTAACAGCCTCAAGTGCTTTGTCTATCTTGCTCATATCAAAGCCGTCCTTGGTAACATCGTAGTCATCGATGCCAAGAGCCTTGGTAGTGCTGTTGTAAGTAGAAACATTTACCAGTGAGCCGTTTGAATCGGTTGCTACCTTAAGATCTCCTGCGTTTCCGCTGAGCAGATTCTTCTCATTGTATTTTGCCTGATTGACCGTGTCATTTATGCCCTGCAGATACTGCTTTACCTGAGACTGAATTGACTCCTTATCATCATCAGATAAAGTACCGTTCATTGCTTTAACTGAAAGTTCCTTAATATTCTGAAGATAATCGGTAATACCTTCCATGGCTCCGTCTTCAATGTTGAGGACAGATCTTGCAGATTCGAGATTTTCTCTGCCTACTTCAAGTCCTCTTACCTGAGTATCTGTCTTTTCCTGCATAGCAAGTTCAGATGCTCCCTGAGAAGCCTTTGAAATCTGGCCACCGTTTGAAATGACGGAATACGCTGAGTAGTTACTGTAACCTGAAATTGCTGATATGCTACTCATAGTGCCTCCTTCTTGTGAAACAAAAATAAACTACTCCCATCTACCATAATACTATTTCACAGTCCATAAAAATGGAATACCAAAAATGGCTTGTTTTAGGGCAAAATGAAACATTATTACGCCATTTGCGATCATAAATTGAAAAGAAAATACGTTTATTTTTGTTTTAATTTTACGTTATATTTCTTTTAGAGTTCTGACATAATTTGGCAAAATTTACCCGTTATTATAATCTCATCAGAAGGAAACAACTTCTGAACCCCCAACAATACTTTTTTTCATACACGGGTTGTCTGGTTCCCCACTAGACAACCCCTCCTCCCAAAAAAATACCACCTGCATCGGCAGGTGGTTTTCTTATGTGATTTTCACTTTGCTTTCTTTCTCTCTGATATTTCCACATATATAAGTAGAAACACCCCAATTATGCTAAGCACCACCCCAAACCATAGTCCTGATGATACGTATTTCATCCTGATAGTAACGTCACCTTCACCAAATGAATCATCAACAGGAATATAGGTGAGAGAATCATACACAGCAAGAGCCTGTGTTTTTTTACCATTTGCTGTAATCTTCCAGTTACTCTCGTAGGGCACTGTGAGAAAAAGGCCATCAGCTCCATCAGGAACTGTAATAGTCATCTCATTCTTAAAGGGTTTTATCTTAACATCGCACCCTCTTACCGAAAGCTCATTGTATGCAGCTTTTAGCGCAGCTGTATCTTCTGTGACAAATATAGCACTTCCAAAGTTTTTATCTTCTTTCTCAGCCTGGACAGTCAGCTTGATCTCCTCGCCGGTCTTGTGGTAACCCAGGTTTAATATCTTTACACAGGAGGCATTTCCATAAGTGGTCAAAAACTCATCATTAACAAAAACAGAAAGGCCCTCGCGCGCACCTATAAGCTCATCCAGATAAAAATAGAGTTCTCCGTCCTTAGCAGCTCTGACATTAAAATCAAAGCTTCGTTTTCCTCCAGCGATATACATATCGCTCTTCTTAACTACTGCCGGTGTAAAAATAGATATCTCTTTTCCCAAAAGTCTTGAGTATATATCCTCCTGAAGCTTAAACGGATCCTTCTTGGGAACATGTACCATGGAAGCCTCGGGATCATTGTTATCAGGATCGCAGATGTCTGAGATATCAAATCCATTCGTGGATACAGCCGCAGAAAGAGCAAATGGATTCCTGTAGGCCTTCTCCTTGTCATCCACGGTAAGCTCGTAATCAGGATGGGCCGGATAAGAGCCATCTGTAAATACATACTTGATACCAAGAAGTGAATCCATTGTCTTGGTGTTGTCATGGCCGTAATGAGTGTACAGCCCGTCATCGTTAAATCCAAGTCTTTGAAGGAAATATCTCACATATACAAGTCCCGCGGAGCTGTACTGGGTAACACCGTAGTAATTGTACTGAAATGCATCGTTTTGCTCTCTGGGATTAAGATTTTCCATTCTGTAAAGAATGTTGTCATCTTCGAGGTTCTTAACGGCTTCCACAGCATCCTGTGTCCTTGATATAACTTCTTTATATTCCGCCGCAGTATCACATTTAAGGGACTGCAAGTTATAAGTATGTACCGCATTTGCCGAAAGGTCTGCTATGTTTATTAGAAGAAGCGATAAAGCAAGCAATTGTACCAATACTTCTTTTCTTTTCAAATATGCAAAAGTCAGAGACATCAAAACTATTGTATAAACAGCTGTAATTCCAAGGTTTACATGCCACGTAAGGTCTGTAATATGGTCGTAGTTTTCTTTTCTTAAAAGCACAAGGAATACAAGCAAAACAGCGCCTGCTGCAAGCACCTTGACCGGCGAAAGCTCTTTTCCCAAGAAAGAAAATGCCCTGCAGCTGCAGATGATCATTATAAAAACACAGATAAAAGCCTGTCTGTAGGGATGACCTGATGGCTCCATTCCTGCATGCCATATTACGTTCAGGATATCTATGCCGAAAGATGCAGCAAAGACAATAAAGAGCGCCAAAAAGCCCATTTTTTCCCTCATGGGGATCTCTTTACAGGCAAAATACAAAAGTATAAGGAAAACCGCCAGCACTCCGCAGAAAAGCTGAGGATATCCGAATCTGGCTTCGAGGTAATCATAGGATAAAGTGGGAAGCTTTGAAAAAACATCCAAAAGACTTAACCTTTTGCCGGTGAGTTTCATTCCCAGGAGCGTCACATCCTTGGGGCTGTCCATGAGCTCCAGAAAAGTCGGAACCATGATGACAGCTGAGCACAGAGCTGATATCACTGCAGAATAAATAAGCCTTCCTATCTGAACAAATGGGTGTTTTTCTTTTCTTACCACCAGATCGGCTATGGTCCAGAATACGGTAAAGAAAAGCACCTGATAGGTGATGTAATAGTTGAGAAGCAGCATGAAGAAAAGCGTAACTATGTATGGAAGCTTTCGGCCTTCCCTAAAGAGCCTCTCCAGACTCCAGATATAAAGTGGCAGAAGCATTACTACATCTATCCACATCATGTTCATGCTGTGAGCGAAAAGAAATCCCGAAAAAGCCCAGGAAACAGCTCCGCAGTATACTGCTATGTTACCTGTGTCAGTTGGCAAAATACCTGTAACCTCATCGATAAATCTCTGAAGGAATAGATCCATTATAAAAGCGGCCAGGATGAGCTTTAGCCCGATGACTACTGTAATCCCCAGCGGTATTACGCTTCTGTCAAAAAGGGACAGAATAAGAAGAAACGGGCTCGATAGATAATACGCAAAAAAGCCCAGTGTTCCAGAGCCCAGTGCTGCGTTAAACGAATAAAAAACACTGTTCTCTCCCGCATACACTGTCCGCAGATAGGCATAGTAATCCACATACTGGCGTTTGAGATCAAACATAAGGAATGTCTTTTCCCCAAAGGGAGTTATCGAACAAACCACCAAAACCCCCAGGTACATCGCCAAAATACAGGCAGCTGAGATAACAGCGTGGTAGATATTTAATTTATGCTTTTTAATCTTTTCCCCTAACATACCAAATTTCATTTTACCACTAATAACTTTTTATAGATGTATTATTTCTCAAAAAAATCCCCGCCACTAATGTGACGGGGAATAATCTGACTAATTATCAAAGCTTTATTACGATACCATCTTCTGTTCCGGCTATGATGTTGCTCGGCTTGCCTGTGAGGTCCTTGCCTCCTACAAAGTACTGGTACTCGTGAAGGATGCGGTCCTTCTGCATTCCTGAGATTGCATTCTTCATATCTCTTGATGCAAGTCCCATATCGCCATATATATCAAGTGAAGAGCTGTCATACTGTCCAAAGGAGATTGCTACGTTCTCAATAGAAGCGTTTTCTCTGGCGGGAACCTCGACAGTGAGGTCAAGTCCCTTTTTCTCCTGTTCCTTCTCCTGCTGAGCCTGTTTGGACTGTGGCTGGAGTTCAGGCTGTGGTGCTACCTGGGGATTATCTTTGACAGAGGGAATATTATATGCATTATAGCCGGATGTAAATGAACCAATATTTAATGCCATAGTATACGCCTCCTTTCAACCTTTTTAAAAAACAGCCATGTCTTATCAATGAATATATCGGACATGTTCCCCAAAAACTTAACCTATTTTAACATAAAAATTTAGGCAATCCCAGCAGCTTTTAAAAGCTGTTTCGTATAATCGGCCTGTGGACTGCGATAGAGCTGCTTTGTTTCGCCATATTCCACCACTCTGCCGTCCTTCATGATCATTACGTGGTCGCTGATCTTATAGACGACTCGCAGGTCATGAGATATGAAGATAATGGATATTCCGTGCTTTTTATGAAGATTCTCCAATAGCTCAAGTATCTGTGCCTGAATAGTAACATCAAGAGCTGAAACCGGCTCATCTGCGATAAGGAGCTTGGGAGATCTCATAAGCGCCATACCTATGCATACTCTCTGCCTCTGACCACCTGAGAGCTGAGCAGGAAATCTGTCCAGCATACTAAGTGGAAGCTCGATATCCTCCATTACTTCCTTAACTCTTGCTGCAATCTCTTCCTTGGTCCACTGTCTGGACTTATCAACTCTTAAGGGTTCCTCCAAAAGCCAGCCGATCCTCTTGGCCGGATTAAGGGAACTGTAAGGATCCTGGAATACCATCTGAGGACTATTATACTTCTGCCAGATTTCTCCGGTATAGTCCTTGTTGATGCCGACAATGGCCCTTGCAAGAGTTGATTTACCGCTTCCGGACTCACCTGCTATGGCAAGAACCTCTCCCTCCTGCATGGATACGCTGACATCGTGGAGAGCCTGTATTTTTTTGTTTTTGGAAAAGAGCTTTCGCTTCCTGTTCTTGTAAAAGACATTCAGGTTACTTACTCTTAAAACCTCGTCTCTATCCATTTAAATTACCTGTCTGTGTTTAGATCGATCTTTGGTATTGCTGCAATAAGCTTCTTGGTATAGGAATCTCTTGGTCTTGTAAAGACATCTACTGTCTTGCCGGACTCAACGATATTTCCCTTCTGCATTACTATTACTCTCTGACAAATCTGATTAACAAGGCTGAGGTCATGGGATATAAAGACAATTGAAGTTCCCATTTCCTTGTTGAGCTTTTTAAGGAGTTCCACAATCTGCGCCTGTACCGTAACATCAAGGGCTGTGGTCGGCTCATCCGCTATAAGGATCTTGGGATTGCCGATCATGGCTGCAGCTATCATGACCCTCTGTCTCATTCCGCCCGAAAGCTCATGTGGGTACATATAGTAAACATCCTCGGCATTATCAAGACCTACTGCTCTTAACATCTCAATTGCCCTGTTTTTTCTCTCTTCCTTTGAAACCTCGGGATGGTGGATATAAAGAGGTTCCTCCACCTGCCAGCCTATCCTCTTAACAGGGTTTAAGCTGGTCATGGGCTCCTGGAAAATGATGGATATCTCATCCCCCTGGTAGGAACGGAGCGTCTTTCTGTCACAGGTCAAAAGGTCATTGCCGTCAAACATGATCCTTCCGCTCTTTGTAAGGCTCTTTCTGTTAAGAAGTCCTGCAATAGCCAGAGCACTCATGCTCTTACCGCTTCCGGACTCGCCTACTATTCCCACAATCTCGCCCTTTCCGAGCATAAGGTCAAAGTCCTCAACAGCCACTTCCGGGGATTCATGGTCATGAAATTCTATATGAAGATCGGTTACATCAAGTATTATTTCCATCTGCTGATTCCCTCTCCTAGAAACGCAAATCCCAGAACCATAAGAACAATCACAATACCGGGACACAGAACGTAGCTGGGTGTAGTGAACATGTACTGCTGAGCATCTGAGAGCATCTTACCAAGACTTGCATATGGAGGCTGGGAACCGACTCCCAGATAGCTAAGTCCTGCCTCAGCCAGCACTGCATTATTAAAGCCTATCATTATTGAAGAAGCCATAACGCCCTTTATATTGGGCAGAATATGGACAAATATCATTCTGAGATTGGAGACGCCCTGCAGTCTTGCATTCTCAACATAATCCATGTTTCTGCAGCGAAGGACCTCTCCTCTGACAATTCTGGCGTAACTGGGCACAAAGGCTATTCCCAGCGATATAAGAAGCTGCAGCCATCCGGTTCCAAAAACGCTGACAATCACCAGTGCCAAAAGAATGCTTGGAAAGGCAAAAAGAGCGTCGATGATCCTCATGGTAACCTCATCAAACATTCCTCCGAAATACCCGGTAAGAGCGCCTATAATGGTGCCTACAACAGAGCCAATAGCCACTGTTCCTATCGCTATAAGAAGTGTGATTCTGCTTCCGTACATGACACGGCTAAGGACATCCCTGCCCATATTATCCGTACCCATAGGGTGCCTGAGTGAAATACCCTGGAGCTTTTCTGCGGAATTCATGGTGGTCGGATTATAAGGAGTCCAGAACACACCAAGAAGTATCACAAGAACAATGATTCCGGTGATAACTGTTCCCAAAAGCAGGTACGGATTATTTTTGAAATTTTTCTTTAGCTCTTTCTTTGCCTTACTCATCCTCAAGACCTATCCTTGGATCAACAATGCGGTAGATAACATCCACCAGGAAGTTGACCAAAAGTACAATAATGGCAATACCCATGATGATTGCCTCTACAACCGGGTAATCCCTGTTGCTGATACTTGTAAGCAGTATCCTGCTGATGCCCGGGATACTGAAAACCTGCTCTATTACAATACTTCCTGCAACCATGTCAGCCAGCGCCATGCCAAGGAACGTAATAACCGGTATCATGGCATTTTTAAGGACATGTCTGTATAAAACACCGTTGGTTGCATTTCCTCTGCTGTAAGCAGTTCTGGCGTAGTCCTTGCCTGCCTCATCGATAAGGCTGCCCCTTAGCATCTTGACCGTCATGGATATCTTGGGAAGCGCTATGGCAAGAGACGGAAAAAAGAGATATTGCAGGAATTTACCGAAATTAGCTGTATATGAAACGAAACCTCCGGGGGTAAAGAGTCTGAATATCATACCAAAGATAAAGGTTATGAGTATTCCTGAAAAGAACGGCGGAATAGCCATGATGACCTGGTTTATAACAATGATGATCCTGTCAAGGACACCATTTTCATGCTTCGCCGTAAATATCCCCAGTGGAATTGATATCAAAATCGTTAACAAGAATGCAATTATCGCCATGGTAAGGGTAATCGGGATCTTACTGATGATCATGCCCTTAACCGGCACCTTGTAGTTATAGGAGGTACCAAAATCCCCCTGAATAAAAGAAACAAACCATCTACCGTATCTTACAAGCAGCGGATCGTTTAGTCCCATCTGCTGTCTTGTCTGTTCAACAAGCTCGGGAGATGCCTCCGTGCCCAGCATCCTCAGGGCCGGATCTCCCGGAATAACATTAAAGGCGAGGAAAACACATATAGATACCACCAATAAAGTAACTATCATCATTCCTAGCTTTTTAATGATGTATTTCATATGCGTTCCTCGCCTATCTAAGTCTTTAAAACCTATATATTACTGATCTGCAAGTTTGATCTTGCTAATGTCCTGTACATAAAGAGGATAAAATACATATCCTGTGTACTTCTTGTTCAGAGCAACAAACTCAGGAAGGTCCTGAATATATACGCTTGCTGCTTCCTCAGAAAGGATCTTCTCACATTCCTTGTAGTACTCTGTCTTTGCTGCGTCATCTGATGTGCTCTGTGCATTTGCATAAGCCTCATCATATGCAGGGCTGTTAAAGTTTACAAAGTTTCTTCCTGCATCTGATGCATATCTTGCAAGAAGTGATGATGCTGAAAGTGTTGAAGCATCAACTCCGACTACTGTTGCCTGATACTTTCTGTCTGAGTAAACATCTGAAAGCCATGTGTTCCACTCAACTTCCTGAATGTTTGCTGTAACACCGATTGCCTTGAGCTCCTCTGAAATAACCTGAGCTGTATCTACGTGCTGTGTGTAGTTTGAAGGCACTGTGATAGTAAACTCAAATCCGTCGGGATATCCGGCCTCTGCCAAAAGCTCTTTTGCCTTAGCTGTGTCTGTGTTGTAAGTGTCATTAAGCTCAGGCATGAAGTACTTGGTAAATGAAGGGAACATAGCACTTCCGATCTCTGTGCCTGCTCCATCAGATACGTAATCCATGATCTCCTGAGGGTTAATTGCGTAGCAGAGAGCCTGACGAACTCTTACGTCATCAAAAGGCTTCTCGGCATTGTTGATATACATAGCCTGTACCAGGTTCATGGTTCCCTCGTAGATCTCAAACTGATCATCGAGCTGTGAAACCTGTGTGCTGGTGATACGGGCATACATATCGATTGAACCGCCCTTAAGATCCATAACAACTGCATCTGAGTTAGCCTCGATCTTGAAGGTTACGTCCTTAATGAACGCCTTGTCTCCCCAATAATCATCAAACCTTGTAACTACAAAGTTCTCCTGAGGTGAGCTGGATACATACTTGTATGGTCCTGTACCAATGCAGCTTGTAGCAGGGTCTGTGTTTGATGCGGGGATAATAGCTACTGTGAGCTGAGTCAAGAACTCAGAATCCTCCTCATTCAAAACAACCTCTACTGTCTTGTCATCAACAATGTTTACGCTTGCGATCTTGGAAAAAGAAGAGATCAGGGGCTCACTTCCGTCAACGCCCATGTTACGTTCCAAAGAATATTTGATATCCTCTACTGTAACTGCGTTTCCGTCGTGGAACTTAATTCCGTCTCTCAAGGTGAAAGTGTAAGTCTTGTTGTCATCTGAGATCGTGTACTGGCTGGCTACAGCAGGGTTAAGATTACCATTTTCGTCAGGTTTGACTAAACCTTCGAATACGTTGAAAAGCACCTCTTTAGTTCCTGCCCCTGTTGCATAATGGGGGTCAAGACTGTCAATGTCCTGAGGTATTCCGATTGTAATCTTAGAAGAATCATCTCCTGCCTTGTCGCTTGAGCATCCGCTCAATGCAATAGTCAGCGTTGTGAGCACGATCAGCAAAAAGCTTACGCTAACCTTTCTAAAGCTTTTTCTCATCATGTTCATAATCCTCCTCGATATTTAATTACGAGATATGGCACTTATCCATATCACATTCTACAATATAAAGCCCATGTCCCCAAAAGTCAAGGAATAAAAAAGCCCCGAGAAACCTCGGGGCGTAAAGATCAGTGATCTTTGAGAAGTGGAGTGTTCTTGTCTGTGGTGTCGGTGATGGTGCCTTCTGCTTCCTTCTTGAGGACAGTCTTGAGTTCGTCCATGAAGGTGTTGACATCCTTAAACTCTCTGTAAACCGATGCGAAACGAACGTAGGCAACGGGATCGAGGTTCTTCATCTTGTCCATAACGATCTCACCAATTGCACGGCTGGGAATCTCCTTCTGCTCCATATTAAATACTTCTGTCTCCACAGCATCAACAATCTTGGTGATCTGCTCTGCGCTGACAGGTCTCTTATGGCATGCTCTGAATACGCCGGCTTCAATCTTGGCGCGGTCATAAGGTTCTCTTACATCGCCCTTCTTAATTACGATAAGCGGAATAGTTTCGACCTTCTCATAAGTTGTGAAGCGCTTACCACATGAATCGCACACTCTTCTGCGTCTGATGGAAGTGTTCTCGTCTGCAGGCCTTGAATCAATTACTCTTGTGTCGTCTTTCCCACAAAATGGGCATTTCATAAGTTTCCCTCCGTATATAGTATTTAAACTATTTCACTCCACAAATTATTGTAGCATGGTTTTCCGCTTATTTCCACACAATATTGCAATTAAGCGAAAAAAAGCCCTCTGCATAAGCAGAGGGCATCGCATTTTGCATTATTTTCTCTGTAAGAAATCAGGTATCTTGAGAGATTTAGGCTCTACAGTACTTGTGATATTGGTAGGCCTGTTCAGTGAAAGAGGTCTTGTGGCTGATGATGTAGCCGGCTGATTGTCTGAAGCAGGTGTTCCAATAGGTGTGATTGTAGGCTGTACAGGAGTGATAGGAGTAACAACAGGCTGAACTGTAGGTGTTACTGTAGCAGTACTTGTCTGTGTAGCTACTGTCTGTGCCGCCTTAGCTGCTGCATTCTGAGCCTCAACTACTGCCTGGTTGTTAGTGTTGTTGATCTTATCCTCAATACCTGTAGCAATAACTGTTACGGTACATGTATCTGTCTTGCTCTCGTCATACATAGCACCGAAGATAACATTCACATTATCTCCTGCAAGCTGACGAACATACTCTGATGCATCGGATGCATCTGTAAGAGTGATATCACCGGAGATATTTATGATAACATCTGTAGCGCCGTTAACCTTTGTCTCAAGAAGTGGTGACTCAACAGCCATCTTAACAGCGTCTGTTGCCTTGTCATCGCCCTTTCCGCTACCGATACCGATGTGGGCAATACCCTTATCCTTCATGACTGTAGATACATCAGCAAAGTCAAGATTGATAACTGCAGGAACATTGATAAGATCAGTGATTCCCTGTACTGCCTGCTGAAGAACTTCATCAGCCTTCTTAAGTGCATCAGGCATTGTAGTACGTCTGTCAACAATCTGAAGAAGCTTATCATTAGGGATAACGATAAGTGTATCTACGTTTGTTCTTATATTGGAAATACCAAGCATAGCATTCTGCATACGAACACGAGCCTCGAAACTGAAAGGCTTGGTTACTACGCCTACTGTAAGGATTCCCATGTCCTTAGCAAGCTTGGCTACAACAGGAGCTGCTCCGGTACCTGTTCCGCCACCCATACCACAGGTGACAAATACCATATCTGCTCCCTTAAGTGCTGCAGAAATCTCTTCTGCACTCTCTTCAGCTGCCTTCTGACCAATCTCAGGCTTAGCGCCTGCTCCAAGTCCTTTGGTGAGCTTCTCACCAATCTGCAAAAGCTTAGGTGCCTTGCAGAGCTGAAGCGCCTGTTTATCTGTATTTATACCGATAAATTCAACACCGGTAATATTTTCATCTACCATTCTATTAACAGCATTATTTCCTGCACCGCCAACCCCAACGACGATTATCTTGCAGGCATTTTCTGCTTCGTTAGACTTAATCTCCAGCAAAACAACTCCTCCTTCATCTACCTCATAGACTCCTAATAGCTATGATATAATTTTTTAAACCAATTATCAACCCGTTTTTTTATATAAAATTTTCTCTATATTTATCTACAATTTATTGATTTTTCTCTTCAAAAGTGATGTTTTTTGTACCGTCGTCAAAATCTTTCATTTCCAAAATACCATTTTTTCCTTCGAGCTCAGGTAAAATGTATTGAAGTTGGATAATTTTCTCGTCAATGAAGTCTCTGGTGCCCAGACTGACCTCAACATTGTCGAAATAAAGGTACACGTTATATTCACTGTCAAAGAAGATCCTGTCAGCCTTTAAGTTGTACTTGGAAAGAAGCTGTGTTATATCAAGAATCTCCTCAAATATCTCTTCATTCGGTGTAGGAAGCTTCTCATACATGATAATGTAGTCAAACTTAAGTCCCATTACCTGTGGAACTTCATCAGAGGTCTCATAGGAGCTCTCAACCACTATTCCGTCCCTGTCAAAGTACATATATCTTCCAAGATGGGCAAAATAGCCTGCAATGGCCTTCTCGTAGACATTGATCCTGATGGTGTCCTTGGAAACGATATCCACATCCACTTTTTCTATGAAAGGGATGTTCTCAATGCTCTTGTCCCTGTATTTAAGTGACAAAAACAATGAATTATGGCTTGGCTTGTCATCCAGGACCATATCAATGATCTCATCGTTGGTGTAATGAGTGTTTCCCGTAACATATATGTTGGTAACGGTATAATTATCGTTTATATACTTATAGGCAATACCGCCGGCAATCAGCAAAACCAGTAGTATTATCGCAATGACATACAGACTCTTATGAAGCCTTAATGCTCTGAAGATACTTCTTACAGGATGAAAGTCCCTGAGAGGGTGAAAATCCCTTAGGGGATGAAAATCTTCCATTCTCTCCCTGAGCGATGGTCTGTATTCAATACGCCTCTTTTTTACTCTTCTTTTCTTCTTAGCCATATTTCTATCAGTCTCTGCCTATATTTCTTGCTACATTCAGCGCAATTCCGATCTCCGCCAGCTGGATGATAACAGCAGATCCTCCGTAACTGATGAAAGGCAGTGTAATTCCTGTATTTGGTATCGTATTGGTTACAACGGCGATGTTAAGGATAACCTGGATCGCAATATGCCCCATAACTCCGATAACAAGGAGTGCTCCAAACATGTCCGGTGCATTATTGGCAACCACCATAAGTCTCCAGATAAGGAGAAGGAACATAAGCATTACGGCTATTGCTCCAAAGAGGCCCAGTTCCTCACAGATGATGGAAAAGATCATATCATTCTGCGCCTCGGGGATAAATCCCATCTTCTGCATACTCTCACCAAGGCCTTTTCCGAAAATACCGCCGCTGCCGATGGCATAAAGAGCCTGCAGGGTCTGGAAACCTTTTCCGGAAGCATGAGCCTGAGGATCAAGCCATGCAAGAACACGTTCAAAACGGTAGTTCATACCGCTGGTCTGGTTGGAATTGGCTATTATAACAACCAGCGCAGCTGCGAATGCTAAAACTCCGACTGCAACAATAATATACATACGATAGCCGGGAGTTGAGATAAACAGCATTACTACAGTGATTCCCATGATGATAATGGCAGAACTTAAGTTTCTTGTGATGATATAAACCATTCCGGCAAGAACGGCCGGAAACATCAGAGCGATTCCAAAGCCTTTAAGTGTGGTAAGATTCTTTTTCAGCTTGATGATCATGGTCGCGGTAAAGATAATGGCCGCAACCTTGGCAACCTCCGCCGGCTGGATCGATACTCCTGCGATGATGATCCATCTCTTGGCGCCGTTGATGGTCTTACCAAAAGGAATGATTGCCACCAAAAGAGCAGCTGCAGCAATATAGATTGGCATTGCAAGTCTTGCGTATATCCTGTAAGGAATGTAGGACAGCACAACCATGCCGACAAGTCCAAGGATTGATGGAATCAGCTGGTGCTTGAAATAGTAAGCTGAATCTCCGTAGTCGAGATTTGCCTCGTACGAACTGGTTGAATAGAGCATGATAAGTCCAAACGCCAAAAGAAACAGTATGATGAATATCATGCTGTAATCAATATAGGACTCTTCTCTTTCTCTTCTCAAAAAACCTGCTCTCTCCAACTTAAGCAACCCCTTACTCAGAAATCTTATTTACATACTCTTTAAATTTCTTTCCCCTGGTCTCGTAATTCGGGAACATATCCCAGCTCGCACAGGCAGGTGAAAGAAGTACCGCATCTCCGGGCTGTGCGCTCTCAGTACAGAATGTAAGCGCCTCCTCGAAGGTGTCTTTAAACACATAATTTGTAAAGCCGTGCTTTTTAGCGCACTCAGCTATTTTATCCTTAGTCTGACCGATGAGCACCAGGAGTTTGACCGTATCTCCAAAGTTCTCAATCCATTCATCATATTCGCTGCCCTTGTCATAACCGCCTCCGATGAGGATCGTTGGACGTGACATAGCTCTGATTCCCTGAATTGCAGCATCGGGATTGGTTCCCTTTGAGTCGTTGTAATAGTCAACACCTCTCTTTGTGGCAACGAACTCTATTCTGTGTTCAACAGCCTTGAAGTCCCTGATAACACTGAGAATTGTTGAAAGCGGAACACCCATGGCAAGTGACATTGCAATGGCAGCCATTACGTTCTCTACATTGCACAGTCCAACCAGGTTCATATCGTGAATATTCATGATAGACATTGAAGTTCCTGCTGTGGCCATCATGATCTCATCGTTATCGAGATAGAATCCGTCCGCAAGTTTCTCTTTTGTTGAAAAGAAAACCACCTTAGCCGGGCATCTGTCTGCAAAATCTCTTGTATACTCGTTATCATAGTTAAGAACGCAGGTGTCGTCCTTAGTCTCGTTGTTTGTTATGTTTTCCTTCATGGAAGCATAGCATTCCATGGTGTGATGTCTGTTGAGGTGATCGGGTGTGATGTTCAGGATTGCTGAAACTTTCGCATGGAAGTTGTCCACAGCCTCAAGCTGGAATGAGCTTATCTCTCCCACAATCACTGTGTCGTCCTTCATCTCGAGAGCGCTTTCTGCAAAAGACACTCCGATATTACCTACTACATAGACAGAATTATAGTGAGCCTTCATGATCTCGCCCACAAGAGTCGTGGTAGTTGTCTTTCCGTTTGTTCCGGTTATGGCTACCATGGTTCCCTTGGAGAAATTGTAAGCAAGCTCAATCTCACTCCAGATCGGTATATTCTTGGCCTTAATGCGCATTACTGTCGGCGCATCAAGCGGAACTGCAGGGCTTGGAACTGTCAGTGCTATCGTATCAAGCACCTCGTCCGAAATCTCTCCGATGATGATCTCTGTATTCTTGTCACCATCGTGGAGCTTAGCCTTTATGTCATCCTGTGTAACCTTGGTGTTTTCCTCAAGGATAACAGGGATCGCTCCTACCTTGTGGAGGAGGTTAACAGAACCAACGCCTGATAAACCTGAACCTATTACGAGAACTCTTTTACCTTCTAAATCTGCCTTCATACCAAAAACCTCTTAAAATGTATAAATCTTGTTACAGACCTGCATAAGAGAGCAGGCAAAGCAAAATAGTTATTGTTGTAAATACGTTAACGACCTTGGTCTCGGACCAGCCACCCTTCTCAAAGTGGTGATGGATCGGGGCCATTCTGAAGATTCTTTTACCATGTGTGATCTTGAAGTAAGAAACCTGCATGATTACTGAGATTACTTCAAGAGCATATATAAATCCTGCGATAGCAATGAAGATGGGCATCTGCATAACGTACGCTACGCCTGTCACAAAGCCACCGATTGCCAGAGAACCTGTATCTCCCATCATTACCTTGCCGGGATATACGTTGTATACAAGATATCCAAGGAGTGCTCCGACCATGGCGCTGGACATTACTTCTGCTCCCGTAGCGCCGTAGTGCATTCCGGCAACTGCAAAGAATGCTGCAACAACCGCTGTGACTGATGCGCAAAGTCCGTCAACTCCGTCTGTAAAGTTTGTTCCGTTGGCTGTTCCCAGCGCGATAAAGAACAATATCGGGATGTTCCAAAATCCGAAATCAAGTACGATGCTTGTAAAAGGAACCTTCATGGCAAGGGAAATATCTGTGAAGTTCTGTACATACAGTGAAAAAAGAACTGTAACAACAAACTGTCCGAGAATCTTCTGCCATGCTCTAAGTCCCAGATTATGCTTTCTCACAACCTTTATATAGTCATCAAGAAATCCTATGATACCAAAGCCAATTGTAAGGATCAGCACCGGAATAACCTCTTTGTGGGTTCTTCCGTAAAAGATTCCTATGATGACAACCGGAATAAGGAAGATTATTCCGCCCATTGTAGGGGTTCCGGTCTTTTTCTGGTGTGATTCAAGACCTTCTACTCTCTCTGTCTGTCCGGCCTTTAACCTTCTTAATAATTCAATAATCTTTGGGCCGATCAGTACTGCTATAAAGAAAGAAATCACAACAGGAAGAAGGGTCCTTAAAACATAACTATTCATAACAACATCTCCGTAAAATTGCTTTAGTTACCATCACCTTCGGTAACGGGTTCAAAAATGCTCTCATCTCCGAAATCAGGAAGATCATCTCCGCCGAAAGCATGTCCACTTTCAGGATCGATAAGATTACCTGTGTTCGGGTCAATATAATACCCCGTTGTACTATCCACGTCAAATGACTCCCAGATTGATCCGGTCTCCTCTGACTCGGTAGTTTCCTCCTCCGTTTGTGTCTCCTCCTCAGTTGCTTCCCCTTCGCCCTCTTCTGTAGTTTCCTCACCCTCGGCAGTTGCGGTTGTGACCATCTGCTCGCGAAGCTCTGCAAGCTCAGCCTGCTCTTTTTCGGAAAGTTCTTCAGTCATAGGGTAATTGAGATAGGGAAGCGCCTCGGTAAGTACCGCTCTTACTATTCTTGTGGCAAACTTCGCATCGTCCTGATACTGGACATTACATCTGTCTACAACTACATAGATCGCAATGTCCGGATCACTTGCAGGTGCATATCCCATAAAGGATACGACGTACTGTCTGTTACCACGGGGAAGGGTCTGAGCAGTTCCCGTCTTACCGCCTATCATGTAGCCTGCAGGTCTGGCTGTCTTACCTGTTCCTTCTGCTCCTGCTACTACCTGATTACAATACTCTACTATTTTATCAGAAGTGCTCTGTGATATTGTCTGTCTTAAAACTCTCGGCTCAATATTCTTGATCGTAGCTCCGCTGCTGGATACAATTCTTTTAACAATATGAGGTTCGTAGTAGTATCCGCCGTTGATCAGTGATGAGAAGCTTGTGATCATCTCGATCATATCAACGTTAAAGCCCTGTCCGAAGGAGTTGGTTGCAAGATCGGTAGGTGTCATGTTGGCTGCAGTATAGGTAAGTCCTTCTGTTCTTGCCTCTCCTGCCAGATCAACATTGGTCTTAAGGCCAAAGCCGAAGTCCTTCTGGAACTTGGTAAAGGTACTGATTCCTGTAGCCTGTGCAATGTACATCATGGCTACGTTACAGGAGATCTCTACGCCCCTTTCTACAGAAACCTCTCCATCACCGTAGGTGTTATGGCACTTGATATCCCATCCACCTACATTTAAAAAACCTTTGCAGTTATATACTTCATTACCCGTGATCGATCCGCTCTCAATTCCGGTTGCAACAGTGAAGGGCTTGGCAACCGATCCCGGCTCGTAAGTATCTGAAATGCAGAAATTCTTCCAAAGTGCGTTGTAGTTCTGATAGAGCTGCTCATCACTGAACTCTGAGAGCATCTCTTCTGTAATGTATACACCTGAGTCAAATACCGACTCTCCCTTTAGCTTATTGCCCTTTTCATCAACAGCCGGCATTCCTATCAGATTGGCCGGATCCCTGGGGTTATTAAGGTCAAAACTCGGGTAGCTGGCCATTGCAAGTATGTCGCCCGTGTGAATATCCATCATGATGCATCCCACGTTGTTGGCACCGTTTCCCTGCCTGAAATTGTTGGCATACTGGTCGTTGAACTCTTTTAAATGTTTCTCTACTATATTCTGAAGGCTACCGTCGATTGTGGTAACAATGCTATCTCCGTCTGTCGCCGGAATTGTGGTCCTCTCAAGGTTGGAGTCTTCATCCAGATATCCGTACTCTCTTCCGGTTGTTCCTGAAAGAGTGTTGTTGTAATACTCCTCAAGGCCGTACATACCGTTGTTGTCACTGGATGTAAATCCGATAACATCGCAGGCCAATGACCCGTTGGGGTACTTTCTTATATAACTTGGTTCAAACCACACGCCCTGAATATCGGCATCATAGCTATCCATTCCGGGGGTTATCATATCCTGGAAGTTCTTTATTTCATCGTAGGAAAGCTTTTTAGCCAATATATAATACTGTGATGTAGGATGCTCAGACAGATATGATCTGATTTCTCCCGAATTCAGCTTGAACTCTTTTACCAAAGCATTGACTGTTGGGTCTACAAACTTCTGGTCCCTCAGAAGGAGCTTGGCATCAAGAATTACGTTGTAAACCTTCTCGCTGTAAGCCAGCACCGTTCCGTTGGCATCCAGGATCTCTCCTCTTCTGAAGGGCAGTGTTGTCGAATCATATTGCTGCTGGGAAAGGACCTGTCTCTCATACTCCTCACCGTTATTCTTGGTGATAAAGATAAGTCTGACCCCTAACCCAACGAAAGCCAGTAGTACTAAGACAAACAGTACTACCAGCTTTTTCTTCATTCCTATTGTGAATTTCTGAGCATTCCCCGTTCTTCTGCGTTTCATTAAACCATTTCATTTCCTTCCAACTAACTCATGGCGGCTACCTTCTAGTTCTTACCCACTTCAGGGATAGGAGCCAGCTGTCTGACATAATCATTTCCACCGCCATCGGAATAAGTAACGACCTGGCCTTCACCGGCGTAAGTCATGCCATATTCCTGGATAGCAATACGCTTTACTTCTTCAAGGTCCACGTTGCCATTGGCTCTATTATACGCCTCATCATTGTCCTGTTTCAAATTATTTAACTGACTCTCCAGTGTAGCGATGTTTTTAACGCTGTTCTTAACCTGTGACTGGAGTGAAATGTACCATGCCAAAGTTCCAAGCATAAGCACCATTGCCAGTGACAAAAACAGAAGGTAACCAAGGCTCATGTTATGTCTCTTAGGACGCCTTGTGTTCTCATGAACATGGTAAGGCTCTCTGTCATGAACTCTGTTTGGCTTTCTGACGGTAGTTCCGCGTATGTATTCACTTCTTGCCATGTTCACACCTCCTTTTTACATAGTCTTTTCAAATACTCTGAGCTTAGCACTCTGAGATCTTTTGTTCTCTGAAAGCTCTTCTTCGCTCGGCAGGATCGGTTTTCTGGTGATAACCTTTCCTTTTGATTTCTTGCCACACACACATACCGGGAAGTCCGGTGGACATGTGCATGGGTTTTCGTTGGTTTTAAAATTGTTCTTGGTTATGCGGTCTTCCAATGAATGGAACGTAATCACACACAGCCTTCCTCCCGGATTCAGAAAATCTATGAATCCATCCAGAGAGTTCTGAAGCACATCCAGCTCTCTGTTAAGTGCAATCCTTATCGCCTGATAGGTTCTCTTGGAAGGATGTCCTCCCTTTTCTCTCATCTTGGCCGGAATTGCAGCTTTTATAATGTCGTTGAGCTGCCCTGTTGTCTCAATGGGCGCCTTCTGTCTTTCTATGCAGATATGTTTCGCTATATTCTTGGCGAACTTGTCCTCGCCGAAATCTCTGATAATATGGAAGATCTCCGTCTCCGAATAGTCATTGACAATGTCTCTGGCTGTAAGTGCCTGTCTCTGGTCCATTCTCATGTCCAGCGGAACATCTTCTTTATAAGTAAATCCTCTCTCTGCGTTATCCAGCTGAAATGACGATACTCCCAGATCCAACAGGATTCCGTCAACACCGGTAACCCCGAGAGCTCTAAGCCTTGTCACTGCATTCTCATAGTTGTCCCTGATGATCGTAACTCTGTCATTAAAGGGCTCAAGCCTCTTTGTTGCAGCTGCGATGGCATCTTCATCCTGATCGGTCCCGTAGAGATGTCCGCCCTCTGTCAGTCTTTCTGCTATATGAAAAGAGTGTCCGGCTCCCCCAAGGGTTCCGTCGAGATATATCCCATCAGGCTTTATATTCAGATTATCAAGGCACTCCTTAAGGAGCACTGAATAATGCTTGAATTCCATAGGCTTAAATACTCAATCCGTACTCGCTCATCTTAGCAGCGATTCCATTGATATCTTCAAAGGTACTTGCCTTCTCCCACTCTGCCTTACTCCAGATCTCAGCTCTGTTGCCCACGCCGGCAATCACTGCTTCTTTCTCGATCTTGGCATGCTGTAAGAGATTGGTTGGTAAAAGAATTCTTCCCTGCTTGTCAACTTCTGCGTCAATGGCACCTGAGATAAAGAAACGTCCCAGCATTCTGGCTTCGGGCTTATCCATCGGAAGGGCCTGAAGTTTTTCTTCAAACTGGTCCCATCCATCCTGCGCAAACACGAAAAGACAGCCGTCAAACCCCTTGGTTACCACAAACTGATCACCGAGAAGCTCACGGAACTTTGCCGGAACTATGAGCCTTCCCTTAGCATCTATGGAATGGCTGTATTCTCCCTTAAACGCAGTTCTCACACTTTTGTACCACTATTTACCACTTTTTGACACTTTTTACCACCTGAAACCATTATAAACAAAAAAATCTCATTTAACAATAGCTTTTTCTCAGGTTTTATCTGCCTTTTTGGAGTGGGGGAAAAGTGGGGAATAAAAAATCGCTTATCTAGTGGTTTAGCCTTTTGCCATCCACTAAATAAGCGATTTTTTAATTTTGAATTATTACAGATTTTTTAAAAATTTAATAATATGACTTGTTTATCATGACTTGAACAGTGTTGCAAAGAGTCCTCTTCCAAGGCTTGCACCAAGGTTTCCGCCAAGGGTCTTACCGAACTTACCAAAGGTTCCGCCCACTGTCTTTCCTACTTCACGGCCGACAGTACCAACCACTGAATTTCCGATGGTCTTGGCTGTCTGTTTCTTCTTTCTGTCAGCTGCTGCCTTTTCCTTCTCGGCTGCCTTAGCTGCAGCGGCTTCTTCCTTCTCTTTTGCCTTGCGCTCTGCCTCTGCTGCTGCGAGCTCTTCCCTAGCCTTAGCATCAGCAATTCCCTTTCTCTCAAGGAATTCGAAAGCTGAGTCAGGATCATGGGGCTCGAAGTACTTGTCATAGAGCTTACTTCCATTGATCTCACGGTTTCTTGTGGAGGAGTCGATTCCACCCATAAGTGACTGAGGAGGAAGGATCTTGACCTTCTCGCAAACTGAAGGTGTTCCTGTCTCATCTAATAAGGAAATAACTGCTTCTCCGGTTCCAAGCTCCTGGATAACATCAGCTGTCTTAAATGCAGGATTCTCGCGGAAAGAGTCAGCTGCTGCCTTGACAGCCTTCATATCTGAAGGAGTGTATGCATGAAGCGCATGCTGAATCTTGTTACCGAGCTGTGCAAGAACGCCGTCAGGAATATCTCTTGGGTTCTGAGTTACAAAGTAGATACCTACGCCCTTAGATCTGATGAGCTTAACAACCTGCTCGATCTTATCCATGAGCATCTTGGGTGAATCCTTGAAAAGAAGATGTGCTTCATCAAAGAAAAATACCATCTTGGGCTTATCAAGATCTCCCACCTCGGGAAGTGTCTCAAAAAGCTCTGACATCATCCAAAGGAGGAAGGTTGCATAAAGTGTTCCGTTGTTGATAAGGCTTGTGGAATCAAGAATGTTGATCATTCCTCTTCCATCAGGACCTGTTGCAAACCAGTCATGAATATCAAGAGCAGGCTCAAAGAAGAACTTATCTGCTCCTGCCATTTCCAGAGATACGATTGATCTTACGATGGCTGCAACAGATACAGGGCTGATATTGCCGTAATCTGCAGCAAAATCATTTCTGTTCTCGGAAACATAATTAAGAAGAGCCTTTAAATCCTTGGTATCAACAAGGAGCAGCTCGTTGTCATCCGCAATCTTAAATGCAATTGTGAGAATATCTCTCTGAAGATCGTTAAGACCTAAAATTCTGGCAAGAAGAAGTGGTCCCATCTCTGAAACAGTTGTACGAAGCGGAATTCCCTGCTCTCCGAATACATCCCAGAAGGTTGCAGGATATTTCTTGTACTCAAATCCTGCTTCTGCAAGGCCGAACTTCTGGATACGCTTCTGCATATCTTCAGAGTCTCTGCCCTCTTCTACCATACCTGAGAGATCGCCCTTTACATCTGCAAGAAATACAGGAACTCCCATGTCGCTGAAGGACTCAGCAAGGACCTTTAAAGTGATGGTTTTACCTGTTCCGGTTGCACCAGCAATAAGGCCGTGACGATTGGCCATCTTGGGTAAAAGAAATACATTCTCCCCGTTTTCGGTGTTGGCAACCCAAATCTTGTTATCTCTTAACATGAATAACCTCCTCCAACAAAAAGTCGAATTGAAACGCTGTATCTATTTTACCACAGTTTACGGTTTTTCGAAGTAGGCAAGTGCAATTGCTCCGGGTCCGGCATAAGTTCCGATTGTAGCTCCTACAGTAGCGTACTGGAGCTTTTCTTCGTGGCCTTCGTAAAGGCATTTTGAATCTTCAACGTATTTTTTTAACATCTCATCGCTAAAGCCTGTATAGCCAAGGCATACGGGCATGTCCATGTCGATGCCTCCGGTCTTATTTACGAACTCAATCAGCATGTTGTGGCTGTTTCTTGAACCTCTGGCCTTACCGATTACTCTGACCTCTCCGTCTTCTATTGTAATTACCGGCTTTATCATTAGCAGATTTCCGGCAAAGGCTGCTGCCGAGGAGAGTCTTCCGCCGAGCTTAAGATATTCAAGTGTGTCAAAGACAGCGATGACATGCGCACGCTTCATCTCTTCCGTAATGGTCTCTACTATCTCTTTTGCTGAAAGACCTTTGTCCCTGAGTTCCACTGCTCTCTGAACTATGATGTACTCAGATATGCAGAACTGCTTGGTATCTACAACATAGATGTTTTCAGAGAAATCATCAGCTGCCATACATGCGCTCTGGTATGAACCCGAAACGCCGGATGATAGTGTAAAGCAGATAAGCTCATCCCCCGCATCCTCAGCCTTCTGATATTCCTGTGAATAATCGTATGGTGTTATCTGACTGGTCTTTGGTACTTCGTCTGTTTCTATAAGCTTTTTGTAGAAGTCTGCGCATGAAAGCGTTACTCCGTCAAGGAATTCCTCATCCCCAAACCTGACCTTTAAGGGCATTACGGTAATTTCCCACTGTGCAGCCCTCTCCTGCGATATATCGCTTGCCGAATCCGTTATTATCCTTACTGCCATTTTTATCTCCTCCCGATGAAATCGTTTCCTATATACATGCATAAAATAAGCTACCGCCACATGCATGGAAGTTTTCGTTTCCAAACATAGACAGTAGCATATCACAATTCATCGAAGTAGTGCAATGTAGTATAGATTACTACGTTGACCGGGATTTATCCTCTGGGAAAGTCGTCGTAGTTGATACCGGAGTTTCTGTATTCGGAATCTGCGGATTCATCGATATCAGCGTCGTAGTCCGATAGCTCTTTTGCCATATCAGGATCTGTAAGTATCTGCCTGAAAAGGCCGTGGCATCCTTCGGAAACATCACGCCATGTAGCGTCGAAGTTGCCTGTATACCAGGGATCTGCCACATCTCCGTCTCTATCAGTAAAGTCGAGCATCTTGTAGAGCTTGTGGTCCGGGTCTCCGCCAAAGAGGCTGTTTAGGTTCCTCATATTGGCCGAGTCCATACCTATAATATAGTCAAACTTGTCGTAGTCCGTTCTGGATGTGAGCCTCGCGCGCTTTGCACTGACTCCCAGTTCGTTATCGGACGTACCGATCCCGTGCTCTCTGAGCTTAGCCCTCGCCGGCGGATACACAGGGCTTCCCACTCCGTTCCAGATCTCATCGGTATGTGTCGCTGAGGACTCGATGCTGAAGGCATCTGACAGGCCTTGCTTATTCACTATGTCTTTCATCACGAACTCTGCCATTGTTGAACGGCAAATGTTGCCGTGGCAGACGAATAGAATTCTTATCATTGCTCTAAAGCCCTCTATTTCTGCGGTTTCCCGCATTTTGTGTTTTTGTTATTTTGTGGCTTACACCGCATAAGATGGCATATCTTGGTGTAAATTAGTCGGCAAAAAGGGTAAAAAACAGGGTAAATTCCCAAAGCTTACCCTCACTGTTTGTGCGCATTTTGAATAAAAAAGCTTGACTTAGCCATTGTATTTGTTAATGTATAGCTAGGAGCAAAGCTCTAGGTGCGCTGACACCTCAAAAATCTGATAGTTTAGCTACACATGTCGGGTAGCAAGTTGGCAGGCAACAGAAAAAACTGCAGTTTCAGTCGCACAAGTCGGGCGGCAAGTTGGCAGACAACGGAAAAATCAGCGTTATCATTTGGCTTTATATTTACAACAATTATCAGTGCGCATATAATAACAGTGATCAGGTTGCAGAAACTTGCGATGCCTGCGACCGGAAGAAGGACCAATGAGTCCTTCTTTTTTATTATAACGAAAAGACATCCCATATCTGGAATGTCCTTCTAACAAGAACGCCGGACCGGACAGCTTAACATCTGCCTTACATCCTCATGCAGTTTGCGACGATTTACCTCGCTTATATAACCATATCATGAATTATCCCAAAGCAAAAGTACATCATTCTCCATTTTCATTATCATTTTCATACTCGATATCTATAATGTTCTCTATAAGCCCAACAACAGCATCATTAAGTTGCATCGCATTTAGACTTGTGATGACGGGCTTACCGGTTTCTGCCTCAATATTCTTTCTGGCATCTCCAGCAATCTGTCCGCCTCTTTTTGCTATTGTTTTGTTTTCATCAAGTCCCTGTGGATTATGTACTTTAGTTAGCTCAGTAGTAGTTGCTTCTGCCAACATATTTAATGCAAGCTCAAGAGTACTCATGTTATCTCTTAGGTTTTCTTTTTTGAGTTCCTTAAGATTCTTATACTGCCTTGTTGACATGCCTGACCAGGCTCTGGTAACTTCATCTGTCAAGATAGCAAACTCTTTTCCCTGCTTAACACCATGACCTTTCCACTGATCCGTTAGCTCTTTTCTTGCACGAATTGTCTGAAGTCTTTGATTAATCCAGTCTGCGTCATATCCAAGTCTTGCATATGTTTCCAAAGCGCGATCTATCGTAAGCTCAGGGTCTATCGTCTCCTCTATCCTTTCACGGCCAACCTGTGCAAGCCACATCTTAAATGGTTCAGCCTTCTTGGAAGGAATTGACTGGATAATTCTTAGAAGTTGTTCAGTATTTGCTACATCAGTAAATCGCTTTCTCCCATCTTTAGCAGTCATTTTCAAAGCGTGACAATTTGTCACGGTTTCATTTCCTTCTTCTTTCAGTCTTTGCTTTAGTTTCCTCCAATATGTAGTCGGATCCTTACTTTCAGTTAAAACACCCGCCACATCAACAATTGAGAAATACCACTCCTCTTCATCTTCTACCCATGCGGTTCTAATAGGTTGATTTTCAAATAATTGTACTTTATCTGTCATCGTCGTTGTCCCCATTTTTCTCTACATTTTTCTCTACATTTTTACTTCCCACCAGTTTTTCCATTTCGATTTTATACGCCATCAATCTCAAATGATAATCTGGCATTTTCCTATTTCCCAATTCCCAATCCTGCAGTGTACGATACGGAATTTCAAAATACGCACAAAACTCTTTTCTCGACATTCCAGTACTGTTTCTTAATTCTATCAAATAATCTCTGCTATCCATGCAAGTCACCCCGTTCATTCAATGCCTTTATACTCATTGCGTATTATCAGTATACGCATACGCGATGCGTGTTGTCAATAAAAAATGTCGATCAACTATACAGTCAACCGACATTTTTATTATTGTTGTTTACCCGATTACCCTAACGACAAGTTGCAATTCAAAATATTAGATAATCAAAGCACTTTCTAAAAAACAAAAAGGGTAAATCGAGGGTAAACATTATAATCTCTTAATAGAATGTTCTCACCACACGGCTTTGCTACATTTTGTTAGTACTATGCCATGGCAGACGAAAAGTATTCTTATCATTTCAAAAACTCCCGTATTTTCTACATTTTTAAGCTTTTTTATACCTTTTCCTCGGCATATCCTCCTTGTCTTTATCTATATTGGCTTACCAACTGACCACAGACTGATCATGGCCCATACTCATAATGATTAGATTATATTTGCAACATAGAAAAAAACTCCTAAATAGAGGATGATAGCAAATAAGATGGTGATGAATATCCTACCCCAATAGCGTTTTTTCCACTTCTTGTTACATATAGGGCACGTAGTATTAAACGAAAGATATGTCTTCTTTTTTAGGAACATGTTGTACTTAGTATGGCATTTAGGGCAGGTGACTACTTCGCTCATTATTTCACTCTTGTTCCCAGCAGCTGTCACACTTTTTTTCTTAGCTCCCTTGTTATAGCTTATTTTAGGTTGCAGTGGTTTACGCACATTATTGCGATGCTCAACTTCTGACCACATAGCATCAGCAGCTTCTTGCCTTCTCTGCTTTTGTTCTTCGTTTTTGTTCCGAAGAATCTGCTGTCGGGTTTTATAGTCATCCTTAATAGGCCTTCCGCAATATGAGCAGAACATACTGTCCCCTACTATAACCTTCCCACAAGATGGACACTTCATTATGATTCCTCCAAATATTCATTCACTATTATTTTAAACGATATCACACAAAAAATCGCTCTTAAGAATCATAAAGTATCAAAAATTATCGTAATCATCCTGTGTGGCTACTCCAATACATAAACATAGTAGTTCCGCGGCTTTCCAAGCTATTACGGGTTATAAATATTACACCTTCGTGGTGCCGTGGCAGACGAATAGAATTCTTATCATCTTAGCAAAAAACCTCTATTTATGTGTATTTACTGGCTTTAAACCTATTTTTGTCCAACGTATTTTTCTCATTTTCGTGGATTTCCAGAAGTCAATTTCCTCCGGCATCATGCATCACACTCTTCTTTGCCGAGCAATCTCTACTGCATCAGATATATGTAGATCTTTTTTTACATAAGCAGCAAGATAAGGAATGCAAAACATGACCTTTCCCTGCTCAGGAGCTGCTATGATTCCATTGTCAATAAGGTAAGCTCTGGTTTTGCTCAGTTTACTCTGGGTTGTTCCAAAGCCATGCGCAATATCAGCAGTTGCAGCCAGTCGATCTTCATTTAGACAGTCTGACATTATTCTAAGATATTTTTTCTCACTATTTGGTAATTCATCCAATAATGGCTTCAACGATCTTTGTTCATATGCAAATACAGAATTTGTTATAGCTACCGAAGCTTCATCTTCTGTAACAACATGCTTCTTTTCTGCATTAAGTTCATTTATCCGCAATATAAGATGATATCCGAGAAGTTGCATCAAATACGGATGTCCAAAGCTTGCACTATTAAAATTCGCTATTATACTATCATCAATTACCAGCCCCTTTATTTTTGAAAAAGCTTTTTTTAGAGCGTCAGTTGTTTCATCCCATGTGAATAGCCCAAGCTCCGAATGAGTCGCACGTCTCAAATAAGTACAACCTTCATGTCTTATTATCTCAGAATATGCATATGGCAATCCTGCTACAGCCAGAATAATATCATTTCCCTTTCGAGAAGCCATTTGAAAGGCATTGCACAAAGATGAAACATCCTCTATCGGTACTTTTTGAACCTCATCAACTGTAACCAAAATTCCATTCTTGGAGTTAGCACAAGCCTTGAGAAGAAGTTCCTGTAACCTTTCCTTTCCAACATGCTCAGTCTTGGATACTGCTCCTGCACTAATGCCACCGCCTATTCCCAACACACTCACATTAGCTTGGGGATTTACTGTTTTGGTCATTTCATCATATCCCGAAAGCGCATAAACAAGCTGTGATATTGTGTTTTCAGGTCCAAGATCTATTACAGTCCTTTTTTTTGCAGCAGCTCTGATAGAAAACTGCTCTAAAAGAGCTGTCTTACCGCTTCCTCTCGTTCCTGTAATAAACATAGCGCGATCTTCACTTCCCAAGTCTATCATCGCATGATCAAAAAGCTTTAAAATCTCTTCTCTTCCAAAAAAGACTCCGGGCTTTCCTCCAAATATTGGTGAAAAAGGATTAGTAAACATTGACATTCCTCCACGTTTATTACTTTTTCTATTTCTAATATACTCAATGCATAATTTTATGTCAAATCTGTATTTTCTGTAAAATCTGTACGTTCTGTATCACAATGCATTTTATATCTGATCCATCACATAATCCAGTTCAACGTCTTTTCCGATATTCTCAGGCTTCCACGGTATATAATCATCAACCGGAACACCCTTTTGACCAAGGCCTTTGCCATGATCGATCCGTGTATCTCTGGAGGTTGGATAAGTCAGCTTAAAATCACCAAATTCAACCATATTTACGTTGGAATAATCAGTGATTCCGCTTGTCGGCCTGCCTACTACGGTTACCTTCGGTGAAAAAGACATTGCTTCCACGAAAGCATCTCCCGAAGAGCCACATCTCTCATCAGTGATGACGAAGACCTTTTCGGGGTTTTTCCTTCCGCACATATCAAGCGGCGTCTCATCTTTCTCCTCGATCAGACCTTTACCGTATTTTTCCTTAAGGTCTGAGAGCATCTTATCAACCATGGGCTTAACATCATCAGGAATCATATCACCAAAAAAGCTTTTTAAGAGCCTGCGTCTGTCATCGCAGTTTCTTGCTGAATAGTTTATGGCAATCGGATACTCCTGCCTGATATATTTACTTACCGGCTCGCCCTCAGGAAAACTGTATTCAAAAAGCGGGAAAAAAGCACCATCAGCTCCTCCACCGTTATCACGGACGTCAATGATCAGATTCCTGCAGCTGTTAAGCTGCTGCCTGCATTCGTCATATAATTTACTGATAGCTTCAGCATCAACAAAATCCGCCAGTCTTAAATACAGCGTGTCATTTTCATAGCTTTTGTAGTAATAGCTTTCAGCAGGTTCAGATTTTGTGCCAAGTTTAACCGAAAGCTCTTTTGCGGATCCGTCACCATGTTCTACTGTCAAAGTGTTATAAAACTTAATGACTGAAGGCCACAGCATCCCCTGACGTTCCAAAGACTCGCCCATGAGCATGATCTTTTCTCTATCTGCTATCTCCGGAATAGTCATACCGTCAATCTTAGTTATTCTATCACCGGGTACAAGGCCGGTTTCGCCATCTGCCTCCGTAACATAAAGCACATCTTCGTATCGCATAACAGAGAAGCCAACATTCTTCATTTCAGCATCTGAAAATCCAATATGCGCAAAAACCTTAAACCCTGCCAAATACTGCTGAACTACATGAACAAACTCTTTTCTGTCCATGTCATCAGCTATTATTTCCAAATACTTATCATATTCCCCGGCACCGTAATCAGGATATGTAGCTGAATCATGTTCCATGATGCTACCTATCTCACGGAATATCTCTGTATAAGTCACAATCTCTCCTCCGAATTTTGATATATCATTTCTGAAAACTCTTGCAGTCATTGAATTTGGCAAAACGGCTAAGTGTCCGCTCCAGTGCCAGGTTCAATGCTTTTGTCTGCCTAACTCCCAGCTCCCACCACAAGCCCTTAACCTGAAGAATACCTTCCTTTCGATCCGGAACAGCTTCTATTCGGCCAACGAATCGATCTCCGTATATGATGGGAAGCGTATAATAACCATACTTTCTTTTTACCGCAGGTGTGTATATTTCCCACGAGTATCTGAAATCCCACAAAGCCAGGATCAAAGCCTTATCCCACATAAGCGGATCCAGCGGTGCAATAAAAGACATTCTGGGTTTTAGATTCGCAGTTCCAGCAAGAATTTCCTGCATGAGCGCTTCATCTTCGATGCGATAGTAGAAAGGCACCTTTATCCCCTCTACCATAACAGATCCGATCTTCTTATCCGCAGACAGGTCTGCGAGTACTCTTTTCCGTAAATCCGCTTTCAGGTCAATGCCCAGAAAAGCCGTACTGCTCTTATCCCACAAAAGACCTACTGCCCCGATCCTACGCAGAACACGCCAGGAAATAAGCTCGTATTCATCTTTGCATGGATTGTCAGCTTTTAGCAATGCGGCAGGAAGATATTTCTCCGCAAGGTCATAATACTTACGGCTTCCTTTTTTATGATGAATGATCAGTTCACCGTCGGTATAGAGCTGCTCCAGGACCGATCTGGCGGCCTGAGACTTTTTCTGCCAATTACCGCTCCAATGCATCGAAGAGTGCCAGTAGATCTCACCTTCGATTGGCAATGTATCGCTGCAGACAGGGCCATGCTCTCTGATGAAAGATACTGCCTCCTCTTTTAGTTCCTTAAGTCCCTCAAAAGTATCACTCATCCGAAGGCTTCGCTCTCTGAAGGAAGCAAAATACGGCCAATCCTGTGCGGGCCATATCGACAGTTCTTTATCCACATAGTCTACGAGCTTACGGTCCTCATACAACAGCTCCCAAAGCATGGATTTCTTAAAGCCTTTAACTCTGGACTGCAATGTAAGTTCAGCATTCTTGCCACAAACATCAACAGGGTCAAACTGAATGCATCCCGCCTGATGTATATAATCGTAAGCACCTTCTTTCCCTGCAAAACGATACGAACCGATCAGCCCCTGCTTGGCAAGGATAAACTGCGTTGCCTGTTGTTTTGTAATTGTAAGCATACTGGCCTATACCTTCTTTAATATTCCTTTGACTTAAGTTCCAGGTATTTCCCCTCAAATACTTCTCTGCAGATCCTAAGTTCCAGCTCCTGCCTGTGCCTGAAATGGTCAAGTAATGCCTTGGGTCCTGACAAGCTCTTTTCCCGAGCATAAGGAGAATTATCAAAATAGCTCATCATCAGCGGAAACCACATCTCATTGCCCTTGTCATCCGACCTTTCTTTCCTTATAACATCGATGTTTGATGCTATGTCTTCAGTTCGGATATACATTATCTGATATTCCTTGCCGGCAAGAGTTTCCTTCACTTTCTTGTAGAAGTCAATAATCTCCTGATCGCTGCAATTCCGAAACAATATCATGTCCTCTACTATATTTTGAAAAAGAGAACACTCAAAAATATACTTATCTCCGCTCCAGTTCCGAAATCTCTTTAAGACAATTTCTCTGAAACAGTCCGGTTCAAGATTCCCGTTATATATCTCATACTGCTCCAGATCCTTATGGAATCCCGGAATATCGGTAATGATCTTAGTGTAGCAGATGATCATGTGGTCGTCTTCTTCATAGCTCTTTTCCATGATCTTACTGCGGATATCGCTGTACTTATCAAGAATGCCCGCATAGGTTTTCTTATCAACATAAGCACACCACGCAAGCTCCACAGGAGAATAATCGCCCTCACAAACAGCCTTGTAGTCATGATACTTCTCCGAGAGCTGCCTTACAAGTGTACTTTTGCCACTTCCCTGCAATCCTTCAACAAAATAATTCATGCAATCTCCTTTCTGGTCAACCTGTTCCCCCGAAGTTTTAGCTCTTTTCCGGAGTCCGTTACAAGCTCCTCTATATCGAGAGCTTCAATCACGTAGCTCTCAGCGAATTTGCTCAGCAATTTGTTACTACCTGCGTTTCGGACATCGGCTTCGTAGAAAAACTCTGTCTTGCCGTACTTCCGATGAGCATAGTCTAATATGTATTTAAGTGCTTCATACGCATAGCCCTTTCCCTGCTCAGATTCTATGATCCACGCTCCAAGCTCCGGAGAGTCTCCTGAAAGTCCGTGCATTTCGACGTTTCCAACGAATCTCTCATCTGCGTCAACTACGGCAAAAACAAGAGTTTCCTCTTTTTCCATCTCATCAAGAAAATCCTGAAGAAGAGCTCTTGCATCCTCAATGCTCTCAAAGGGGTCAGGCCACTGATATTTGGTTATTTCATCGTTGAAATTATTGTAATAATCCTCAAGATATTTCATATCAAATGGAATAATCCTAATCTTTCTGTTTGTCATCAAATTCCTCCCGCGTCATCTGCCATTGCAAACAAAAAAGCCTATTCTGCATACGCAAAATAGACTCACACAAATAGACCTATATTCATCCCTTCACCTAAACGCAAAGCGCTCTTTCATTATATTTAAAGACCTTCTAATACTAACATATGCAGTATTAGAAGGCAAATGATTACGTATTTCTTTGTTTATATTTTTTTCGGAACAAACTCTATCCTGAGTGTACTGTCCATCGCTTCCGCAAGGCGTTTCAAAAGAGCTATACTTGGATTCCTTGTTCCCTTCTCGAGACGACATATATCAGCCTGACTAATTCCACTTTTCTCCGCCAATTCCATTTGCGTCATGCCGGCTCGTATACGCGCATCTAGTATAGCTCTTGTAATATTCATTTCCGGCTGAAGCGCTTCATACTCCTTTTTAAAATCAGGATCCTGCATCAATTCATTGGTTAGTTCTTGTAAGTCACTCATATATGCCTGCCTCCTTTCTTTATGCTATATATAGCATAATAAATATTCTTAGTCAATCATACAGCATTCAGAGCATTCAAAGCATTGACGGCAGATTCTGTACAACAAATTCCTGACCGGTTCTATCATATTCAACTCTGTAATATGAGTTTCCACTCATGCTTGTTTGCAATGAATGTGTTATACCGATAGCCTGAGCTTTTTCTGTGGTAAGTGTGACTTTCTTGCCCAGCTTGCTGTCTTCTGTTTCAATCAGATAGCCATTTCTCTTAAGCCAGTCTGTTATTGTTCTGTATGATAATTTCTTATATACCGACTCATCGATTCCGGAATTCAATTGCTCAGTCAGTCTTGTAATTGTCTTAACCTCTGAATACCTAAAGCTATCAAGCGTTTCTATCGGGAATTCTTTTTTCTTGTTTCCACCGGTTTTCCCAATAATTCCGTTGTTATCCTTAAGCTCTGCCAATACATCTTTTACAAAAAACATGCTTCTGATAATGACAGGATCATTCATTACATCATCCTTATCAGCTATATCGTTATTAATGGGATTTTTCCCATCTGCTATGCGCTCAACAAATGTAAGCGCTGTTTCCACTTTTTCTAAATCAAATTGTTTCACTAATAATTAATCTCCATTTCTTTTAGTATCTTCTTTGCTCTCTACAAGCTTTTCCATTTCAATCTTATATGCCATCAATCTAAGGAGATAATCAGGCATCTTTCTATTTCCCAGTTCCCAGTCCTGTAGCGTGCGATATGGAATCTCAAAATATGTGCAGAATTCCTTCCTCGACATTCCTGTGCGATTTCTTAATTCAATCAGGTATTCTCTGCTATCCATCTCTGTATCCCCCTATCAGTCAATCAACAAACAAATTTCTATACTCAACGCGTATATTATTTCATACACATTGCGTATTGTCAATTGCATTTACAAAAAAGACATACCACTTATTGGTATGCCTTCTCTGTCAGATACTTATGCACTTTTTTCGCAGCAGCATTGTTGTCAGCAGATTTACCAAGCCATAGCCTTTTTCATATTCGCATGCTCTGTTTTACTGAATTGTAAATCTCTCAAGGTTTCCGTTGATGGTATCAACCGCCTCAGATACTGAAGATGCTGCACTAGCAACAAGCTCTGAGGATGATGCAACACCCTTGGCAGCTTCTGTAACTCTTTCAACATTGTCGGCAATTTCCTGAGTTGATGCCGACTGCTCTTCAGAAACTGATGCCATATTTGTTGCTACATCATTAACCTTCTCCATCTGTCCGGCCATAATGGTAAGTGTATCATTGGCTTCTGACAGCTGCTGTGTGATTTCCTTAAATGTAGAAGCCGCATTATTGATAGATTCAGCACTTGAGTTGATCATCTGAGTATTGGTCTCAGATTTCTCCGAAAGCTGCTGTACTCTTGCTGACATGTCTTTGATAATGTCTGCAATCTGCTTTGTAGCGTCTGCTGAGTTCTGAGCAAGCTGTCCGATCTCCTGAGCAACAACAGCAAAGCCCTTTCCTGCCTCACCGGCTCTTGCAGCCTCAATGCTGGCATTGAGTGACAAAAGATTAGTCTGTGAAGAAATGGAGTTGATAAGATCAACGATCTGATTGATCTTCTCAGCAGCCTCATCAACACTTGAAACTGCATCTGCCATATCCTTCATGGAATCAACAATATCGTTCATTCCGTTTGCGACACCTGCCATCTCATGCTGTCCGGAATCAGCCTTGGAAACAAGCTCGTTCATTGTTTCCTCAATCTGCTGCTCCTGCTCTGTTACATTAGCAACTGTCTGAGCAAGGACTGTAGCATTTTCTGCAACTTCATTGACAGCCTGGGCCATGTTTTCAATGTTTTCACGAATCTGATTCATGCTGGCCGACTGCTCGTTAGCTGCTCCCTCAAGGTCTTCAGCTGTACTCTTGGAGTTCTGTGCATCATCAAGAAGTCTGCCGGAAACATCTTTAATTTCACTCAGGGACGTTCTCATACCATTGACAAAGTCGCCCATGGCATTGTTCATATATGCAATTTCGTCATCACCGTTAGATGATATGTCAACAGTGAAGTCACCGTTCGAAATCTTTTCAATATTGCCTGTGAGGCTTGTAACAGGGTTCTTAATAAGTTTTCTAAGAACAATGTTCATTATTATGATCACAGCTGCAACAGAAATCACAATAACAACTGCAAGAATAGCAACAAGGCTGATAAGTGCTGAGAGCACCTCTTTTTGCTTAGCATAAACTATTACGAACCAGTCAGTACCACTTACCTGGGAAGCAGCGAGATAATACTTTTCTCCGTTTATCTTGGCATTGACTACTTCATGAGTCTCTTTTCCCGACTCTTCTGCTACATACTTGCCAATAGCGGTCAGGAACGGATCATCCTGAATATCAGCTACATTACTTCCGCAAACATCAGCATTTTTATAAGTAAGCAAAAGCCCCTGACTTGTGATCATCATAGCTCCGCCGGTCTGATATATCTTAACGTTACCAAGCTCTTCCTGAACACTTGATAAGAACATATCGGCTGCAAAAGCACCTTCTCTGCCATCCTTAAGATGAACACGTCTTATAACAGATGCACAAAGCCCGCCTGTGACCTTATCAAAATAAGGAACATCATAGTAATAGAACCAGCTGTTTGTGTACGTCATTGCTTCCTTGTACATAACATTTTCTGTACAATCTTCTATTTCATATGTCGGGTCAGCCGGATACAAAAATGTCTTATCATTAAGCATTACATACGTGCCGGTTGGAAGAAGCGCGTATCTGCCGACTGTTCCCGCAAGATATCCCATTATTTCTTCATTGGAGGAAAATTCATTCTGTTCAACTGCATCTGCCACAGCGTTGAGGTAATAGAATGTAGAATTGAGCTCTCTGTTTACCTTACTGGCATCTACAGAAACCTCGTTTTCCAAAGAATTGTAAATAAGATCCTTGATCATTGAATAACCAAGAGAAAATGTGATTCCCTCAGCTACCAGGATTGTGATGAGAAGCATTGCAACAAACAGTGCAGAAATCCTAGCACTGATTGCCTTTGGTGATGCGCCTGCTTTCTTAGACGTATTGTCACTCATGATATACCTCCATATAAAACATGAAAATTTCTTACAACGACTACACTATTTATAAGTATACATAATGATTATAAATATTGTATAAAGTAAATATGTAATCGTTATAAAAAACATTTCTTTTTACATGAAAGGCTACTCAAGATTGGAAAATACTTCGTTAGCTCTTTTAATCTGTCTGAAGAAACTTATGTAGTATACAATTGCCCCTGCTACATAGGGAATCGTCACCGAAACGAACATGTCTTTGTAGGCTGATGGAGCATTTTCCGTAAAATGTCCCATGATCCAGATGCACAAAAAGACAAATCCTATTAGCGCAAGGTACTGCCCGATCACCACAGGTATGAACGGAAAGCGCTGCAGATAATAGTGGAGCGAAAGCACGAAGGTCGCCAGCACCGAGATTCCCAAGCAGGTAAAAATATTCTCGGTATAATATCTGTCGATAAATCCTGTACTCTTTTCGAGCAGAAGCTTACCACATACAACGAGTGTAAAGGTGATACAGACAATGGAGATAAAATTATGCTTATTGATCAGTTTCATTTTTCTTCCTCCCCTGTAAGGTCTTTAGCGCTTCGTAAAACTCTACCCTGTAGCCTCTGTTCATCACAAGGCACTCATCGTTCTTCAGATATATGAGCGTCCTCATGTTGAGATCTCCCTGAAGTCTCTTTATCTTGTAGAGATTAACGATGCAGGATTTGCTGATACGCACAAAACCTACATCTTTGTGATCATCTATGATTCCCTGCAAAGTTTCTTTTACCTCAATACAGGTATCCTTGGTATATCCAAATGTCTTCCTGTCCACGGTCTCAAAGTAGAATATGGCGGAAAGAGGATGCGTCACCCTCTTTCCATCCGTAGTTCCTTCTATATATTTCAGCGCAGGCCTTAGTCTTTCAAGCACCGCAGCTGTCTCGCTGTCTATCACGTCATAGTGAAGTTCTAAGTAGTTCTCCTCTATGTTTTCCTCTCTGGTCTTAAGAAATTTCATTTTCTCCCCTTATAAAATGAACATGATGCAGAGGAACAGGTAGGAAAGTCTTAAATTCCTTCTCGTAAGAAGATATACTCCTCCAAAGACAAATCCTCCAATTGCAGTGGATATACCGGTCACAAGGGATCCCTTTGTAAACCAGTGACCAAGCCCCCATGTAAGTGCCACCACAATTCCTCCATAGGGAATCTTATCATTTTTGAACCACTTTTCAAATGCATACTGGCCAAAAACGATGATGAGAAGTACAAGAAATACCTCTGCCAGATAGTAAATGTACTGGAATGTGAAAAGAACCGGTCCCCTCTTACTGAATTCTTTGAGGACTTTGCTGCCGCCCCAGTCAAGCCATGTTGAGATCAGGCAAAAGGCTGTTCCTGTGATGAGGAGTACCCACTGGGTTAAAGACATTTCTTTGGTGCCACGGATAAGGCTCTTTTCCCTGAAGTTCCTGATGAGGTCAACTCCTGATTTACGTGCGCATTCCTTGATTACATACAGTCCGCCGAATACCCATACTATAACTGTTAATGTCCAGTGCAAAATGCTCTGCCACATGTTAAAACTTCTAAAGTCATATCCATATACGTTTATCTCAATCACATATGCGAGTAAAAGCTCGAATCCGATAACGGCAAAAGCCTCTAAAGCATAGCTCAAAAAATCAAGTCCCTGGAAGAATCTGTTTTTGTCTTTTGTAAGTGTCATTGTTTTCATTTTGAAAAGCTCCTTTGCAGTAGTTGTTGTTTCATCTGATAAACATACCTTACTAGGCCCGGAGCCTTGTTACAATGCCTCATGTACTAAGTTGCAATAAACGATGCTTAAGTTGCAAATAATGTGACATTTCTGTGATAGGGGGAATTATACAATCATCACAAAATAGAAAAAAACTATCGTAATTGATAGTTTCTACTAAATAAATAAAAAAGGAGATGAAAAATATGAGAAAGATGAATTTAATCATAGCAGCTATCGCCTGCGTAGCACTTTGTGCATCTGTTTTAACTGGATTCAAGTCACTTGCAGCAACAAATGAAGCAGCTCAGGGAAAGACACTTGGCGGATGGGAAGTTGCAGAACAGAATAACCCCGTCATGATAAATGAAAAAGACAACGCTCGCATTCAGACTGTACTTAAAGGAAGTGGTGACAACTTCAAGGTGCTTGATCTTGTCGCAACACAGGTTGTATCAGGAGCAAACTACATGTATCTCGTATATGGAACAACAGCAGACAATGCAGTTCCTGGTTACTATTTCGTAACAGTTTACGAGAATACACAAGGAATCGATACAATAATCGGAACTACACCTATTGATGTAAATGCCATTCAGACTACTGCACCTATGGGAAAAGGCATGGTTGGCGGATGGGCAGTACGCGGAACAGGTAAGCCCGGTATGTTATCAGACCAGAATGCACAGGCTTCCTTTGATAAGATCAACAATGAAGCTGTTATGTACAATCCGATTGCACTGCTTGCAACACAGGTTGTATCAGGAACCAATTATAAGGCTCTTTGCAGAGGAAACGATAGTAACCTTTATGTAGTAACCTGGTACAATGATCTACAGAATAACGCAAGCTTTACATCTGCAGAGTGCGTTAACATCGGTGCATATTCAGGACTTTGATAATATATCCGAGATGTCTTTTACTGAATCAGCAATAAACGTCGCACCGGATTCTCTTAGGCTTTCGGTATTACCATACCCGTAGGTAACAGCAATGCTATCTACTCCGGCCCCCAGGGCACCTTCGATATCATATTTGGTATCACCAATCATAATACATTCATTCTTGTCAAGGCCGTATTCATTTACGGCCTTTTCTATTAGCCTCTTTTTGTCCGAGCTGTGGTCTGAGAGTTCGGGTGCGATTATGGCATCGAAGAGGTCTGACATTCCGATCTTCTCGATTATCATTTTTGAAAACTTCATGGGCTTGCTGGTCACAAGAAGGACTGTTTTGTTTTGGGCTTTCAGATTCTGCAACAGCGCGATGATGCCATCGTAAATGTCGACATCATACATGCGCTCTTTTTCATAAATATATCTGTACAGGGCTACTGCCTTGTCGCAATCCTCTCCATGAAACTGATACTCTCTCTCAAATGAATCATACAAAGACGGCCCAATGAAAGTTTCCAGCTTCTCTTTGGACTGATCCGTTATTCCGAACTGTTCCAGTGCATATTCAACTGATGATGTGATCGCCCTTCCGGAATCTGTCACGGTTCCGTCAAGATCAAACATTATATTCTTGTACATTTCTCTCCTCGCATTTTGAGCCCTGGGGACGGAGTCAGTGGCTCATTTGTGAGCCCTGGGGACGGAGTCATGGGCTCATTTGTGACCCCTGGGGACGGAGTCATGGGCTCATTTTTATGTCATGTCACAGGCTGAACAAGCTCATCTGCTCATACTTATCAGGTAGTTCATTCATATAGCTAAAGCAATCTTCCGGCTTGTACATGATTTTGTTTGATATGCAGAACTCTTGGAAGGTCTGCATTAGCTCTTTTGCATTAGGACTTGGAAGATCATAGGCGTTTCCGTAACGCGTAATATAGCGCTCTTTCATTCCGGGGAAATGCTTATCCAGCGCTGCATAGTAGTATTCCCGGTCGCCTTCCCGAAGCGTTAGTCCCATGCCGAAATCTATAATACCCTTTACACCCACGCGAGCGCAATCCTTAAGTATTGATGTCAGGTTTTGCTCAGTATCATTGATAAAGGGCAGAATCGGCGTGATCCATACGATTGTTGGGATTCCTCTTTTCTGCATCTCTTCGAGCACTTCTATCCTGCGCTTTGTATTGCACACATTGGGTTCCAAGATGCTGCACAGCTCATCGTCGTAGGTTGTGAGCGTCATCTGCACCACGCATTTTGCGCTGCGATTTATTTCGTCCAGGAGGTCTATGTCACGAAGGATTCTGTCGGATTTGGTCTGAATGGCAAGGCCGAATTCATATTTTCTTATGACTTCCAGACAGCGCCTTGTCAGGCACAATTCTTCCTCGCAGTGCATATAAGGATCTGACATAGAGCCTGTTCCTATCATGCACTTTTTTCTCTTGGACTTCAGCGCTTTTTCCAGAAGCTCCGGTGCGTTAATCTTAACTTCGATATCCTCAAATGGATGTGTGAACTGATAGCACTTGCTTCTGCTGTCACAATAAATACAACCGTGGGTGCATCCACGATAAATATTCATTCCATGGCGACCATGGTTTTCTGTGAGAATTCCTTTTGCTTTGACAAAGTGCATTGTGTTCCTCCATTTTTGAGCCCTGGGGACGGAGTCAGGAGCTCATTTGTGAGCCCTAGGGACGGAGTCAATGGCTCATTTTTATTTTCATATTGCTTTTCTTTTTCAACAATTGTATAATGCGTTTTAAATTATTATCAATCACAGAGTTCTTCTGTGAACAAAGGAGTAGATTATGCCAAGAAGGCCAAGAATCATGAGTTCGACTGGCATATATCACATCATACTTCGTTCTGTAAATCAACATCTCATCTTCGAAGAAGATTCTGATTATCAAAAGTTTGTCTACATTCTTTCAGATTGCAAAATGAAATATGACATTAAGGTATATGCATATTGTTTGATGGATAATCATATCCACTTATTGTTAAATTCCCCGGCGGATAAACTTTCTGTCTTTTTCCAAAGCCTGGGGACAAAATTTGTACGATGGTATAACAACAAATATTTGCGTACAGGACATCTCTTTCAGGATAGATTTCGCAGTACGTCAATAGAGAGTGAAAGAGCTTTTCTTGCCGCAATAGTTTATATACATAACAATCCGGTCAAAGCAAACATGTGTCGTTATCCATCAGAATATCGCTGGAGCAGCTACAACGCTTATTATGGTCAAAAGAATTCTCTGATCGATACAAGTCTTGCTGATAAGATCGCCGGTGACAGAGATTCTCTTCACAGATTCTTCTCCAGAGCGTCAAATCATTCAAATGATGAACTTTTTGCAGATGATCATAAAATGCAAAAGCTCTTTCTGACCGATGAAAAAGCTTTGGAAGTCTTTATATCAACATCTAAACTGACTTCAACATCTGAAGTAAATAACCTTAACAGAGTACAACGAAACCACTTGATCTGCGAGTTGAGAGACAAAGGCTTAACCATAAAGCAGATTGCGAGGTTAATGGATATTTCTTTAGCCACAGTAAAACGACTGAGCAAAATGATCCCTTGACTCCGTCCCTAGGGCTCACAGATGAGCCACTGACTCCGTCCCTAGGGCTCATTTACTATCTTCAAAAACTTTTTGTCGTTCATCTGCTCATTGGTGACATATTCACCGTCACAGAAGAATGCATAGGTTGTTACGGGTGTTGGCGCGTTTTGCGCCTCTTCCCTGCTGGTTATCTTAATTGCCTTGAACAGGATACTGTGCTCAGCGGCAGTTTGTTCAAGAATCGGAACATACTTCGCGTTGAATGGGCATTGGTTTGTATAGTAGAGAACATAACCCTTTTCTTCTACATGCGGATGTTTAGCGCACTCTTTGAACTGTGGAGCCACGCTATCTTCTGCAAATGGCAGGTACCACAATTGTATCCCGTTGTCTGCTTCATCGCACACTGTAAAGCCCTTGTATGTAAGGAACTTCGGATCAGCCAGGAAAGGCTTTTTCTTTGCTGCAGCCAGAATACATAGACCAAGCTTTCCCTTCTCTTTGCTATCGCAAATGCAAGAATCAAGCAGCTCGGTAGAATATCCATGTCCCTTGAATGCACCTGATACCCACAGGCAGTCGATATACATATAATTATCTGCAACAATGGGAACCCAGGCATTCTCAGCAGGAATATATTCAATGAAACACTTGCCTCGCTCTGCGCTTTTTAAAAACACAAGCCCTTCATCAAACCTCTCAGCAAGCCATGCCTTCTTGGATGAAACCTGTACATCTTTATTGTTTGAGATAGCACAACAAATGTGCTCATCTTCCAGATTGTCTTTTGTAACCCTGACAAACTCCATTTACTCAACCCTCCTTAAGTTTTATCGGATGCCTGATCACGGTTCTCAGTTTCTCAGGCGCCACCTTCCTAGCATCGCTTAAATAGATCTCGTGATGAAGTCGTTTGTCTGTAATGTCCAGTGCATACCCCTGCTCCTCCATATACTCATACATCATCGCTACAGTCGCAGGTTCATCATCATATGGTCCGACATGCAGGCATTGGACGCAGAGGCCCTCTTCCAAAGTCATAAACTCCACCTTGGAAAAATTCTGCTTTTTCTTAGATGTAGCCTCTGAAACTGCCCAGTCAAAATCATCCTTTGTCACAAAATCCGGGAGCCGTATCGCAGAAATCCAATTAAAGCTTTCCTTATGTGCATAATCTATTCCTTCAACTCCGTCCTGCCACCAAAACCCTTCAAGCGGAGGCACAACATAATCGAAATAGCCTTCAATTCTATGGTCGCCCTTCTTACTCATCTTTATGGTAAAAGAGATTGCATAAAGCATGCCAATTGCTCTTTTATATTCACCGTCTTCCTTATTAGGGTCGCCACTTCCGCGCACGGCAACAAAATTCATCTTAGGTACAGTTACAATTTCCGGTTTTGATGCCGGCATATAAAATTCTTTAAACTCTTTTTTATAATCAAACGCCATAGTTGATCCTCTCCACCCCTCCAAAAAATGAGCCCTTGACTCCGTCCCTAGGGCTCATTTTTCGTCCTTGGTTTCGTAGGGTTTGTTCCATGAGCCGATTTCGATAAGATTTCCTTCAGGGTCTGCGATGTAGCATGTTCGCTGGCCCCATGGCTCAAGCTCAGGCTCAAGCACCGCTGTTGCGCCGCCTTCTACTGCCTTTTTGAACGCAGCATCAACCTCTTCAAAGGTATCCACATAGAGTGCAATCTCAGAATGTCCGTTAAGTCCCTTGACATACTCATACTTCCTATTTGTCATCTTCTCGAAATCCCCTCTTCCATACAGCAGGAAAAGAGTTCCATCCTTAACCAGATATACATTGGAAGTATCCTCTGCCTCTTTTATCTCAAATCCCAGAACATCTCTGTAAAATCTGATCATCTTCCCCATGTCTTCCACCAAAAGTCCAAATCCATCAAGTCTCATTTCTCATCCTCCTTATAAACATCATTCATATTCCTAACGATCTCAGTCAGTCTCTTTCGCGCTTGTTTCGGCTCAAGAATCTCCGCCTTTTCTCCAAAGGTCAAAATCCACGTAACGAGGTTCTCCATATCCGTGTAATCCGCCGTAAACAGCAGTTTTCCATCATCCTGCTCTATAAAGCACGCAGGGCCAAACTCTTCTACCAGGCGCCACTTCACGTCTTTTGTGAAAAGAGCTTTCACCTTTATTCCACCCGGAAACAACTTTTCAGTTGAAAGATCCGGCGCCGGAACGCTTCTGCACTTAAATACAGCATTCGACTCACCGACCTTATCCATGCGATTTAGTTTAAACAGACGAAAGTCTTTTCTTTTAAGGCACCATCCCCACACGTACCAGCTGGACCACTTGAACACCACATAATATGGCTCAATCCTGCGACTGCTCTCTCCGCTCTGGCTGTAATACTTAAAGGTCAGTATGTGCCTGTTTTCAATGGCGCTTTGTATAGTTTCTATCTTGGGAGCAAGCGTATCCCGGTACCAGGACGAGAGATCGATCAGAATGGAATCACGGCCACTCACAAACTCAGATGAACCGGCACTGATCTTTTCCATAAGCTGTCCATAGTATCTGCTGCCACTGATACTGTCAAGGCTTCTGAGACCGGCAAGGATCACCTGCATGTCTTTTGACGTAAGAAGAGTCCTGTCCATCCGGTATCCATCCATGATACTGATTCCGCCGTGGGCGCCCTGGGTAGTCTGTATCGGAATCCCGGCTTTGCACAGGTCTTCTATGTCTCTGTTTATGGTTCTCTTTGATACTTCAAACCGCTCTGCCAGCTCAGGAGCTGTAGTTTTCTCCTGCTGAAGCAGCACGGAAAGTATCCCGATCAGCCTGTCTATCTTCATTTTCGCTCTCTTCCTGCTCTCAATATCTAGGTCAAATGAAAAACTGAATTCCGGTTTATAGTTGCAAAAAATGCATGTGAGGCTTTTTTAGGAGTTTTTTTATAAAAACGGTACTTTGACATGCCCCAAAAACATGCTAAAATCGGTTTACCAATTCTGTTTGTTTGCATAGCAAACAGATGGCTGGAGCAGATTGAGAAAATTTAAATTCCACCCATCAAAAGAGATTTTATGATCTTCGGGTGGTTATCTGTCTGCTGATTTATTAGTCTACGTGATTATTTATCACGGTATTCAATGAGTGCCGGTTTTAGCAGGACTTC
>NZ_KE384204.1:367801-578377 GCF_000424525.1 Butyrivibrio sp. FCS006 | reverse complement strand
CGATGCTGTGCGCTTATGCGGTATTATCAGTCGTTTCCAACTGCTATCCCCCAGTATGAGGCAGGTTGCCCACGCGTTACTCACCCGTCCGCCACTAAGATTAAACAAGATTTGACCGAAGTCTCGTCAGCGTCTAATCTCCGTTCGACTTGCATGTGTTAGGCACGCCGCCAGCGTTCATCCTGAGCCAGGATCGAACTCTCACGTTAAAATAAGTTCAATTCCAGCCAGAACTAAAACGTTAGCTTTCGTTCTGTCCGTTATTACTTTTGGTTTGTTACTTCTGAATAATTCTCTTGGAATTTTTCAGGGTTGCATTACTGTTTATTTGTCAAGGTGCTATAATTATGACCCTTACTGATTGCGTAAGGCAACGCAGAAGGAGGGATTTGAACCCTCGCGCCGCTATTAACGACCTGCACCCTTTCCAGGGGTGTCTCTTCAACCACTTGAGTACTTCTGCAAAATAGTTGATACACAATAACTTATATTGTTGTAGCAGCGTGTTCATAATTAAGCGGAGCGAAAGGGATTCGAACCCTTGTGGCGTTGCCGCCAAACGGTTTTCAAGACCGCCTCGTTATGACCGCTTCGATATCGCTCCGAGTTAACTTACCACATATATCTCAGATAAGATAACGCTCTGTTTGAGTTGCTGTGGCATCTCGCGCAGCGCAAGATTTATATTAACAAAGCAGGGGGTAGATGTCAACTACATTTTTTAATTTTTTTCTTTTATTTTATAATTTATCAAATTAAAAACGAGCTTTGTGACAAAATAACAAATATCAAATCAGAGAATTGTAGATATTTACTAGTCTTTCCACACTGGCGCTGCTCGAATAATTTTCCTCAACTTTTTTAAAGGCGCTTACTCTAAGTTTATCGGCAAGAGTCTTGTCATTCATAACCTTAAGCACTGCATTTTTCAGCATTTCCGGATCCTTAGGAGGCACAAGCACGCCTGTTTCTCCATCTGTCACCACATCAGGAATGCCCCCAACCTCGCTGGCTACTACAACACAGCCGCCTGCCATAGCCTCAAGGACTGACACCGGGAAGCCTTCATAGTACGAAGGAAGCACGAAGATGCCACATTCGCCCAGGTACTTCTCCTTCTCTTCTCCCGAGATCCATCCCAGGAACTCAACCAGATTGTTACCTTCTATCCTCTTTCTGTAGCTCTCCTCTTCGTAAATTCCACCTATATAAAGCTTTACATCCTTGTTTTCGCGTCCAATCTCCGTAACGGCATCCAGAAGTTCATCAATGCCCTTATCCTTACAAATACGTCCCAGAAAGAGAAGCTTATTCATATCCCTGCAAGACTCCACGCCTTCAGCAAAAGAGATATCTCTTTTAACCGCAACGCAGTTGGGGAAGACTTTGATCTTTCCGGAATCAGTCAAATTAGAGAAATACTCCTTCCAGGAAGGGGTCAGAACCAGCATCACATCTGCCATATCAAGAATAGACTTAAGATACGCTCTTCTCTTATCGCTTATCTGGTTCTCGAAGTAATTCTTGAAATCACCACCATGCTGATGGAGCACGATCTTTTTGTTGCGTCGATAGGCTGCTCTTATAAAGAAAGACTTCCTCATGATGCTGCTGTCTGAGGAGGCGTTAACATGCACAACATCGCACCATGAAAGAGAGCACAAAAACTTAAAGTAAGCAGCGGCAGCTACCAAAAACTTCTTGCCCCTGCTTCCCTCTTTCATTGTTCCTATATATTTGAGGTCGACCTTTTTATCAAGGCCGGCCTCATAGTAGTTGTTAACTATAGCAGCGATTCCGCCGTGGACGCCCCTGTCAGGACCCACCATCAGAACTCTTTTTCTTTCGCTATCCATGTAACCTATCCTTATTTCCTTCCAAGGATTGCCTCTGCTACGGCGATATCCTCTGGTGTAGTGATCTTGATATTATCGTAGGAGCCCTCTACGAGCTTGACCTTTGTGTCTGTGTAATACTCAACAACCATGGCATCGTCGGTGAAGTTGATGCCCTTGGCCATGAGGTCGCCCTCCTCACGATCGAGTCTCTGATAGAGATCCAGTATCATCTTATAAGAGAAACACTGCGGAGTCTGAATAGTCCACATAAGATTTCTGTCCGGGGTTGAAGCTGCAAAGCCCTTTTCGTCAGCGATCTTGATGGTGTCCTTGGCAGGCATACCAACTACGCAGGCCTTGTATTCCTTAACAGCCTGAAGTGCCCTCAGAATAATGTCTCTGTTTATGAAAGGTCTTGCACCATCGTGGATAAAGGCATAGTCGCAATCTGCAGCTGCTGCCTGAAGTCCGAGCCTTACGCTGTGGTATCTTGCAAGTCCGCCTTCAACAACCGCCGTAACCTTATCAAACTTATATTTCTCCACGATTTCTTTTGTCACATAGGAAACGTCGCCTCTTGAGACCACCAGAACGATGTCGTCGATGATGCTCTCCTCAAAAGCCTTGAGAGAATAGTAAATAAGAGGCTTTCCTCCGATCTCCATGTACTGCTTCTTGACATCCGACTGCATTCTGCTGCCGGAGCCTGCTGCCAGAACTACCGCAACTGTCTTCATCTTCGTCCTCCAAAATCCCGCTCAAGCGCATCCAGACGGCTGGCTCTGCCGTGGAAACGTCTCTCGCGATCACCCAGCGGAAGGTTTGGAACTGCGTTCATGTCCAGTCCGAACCTGACGCCTTTTCTGTATTCATAGTATGCTGCTGCACCGATCATTGCCGCATTGTCGGTGCATAAAACAGGACTTGGCCTGTAGAATTCGATATTATTGGCCGCGCACTCTTTTTCCAAAAGCTCGCGAAGTGCAGTGTTGGAAGCAACTCCTCCGGCGATGGCAAGCTTGTTCATGCCGTATTCCTTGCAGGCGCGGATTGCATGTCCGGCGAGGACCTCTACTACTGCCTTCTGGAATGAAGCTGCGATGTCTGCCTGGTTGAGCTCCTGTCCCTGCATCTTGGCCTGATTGATGAGGTTTAGTACTGCGGACTTAAGTCCGGAGAAAGAGAAATCGTACTCCGCACCCTCGATCTTGGCCTGAGGGAATACGAAAGCATCGGGATTTCCTTCCCTTGCTGCTTTGTCAATCTTGGGGCCTCCGGGATAGCCAAGGCCGATGGCTCTTGCCACCTTGTCAAAAGCCTCTCCCGCCGCGTCGTCTCTGGTCTGACCGATTATGTCATACTCGCCGTAGTCCTTGACCACTACAAGGTGAGAGTGACCTCCCGATACCACAAGACACACGAAAGGTGGCTCAAGGTCTTTGTTCTCGATGAAGTTTGCGCTGATATGACCCTCTATGTGGTGGACTCCGATAAGTGGCTTGTTTTTGGCAAAAGAGATTGCTTTTGCCGCGGAGACTCCCACCAAAAGAGCACCTACAAGGCCGGGGCCGTAGGTTACTGCTACTGCGTCGATGTCATCAAGCGTAACTCCCGCTTCGTCCAAAGCTGCTCTTATGCAGCCGTTGATCTTCTCGACGTGCTTTCTGGATGCGATCTCCGGAACAACTCCGCCGTAGATGGTATGGAGCGCGATCTGTGATGAAATGATGTTGGAGAGGACTTCGCGTCCGTTTCTGACAACTGCAGCTGCAGTCTCATCGCAGGAGCTCTCAATGGCAAGGATGGTTACATCACCCTCGCTTCCGGTTTCCTGTGCTCTCTCATCATTCTCTTTTATCGACATGAAGATCACGCCGTCGTTTTCTACATTCTTATCTATCTTCATATAATTATCTCTTTAATCCGCCGCCAAATTTAACAAGGGCCTCAGCCTCTTTTTGTCTGTTAACGCTATTTTCATTAAGAAAATCCAGATCATCTTTGCTTGTGATCTGTGAAACCTCGGTAATATCTGTCACGTCTCCGGGATGGAATAATATCTCCATATCCTGAAGCCCCTTATCTGCCATGATGTCTGCTGCCACAGGGATGCACTCTTTTACATTGTCATAGAACATATGGCCCGAGAGCATGACTCCCATGAAAAACTTCCTCTGAACGCCGAGGCTGACGAGCATATCTTCATACTTTCTCTCATTGCGATTTGCAAGGGTGTTCAGCACAAGAACCTTGACTATATTGATGAGCTTTATGCCCTTTATCTTACCGGAGACCTTGCGATAGAGATTAAGGTCTTCCCTTGGGAACCTGATATAGGAAACCTCCAGGTTATGCTCCTTAACAACATCCATGATTGCATCAAAGACCAGTGGGAGCATGTGGTAGTGAACGTGTCCGTCGAGTCTGAATTTGCCGTCGTTCATGTACTCTCTGCAGGAGAGGATCTGCGCTTCCATCTCTCGTCTTATCTGGCGATAGTAGATCCTGCGAAGTACCGGCACGAAGCCTACAAGTAAAAGCTTCCCAAAGCCGATGCTGAAATTCCCGTCTCCGTCGATGAGCTTTGAAGCCTTAGCGCCGGTCAGTGGCTGTCCCTCCACGAGGTTCAAGTGCACGGTGATGGCGAGCTTTTTCTTAAAGTCTTTTATCTCATCCATGCACTCAGCAAGATATGGGCTGTTTGGCATGATGCTGATACCATTTAAAGCTCCATTGTGGTAACAGTCGATTATATGACGGCTCTGGGTCCTGAACATCCCATAGTCGTCTGCATGATATTCAATCATCTGATTCTTCCCTCTGTGTCCATCCAAGGATCTTCCAGTTGTTTGTGGTCTGATCTCTTCTTAGGATAAATGTATAGTAATTCGAGTAAGTCGGAGTTGTTGCATTTCTTATGTTAAAGAGGCAGTCACAGCTGCACATCTTGCGACCATCCACCACAACCTCCTCAGGCTCTTTTGTCTGAACGACATATGCAGGGATTGAGTACTGCTGCGCTTTTCTGCTGGTGACCTCGATCCTGATGCTTCCCTCGAAATTCTCGTTGGAAGCAAGAAGCTCATCATCCATAAGGCCCTTAAGAACTGCGATCATGGCATCTCTCTGGTCGTCGTCATAGGTCTCTCTGTAAAGAGTCTGCATGATCTTGGCATAGAGCTCAACGACCTTTCTTGCGCTGGCGGGATAGCTCTTTTCAAGGTTGGTGGTTGTGATCTCGTCCACCACCGTGATGACGTAGTCCTCGTCCTTGGCCGGCTGCTTCCTGGTCCTGGTGAGCATCATGTATACTCCCAGAACGATCATCGCTCCGAGCACGATCAGAACAATCGATTTAAGTACCGCTGATCCGACACTGCCTTTTTCCATACTTCCTCCTTCTTATTCGGTAAATCTAAGGGTGCAGCTTCGTCCGTCCTTGGCTGCAATGGTATTAGGAAAGATCTTCTTTGTATCCGACATGAACTCCATAGGATTTACAAGGGATGGGCTGTAGTGGGTAAGCCACATCTCTTTTACCTCGGCGTCCCTCGCCATTTTGGCGGCCTCGTAGAAGGTCATGTGCTTGTATTCCTTGGCCTTCTGGAGCTTGTCAGGCTCGCCGTACATTCCCTCACAGATAAACAGGTCTGACCCGGCAGCGTTTCTTACTATGCTGTCGGTGGGCCTTGAATCCGTACTGTAGGTGAGCTTGATACCCTTTCTCTCCTCTCCGAGAACCATGTCCGGTGTATAGGTGATTCCGTCATCTGTAGTCACGGTTTCGCCCTTTTGAAGGTTGTTCCAGAAGTCTCTGGGAATTCCCTTCTCCTGAGCTGCTTCCACGTTGAACTTGCCCTGACGGCGTAGGTTCATGGTATATCCGTAGCAAGTGATATTGTGGTTAACCTTGAAGGCTGTGATCGTGAATTCAGGCATGCCTTCCAGGTCAAAAGACATCTCGTCTCCGTTAATCTCTTTGAACTTAATCTCAAAAGGCAGCTCCGGCGCGATGGTACGAAGGCTGTTTACCACCTTCTCAAGACCCTTGGGGCCGACCATAAGGAGCGGCTCCGTGCGCTCTGCATTTCCCATGGTCAGCAGCATTCCGGGAAGTCCCGAGATGTGGTCCGCATGGTAATGGGTAAAGCACATTACGTCTATAGGCTTGGCGCTAAGGCCCTTTTTCTTCATGGCAATCTGTGTTCCCTCACCACAGTCGATGAGGATGCACTTGCCGTTATATCTCACAAGAAGTGCTGTGAGAAGTCTGTTGGGGAGTGGCATCATTCCGCCGGTTCCCAGTAGGCATACATCTATCATTAATTTTCTTCTCTCTTCCAATAAATCACTGCGTCGTCCTTGGGATCATCGTAAAATCCCGGGCGAACGCCTTCGCTCTTAAATCCGAGCTTCTCATAAAGTCTTATGGCAGGCGCATTCTGGGCTCTGACTTCCAGAGTATAGTCCTTGATCCCAATGCCCTTGCCCCTTTCAAGGAGCTGCTTGACCATCTTGTAGCCGCAGCCTTCCCTGCGGACATCGCCTGAAACCGAGACATTGGTGACTTCTCCATCGCCGGAGATGTTCTGAACTCCGCAGAGTCCCACGATCCTGCCGGCCATCTCGGCAACAAGGTAAATGGTATCATCTCTTGTCATAGCATCAAGGAGTTGTTTCTGAGTCCAGGCTTCCTTACCAAGGTTTATCTGTTCAAGCTTCCAGGCATCCTCAACATCCTCGGCGGTCATGGGTCTTATGCGGACCTTACCGGGAGTGCTGTGAGCTGCTGCCCTCTTCTCTGAAGCTGAAACGGAATCCGATTCCTCTTTTTCCAGAGACTCACGCTCTGCCTGAGACAGGCGAAGATAATCGGGAGCAAACTCATCGGAGGAAACGAACCTGCCGTCTGCAGCGTACTTAAGGGCCAGGGCTGCAATGGATGCTGCGCTCTGGCGGTTCATATGCAGAGGCGCTACGGTGAAGGGCACCTTAAGCCCCTGTTCAAGCTTGTCATGGTATACGGGAACGCCGTCGCCCAGGAGCACAACGCTCTTGCCGATGCTGTTAAGCTCGGCGATGACATCGTCCACAGAAGCTGCGTACTGTTTCCTTATCACACGCATATCAAAGCCCTGCTCGAAGTTCTTCTCCTCGGTGGGGCTTGGTACGAAGGTATAGATTCCTGTGTAGACCTGATTGCGCCTTGCGTCCATCATAGGGCAGATGATCTTCTCATTACCGTAGAGGTTATAGGCAAGGCCATCCACAGTGGGGATTGGGATGATGGGCTTATCGAGAGCCAGCGCCAGTCCCTTGGCAGTAGCAGAGCCTATGCGAAGTCCGGTAAAAGAGCCGGGACCTTTCGCTACAGCTATCGCATCAATCGTACTAAGGTCGAGCCCTATCTTGTCCGTCATGTCTTTTAACATGGGCATCAGGATCTCTGAATGTGTTGTCTTATGTTGTATTGAGAACTGGGCCTTAAGTAAGTCGCCGTCAGTGATGGCAACGGTTGCAACCAGTCCTGAAGTGTCTATTGCAAGTATTTTCATAATCTATGTTCCTGTTGTTAGTATGGCTTAGTGCCTTGTCATGGTGATGAGCCTGTAATCAAGGCCCTTCTCAAGGTTCTTTTCAATAACGATCTCTGTGTAGTGCTCTGGAAGCAGCTCCTCTATGAGGTTGGCCCACTCAACGAAGCACACGCCGTCGCCGTAGAAGTAATCCTCGTAGCCGATCTCGTCCATCTCACTGATATCGCCGATCCTGTAGACATCGAAGTGATAGAACGGAATCCTGCCCTCGTCATAGACCTGAAGTATGGTAAAGGTCGGTGAACTCACAGGTCCAAGGATGCCGAGTCCTGCTGCCACTCCTTGGGTCAGCACGGTCTTTCCAACGCCAAGGTCTCCTATAAGGGTATAGACCATTCCGGGTGTCGCGCTCTCTCCAATCCTTCTTCCGATCTCGAAGGTCTCACTTGCACTATTTGTCTCATGTCTGGTTACGATTTCCATAAAAACCCCCGTATGCACAAACTAAACCACTTTTATAATATCACAAAAGAAACGCTGCGGGTAGATTCCGCAGCGCTTCGAGGTATGCGTTATTTGGTTGTATTTGTATTATGCCTCTTCTGCCTTGGCTACTCTCTTGCGAACTGCCATGGGAGTGGTCTTAAGGATAGGGCTGAGCTGCTTGTAAACAAGGAAGGTCAGCGTGCTGTCCACTGCACCCTTTAAGAGATTGAATGGTGCTACGCAGATTGCACAGAAAGTAAATACGTTGGTTACAAGAGGATTGATTGCTGTTCCGGCCTCAATGAATACGCTGATGTCGCAGCCGTATGCGATTGCGTATGCAGGAAGCAGGAAGAATGCATTTAAGGTTGATCCTACGATCGCGATGCAAAGTGTACCTGTGATGCAGCTGATAAGGGCAACCTTTCTGGTCTTCTTGAATCTGTAGATGACTGTTGCAGGAATTACGAAAGCTGCTCCAACGCAGAAGTTTGCGATCTCACCTACAAATCCCGGTGTAGGTCCCTGGATAAGGACGTTGAGTGTAACCTTGATGAACTCGATCATCACTGCAACCATGGGACCTGCTGCGAATCCGCCGATAAGAGCGGGAATATCGCTGAAGTCAAATTTGTAGAATGGAGGTGCGATTGGAAGCGGGAACTCAAGGAGCATAAGCACAAAGGCAATTGCGGAAAAGACACCTATGATTGCGATCTTTCTTGTGCTGAACATTGCTTCTACGGTTCCGGTCTTTTCAAGCTCCTGCTTTCTTGCGAGCTTCTCGGCCAGGTACGCAATAACAAATGCCACTACGATAAGTAGCAAAAGTGCTGCGAAACGTCCGGGCGCTCCGGTGATGTTTGCGATTGTTTCTTTCAGATTGTTCATTTTTCTCCTTCTTTCTCATCGGGTGAATTTTTATTTGATTTGAAGGAGAGATAAAGTGGGAATTAATAATGACTTACTCGCACGGCTTCGAGAACCTCAGCTCGTACTCTGCACTTCTTCTCTCATCCAGACTATACTGTCGGTCTTGGAATCTCACCAAGTCGGCCGCTTGAAGATCAAGCAGTTCGCGGACTATACCGCCGGTTGGGAATCGCACCCTGCCCCGAAGAATTATTTTTTCTAGTAAAATACTATCCCTTGCCGAGTGTACTGTCAAGGATTTATAATAATACATATATCTACGTTTTGACGTAAATTCTTTTTGCGAGGGACAATGAAGAGAGTACTCACAAAAAAACTTTTGCCCGGAATGATTCTGGCAAGTGATGTGTTTACCTACGATTCCCACACCAAACTCATGGAAAAGGGAACTGTACTTAATGACAAAGACATTGCCAGACTTGCATTCTACTCAATAATAGACGTACCTATTGAAGAGGCCCAGCCCAAGGAAGCTGCAGATAGCAGCGCCGATGCAGGGCTTACTTATGCTGAGCGTTTAAAGCAGTCAGAGGCCTTCAAGGAGTTCAAGCAGGACTTTGAGCAATGCGCCAGCAAATTCGAGCACACCATCAGTGATATCCTAAAGGGCAATGAAGATCTTGATATTGATGATATGATGACGCCCATCTACTCGCTGCTGAGCGAGGGCAGAACCACAGCCAACATCTTTGACATGCTCCACAACCTAAGACTTTATGATGATGCCACATATACACACTGCATCAATGTTGCCCTCATTACAAATATCATCGCCCAGTGGCTCAGATGGGATGAGGCAGAGATAGAGTTAGCTACTCAGGCAGGTCTTTTCCATGATATCGGCAAACTCCTGATTCCTGATACGATCATAACCAAGCCCGGTGCTCTGACAGATGATGAGTATAACATGATCAAGACACATCCCCAGAAGGGATATGAAGCCATGAAGGCGCTGAATATCAGCGCACATGTCAAGAACGCCGCCCTCATGCATCATGAGAGATGTGACGGAACGGGATATCCCTTGAGATTAAAAGGGCCTCAGATTGATAAGTTTGCCAAGGCTGTTGCCATTGCGGATGTATATGATGCCATGACAAGCTCAAGATACTACCGTGGCCCTTTGTGTCCGTTCATTGCGATCTCAATGTTTGAAGAAGAAGGTTTCCAGAAATATGATCCGGAGATGATCATGTGCTTCCTCAACAATATAGTAAACACATATCTTCTCAACACCGTACGCCTTAATACAGGTGAAGTCGGCGAGATCATATTTATAAACAGTTCACACCTCTCAAGGCCCACCATCAAGGTCGGCAATGATTACATTGATCTGTCGAAATGCCCGGGAGTATACATTCAGGAAATTATATAAGCAAAGAAAAAGCCTGGCATGCTGAGCATGTCAGGCTATTATAATGCGCTTTATGCGTTCTTTAACTTAAACTTCTGGATATCTCTGTCATCATCCACTTTCTCAATCTGAGCACCAAGGCCTCTTAACTTGACCTCAAAGTCCTCATATCCTCTCTCGATGTACTTGATATCCTCTATTGTTGAGTAACCTTCTGCTGTGAGGGCTGCGATAACAAGCGCTGCACCTGCCCTTAAGTCAGGAGCTGAAACTGTTGCGCCGGTGTATCTCTCGACACCTTCGATGATGGCTGTGCTTCCTTCTACCTTGATGGAAGCTCCCATTCTTGTGAGCTCATCAACATACTTAAAGCGGCTCTCAAAGATGCTCTCTGTTACTATACTGATACCACTTGCAAGGCCAAGTGCCACGGTGATCTGTGGCTGCATATCTGTGGGATATCCCGGATATGGCAGGGTCTTAACATGTGTGTTCTTAAGTCTCTTGGCAGCCACAACTCTGACCTCGTCGTCAGACTCGTGGATCTGGCATCCCATCTCTACAAGCTTGGCACTGATGGACTCAAGGTGCTTGGGAATGACATTCTTGACCGTTACATCACCCATGGTTGCTGCTGCAGCCATCATGAAGGTTCCGGCCTCTATCTGATCGGGAATGATTGTATACTCAGTTCCGTGGAGCTTCTCAACTCCCTTGATTCTGATGACATCGGTACCTGCGCCCTTGATATTAGCTCCCATGCTGTTGAGGAAGTTCGCGATATCAACGACGTGTGGCTCCTTGGCTGCGTTCTCGATGATGGTCTTGCCCTCAGCCATTACAGCCGCCATCATAATATTGATGGTAGCACCTACGCTGACAACATCGAGGTAGATGTGGCTTCCTACAAGCTTATCAGCCTTGGCATAGATGATGTCCTGGATGTTGACCTTGGCTCCAAGAGCAGTAAAGCCCTTGATATGCTGGTCGATAGGACGAAGGCCGATGTGACAGCCACCGGGAAGTGCAACTCCGGCATCCTTATACTTACCAAGAAGAGCACCAAGGAGGTAATAACCTGCCCTGATCTTCTTGATATAATCATTTTCAATTGTATGGTTTTTGATCTGAGAAGCATTGATCTTCACAGAATGTCTGCCTGTGCGCTCAACAAATGCGCCTATGCTCTCGATAGCCTGAAGCATTGCATTGGTATCGGAGGCGTCCGGCATATTATCTATATAGACAGTCTCATCCGTCATGGTTGCAGCAGCAAGGATCGCAAGTGCAGCGTTTTTGGCTCCACCGATCTCAACCTCGCCAACCAGCGGATTTCCGCCTTTTATCACGTATTTTTCCATAGGTATCTCTCTTCTTTTTCTTGAACAAATATTAGTTATACCACAATAATGTGTATTTGTAAAACCGATAGTTTAGTTCAAGTAATTAAGCGGGTTAACCTGACTTCCACCCACCAAAATCTCAAAGTGAAGGTGAGGTCCCGTAGATACACCTGTATTACCTGAGAGAGCAATTCTCTGTCCCTGAGAAACCGACTGTCCGACTGAAACCAGGACCTTACTAAGGTGTCCGTACCTGGTCTCCCTGCCGTCCGGATGCCTTATGTATACACAGTATCCGTATCCGCTTCCCCAACCGGCTCTTGTAACAACACCGGAAGATGAAGCAACAACAGAAGTTCCGACAGGAGTAGCCCAGTCAACACCCTTGTGATAGGAGCTTGCTCCCTTGGTGGGACGATTTCTTTTACCAAATCCGGAGGTAAGTCTTCCGCCGGAAATAGGCTTGATATATGTAGGCGGAACGATGGTTCCTCTCTCAACAATCTTGGGAACAGCCTTGTAGGTGACTTCTTCCTTCTCAATCTCACGCCCTACTTCGCTGTTATCCATATATGAAACCAGAGCGACAACCTTTCTGTGTCCGGCTGACGGCTCCTGAAGGACCTTGGTCTGGGTTGTGTACCAGCTGTCGTTGTCGACATACTGAACCTCAGCCTCATAGTCCTCTTCGTAGTATTCCTGAATTGTATAGTTAACTGAGAGCTCGGGCTCAGGAACGGTAACGATCAGGTTATCCTGTACCCTTATCATGGTGCGCTCGCTCTCGAGCTGTTCGTTCATGTTAACAAGGTCATCGACGGTAAGACCGAACTTCATGGCGATGGTTCCAAGAGTATCGCCGGACTGAACCTCGTAGATCTGGTTGGTCTCTTTGTCCTTGGTAACTTCGTCGATGGCTGTTGCAAGGTCAGTGATCTCGCTGTCGGGAAGGTAACTCTCCACGATCTCAACCTTGTCAGCAAAGTCCATGCTCATAAGTCCAAGATCATAGTCGGAGAAATCCTTGTCATAGGCAAGAGGCTTAGCCTCGTTGACGATCTGTGTCAGCTCTGCCTGGAAACCTGCCTGAGGAAGGGAAGTCTCTGCTATCTCTTCTTCCTTCTTAACCTCTTCCTTGCTGAGGACCTGAGGCGTAAGAACGTTAACCTCACGGTCTGTATCAAGAATGAGGTTTACGTCGTAGAGCCCTTCTTCATCATAGTTTGAAAGAGCTGTCGAAAGCAGCTTCATTACATCGTCGATGCTTGCGAGATTGACTGCAAACTCGTTGATCTTGATGGAATAGGATCTGTTGAGTGTGCTCCTGAGGTTCCCTTTAAGGACTGTCGACATCTCTTTTGACATGGAAGAGACAGAGTCTACAGTGCCCCAGAGAACGTTGCTTCCTTCTATGTTAAGGTCTGCCTTGGCAAGAACCAGCTCTCCGTCACTTGATGCGATGGAACGCCTTGCATCTCTGTAGGCCTCGTAAGCCTCCTCTTCAGAGCCTGCTATTCCTACCACTACGTCATTTAATTTTACGGTAAAAATATTGTCGCCGCCCCTTTCAAACTTAACAAAGCTGGGCATAAACAGTATCCAAGCTACGATTATCACCAGTACTGACTGCAAAAACCATACCTTGATCTTGCGGCGAAATACAGTATTGCTAAAACTCATTTATAAAACACCTAAAATTCTAAGAATATTGAGTACCAGGTCTGCGCCTGCTACTAAGAGAGTGATGATAAGAAGGGGAAGAAGCGCGCTGTTCTTGGTCTCTACTGCTACCTGAACAGACTCTATTTTGTGCTTAACCTCTTTAAACTCATCAAGGCTCTTTTCCTGGCCTTTTTCTACTACGGCCTGGACGTTTCTATATACCTGTACACCTACATCGTGAACCTGGGTTTCGCTTTGTTCCAATCTCTCTGTGAGAGCTGCTACGGTCTTGCCGGTTTCCTGAATGGAATTTCTTGCATCCTCGATGGCTGCTCTGTGCTCCTTCTCATTGGCGCGCAGTTCCTCAAGCTGGAGTTTGAACTGCTCCGCCTCCTGCCTGGTCCTCTCAGCTTCCATGGCCTCGGCCTGTGCATTGGCTCTTATTATGTCCTGTGCACCTATTTTCTCTGCAAGCTTGTCCATAAAGTTCTCCACAATTTTTCCTCCCAACATTTTCGCTTACTCCTCTGATGTAATCATGTAATCCACTGATGTTTTATCCACATAAGCTTATCATTTATTATGCAATATATACAAGAATATAATGATTAAAAGAGATTTATTAGCTACTTTTACTATTTGTTCATGCTCAGTTCATAGTTTGTTCATAATTGTCCTGTATATTTATACTACAGTCAAGAGACAGGCAACATGTTAATAACGAAAGATAGATTTTTTCATAATAGGGTAGGCGCAGCGATGTGTCTACCCACTCCTCATTAATGGGGGTTTTCACCCCCGGGAATGTCATTCCTTCTCTATCGCAAGGATCTCCTCATTCAGGGAGAGCATTCTTGCATCAAGATTAGCCACCATTGTGGCACACTCATGGAGCTCCGAATTGATGTGAGCCGGGGCCTTTCCCTCGAACTTATACTGAATCTTGTGCTCTAAGGATGCCCAGAAATCCATGGCAACGGTCCTTATCTGGATCTCAACCTTGACGTTTACGATCTTGTCGGAGAGATAGACAGGGAGAGAGACTATCATGTGATAGCTTCTGTATCCGCTGGGCTTGGGGTTCATGATGTAATCCTTGATGGTATGAACCTGTATATCCTTCTGATTGCTGATCATCTCGGCAATCCTGTAGATATCTGATGTAAATGAGCAGATAATACGGATTCCGGCTATATCATTGACATAGCGCACCATGTTCTCGATGGTGGACTCATATCCGTTTCTCTTTAATTTCTTGACGATGCTCTCGGGGACCTTGACCCTGTATTTAACGTGCTCGATGGGGTTGTACTTGTGAACCTCCTGGAACTCGTCGTTGAGGATCTCGATCTTGGTCTGCATCTGCTTAAGTGCAGCGTTGTAGAGGAGGTTTACTTCCTCCCATGAATTCATGTCGTCGGATATCTTGACGTCCATTCCTGATAAATCTAATTCCATTTGATAATACCTCGTTAGGTCCTATCGGTAAGCCAATACTCCTTATTAAGAGATAGCTTGGGTAAAAGAACTTTCGGCAGCTTTTTATAGTTTCTGCCAAGCTTGTAGCCGAGCCATCTGCAGCCACACATTACGATGTAATGAGGGATGAGATAAGCCTTGCCGACCTGTCTGAAGTGCCCTATTGTCTCAGATACCATCTTTTTGCCCTCGGTCTCTGATCTGATTGAGCCGAAGATCTCAGGATGGTCTGTCTGCGAAACACCGATGTCAAAGTTTCTGTGGAACTGCTGGGCACAGGTGTAGTTGTGGGAATGTATAACTCCTGCCTCAGGAACATAACTGATAGCGTAGCCCTTCTGGCAGATATTTCCTGCATAGACCATATCCTCGTTAAAGATGGTCCTGTGGGTAAATCCCCCTATCTCGTCAAACACGGAGCGCCTGTACATGGCACAGACATTGGAACAAAAGTAGGTCTTTATTCCGAGACGCGGAAGGTCTTTCTGTGTCTTTTTCATAGGCTCGTTGGGGTAGTTGAACTTGCGGGAGTAGCGCTCAGCAAGATTACAGTCTGTCTTGGGGTACTGCCTTGCATAGGCTGCTGCCACGTCGCTGTCCTCAAATGCTTTCACAAGGCTTGAAATAAGCATTTTATCCCTCGGGAAGGCATCCTGTGTCATCATCAGAAAGAACTCCGAATCCGAGTGTTTAACGCCCAAATTCCTGGTCTCTCCGTGATCAAACGAAGCCTTGGTCACATGCTCCACTACTATGTTATCATATTTTTCCTGTGGATTTTCCCTTGATTTTGACAGTAGCTCTTTCCAGTATTTTTCCTCGGTGTTCATGATGATAATCTTTGATGGGCGAAGTGACTGCCTCTCCAGATCATCGATCAGGCGCAAAAGAGCTATATCCGGTTTATAAGTAGGAATAATGATATCTACGGTACTCATTCTTTTCCCTCAAATAGATAAAGAAGAATTAAGGGCCGGGCTCATATGAACCCAGCCCCATAAAATCTGTATTAAAGCATTAAGATCAGCCGATGTACTTGCTTACATCACCCTTGATCTTGTCGCTGTACTTCTGAACATCTGCTGAAGGCTCGTAGCTCTCATCGTTGAAGAGGAACTTGTGGAGCCACTTAACGTTGCTCTGAAGGTCAACCGGAAGTACGCAGCTTCCTGCCTTACCCATGGTTCCTGTTGCACGCATCTCCTCGTAAGGGAATCCGTTGTTATCAACAACCCTGTACTTGGCAACGTTCTTGAGCATATCAAGGATCTCAGAGATATCAAGTGATGTGTAAGTCTCTTTGAATGCGTTGTTGGCAACTGTCTCGAGCTGTGAGTAGCTCATACCCTGTGCCTTCTCAAGGCAAGCCATAAGGACTGTTCTCTGTCTCTCTGCACGTCTGAAGTCATCGCCTGCTGTGTATCTGATACGGCAGTAAGCTGTTGCCTGAAGTCCGTTAAGGGTCTGTACTCCTGCGCTGGTTACAGGTGTGTAGTTGAGCTTGAGCTCCTGAGCCATTGTGGACTGGTAGTTGTTAAGGTGAGAGATCTCTGCATCTGTAACATCGATCGTTACTCCGCCAAGGGCGTCAACAACGTCTGTAAGACCTCTGAATCCGATAGTGATGAAATCAGAAATATCCATATCCAGGTTCATGTTGAGCATTGAAATAGCCTGCTCGGGACCACCCTGAGCGTAAGCTGCGTTACACTTGGTGTAAGTATCGTTACTTAAGTTAAGGTAAGTATCACGGTAAACTGAGCAGAGCTTAACCTCTCCGGTATCATTGTTGATAGATGCAATGATGATGGAGTCGGATCTTGTATTCTTGGTCAGCTGCTCGTCACGGGCATCAACACCAAAGAGTGCGATATTGGTGTATCCCTTCATCTTCTCATCGTTTACAACGGTCTCACTGATACTCTGTGTGATTGCTTCCTCGTTAAGGTTAACCTTACCAACCTTAGTTACGTCAACCTTGAAGAAAAGAGTGTAAGCAACATATACAAGTACGCAGGCAAGGAGCATTTCTGCTACCAGAAGGATTATTGCCTTCTTGTTGTTCTTTTTCTTGCCGTTTCCACCGTTACCGCCTCTTCCGTTACCACCGTTTCCTCTGCCGTTTCCGCCTCTTGAAGATGATGGTCTTGATGAAGAAGGTCTTGAAGATGAACTTCTTGAAGCTGATCCTCTTGATGAAGAAGTTCTGCGTGGATCTCTTGATGATCCTGAAGCTGATCTGCCTGATGCTGATCTTGCTGATCCCTGTGAGCTTCTCCTTGGTCTGTCTTCATAATCGTCGTAGCGATCATCATATCTGTCATCATAGCGATCGTCGTATCTATCATCATAGCGATCGTCGTATCTGTCATCGGTTCTGCGAGATGGTCTGCGACTATCTCTCTCGTAGTATTCGTCGTCTCTGTTTGACATAACACGTCTCCTCGTCCCAACAAAAATTCATGCTAATGCTAATATGGCAAATTAACACCAATATATTCTGCCACAAATGTGTACTATTTACAACCCCAAAAGAAAATGAGAGAGTGGGTGAGTCAGTGGGGACGTTTCAGTTTGACTCATTTTGCCGCGCAAAATGAGTCAAACTGAAACGTCCCCACTGACTCACCCACTCTCTTAATATGCATTTTTATTAACGAAGCCGTGCCTTATGGTTCCAAGCAGTATCTTGAAATCAAAAGCCATGGTCCAGTTTTCGATATAGTAAATATCGTAGTCGATTCTTTTCCTGATAGAAGTATCACCGCGATATCCGTTGATCTGTGCCCATCCGGTAAGGCCGGGGCGAACCTGGTGCTTGACCATGTAGCGTGGGATCTGCTCCTTGAACTTCTCAACGAACTGAGGGCGCTCAGGTCTTGGTCCCACAAGGCTCATCTGACCGATGAAAATATTGAAGAACTGTGGCATCTCATCGATACTGGTCTTACGAAGGAATCCCCCAACTCTGGTGATTCTGGGATCACCCTTGGTGGTCCAGCCTTTCTTTTCCTCAGCTTCTGTCTGAACCTTCATGGTCCTGAACTTGTACATCATGAAAGGAACGCCGTTCCTGCCGACTCTCTCCTGCTTGTAGATGATGGGTCCCGGGCTCGTTGCCTTGATGGCGATGGCCGAAGCCAGCATGATAGGTGAGAATATGATAATTGCGAAAAGAGATCCCACAATATCCACCGTTCTCTTGGCAAATCTGTTAAAAGAGTTTGTAAGAGGCACATATCTGATGTTGATAACCGGAAGCCCCTGTACATCCTCGGTGTATGGACTGCTGGGGATGAGGGATGTGTAATCCGGAATAAACTTGGTGTGAACGCCGGATTTCTCGCATTCGGCAACCAGTTCCTCCAGGCGATCGTAGTCGTTCAGAGGAAGGGTGATGGTGATCTCATCGAAATTATTTTTCTCAAGGAGGTCCGTCAGCTGTTCAATCTTGCCAATGACCTTGATTCCGTGGTAGCTGGTATCAAGGGGAACAAAGTCATCGAGAACGCCCGCGATAACGTAGCCCCACTGCGGATTTTCAAGAATCCTGCTGATGTAAGCCTCAGCGGCTCTTGAGTATCCAACCAGAAGAATATGCTTGATGTTATAGCCCTTCTTGCGGATGAACTGCAGGAACTTACGCAGCATCCAGTGGGCAATCGTCGTCAGGGTAATATTCAGAGCAAAGAAGATGGCCATCATCCAACGCGAGAAATCGCCCTGCTTTAACAGGTACAGGATAACCGTAAAGCCGATGATGCCCATGATATTGGCCTGGACAATGTCTACAAACTCCTCCCAGAGGCGCAGAGCCCTTCTGGAGGTGTAGAGCTGGACCATATAATAAAGAAGAATGTACGCGGGAACCAAAAAATAAAGCGCAGAAAAATAGGTCTCCATCGGAAGTCGTCCGCCGGGCCTTTTATCTGCGAATATAGATTCAAACTTGATATAGTAGGAAAGCACATAGGAACCGGCCACCAAAAGCCCGTCCACGATAACATGTGCCCTATTGAGATGTACCTGATTGTCCTTGATCACAATACTTTTCCATACCTTCCCATAGTTAGGGATATTATATCACACATTCATGATTCTGCGACCAATATTTACCCAGAGCTCGATCTGAAGCCTAAATGCATTGATGATCTCTTTTCTGCCGAAGATCACGCGGTGATTTGCGAACTTTGCAATCTTCTTTAAACCGCCAAGAAGACCTTTTATGTGGGCTTTCCCCAGGCCCTTTCTGGCATAGAAGGCGTGCTTGATGGCGATACCGATGCAGATCGGAATAAAGTTGATAAAGAGCTGGAACGCAGCCATGTTCTTATAAATAAGGAACAGGTTGTTGGCCGCCGTAAGCTCAACCTTAAAGGCATTATATCTTGAGCCGCTGGATCCGCTGCCTACGTGATAGACGATGGCTGTCGGCTCCATAACGTTGGCAAAGCCCTTAAGGCGCGCTCTGTATCCGATGTCCACGTCCTCGAGGTAGCAGAAGTGCTCCGCGTCGAAGTATCCGACTTTGTCAAAATACTCTTTTCTGTAAATCGCAGCACCTGCGCAGGCGCTGGTTATGGACTCCCTCCGGCTAAAGTGGCTGTTATCCGCATCCTTCCCCGGTGTGAAAGCCCAGCCCAGGGCACAGTAGAGGTCTCCACAATCGTCGATATTGTGGGGCTCTTTCATCTGTAGCATCTTAGCCTGTGCGGAAAAGAGCTTTTTCTTATTGTCCATGACTTTGATGAGCCTCTCAAGTACGTACTCATCGCACATGGTGTCGTTGTTGAGCAAAAAGACATACTCAGCATCAGCCGCCTTGATGCCCACGTTCACTGCGTTTGCAAAGCCGGTGTTCTCGCCCAGTTCGATGAGCTCGACGTTTGGCCACTTTTCCTTTATATATTCAACACTTCCGTCCGTGGAGCCGTTGTCGACGATGATGACGTCGAAGGCAACAAAAGTCTGCTTCTCCAGGCTCCTGAGGCAGTCGCCGAGATATTTTTTCCCATTGTAGTTAGGTATTATTACTGTCAAAAATCCCATAGCTTATACCCTCTTTATGATCTGCGGATCCCACATGATGCGGAAGCCGCGCTTTCTGACTTCGCTTCCCAGCTTAATGCTCATGTCCCGTATATCCTCGCGGGAGAGGTCGCCAAATGTGTCATCTATCTGTCTGCCCGTCACCTCTTCAAATACCGGGATCAGTTCGTCCCTTAGTTTCAGGCATCTGATATCAACTGCGTAAGCGTCCTGCTGGAGCACTGCTCTGTGCTGGAGACCACCGGAGAAGCCTTCCGGGAGCCTGTCATAAGCAAGCGTTCCGTCCTTTAAGTACATTCCGCCGCAGATTCTTCCTTTTTTATCAATTATCTTGCCGCCGATACAGCCAAGGTCTCCTCTTTGGGAAAAGACATCTTCGCCGTAATTGAGTCTGTAGAAACCGACATGTTTAAGCTGCGCTGCTGTGGCGTTTAGCTTGTAGTTATCCGAAAGATCCTGAAGAGCACGGCGTCCTGCGTCATAGGCGTAGTCTTTGCTGCCGGGATTGGCGGCGGTTGAAGCATCGTGGCATCTCCAGTGGTAGAGGACTTTGTTTACATGTGCGATCTGTCCTGCTGCCAGTGGCATGTTCAGAGTGGCTTCTGCGCAGGCACGGAGAAATAAGTCGTAGTCCTGGGCGCCGTCGAAGTCCTTCCTGAGTTTGAGTCTCTTTATTATGTCTGCCCTCATGACTGTGAAGTGGCAGATGTAGTTGTTGGACATGAGATAGTCCATGTTAAAAGCGGGCTTTTCGTGATGCTCGTAGTATCTGCCCGAATGGTCGTCGTACTTGTCCTCATCGGAGTAGATAAGGCGCAGCGGACAACTGGAGAACTTGACCAGCTTGTTGGTCTTCATGCTCTTTCTGATGACTCTGTCCACCTCGTAGAGCGCATCAGGGGTCAGGGTGTCATCATGGTCTAAAAGACCTATGTAATCACCGGTCGCCTTTTCAAGGCCGCGGTTAGTGTTCTCGGAAATTCCCGCATTGGAATCAAGGTGATAATAGCGAATACGCGGATCAGAGGCCGCGTACTCTTTTGCCACATCAAGAGGTCTTTCTGAAGCGTCAGCAAGGACCAGCTCCCAGTTTCCGTAGGTCTGAGCGATAACAGAGTCGATCATATCCTTGAGATACTTCTCGGGAGTGTTGTAGAGCGGAACTACGATGCTAAAGCGCACCAGGTCTCCTGCCTGCGCCAGCATCTTGTACTCCTTCTTCTGCTCGGCAAGGACCGCCTCGGAGAGTGGTGTGAAGGTGTAATTATCCTTGCGGTTGTCGGAAACTCTCTCAATGGCAGCAAAAAATGCGGCCCTGACACCATTGCGCTTCGCGTATGCTATTGTCTTGGAGACCGCATTTTTTATTGACATGTTGTTATTACTTCCTTGTAGTTATATTTTTTGAGTCATTGGGGTTTGTTTCATTTTGAGTCACTGGGGACGTTTCAGTTTGACTCATTTTGTTTAGCAAAATGAGTCAAACTGAAACGTCCCCAGTGACTCAAAATGCCCCCTATAATTTCTTTAGATAAAGCTCTTTACTGCCTCTGTAAGTTCGTCCTGGAGCTTAGCTGCGTCCTCAAGGTCTTTTCCCTTAACGCCCATGTAGAACTTGATCTTGGGCTCTGTGCCTGAAGGTCTTGCGCAGCACCATGCGTCGTTATCAAGCGCAAAGTAAAGAACGTTGGAGGTTGGAAGTCCTGTGTCGCCCTCCTTGCCTGTTGCCATGTCGATGGTCTTGTGAGTCTTGTAATCACGGAACTCTTCAACTGTCCACTGGCCGAACTTCTTGGGAGGATTGTTACGAAGCTTGTCCATTAGGGCTGCGATCTGCTCTGCGCCTTCCTTGCCCTTCATGGTGATAGCGTACTGCCCTTCCTTGTAGTAGCCGTACTTGTTGTACATATCGATCATAGCGTCCCAAACGCTCTTGCCCTGCTTCTTGTAGAAAGCAGCGAGCTCGCAGAGCATCATAACAGCTACAACAGCGTCCTTATCTCTTGCGTGGGTTCCTGCGAGGCATCCGTAGGACTCCTCGAGACCGAATACATAGTTGTTGCACTGGCCGTTCTGCTCGAAGAGCTTGATCTGCTCGCCGATGTACTTAAAGCCTGTGAGAACCTCGATGTACTTAAGGCCGTAGTTCTCAGCAACTGCCTTGGCCATGTTGGTTGTAACGATTGTTGTTACGAACGCAGGGTTAGCGGGCATTGTGCCTGTAGCCTGACGCTCTCTTAAGATATAGTCACCGATGAGCATTCCGGACATGTTTCCGGTGAAAGCAACGTACTCGCCGGTCTTAAGGTCTTTTGCATAAATACCGAGTCTGTCGGCATCGGGATCAGTTGCAAGCACGATGTCTGCATCCTTCTCCTTGGCAAGCTTAAGAGCAAGCTCGAATGCCTTGGGATCCTCGGGGTTAGGATAATCAAGAGTTGTGAAGTCGGGATCAGGAAGCTCCTGCTCCGGAACAACAAATACGTTCTTGAATCCAAGCTCCTTAAGAACACGTCTAACAGGGAGATTACCTGTGCCGTGGAAAGGTGTATATACGATGGTGAACTTGTCAGCCATCTCGTCGATAACGTCCTGGTGGATGATCTGCTTCTTGAGCTCAACCATGTACTTGTCATCGATCTCCTCGCCAAAAGAAACATAGAGGCCGGCAGCGATGGCATCTTCCTTGGACATTGTCTTAACGTCATGGTAATCAGTGATGGCTACTACTTCGTCGATGATTCCTGTATCGTGAGGAGGTGTAACCTGTGCGCCGTCCTCCCAGTATACCTTGTAGCCGTTGTACTCAGGCGGGTTATGTGATGCTGTTACCATTACACCTGCGATGCAGCCAAACTCTCTAAGAGCAAATGAAAGCTCGGGTGTAGGTCTTAAGATATCGCTGACATAAGCCTTGATTCCGTTTGCAGCAAGACAAAGAGCTGTCTCATCAGCAAATTCGGGTGAAAATCTTCTGCAGTCATAAGAAATGGCAACGCCCTTCTTTGGAGCGTCAGGTCCGCCGTGCTTCTTGATATAGTTAGCAAGGCCCTGTGTAGCCTTTCTTACAGTGTACTTGTTCATTCTGTTGGTTCCTGCTCCGATTACCCCGCGGAGTCCACCGGTACCAAACTCAAGCTCTCTGTAAAAACGATCCTCAACCTCTGCCTCGTTATTGCGGATAGCAAGAAGTTCATCTTTTGTTTCCTGATCAAAATAGTCGTCATTCAGCCAGTACTCCAGCTGCTTTGTAGCTTCACTCATTACCTTTCCTCCTTAAATAAACATGCTGTTTTTGCACTATGTAATTATACCATGAAATGCAGGGTGAGTCACAACAAATCCTCCATGCTGCATCCTAATGTTCTGGACAGCTGAAGCAGAGTTTGCCCCTGCGTCTTGGTGATATCTCTTTGCCCCTGCTCAAATAACTGGATCTGCCTTAAGGGAACTCCCGATTTATCTGCAAGTGCACGCTGCGACAAGCCTGCATAAGCGCGAAGTCTCTTTAGCCGTGAATCTTCTCTGTGCTCCCTCAGGCTCTTATCCATCATGTCGACGAATACTGTAATATCTGCTTCATGAAGAGTCTTATACATCCCGCGTATGGTATCGATTGGAACGCATCTGTCGATATCTGCATATCTGACATTTGATATCCACTGATAATATGCCAGCGCCCAACCGGTCCAGTACTCCGGAGACTTGTCAACGTGCATTTCATCAGGCTTATCTATGTGCAGATCCGTACATGTTTCTATGACTTCCCTTGCCACTTCACAGCCATTCTTGCCAGCGACATATGTGGAATTGCCTATCTCAAACTGATCTGCCATTTTGCTGATCATGAAAAGCTCGTGGAACTCATGGAGCTTCATGCCAATGGTATTTACGGCGTAGTCGTACATGTCGCCCATAACCCTTTGAGCAAGCGGAAGATATAGTTCAGAATATGCGTAGTTCTTCATACTTCACATTTCCTCTCATGATATCCAAAATGTAAATCTCATCAAGCCTGTTTGTGGAAGGCCTGATTTCCTGATAACTTCTTCTGGCGTTTAGGTCTCTTGCTTCTTTTTTATTGAAGTACACAACGGCTTCAGCTTCTTCATAGGATTTAAAGGACAATTGGTCGAAAGCTCTTTTACTCTTTAATACAATCTGCTCGTTCAGTCCTCCAAGCCTCATGGCCTCTGACAACTTCTGTACTGATATAGTTCCCATAATAAAATCCTGGGCAAAAGAGAAATAGGAATCATCTGCTCTATAGCCCTTGATCACATCAAATTTCGAAATATCAATGAGGTACTTTTCCTGCAGAAAATCCTTGGCATCCTCAGCTATACTCTTGCGCTGCCAGTAACCTCTGTATTTGGTCAAGAGTGCCATCCAGTTGAGGATGCTGTAATCTCCGCCATTTAAGTCACATATATTAAGGCCTTTTGTGTTTAGTTCATAGCAGTTTGAGAAGCCGTCTTTGTTCCTCTTGCATGCCCATTCCTTGGACAGTTCGGGATCTTCCGTGCAATAGAAGCCCCTGCCATAGTCATTGGCGGAAGTTCCATGTCCGAAGATGGGATTATATATGATGCTCTCTGAGCCGTGATAGATTAACAATTTCATGGCCTCCATAAAAAGAAAAAGTATCGCTGTAGAGATACTATAATTATATCTCTGTAGCGATACTTTTGCAATAAGTGAGATAATGGTGAGTCAGTGGGGACGTAACAGTTTGACTCATTTTGTCATGGCAAAATGAGTCAAACTGTTACGTCCCCACTGACTCACCAAACTGAACCGGCCCCACTGACTCACAACTGACTTTCTTAGCCGATATGCTCTGCGCCTTGTGCAAGCTCTGCAGCTTTCACATGTGGATTGTGGTAGTGCTCACGCTTCTTGGAAACGTCGCCGATGGAGATGGCGTTCCTCGGGCAGTACTGAAGGCATCCAAGGCACTGTGTGCAGTCTGTGCCGATGACAGCCTTGTTGTTCTCTATCTTGATGTTGCCTCTTGGACAGATGCTAGCGCACTGTCCGCAGGCGATGCAGTTGTCGTTAACCTCAAATTCCCCAGCCTTCTTCTGGAGAATCTTGGAAAATCCCGCGTTCTCTATGGCGTTGAAGATGTTCAAGCCGGGTCTTCTCTTTGTCTTACCTGCCATTACGTCATTGGCTATTATTCTGGCAAGGTCCTTACTTCTGGCTTCTGCCTCTCCCACTGATAGACGTGGCATCATCAGGTTATGCGGGAAAAGCCAGATGCAGCTGCAGTGATGTGTGATCACGCTCCAGTATTTCAGAGGAATTATCTTGTTAAGCCTTGAAAGACCAGTTCCCTTGTATGCTGCGCAGGAAGTTACGCCAAAGGTGTAAGCACCGGGGCTAACCTTGATCTGCTTAGCATATTTAAGGACATCTTCCGGTGCTCCGCCGCCGTAACACGGGAATACAAAGCCAACCTTCTTGGCGCTGGTAACATCAGTGGTTGTCATGCCCTTCTTGATCCTTACAAGGTCTGCGCCACCGATTCCCTTTGCTATATTTCTTGCGATATCCAGGCAGTTGCCGGTGCCTGAAAAATAAAAAATTACGTTCTCTGCCATAAGAAACCTCCCAGTAAAAATGTGTTGCATTATATTTACTATTTTAGCACAGGTGATGGGGGATTTTTAGGGAAATATCCCTTGGTGGGATGGTTTGGAGGGTGGTTTTTTGGGAAGGCACATAACAATGACCTTAATATGACAGTCTTGGTTGGAAACGGAATTTCGACCACCCCACATGACTTCTCCATACAAAAATTAGTTGGAATTTGCAAAAAGACCTTTCGGCGTTTTTTCCGGGAGTTCATCACATGATACCCGTAGGCCCGTTCTTGTGATGCAGGAAAAGAGCTAGGCATCAAATTTACTTGACCTATGGCCCTGAAAAGTCTTTGCAATTTCCAACTAATTTTCAAATAGAGAATCTTTGTTATGTAATTTAAAAATCAATTCCAACCAATGAGGCTGTCAGCTATGCCTTGTGATGTGATTTTCCGCCGGCATCATCACTCTTCGTTGTCAGAGGACCTTCCGGAGCTATCACGATCCAGCAAAGTAACGGAAAGGGCAATATTATTCTTGCCTTCCTTGACTACGTAGGTTGTCTTGGAATTATATGTAACGGATAATCCCAGGAATGTATCAGAATGCAGAGTTGTCCCTGCAGGAAAGAGGTTCGATAATTCTTTTACCGCAGCAGCTTCAGCTGCCATGGAGATTATGGCCAGCAGTCATTAAATGTGTATTAAATAACCATTTATACAGGGAGTGCTACTGTCCTTTTCTTATTTTTCTTTATAGACAGTAGCTTTTTCTTACGAATCATGTTGTTAGTTCAACCTAACACTAGATTTCTAATCATTTTTAACTGTCCCTGTGCTTTTTTCACTTCTGGACAGTAGGCAGTTCACAGTTTCAGGCAAGTTCCTTACTGTCCTTGTCTAAAAAACTCCTGCAGACAGTAGGTGCTTGTGTAATCTCCTGTCAATACTACTGTCCGGGAAGGAAATTTGGATCAGGACAGTAATAATTCAGGCTGATTTCATAGATGCAAATATAGATACAAATATAAATACAAATATAAATACAAATATAGATATAAATATAGATACAAAAATACCCGGATGCCGGGGATACGAATCACTTTCGCTAATCCCTGAAATCCGGGTGTTTTATCTGTTACATCCATCCTACCTGAAATGCATTAATTATATCTATAGCATAACCAGATTCTACTGTGTTCTCAGGCTTGAATACCCCTCAACATTCAGCGAGAAGTCGCTGCGGTCAAGAGAGAAGTTCGGGTTGTAGTAAGGATCGCCCTTGTCGAGAACTTCTTTCCACTTGGTGCGGAAGTGCTCGGACTCGCCTTCGTATCGAGCGGCGTTCTTGCCTTCGAGGTCAAGGCCTCGGGACAATGATTCGTAGTGGTAGAGCTCTGCGAAAGGCGTGAATACGTTGAGGTATCCGGCCTGGCGGAGCTTAAGGCAAAAGTCCACGTCGTTGAGGCTTACAGCAAAGCCCTCATCAAAGCCTCCGACTTCGTCGTACTTCTTACGGCTCACCATGAGGCATGCACCGGTTACGGCACTGACGTCCTGTGCGTAGCACAGGCGTCCCATGTAACCCAGGTTCATGCCGGCCTGACCGTAGTGGGAGTGCCCAGCGGTCCTGTGGGCGCCGAGCCTGAGCACAACGCCGGCGTGCTGGATCTTGCGATCCGGGAAGTAGAGCTTGGCTCCGACGGCGCCCACGTCTTCACGCTGGGCGTACATCAGAAGCTCCTCCATCCAGTTGACGGTGATAACCTGTGTATCATTGTTCAAAAGAACTATGTACTCACCGGTAGAATTCTTAACACCATAGTTAACAACCGCTGAGTAGTTAAATCCGCTATCCTTGCCATCGCCACCGGCCATAGTCTTGTAAGCTGTGTAGTCAACAACCTTGACGATGTCCTTAAGGCCACCGTTTGCCAGTTCCTCATAATATCCGCGGATCTCGCTGCCCTTGGAATTATTCTCAACAACGATTATCTCGTAATTATCATAAACGGACTTCTCATAGATAGAATCTATGCACCTCTTAAGATCTTCCTTATGCTCACAGTTGGGAATCACGATGGAAATCTTAGGTGTTCCCTGAACTTCATAAGTGATCTTGAAGATTGTCTCAAAAGCCCTTGTACTTGTTATCTTGAAGTGGTCATAACCGTGTCTGCGCAGATGATCTGCCACAGCGCCCTTGGCTGCATCAATCGCATAAGGCTTGGCATTGATGTCTGATGCAACGCTGCCGGCATGGCTCCTCCAGTAGTAGAGAAGCTTTGGCACATGCACGATGTGCTGCGCCCTGTCAGTAAGACGCAGGATCATGTCGTGGTCCTGACTTCCATCAAACTTAGGCCTGAAGAGCTCTGTTCCATCAAGCAGCGTTCTCTTGAACACGCTGAAATGGCAGATATAGTTGTTAGCCCTGAGGTTATCAATCGCGTAGTCAGGCTTGAAGTGCATGGTGATCATCTTGTTGATGTCATCACCCTTGAAGGTGGTCTCATCACAGTAGATGTAGTCTGCATTCTCCTCGTTAATTGCCTTCACATACCAGTACAGAACTTCCGGATGAAGGATATCATCGTGGTCGAAAAGACCTATATACTCTCCTTCTGCAAGCTCCAGGCAATGGTTTGTGTTGCCAGAGATGCCTTCATTTTTCTCAAGTTTCTGATACTTAATACGGCAAAAGTCCTCTTCGGCACTTGAATTTGCATTAGAATCAACACCGGTTCCGGGTGTACTCCATCTGGCATCTATTCTGATTGCACGTGGGTCTTTCTGGTATTCTCTGACGATTGCCTCAACAGTCCCGATATGTTCAGCATCTGATCCATCAGCAAGGCACAGCTGCCAGTTTCCATAGGTCTGCGCCAGCACAGACTCAATCATGTCGCGGAGGAATTTCTCAGGAGTATTGTAGAGAGGAACAAGAATTGATATAAGAGGCATCTTCTCAAATACAGCGCTCTCCTGCTCTTTTCTGGTCTCCTCGCTCGGGAAGCTCTCTGTTCCATAGTGTGTCATGGCCTTCTTCTCGATCTGCTTGTACTTGATCTTGGCGATGACTCCACGAAGGGATCCCTGATTTCTGATCCTATCTCTCTGCCTGATCACCCAGTGCATTGCATTACGCGCCGGTGTTGAAGCCTTCCAGATTGGATTATTCTTGATACGATTCAGCTTAAACTCAAGCTCCTGGTTTTTATCTTCTAACTCTGCAATACGACCGGCCAGGTCCGCAGTCTTCAGCTTCTCCTTCTCATATGCAGCTTTATAATCAAAGTTCTTGTTATCTTCCATTCTTACTTCCTTGCGTCCTTTATCTTAATCACATTCGGCACCCAGTTGATGAGCTTCAAACGACTGGTCTTATCAATCGCCAGCATTCCGATCTGGTAATATCCCGGAGGCAGTGTATTCTTGTCGATCCTGAGCTTGTAGCCTGTCAGGTCCACATTCACCTGGTCACTCAGTCTCACACGGATATCAGGCCTGTACCAGACATAAGGCACAAAGCTGTATACCTTGGGGCCTGTAGGTCCAACAGAGCCGTCAGGGCTCTTCTGGATCTGTCTGAGCACAAGCTTCTTCTCAAAGCATGCATTATCAGAACCAATGACAAAGCTGTAGCCCTTGAGGAAATATCCCTCATCATGGCCCTTGGCAGTTACGCCGTAGAGCCAGTTGTCCATGGTGCCGTTGTACTCGCAGCCAACGCGCAGGCACTGGTCCTCTCTTGCGCCGCGGATGCCCTTCTCATGGATGGTTGCAGTCGCGTATGGCAATTCCTCAACAGGAGTGTAATCCTCGCGAGGAATAATTGCCGAAATAGTCTCGTCCTCAGTCAGATGCGGACTGTAGAAAGGATCCCAGTTGTAGAGATGCGAATGCCTTGTCATAAGGGTATCGCCCTCCACTGCCAGCCTCTCCATCTTCTTGGGATCGAGGTTATCAAGGCCCCTTGTCAGGGACTCGTGGTGATAGAGATAAATATGATTACAGCAGACATTGTAGTAGCCCTTCTCGTGAATGGAATAGCACAGATCCACATCGTTGAAAGCTACTGCAAGGTCCTCCGGGAATCCACCTGCATCAAGGAACTTCTTGCGGCTTACCAAAAGACATGCAGCCGTAGCGCCTATCATGTTGTGAATTCCTCTGTTATATCCAAAGTAATGACTCTTGTTATCGTGCATCTTCTGAAGCTTGTGCACCGGACCACGTCTGACATTGGCAATTCCCGCATGCTGGATAAGGTCCGTATCCGGATAAATCAGCTTGGCTCCAACCGCGCCGACATGACGGAGCTGCGCTTGAGATAGCATCTCGCGAAGCCACCCTTCCTTGGCACATTCAATGTCGTCATTCATGAAAAGAAGATATTCTCCGGTGGAGTTCTTAACTCCCTGATTGCACATAACGGAGAAGTTAAAATCCTGGAGCTTGTAGATATAGTTGATCTTCACAAGGCCGTTCTTACGCGGAGCCCTGGAAGCATAAACGCCGTACTTAACCCTGTTTGCTGCATTTGAACCATTATCAATAATGACAATATCGTACTTGATGTTGTCATCACCGGTGGTCTCGATTATTGAATTAAGGCACTGCTGCAGCACCTCGGGGTGATCTTTGGATGGAATAATGATACTTACAGTTGCCGGTGCAAGGAGCATATGCCTTGATGAGTGGAAGCTCCTTCCATAGAAGACGTCCTGCTCGGGGCTTCTGTGGAACAGTATCTGCTTGATATGTCCAATCGGAAACTCCAGTCCGGTTCTCTTGGCGAAGGCGTGCTCATGTATCGCCAGCATGCAGAATAGTACGTCTGCAGACAAAAGAGATGCCTCCAGCCCCGCCTGTTCTACACTGCCGCGTTTGTTTGCCGTTCCGCCCAGCATTTTAACTGCGTTATCGTATTCCTTTGCAGATGCATGCATGGCCTTGGCTCTGCATGCGAAAAAACTGCCTATATAAAAGGCATTCAGATATGAATCAGGAGACCAGTCAGGCTTAAAATACGGATGAATGTATTTTCCATTGGTGGAAGCCTCGTCCTCATCTCCGTAAACTACGTTGTGTTCCGGATGTGCGATAAAGTACTGTCTGACAACCTCGGCAGCTTTCTTGATGAGCTTGCCCTTGGGACTTACAAAGAGGTAGACCACGTTGTCATCGCCCTCGTTGTCCTGAACTTCCCATACTTTACCGTAGGGGATCACTTTGACAGTAGGGTCCGGGAGCTTGTGGGGTACCATTTCCCCGTTCTCACCCTGTTCATACATGACAGGTGCAGTGGCCATGACCACAGGCTCTTTTTCCCGGGCGTGCTGCCACTTGTCATAAGCTGAAGACTTGCTGGCCAATACCTTGTTGTATTTAGTTGTGCTCTTCTTCACAAGCCCTGACTTTACCAGACCTTTAAGCATATCCCCTTAATCCCACTCCTCGTCTTTATACATGCGCTCTTCGCGCTTTTCTATGATCTTCTTGCCGATCTTCTTGATCAGATTCTTACCACCCTTTTTAGGCTGTGGCGCAGGTTCTTCCTCGTGAAGAGAATCGGCGATGGCATCCGCTGCATTTCTTGGAATCAGCGTTGTGAGCAGCGTCAGCTCCAAATGATTCCTTGCCTGCATGTTCAGCTTCTGACTCATAAGCCCAAACTCAATATTCGGGTCCTCAGAATTAAAGACAAATGTATCATCGGAAATCCATTGACCATTAACCGGATGGATGTCAATGTCGCAACCCGAATCAGAAATTGCCTTGCCATTCCAAAGCGCATCCTTGATGGTCACGATGCATGGTGCAAATGCAGGATCCACGCGGACAGTTCTGCAATCATCGGAAATGCGAAGATCCAGCTTGATGATGTTGTTGTCATCATAAACCTCCTCCGGGAAGAAGGAATCATCCTCGGAGTAGCCATTTCCCTCATCGAGATAGACCTGAACGCAGTCGTCCGGTCTTGCAGCCTCAGCGCCGCCTCGCAATTCTTTTGGCACGATAGTCTTTCTGCCAAGAGCCTTCCAAAGCTCAACCATTGACTTGCGATTGCCTGTCACATACTTCTGGAACTGATACTCTTCCTCCAAAAGCTCTTTTGCCTCATCCTCGGTGATGTCAAGCTTCTTGTAAAGCGGCTTTAGGTCGAACTTCTCGCGCTTGCGATCCTCTAATCTGTAGCAGTAGAGCGCCCTCCAGACCTGTTCCTTGGCCGGAATGCACTTACCGTAGGTCCATTCATAATCTATTATAGTCCAGATCGGGCCGTTGACCATAATGTTGGAAAAGATAAGGTCGTAGTCCGAAACGGGATAATCCTCTTTGTAACTGATCCTCTTGATGTACTCGCCAACCAGCGCGAAGAACCCGTCGGGGTCGTCCCTGTCAACGCACTCATCCAGGAGCGATGCCAGTGGCACTCCGTTGACAAAAGAGAAAACGGCGCAGCCAAGTTTATCGTCAATTGAGCAGTCGTTGATCTCGAGGTCACCTCCCTGGAACCTCTGGCGAAGTCCTAAGTATGCGTCACGAATGCCGAAAACATGCTCCTTGGCAGCTTCGGTCAGCGGGAACTTACGGATGACTCTGCGACCTGTTTTATCAATCGCGATGTCGGTCCTTATCTTGAACTCATCCACGCGGTCATTACTGTACTTGCTGTAGATGGTATCAAAGCCGGGTCCGAGTATTACTTCAAAAGAGTTCGCGAACTCCTGATACATGTCCTCACGCACAAGGTCTTCGTAAGCTCTTTTCTCATTAAAGAGCACAAGTCTGTCCTGGTCGTAGTTGCGGACGTTGTCCTGCAGATCCCCGAACTTGGGGGTGTAGGAATCCGAGTGCAAAAGAGACATGAACTTGTAGTCAGGATATGGATAATAGAAATGGTACTCATTCATTCCGCATTTCTTGAAGATGTTGATGAGTCCGTTCCTACTAAATGTTCTTGCAACTGAGTCGGGTGAATAGCCTTCAATGCCTGTAAAGTAGCTGCCCAGGTGGTCTTCCTTGCAGCCGGCAAAGTACTTAAGTCCCAGCCTGTTCTCGATGGCGATGACGATCCTTCCGCCTCTCTTTAAGTGTCTCTTGAGCATGCGAAGGAACTTCTCGTAGGGGCTGTCAGTGCCGATGTAGCCCTGTCCATACTCGAAAACGCCGATGAGGAAGATGTAGTCAAAGTCCTTGGGAAGGTCAGGCTCGATGTCCCTGAAATTACCCACGTGGATGGTGACGTTGTCGCAGTCAGCGTTACGGGTTGCGTTGATCTCTGACCTTCTGCGGGAAAGATCGCAGGCCACAACCTCTTTTGCCTTGGAAGCGAGCATGCCTGTGATGGCGCCACAGCCTGAGCCGACTTCAAGGACCTTGGCGCGCTTGTCCATGGGGATCCACTCGACAATGTTTGCACGCTGGTCGGAGAGGTGGTACATGATGGGCCAGTTGTTGCGCTCCTCGATGACCTTCTGGTACTCTTCTTTTTTGTATTTTTTGACAATATCAAGAAGGTCGTTCTCGATAGCTCCGTCGCTGTAGAGATCAACCCCTGAGTAGTGTTTGAAATTAAGGCTTACGCCGCCAATCTTAATAACTTCTTGCATGTTTCTTATTCCTTAGCGTCCTGTACAACGCATTTTGATTCCATGTCGTAGTAACCAACTGTGTTCTTGTCAGAGACAACAGTGATGTTCAGCGCATCATAGAGGCGATGGTAGACCGTGAAGTCGTTCTGCTCAAAGCCTGTAACTCCGAAGCTGATGAGGTACTCGCCGCCCTGAAGGGTCATTTTCTGGGTAAAAGAGATTTCTTTTACATCTCCTGCTTCTACCGGGTCAAGGAAAGCCTTCTCCACCATGGAGTTTGTGCCTGTAATCTCGATACCCATGATGTTCTTGAAGGTGAAGGCAAAGATGGGCGCTGCCACGGGCTGCTTAAAGCGGACCTTCATGTGGACTGTGAACTCGCTTCCTTTGATGATGGAATTGGTGCGTGTTCCGCGGTCGTCGGTTACGTAGTATTCTTCTATGTTTGCTGCGCCGTCACCGTACTCGAGGGTGTCGGGGTTGGCAGCGGGCTCTTTTTTGACCTTCTTATCTGCCTTGTCGGATGCACTTGCTGCTGCCTCGCGGATCTGCTCATCATCCAGGAGATTCTCCGTATCACCTGCACTTGGCAGCGGATACTGTCCTACAAGAACCTGCTTGTAAATATCGATCATCTTCTTGGGAGTTCCCTCGCCCAGGAGCACGCCCTGATTAAGGAGCACTGCTCTGTCGCAGTACTTGCTGATGCTGGAGAGATCGTGTGATACGAAGAGGATGGTCTTGCCCTGCTTCTTGAACTCCTCAAACTTGTGATAACACTTGGCCTGGAAGAACACGTCTCCTACAGAGAGTGCCTCGTCGACAATGAGGATCTCCGGGTCAATGTTGATAGCTACCGCAAAAGCCAGGCGGACAAACATACCGCTGGAGTAGGTCTTGACCGGCTGATAAACATAGTCGCCAATGTCAGCAAACTCAAGGATCGCGTCAAGGCGCTTGGTGATCTCCTCCTCCGAGAAGCCGATCATCATGCCGTTCAAATATATGTTATCGATTCCGTTGTATTCCATGTTAAAGCCGGCACCCAACTCAAGAAGTGCAGAGATGTGGCCGTCTACGTTAACTTCACCGGATGACGGCGAAAGAACTCCTGTAATGATCTTGAGGATGGTACTCTTTCCCGAGCCGTTGGTTCCGATGATGCCGACAGTCTCGCCCTTTTTGACCGTGAGGTTCACGTTGTTGAGGGCCAGGTGCTCCTTGTACCTGTTCTTACGGGCAAGGCCAAGAGAGTCCTTCAGGCGGTCAATCGGCTTGTCATATAGTTTGTAAATTTTCGTGAGGTTCTTGACCTCAATCGCTGTGTCTTTTTCCATATATGAATCCCTGAAATTTAGTTATGATACTACGGATTGCTTCGCAAAAAGCGCTCTCACAATCCTACAAACATGCGGAAATCAATATGCTCATTTCATTTCGCATATCTTTTTTCCTTATGTTTGTTCGGTCTTCAAGGTCACAATAAATCTTACACAAGTGCAAGATTTATTGTGACTTTGAATCCCTAGTATCATAACACGTCTGCGAAATGTGTCTTACTTCTCTTAAATATCAGCGCTCCGAGGCAGAACGAAGCCACCACAAAGAGCCAGAAATACGTCGATGAATAGAAGTGCTCAAAGAACCATGTATCTCCGTAAATCGAGTTCCTGAATCCCTCAACAATATAAGTCATGGGATTGAGCTTAACCAGCCACTTGTACTTATCCGGCACGATCTCGATGTTCCACAAAATAGGTGTTGCCCACTGGAAGAGCTGCAGGCCGATTGAGATGATCTGCAAAAGATCCCTGAAGAACACCACGATGGCACAGGTTGCGTAGCTGATGGAGAGCACCAAAATAAACTCGCAGCCGATATAGTAGATCAGCTGGAGCCAGTAAACATTCGGATAATAGCCGTAAATGCAGGCGATGATCATCATAACTCCGATGAAGAAGATATGGATGAACATTGCTGCGATGATCTTGATAATGGGCAGGATACTGATTTTGAAGAGTACCTTTTTAACCAGATAGTTGTACTCTAAAAGAGACGTTGTTCCGTTGGTCAGAGCCTCGGAGAAATAGAACCAGGGCACGAGACCGGCAGTAAGGAACAGAACGTAGGGAACTTCCACGCCCCCGGAAACCGCCTGGGCCTTGGCTGTAAAGACAACGTCGAACACAATATAATACATACAAACAGTGACCACCGGCTGAGCCAGTGCCCACACTATACCCATGTAGGATCCTGCGTATCTCTTCTTGAAATCGTTGATGGCAAGGCGCTTGATGAGGTTCCTGGAATTCCAGAGCTCCACGGGAAGGACCGTGAGCCTGTCGTACCAGGCAAAGACCAAAATGCTGCCGACAGCGATGAGAATACATCCGCAGATCTTTTTCAGCATCGCGGTGTGTGGATCCTCAAGCGGGTTATTATGCAAGATAAGTATCAGCGCCAAAGCCAGCGCCAACGTGTAGAAAACCGCCAAAGCTACCACCTTGGTCGGTTTCTTTTTTGCAGAAATCAAAGCTCCTTAATTCCTCCCCACTTAGTATCTCTCTCGGAAAGATTAAGCTTCATGTCATCAGTGATTGGCCACTCAACCCCAACGTCCGGGTCATCCCACTTTATTCCGCCCTCGCCCTCCGGGTGATAGAAATCTGAGCATTTATATGCGAACTCTGCGTAATCTGAGAGCACCAAAAATCCATGAGCAAATCCCTTAGGGATGAAGAACTGCTTCTTGTTCTCAGCTGTGAGCTTAACTCCGAACCACTTTCCATAGGTCTTTGAACCTTTGCGCAGATCCACTGCCACGTCGAAAACCTCACCGTTTATGCAGCGAACAAGCTTGTCCTGCGGATGCTCTGTCTGGAAATGAAGGCCGCGAAGCACGCCCTTTGTGCTGGCTGACTGATTGTCCTGAACGAACTCGCAATCGATGCCTGCCTCCACGAAATCATTCTTGTTGTAGGTCTCCATAAAGTATCCTCTGTTATCGCCGAATACCTTAGGTGTGATGACCTTAAGTCCTTCAATTTCGCATGTTTCAACTGTTATCTTACCCATTGCTTTAATACTCTCCTAAATAAATTTTATGGTTGTCCAACCGGAGTTCCGGTTATTGTCTGATCTGCCGGGATGTACTGACCGTAGCCGCCGGCCGGTGCATCAGGAAGGCTCGTAAGGTATCCCGATGAATCCGCAGCGCCCTCCAGGCTTGGGTTTGTGAGCTCACCCACTACTGCCATTCCAGAGCCTTGTCTGTCCTCTTCTTCGGCAAAAGAGCTTTCTGCGCTCCCCTCATCAGTGCTTGCATCAGATTTCTTGATCACCACTACTGATGGGATCTTCTCAGTCTCATCAAAGAAATCCTCATCAAGAAGAAAGGCATTTAAGCTGTCACCGATCTGGTCGCCGTAGATGATTTCTTCCTCAGTGGCCTCTTCAGTAGCAGCTTCAGTGGCCGTCTGTGTCTTTTGCCCCCAGCCGAACAGGCTGTTGATCTTGTCTGTGTTAGTGGCGTATACGATCACCAGCACCAGAATGAAGGCGCTTAGGATGGTAAGTATCGCCATTCTGAAAACTCTTGTGTCCATAACGCTCCCCCAAAAACATTAGTTACAGCCCGTTAGCTACTTCCACTAAGTATTTGCCGTAGTCTGTCTTCATAAGAGGCTCAGCAAGTGCAAGGAGCTGATTCTTGTCAATGAATCCGCGCTTGTAAGCAATCTCCTCGATGCAGGAAATGTAAAGTCCCTGTCTCTTCTGGAATGCGCATACGAAGTCTGATGCATCAAGAAGTGAGTCGTGGTTGCCGGTGTCGAGCCATGCAAAGCCGCGTCCCATGGTCTCAACGCGAAGCTCTCCTCTTCTAAGATACTCGTTGTTGATACTTGTTATCTCTATCTCGCCTCTTGCTGAAGGCTTAACGTTCTCGGCGATCTCGACAACCTTGTTGTCGTAGAAGTAAAGTCCGGGAACTGCGTAGTTACTCTTAGGATTCTCAGGCTTCTCCTCGATGCTGATAGCCTTTCCGTTCTCGTCGAACTCAACAACGCCGTAAGCTCTTGGATCTCTTACATAGTAACCAAAGATGGTTGCGCCTTTTTCCCTTGATGCAACTTCTCTAAGAAGTTTAGAGAAGCTCTGACCGTAAAAGATGTTGTCACCCAGCACCAGTGCCACAGAGTCTTTTCCTATAAATTCAGCACCAATGATGAAGGCATCTGCAAGTCCTCTGGGCTTCTCCTGAACTGCGTATGAGAACTTCATGCCAAGCTGGCTTCCGTCACCAAAGAGCTCCTCAAATACAGGAAGATCTCTTGGAGTTGAGATTATAAGTACTTCCCTGATGCCTGCGAGCATCAGAGTTGAAAGCGGATAATAAATCATGGGCTTGTCGTAAACAGGCATCATCTGCTTGCTCATGGCCCTTGTGAGCGGATAGAGACGAGTTCCGCTACCACCTGCTAAGATAATTCCTTTCATGGATGAATCCCTCCAAATATTTCAGTTTGTATTATTACCTGTTGTCATACATCTTTGAATAATACTTCTCGTAATCACCGGATGTAACGTGCTCCATCCATTCTGTGTTCTCGAAGTACCACTTGATGGTCTTCTTGATGCCCTCTGCGAACATTGTCTCAGGCTCCCAGCCAATCTCTGCCTTGATCTTGTCAGGTGCGATAGCATAGCGGCGATCGTGGCCCTTTCTGTCTGTTACATACTTGATGAGGTCGTAAGAAAGATGTGCCTTACGAGGATCTGAGTCATCAAGCTCCTCTTTCAGGGTATCGATGATTGTCTTAACGATCTCGATGTTCTGCTTCTCATTGTGTCCGCCTACGTTGTAGGTCTCGAAGAGTCTGCCCTTTTCCTGAACCATGTCGATGGCCTTGGCGTGGTCTTCTACATATAACCAGTCGCGGACGTTCTTACCGTCGCCGTAAACCGGAAGGTCTTTTCCCGCAAGAGCGTTATTGATGATGAGCGGAATGAGCTTCTCAGGGAACTGGTAAGGTCCGTAGTTGTTGGAACAGTTGGTTATGTTGGCAGGGAACTTGTAAGTGTCCATGTATGCCTTAACCAGCATGTCTGAGCTGGCCTTACTTGCTGAATATGGGCTGTGAGGTGAGTATGGAGTTGTCTCATAGAAGTATGCATTAGGGTCATCATCAAGTGATCCATAAACCTCATCAGTTGAAACGTGAAGGAACTTCTTGCCCTCTTTAAAAGAGCCATCGGGAAGCTCCCAAGCCTTCTTGGCAGCGTTGAGCATTGTTGCTGTTCCAAGAACATTGGTCTGAACGAAAACCTCAGGGTTGACGATTGATCTGTCAACATGGCTCTCTGCAGCGAAGTGAACAACTCTGTCGATGTCGTTCTCCTCAAATATCTTATTGATTGCATCGCGGTCGCAGATGTCAGCCCTGATAAATGTATAATTGTCGCGGTTCTCAACATCGCGAAGGTTCTCAAGGTTTCCTGCGTAAGTCAGGACATCCACGTTGATGATGCGAATCTCGTTGTCATACTTTTTGAACATGTAATGAATGTAGTTGGAGCCGATAAATCCGGCACCTCCGGTAACTAAATAAGTTCTCATCTCTATTCCTTTCCTAGAAAAAAGCATAATTTAACTAAATAAGTATACCACACAGAAGGGATAAGTAGAAGTGGTTGATTGCCGGCGACGGATTTGCATCACAAGCGCCTATATAATTAACACTGGTTGGAAACGGTTTATCGACCACCCCACAACTCCCGTCTATACAAAAAATAGTTGGAAATTGCAAAAAGGATTTTGTGGCCATCTGCTTATACTTGCGGGAAAGTACATAACAAGAGACCCGTAGGCCGGTACTTGTGGGGCAGGAAAAGAGCTAGGCATGAAATTTCAGTTTCCCCGGCCCGAAAAAAAATTTGTAATTTCCAACTAATTTTTCATATAGGATTTTTTGTGATGCTTTTAAAAAATCAACTCCAACCATCAGGCTAATATTTAAAGCCTTGTGATGTGTGAGTCACCGGGGACGTTTCAGTTTGTCTCATTTTGAGTCAAACTGAAACGTCCCCAATGACTCACAATTAAAAAGACAGGAGCCCTAAGCTAAGGCTCCTGTCCTTTAAATCATTTATCCATTGCACCATCAAAACAAATCAGTTATAGAGAATGTTCATATCAACATTTCCGGAAATTCCGGAAACAGATCCCTTTGATGTGTACTGCCACATATCGTAACGAGTCGCAGTGTAACTAACATTAGCTGCGTACTGAGCAAGCCAGATCTTGTAGTTTGTCAATGAAGCAGTATTGATGTTCTTGGTAAACCAGGTCTTGTTGGAGTAAACACCTGCCCTGTAGCCTGCGCTTTGAATGGTTCCGCAGAAAGCCTTGATATTGGCTGTACGCTGGCTTGCGCTGATGGTGTCACCACGGCCGTTACTTCCCTCAACGTCGATGTAGATAGGGAAGCTGAGGCTGTAACCCTTGCAAAGGTTGATGCACATGGACGCTTCCTCTACGGCTTCAACTTCGTTGACCGCCTGTGAGAAGAAGTAAACACCAACTCTGAGTCCTGCTGCCTGAGCGCCTTTGATATTTGCTCTGAACTTAGGATCCTCGATGAGCGCACCTGCTGAAGATCCTCTGTATCCGCAGCGGATGATTACAAAGTTAACACCGTTGTTCTTAACCTTATTCCAGTCAATGTTTCCATTCCACTTGCTGACGTCAATTCCCAGCGTTCCTGATGAAGATGAAAGAGCTCCATCGCTGCCGAATGTGTACTTGGCACCCTTGATGACCTGCTCACCGGTTACGTAGTTACCATTCTTGTCAAAGTAGTAAGTCTTGCCATCGATGGTCCACCATCCCTGCTTAACGTCAGGGCCTGATTTCTCTTTTCTGAGATAGAAGGTTGACCCCTTGTAGTAATCGTCGTAAGTCGCCTCAACATAATCGCCGTTGGCGTTCTTCACATAAACGGTGTTTCCGTTCTTGTCCTTGAGGACTGTAGTCTTGCTGATGACTGTTACTTCTACAGTTCCGTCCTTGTAGCCGTCGCACTTAAAGGTAATTGTTGCGCTACCTGCACCAACACCGGTAATTGTTCCATCACCGCCAACTGATGCAATATCGCTCTTTGCAGATGAATATGTCACCTTCTTGCCTGCATCCTTAGGAGCAAGCTTAAAGGTTCTTCCCTGAACAAGAGTAACCTTGGTCGCATTCATCTCAACCGTCTTGTCGCTGTTCTTGGTTACGGTAACTTCTATTGTTGCGTCCTTGTATCCCGATGCAGAAATAGTGATTGTTGCCTTACCTTCCGCAACACCCTTTACTGTTCCATCCTTAGCAACTGTTGCAATCTTTTCATCGGAACTCTTGAATGTAACAGCATTTGCATCAATTCCTGAAACAGTGAGCTTGCCGGTTGCATCTTTCGCAATGCTAAACGGTGATGGGCTTGATGTGAAGGTGATGAGCTTTTCATCTGCCTTTGCTACATTTACTGTTGCTGTTGCATCCTTGTATCCATCAGCTGTAACAGTGATCGTAGCCTTGCCTTCTGCCTTAGCCTCGATTGTTCCGTCGCTGCCAACTGCTGCGATGTTGTCTGCGCTTGACCTAAATGTAACTGATGAAGGACCTGTGGCTGTGAGCTTTGTCTTTTCCCCGACCTTCATGTTTATGTTTGTGCTGCTGAGTGTCATGTCCTTGAGCACAACTTCAGCCTTCTTAACAGAAACGCTAACGCTGCCATTGTTGTAGCCATCAGCCTTAACCGTAATGGTTGCGCTGCCTTCGCCCTTGGCAGTTACTGTTCCATCGTTTGACACAGTAGCTACCGCCTCATCACTTGATGTGCAGGTAAAAGAGCTTGGACCTGAAACAGAGATATTGGCTGTCTGTCCTACTTCGAGGCTTGAACTTGATATAGAAACAGTCATATCCTTAGGTGTTTCTACGGAAGCATCTGTTGAAACGCCATCTCCTGAAGATGAACCACTGCCTGAATCCTGGCTGCCACCTTCGCCGGATCCGTTGTTTCCGGCATCATCAGGATTGGTGTCATCTCCGGTTCTTCCGGCACCTGCAACTGTCGAACCCTCAGTTGATGCATCTGTGGAAGCACCTTCTGTTCTTCCCCTGGAAGCTGAAAGTCTTCTGATTGTTCCTGTAGGAATCATTGAGCTTGTACTTGGATCAGCAATTGTATCTTTATTTATCTGCTCATAGTTATAATTGCCACTGCCAGAACTTGTACTTCCCTGGTTTGAATCAACCCACTCAACCGTATCAGTAAGCGCTGACTCAACAACTTCCTGGACCGCCGTATCCTCTTTTGCCGCATTGACCTGAGACTCTTTCTTGATCTCGTTGCTGACATCGACAACCTTAGTCTCGACTGTGTCCTTGATGGTCAAGGACTGGGTTCCAAGTTCAAGAGCATAGTTGCTGAATTCAGAAGGCAGTGCGTTAGGTGTAACCTTGTACTTGCCGGCTGTCAGGTTATTCTTGTAGATGATTCCGTCCTTGTCGTGATCATCGTAAGTTACTTTTGTTCCGTCAGGAGTAACAACATCAACTGTGAAAGGCACGTTTGCAACGAGCTTGTTAGTCTCCGAGTTGATGAACTTTATCTTCATGTCGCTCTTGATGGTAGTGAGAGTCATCTTAATGGTAACTCCCTGTGCATCGTCGGCGACCTCTTCCTCTTCTTCCTCTTCTTCCTCCATGACGATGCCTGCTGTCATGGCTCTTGCACGCTCTGCATCTGCCACTGCCAAAAGACCTGTCGAACCAATAACATCATCGAACTGCATTCCGGCTCCAACCTCAGCAAAGGAATTGATCTCAGCAGTCCTTCCCAGAGCATCTCTGTAGAATGACATGGTTATAAGACCACCAATCACGAGAAGAATAGCTACAATAGCCGCTGCGCGCTCTGCAAAAGAGGTATTCTTAACAAATTCAATTATCTTGGCTCCGGCACCTGATCCACCGCGTCTTCTGCGATCTCTGTCTTTTTTGTCACGACCCGATTTCTTGTCAGCTTTTGAAGCACGAGAAGACCTTCCGCTATCGCGTCCGCCTCTTCCACCACGTGCTACGGCAGCTGCAGCGTAGTAATCATCCTCGTCGTCACGGTAGTCTTCATCATATCTGCCGTAATCTTCGTCGTACTCTTCTTCGTATCTATCGTAGTCTTCTGCGTCGCGGTAGTCGCGTTCATCGTCGTAGCGATCATCTATGTCGTCTTCAGGATAGTCGTCCTCATCCTCATAACGATCATCCTCTTCATCAGGATAATCATCTTCATCTTTGTAACGGCCTTCTACCTGATCGCCGTAGTCTTCTTCGAACTCCGGGTCATAATCTTCATCTTCGTAGTCTACTTCATCACGATAATCTGCGCCATCTTCCGCATCTTCTAGCTCGTCGCGATACTTAGCTTCTTCAGAATAGCTACTGTCTTCATACTTCGAATCAGTTTCATACGATTCCTCTTCAAAGTAATCTTCATCACTGTAGTCATCCTCAGGCTCTGACTCAGCCTTAACGGGGAATGGAACCACATTACTATCCTCAGCTACTACATCTTCAGGATACTCATCCTCTTCAGGATATTCTTCTTCCTCAGAATACTTGTCTTCTTCAGGATACTCATCCTCATATCTCTTGCGATTTGTATCCACATCGAAGTCATCATCTTCCCTTAACTCCTGATCGAAGTCGCCATGCTTCTCTCTGCTGTACGACCTGTCCTCGGGATAATCTTCCTCTGGATAATCATCTTCCGGATAATCCTCATCACGATAATCTTCATCATCGTCACGGTAGTCCTCATCACCGTATTCTTCTTCAAATTCTTCGTCGTATTCCTCGTCTTCGTAGTAGTCCTCTTCGAACTCCTCGTCGTAATCCTTGACGTCCTGTCTTCGGCGAGGCTTCTTTCCAATTTTATTAAATAACTTAAGACTTCTTTTCATACTTTCTCTCCTCAAATATGAATGCCTTCTATACTTCCCCACAAGGCACATCAAACGAGTAAAATCATCTCACAATATATTGTATATATCAAGAAAAAAACACAATACTTATGAAGATTTTACCATTTATTAACCATTCTAACAACCAAAGTAGTCAATTGCGGTCAATTGCACTCATTTTCAGCTTGCCGTGCATCACAACTCCTCAGTATTGTTCACATGGTTGGAAACGTTATTCCGACCACCCCACAACTCACTTCCATATGAAAAATAGTTGGAAATTTCAAAAAAGGTTTTGAAGCCACACAACGATATTGGCAAAAAGCCACATCACAAAGTACCTTGTAGCCCGTAGTTGTGATGTAGCCTCTGCGTTAGGCATGAAATTTTAGAAATCCTCCAGGTAAAAAAGTTTTGTAATTTCCAACTATTTTTTCATATAACAATTTTTGTGATGCTTTTCAAAAAGTAAATCCAACCAACAACACCAGATACAGCCTCTTGTGATGCAGTAGCAACCAAGAAGTCATAAAGTCTAACCCCACAGCATCACAACTCCACAATAAAGTCTCCCCAAATAGAAAACGCCACAGCCCCCAATCAAGGCCTGTGGCGCATATCCTTACCTCCACTCGAATCTGTTCTCTTCAACAACCTTCTTCATCTCCTCCGCATTCACATCCCAGGACTTGTAATACTCATCCCCGCGGTGATCAGGAAGCACTTCCTCGCCATACAGATTCCTTAGCTGCGCGCCAAGATAGTGTGAGAACTTTGTCGCTCCGTAGTAATTCAAATGTGACCCGTCATAGGTATCCTGGCCACTCTCAAAGTCAATCCCGATATCCCAGTAGTGCTGCACAGTGTAATCAAAGTACACATGCGTATTCCCAGCCTCGTTCTGCTGCGCCACATACTGCACAAGCCAGTTATACCTAAGATCCTCAGCCTGGATCTGATCCATAACCTGCTCTTCATTGACATGATAAGGCACAATTGTCAGGTACAGCTCAATCCCGTTCGCCTTGGTATAATCCACAATCTTCTGAAGATACTCAATCGACTTATCGGATGGCGCCAGAACCTCGCTGGGATTGATACCCGGCGCCGAAACAGGATTCATCTGAAAATACGGCGTAAATCCCTTGAAGTTCACATAATCATATTTAAATTCCTCTATATCCTCATCTTCCAGTGCATCATACCTGTCATGATAGCCAAAGAATCCCGGAAAATACTTGTTCCAGTTTTCCTTCTCTCCATCAAAGCTCGCCCACATCATCTTGAGCTTGTTCACCCCGAACCTGAATCCATTCATCGAGTCTGCCAGGTGAGTGTACTTGTACTTGTATTCATCCTGAAATGCCGCCGGCGTAAAGAAATCCAGCACCACAACCTTAGGCTTCTGCGTCTTGCACATCTCCTTCAGGTAGTAATACGAAATCCATAGAGGCTGCTCCGCCGACGAAAAATCAAATGCCGAAATCCCGTACTCCTCCCATAGCTTAGCCGTGTTAACACCATAATGCACATGGCTGGAGCCCAGCATAACAACATCAATGGAATCCTTAGGCTGCTCATACATGGCAAGACACTGCTTAACGCCGTGATCCGTCCTGTCCTTGAGCACGAAATCCGCGCCCCATAGCGCAACCGCCAACACAACTATAGAGAGAATTGTCGCAATTATCTTTTTCATAAAAAACACTTCCCTCCCTTAAAAACTCATATACATGAAGCTTCTGATTGCTTCACCTGAGCCGTATTTTCCAAACACCAAAACCACCAGAGCGATCACCACAATGAATACCGAGCGCGCAACATCGCCCCATTCCACAGCAACAACCTCCGGCAGCACACTCTTTTTCATCCAGGCATGAACATCCATAACAACCATCAACGCCACGGCCAGCACAGCGACCCACCACTCCATGGTAGAAATCCCCAACATCATCTTATCCGCGACCGCCATTCCCGCCAAAGGCGCCATACCATTAACTCCCGGAATCATGCCACCGACGAACCTAAGCGCCTCAGTAAGGCCATTTGCTCTGAAGAATATCCAGGCAAAAGACACAAGACAGAATGTAATTACCTGGCCGGAAATTCCCTGTATCGCAAACTTAAGCTTCGCCTTCTTACAAAGCCCCGCACAGATATTGAACAGCCCATGAAGCAGTCCCCAAACCATGAACGAAAGCCCGGCTCCGTGCCAAAGTCCGCACACAATAAACACCACAAGAGTGTTGATCATCTTCCTGCCTTCGCCCTTGCGATTTCCGCCCAACGGAATATAGATATAATCCTTGAGGAAATTACTGAGAGAAATATGCCACCTGCGCCAGAACTCAGTGGTAGACTGCGCCAGATAAGGCGTCCTAAAGTTCTGAGTCAGCTCAATCCCAAACAGCCCGGAAATACCGATCATGCTGTTGGTATAACCCGCAAAGTCGCAATAAATCTGTATAGTATACAACACCGATGCCAGCATCATAGTAAGGAATCCGCAAGATGCCATATCCGCATACACAGCATCCACCACAACACCAAGCCTGTCAGCAATAACCAGCTTCATAAAAAGTCCCCAGACCAGATACGACATGCAGCGAATGAATCTGTCCAGATCAAATATCTTCGCCCTGCTGCTGGCCTCTATCTGCTCAAAGAACTCCCCGGCCCTCTCGATAGGACCACTCATCCACTTAGGGAACCACATCATGTAGAGCGCAAACTTAAAGGGATTCTTCTCCGGCTCCACAAGCCTTCCCATATACAGGTCCGCAATATAACTGATCGCCTGGAACGTGTAAAACGAAAGGCCAATCGGCATCGCAGCCAGCGCACCCATGCTGTTTTCACCGTTCCCGAACCGTCCCATCATCCATGGAACATATTTCCACCCAAACAAGATCAGCGCCAATACAGCGATACTGACCGTCATTAGTACTGTTTTGGAGTCATGAGCGTTTCCCATAGCCAGCCCCACCAGCCACGTCATCAGCGTGATAACTGCCAGCACAGCCAGCCCACTTACGCCACCTTCGCTGTAAATAAACGCCACACTCCCTATTAGCAATACATACTTACGAATTTTCCCAGGAGAAATCCTGAAAAGAAAGACCATGGCCAAAAGAAAAACTATAGTTGTTGTTTGAAGCAACATATACCTTTACTCTCCCAAATCATTAAAATCAGATCACAGATAAAAAACAACAATTCCGGTAATGATAAGCCCCATTCCAATAAGCTTGTTCTTCGTAAACTTTTCCCCAAACACAAGCCTGGACAGGATCATCACAAGAATATAAGCAACAGGCTCCATGATAACAGTTCCCATGTATCCCAGATGCTTGTAGCACAGGATCCCTACAAACATGGATACAACCAAAAGCCCATATCCCCCGATCACCAGGACATTCAGATATTCCCTGATCCGACTTGGATATTCCTTCTGCGCGCTCTTTTTCAGAAGCACCTGCGAAATTGATGCCAGGAGTTCGCCAAAGATCATTACGAGCATGAAAATGTTAAGCATCTTTGCCCTCCCCCATATTCATCACAATTACGCCGGCCATTACGACTAGTACTCCGATAACCTTCTTCACAGTAATCCCCTGGCTGAAGATCAGGAAATTCCATACCATAGACCAAAGCAGCGTCATAGCCTTATTAGCATACGCTATCGAAAGCTGAAACCTCTTAATTATCTGCTGCCACAAAATGGCATAAACGCCCAGAATGCAGAAATCCAGCCCAAAGAACAATATATACCCCGGGCTCAGAAATTCATGCTTGGACGCCATATTTCCCGCAACGGTCGACAGCGAGTAGACCATCACTGAGAACTGCAGCATAACTATATCCAGTTTTCTGATTCCTTTTTTACTCTCAGAATTCATTAACCAACTCACTCCACGCCATAGATTACTTTTGCGAAATGCTCAGCCATATGCTTGTTGCATGCAGCATTCACATGGATATTATCAAGAAGCCACTCCGAACTGTTGTCCTCATGGATAGTTCCGTAGTAGTTGTCGACAAAAGACACTCCGGTTGCCCCTGACACATCGATCATAAATTGCAGATATGTTGTGAGCCTTCCGTTTCCGAAGTCATACATATCGCCATTAACAAGCGATCCGGTATTATCATATGCATAGCACATAGGAAAAGACATACATACAATCCTGATGAACGGATATGCTTCCTGAATTGTCTTTATCCCGGCATTCAAAGCGCCGCTGTAAGTCAGCGGATCAGAGTCATTATCAGGATTCATTCCGATTCGCAGATTGATATAATCCTGCGCATCATAAAAGATCACCAATGTATCAACACTGTTCATATCAAGCGCCTCAAGCGTCTCAGTATGATTATCGTAATTTGAATCTTCAAATTTCTGCGCTGCAGAAGCCATCTGTGAGAAGTCGCGATTTGCAATGGCCTTGGCCACGTTTACGAAGCTGAAGGCATCAAGCGCATAGTCATCAGTATATTCAGCATTCTTAAGCGCCACGGTAGAAGCCGGGAAACCGGCATTGATACAGTTTGCGCCGAGCTTGCTTCCAATCTGCTCAACCACACCCTCTTCATTGCTGTAGTAAGTCAGGATATCATTTCCCAGGAAAAGAATCGTCTCCTGCCCGTCATCCTCGTGCATAGCCTTCTTATCTTCAGGCAGCAGGAATATCTGGTCCATGACCTCTACTGAAAAGTCGCCCTCGACAACACCCTCTGTCTCAGCCGTTCCCTGATTCCAGATCCACAGCTTAACCACTGAGAACACTATAACCGCCAGGATTACTCCAAGCACAGCGACAAACGCCCACTTGGGAATGCCCTGATTTTCTTTACTCTGATCTTCTGTCTTGCTCATAATCTTCCGTCCTTTTTATTTACCAATCTTGTGAAAAGAGCTCTTCATAATCGAAGCTCTCTACAATCCCACGCATCTTCGTTAGCTCTTTTGCCATCTGCTCTGAAGAAGTTATCCGATGAGAATCGTCACTAAAACATTCTACCATATATCTGTTGATCTCGGGTTTGTAATGAGAATAATCCGCGTAGTTGTTAAGGTCCGTCACTTCATCCATGGTCTGAAAATAGAAGAGATGAACATTGTCGTACTCAAGCAGCCTGTCAGCAACGTACTGATACTGCGCAAAGGCCGCCTCATAAAATCCCTCCTGCTTCAGGTTATGCCAATACAGAATGCTATAAGGCGGGAAAAAGAAATAGAACTGCGTTTCAGGATTTTCCTCAACGAAAGGCAAAATATTTTTTTCCAGATTCGCCTGAGTCATTGGCAGAACATCGTCTGCAGTATAGACAACATCTGACTTCTCCGGCTCCTCATAGGTGTGCATGACCCACTGAATGTTGTAATAATCCGGAGTCCACCAGCTGGCATAAATCTCAGAAAGGTCAGAACCCTTGCCCTGAATTACCGGCCTGAAGATATATTGGAACAGCACGTCTTTGTTCAGGACATACTTTACATCATTGAAGATATTGTCATCATAGAGATGCTCCGGCAGCGGATACTTGGTCTCCTCAGTATCTGCCGTCATGGTCGGGATATCCATAGCAAAGAACACTGCTCCCATAGGCTGCGTCTGCCTTGCATGACTCGACTCATCAAACACGATCGAGAGGATGTTGTAATCATCCTTGGGATAAGCACCGCTGTAGCTGAGCTTAACCGTGTCATATCCCAAAAGCTCTTTAAAATCATCCGTATCAAAGTTAACCGTCATGGATGATCCGATGATACATCCGTTGTAGTCCATGTTCACAGCCATTCCGGGATTCTGAGATAACTGGTTGTCAACAACATAAGGAAAGCCCTTCAGCGGAGTATGGTAATGAAAGAACGGATCCACATACACCACCAGAGCAGCCACCAGCGCCAGCGCCAGCACAACAAATGCTATCAGGCCCCAGAACAGTTTATTCAGTTTCTTCTGACTATCGCTATTATTCATAATCTACCAATCAACAAACTTGATATTTAGAAATTCATATACAGGAATGTGCTCACTCCCGCAAGAGAGATAATGCTCCATACAAGAAGTATTGCAGTCGCAACCGTTGTCTTCACGCCAATCTTACAGCTCTTAGCAATGCTAATCGCATTTTGGGAAAAGAAAATGATGACCACCGCCACAATCAGGAACAGCCACATGCAGCTCTCCCACGCAAATGGCAGCTTCATAATAGGCGTAACCTTTATCACATACCAGATTTCATCGAGCTGGAAGCAGGCTGATAACTGAGTTGCAATCCTCTTACTTCCGCCAACAAACATGCGCGTGATCAACTCTATTGCCTGACTTATGCTGCTTGCCCTGAAGAACACCCACGCCAGGGTCACATAAATAAATGTTAAAAGAGTCTTCACAACACGTACGGGTACTAAAGATTTATCTTCTTTCTTGCCACGAACCATTCTTGTAATGACGTACAGAACGCCGTGCATAGCTCCCCAAACGATAAAGTTCCAGCCATTGCCGTGCCACAAGCCACTTACCAGGAATACAATCATGAGGTTAACATACATTCTCGCCATGCCCTTACGATTTCCGCCAAGCGGTATATAAACATACTTGGTAAAAAACTTCGTCAGAGTAATATGCCATCTCTTCCAGAAATCAAGGATATTGACCGCTTTATATGGTGAATCGAAATTCAGTGGCAGGTCAAATCCGATCATCATGCACACAGCAGATGCCATATCACAATAGCCGCTGAAATCAAAATACAACTGGAATGAATAGAATATTGCAACAAGAATGGCTTCAAGGCTTCCTAGACCCGCCACGGCATCGAAGCCGAAATCTACTGCTTTGCCAAATGTGTCAGCGAGGATGACTTTTTTGAAAAGTCCCATGGAAAAGAGGAAAAGAGATCTGAGGAGGAGGTCGTAGTCTATTGCTGGTTCCGTACCAATAGCCTCATCTAGCTTCTTGCTGAACTCTTCATATCCCATGAGCGGTCCCTGAAGAATCTTTGGGAAGAATAGTATGTACGCCAGATAGTCGACCAAGCTGAAGTCCTCAATCTCTCCCTTATACACATCAACAACATAAGAGATCTGATTAAAAGTATAGAAGCTGACAGCCACCGGGAAGAATACTCCCGAGAACTTAAAGAAAAGTAAAGAAACGACATTAGCCAGAAGAGCAATCACAAGAATCATCTTGCTTCTCGAAGTACCTGGATTAGTTCTTACATCTGCATCTGTTTTCCTGTCTATGTTCAGTCTTTCTTTTGCTAAGAGCCTTGCCAGTACTCCATTCACAACAACACTTACTGCTAGTACCAGTAGATTCCTAACTCCAAAAGGGGCATAAAAAACCAGAGATGCAATGATAATGATCCATTTACACACATCCCTATACTTCTGATCTTTATTAGCCGCATTTCTTGCAACGTAAAACAAGATCACAAACAGCGGCAAGAATATCAAAATAAAACCGTAAGAATTAAATAGCATCTAACAATCCCCAACTAATATCACTCCCACTAGTTTAAGCCATCTGAAGTATTCGTGCAAATTCTTGTGAGTCAAACTGAAACGTCCCCATTGACTCATTTTGAGTCACTGGGGACGTTTCAGTTTGACTCATTTTTCATGTGTGGGGAATTACGCGGTCAAAAGTACATCACAACGCCCTTTATAATGGAGTCTTGGTTGGAGCGTGTTTTTGAAAAGCATCACAAAAATTTGTATATGGAAAACTAGTTGGAAATTACAAAAGTTTTTTCAAGGCCAAAAAGTTAAAATTTCATATCTAATACTTTGGCTACATCACAACTATCGGCTACAAGGCACGTTGTGACGTAGTTTTTGCCAGATATTTCCAGGTGAGTCCTATGTGACGCAAAAACCCTTTTTGAAATTTCCAACTATTTTTTATATGGAAGTGAGTTGTGGGGTGGTCGATATCACGTTTCCAACCAACGTAGAACATATGTCGCCTTGTGATGCAAATTAGAGTCAGCTGAGCCTGAGCAAAGGGACCATTTCGCTCCATTTGTAGAAATAAGCAATAATAGGTATAATAGCTTTGTATTTTCGAAACAAGGAGAAATCAAAATGAATATAATCTTACTATCCGGCGGATCCGGAAAGAGACTTTGGCCCTTATCCAACGACATCCGCTCCAAACAGTTTATCAAGATATTCAAGAAGACAAATGCAGATGGCACAGACGAATACGAGTCCATGGTTCAGAGAATCTACGGTCAGATAAAAGCTGTCGATCCTGATGCCACTGTAACCATCGCAACCAGTAAGTCACAGGTATCAGCAATCCACAATCAGCTGGGATATGATGTAGGCATCAGCGTTGAGCCTTGCAGACGTGATACATTTGCAGCCATCGCTCTCGCAACTGCATACCTTCACGATGTTCAGAAGGTTCCCGAAACTGAAGCAGTTGTTGTGTGCCCTGTAGATCCTTATGTTGATGCGGGATACTTCAAATGCCTTGAAGATATGTGCAAGGCAGCACAGGAAGGTGACAAGAACCTCGTCCTCATGGGAATCGAGCCAACATATCCATCAGCCAAGTACGGATATATCATTCCTAACGACAATGGCTTTGACTTCACAGAGAAGCCCGATGAGAAGACAGCTGCAGAATACATCAGCCGTCATGCTCTCTGGAACGGTGGTGTGTTCGCCTACAAGCTTTCCTATGTTCTGGAAAAGAGCCGCGAGCTCCTCGGCTCATCAGACTATGAGACACTCTTTAGCAGCTACGACACACTCAAAAAGATAAGCTTTGACTACGCTGTTGTAGAAGCCGAGAAATCCATCGAAGTCCTTAGATACTCTGGCACCTGGAAGGATCTCGGAACCTGGAACACCCTCACAGAGGCAATGTCTGAGAGCACTATCGGCGACGTTCGCATGGATACCACTTCCACCAACGTCCACGCCATCAACGAACTTGGCGTACCGATCCTTATCATGGGAGGTCACGACCTTATAGTGTCAGCTTCCGCAGAAGGAATCCTTGTATCAGACAAAGACCAGAGTTCCTACATCAAACCTTTCGTTGACGACATCGATCAGCAGATCATGTTCGCCGAGAAGTCCTGGGGAGACTACAGAGTTCTCGACGTTGAAGAAGGAAGCCTTACTGTAAAAGTAACTCTCAACCCCGGACACAAAATGAACTATCACAGCCACGACCACCGCGATGAAGTCTGGACAGTAATAAGCGGAGACGGTCGCACCATAGTTGACGGCATGGAGCAGAACATCCACCCCGGCGATGTCATAACCATGGCTGCCGGATGCAAGCACACAGTAATCGCAGGCGACAACGGCCTTCAGCTCATTGAAGTGCAATTAGGCGAGTCCATCAACGCAGCTGACAAAAAGAAATATGAGATGCCCTCGTGAAAGGACAGACAAGCATGACCGGTAACGTTCCTTTTCTCCTCAGGCCCAGCAGCAAGGATTACCTGTGGGGAGGAAGCAGACTAAATGATGATTTCAACTTAGGACTGGACTCAGACCCCTTAGCAGAGGCCTGGGTCTGTTCAACGCACCCTGACGGACCCTCATATACCACTTCGGGAAAAGAGCTTACAGATGTCCTCAAGGCTCATCCGGAATACCTCGGCACACACGTCCTTAGCCTTACCGAAGGAAAAGGCGAGCTTCCTATCCTGATAAAGTTCATCGATGCAAAAAACGACTTGTCCGTTCAGGTCCATCCCGATGATGAGTATGCCAGGATCCACGAAAACGGATCTCGCGGTAAGACTGAAGTCTGGTACGTTCTTGATGCCAAGAAAGACTCCAGCATCATCTACGGCTTTAGCATGGACGTGGATAAAGAAACCGTCCGCAAGAGCCTTGAAACAAATAAGATCACAAAACTCCTGAGCAAAGTCCCTGCCCACAAGAACGATGTCTTTTTTATCACTCCGGGCACTGTTCACGCCATCGGATCCGGCTGCCTTATTGCTGAGATCCAGGAGAGCAGCAACGTCACCTATAGATTTTATGATTACGACCGAACTGATAAAAACGGGAACAAAAGAGAACTTCACATAGATAAGGCTCTGGAAGTTGCAGACCTTAGATCAACCGCAGCTCCCCGTCAGCCCATGAGAGTCATAAAATATCGCTCAGGCTATGCCACCGAGCTTTTATCAAGATGTAAATATTTCATCGTTGAGAGAATGCTTCTGAACACAGAAAACAGAATTCTTGCAGAATATAAAACAGATTCCAACAGCTTCCACAGCCTTCTTATCACAGACGGCTGCGGCAGTATCGGATGGGAAGGATGCACAGGCGGAAGTCTTAACTTCTTTAAAGGCGACTGCATCTTCATCCCGGCAGATTCAGTGCCCCTGACTCTTCACGGAAGAGCACAGATCCTGGATGTCAGCTGTTAAGAATACACCTGCGGATCCTCATAAATATAGTAATTATCAATTGTCTTGATCAGCTTCAGACCCAGCGTTGTCAGATTTTTATTGATCTTCCTATCTTTGGCAAGAACAATATATCTGCAACCGGTCTGTCTGGTAGCGTCAAGAAGTTCTTCAGCATCAATAATCTCGGGCTTCTCCATAACCTCATAAACAGGGTTATAATAATCCCACTGTGTAACTACCATCTCGCGGCCGAAAGGCATCAATATATCAGTATCGTACTGACGGACAAAGTGCACCAGTTCAGAAGGAAATGCAGCCCTTACTCTGTCCTCGCCATCAGCAGGCGCAATAACATCACATATTTCGATCACATGCTGCGGAATGTGATACAGATTCTGTGCCACAGACATATACTGATTCAGATAAACAAGATGACCTGAGATCACCACCACAACAAGCGTAACAACAAGCGCGATACGCTGCTTCATCTTGTTTTCAAAGCTAAACACCAGCTTGCAGGCAGCATAACCAATCACCACATACATAGGCACGAGCCAGAGCACGCGGTAATAAGTATCACTCCCATCATCAAAGGCAGCCACATAGACTATCTTTGTCACAGGGAAAAGAAATCCCGCCAGAATCACAATCGGCAGAATCCCCAGAAGTATTTTCTTTTTCAGGTCCTTCTCGGCGACAATGATGTAAATCGCTGATGCCACCAGAAGGATTGCCAATAGCGGATTGCCAAAATACAATTTCAGAGCAACCCAACACTCCATAAAAATACCATACATACTCAGAACCTCAACCAAACGGAGAAATAAACTCCAAGGTAAATGATATTGGGAATGATGCAGAGAAACGCTCCCAGGATCACAGTCCATCTCTTAGTCACAACAAGCAGTACCAGAGTCAAAAGAGCTATCAGACCACTTCCAAAAATAACACCCAATGAGCTGCATACCCCGGACAGCATATTCACCAGAGTCAGCATTATCCATGCAGTCCTAAAGCTCGTCCTCTCTTCCATCTTTGAATCCTCAAACATCCAGAGGAACAGCCAGAGGATCATCGGGAACACCAGGTTCGAAACCAGCGCCTTACCCTGCCATGTCCTCATCAAAAAGAACGTCGCCGGCGTATAAATAGATACATTTCCGAACATCAGAAGGAGCGACACCACGATCATAAACACCGGTATCAGCTGTTGTCTGCTCCTGAACAGTATCCTTCCGATCTCAACATAAGCAAGATAAACCAGAGGAATAAAGAACAGCGGAATTATACTGTGAGATACGATGGTTGCATGAATGCCACTGAGCTTAGCCACAAAGGCGATCCACATGGTAATAACAGCCAGTGCATGCCTTATATCAAGCGATGTCGACATACCCGTATATGGCAGGATGGTATTCATAACATCCGCCTGCTGCGCCAACAAAGACTCCACAACATAGTACGCATCGTCTCCGTCAAAGCTTGCCATCGCAACACTCATGATCATCTGAAATGCCATGATAGCAAAGAATATTCCCCAATAAACTCTGCTCTCTAAGGTGTAGTCAGCCTTGTAAGTCTTAGGATCAGTTCTCGGATTAAGGAGATCTCTAATATCAGCATGAGCTTCGCCTGGGAAAAGAGCTAAGAACTTCCCATCAGCGTCATTCAGTATCCTGATACTTCTTGCTATTCCGAACGCTGCAAGGAGAAGCACTGCAATAATAAAACTTCTCCTACAGTAGGTAAAAGCACTGTATACTACTTTGAACATACTGGTTATGGCAATTACCTCAAACACAGCCATGTAGACCAGATAGCCCAATATAAATGTTATCCCCACAGTCCTTCTAAACTCAGGCAATATGAAGTTAAAAAGCAGCCCTATACAAAAGGGAACTACCAGCAGCCACAATAGCAGCTGCAAAACAGAAATAACAACTCCCACAAGATTGCCCTCTCAATCAAACAAATAGTATATCAGTCAGCCATCATGAGCTTTAAGTGCTCACGAAGAATGTTGATACCTGTCAGGTTCTCACCACCGCGGGGGATGATGATATCCGCATACTTCTTGCTGGGCTCAACAAACTGCTCATGCATGGGCTTAACAGTCTCTCTGTACTGGCTGAGGATTGACTCAATACTTCTTGCACGCTCAACCATGTCACGCCTTATTCTTCTCATCAGTCTCTCATCAGCGTCTGTATCAACGAAGACCTTGATATCCATAAGGTCACGAAGTTCCTTGCTCTCAAGGATAAGAATACCCTCTACGATGATAACCTTCTTGGGAACAACATGAACTGTCGCATCGGACCTGTTATGAATTGTGTAATCATAAACAGGCATATCGATTTCCTCATTGTTCTTAAGCTTCTTAACATCCTCGATCATAAGATCTGTATCAAATGATTCAGGATGATCATAGTTAAGCCTGCTCCTGTCCTCATAAGAGAGGTCATTGTGAGCCTTGTAGTAGGAATCGTGATTGATGACAACAATATCGTCGCCAAAAGACTCCTTGATCTTCCTTACGATTGTAGTCTTGCCTGAAGCTGTTCCTCCTGCAATGCCAACTATGCAAATCTTATCGCTCATAAAATCCCTCCTGAAATAATTAACCCTTAGTATAGTTACTGCCGTATGACTTGTAATAATTATGTGACAATATCTCCCCCGACTCACTGTCGTAGGTGATTATCTGTATGTCATACTCAAATCTTGAATCGTCGTATAAAAGATTGTTCTCCGGATCCTCATCTGTATAGAAGAGCCTAAACAAGTGCTCTACCGGCTGATAGTGGACCGTTCCGAGACTGGTACTTACTCCATCCAGAGCTTCACTGCCGCTGGCCTCATAGATATTACCCGATGCCACATCATTGATAAGGATATAAGGCCCATCCGTATGATAAATCTTGGGCGTCACAGTATAGTTGTGAATAAGCCGCTGGAACTGAGTATCACCGAACGCCTGAGAACCATCGTTGATGTAAATAATCGAGCTTACGTTTCCTTCTGACAGGTAGTTGAGCTGCTGATAAATGCTGTCGGAATGAACAGCCATCTCATATATATCATTGTGGAAAGCATCAGTCTTCCTCTGCCAGTCAGCGTATGCGTCATCACCTCTGTGGTCAGTCAGATCTCCGGACTCTGCCAGAATCTCTCCAAGGTACTTCGTTGCCTTGATTGATCCAAGAGCATTCATATGTCCGGTATCATTAAGGTCAGTGTACAGATCAACTACTCCAAGATCCTGCATGTTAACAAATTCAACACCGTAGTCGTTACAGATGATCTCCGCACTGTCGATAGCTCTTTTGTCATCAGTTGTAGCACTACAGGTCAAGAAGGTGACAATTACATCTATTCCCCTGCTCTGGCACTCCTCAATAACCTTCCTTAAGTACTCTTCACCAATCGTGTCGCCACCAAGGCCATTTTCATCGTCCGGATTAGGATAGATCCCGGGTGTGAGCTCCATTCCATATCTCATCTCAGCGCCAAAGAGCTCATTTCTATCCTGAGTTCCCCAGATAGCCTTGTAATCGTTCTTATCAAGCTCTTCCCACCTATTGTGGTACACATAGAAGTCTGCCAGAAACTGCTTCTTAACTTCATCGTCCTTGATAAGGTCATTTATAGCCTCGACCTTAAGTTCATTAAGGGGCCAGCAATCCATGTTCAGATGAAGCTGCGATATAGAACTCGCGCGCTCCTCATCAGAGTAGCTCTCATCCATCTCATCCAGATACTTGTAGTTCTTCTGAAGCATGAAAGTATCAACCACAACACACTTGGGATTGCAGTACTGGAGCGCCTCTTTAAGCTCCCAATATGTAGCCTGCATGATGGAGCCGTGACCTCCCATGTTGTAGGAAGTTATACCGTACTCTCCATACAGAACCGCCGGATTAATTGCATTGATAACGTGGGAGGATCCAATGAACAGCACATCAATCTGATCTGCCTTATCAAAGAAGTCTCCGTACTTAAAGTCACTGTCCTTGCTTCGAAGCACAATAGTTGTAGCAAACACGCACACGCACAGCACTGCAAGGAACGCTATTGTTTTTAAAATGCTTGAAATCTTAATCTTCATTCAAAAGCCTCAAAACTGCTGATATATAAAACTTGATGCATTATAGCCCGCACCCCAGATACCAAATATCAGGATGGCGAGTATTGCCCCGATCATTATGATCCATCTGTACCAGATGCTCTGCTTAATGATCCTCTCTCTCATTTCAACACCGTTGAAATTCAAAACATCCATTATTATCAAAAGAACTATTCCTGCAATTCCAATGTTGAAACTGCCATGGGAAAGTCCAAACTTGAAGAGCGTCTCATCGCTAAGCACCCAGGGTGTAAATTCAAAGCTCTTTTTGATGATCAACAGTGCCTGTTCCAGAGAACTTGCCCTGAAGAACACCCACGCCAGATTAACCAAGAGGAATGTAAATATCGTCTTCATGGTCCTGTGGGAAAGACCGTTTCTGTCTATCTTCAAAGTCTCAACAACCTTGTCTCTTATAGGCTGGGTAACATATCCCAGAATCTGATAAACAGCATGGAGCAAGCCCCAAACCAGGAATGTAAGTGCTGATCCATGCCAGATACCACTTATTGCGAACACAATAAGGACATTGATATACTTCCTGACTGTTCCCTTCCTGTTTCCGCCAAGAGGAATATAAATATAATCCTTTAGCCAGCTGGACAGAGATATATGCCATCTTCTCCAGAACTCAGCTATGCTCTTAGCCATATATGGGCTGTCGAAGTTCTTCATGACATCTATGCCAAGGATCCTTGCAACACCGATAGCAATGGCAGAATATCCTGCAAAGTCACAGTAAATCTCAAATGAATAGAGCACCGTTGCGATCGCAACAATAGTACCTTGAGCCGACTCAGGAGCCTGATAAACAGAATTAACAAATATCGCCAGTCTGTCCGCGATAACAAGCTTTAAGAAATAGCCCCAAAGACACTGAAGGAAGCCATCCCTGAATCTGTCAAAGTCCACTGTTACAGGATATGCAAACTGTGGCATCATGTTTCCCGATCTCTCGATAGGTCCGGATAATACCTGAGGGAAGAATGACACAAACAGCGCCAGCATAAGCGGATTGTGCTCTGCGATATCGTCGCCTCTATACACATCCACCAGATAGCCGATAGATTTGAGCATGTAAAAAGAGATACCGATAGCCCCGAGAATCTTGCCACTTCTGAACACCAGCATAGCAGCGACTTCAATGACAATCGCAAGTGCAAGAATCACAGCTGCAGACTTAGGCCTGACCTCGTCAGCTCCGCCTGATACTTTTTCCATCAAAAGAGCTGCAAAGTAAGTCACCACAATGGTTCCTGCCATAACAGCTGCAGCCTTCATATCAAGGCTCAGATAAAAGAGAGCACTGACAACAAGGAGCCAGATATATCTGTATTTTCTTGGAATAAAGAAATTGATCAGCGCCACAATCGGCAACATGATCAGAAATCCAAATGATACAAACTGCATAAGCAAACCTTCTTAATCAAAATATAAGGCGGCAAAAACGCCGCCTACATATTTTAGTTATTTAGTCGATTTCAACTTCATCCTCTTCTTCTGATTTGGATTCATCAGTTTCGTGGTACTCTTCCTCAGTGTTAACACTCCAGATATTGCTTCTGTCAGTCACGCCACCAAGGATGTTCTTGACTGTCTCAAAGGAAGTGCACATTGAGTGGTCGATATTGTTGTATCTGTGCTGACCGTTACGTCCTACACAGTAGAGGTTATCAATAGTGTTGAGATATTCAACGAGCTTGTCCATCTCATCATAGGTATCAAAGTAAGCAGGGTATGCCTTCTTAACCTTCTCCATATGATAGTCGATAACTTCGCCTGCGTTGTTGATAAGTCCAAGGGATACCATCTCGCCAATCGCCATCTTGGCAAACTCATCCTCAGTCATGGTCCACATTGAGTCGCCCTCGAAGCAGAAATACTCAAGTCCAACCCAAACGGTGTTCTCAAGGTCTTTTACCAAATAAGGGGACCAGTTGTTGTAGATCTGGAAACGTCCCATCTTAACTGATCTCTCCTGAACGTATACCCAGTTATCGGGAACGATGTTTCCAATAGTCTTGATGTTTGTCTTATTCTCAAGATTGAGCTTGGGAACAAGAACGCCCAGAGTCATGTAATCACGGTAAGGAAGTCCTGCTGCGATTCTGGCAGGATCTGCAGGAACATCGTTCATACCTGCAACCAGGTCCTTGATAGGCATTGAGCTGATAACTACATCGCCGTCGATATCAATCTCCTGTCCATCCTGAAGATAAGTAACACCCTTCACGTGGTTGCCATCCTTGCGGATCTTAACAACCTTGGCATTCATGATGATGGTTCCGCCGAGCTTCTTGATCTCCTCAGCTGTTACATCCCAGAGCTGTCCGGGACCAAGCTTAGGATATTTGAACTCCTCGATAAGGGAGGTGTTGACCTTACGGTTCTTAACCTTAAACACTCTTCCGAGGTAATCTCTGATGATACCAAAGATTGATAATCCCTTTGTTCTCTGCTTGCCCCAGGAAGCATCGATCTCTGATGGATGTCTGCCCCAGAGGTTCTCTGTATAGTACTCAAAGAACATTGAGTAAAGCTTCTTACCGAAGTTGTTGATATAGAGGTTCTCAAGATTATCCTCAGGCCTCTTGTGGAATACGGATCCCAGGTATGAGAATCCAACCTTCATGGTGGTTATAAAACCAAAGTTCTTAAATGTCTCAGGCTTAAGTGAGATAGGATAATCATAGAACTTGGAATCAAAAAGGATACGGGAGACACGGTGCCTTTTAAGCATTACCCTGTCTTCCTTCTCCGGATCAGGTCCTCCCTGATTCATCTGTATCTGTGTGCCAAGAATCTTGTAGTCGTAGGCGTCAGATCCCTGCTGCGGAAGCATGTTCTCCCACCATTCGTTAACCTCAGGAACCTTGGAAAAGAATCTGTGGCCACCCATATCCATTCTGTTGCCCTTATACTCAACAGTTCTGGAAATACCACCAAACTTCTCAGTCTCCTCAAATACTACAACCTGATAGTCCTTGGATTTCTTTAAAAGCTCATAAGCAGCAGTAAGTCCCGCAGGGCCTGCGCCAATGACAAGTGCTTTCTTCATAACGTCAACCTTCCTGTTAAAATCTAATCAAACAATAACTAAAGTATACCTTAATGAAGGCTTTTCTTCAACTCAAAGGGGATAAACAAAATTATCTTATGTTATGTTCGTAATATAGTTCGCTAAACAGCGTGATACAGTTAATTTCTTAAGAATTTCTTAAGATTAACGGCAGATTTTCTTAAGATTGCCCCAAAAGTCTTTTAAATTGAAAATCAAGTGTTAAAATAACTGATGGAAAGACGAGGAGACAAATTATGAAAAAGTATAAAATCTTAATATCAACAGTCATGGCTTTCTCCCTTATTCTGGGAGGGTGCTCACTTAATAAAGACGAGGCACTTGAGCCAACAGAATTCCTATCAGATAACAAAAACGCTAATGAAGCTAATGACGACTCAGCTTCAACAGACCAGTCAGTTGTAGTAGTTGAGAACCTGTTTGAGCCTATTCTTGAAGCTTTGGAGAACGAAGAAGAACTCCCTAAAACTCAGGAAGAGACAACAGAAGAAAACAGCGAAGATGATGTTGTAAGAATGGTCTTCTTTGGAGACAGCCAGATAGCCAATGGAAGAAACGATGGTTCTGACATCCCCAACATAATGACAACAAGAATACCAAACTCTGTTGCTTACAACCTTGCAATCGGTGGAACCTCTGCTTCTGTAGAACCGACCACCTCAGATGTATCACCTGAGAGCATTAATTCTACCAGCTTTCTTAGCATGGCTTACTGTCTATCAGGGAAAGCCGACAGACAGCGGATACTTGCTCAGCAGCAGAACGTCCTTAGCATAATGAATACCATAGATCCTTCTACAGTTGATTACTACTTCATCGAATATGGAGCAAACGACTTCTTCAACAACGCTCCACTGGATGCTTCCATCTATGACTCAGAAGGTGACAAGGCTCATGCGTTCTATAATGCAATGAGCATGGGAATTGAAGAGCTCAAGTCAATTAGTCCTCAAGCAGCCATCTATATCATCACTCCATTTTATGGCATCTATGTTGGAGGAGATGGCCAATTCGTAGGTGACTCTTACGTTGTAAGTAATGGTATCGGTACATTATCAGATTATGCTAAAAAGGCTAAAAACGTAGCTGAAGATGAGCAGGTTACACTCATCGACACAATGTTTCAGGAGCACACAGATTTATATGTCGATACAGCCAGCCAGTACCTGATGGATAACCTTCATCTTACTTTGCTGGGTAGACAGATCTTCTCAAGAATATTTGCTCACTACGTAAACTTTGCTGAGCACAATGAACCTTATGCATATCTCGAGACAGACTTCATTAAGATAGCTGAATATGACACTGAAGAATACTACAGATGTGATGAAGAACTTATGAAGAACAACTATCCAGAATCATGGGAGAAATATATCAAGGGTGAATTCCCACTGGCACAACCTTCTCAGGAAGCCCTTGATGCATACAACGCTGAACAGAACGGCGGCTGATAAACATCGGAATATAGTTAAGGCCTGATTCCATCAACTGATGAAATCAGGCCTATTATTTTACCTTAAATCACTGTGTGCCCTCTTTGGCATAATCGGTTTCTTTATGCCTCTGCAGCATATTGAGCTGCATCTCAAATTCTCTTCTGTTATTGATAGCCAGTGTCGACAAGATAACACCCGCAAATATACTCTGTACAGCTGCCATCATAACAAAACAGCATACAATCAGTGTAGGAATCCTTGGAACCAAATGTGTAGCCCAGTACTCCTGAAGGATAGGAATAAAGAAAATAATCGAGATCAGAGCAAGAACCGCTGCAATTATACTAAAGAATCCAAACGGCTTATAACTCCTATACAATCTTGCAATAGTCTTAAGCACCTTAAAACCATCAGCATAAGTGTTGAGCTTACTTACTGACCCTTCAGGCCTATCCCTGTAATCAATGACCACATTGTCGATCTGCATGTTATTATAAACAGCATGGATGGTCATCTCAGTCTCAATCTCAAATCCCTTGGACAATACAGGGAATGTCTTAACAAACTCATAAGAGAATGCCCTGAAGCCTGTCATGATGTCTCTGACATTGCTCCCAAACAACCTGTTAACACTTCCTCTGACCAGATCATTACCAAAGTTATGGAACGGTCTCTTATTCTCCTGATAATAAGTAGATGAGAGTCTGTCACCAACAACCATATCTGAATTGTGATTCAGTACAAGGTCAACCATCTCAGGTGCTGACTCCATAGGATATGTGTCGTCTCCGTCAACCATGACATATACAAGAGCATCTATCTCGCGGAACATACGCCTAATAACATTTCCCTTGCCCTGCATATACTCATTACGCACAACAGCTCCGGCTTCTGCTGCAATTTCAGCAGTTCTGTCCTTGGAATTGTTGTTATATACATAAATCGTAGCATCCGGAAGGGCAGCCCTTGCGTCCCTGACCACCTTGCCTATTGTCTTCTCTTCGTTATAGCATGGAATAAGTACTGCTATCTTGTCCATGTTGTACCCCACTTCAATATATTACTTAATGCCATCATCGTCGTTGTTTTTATTGCCGATCTTCATTCTCTCATGACCGCCAAGCTTGTTGGCTGCATCCTGATCTCCGCGAAGAATAGCATTTACGATCTGCATTCTAAATCCGGCATCAATGAAGTCACAGTGCTTACAGAACGGATAGTTCTGACGGCCTTCCGCAATCTTGCGTCTAACATTCTGGAACTGTTCACATCCCCAGGCTTCCTTAAGAGTCATCTTGTTAAGATCACCAAAGTCTGTAACCTCGAAGTTGTCACAGCAGCACAGACCCATCTTACCATTAGGCATGATCCACATATCTGTAAATGGAAGCAGACATGTCTCCTTGATAACCTTCTGAGTCTCCTGCTTGTTAGGAGCACTTCCTGCACGGTTGGTAAGAACCTCCTGAAGGTATCTCATCTGGATCTGGATATCCAGGTCCTTGAACTCATCGGGATGAGCCTTGACATAATCATAAATCTCCTGAAGATTCTTATGAAGCTTCATCTCCATGGAGTAATTGTTGATAATAAGCTGATTGATATATGGTGCAACTTCCTTGACCTTATCAATTGTCAGGATAAGTCCGTTAGTTGACATGAAGATAAAGCTGTCAGGAAGCTTCTCCCTCGCATACTTATGTCTCTCTACAATCTTGGTATCAAGAAGCGGCTCGTTATTTCCGTACAGTGTCAGATGTCCCTTGTATCCCCAGTCAGCAAGCTGGTCAATAATGCTCTTGTAAAGGTCATCATCGATCTTGGCAAGAGGTCTCTTCTCAGCATGTACGTTAGCTGTGCAGAAAGCACAGGTGGAGTTACATCTGTTGATAGTCTCGATATTTACAACATTAGGCATCGGAACTTCCTTGGCATTAAGGAAGTAGTCACAATATGCCTTCTGTGACTTACTTCTTGTTACAAACTGAAGCTTAAGATAAGCGTTACTTGCAAGCATTGGGAAGTGCTTTCTTGCAAACCATCCGAACTTTCCCATAAAACTGTTAACTCTGATTGGCATTTAATATTTCTCCTTCATAAATACAATTACTCATCCGTTACCGGGTTCTCATTCCTCTGATAGAGGTAATAGGTCTGGTCGAAATTATAGAACTGACAGCGCTCCTGCATGATAAAATCATATCTGTCGCCGAGACCTTCTGCCTCAAGCCCCACAGAAACCACAAAATCAGCCTCTCCGTTGTGAACATACTGCTTCTGATAGTCCAGAACTTCCTGCATATTAAGGGTCTGCGTCTGGAAGTAATAACAGATAGGTTCTACGTCAAGAACGGTATATAGCCCAACATCAAAGGTATACTCCAGGATGATTCCCGGGTCCTCGACGCCGGAATTCTCTATATAGTCCTTGAAATGATACAGCCACAGATCCTCTGCCTTGAGCTTCATGACCTTCACATTCATGGATGTGAATATCACTATCACTACTGCAGCAGCAAAAGAAATAAGACTGAAAGCAAAAGCCAGTCCGGAGTCCAGAATAGCTCCGTCGTAGTTTCTTCCGTGAGTATTTTTCTCAATTCGTCCCTTAAGGAACCTTTCTATTATATAACAAAATGGAATAAAACCAAACACCACAAATCCATTTATAGGAAAAGAGTAGTAAGGAAGGCTCACACCACCGATAAAAATCACAATCGCCAAGAACGCAAACAGCATTCCCATGTTGATAAGTTCAAAAATATCTACATGTATAAAGAACCTGTCCCTCTTCTTAAGCGAATTTCTATCATCCGGAATAAATGTCGAAATAGCAGACGCCAGGAAATACAATATTCCTATGGCTATCAACACATATACAGGGAAATTGTTTAATACATGGTCCTTAATGATATCGTAGAAAGTTGCCATTCTCTCTGTGAATGTCAGCTTCTTGGAATACTCAAAAACATTCTTGTAGATATACACATATACCCAGTCATCTATTGCTCCATGTATTCCAAAATAGATGATCCAGGGCAGCGTTGCTATCCCCATTCCTCCCAGGAATACGAAACAGCTGATAACCGCCTTAGCAATTTCCTTCTCCCCTAAAAGATCTGCAAAGAAGACCATCGCCATCCAGGCAAAGAAAAGTCCCAATGAATTGAATTTAATATGCAGCACACATCCGGCAAGAATGCCACCTATCAGCACCACTTTATAGGGCATCACCCTGGGATAAACTCCCCTGAAATACCGTAGTGATAAGTACATTCCCCACATGATAAATGGGAAAAGAAATTCTTCCGCGCTTCCACCCCAGTAGAAATTAGAGCTTGAGTAGATAACAGCTCCGGTTATCGGTGTCAGTATATAGGGGAAAGTCCTTGGCTCTAAAAACAGCTGATAGATTCTAAGAATCGCCAATAGAGAAAAGAACGCTGCAATGATCTCCATGACAAAAACACCACGGAATGTGGTAGCAGATATGAGAGATGCAATACCATAGATGAAATAGAGCAAGATTCCCTTCTGATCAAAGAGATCTCTATATGGCACAAAGCCTCTGAAAATACACTTTCCAACAGTAAAATAGCTGTTGGCATCATCCCATAGATTAAACACATACAAGAAAGAACTTCTGGTACAAACAAGCATGATGCAGACGGCACTTAAAGCGCACCACAAAGAAGGCTTTAACAGCCCGTCCTTGTAATCATCATTCAGATCATATTTACCCTTTAACGTGTTTGCGAATAAATCCAAGTAGCACCTTCAATCCGTATGCCCCAAAAGGCAGGTAATATATGTAATACCTCATTATATATCGCGAAGAGCCTTCCCAGAACTCGTGGAAACCCATTCCTCCAAAGATCAGGATAAGAAGCAGCATCTCAGATGTAGATGCCTTTCTCCCTTTTAGAATGCCTGACAGATAGATTATAACACCTATGTAGCATACAGGCATAAATACATTCATGATCCATATAAGTACAGGCGATCCATAGGGTGATGCAAATACCAGATAATGGCATATAGCAGGCTGATTCTCCACATGACGGCTTACCAGATCCAGATTGTGAGTTGAGATACATACGCTGTCAGCCCACTGTGTAGCAAACTTCCGAACCAAAAACTTTGCTCCGTGAAGAGGCCTGTTTGCAAAGTCCCTAAGTGTTTCCCTAATATTCTCCTTGGCAGCTATTGCCGTAGCCTCAGAGTCAAAGCCATTCTCACCGAATACTTTGTAGTTATATCCGTTATACCATCCATCCTCTAAGTCACTCTCCTGAAGGCCCATAGCTATATGAGACCAGGATGGACTTCCGGCTGGAATCTCGTCAAGTCCGGTCAAATTGCAAAAGTATGAATTAACTGCAGCCTTAGCTCCAACGACAAGTATCAGCATGACAGCCGCAATAACAAGGTTCTGAATAATCTTCTTATTGTCAATTGTGCTAAACAGCAATATCAGCAAAAGAGCTATCAGAGTTATCTCACAGTTGGTTTTGATCAGTATCGCAACAGCTATACTAACAGCCGATATGACACCATATCGCTTGAGCCCTCTCTTAACATACAGGACCATCATATACAGTGCCAAAGTCTGTGGTGCCATGCTCAGGATATCGCCGTAAATGTATGTCACATAGTTGTAGAAGAACAGTGCTCCGCATGACAAGAGCGAAACAACACCGCATATTTCCTTATCTTCAAAGAATTCCCAAGTCAGTTTGTATATCAGATAAACGGTGATGAGAATACTAAGTAGCTGCACCATATCCCAAGCAAAGTAATTACTCTTGCCAAAAATGCTTACCATTATCTGGCCAAACGCTACGTAGCCAAGCTGAAACGGCCAAATAAAAAGATATCCGCCTGCATTTGTCAGTGAACTGTAATCACCGTCCACAAACTGATTGATGATATCATCCAAAGTCTTTGAATCATTTACTGCCTGAGGCTTTATTCCCAAAATCAGCAACAAGCAATAAGACACAATAAACGCCAGTCCAATAACAGCCAAAAGTCTGCTGCGTTTCTCGAATACCCCTTTAGTCTTAAGTAAATAGAACACTGCAAGCACAGCCACAACCAATATGGCAAGCAGTGGGATATTCTCCCTGCCATACTGAGGCCAATCCACATCCGATCCCATATCATAATATATGGTCGTCACCGTGCTGACGCCCAGCACAATTGCAGCAGCCACAAAAAGGCAAAGCGCGATTATGTAATTAAAAGCACTCCTGAGCTTATTCACTCCCTACCCTCACGCTGTCCTTGTCATAATAAGTTGCCACAATTGTGTTCTCCCACAATGTAGCATCTCCATACATATCGCTTTGAAAAAGAAGCTCCGGGCTAACAGTATGCGGCTTAAATACCACATCCTTCACAGAATCATCCTCGAACACTTCCATACGCTGTTCTTTTTCAGCCAGATACTGCTTGGCATCACCACTTACCAAATCCACTATGGCAGATGTCGCTGAGTAATAATGCGGATTGGGAATAATAGATAGCGCCGATCCAAATGCCAGTAAAAGAGCCATCACAGCCACAATAGTAGAAGAAATCAAAGATAATCTTCCGGGCTCAGTCTCTTTGGTCTGTCTTCCAACTACATTCTGCCTGATCCAGCATGCATAGTACACAACAGTAAGCACCAGCATTACCAGAAACTGCATCCACATGGTAGACCTGATTCTTGGTGCATCAGCATTGCCAACTGCATATAATGGCGGTGCTACGCAGCATGCCATCATACTAAAGGAGAAGAAAGTAAACACCACAGGATGGTGTAATTCAAACTCCATCTTCTCAGCCATCTTCCAGGCTATCACTGCAGCTATCACAAGCGCCAAAATTACTTCCCAGCGCATCATATCGTTAACGCAAACATCAAGTACACTATAATATGACCTGAGTACAACCTTTATGGGATTAATATTTCCCATAGATGTTCCTCTTATCCTGTTCCCAGGAGCAATGGCTGATACTACGAGACCTATAAGCTGGCACACAAAGGCTGTCCACAGCCATTTAACATTCCCGTCACCCTTAAGTTCAAACTTACCGAGCCTTATCATCAGCAGAATGAATACCCCAAGTACAGAGCAAACTGCCATTACAAGTGCAGTCATATAATTGCTTCCACCAAGAAGGAATCCCAAGACACAGATCCATACAAGCCTCAATGTACGTTTAACGGTACTAAGTCCACCTGACTCATAGATAAATCTGAATATCATTCCTATCCAAACCAGTGACAGACCAAACATGAAAGTATAGTTTATTGCTCCGCTCCACCAATAGAAGGCTTCCGCTCTGGTAGTACCATTCTCCATTGACTGTACGATCATCAAGAGAGTTAGCATAGATAAGCCATAAGCCATATGACCTTCCATCTTCCATACACGATGGAATAGCGCATCGAAGAAGTACATAACGCCATAGCTCAGCATTCCCAGCACAATAACAGCATTTATTGCACTCCATCTCTCGCCAAAGATACTAGGGCTAAGACATGTCAGGAAACTCGAGAAGAAATAACCAACCCAATTATTGTAAATATAAATTGTCTTGGTAAATGCGCTCCAAACAGTAACAAAGAAGTTTCCTGTCTGAACAAAAGTCTGATGTGGCTGAAGTGCCATAGAAAAGTCATCCACCGATGGCCAGTTATATATCCCGATAGCCAGCATAGGAATGATGCTCAGCACATAAAGAAAAGTCAGAACAACGCACAGGTTCTTCGTATTTATGTTTTTGATAAAGTTTGGCAATTTATAGCTAAACATCAATCATCCTCAAACTCTGTAATATTCCTTGTACCACTTGGCAAATGCTCTAAGTCCGTCCCTGAGAGGTGTATCCGGCTTAAATCCAAAGTCTTCCTGAAGCGCAGTAACATCAGCGTAAGTTACTTCTACATCTCCTGGCTGCATCGGAACAAGTTCCTTGTGTGATTCAAAGTCATAATCCTCAGGCAGTACTCCTGCTGCCACCAGTTCCTGCTGAAGTATATCAACAAAATCAAGAAGGTTTACAGGATCATTGTTTCCAATGTTGTAGACCTTGTATCTGACACCGTTCTCATTTTCTGCCGGTGCTACCTGCATTACACTGATAACACCCTCGACTATATCATCCACAAAAGTAAAGTCTCTCTTGCAGTTACCATAGTTGAAAATCTTAATAGTCTCACCCTTTATCAGCTTGTTAGTGAATCCAAAGTAAGCCATATCCGGACGTCCTGCCGGTCCATAAACTGTAAAGAACCTAAGTCCTGTAGATGGGATTCCATAGAGCTTAGAATATGCATGAGCCAATAACTCATTAGACTTCTTGGTTGCAGCATAAAGAGATACCGGATTATCAACCTTATCCTCAACACTATAAGGTATCTTCTTATTGCTTCCATAAACGCTGGAGCTTGAAGCATACACAAGATGCTGGACAGGATTATGCCTGCAAGCTTCCAGGATGTTGTAAAATCCGATTATATTAGACTCAATGTATGCATCAGGATTCTCAATAGAGTATCGTACTCCTGCCTGCGCTGCCAGATTCACAATCACCTCAGGCTTAAACTCAGAAAACACCCTGTCTATCAGATCTCTGTCCGCAATACTTCCTCTGACAAGTTCAAACTGATCATCATACTGAGCTGCCTCGGCAATCCTATCGAGCCTGTACTCCTTGATCCAAACATCATAGTAGTCATTCATATTGTCGATTCCCATAACCTTACACTCAGGGAATCTCTTAACCAGCTCTCTCACCAGGTTAGCTCCAATAAATCCTGCAGCTCCGGTCACAAGAATTCTTCTACTATTTAAATCAATGTTACTTTTCAACATATCAAATGCTCCATGCTTCTACTTTCTTATAGAGCCATCACCTTTTTCACTTGTCTTTCTAATCCTACCAATAACTGAGGCCCAAAATACAATAACTTTGTTTTTATCTTCAATCTTTTCAGAAATATTATATAGTTGAGATGCTTCTTCCGTAAGAGAATCAAACCTATCATCAAGCATATAATAGGCCTTATTAAGCTCTGGTCTTATAGCATCTGCGGTTTCTGAAAACTGTTCATCAGACATTTTTACTGTATCAACAGCCTGGTAATAAGGCAATCCTCTAACACTTCTTGATAAGAAAAAAAGGATGATACCATATTCCATATCAGAAAGCTTAAATAAATCAGAACAAAAAAATTCATTATATATTTGCTGGTAAAATGCTTCCTGACATGGGTTATCTCTTGCAATCAAATGAACATATTCTTGCATAAACCCGAAATATTTAGCACCGAGTATCATAGTCTTTTCTTCGAGCTCGGAGGAAACTGCCTCTTTATCAAAGCTAAAATGAGAATTCTCGATTATCTGTTGTAATACCAAATAGTCTTTCTCGTTTCTTGCACTCAAAAGTTTTTTATACAGAAAGACATAAGCGTCCACGATACTTCTTTCTGTAGTAAAAGCATCTTCTATAGTCTTACGCATTTTGTATTTACCTCCTCACTGTCATTTATAAATCTCGGTTCAAAATTAAAACGAACTTTTTGCTCGTTCTTATTGGTAGTACCAAAAACTCCATTCAACGCCAAATCACGAAACTCATTGTTTTCAATTTTAACATCATAAACAAGATCCATTTTTTGAAGGTTTAAAGCGCTTTCCAAATCCCCCCTGTCAAGATACTCAGTAACCCGTTCTTTGTTATCTTCAATCTTCTTCTCATTTGATTTTAATAATCCAAAATAACGTATTCCATTATCTGTAAGTTTATAAACCTTATATCTGCCAACTCTGCTAGATGTAACATAATCCGTGCTTAATATCTTCTTCATGCATTCTGTCATTGTTGATTCTTGCATGTCCAAATCTCTGCTTAGATCTGTGTGGTTGCTTGACCTCTTCTTCCCCAGATACAATATAACTTCATCAAAATGCTTAATATTAGAGTATGCCTCACTGGCATCATTCCATACATACTCATCTCTCTTTTTTTCATATTCGGAATGACTGTATGCCAATATTGCACCTCGGAGCTGGCCAATTTTATATATAGTCCTCAATATCTCAGAGTCTAATATTTTCCTCTCAAACTGCTTTAAAACAGCATTGCCAAATTTCAGACTCTGTCCTAAAGACTTGGAATCTCCTTGTACGTCTTCAAATAAGATATTTAAGTTATTGTCAATATAATCGCTGATTCCATCAAACTTACTTGCCGCATATTCTTCGCACATATCAAAATCCGGCTTATACCATTTCATCGTATTATCTCCATTCTGTATTCTTTATAAATCTTTATATTCCAGCTTCTGCTCACATTTTGATTCATAAACTGTTTGTTTGTATACTGGTTGCTTTAGTGGTATCTTGACCACAAAAATACACGCTTTAACTCCATCACATTTCCCATGGCAATCACCTCCTGCGAATATTTCCATTGTATTTCTTCCTGATTTGGAATATGCTCCACAACACTTGTTGAAGTTCTTGGCAGCACCACAACAATTCCCCCACATTATCGTAGTATCTGTATTAAGGTACTCCATGATTTTGTTCAAAAAATCCTGTTCACCAGGTGTATAAGAAGGCACCAGCAACAAAGACACTCCCAAGCATCTACAAAGGATTTCACTCCACCCAGACTCACTATCTGCTAAAAACTCAGAACAAATAAGTGTAGAAATCCTATGCACATTAGGAATGTGAATTATAATATTCTCCTTTTCCTCATAATCTCTAAGTGCTTCCTGAATATGTTCTTTCGTATTTGAATAAGGGATATATTTGTATTGAATTCCCATTACACTCCCATCACTGTGAGTAATAGTAATTCCATTCTCTCTATTAGCCCAAACACTAGGCCATAGCGTGATAGATGGAGCAACAACGCCTTTCCTGATCTGCTCCTGGCAAAGCTTCGAAATCCACTCTACATTTTGAGGATTACTGCCATCAAAACGTGACGTTCCAAGAGTCTCCGGCATGAAGATTATATCTACCCCCTCACTGCATGCCAGCCTCCAGTCATCAATTATTCTCTCATTAACAAAAGAGATGACTTCATCCTTAAGTATTATTTCCTCCGCACTAATGTTATAACCTCTTTTATTTTGTATCACTTTGTTAGTATCGAATGCTTTGCGATCAATAACAGGGGCAAACGCCACAACAACATTATCATTTCCTTTGTCAAGGATTGCCTCGTCTGAAACAATGATATTCTTAATAGTTCTGGTTCCATCCCATCTGAAATAGCTATAATTTGTAAGCATTCCGTTTAACTCATAAAATGAATCACGGTTAGCTAATCTCTTAGGCCTTTCAGGATCCATAACATCATATACAGTTCGAATAGGGAATTTAGGATTAATCCATATTTTTGTCTCGCGAAAATTAGAATTCAGGGCACCAACTTCAGTATAGGTTGTATCGTTAACAGAACAGAGTTCCCACAAGGAGATCATCCCAACAGCCTTCGAAGGTTTTAAATAGGTAAACTTATCATCCAGCCACTTAGATATTGTATATGCCTTTATAAATCTTGATTGTTCATTAGAATGTTTTAGATTATTTACAGTTCCTTCCAAAAAGGTATTAAATTCAGTGAGGTTACCATTCCACTTGTCATCTAAAAGGACCTCATATCTCGCCTCTTCTTCCTCAAAATTTTCCAAAGAAAATAAATCTGTAAAGTGATCATCTCCAAATTCGTATAGAATACTCAGAGCAATCGACAACAGATTTACACATCCCCTAACTTCAACTCCTACACCCATGTTTACACATCCCTTTGTACCATCATAGTATCATCTATTATACATATCAGCAAGCAATAGTTCAAGTTTAATTCAATTTTAATTCCATTTTAATTCAATTTTTACCGTTGTGACAAAACAAAATCCACACATACAAAAAACAACTCCAAAGCATCCTTATGGCTTGCCTTAGAGTTGTTAAAAATCCTTGCTACCTCTCGAATACATATGGTTCAGATTCATAGGTAACACTATTCTTCTGATAGAACAGCCTCGTTCCTTCTATCCAATCAGATGCATCATAAGGATACAGCGTATTTGGATTGACTCCAAAAGGCATGACGTATACGTCTTCATCCTCCGACATCAATCTGTTTGTATTCTCCTCCATCTGATATCCGTAATATGCTGCCGTACCATTTTTCCAGTTATCTATGGCAGTTGTTGTGAGATAATGCTGTCCCTTATCCGTCATCATCTCGGTTCTTATTCCAAATAAACAGATGATCACAGCTACAACTGCAGCTAAGGCACCGACCAAAGGCGAATATACTCTAAATCCCTTTTGATATAACCATCCCAGGCAATATACAACATCAAATGCCATTAGCAGCACCATATTGAAATATACTACATTCTCAGTCCTTGCCATTTCCGTAGCAATTCCAAACACCTGCAGCATATCACCTGAAGTATCCTCTACTGCAAGCATTGGGCAATACATAGCTGCAAGCAGACAATAGCTTGCCAATACCACAAGAACTGGCATGCCAAAGGAAAACCTGAGCCCTTTATCACCAATCTTGTGAAGCTCTCTCCACGCAATAATTCCAACTCCTAATAGCACAGCCAATAATTCAAGCGAGAATTTATCAGCAATATCCATGGTGCATACTTTAAAAGCCTTTACCAAAATATCAACAACATCCAAATGTCCGATATCGGCTCCCATTGTACCGCCTCTGGCCCTGTTTCCGGGGGATAACATGTTTGCCAGGAAGCCAAACGCATATGCAATCATCATTGGGAGAAAAGCCAAGAAGCAATTCAGTTTATGCCCTTTTTCTTGGAGCACCATAATTGCAACTCCGAAAACAAGCATCACAAGCATTCCTGTAAGTGCTGTCACATTGTTCGATCCCGCTGTAACAACACCTAAAAGGCATAGCAATGCCGTTAATACAATCTTCGAGATTGGCTTTCTTTCATCCCGGTTCTTGCCAAATACATACAGTGCCACCATCGAAACAAAGAACACCAACAACGAATTCATGTATGTGTAATGAACTGCACTGTTATACCAGGTAAAAGCCTCCGCTATACCAATTACTCGTTCTGCCGATACCAGATATGCAAGGAGCGAAATGCTTATAGCTCCGGGAAAAGACATCTTCCAAAGTCTTTTAAATACCACAAGCCCCAATACAACATATGCACCCAACATGGAAATCGCCATTATCAATCCGGTCAGATGATATAACTTAATATTCCATACAGCCGGCTGCAAAGACATTAAAAAACACGATGTATATGTTCCCTGCCAATCCATGTAAACAGCTGCAGTAGACCTGATAGCCTCTCCAATGGTCTTAAGAACAGAATGTGTGCTCAAATAAACCATTCTCGCATCAGTGCCATAGCTGAAATCGTCAGCCCATGGATATGCATATTTAGAAACATATATGAATGGAATCAGTAACGCAATTGTAATTACAGTGAGCACAATTGCAGTTACCGTCATTGTCGTGTCTTTTTTTCTCATCCCCATATAGCGCTATTACTTCGCACCCTTTCCAAACAATACCACTCCCACAGTCTGAAGAAGTATCTTAAAGTCCTCAGTAAGACTCCAGTTATCAATATACTTAAGGTCAAGCTTTACCACTTCGTCAAAGTCTTGAATATCACTTCGTCCGCTTATCTGCCACAAACCTGTAAGTCCCGGTGTCATAGAAAGACGTCTTCTGTAATGTTCATTGTACTGCTCAAATTCAGCCTCTGTCGGTGGTCTTGTACCAACAAGGCTCATGTCTCCTTTTAAGACGTTAAGGAACTGAGGGAACTCATCCAGACTGGTCTTTCTGATAAAGGCACCAACCTTGGTTACTCTCGGGTCATTTTCCATCTTGAACATGAGACCGCTCATCTCGTTCTGAGCTTCAAGCTCCTTCTTGCGCTCCTCAGCATCTATATACATTGATCTGAACTTGTAAATCTTGAATCTTCTTCCGTTCTTTCCAATTCTCACCTGGGAAAAGAAAACCGGGCCGGGAGAATCTATCTTGATTGCCGGTGCAAGGAAAAGTGTAATAATTCCTGTAAACACCAATCCCACAAGGCCACCGATAATGTCAACAATACGCTTAATAAACAGCCTCTTGTAGCTGGTCCTGTTCATGTTGTAAGACAGCACGGAATAGTCGAGGAAATCACCGACTTCTGTAACAGCCTTTCCAACGCTGGGCAGTTCAAGACAGTAGTGAGTGGTAACACCCATCTCTTCAAATCCCAGGATTATATCCTGCATCTTGCTCTGAGGAATATTGGGAGTGTTAATAAAGACCTCATCAAAGGGATCTGTAATAAGTCTTGTTGTAACATCCTGAATTCCATAATGGACGTGGACATCCCCAACCATCCATTTCTCGTTATTTTCTCCTTTTTCACAATCAGCACAGTATGCTCTTACGACCTTATATCCTACACCGGTTCCTCTATCTACCAGTTTCTCTATGGTCTTCTCCATGAGGTCCTTCTCGGATATAACAACTACACGCTGTACATTCTTCTCACTACTGATGTGTCTTCTCAGGAACTCCTTGAATAAGACTCTCGCTACATATGTCAAAAGAATGTCCATCCATACAAAGTTTCCTACAACAGCTCTGGATAGGATATTAGTCCACTGAAGGAAGAATACTACTACCAAAGATCCAACAAGCATCACAGCAGTAGCTCTGATGACTGCGATAAACTCCTTAACATATCCTCTTATTATGAAATCTCTGTTCCAATCCGCCAGAAATGTGTAAATAACACAAAACAGGAGAAATACTACGCACACCATATAGTGCAGCGTCTTATCTCCCCAATCATTTTTTGTATTATATCTAAACCACGTAGCAAGCAGATATGACACAAGAATGCATGCCATATCTATGATCCAAATTGCATAAGTTTGTAATGTTTTGTACTTTCTATTCATACTCTCTTCCCAAATAAATAATCTATGGTTAAATACCACAAAAACTTGATGTTAGTAACAAAATATCTGCTGATAAGTCTCTTTGGATCCTGTAATAGCCTGTACAGCCACTCAAATCCAATCTTCTGAATCCACACCGGAGCTCTCTTTATTGTTCCGGCATGGAAGTCAAATCCGGCTCCAACTCCCATCATAACGCCGTGTATCTTTCCTTCATGAGCCTTCATCCATTTCTCTTGTTTGGGCGCGCCGAGACCTATCCACACTATATCAGCATCAGCCGCATTGATCATCTCGATGTCTTTCTGATCTTCTTCCGGTGTCAATTCTCTGAACGGCGGTGAATACATACCTTTGATAATTATCCCCGGATACTTGGCCTCAAGGCTGGTCTTAAGAGCATCCAATGTTTCCTGCTTAGCTCCATAGAAGAAATGAGTTATCTGACCTTTCTTAGAAGCCCTGAACATATGCTCCATGAAATCCGGTCCTGCTACTCTGTGCGCACCTAATATTCCACTTTTCCTTTGAAGAAATGCTATAGGATTACCATCAGGAAAAACGTATGCAGCACCGTTTAGCACATCCGCATATTCCTTATTCTCCCGGCCCATTACAGAAGTATGCACGTTGGAAAAGCAGATATACTTCCCTGATAATTCTTTAATATGTCTGATAACATGAAATACAGCTTCTTCAGTCTTTGAAATAGAATAATTAATGCCAAATACTGAGAACTTCTCTTTTCTGATAAATGCAGGGATTGTGGAATATCCGCTCACATCGGTTATTATTCCCGGTTTTACCGTATAATCCAAAGCAGATATGCTACAAAAAGTCCTAATACCGACAGCTTCTGTTTCCTTTAATATCTTCTCAAGACTATCCTCGGGTACTCCTCTGGTCATTATAAGCACTTCATCATATTGACCATCTGAAATTTGCCTCTTTAGTTCTTCACCCTCCGGATATGGATACTCAAGTTTAAGAACTTTTCTCGCCTCACGCGCACCATATTTACGTATATGATGTCTTCTGTATAGCATCCTTAGTGCATATCCAATAATGACGCTGAGCACATAAAACGATGCCATAACAGTTCTGGAAGAATCGGTGCTTATGCGTACAGCATAATGATATACAAAAGCCAGAGTCACCAGTATAAATCTACTCTTAAATACTGTAGCAAAATTTTCTACCGGATCCTGGACAAATATGGATGGCTTGCCATTGTCATAGAGCAGATAGACAATGACATGAAAAACGCACATAGTAACTACGACCGAAACATAAACGCCATTAAAGTACAGAAATGAATGACCTACATCTCTGCCATAGCGTATCAAAAGAGCTATAGCCATTGCCATGACTATAGCGATTTCATCAATTATGAAAACCCTTATAATTGGGTAATTAGATCTGTTCTTCATTCGTTCCATTACCTCTCATTATATCCCATTGAGTAGTATTTGTAACTTCCTTTCATTTTCCGATTATTATTCTAATGTACGGAGTCATAGAATATAGTATTGCATAGAAGAGGCCAAAATTCTTATTCAAAAAATAAAACCATTGCTTAAAAGGTGCTCCCTTTACAGACTCCTTCCTTTTAAGCCTTTCTAATCTTGAAAGTCCCACATCTCTCCATGTGCCACTTGATGGATTATTCTCACATATTCCGGCATAAGATTGCATTACTTCTATCCTGTATCCGGCTCTCTTTATTGCCAGACCATAATCGAAATCCCCAAGACTATGTTTGTAGTGAGAATCCATTATTGGTACGCTATTAAATATTCCGGCAGGTACAGCTACAAAGTTCGCATTAAAGGTATCGCACTGTCTGTCATCATCTTCAGGAGTTATCATCTTATAGTGAATACCGCTAGTATACTTGACTCCTCCATAAGTGCAATGACCGTCACTGCCTCTCATTGCTCCTACAAGAACCGTATCGGTATCTAATAGCAATTCTCCAACCTTATCCAGAACCCCTCTATCAAATGAGACGTCGTCATTGACCAGCACATACAGATCATATCTGTCCTGCTGTAGGGCAAACTCCATTGCCTTTCTCATTCCTCCTGAATAAAAGAGATTGCCATCCCCTTTAATGACAGTCAACTCTTTGCCTTTTTCAAGTGTGACACGAAGACTTTCAAGAGCTTCCACTGTTCCATCATTGCTGCCATCATCAACAACTATAAAGTGAATATTTGCATCACTAAAAGAAAGACCATTAATACAGCTAATGGTCTTCTCCTTCCTATTATGGCACGTCAATAAAACAGCTATGTTCATTTTTGTAATACCTAAAAAATCCTCGAAGCAAGCAGCAATTCTTTATCTGTGTCAAGCATCGTAATTATATCACACATGTCCCTATAGACACACAGGGATATTTAGTATTTGTTACAAAGGTCAATAACCATCTCAACTTCTTCGTCCGTCATTTCCGGAAAAAGAGGCAGTGTTGCACAGTGAGCAGCCAGTCTCTCAGCGTTAGGGCAGTCTCCTTCCTTGTATCCCAGATCTGCATAAGCCTTCTGCAGATGACAAGGCACAGGATAATGCCTGTTGCACTCCACATCGTTCCTTGCCATGTAAGAGAGGAAATCATCAGGATCAGGCACCTGAACCTCAAAGAGATGGAACACAGGATCAGTATTCTCCGGATGTGCCTGAAGCACAAACTTATCATTTGTGATACCGGCCATATAGCGCTTTCCAATCACACGACGGCGCTCAGTCCACTCATCAAGATACTTAAGGCTCACAGAAAGCACTGCCCCCTGAACACCCTCAAGTCTCATGTTGTATCCAATCCTCTCGTGATAATATCTCACACGGCATCCCTGGTTCTTCAGCACGTTAATTGTGTCGATATACTCCTCATTGTTGGAAGTGCAGGATCCGCCTTCACCGAAGGCATACAGATTCTTGCCGGGGTAAAAAGAAAAGCAGCCGATATCTCCAAGGCCTCCCACACGCTTTCCTTCAAACTCAGCTCCATGGGCCTGTGCACAGTCCTCCACAACGAAAAGTCCATGCTTATCAGCAATGGCCTTTACCCCTGCAAAATCAAAAGGCTGTCCATACAGATGCACCCCTATGATTCCCTTGGTCTTATCAGTGATCTTCTCCTCTATCTTAGAGGGATCGATCTCCCAGGTATCAGCTGTACAATCCACAAAAACAGGTGTGGCTCCGGCATGTGTCACGCCCCAGGCAGTGGCAATATAGGTATTTGCCGGCACAATGACCTCATCCCCAGGTCCAACGCCAAGAGCTATCATAGCCGCCTGCAACGCAGTCGTTCCATTATTCACACCGGTTGCATACTTAACGCCACAGTACTTTGCAAATTCCTTGTCAAATTTATCAGCAAAAGAGCCGCCGGAAAAAGCCGTTTCTTCACAGACAGCCTCAATGGCAGCCATATATTCTTCCTTATGTTTGTGGTAATCCCTGGAAAGATCTATTCTCTTCAGCATATCAGTTCCTCCATTTCCTTTATTTCCTCATCCTGTCTTCCCTGTCAAATTCCTTCTTAAGTCGTCTTATGTTGATCAGATAGTTCTTTATCGTCTTGGGGACGTTAACCGTGGTGTCGTAGTCTTCCACCCACTCCACCGGCATATCCAGGATGTTCATGCCGTCGCGCTCTGCCCTCAGCAGGAACTCGATCATATAAAACCATCCGTTGTCGTTGGAACACTCTGACACCAGCTGTAGCGCCTGTGGCTTTCTCACAAAAGTAAAGCCGCATATGGCATCTGTGCTCTTCATCTTCAAAACAGTCTTTAAGATGATAAGAAGTCCCTGGGATGTGATCTTCCTGTACCACTTTCTTCCGGAAACATCCGATTCCTTGGCAAACCTTGAGGCATTCACATAAACAATGTCAGGTCTGTTCCTGAATATCTCAATCATCTTCCTAAGATATCCGATATCCGTTGAAAGGTCTATGTCCATATATCCAACCACGTCAGAAACGCACTCCTCAACGCCCTTCCGGAAGGCAATTCCAACACCTCTCTGCTCCAGCCTGAAGTACCGGACCTTGATATAGTCCCCTTCCAAAGACGCAAACTCATCAACCAGGCGTTTTGCAATCTCCGGGGTATCATCATCCGAACCATTGTCCACTATCGTCAGTGTAAAAGAGCTTTCTCTCTCCAAAACCTCTCTATTCTCTTGCAGGTATTCAACTGTTCTCCTGATTCCCCGCTCCAGACGCAGGTGTTCATTCAGCACCGGAAAAAGTATATCTACCGTCATTTATTCATCTCCAAACTATTTATTCCAAATATTCATCCAGATCATATACCGTATTGATCTTCCCAGACAACACACTCACAAATTTAGGCCCCATACTGCTGACCCTGATGGTCGTAGGCCGTGAATCATCTACTTCGCTGCTCTTTAAAATGGGCTTCATGGAGAAAAGAGATTTCTCATAGGTGTAACTGTATTCAGGAAGCAGATATTTATCTGCCAGATGACTCATGTATTCAAAAGCAGAAGCCGGCCTGTTAAGACATTCATTGCAATTCCCCAGCTGCTCCGGAGAACATGCCACTCCGTTCTGGCAGGAGAACTTCGGCACCTCATCATAACTTGTCACATGTGGCGTAAAGGTCACGGAAGTCAGCGAATGATATCCCGTCTTACCAAAAGGCATGATGGAAAAGAATGGTCCATCCATCACCGTAAAGCCATACCCCTTAAGCGCATCGGAAGGCTTACACAAGATGATTTCACAAAGCTCATACTTGATCCCAAAAGGCTTGAAATCAACTGCATCACCATCTCCATCTTCCACCTGCACCTTCTTCAGTACCTGATTACAGGAAGCATAAGTTGCGTTTAAGATATACGGCGTAGCAGCTACAATTCCTCCGTTACCAGCACCCGTACCATCAGCCTTAGTTCCGGCCACTCCATACTCAACCTCATACTTATCCCCACTCCTGTAAATAGACTCAAGCCTCGCTCCGAACCTAAGTTCAACCCCCGGCATCTTCCCGATCTCATTCAGAAAGTAATCACGCAATATCATTGCATCGTAAGTGTCCTCTTCCGTTAGAAAAGCTCCATCCACAGATCCATCTTTGAAATATCTCGAGATTGCTTCTTCCCTGCACATGATCCCGGCAGCAGCACAGAACTCTTTAAACTGTTGCCCGTTAGTCCAGGAAAACTGCTCACTGGTGGCATAAATCTGCCTGAACTTATCCAAAATGCAGAACCCATAATCCTCATGAAACCTGCGATAGTACCCGGCGGACTTAAGCGCTGTGGAAAGAGACCTTGGATAGTGGTACCCCATGTGCACCCTGGCCTGGTTAATATAAGTAGCACGCTTAAAAGGCGCATCATCATACTCAATAACCAGCACCTTCTCCCCGCGCTTCCCACAGTAGTTGGCCGCATAGAGACCATAAAGCCCCGCGCCAATTATTACTTTGTCATAACTATTGATTGTTCCCATCATCAATTCCCGGAAATCTTCTCCACATCCTCAACCAGATACCTCTGCTGCTTAAACACCAGATTCACCAGCACCGACAGGTATTTCAAGACAATCGTAAGCAGAGAGAAAATCCCAAGGAAACCGATCGACAAGAATCCCATAACTGAAACCCATCCGGACTCAAGATGTTCATCCATAAAGTAGCTCTGGGCCACGTAGATCACCACGCAAAGTGCCACAATAAAGAACACCACGCTGATTCCCAACGAGACCTTCTCCATAACATTGGTAAAGTAAATAAAACTGTCCACTGCCAGACCTGCCCTCTTCTTCTTGACGGAGTGTTCTCCTCTTGCCTCGCGCCCCGTAACAGGTGTATACCTGATTCCGGAAACCTTAAGCCCGCTGTTCATATACACAGCCTTGCGGTAAGGGATATATACTCCCATGGCCTTGACCCTGTTGACAGCCCGCCTTGACAGAAGCCTGAAGGTCTCGTTTCCAATGGGGTTTTGTGCTCCACTGAACCTGTTATATACATGGTAAAAGAGCTTTGAAGAAAGCTTGATCCTTGTGTCCGCTGAAACAGACACCACGTCGTTCCCTTTAAGGCACTCCTCAAAAGCATCTCCAATAACTGACATGTCATAGTCCACAAACATGTCATCAAACTCAAAGATAAAATCCCCGATGGCAAGATCACGCCCGGCATTCATGGCAGTCTCCAGTCCCTGCCTTGTGGCCAGTTTCACAATACTCACCATAAAGTTTGCCGGATGCGTTTCGAAATAAGCCTTAACCTTTTCAAGACTTCCATCATTGGAAGCGTCATTTACCAGCACCAGCTCACACTTCTCAAATAGCCTTTCGCTCTGCCCCATCACATTTTCTATGAAGTTCTCAACACTTTCTTCTGCATTGCACAGATATGCCACCACAGACACAAACTTCTTGTACTTCGCCATTTGAATCTTCTGTCCTTCCCATAATACTTTGCTATCGCTATTTGTCAAGGTAGTTTTCAGTTCCAGTCCTCGAACAGTTCCACAGTCCGCTCCCAGGTCAACTCCGAGGCCACATGTTCCCTGGCCTTTTCAGTCATCTCACGGCGAAGGTCCTCATTCCTTGTTAAAAGAGCTATCTTCCGCCTCATCTCTTCATCCGAATCGCAAAGAAATCCAGTCCTTCCATCATCTATAAGAAACTCAGGCCCCGGAGCTCTCATGGCTATTACAGGACACCCATTCACCATGGCCTCCAGGATTGCCATGCCATATATCTCAACCCTGTTGAAATTCACAAAGAAATCACAGGCACGATAGATATCCTTCATCTCAGAGTTAGGGATCTTGGGAATACGGCGCACTCTGCCCTGAAGTCCCAGCTCCTTGATGCGCTCGTCCAGGCTCGTAGACAACTCCCCGTCCCCAATCATCAGCAGATGAAAAGAGCTGTCAGCCAAATCACTAAGTAATTGGATTGCTTCCAACGGCCTTTTGTAATCCTCAAGTCTTCCCACAAAGAGCAGAATCTTCTTTGCAAAGGGCAGTCCATAGTGCTCACGTATTTCAAGCACATCCGTGACTCCATCATGCCCCTGAGCACTCTCCGGGTCGATCCCCACAGGTGCCAGTTTCGCCTCTATCCCGTTTTCCTTAAGCAGCTTTAGCACATAAGGAGTTTTGGCATATACAGGAACTTTCCTGTAGGCTGAAAGATTCCGTCCCATCATGACTCTCGAAACCGCCCGTTTCAATCCGTTGCTGCTGTCCGTAAAAAGCGTCCCAATATATAGATGGCACCTAATATCATTCTTTAGACAATAACTTATAACCTGTGGTGCATAGAACATATTGTCTGCCAGAAGGTGCACCAGGTCCGCCTTCAGCTCTTTAAGGATCCCTAGCTCAATAAAGCCATGATGTCCAAAGCCCTTTGCCGGAAGGACATGAACTCTAATGTCGCCAGCCTCATCCTGTCCTAAAACTTCCGCCCTTAGCTTACTATACTGTCTCTTGGAAACACTCTCCGACAGCATCACTATATCCACATGATGCTCCGGATGCTTCTCCACCAGCGCCTTTGCCAGTCCCATCTCCTGGGAGTTATAGAAGGCATTATTCACTTCATTGGTTATGTATAACTTCAAAAAAACTATGTTCATCGTTTGTTTTCTTACTCCGGCTTAAACACTCGTCTTAGTATCTTCACGATTCCCTGGAACGAAAGATTCCTCTTGATCTTTTTATCAAGCGTATCTGTGTGAAGAAGATAGAACTCTCTTGTTATCCGCGAATCCAATGCTAAATTTTCAAACTTAACCTCAGTACCAAAGTTCAGAATATTCTCCGGGGCTTGGCCTTTTGTATGAGTTCCACTCCCATCAAAGCCCTTATTACTCACTAGGCCATACTTCGGATATACTGTCAACTTCTCCTGTTTGCTGGCTGCATAATTCCACCTGATAGCCCAGGAATCTGACTCTCCCCGCATCTGTCTTTGAAGCATGGGATAAAGGTCTCCGCCGCCTCTACAGAACTTTTTCTGAAGTTCTTTATTGTTCTGAAGTTCCCCATAGTCAGAAACCTCCCAATCCACAGTGTCCCATCTATCTTTCCAAGTTGCCCATCCCCAGCTGCTCGCACGGTATGACAAATATGCATCATGCTTATAGTGCCTGAGAGCCTTAAGATCATAGCCATAAGAAGCAATTTCCCATATATCACTATCGTCCTGATAAAAGTCCAGAGCTCCGTTCATATACTTCAAAAATGAAGGGGCCACGATCAAGTCATCTTCAACAACAATGACCTTCCCATATTTATTCAATAAATCCGTTGTTTCGGAAATGATGCTGTTTGCCAATCCTGCATTTCTCTCCTTAACAACCGCCTTAACGTGTTCAAACGCATGGTTATCAGCCTCATAAGAAATAGCCCATTTATGAACAGCCTCAACAGTCTCCCTATCTTTATCGCTTTTATATCCGTCTGCAAAAATATAAAGCTCAGTGGATGATGCTAAATCGCACTTCTCCAGAGCCTCTACACACTTCTGTATCTTATCTGGTCTGTTGTAGCCAAAAACAGCTACGGGGGCGAGTTTTTTCTCGTTCATTTCAGTTCCTTACTATGTCACACTATTTTGACAGTGCCTACACGTTATTATATAATACCCGTTGTAATATGCAGGCTGTCATCATGTATTATACAACAATCAACTGCTAATAACACGTAAAACCTTGGATTTGATCATTCTAAATAATCCCTGAAGGCTATGCTAAAAGGAGGAAGGCCTCCCATGAATTTTAAAAACCTTTTAAAAAAAAGGATATTAGTTCAATGTTCCATTGTTGTTTTATATATTCTTACCTTTGCTTTCTTTCATTTCTTTCCACAGGATTTCATGAGAAATGCTCTACTGAAAAAGGGCTTTGTTCTCCTGTTAGCTATTCTGGCATTCTATAATCTTTTCGCCAAATATAAAACATTGGATTCTCAAAACCAAAACGTTTGGGTTCTGATCATCCTTGTTACCTTTTTATCTTGCCTGCCGCTCCTTTTTAGCGGCCTTAACGGTGACGGACACGACCTTGATTTTCATGTTTATCGCATAGAAGGCATCCTAAAGGAACTAAGAACTCATCATTTTCCCGCCAGAATTTATTCTTTTTGGAATGATGGCTATGGCTATCCTCTGCCTATATTCTATGGCGATATTATGCTCTATTTTCCAGCCTTTCTAAGGCTTTTAGGTTTTTCCGTTACCATTTCATTCAAAATATTTGTCACTGTGATCAACCTTTTCACAGCAATTATGGCTTTCAAATGTTTTGAAGGTATATTTAAGGACAAATCTATTTCTACCATCTTGACGTTTGCGTATTGTCTGAATCCATACAGAATGACCGATTTATATATTCGCCATTCCGTTGGGGAATACATTGCATTGATGTTCTTTCCATTATTAGCTTACGGATTCTATAGAATAATAGATGACAACAATACGGGAATTGCAAATAACATTTACAACGGTCTTCTTTTAGGCCTTGGTATGACAGGAATAGTAACTTCACACGTACTCTCTACCACCATGGTCGGATTTTCACTCATACTGCTTGTAATAGTTTTTGCCAAAAAGACATTCAGATTTAACTCCATAAGATCATTTATCATAGGCGCGATATCTGCGCTATTTGCCAGCGCCTTTTTCCTGGTTCCGTTTTTAGATTACATTGCAAACGTAACAATTTTCTCCACTAAAAACATGCAGCAGGGAATGCGCATTCAAGATCAGTGTCTCAGTGTAGCTGAGATATTTACTTTCTTTTCCGCAGATCCTAATTCTCATGTGCAACTGACACCAGGGCTCCTGCTTATGGTTGCTTTAATTTTCTCATTATATCTTTGGTTAACTCAAAGAGCCTCCACTGAGATAAAAATATTATCTGCTTTATCCTTATTTTTCCTTATTTTGCCGTTAAACTTTTTCCCATGGGATGCATTAGCAGATTTCAGAGCCACAAGAATACTCACACAAATAGAATTCCCTTGGCGCTATCTGGGTATTGCCTGTGTGATGCTCACACTCCTTCTTGGCTATATTCTACAATCTTTGGAAAACAAGAATAGTAACAGCCACATCACCTTTATATCCGCAATAAATGTAAGTTTTTCCCTGGCGATTCTTGGAGCATTGGTTTTTACTTCTCTATTTGCATTTAATCCTTCCATGAAGCACTATGGAGATGAGACAACATATTTTTATAAGGGTACAAACGAATATAAACGAGCAGAAATTGTTGGAGATACTTTCATATCTACAGACTATGAACAATTCTCCGGACAAATCGAAGGAAATTTTGAAGAAGTATCAGATATAGAAAATATTGGATTAGACCTTACCTTCCACGTAAGAAACTCCGGAAACGATATCGAAATAACACTCCCGAGAATAAATTATCCCGGTTATCAGGTCGTAGATGAACAGGGCAATAAGTATCCGATACATGACAGCGAAAACCTTCTGGTCGCATTCAATCTCCCGGCCAATTATGACGGAATGATATATGTAACCTTTAAATCTCCCTGGTACTGGACATTGTCACTATTAATCTCACTATTGTCCTTATGCTTTATTATTTCTTATCTATGTGGAGTACTACCATTTCATTCTTCCCGATACAATTCGCAATAAGGGAAAAAGTACTGAAATAACTTCCATATAAAGTTCTTGCTCCAGCCAGGATCAGCATCTCATACAATGCAAAACGTATACCCTCTGCGGTTCTTCTGGAAACAGCTCCTGACGCCTCAGAGAAGATGTTATCAGGATACTTTTCCTTAAGATCCTTAAGAATTCCGGAATCATCCGTTGCAAGATATATTCTTGCATCGTTTTTTTCTTTTACAATTTCTGCGATTTTGTTGTAAAAAAGCTCAGTTGGGCTATTCTTTATTGCCTCCGCATTATCGGTTCTTCTGATATGCATGGCATCGTATTCGCCAAGGCTCTCCTTGTATTCAGAAACCTTTTGAACAACCTCAGTATTAAATTCAACCAAAGAAAGATCCACCTCGCCATAGAATTTGTTATAGCTTTCTATGAAAACACGCTTCCCATTGTGCTCCAAAATCTTTTTCTTCAGCTGCGCCTGTTCTTCATCGCTTTTAATGCTGTTGGCTTCAAACTGATAAGACTTTACGCATAATTTATATACAGCAAAAGCCCCTCTCTGGCATGCTTTCCAAACAGCCTTAATTATTTGTCCATGTTTAAGCATGGTCATGTACGATTCATTTATGAACTTGAGATTCTTAACACGGAAATTAAACGGGAGTTTCGAGAAAACATCCTCGTAGTTACACCCGCATTCATTGATGTTGTCCCATAGCATCTCTATCTTATCTATATTGCAATCTCTGGCAAGATTAATAGCTGAGGAAATAGCCAGTAGTCTGTTCCCCAAGCCTCCTCTCGGTTCAATTATCAGTGTCTTATTATTCATAGCGCTCAATTACCATCACATTTCCAAATACTGTATCCAGGCTTCAGTGTCTTTAGATAAGGCTCCTCTTTTATCTCCTATGACTAAAAGTATCAGAGCCAATACACAGACAAACTGCATTATCCTTATGTAATCAACAGATTTAAAGTCCCTTGTCAAGAGTTTCTTCCTAAGAGCAACAAGCTTTTCCGTTAAAACTTCATACCCTCTTATAGCATAAGGGAACAAGAGTACAAAGTACGGAAGAGTGTACTGCCCTTTAGCCTCCCAAAAGATATGGAATATGAATCCACCTATGAATACCGTAGCAAAGGTAAGCATCTTCACTTCAAACTTATCTTCGAGCCAGAAAGCAGCCAGTGCACCAAGCAACACTACAAGCATAAAAGCGTCCAGAAAGCCATATGCCTTGGTACTTCCTTCCTTGGACATTATCCCTTTGATAAAATCACTTTGCACAATATCCGCGTCACAGACCTGATTTATCCAGAAACATTCAAAGGTAGGATTGTTCCACTGTGAAGCAAGCTTGAGCAAAAAGAACTCTACAGCGTATTCATGGTCATTTTTGAAAATACTAATCCTGTCCTTTATCTCTGATATAGCTACTTCCTTCTGAGCTTCTGCGCTGTAGTTATTATCCACAAAAGAGTCATTGTCAAATCCATTGTGCCATCCATTAGCCCTTGGACCTTCCTGAAGTCCCATTGCTATAAAAGCATAGGCGCTAATTGAATCTGCCTCAGGTATTCCGGTGATATTTTCTACTATCTTACTTGGAAGTCCCGGAACGGTAACCAGAAGAATGACCATCAATGCTAAAAATCCCGATTTTTTAGCATCTATCTTTTGAAGGAGTTCTATTGCGGCATAAATAAGCATAGCTATCACAAAAATCAGGAAATTTGTCTTAGCAACTATAGCCAGTGCAGCCAATACTGCAGCTAAAACTCCGTATTGTATAACGCCCTTTTCAAAAAACAGTATCTCACAATCTATGGCCATCACAGCAAAGGCAAGCCCAAGCAATGTCCCATACAGGAACGAGGTATACATCACAAGCGGGAAAAAAATAAGTCCAATCAAGGATAGAATTGTCTGGTACTTCTTCTCCAATCCAACATGAGTACAGACATCACCCAGTTTCTTATAGAAGCATACTACTGCCAGTGCATTAAGTATCTGGTACGTCAGCACATAATTTCCAAATACAACTTTGGAGCAAAGGTAATAAATAAGTACCAATCCGTACTGCTGTGGGTTTTTCATAAAATATGAGGTGGGTCCAAATAAAGAGTATTCTCCATTATAAAGCGCCTCAACACCTGCAAATATGGCCATCTGATCGGATCTTGGTGTGTATCTGGTCACGAAAACCCAAATCAGCGAAAAGGCCAGGATAAAAAGCAAAAACACTATCCTCTTGCCCCATTTTATCTTCCTGAGCCAAAAGAAAAGAGCCACAAACAATAAAATGATCAAACCGTTCTTCGCGGAAGAATCATCAATAAAAAATGTAGTCTCCGATATGTCACACTTCAGGGTACAGGTACTCAAAAAAGCGATCAGACAAAGGAAAGTAAGTATGACCCGCATGTTCACTATGACGATTTTCTTGTAAGCCGTAGCAATAAACTTGTTAATGGGCATGACTTTAGCTTTGATCCCTCCAACTCATTTTGATTATTCCTGATTTATCTGATCATAAGTTACTTCTGTAGCTTTTCCATCCTTTATCTCATATATCACGTCACAGTTCCTGATAGTGGTAAGTCTGTGAGCAATAATGATCATGGTCTTCCTACCGGCAAGTTGATATATGGCGTCCATAACCGCCTTCTCAGTGTCATTATCAAGAGCAGAGGTAGCTTCGTCTAACACAACCACACTTGGATTGTTGTAAAGAGCTCTTGCAATACCGATCCTCTGCCTCTGTCCACCGGATATCTTTACGCCCTTGTCTCCGATGCTGCTGTAAATTCCATCCGGCTGTTCTTTGACAAAATCTGCAAGCTGGGCAGCCCTAAGCGCCTCCCAGACTTTCTCATCATCAATATCTTTACTGTCCAGCCCAAAGGCCACGTTTGCCCTGATAGTATCATCCATAAGAAATGTAGACTGTGGTATATAGCCTATATTTCTGTGCCAGGATCTTCTGCACTTTATTACATCAACATTTCCCACTGTGACGCTTCCGCTCTGAGGATCCAATACTCCAAGTATCAGATCTGCCAGAGTTGTTTTCCCCGCCCCGGAAGGTCCAATAAATGCAACTGACTTATTGCATGGAACACGTATACTCACATCATCAAGGATTTTCTTATCAGGTCTCGCAGGATAGGCAAAATCAATATGCTCCGCAATTATGTCTGCACTGGGAACTGATATCAGCTCCTCCTCGGAAACAGGTGCTTCCTTTTCCAGTCTTTCAGCTTCCACCAGATCATTGTATAAAGCATCAACAGAAGTCTTGTAAAACATGATGGACCCAAGATAGCCGCTGACCCTGTTGAAGGATGGGAGCATTCTGATAGCTGCAACTGCAAATACCGACATGATAGGAATAAACTCATTAACATCTGATCCCATGATGATCCTAATGGCCATAAAAAGTAGCAGTCCACAGATGCAAATTGACTCCATAAGTGGTCTTGGAATATATGTCAGTGTTAGCTTTTTCTGTTCCATGTAAGCAAACCCCTTGTAGGCATCTTCATATTTCTTCAGGAAGTGCTTCTCTGTACTTGAGGCCTTGATCTCTTTGATCCCACCAAAAGCCTCAAGGAAGTATTTATTCTTGTCCGCATCCTTTTCCCTGGAACAATTACCGTAATACTTAAGTCTCTTCCTTACTACCAAAGCAAAGAACAGAAGGAATGCACCCAGCATCGTTATCATAAGTGATGTGGTAAAGACATCTGTCAGCAAAAGAAATGCAGTCAGGAAAATACATACCAAAGACTCAGTGATAAGCATCAAAACGTTGTTAAGAACATACATGAAACTGGAAACATCTCTGTTGGCATTTCTCTCCAGCTCCGCAACGTTATGGTCTGCATGGAAAAGATAACCCTGATGCAGATAACAATTCATCAGACGCACTGACATACGTCTTAAATTGTTGGTATAGAAATGGTTCTGCGCCACGTTGAGAACAATGAGGTATACATTTTTTATGGCGTATACAACTATAAGAGCTATAGCCATCACAAGAATAAATAGCTTACTGTCATGTATGTTCAGAAAATTAGCAGCGGTACTAAAATATTTGTTTGTCTCAATAATACTTGGATCTGTAACAGCCGAAACCAGCGGAAGGATGGCAGAAACACCAAAAGTTTCCAAAAAAGCTCCTCCCAGGATCATAAGAAGAAGCAGATACACCCTTGATCTCTGGTGTCTGTCCAAAACCATTAAAATCTTTTTTATCATACCGTATCCTCTTGCCCTATCAATTGCTTAGGCCAAATACCCAGAAACTATCATCTGATTTTTGTGAGTCCAAAACATACTCAGTCATGACCCACTTGCCAAATACTGTTTTTTCCAATTCCGACAGCTCAGGATAATTATACTTATTCACCAACATCTCATCCGGCAATTTGCGATCAAATTTAGTATAGAAATCCACCCACTGTTCATTGTAGTACTGAGCTGTAGCTGCATACTGGGCAGAAATGTAATCACCATTTACAAAATAATAAGTTATGGCATCGTTTGTAAGAAGAGTGTAGAGCCTACCTGACTCTGTAATGGAAGCCGCAGACGCTGCGAGAGCATCATACCTTTCCTTCTGCTCAGGAAATACTCCAATGCCCTTCATAGGCCCCTTCTCCATAACAGCTGTGCACTGGAATATATTTGCAGGTTTTGTACTGTCAATCCTCACAAAATAGCCTGTAGAAAAAGCTATTCCAAGGATAAAAACAACAATGGCAGTTCTGCCAATAAACAGTTCCTTAGCCTTAAGCCCCTCCAGCTTCTTAACACATAGCACCACCATGCAGATCATGCATAGTTCCAGGAACATTGCGTTTTCGTTCATTCCCAGATTGGATCCCATGATAACCCCCAGGAAAACAAATATCCCCATTCCTCCAAGGATAAGAGTAAAATCCCGGTCTTCCTTTTCTATCCCTGAAAATGCAGCAAGAATAACTGCTCCTATATAACGCTCCAGAAGCCCAAATGGTCCACTTGGTCTTATTCCGATTATGTTCACCAATACCACGAATAACGTCGTCATGATAAAGAAAACATTTATGATCTGTGTATCTACTTTGAACATCCACTTCATCGCAAACTTCACCATGGCCGAGATTGCGATCATAGCAACTATTCTTATTACAGACTTATAGGCATATACCGGCCAAAGTCCCTTGAAATAAACCAAATGGTCATCGTTCTTTCCCAACTCCCCAACTATCTTGAGAAATTCTTCCACTGTCATGTGCGAAAAGAGGTATGCAAACAAAATACCGGCACATACCAGACATACCCCGAAGAAGACAAGGGCAATCTTAAAGCCTTCAGCCCTCTTATCAGAAATCACTAAGATCAAAGCCAGTGCCACAAAAGGGACCGTGATGATCAGGGTTGGATATGAATAAACTGCAGCAGCATAAAAAATTGCTGCAATTATAATCTTTCCATAATTCACTCCCCGCCTCTTCATCTCAAAGAAAAGAAGCGAACAAATAAGACATCCCCATACAGCTACAGTAGAGTATTCCGTTTCCTGAGTTGCCCTTGGAAGAAGGTTGGCAACTACCACGCCGGCACAAAAAGCACACTTATCTCCATAAAATCGACGTACCACAAAAAAGGTGTATACAGCCACTATGATCTGCAGAATCACAGACATTCCGCGAAGGAACACGGCTATACCATCTGTAGTATGAAATATTCCCACATATGCCCTGCAAAACACTGAAGGAAAAATAGCTGCGGTCTGATGAAGATCCCACATATCCTTAAATATGATCTTTCCATCAGCTATCCTCTGAGCCAGCAGGATATTGTAGGATTCATCCTGATCCCAGCCATAGAAAAGGCGACAGAAAATGCTGGCCACAGTAAAGACTATGAATACCAAAGCCAGCAATCTGTCAGTTTTTTGTTCTTTGCTTACTGTTTCCATGTATTCCTCATAAGTTCAAACTCTTCAAGCATGCTGATAATGCCGCTTGCATAGTCGTAACTTTCAAATTCCTTCTTTTTGATCAACTGCCTTCTCAATGCTTCATCTCTTGCAGATGCATCTGTTAACAGTTTCTCCATGTGAGCCGCCAGTTCATTGGGTTTATATCCATTAAAGTACATTATCCCATCGCCCATCTGTTCCACATGTCCCGGAATATCAGTGATCATAAGTGGGCAATCCAAATAAACCGCCTCGATAGGAGGTATATTGTTGGGCCCCATGAGAGACGCAAAGATAGTTCCGGCAGCGTGAGTGTAGATAAACTTCATCTCCTCATAGGAAACAAAGCCAGCGAAATGGATAAGGTCCTCCACGCCGAGCTCTTTGACCATCTTCTGAATATATGACTTATTGCCCTTATCAGACCCTGTCAGAATCACGTGGGCATCGATATTCTTCTCTTTCCTGAGATATGAAACTGCCTTAACAATACAGATATGATTCTTATGAGGCCAGAACTGTGCCGGATAGAAGAAGTATTTTCCCGGAAGTTCGAATTTCGGCCTTTCCTCTTCTCCATAGCAGAAAAAGGTGATCGGGAATGGCACAATCCTGATCTTATTCTCCATAACGGAATAATTTGCGAGAATCTCACCCTTTCCGGTCTCATTACCTGTTAGAATAAAGGTCGCTTTAGCAAGCATCCTTTCGCACTGCTCCTCATGACCATTCCATCTGTACATTGGCTTTGTGGTCTCGGGGAAAGCAGGCATTACTCTGTGTCCGATATCCCAGATAGTGTAGATAAACGGAGTTGTGAGATCTACATTGGCAGGATAGGTAAACCAAAAGATATCAATATCCTCTGTCTCTGCCAGATAGTCCATGTAAGATTCCCTGAAATGTCTGGGGGCATGATAAAAGAGCCTCAGTCCCATATTCCTGATGCCATTTACAGTATTCTTAAAAAACATCTTAGGGATACTCTTATATCTCATCCGATCGACGTTGATATAAGTCATCCCTTCGCGAACACTCTTATATGGAAATTTCATGCCTCCATTGAAACATATCAGGATATCATACTTTTCCTTAAGCTTTTTCAGTTCATCTTCAATGGTCCTGAGTATGCTGGAAGCCCCACCCTTTTCAGGTGTCACATCGTCGAAGTATACTCCTACTCTCATCTTGCAAAATCCTTGATCACACTACAAATATGCGCAATATCTTCCTCAGTCAGATCAGAAGCACTTGGCAGATAGAATCCATTCTCAGACAGCCACTCTGTAACAGGATACCCCCCGCTACAGTCACAGCCATACTTGATAAGAGATGGCTGTATATGCATACTCTTGAACAACAGCCTTGTATCAATATTGTTATCCTTCAAATGCGCGATCAGCTCATCCCTGGTTCTTCCGTACTTGTCCGGATCAATAACTATGGTATTCATCCAACCCACGTTCTCAGAATCCTGTTCGTCCTTCTGGAAAAGAACTCCCGGAACATCTGATAGATACTTCTTATAAAGAGCATGATTTCCCATTCTCATCTTCTTGTATTCGTCAGCTTTTTCGGTCTGAGCAAAGCCGATAGCTGCATGAATATTGCTCATACGATAGTTAAAGCCGATATCCTGATGCATATAATCCCTTGGTCCATCAGGATTGAAGCAGACATTCTTATAGTATCTGCAGAGTTTGTCATACCTATCATCGTCAGTTACGCACATTCCACCTTCGCCGGTGGTGACGTTCTTATTGGCGAAGAAACTAAAGCATGCAATATCAGAAAAACTACCGACCTTTCTGCCCTTATAGGTTGCACCATGGGCCTCTGCTGCATCTTCCACAATAAACAGATTGTGCCTCTTGGCAATATCACAAATGGCGCTCATATCACAGGGATTTCCAAACACATGAACAGGAATGATGGCTTTTGTCTTAGAGGTTATCTTTTCCTCTATCTTCTTAACGTCTATATTCCATGTATCCTTGTCCGCATCCACAAAAACCGGAACAGCCCCTGTATAACAAACAGCAAAAGCTGTCGCGATCATAGTAAAGGAAGGAATTATAACTTCATCTCCCTTCCCAATTCCCAGTGCTGCCATGGCAAGGTGAAGCGCAACGGTACCATTGCAAACAGCAATGCCGTGTTTCACTCCGCAATAGCTTGAAAATGCTTCCTCAAATTTATTCACATAAGCACCACTACTGGATATCCATCCGGTAGAAACTGCATCCATAACATATTTTGTTTCATTCCCATTTAAAAATGGCTCACAAACTCTGTAAACTTTATCACTCATTAGCGCTTCCTTCATCAACTATCCTCAGACTGTCATCACTTACAGCCTCAAATCTTGTCTTGTCCATCTCTCCAGCGTATGGTCCCTGCTTGATCTCATACATTTCAGTCTCTTCAAGGCACACAAAACCATGTCCTCCGGAGGCAAGAAGTATCACATCTCCTCCCACAAGTTCAATGGACTTGATGTACTCATGAGCATCTGTGTAAAAGTCACAACGAAGCCTTCCCTTCTTAAGGACGAGGACTTCCTTGGTAAAAAGGACTTCACGCTTTACCTCGTTGTGAACATGAGGCAATATCACATGTCCGACAGGATGATGCATATATGCCAGCTGCTGGGAGAAGTCGTCCGGTGTACAAAAGGTAATACCGGGCTTATCGTAATCATGTTTTATCACTATGGCAAGAGTCTTGCCGGAATCATCAAATATTTCCCACATAATACCTATTCTCCTATGAAATCACTTGCTTTCTCGAACCAATTCTACCATCACAGGCCCAATCGGTCAAAAATCCCGCCTTCTAACCATCTGGCGAACTTAACTTCTACAAGATTATAAGTGATATAAGATAAGATCAATGTCAGCACTGCAAAAATCGGAATATAAGTAAATGCACTGGTTATACCAACACGATCAAGAACAGCCAGTACTCCGGCGTGTACCAGATAGATGGAGTATGAAATGGTACTGATGAAAGTAACCAGCGTAACCATGATGCTATCCTTGCGAACGCTAAGTGTCTTGCCCTTGCAGGCAATGATATACAGTGCTGCCAGAAACGGCGTGATAAGAGCCGTTCCGCCTCCGGCCAGGAAACAGAAAAGGATTACAAAGCTAAGGATTGCCGCCAATCCCAGTTCTTTCTCCTCTTTTATCGCCAGGTAAACAAGAATGCCAATCAGGAAATAGAACATATATCTTACAGGAATCCTTCCTGTCCCCACAGAATCTGTTAACTTAAAGACTCCATAAAAACCAAGGACTCCAATCCATGCAACCCAATATTTTCTGATCAGCGCATAAAAAAGCGGAGCCAGCAGATAAAAAAGCATGAAAGCGCTGATACTCCATACTGCACCAAGGTTAGTCCAGAAAACATCCTCCGCAGGAACCCAGAGGTTTATCATAAAGATATACCTGATCCAGTAAAGCCCTGTTTCATCGCCAGGAATGCCCTTAATAGCAAGGTAGAATATAAAATAAAACAGCATCAAAAGATAATATAATGGCAGAACGTGAAGGGATCTCCTCACCCAAAACTTCAAAGTTCCCTTGAAGGAAATCCCATCCTTTTCATATATTCTATCCATGGAAACAAAGGCCAGGTAGCCACTAAGAATAAAGAAAAAGCTTACTCCGGTAGATCCTTTCTCAAAAAATCTCCCCAAAGCTCCGGGAATACTAAACCGCTGTCCTATGTGAACTCCCATTACCATAATGCAGGAAAGAGCTCTTAGCAGGTCCAGCGAAAAGTCTCTCTTTTTATTCGTAAGTTCTCCTCCGAACAGTTTCATAAATCCCCTTCAACATAACATAATTTTTTTCTGCAGTGTACTTAGTCATATACTCTTCCGGAAGAACTATTGGAGACTCAGCAAATTTCTCCACAGCTTTTGCCAAAGACACTACAGAATTGCTCTTAAACTTAAGTCCACTGATACCCTCATCCACAAGGTTTCCCACGTTTCCTATATCCGAAGCTATGATTGGTGTACCCATAACATAGGCTTCAGCCACAGCCATAGGAAAACCTTCGTACCACTGAGTAGGGTAGATCATTGCCATGGATTCGCCGATCAGTTTCTTAACCTCACTGTTAGATATCTGTCCAAGCATCTCCACATTCTCAATCTCATTATTGGATATGTATTCCTTACACCATCCCTCAAGCTCTCCCGAACCACAAATAATAAGTTTGGGAGCCTTATCTCCAAGCTTCATCCAGGCCTGAAGAAGAATGTCCACACCCTTTATCTTCTCTATTCTTCCGGCATAAACTATCTGCCTCTTTCTGTCAACAGCACTTAAGCCCTTGTCTTCTATAGTTGTGAAATTAGGCTTAATGAATATATTATCCTCTTTGATCTGTTTCAGAGCCAGTAGCTTTTGCCTGTTAAAATCAGTAAGGCAAATATAATAGATTGCCCTGTAGGTCTGTAGCAGGCGCTGAATTTTCATTGTGAGAGCACAGACAAAGGTCTGAAGTTTGCTGTCACGATAACAGTTGTAAAGAAGTGAAGCCTTAAGTCCATGTTCCAGGCATCTCTCACAGACATGATCTCTTATATAGCAGACACCATTTGGACATACAAGCCTAAAATTATGAATTGTCTGAATAACAGGTATACCATGATTGATGCCTGCAAGATATACAGCAGGACTAATCAATGCAACAGTATTATGTACCTGGATAACATCTATTCTCTCACGCTCAATGATGCTACATACTTCCCTATAGGTTCTCAAATTAAATATGGATACAAATGCAAGGCCAACTTTCTGAAGAAAGCCGTGATCCCCAGCCTCTGAATTGTTTCTGGAATACAGGATGACCTTATGTCCATTCTTCTCCAGAAGCTCCTTCTCATTGGCCACAACAACATCTTCTCCCCCCGGGATCCTATAATAATTGTGGACAATAAGGACATTTTCCTTATAATCACTGCCTATCTGACGATTCCTTAAAAGAAATCTCACCTTGCTTCTGGCTGTCCAGATAAGCAAAAAGCCTATCGAAACAACGCTTCCTGCCCAAAGGCCATAGCTTATAATGTATCTGAAATACTCAACCTTAACGGTTCCCTTCCGATACACGCGGTACATAGGGGTATTCTCATCCACGTACCCTCGTATTATATTGCCTTCATGTTTAAGTTCCGCTATATCTTCCTCCGTCAGATATAACTCTTCCGCTTTCCCCGGAAGTATTTCTTCCTCAGGCAGATATATATCTTTAGGCGTAGTAGTCACAGACATATAAAGAATGCTTGTGATCAATCCAACAAAGATAAGTAAAATTGCTGAAAAAGCCCAGATGTTAACCGGTACTTTCCTGTTACTTTTATTATCTCTTGCAGGAATTGCTACCATTCTTTTACCGATGCCAAAGCCTAAGATCTCCTCAAAAATAACAACTGGCTTTTTTGCTTTAATAGCCGCCATCTTCCCATACATGAAAAGCCCAAGAAACAAGAATATAAAATTCTTAAAGGACTGATTAAACAGATAAGTCTCGTTTATACCACCAACAGTAAGTGCCAAAACCACTGCCATTTCAGCCCTCATATCATTCTTTATAAGATCATTTACGAACCAGAGCATCACAATAAAATACAAAACAAATGCCACCAGTCCCAGTCTGAATATCAAGTAAATATATGAAGAGTCAATGACATAATGTGACTGCGGAACAGGTATTTCCCTTATCCCAAACAATTTAAGAGGTTCATAAGTAAGGAAATGTCTAGTAAAGACAAATCTTCCTGCAAAAATTCTGTTTAGAATTTCAAATGTATTTCCCTTCACGATCAATGGGAAAATAATAAGAACCAGAGCACTAATTGGAAATATCAATCTTATCAGCGTATCTTCGAGCCTGCTACGTTTTTCCCTCAGTGCAAAATACAGATTAAGAAAAATGAATAGTGTGCTTATCAAAAAACCATTTCTGCTTAATGAGTATAAGAACACGTAGCAATTTCCAAGCATCAAAACTACCGAAATTGCTATCAGGTATTTTCTGGATAATGTCCGTAAGGAATAGAGCAAGAGAAGGCAAAGAATAAAATATGTAACGTGAAGCGTATTAGGATGAGGATATCCCAAACTATGCCTTAAAATTGGAGGCCATCCGTATCTCTCCAATACAAAAGCCCTTTCCGGGATAACTCCGATTACTGCCAACACATACATTGAAACAAAAGAAGTCAGCCAAATAACGCATCCGGTCTTAAACACCTTATCCAGAGAAACATTTTTCACGCCAAACATCATAGTCAGAAAGATCAAAAGTGACTTCTCACCGGACTGTAAATAAATAACAGTTCCCAAGGCCATAAGTAAAATCATCAACAGATACTCTGCAGGAGAATGCTTTGTAATAAGGATCTTTACCGCAAAAAGGGCGCCACCAATAAGGAGACAGACATTGTACCAAAACTGCCCCTCGTATAAACCAATCGCTTTAGCTCCCAGCATAACAGCAAAGTACGCCAGGTAAACCAGTTCTTCAATTGTAACTTCCTTTTTCGTTGATATCATCATACTTTATCGATTATTTTTTTCAAACAGTTTTCTATTTTCAATTTTTCTAGCAGCTTTACATAAATCTTTTCCAACGGAGTAGAGACAAATCTTCTAACACTTTCAACAACTACCACAACCGCAAATGTAACAATAGCTATTCCAAATACCACAAATATCATCAATGATGAATTATAAAATAAATCATACCTGAAATGCTTTTCAATGACAAACCTAATCAAAGACTCTCCTAGGTATACTGCTGGAACAAATGTAGCAATCTTGTTCAAAGGTTTGCATGTAAACGAAGTATTACAACAATAGTAAAAAATGAAAATAGCACTTATTTCCTTGATACTAAAAACGTCTGATGCAAACCAAGTAATAGCTTTTCCTAAAATCAGTGTAAGTAGCATATTCGCTGCATATGTAGCCAATACCAAAAGTATACCAGTTATCAGATATGTCTTTTTATTCTTAAAAAAATGCAACCCATATATCCTGAGGAATCTTCCCGAGAAATAATAAAATAATACCTTCCACAAATAATCATCAACAAATCCAAATGTCGGAAAAGCAGAAACTGTGTTAACAACAATAATCCATACCAGTATAGTCCCGACATATAGTTTCTTTGGTAGATTGTCTACAATATAATTCACAACCGGAGAAAAAATAAGCAAAAGAAAATAACAGCTAAAATACCAGAATCTATAAGATAATATAGGAAAAACCGCTCTCACAGCATCCTTTATGCCTACAGAATCTCCCATCAAATATCGGATTACAAAATCCAAAATTGAATAGGTGAGGACCATTAGATGAAGACTTGCCAATTTCCTTGTACTTAAGGTCACGGAAAACCATCCGGATATCAGCAGAAACATAGGCACTGCCATAGCAAATATGTCACAATACAATATTTCCACATATACATTAGGCATCGATAGCTGATTCTTTATCTGACCATATATGTGAAGACCAGTTATTCCTAACACGCTTATTATACGAATCAACTCAAAAGTCGACTGTCTAGTAGTTTGTTTGTCCATAATTTCACTTATTTATCCCATAATATAAAAGTTTTAAATCCGCATATTTTCCATTGTTAATATATGTCGCAGCGATTGTCCCACCATTAACTCCTCCAACCAGACCATCACAACCAGCCAGGATCATTATAGAGCTTAAATACTCTAATCCCGCTTGGTATTCGGAGCCATTCTTTTCAAACATAGTATTGCTCAACTTGCTGTCATCATCCACATCAAAATATGTATTATCCTCATTAACAATAATTTTGTCTTTAAATATTTCTTTAAACAGCCTTACATTAGCATACTCTTCTGTAGCCAAATATATTTTGTCATATCTGTTCTGAATCTTTTTTACTTCCCTAATAACTCGATCGACCGGAGGCTGTAATGGATGTCCTGTAGCAATCTTATAATCAGTACCTCGAATTTTTACCCCCAACACTGATACTTTCTTTGAACCCAATAGTTTATTTCGTTCATTTTCAACGTATCTGGAAGACTCTTCGTTTAAGTGAAAATACCTTTCATACATGTTTCCCCAAAACCATCTGCTTTTTTTTAGCAAAACTGCTTCTCTTCCGTATGGGAAACTAACTGAGTCTTCGTATTCACATTTTTTATTTTCCGAGAAAAAAGATGCAGGCATCTCCCGTAAAAAGGGTTGTTTAAAATACAATTCCCACCAATTGATAGTATCTTCCTCCCCCTTTTTCACGAACGGACTTGTACATCCTGTCATGTCAATAATGGGATAATAATTGTTTCTAATAGCATAATGAATGTACCTAAGGCACATTTCCACATATGAAAACATCCCATTATATTCATCTCTAAAAATATGGTAAGAAGTGTCACTACTAATCTCTTCGGGAAACAACCTCTTTGCATCATACATCCTATGCTCGACCAGGTCCCAATATAAATTCCTAGCCAGAATTTTTAGTTTAATCATTTCCATTTATTTCTCAACCATTTCCTTTAGTTATGATTAATCAGTTTATATAGACCTGTTTTCTCATCAACAATATAGACTGCTTTATCTACATGAATATCATCTGGATCAGCAAACATTTCAGCATAGCGTAAAGTAAATTCCTCATTCGCATTATTGATATACATATAATTGCAGTCCTTTATTATTTCTCTTAGCTGATTCTGAGTTACATATGCTGCATTATTAGCTTCTCTATACGTGTACGACAGTTCATCAACATTTGTTACTTTATAGGGGAAACAATAGAGCGTGAATGACCTGAAATAATCCCTTATCCCCATATCGATATATGCTACATTATCCTCCTCAGAAAGCTCTACTCCTGCCAATTCCAGCTCTGAGAAAACAGTTTTATTTTCATTTATAAAAATAAAGTCAGAAAGATTCTTCAGATTGCAAAACAACATTATGCATAGTAACAATATCAAAGTACTCCGATAGTCTTTACACTTGCTAATAATCAGATAAAGGAAATAGCACCCAATGATCATTGGTATTATCTTCATATAGCGAGATAATCCAAGCAAAGATTCCCTAAATAAAGCTCCACTGGCTCTGCCAATTTGCGTCATATATAAATAACACATCATTATCAAATATAATGCCGTTGTAGCCAATATTCCTCCAAAAGCTGTTATCTCGTATTGGTTGAAAGACTCCCTTTTCAAAAAAAACAATCCCCCAAAGAGTCCAATCATAAGCAGAATAAATGCCATGGTAGACAATCGAATCATCTCGCCCACATAAAAATAATCATCATTGGCAGAAAATAGCGTTTTGATAAACAGCTTAGCAATTGATAGCTGATCGAATTCAGTATATTTTTCAGATGATTTTGTCAAGGCTACCCACCCCACACCTACACTTATACATACTGAGATTGCAATTACAACCGCATTCATTTTTATTGATTTTTTTACCACTAGAAATCTCAGTATTCCTGCTGCCAGCAACGACCCCAACAGAGTAAGTGCATACTTAATAGAACCAGCCCCCACATAATATACTAAAAACGGAACAATAACATATAAAGCAATAAGCTCTTTTAATTTTTTTTCAATCAAGATGTAGAAAAGCCACAACATAACCATAGCTAATATTACTATTGCTATTCTTTTCATTACAGTAGCTGCACTCAAGTACAATAATGCTATATAGAAAAAGGATTTCCTCTGCTCTGAAACAGCCCTTATGAAAAGGACTATCCCCATTCCAAACAGAATTCCCATTATAAGGTCAGTAGAATAAATAGAATACTCATCACTACCAGAAATAAACGGAAAGATAGCAATGATGATTGCCACTAGGATGTTACTAATAAGGAAATCCTTTTTTTCATCATCCTCATTTGAACAACTAATGCATGAAAACAACGGAAAAAATAAGCTTACCTTTAATATATTGTTCGTAGCCACTAAAACCATATCCGACCATTCTGGCCAAGTTTTCATGGATAGATATCCCCAAATTGCCACAAACTGTGGATGAGTGTGAATACTATATCCCTTCCAAAAATCATCGTAATAATATATTCCCTTCACAATTGACACCCAATATAATGAGTCAGGACTCTCTGCAGCATCTACATTTAAATTAAAAATAAATAGCCCAAAAGAAATAACTGCAAAAGCTAAAAGTCCGGGTGTAAGTATATATGCAGTCACATTCCCCTTTTGAGAGACAATCATGTAAGCAACAAATCCAAATGCCAAAAGAGAAACAAAATGAGAAACCCAAACTCCTGCTTGAATAATCCCCATCCTTGCAAATATATAAGCCATTATGGTAGTAGCAATGATTGATGCACCTATAAAATTCTCAATTTTTTCACGTAGCAGAACAGCACAAGCTGCTGCCAAAAACAAAACTCCAATTATCATCATTATGAGTTCATTCCTTCTTCAAAAAAGCCATTAATATAACATCCCCAAAATAAAAGTACCATAACCACCGGCATCTGGATATATTGTTCAAATCCAGTCAAATACTCTCCATTTTGGAAATTGTGATATGCCATTATTCCTACATATAGCACTCCTAATGCTATAACATAAGCGATTATTCCTACATTCATTACTAAAAACATATTCGTTTGTTTCTTATTCGAATAAATACCAACTATCACAAAGGCCAAAATGCTCAAAATCAAAAAATAACTTACCGGAATATGGATAACCAGATCAAAAGAGTATCTGCGAATTGTAAAGACAGAATCCAAATAGGTAAACAACACATCTTTCCTAAAAATATCGTCACCTATCATGAGATTACTGCTTATTGCTGTAATTACCATTCCAAAGCAAAGAACTATTGATAATACAAGCCCTTTGGCACTATATCTCATCAGAATCTTGTTATCCATAATATCAATCAGATAAACGGAAAGTGCAGCTATCAGTAATGCCGCAAGTAAAAGAATGCTCATCCTTCCCGTAGTAAAAACTGCCCCAAAATGTAAACATGCAACAAACAAGTAAGCAATATCCTTACAAGTAAAATACTTATATATAGAGAATAAGAAGCACGATATTACTAGCCCTGCCAACACAAAACGATTATCACTGATAAACTCATTCTCTATAGCAGTCAAATAAATCGCGATGGCTACAATAGCGCCAATAATCAAACTCTTATATTTTCCCCATCTAGTTGCCCCCATCATTATTAACATCAATCCCATAATTATTATATTTTTATCAAATAGCCTCACGCATTCGGCATTATAAAAATAATAGAATCGCAAGCTAACACTCGCAACAATCCAGGTGACTACCGCAGGAGAAGATATAAGCTCGCCAATAACCAATCTTATATCCCTTCTAGCAATAATCAAAACAGCAATAGAAATGATTGCTGCCAATATTTTGAAAAGATCATAGTATTCAAACAGTCTCAGACGTCTCATTCCATATTCAATAACTAGCATTACCGATAACATTCCCGGAATAATTTTCTCCATTTTTCCATTAAACAACTTGGAAAGGCATGCTGAAGTAGCTATCGCATAAATAATAATCATTTTTAGAAACCATCCACTTCTGTAGCAATTTTATCAACATATGATAATGCGCCCTCATGATCACGAATATCATATTCAATCATTCTATATTTCTCAGGATCTCCTGTACTATCATACAACGAAAACAATACCTCGTCCTTTTTCTCATAAAAGTTAGAGATAAAAATCCATTCAGGATGCGAATCAGTCATCAATTGGCGACTATCAGTCTCATCTATATTAACAAATATTTTATCAGGTACAACCTGATACATATGCCAATAATCAAATCCACTCTTTGCCCCGATTCCCAATGGTCCTGGAGAACATAGTTCTCCATCAGATAGCAAATGAACAAAGCATGCCCAATCTCCCCATCCGAGAACTTGATCACTTTCGTCTGTTCTTGCCCTCAATTCTCGTTCCAACTCGACTATCATCTTAGCTCTTTGTTCAGTAGTATAACATCCTTTCCATACTCCCGAATTAACTTTACATGTTAATTGCGGTACGGACATATCTCTAAATGCATACATGTTAGCTCCTCGCATCATCATAATTGATACAAAGAAGGCACTTATGACTATTCCCCAATAACAAGAATTTCTCTTGAAGTCATCCGTCCTATATACATCCAAGAAACACAGATATATACAACATCCACCAAGAAGAAAAGAATTGAAATTCCACCAGGAACGTCCTCCTCCCATAAAGCCGTACGCAGTGGTATATCCTTGAAGAATATGTATAAGTAGCATACTGATAACATAATAAGAAATAAATTGAATATTTCTTTTTATCTTTACATCTGAGTAGTCAAGAAACCTCAATAACAGGACAATATACCATCCGTATTTCGTAGTTCTAATCATACTCAAACCAGTTCCAGAGTACTTTATCAAGAACCCCAACGAGCAAATGAAAGCACCGCATGAAATCCACATGATTATTCTATTAGCTAATAGTTTCTGTTGCTTAAGAAAAATACTTATTGCTGCCACACCTCCCACTGCAATAACAGCAGGCCACAAGTATTTCAACAATAAAATCGTATTTTCTACCGGATTTACCCCCCGCGTATCTATCACATCATAGTAACTTTGATCCCTAAAAAAATACTTTAATCCTAATAAAAAATTATTGATACCTCCTTTTATACAGCAAAACAGTATAACCAATACGGTCGCTATAACTCCACCAATAATGAATCCCCAAAAAGTCTTAAAGTCTTTCTGAAATAATAAAACAGCTGCAATAACCCCACACACTACTACAGTTGCAGGAGTGCCTATAACGCATCTTCCCATTACAAGTCCACAAATCAATCCATAGATATATTGTCTTTTTCTTGATGCCTCGTCATCTCCATTGAATGAGAGTGAAAGTATCGAGAAAGCAAGCAATGAATATGTAATCCCAATAGTATTATAATTTATGGCAAATAATTCTAACGCTTCAAAAACAATTATGGGTAACGCCAATAAACTATGAATTTTAAGCCCCGACTTCTTAAATAACCCAAATGATAGTACAGTTATAGCTGGTTTCCAAATACTGTATAAAACCCTAGAAAACAAAATAATGCCTTCGTTGCCACTATGAAATCTCAAAAAGAAATAGTATAGAATATATAACGGCAGTGTAAATCCGCTAGCCTGGGACCAATTATTCACATAAGGAATTGAACCCTTTGCAACCCAGTAAGGATCAGCAGTATACCATACGTCATCTGATAAATCCACTCCATAACGGCTTCTGTATAGTAAAAAAATAAAGCCAATTAATCCTATAATCATCAACTGGCATACATAAGAATATTTTCCTGATCGAATCTTGTTCACAACATTATATGTCACCCTAAAATCCACCTCACGCTTTCTTTATTCAAAATCCCAGATCAACGTTGCATAATATGGATGCAATAAAGAACAGCAGCATTAAACATCCACGCATTATTCTTAAAAACGTTTCAGAGCATACAATGCCTCCATCTATGTCACTTGGCAATATCTTACACCATGGATTATTAATCACGAGAATTGTAGCTGCCAACACAGCGGTAAGCGCACACACCCCCGGAAAATAAACTTCTAAATGAAGCCATTCCACAATATCTTTAAAACTCTTTCCTGCATAATTTGAATCAGAAAACAATCCCTTGAGCAGCAATTTATCAAAAACTCCCTTGGCAAGGTATACCCAATAATACACATAGGCCATCATAAAGGTAAAACCTGCTTCTAAGAGCGTTTCAAAAAGCACATTCACCCTACTATATTCAGATTTTGTTCCTATCAGTAGTATCATAAATGGCGCCATCCAGATAATCCAATATGGAAATGCCCGCTCCATAAAAATGAAAAAGGATAGCCATGTGAAAGATCCCATCCATATCCACAGGTCAAAGATTTCCTCAGAAGTCTTCCTGTTTGACAAGAATGCAAGCACGCAAACAGTGCTGATCAAAAGGCAAAAAAGAGAAATATTTACATTCCCCCCCGGAAAGCAAACCGTAAACAATCTCTGCAACATAACTCCATTAAAAGATCCAGAACTAGACTTAAACCCACTGGCAAAAGGAATCATAACAACAAAATTAAAAAGCACTCCAAACAAGAGATTAATGCAAATCCGAATTATTCGCTTTTCAACCAATAAAACTAAAATCAAGTATGGGAAAAGAGCAAAAAACTTCATGGAAGCTGAAACCGAAAAAAGAAAAATGGATAGTGCAGATAGTCGTCCATCCTCAAGATATTTCCTTATTGCACATAGAGAAAAGGCTACCCCAATAATATCATATTGACCAACTGCCATAAGTGGACAAAAAACAAAGAGAGAAGACATAAACAAAAACATTACTTTTTCTTCGTCAATTCCCCTTAGCTTTGCAATTTTATAAATCTGCATCATAGCCAACGACAGAAAGGCCAGCAGCAAAGCTTTTGCCCACAAAAGACATATTACAGCATCTTCCGGCATTCCAACAATCCTAGTCAATATCCACGTAGGAATATTCCAAACAGCGAAAATAATGTATATAGGAATCGAATATGCAGCGTTATATTCTCTTTCTATTGTAACCGCATAAAAATCAAAGAATCTATTATCAACAATACTATCTATTAGCATAAGGCCATGGCGATATGTTATGAATAAGTCGGAGTACCACATCGAAACAAAAGCTAATAAGGATGCAACAATAAGAACTATCCATGTAATTCTATATAATATTGGCTTATTCTTTGTCCCAAAAGCAATCATCAAAAAATCCCTTTCTCTATTACTCTTTGCTTGAGGAATAAATATGTGTTTCCTCGTCAATATAAATATCTGTGTTAACATTATATCCCAGATTTCTAACCCACTCTTTTACACCTTCATCCTCACTATCTTCCGAAAAGAAACAGACAACATTCGGTGCTGTTCCATCAAATTCGACATATTGTTCCCAATTCTCTGTATCTATAGTTATTACTTGAACATACTCAAACCGATCTACTAAACATAATGTATCTCCATATCCTTTAGCATGCTTCCTAAAATACAAACATATCGGACTAAGCGAGCTTCTGGACAAAGCCTCCTGTTTTTGTTCAAACGTCTGGTTCTCTCTAATGGTAACCTTATATGCAATAACAAGGTTAGTCGCACAAAAACACACAAGAAGGACAGCCATAACCATTTGTGCCAAAACTCTATTATACGAACTAATAAAACGATAATATATCAAATAAATCACTCTAAAGGTAATAGCACAAAATATAGGAAACATTATTCTGGCATACCCAAAACTTCCAGTTGCAATTCTGGCAATTAGAGCCACAAATAATGATGAAAGCACTAAATAGTCTAAATTACTTTGTGTAATCTGTCTTTTTTTTAATATATTACCAACAAAAATTATAATCAGAACAATTATCAGTATTATTATAATACTCCCAAACAATCGGGATGAGTTTTTGATATCCGAAATCTCAGTTCCTCTCTTCAACAATTTTCGTAAAAGTCCAATCAATGATTCAGGTGAAAAAACAATCCCAATATAAATGCAGCCATTCCCGTTGAAAATATTATCCAAGGATTTTTCTTATAAAAAACGTTTGTATAAAAAAGCAGCGTGATACCAAATGATAACAGTACTATCCCCATAGTATAATGCGTAATATACCCCAAAACATATAACGCGACAATCCCTATTAGATGTTTAGAAGCTATCGCCTCATTTGCCATAACTCTTTCTAACATACAAATAGAGGCATATGCAAAGGACGTCGCCCAAAAAGATGCTACTGCATATGGTCTTAAAGTAGTTACAGAATTAGTAAGAATCGTACTCACTACACCTACAAAAATGATCATTGCAATATTCTGATAATACGTATTTCCTGTTTTTTTTCCAATTGCTAACAGTATCAACAAATTTCCCAAGTAAAACAAAATGTTGACAAGAAAAGCTGACCATTTGGTACCACTAATCTCTGGGAATATTGAAGAAGATAGATTAACCAACTCATAATATCCCCATGGATTAGCATCATCACTCAATGAATGAATCCATGTATTAAAAAAATCAAACCGATCCTCTTCAGCTTTATAAAACCACCCCTTAACTTCTTCAGCCTCGTACAACCTTACTTCTTTATCTCTGGGATAATTAAGAATTTGTGCATTTGCTTTGTGTTTTATTAGATCTTTCCCCATAGATGCAATACTCTTAATAATTCCATCCTTGCCAGAAAAAACTTCTGTCCTTAAGTAATCTGATATCCTGCCCTCGGAAAAAACAAAACCTGCCTCTTTATTATTGGCCATATTATAAGTAATCACTTCATCCCCAAAAATAAAGTGATCTATCTCCATAAAATATATAGGCACCAGCAATAAAACTAAAATCACTATCACTAATAGCTTCTTTTTATTCATTTACCAACATCCTTCTTCATCCATGCTATTACCACAATTATTGATAGCAATGACACTATTGCAGATAAAATATTTAATGTGCAATCATATTTAAACATAACATCATGTGTGCCTTCCGTTAATTCGATTGCGGTAAAACCGCTATCCGCAAGCAACAGTTTCTGTGAATCGCCATCCACAAAACACTTCCATCGCTTGTCAAAAAGGAGGCTTACAAACAATAGTTTATCATTTTCGCATGTAATCCTACCTGAAATACTATTGGGGGTGAATTTTATATCCTCCAGACTATCGTTTATAAGTTCTTCTCTTCTGGTAGCATAATCTGAGGTATCCACTTTTCTGATCTCAATTGTTCCGAACTTATAATTTCCTTTTGAAACACCAAGAGTAATATGCCCACTCTTTTTTATTTCATCGTTTATAGGAATTCTTGCCAGATACTCGCCTTTTTCATTTGACGCTTCACCAGCTGATGAAAAACGCATTTTCTTCATCTGGTTGATATCTATTGACCCCCAATCCCGATCTGTTTCTATACTTTCAAAGTACAGATAATACTCTGACGATTCATCTAGTTCCATGTTCTCTCTAGATAAGCTAATATCAATGATATCGTAAGAATCAACAGCCATTATTCCTTCATCAGTCATCGATGAAGGATAAGATATTTCTACAGGCACAATCTCATAAGAGTTATTATTTTCAATCTCTTCTAATTCCACCTTTGGCACATCTATATCAGGCACCGAATCAAGATATACTGTGTCCAAAACTGCTGTACTTTTACTTAACGAATCCAACTGTGCAACATCCGAATTAAGCGCATATGAATCATATGTAAACCCTAGCGGAAGTCTCAAATCATTGTTATCATGGAGAATTGTGCCATCTTCATCCTCAGAATATGTTCCAACTCCCATCAGCATTTCTAATGATCTTCGACCATCAAGAGTTCTCATTTGGACATTTCCACCATATATTGAACATGAGCATGTCATATCCCTAAAAAAATCATATAACGAATCATTTTGAATTGAAAAATAAGAATATGTGCCAGGGTTGCCCAGAATCAACGCTGCCATATTCTTTGTATCGATTATATCCGTGCGAAGCGCATCTCTGGATTGATCTTCTTCTGAATGTCTTCCATAAGCACTGTTTTTAATTTCATCATATATATCCAAATCAACAAAATACTCACTAAGCCTTTCATAATATCCCAAATATCCACAAGCCATGAATGATGCAAAACACAAGAATGCAGCACCCATACCCCCACAAGATTTCCTGATTTTCCCAGCCCAGAAAAATAAACAAGCTGCCAGTACAAATAGTATCAAAAACAAAAAAAAGAGCACTTTGTGCTGAAAGCCATTTCTGTACGACAAAATCATCCAAAATACGATGTAACAAGAATAAACAGATAATGCAGGAAGCATTTTCTTTATACTTCTATGCTCAGATAAAGATAGCATATCGTTGATGGAATACGCGACGCAAACTGAAATCAGAAAATAAAGCGTATAGTTGCTTCTGCCCACAGCGTAATCTGAATAGGCAAAGCAGTTCATCAAAACATGATATCCAAATAAAATTGATACCATTCATCGATGTCAAAGCTATTCCCAGTATTAACAACAAAGATTTTCTTTTCTCATCGATAACCTCATCAACCCCTACAACAATAAAAGGGAATGCTGTGAACGCAGTTAAATAATTGAGAAACGGTATCCCAAATTGTAATATATAGCCACAAAATGCATAGGTAACAGCTCCTATTACTATTGCTTCATTACATAGTTTCTTTCTTCCCCCCATATCACAAACCCAATCCCAGCGCAATACACCCTTACCAAAATTGAGATTCCATATCCTATAACAGATAGCCTTCCCGGGAAAAAAATAGATAGCCAATTAAACGGATCCCCCAGCGCAGCAAACATATAAGATACATTTGTTCCAAAACCAAGTGAAAAATCAAAAATCGGTATAGAATGATATTTTACGATATCTAGCAGAATACTTCTGAAATAATTTCCAACATAAACAAATGATGGATATATGCCTGAATAGGCATCAGCAAACCATATTAGGCTTTTCCCTCTAATCACGAAAAAGAGAATGGGTATTCCAGCAAAAATAGCATAAATAACACTGTATATAATAATAGCATTTTTAATAAACTTGGATTTACTGGCATCCCCCCATAGTATTTAAATTCTTTATCATTGATTTACTAACCCCATTCCCATCGCTGTTATCTCACAAGCGATTAAAAATTTATTCGTTCCTCTTCAATTACTAAGGGTCTGTTTTTAACTCTTGTATTTATACTCAGAATATATTCACCAATTAGTCCCAAGAATACAAGCAAAACTAATTTTTTTATTCTGCATTCGTTCTAAAAGCCCAAAATTTGTTAATAATATAATTAGTCGGAACGCTTATAAGCAAATTGATTATAGGTGCCACAAACGCAGATATGTGAAATATCTGGACCCATAAAACAATCAAAACACTATTGAGAAACAACCCTGTAAAGGAATAGGAAATATATGTTTTTAATAAAGCTTTCCATACATTGCGTCTCTGTCCCTCTTTGAGGGTAAATACAACTTTATTATTCCAAAAAAAGGACCACAAAACACTTAAAACAAAACCTATTATCTGAGCAACAATGTAGTCAATACCTGACAAAATCCCGAATTTTCGCAAACATAGCAAAGACACTGTATACAACAAATATCCTATTACAGTGTTGCTAACACCTACGATTCCAAATCTCACAAACTGCATAAGTGAATTATGAATATCGTCAGTATATTCTTTTCTAATTACACGAAAGCAGAAGCGGAATACCGCTCCTGCAATCTTTTCGATCATACTCCACACAGTAGACATTATTTTATTGCCTCTAGGATTATTTTTGCCATATATTCAAGTTTCTCATCAGTCATTCCGGGATATACGCCAACCCAGAAACTATCAGTCATAATTCTGTCTGTGTTATTAAGAGCTCCAATCACACGATATCCATTTCCGCTTGCTCTCATTTCATCAAAGCAAGGATGTTTTATAAGATTTCCTGCAAAGAGCATTCGTGTCTGTATGCCATGACTTTCGACATAGTCTACAACTTTATTACGACTTGTGCCTTCCTTACAAGTCATAATAAATCCAAACCAGCTTGGATCAGCGTTTTCTGTCGCCACTGGAAGAATAATCTTATCCTCAGCTCCTCCCTTTATCAGTAGATCCTTAAGAACTCTGAAATTATATTTTCTTCTCTCAACAAAGCTTGGGAACTTATCTAGTTGAGCACAGCCAATTGATGCCTGAAGATCTGTTGCCTTTAAATTATATCCAAAATGGGAATATACATACTTGTGGTCATAGCCCAAAGGAAGTTCACCATATTGTCTGTCAAAACGATGGCCACACATATTATCACATCCTGAAGGGCATACACAGTCACGTCCCCAATCACGGAACGATCTCACAATTTTATTGAGCAGCGCATTATCCGTGTAAACTGCTCCGCCCTCTCCCATTGTCATATGATGAGGTGGGTAAAAGCTAGATGTTCCTATATCACCAATAGTACCGGTAAACTTCCACACTCCGTCAATTTCATATCTACTACCAAGTGCATCACAATTATCTTCAACAAGCCACAGATTATGCTTATTACAGAACTCCTTAACACTCTTGAGGTCAAAGGGATTCCCAAGAGTATGAGCAATCATAACGGCTTTAGTTTTTTCAGACAGCGCCTTTTCAAGCTCATCAACATCAATGTTATAACCTGGTATGGTCACATCAACAAACACAGGAACTGCACCATATTGAATGATAGGTGTAACTGTTGTAGGGAAGCCTGCTGCCACAGTAATAACCTCGTCACCGCGGTTAACCCTTCTATCACCAAGAAGAGGGGATGTAAGTGTCATAAATGCTACTAGATTAGCTGATGATCCGGAATTAACAAGCGAGCAATACCTGACTCCCAAGTAATCTGCCAGCTTCTTTTCGAACTCATCAGTATATCTGCCCGATGTTAGCCAAAATTCCAACGCACTGTCGACAAGGTTTACCATTTCATGCTCATCGTACACACGAGATGCATAAGAAATACGGTCTCCCTCCTTAAATTCTATCTCTTGATTGTGATATTTCTTCGCATAGTCTGCTACTAGATCAAGTATCTGTTTCTTTGATTCTTCTTGATTATTCATTTGCTCTATCCTTTAACATATTTTTAATTCCATCAGAAAATGCTGTCTTTGGTTTCCAACCTGTATGCTCCTTAATCTTGGATACATCGGGTTGTAGTGATATAAATGGGTTCGGATCATCACCAAAGATAACCTCTGAATTCGAAGCGATAATATCGACGGCCTTCTGAACATATTTCTTCAATGGTTTATAATTGCCAGTGGCAACATTATAAATTTCACCATCTATACCTTTTTCAGCGAGACAGATAAGCGCATCAGCAGCATCACTTACATCAAGATAATCCCAATTCTGCAAGCAACTGCTTAGCTCAACAATTTCTTCTTTAATCAGCTTATCTACTAAATCAGGAAGCATCCTTCCTGATGGTTCATATTTACCATAAAGGCTAAATATCCTGGCCCAAATCCACTGGATTCCTAATTGTTCTGCACGTCGTTTAGTAAGATACATTGCGGAAACTTTTGCCGCACCATAGGCATTTATTGGTGCTGGCAAAATATCTTCTGTAATAATCCCTTTTTGAACACCATACTCTGCCTGAGAACCTGTAGCTATAAATCTTTTACACCCAAGTTTTGATGCTACTTCAACTGCAGTTACCGTTGGATTAATGTTGTCAAACTGTTCATCAAATGCATCTCTTCCACCCGACCATGCAAGATGAAAAAACAGATCACACTCCTTATCAATAATATCCGGAAGTTTCCCCAGCTCTGCTGCATCTGCCTCTATCATATGCAAACTCAAATTCTTCAGTCGTTCATTATGCCCAGATCCCGGCCGAACTATTGCATATACTTCATATCCTTTTTTCACCAAGTGACTTGTCAGACTATAACCTGCAAATCCCGCAGCTCCTGTCACAACAGCTTTTGTGTACTTATTCCTTTTGTTTCTCGTTGTTTTCGCATTCATCAAAGTTAATTCTTCGTTCCTCTACCACAATAGGTCTGTTAATTGCTCTGGTATTTATGTTAAGTATATACTCGCCCATAAGCCCCATAAATGCCAACTGAACAGCACCGATCAAAAACATACCAATAATCATAGGTGCATATCCAGCATTAAATTCATCCCAATTAGTAATCTTCAATATAAGATATACTAATGCTACGATAACATCAATAAAACCAATAATGAAGCCTAACCAGGTCATTAATCTAAGCCCTACTTTTGTGTAGGAGGTTATGCTGAGCATTGCTGCATCATACAAGGTATAGAAATTATTATGGGTCTTACCGGCTCTTCTAGTCGGCTGTTCATATTCTACAGTCTTAAGATTAAAACCATCTCCGTATTCTGCCACTATTCCACGAATAAAGGGTAATGGATCATCAAGTTCTCTTAATAATTTCACAAAAGATTTATCATAGAGTCCAAACCCTGTAAAATGCTCAATCATCTTAACAGATGACATTCCCTTAATGAGCTTATAATATATACTTCTCAAGAAATATATAAAACCATTTTCTCTGCTTGATGTCTTAACTCCACTTACAATCCTATGTCCTTTTTCCCATTCGCGAACAAACACAGGAATCATTTCCACCGGATCCTGAAAGTCAGCGCAAATGGGAATCACACAATCTCCATCAAGAGAACAAATTCCATGAAATGGTGAATTGAACTGACCAAAATTTGTTACATTAAATATCGCCTTGAATTTCTTGTTTGTAGCACATTGCTGTTCTATTAGCTCCCTAGTCTTATCCTGAGATGCATTATCAACATAGCATATCTCATAGTCATACTCAGGAAGGGACTTCTTTATCTCAGCCTCAACTGCATCACCAATAGCAGGAATATTCTCCTCCTCGTTATAACAAGGAATCATGATACTTATTTTTTCCATAATTTAGAAAATCCTTAACTCCTTCAAAAAGTTCAACCAATAATAATAACATAACCCCAATATGTACATCCCATAGTATAAATGATATCCTATACGTTAAAAATATCATGAATATAGCTGTCAATATAATTATCGACATTATTGCATCGTGTTCAGCATCATTCAAAAATTCTATAACAAAAGGCACCAACATCAGTAAACAATACTCATTTGCTTGGCCAGATATACTTATAGAAGCCAATGTTATAGCCAAAATTGTTTGCCACTTGTGTTTATAAAAGAAACCAAATACTAACAAAAGCAAGCAGATTACGTAATTAACTATTATTAAAATTGTTTGAATATTATAATCTACCCCCCCAGGAAAAATTCTTTCTATGCAATACGATACGCTCCCCAAAACTGAAACTCCGTCAAAAGGAGAATGAGCCTTAGCAGATATTCTCATATTTCTCAAAAAATAGAATAAGTTCATAAAACCATCTTTAAATAATAAAAATGGCGCAAAAAAAGCAATCATCCCATATAACGCTGCCCTTATTGCATCAGCCCATCTCTTTTCGTATATTAACAAAATCCCCAGTATAGCAGGTGTCATCTTTAATCCAAATGCAACAGCCAATGACAATAATGCAAATTCACGAAGAATCTTACTATTGCTATTGTAATTAAATATAAATATCATAACAAATACAATCACAAACAAATAACTATTTCCACGCTCCAATGAAAATAAGATTGGAAAGGATAATAATATTGCTATAGCTGTACCATATTTTATGAAAGCATTATCATTCTTATTGTGTAAAACTAATTCAAAAACAAAGATAAGAACACTTACCCAAAACACAATCAACATATATAAAAATAAATGCTCCTGATACATATTCAGAAAGAATCCTCTTTCATAATAAGGATCCATATCTGCAACAAATTGCGAAAATCCCCAAAAGAAAACATATGCCAGCGGAGGGTATTGTTTATGTTCCCAGCCAACATATGATAAGTTATTGTAAGGATCTCTCTGCCCACAATATCCTACAGTATTTAAAAAATCCGCAAAAAAATCACTCATTTCATTAAAAAAAAGGGAAATCTGTCTTGATTCATATCCATTCACCATTAAACTTAACATCCAGAGGAAAAAGCCAATAACACTTATTAAAATAAATACATATTCTAGAATTTTTTTTAGTTTCATAACTGTGTTACCTATACATGTAATTGAATATGCCTAGTTTTAGCCACAACTATAATTCTAGGCTTCAACAAATGGAACAACCATTATCTGCTGCAACTCTTCTCTTGGCAGGAACGGTGCCAAATCCTCTAGTGGCGGACTCACCAATGTACCATCTTCCAACTTCTTAGTTGAGCTTTTTGGCTCCCACACCTGTTTTGTATCTGTAAATATCTCAGTAAATACAGGTCCTTCCATTTCAAGAACTCGATCAACTACATTCTTCATTTCCGCATTGCTGTGAGCAGAATAATATGGATAGCCAAAAGCTTCAGCTATCTTCTTATACTCAGGGAACGACAAATCTCCTGATTCCTCGCCTATTCCCACTTTACTATGCTCAGAGAATAAATTGCTCTGTGTGATTCTTATTGAGTGATATCCACTATTATTTATCAGAAAAATCTTAATCGGAAGCCTATTTGTTAATATGGTCTGCAATTCCTGCAGATTCATCATTATACTTCCATCTCCTTCAAGACAGATTGTCTGCCTTCTTCCTCCACTTATACAAGTCCCTATTGACGCAGGCAATCCATATCCCATACTTGCTACTGCACTGTTATTATGCATTCTACTTCCTTTTTGAATAACATAGGCCTGATTTCCCACCACACAGCATGCTCCATTGGACACAGCTGTCAAACTATTCTCCGGAAGCTTACCGCTAAGATATTTAACAAAAGCATATACATTTGCAGTTTCACCATTTTCCTGCCAATGTTTGTCTTGTACTACAGGGTAATTCTCACGCCAAGAATGACATCTATCAAGCCATTCTTCTCCGGAAAAAGCTTTTTCATTTCCTATCTGAATATTCAATTTCTCAAGAAAATCCTTAGCATCTGCCCAGATTGGCAAGTCAACATGGAGTGTCGGTTTTTTCATTTCAGCCTCGTCTACATCTACCATGATAACTTCTGCTGCACGAGCCCATGTCTTCCAGTTGTACCCAACCTGTCGTATAGAAATTCTAGTTCCAATTGCAAGTATAAGATCCGCGTTCTGAATAGCCCAGTTTCCCGGCCTATCCCCCATATTTCCTGCTCGCCCCACATATAGAGGGTTGTCATTCTCTATTAAATCAGCAGCATTCCAATATGTCACAACTGGAATATTTAGCTTATCTGCCACTTCTCTGAAAGTATCATATGCACCTGAAAGCCTTATTCCATAGCCTGCATGAAATACCGGTCTTTCAGCATTTCTTATCTTTTCAATTACAAGTTTTACTGTTTCATCTGATACCTTAGGTGGAAGATTAGCATCATCCTCAGCAGGATCATACCCCCTAAGATCATCAGTTTCAATATATGAACCCTGATAGTTAACCGGTATATCAATCCATACCGGCCCCGGTCTTCCGGTCGTTGCTAGATGCCATGCTTTTTCCAATGCATATCTGATATTACCTATATCTTCAATCATGGTTGCATACTTCGTCATCGGTTCTACAGATCTGACAATATCATATTCCTGATCACCGACAGCCCTTAATCTCTTACCGGTAAACTGCATCGCATATCTTGCAGTTGTATCATATCTAACTTGTCCACTTATGATGAACATAGGTATGGAATCAAGCCATCCTCCAAGGACTCCCGTCAACGCATTCGTACCACCAGGGCCAGTGGTTACGCATACTGCAGCTATTCTATTATCCAAACGCGCATAGGCTTCTGCCGCAATGGCACAAGCCTGTTCATGATGATTATAAGTAACTTTTAATCCATCGTTGTGTCCCAGTGCATCATTCAAGTGCATTGCACCTCCGCCAACAACACTAAATACATCTGTGACACCGTGTTCAACAAGGAAATTTGCCACATAGTCCGCCAACCTGATTCTCAAATGCTCACCCTCTCATACCTTAGTTTATATTTTTACCACTTTTTCCATGGTGCCCTGTTCTCAGCAAGCATTGTATCCAGTTTATCCTTCTCATACTTGGTATCCATGCATTGCCAAAAACCATCATATACATAACTCATAAGTTCACCAATTGAAGCCAATGTTTCAAGTGGTTCTTTTTCAAATACTGTCGAATCATCCTTCAAATAGTCAAAAATCTCAGGCTGTAGCACCATATATCCGGCATTAATTGGCACGCCGTCAGATGCTTTCTTCTCTCTGAATCGTTTAACAGCATAATCTCCACCAATCTCCAGAACTCCCTTCGATTGATCCTGGCGAACAGCTGTCAGCGTAGCAATTTTACCGTGAGCCTGGTGAAACTTAACCAATTCCGTAATATTTACGTCACAAACACCATCGCCATAGGTCATCATAAAAGGTTCATTTCCAACATATTTTTGTATGCGCTTAATTCGTCCACCGGTCATTGTCTTGAGACCCGTGTCCACAACTGTAACCTTCCATTTGTCCAAATACTGGTCATGAACAATTATGTTTCTCTTACCTTCTGTGTAGTCAAACGTTATGTCGCTATTATGAAGAAAATAATCTGCGAACCATTCCTTGATTACATGTTGCATGTAGCCTGCACATATTATGAACTCATTATAACCATAATAGGAATACTCTTTCATAATATGCCATAAAATAGGCTTTCCACCAATCTCTATCATTGGTTTGGGTTTAAATTGAGATTCTTCAGATATTCTTGTTCCATAACCACCTGCTAAAAGTACAACCTTCATAGATACTCCAACCTGTAAGATTTTATTATTATTTTAGTACTTCCCCTCAAACCGTACATTATCTCCCCGCTTCAATGCTTGAACGCCCACCACCCACGGCAAAAGAAGCCTCATGAATGAATTGCATCTCAGGACTACGCTTCTATGGAGCAGAACAAATAATAAATTTTGTATGCTCACGATTTGTCATGATCAGATTCAGTCCATGACTGTGCTTTGATAATCCAAATTTACGCTCAACTTCAACTCTGTCTATGCTATCAATGTACTCTGTACGCTTATCCATGACTGTATTTACTGTTTCACTGGAATTTAAAATTTCAAGTCAGCGTTATTAATTGTTTAGCACGCACTAGTTAGGCTATAGATTTTAAGCGCCTTGAAGCTAGGAAATATCTGTATTTTACAGATTCAAGGCAGATAAACTTGTAAACTTACGCTAGTGAATTATTATGGCTTTGTCGTCACTTGTCCGGCAAGGCCATTTTCATAGAAGGCTGATCTCTTCTTTATTTCTCCAGCAATATAATCGGCACCATACTCTTCTACCAAAGTACTCTTATCCGAGAACAGATTGGTTCCAAGGCCAAGCCTGTCTCCTTCTATATCAGCGCCAATCGCAGCAAGAGTAGTTGGGAATATATCATAAGTCGCAAATTCTCTTTTAGAGCCAGTATAATCTTCTGCAGGGTTTATGATGGCAAAATATGTCAGTCTCTTATAATCATCCGGAACCTTTAAGTAATCGATGATCTCCGAATCCTCTGTCGGATGATCTCCAGCAATGATAATTGTTGTATTCTCATAAAAGGGCTGCTGTTGTATCCAGCTTAAAAATTCACTGCACTGTTTGCTGGCACAAGCATACACATTACAGTATTTGTAATCGTACTTATCTCCACAGAGCTGGCATTTATATCCATCTGTAAAATGTGTATCCACAGTGAGCATTGTCAGGTTGAAGGGCTCATCTTGCTGGGACATTCTGGTAAGCTCATCTTTGGCATATTCGTAGAGTTTTGCATCCTCATATCCCCACCAAACAAGATAATCTGGAGGAATAAGGCCTTTTTCTTTTGCGGTAAGATAATCGAAAATCTCATAATTACCATGGTCCACAAAATATGACTTTCGACCACCAAAATCAGCTTCTGAGCCTATGAGAAGTTCCTGATAGTATCCGTTATCCTGCAATATCTCACCAAGAGCATAGACTCCGGGAAGATAATCTGATTTATACTCCTTATCATTCCATGTATCATTTACAGTATCCCAGGTGAAGAAATCCTCTTTTACGCCTATCCCTGATGTCATAGAGCACATGGCGGCTATGGTATAATTTGCATCCGGCATAGCGTAACCACCGTTGATCTTTTCTCCATCTGAAAAATTAACATTGTTCTTAGCAATCTCGGTCAATTCCGGAAGGTAGTTATCGTAGGAATATCCACCATTCTCATATCCTGTAAAAGTAATCTCCATGGATTCAAGGAAGATGAATATTAGGTTTCTCTTTTGGTTAAAAGTAATGTCTGTTTCCCTGGCATCCACCCAATTGTCCTCAATAAATTCTGAGTATTCTGAACGGTAATGGATATATTCCCCGATGCACAGCTGCTTATACAGCATCCCCGCGCCGCATAAGAATAACATAATGGATACTAAGGTAGAGGCTAATGCGAAGCGAGCAACCTTAGCTCCTTTCCTAGCACGCGAAAACAAATATGTATAAAGAATCACAAAGGCTACTATAACCAGCACGCCTGCCATGATATATTTCTTAAAGACTGTGATATTGGCGCCTTTCATGTTGGAACGAAGTATCCACAAAATCTCTGCTGTTCTTATGGTGTTATAACTTCTTCTAAGGACAAAAAAAGTGACCATCTCTGCCAATGCCAGAACACAAACTATCCCGGCAAGGGCTATGATTACCACCCAGCCATTATTTCTTTTATTACTTGTTTCCATTCTATAAGTACTCCAATCTTTATTTCCGTAAGCCCTCAACCATAGGTACCTTATAATACTATCACAATCATGAGATGATTACTCCAAATATCAACGCGCGATTTGCGCATTTTGTGCGATTTGTGCGAAAGACTACGGAGGTATCTCATGAACGCTAAAGAAAAGTTACATCAGGCAAGAATGACTAAATGGGCTGCTTTAATCAGGCAGCAAATGGAAAGTGGCCTTCCCATCAAGGAATGGTGCATCCAGAACAATCAATCTTTCCACGCTTACAACTACTGGAAGCATCTTTTGAAAGAAACAATGGTCGATTCAGTAGTTCCAGACATTATACCAATCACTCCCTCTACCGTAATTGTTTCTTCACATACCTCAGGGATCGCCGCGACTCCTTCACGCGAATTGAGCGAATCGCACAATTCGCCCGATTTGATCAACTCATACAATTCTATGACATCAGTTCCAGTATCCATATCACTTGGCGATGTCTGCATAGAGATTGGCCCTGGCGCTAAAGATGAAGTCATTACAAACATCATCAAGGCGGTGCGCCATGCTTAAAGATGCGGATTTTAATTACTTCCCAACAGTTTACGTGGTATGCGGCTACACTGACATGCGCTGCGGCATAGATTCACTTGCCGCAATCATTGAACGCAAGTACAAGGTAAGCCTCTTTGTCCCCAATACGCTCTTCCTTTTCTGTGGCAGGTCTTCTACCAGGATAAAAGGGCTTCTGTGGGAAGGAGATGGATTTCTTCTCCTTTACAAACGTGTAGAACAATGGCGCTTTGTCTGGCCAAGGAACAGTGATGAACTCAGACAGCTACGTGCTGAGCAATATAAATGGCTTATACAGGGCTTCGCAATTGACCCACTCATATATGATACCAATCCTAGGTTTTCTGCCTGACCCGATATTTAATTATTGTGCAAAACAGAGATTTTTTATTTCTGTTTTCAACACCTGTTTCTATGGGTGCTGTGCACAGCTTATCACGACCATTATGCTACTTTTTAGGTCATGACAGGCTCTACACGGCACTTTTCTTTTTATTTCTGTGTTTCATAAAGGCCTTCTTATACGGCCTCTGACTAATACTTATTAATAGGCAATTTCACCATTCCATAAATCCACCAAGCTCGCATCAATACTGCCATTTTGCTATAATTACATTATGAACAGCCATTTATTGAACTTCTTACCGCCTTCGAATGTGAACTCTGTTAAGAACCCTGAAATAATAAAGAACAATTCCACCAAATAGCCAAATGTAAAGCGACCACCATAGAACTCAACCCCTCCGAATTTAACGTCAGAAATTTGTTGATAATGATGAAAGACAATACTTGTCGCTGCAACTATTTTTATGACATCAAAATTTCCAATATATTCCTTATTCCCATCTGCCATCATATTCAACTTTCATTAATCCATACTTGTTGTTGGCCTTTCCAAATAACAGTATGGATAAAAGACACAAAGTAATCTCCATCACCTTTTCAATCAAAATCCATTATAATTGTCAACCTCTAATGCTAACCTTGATTATCAAAGGCACTTTACTAAATCCATTGCCGCACCTATTGCAACATCCATATTATAGTATTCCCAGTCCGCAAATCTTCCTGTAAAATAAAAATTATAATTTGCAAGAAAACCTTTCAATTCATTAATCATACCTCGGGTATTTGCATCCTGAATTGGATAAGTATACTTGCTAAACACATGATCAATATACGTAGGATTTAGCGGAATACGTTTTAGATTATCCAATATGTCTTCCTTGCAAATCTCATCAGTAAATTCGATAGTGGCCGTTATTCGATTCTTTTTCACTTTTGAATCATTATTAGTTCCCGAAAAATTACCCGTGCAAATAATACGATGACTTTTATGTTGCCGTGAAGGCTGATAAATCCAAGAATAAGGATTTTTATCTATTTCACAAAATACAGTTGTCGTCCCGTGATATTCCAATTTCTTGACGGGTTCTTTGAATGCCTCAACATCTACACCATTTATTATGCTTATCATGTCTTTAATGTTTCCGCAAAACACCACCCTATCATAGGCTTCTCCGCAAATAATCCATTGTCCATCCTCATATTGAATATTGCTAATATCGGTATCATACTTAACATTCAAGTTCTCTGCGAGTTTGTCCGCAATATATTGTGATCCTTCATTCTTCTCATACCAGAATGTAGAGTGTACAAATGCTTTTTCCTCCACTTTATAAGCATTATTATCACGCATCTCACTTGTTGTCGGCATTGGAAGCTTCCCTTCCATCCAAGACATAGGTATAGTATTCAAATCACATCTCCATACTTTCTCATTATATGGTTTGAAATAAAGATTATATAGTGTCTTGCCAAATCTCCAGCGCAAAAAATCTCCAAAATTACTATAGTCAGTCAACTCAGCATTTGATCCTTTAACACTGTCAATCTCCTCAAGATCGTTATAAAATGCATTTTGTAATTCCATATCCAAAAGATATACATGATTTTCTATTGGATATGGAATACATTCATACTCCAACGATGAACTATTCTTGTCCAAAAACACGCAAGATTTGCGATCGGCTTTTTTAAACTCTTCATCACGCGCAAAATGTGACCAGAACCAATCAAGTACATCTTGTCGTTTCGAATTAAACACATGTCCTCCACACATATGGAAAAGGCTTCCATTTATCCTGCGGCATTTAATCAGCCCCCCCGGTTTAGCATCACGTTCATAAATAATAACTTCATTACCTTTATCCAATAAGAAATGCGCCGTTGACATACCTGATATACCAGCCCCAATAATAGCATACTTGTTCATATCAACCCTAACTCCAATCTAAACCATTAAGTAATTCTTTAAGCGTCTCAACACGTACTGATGTATAGTGCTTCTGGAGATATGAAGAATACATATCACTATCCACATCGTTATTCAGTGCTTTATCAATTGTACATTCAAACTCTTCATATGATTCTATCGAAGGTGAAAATTTATCAAATTCATAATATTGAGCATCTACGCCTTCTTTACCTTTAGGATAGCGAGCAATAACATGGCAACCGCAAGCAATAATCTCAAGAAAATGTGGTGTCATATGATAAAATCCTTTTGTATAGCCTCCGAGATACCCTTGTACACCATATAATGTAACTCGACCCTGAGACTGCAATTTCATGAAATCTTCTCGTGTGTCAATAGAGCCAATACATTCTATACCATTTAAGTAATAATTCTTTGTTTTTGATACGTCATTATCAAGTTCTTGACCACGCTTAACATATGTCACATCTGGATGACGCTTTATATATTCCAAAAAAAATGAATATAGCAGAGGGTCTTGCCTTCCTGTAAGTACTATATCGTACTTCTTCTCTGGCTTTTTCTTAGATATAGCGTACTTATCTGATAAAGAGTAAGCAAACAGCCCAATATTTAATGGGCAGTTATTCTCTTTCAAATATTCGTAATCAAAAGGGCTTGAGAGCAAAACGATCTTGTTCTTAGAATGCTTGTTATAAAACTCTTGAAGTTGATTATCTCTTTCAAAAAAATCAATAATACATGGAATAACATATTTGTTATTCATTGGTTCATCATAATCTCTTCCATTAACAACAAAACGAAAAGTATGCTTCATCGGTCCACATAAAGTATTGTGTATACCTAATTTATTTATCACTCGATATATTGTGGGATATTGAGTGATTGGTATGTTCATCTCACTAGCAATCACATCTTCCCACTCATAAATAATAGGCTGTGCATAATTCTGTCCCGATATATTTCTTCGCGAATAAATCTGATGCAAATCCATTCTTATGTCTCCTTAACCATTACAACTGACCTATTTCTCTGCCGTTAACTGTAGCAAGTTTTATCTTCTTCAGTGATTTAAAAACAACATATGCAGCTCCACCTATTGTGATAACCATGCTTGCAATTGATCCTAGTACTACTCCATCTACACCAAAACCAGCATTTACAGCAAGCCATATTGAAAATGGTATATTAATAATTGTGCCAATCACCGTTGACATAATTATCTTTTTTGTCTGGTATGTGGCATTAACAAAGCTTGACACAGTATACCCAAACATCAACAATATATAATATCCCGCAAATAGCGGAATCAATCCCACCTGATAATTCAACTCCTTTCGTAACCAAAATGCTGCGAAAGGTCTAAAAATAAAGATTCCTAGTATTGAAAAAATAGCGAACAATCCCCATACCCTCCATAATTTTTTTAGTGTTCTTATTAACCAATCCGCATTGTTCTGCGCATAAGCAGCTGTGTATGCAGCAAAGTATGGAGAAACAGCCGCAGCAAATACAGCTTGAATAATCCCAAAAAACTTTTGGCAAAAACTATAGGGAGTCACATCTACTGCGCCAAAGTATCTGGAAATAACTAAGTTATCTGTTGTATTTAAAACTAATGAGCCAACATTATTAATAAAAAGTAAGATACCAAAGCTCATAATATCTTTTGCATAGCTTTTTTGGACACTTTTAAATGCGCCTCTAAACTGTGGAAATCGTGCCCATACATAAAAAGACGCCATAATATTCTTAATAAGATTTATTGTACCCTGAGCCACCACAAACCAGAACAAGTAGCTATTTCCAGTTTCCACGTAGATAATAAGTACTCCAATCCACATCAGTTGAGCAACAAGCCCAAATAGACCAACAAGTCCAGCATTTTGTGTAGCATAAAGAATGTTCTCCACTAGCTTCGTTACGAAATTTATACATGCAAAAAATAAAGCCACAATAAGTACCAATGTCACATCTTCACCGATCGAGTCATAATGGAAGAATTTAGGTACATTTATGACATAAAAAAATAACGCACAGATAATAAATCCTATGCCTGAAATCAATGATAAAAAAGCATAAGATGTTCCCACGTATTTGTTTGCATCCTCATTTCTGTTCTGTGCTAAGGCCGTTGATAACTTGTTCTGAAGTCCACCTCCAAGTCCAAGGTCAAAATAGTATATCCAAGAAACAATTCCAAGAAGAGAAGTCCATATACCATATTTCTCTTCTCCAAGCCCTTGCAACATGAGCGGTGCAGTAATTAACGATAGTCCCATCGATATGAACTGAGTAGCCATCATAATCATCGAATTATGCTTCAAGTTTTTGTTTCCATAATTGACGGTTGTAGCCACTTTAGTTTTGTTTACTTCGCTAACAGATATGTACCTATCCGCATACGAATTTGGACCTTCTTTGCTATTCATATCTTCTCTATGATGTACTAATTTCTTTTTATAGTGTTGCATGTAGTTTCCATCTAGTGTTTCAGTTTATAATCACTATATTCTATTCTTTCTATTTATTACAGCTTAACTTGAAGCAAGATGTTGTCTGCACTAAGCATAACAATGCTAGGTACTACCTGAGTGCCATTACTCGGTAATCGATTTACCAAGTAGTATAATTTATGCAAAATTTGAAGATGCTCATTTATACAATATCTATACTTGCACTCTGAGCCTTGCCTGATAACAAGCAGGGCTCTATCGCTAGAGTTTTATTAATCGCACTTATATTGAAAGCAATAATCTTATTATTTCAAGACAAAACGAATCAAGAGTTAAACATCAAACCATAAAACAAATTTTGACAACTATACTGTACGTTATCAAATATATCATTTTCTATACGTTTCAATTTTCCTTCCATCAAACAGACAATTTGATATTCTATCTTCAAATCCAACCCTTCTCATTTGCATTACAATATCTTCTATTGCATATTCTACTCTATATAATTCAACTTTACGGTCTCTTATAATTGCAAAAGCAGCTTTGGGATTTCCATCTCTCGGTTGCCCAACAGCTCCGGGATTAAAATATGTTTTGCCCGATTTTGCCTGGATAACTTGCACATGCGTATGCCCAGAACAGTAAATTCTATCATCTTGTTGAATTGAAAAATCAAATTTGTCTATATACTCTTCTAATGGATCTCTCCAACCACCATGCCTTGCAGATATAACATCACTATCATAAGACATTAGTGACTTCTTCAAATAAATCAAGTTCTCCTCTGTAATTATTTTTTTCTGATATTCGATGCAGTTTCTCACAGTTAAAGAGCGATAGCAATTGTTTATTCCCAACAAATATGATTCATGATTTCCTAGTATATTGATTACATTTCTTTTCCTAAATTCATCAACACACTCATTAACCATGCAATAATAGCCAACAACATCCCCCAATGAAATAATCCTATCACATCCCATTTCATCAATTTTATCTAAAACGCTTTTTAACGCAGGATAATTTCCATGTACATCAGATATTATCGCCATTATCATATACTATAACCTCAGTAATATATCTATATGCCTTACCACCACGTAGTCTCCTATCAACAGGTCTATGTCCCTCAACAAAGTACTCAATGCACATTTCTGCTTCATTATATCCGAACGAAGAACGTATGGATGTAGCAGAAGAAATCCTAGGATTTATCTCTAAGAGTAAATAATTACCCTTGTGTAATCTAAACTGAAAATTGGTTGGCCCAATTGGTTTGAGCACTTCTACAATTGAGTATATTTCCTGATTGATTTGTGGAATTTCTTCAAAAATTGCCTTATCAGTTGCCCCTGCTTTGCTAAGCTTTCTCCTTAAAACGATAGGCTTAATGCAAGTTCCATCCCCAAATGCAAAGGTTGAAGCCGTATATTCATGATCATCATCTCCAACTAATTCCTGAACCATAAAAAGTTCACCCTGTTCAAGCTTCCACGAATCAAATTCATCTTTTGAAGAAGTCTTACATATTCCTTTAGATGCATAAGATCTCCTTGGTTTCAATAACAAAGGTAAGCCAAACCTTTCTTTTGCCTCTTCATAATCACATGAAACCGAACCTCTTATATAAAAATTTAGTCCACTATCTTCAAGAAATCTTGCTGTATCCCATTTATCTTCAGCTATCCGAATTGCTTCCATGGAATTAATAACCAGTTTATTATAATAATCACCAAGTTCTTCTCTACACGAACTGCACTTTTGAATTTCCTGTTCCGTTCCAAAAAAAACCAAGTCAACATTATATCTATCTATCATCGTCTTTAAAAATGGAATATAATTGTCATCGGCTGCCAATACTGCACATTCAAACTTATCACACCAAACTTGTCCAACAGCATCTTCAAAAATATCCATCCCAATTATTGAACAATCATATTTGCTCTTTCTTAAAGACATAATAACACCATAACCTATAATGGCTCCAACTCCAGTCACCAATACAGTATATTTTTTTCTATTCATCTGTTTATTAACCCTTCTAATCTATTTCGCAGATCTTTTATAGTCAAATTCCAATAATTCATATTCTCTATTGTAGAACCATAATGAGAGCAAAATTCATGTGGCAACCCAAACTGCTGTATAGATATTGGTTGACCATTAAACAATTTGATTACGTCATATAGAATTCCTCCCTCATAATATGGCTCACAAATCATTATTTTTCTGCTTGAACTGTTTATTAATAATGTCTCTTTATCGAAAGGTTCAATTGATGTGTAATATAGAACTGTAACATTCAATCCTTCGATAGCTCCCAGCACCATGTCTAGCATTGGTCCAACGGCTATAATTGTGGCATCATCGCCTTTACAAATAACATTTGCATGTCCCAGCTCTACATTCTGGTCATTTCTATTCATATCTCTGCATAATCTATAATATGTAGCACATCCATTATTATAATTGTCCCTAAACAAGGTTTCAAATTCATGAGCCGTTCCAGGGACAATAATCTGCATATTTGGTATTTGTTTAATTACATTTATTTCTGCAGGACACTGATGTGTAGCACCAAATGACGAATAATCAATTGACGCTCCGTTTGATACAAAATTCCCCCCAAGTTTCTGATATCCAAAATCAATTTTCAATTGCTCATAGGCTCGTTCTGCTAAAAATGGTGCTATAGTATGATATATTGGAATCATCCCCGAAATCGACATTCCTGCTGCAATTCCGATTCCTGTTTGTTCCATAATACCTGCGTCGAATACACGCTTAGGATACTTATTGATTGCATCAGAAAAGCTAGCAACACTTATTCCGCCTAGAATCAAGGACACTTTAGTATCCTTTTCAACCAAATCATTGGCAGCATTAATAAATGCTTCTCTCATATTCATGATAATTCCTCCATTAACTGGTTATATTCGCTTTCGCTAATCACATGATGATGCCACCCTTCAGGATCATTTTCCATAATCTTGCATCCATATCCTTTAATTGTATGAGCCCATACGAATAATGGTCTATGGTGTTCAGTAGAAAGTGCTTTCTCAATAAGTTCTAAATCATGCCCTTGTTTTAAATTAATGACATCCCAGCCAAATGCAGAAAATTTGTCCCCTAAATCAGGCATATGACTTGCCGAATTGTTATCATCAGCAACACATACCAAGTTATCTAACTCTAGTTGCGCTGCAACAGCTGCTGCTTCCCAAACAGTTCCCTCATTCGCCTCTCCATCACCAATAATCACATATACCTTATTTTTCATGCTTTGTGCTTTATATCCTGCAGCAATACCTACTCCATTAGGTAATCCGTGTCCTAGAGACCCTGTTGAGACACAAATACCCGGGACTTTATTCCTATCTGGATGCTCTCCTAGCATACTATCAAATTTAGAGTAAGAAAAAAATTGTTCTTTAGTTATAACTCCTAACTCATGCAAAATAGCATACTGAGCCAATGCCGCATGTCCCTTACTCAATATCACCTTATCATTATTTATACTATCAGGATCAGCTGAATCAAACGTTATTATCCTCTTATATAAAACATTAAGTATCTCTAATACAGACATGCTACTGGATAAATGCCCTTGTTTCGCCCTATACGCAACTTCAACAATGTCTTTTCTTTGCTTATTTATGCTATTCATCATAAAAGAATATTCTCCTTAAAGTACTAATTATCTAAGCCAAACATCATGTCCCGAATCCATTTTTAATACTGTGCCTGTTATGTGATCAGATAAATCAGATAATAAATACATAATCATATGACTAATCTGCTCAAATGGAATTGCCCCCAACGGATACCTCTTTGCCAATTCAGCATTATTGCTTTCTAATTCTTCAAATAGTTCAGTCCTTACTGCACCTAAAGCCAAAGCGTTAACACGAACACCTTTTAAAAGCAGTTCTTTTGCAATACATCTAACTATTTCTTCTAAAGCAGCTTTGCTACCAGCATAAAGAGCTTGACGATTAACAGACTGTGATGCTGCAATCGATGATATAGCTACAATACTCGCCTTATTAGTAACACATTCATATACTTCCATGCACTTTACAGTTTCAACAAAGGATAAACAATTGACTGAAAAGGTATCAATCATAATGCCACAATCATTTTCAACAACAGACATCATTGGTGAAACCCCAGCGCTATATACTATACCATCAAATACCATCTCATTCTTTTTACAAACCTCAAAAATCTCTCTAACATTCATTGGGTTCCTAAGGTCACAAAGCACCCCCCAACAATTGGATGGTAGCTGCTGCAATGATTTATTTAGCTTTTTCTCATTGCTTCCTACAATAACAACATTTCCTTTATATGTAGAAATAGATTTTGCTACATGCAGACCTATTCCGGATGTTCCGCCTATTATCAAATAACTCTTTCCTTCTAGTCCATCCATCTCCACGTATTCTCCATAATATATTTATTTTCTCTTTATTATGTAGCAACCAGCTCGGTTTGAGCTGTCTGTTGTTTTCCCCAACAAATCCAAATGTTTATCATCAACAATTCGTAATATTCTGTCAGGCTGCTCCGTCTTAATTCTTATAAATTCATTAAGATCACTTTTGTTTAAAATAAACCTAACTTCTGGTTCACATAAATCACCATGTATAGATAGATCAGGTTCATTCCCGCAAGCAACATCAATTACCGCTTTTAGATAATCTACTCCTGTTGAATACTCTACAAGATCACTTCCTATGCAATCTCCACCCATGCGCGATCCAATTTCAATTATCTTTATCGTTCCAGATTCATCAATCTTAATCTCAGAATGAGAAGCACTATTCTTTATTTCCAATGTATCTAATGCATGCGTAATAACATTCACAACTCTAGCATATACTTCTCTTGATATAGGTGCTGGTTCCATATGTCCTGTTTCAATAAAATGTGGAGCCCCTGTTGTGTACTTTAATGTCACTGCTAAAATGTGATGTATCCCATGATATGAAATTCCCTCTACACTATACTCTTGTCCTTCAACATATTCTTCTATCAAAGCTTTTTTTTCAAAACTTTCTTTAAATGCCGCTTGTACTGCTTTCTCTAATCCTTCCCTAGACGCAAGTTTGAATATACCACGACTACCACTGCGATCGGTTGGTTTAACTATTACCGGATAAACCAATGATAATTCTGAAAGATTACTATACTCATCGACAAGAATACATTTCGGGCTAGGATCTCCATTTTGATCAAACGCCTGTCTCATCAAGTATTTATTTGTGCTTTTCATTGTACATGCAATAGAATTACCTGGAAGCCCCAACTCATTTGCAACATGGTTAACAGCAATATTCCCAAGATCTGTTGCTATACTACATATACCACATATGCCAATTTCCCTGCATTTTTCAGTGATTTTACTGCATTCCGTAATGCTGATAGGATGAAAAAAATCAGCCTCATATTCGCCCACATCACCCGCAGCCCATGCAAAGACATGTGTTGTGTATCCTAGCTCTTTTGCTTTTTTTATTAAAGGTAATTGAAGATAACTAGCGCCAATTATAGCTAAATTTCTATTCATATGCCGCCACCTTATTATGAGTAAAATTCTACAAGAGAATCTATAGTAGTTTGAACATCCGTAGCAGTAATTCCATAATACATTGGTAGTCTGACTAATCTATTGCTTTCTTTTGTTGTAAAAACATCTTCACCAAAAAAAATACCATACTTCAATCCTGCTGGCGCAGAATGTAATGGAACATAATGGAATACGCATCCTATATCAAGTTCTCTCATTTTTTTTAACAACCTGGTTCTTTCGTCAAGATTTTTACACTTTATAAAAAACATATGGCCATTATGCTTACATTCACTTGGTACATATGGTCTTTCAATGTGACCATCTTTTTCCAAGCATTCTAACGCATCCCAATACAGTTTCCAAGAGTCTAATCTATTTTTATTTATTCTGTCAGCATTTTCTAATTGAGCATACAGGTACGCTGCATTCATCTCACTTGGTAAATAACTATCGCCGAAGTCTACCCATGTATATTTATCAACTTGTCCTCTAAAGAACTTGGAACGGTTAGTTCCCTTTTCCCTCAGAATTTCTGCGCGTTCAATATATTTCTCATTGTTGATGAGAATTGCACCGCCTTCACCCATTGAATAATTTTTTGTTTCATGAAAAGAAAAGCAACCAAAATCGCCTATTGTCCCAAGCGCCTTACCTCTGTAAGTTGACATAACACCTTGCGCAGCATCTTCTACAACCATTAAATTATGTCTTTCTGCAATATCCATTATAGTTTCCATTTCACATGCAACACCAGCATAGTGAACCGGAACTATGACTTTAGTCCTTTCTGTGATGGCCGCTTCAATTTTATTTTCATCAATGTTCATTGTATCAGGTCTGATATCTACAAACACGAGCTTTGCTCCTGCTAAAACAAAAGCATTTGCAGTAGAAGAGAATGTAAATGACGGAAGAATAACTTCATCTCCTGGATTTATGTCACATAAAATAGCTGCCATGTCTAAAGCTGTCGATCCACTAGTAGTAAGTAACACTTTCTTTGCATGAAATCGCTCTTCTAACCATTTACTGCACAGTTTTGTAAATGGACCATCTCCGCATATTTTATGATTCTCTATTGCTTTTTTGACATAATCTATTTCATTGCCAACCATAGGCGGAACATTAAACGGTATCATTTTTACTCCTCACTCTCTTAATAAGACTTATTAGTATTCTATAAAAAAATAATTTAGGGAAACATTTCCATAAAGATTTATTCCGCTTCGTCACTATCGCATTAGCTATGTCCTCATAGGAGAAACGTTCTAAAAACTCTCTTTTCAATTTATTTACATCAACATCTTCTATAACCCCATACGTAAACTCTGTTTTATGTTGCTCAATCATAATTTTAATATTACGAATATAGCAATCTTCTGAGACAACTGCTCCCTCAAGCAATTTTTCTCTTTCCTTCAAATAATTTGCATCTGATAGAAGCTTGTCAATATCTGTAACAAGATTCTCAAATGAATCATATTCAATCTGCCTTTTTTCTTGATTGATAAGAATACCATCTGAATCACTATTATGTTTCAAAGTAATTGGTATTTTCCCAGCTAACGCGGCGTATCTCATCATTAATCCACCAAACATTGGATATGTATTGATATAAATAGTACATCTCTTCATTATTTGAAAAAAATCCGGACGTTCTCCAATTAAAAAAACCCTTCCTGGATATTTGTTCTCGAGTTTCTTAACCTGAGAATCATCTCCATACCCAGCATATAGGTATTTAATATCAGCATGTCTCAGTAATATATAATCAATAATTCTATAATAGACATGTTCCTCATCTCCCAAGGTCTTATACAAAGAACCTCCACTAAACAAAAATCTACTAGTGTCGTCAAACGGCAAACCTTGATATTGAACATCGTCAACAAAGAGATTTGCATCAAGGCGTGTCATTTTATCTAATGGAATTCCTCTATATAAGTGTTGAATACATGCCGATAATTGACGCCCACCATTACATATGTCAAATGCATTTATCCCCAGCCAGAAAGCATGATCTGTAAGATCAATTTGGCATCTAAAACATCTATTTCTCAAAGAGTTAAAAACTACTACTCCCGAAACATCATAGGGTGTAGTGTACATATATGCAAAATCAGGCGCTTCATTTTCAAAAATATCCTGCAACTGACTGATTGACTTCAAATATGAATTCCTATTTTCATAGTATTTCCATGTTACATCATATCGCTCAAGCACATTAGACAAAGTAGGCTGTTTGCCTTTTGATGATAAGGGCGATACATATATGAGCTTGTAACCATTCTCACAAATAGCTTTATTCATGACAATGGAAATGCCTCTTCTATCTAATCCAAACCCATCATAAAACAAAACTTTTTTACGTCCTCTTACATTATTTTGCGTGTTGCTAAAGGAGAATTTCACTACGTTTTCACTTATTTGAATAAGCAGATTCTCTAGATTTAAATCTGTATAAAACTGATTATACTTGTATGCAACATTTGCAGCTGAAGCAATTGCCTGAAGCGATATTTCAAAATTCCTATTATCTATATGTTTCCTTGCAATACCAATCAGTTCCATGTAGTATTTGTAAAATTCAGCATTTTTATCCATTGCTAAGTCCTCAAGTGCACTTACTTAATGAGTCTCATGCACCCCGTGTATTTACATTAAATTTTCACAGAATCACCTTGATATCATATGAAAATTTATTAATAACGCAGTCACATATATTTAGTAATATCGCAAAAAGAGTTACCCCCGGTTCACGGAGTAGAGATTATCCAACTCCGATAATGTTTCACCCCACTACAATTCAAAAAAAGAGCGTTTGTGATGTTCTTAGAATGTAAACGATTCTCATCAAATTGAATCAAGAATCTTATTAAGAAATGACCTTTAAAACTATATATCATCTGACATCACGTATTCCTGCTGGTCTAAAATCTATTAAATCTATATTAGTCATAAGAATATCCTTAAATTATTATATTTAAGTTTACATAATTATATTATGTGTTTTCCTTGTTATACAAACCTACTCTGTTAACAGCTTAACACAATCATTATGTTGTTTTATTGTCTATGATACAATTACACATAATATCTTTTTTTGAAAACCATGAGAATAGGCTCATTACATCCTCAATACTCAAATCATCAATTGATTTATATAAATCATCTATATGGTCACAAATCATCCCTTCTGAAAGTTGACTATAATCAAATGTTAAGAGAAAATCGATTACTTCCTGCGAGAATCGGTACTTGATTACTTTTGCTGGAACTCCACCAACAACGGAATATGCTGGCACATCTTTATTTACTAATGCTCCCGCTCCAACAATAGCCCCTTGTCCAATTGTGATTCCTGACATTATTGTAGCCCCATATCCTATCCATACATCATCCTCTATAACTATATCGCCTTTTCCAAATGCTTCTGTCTTCTGTGATCTTAACACTTTAACCTTAAAAGGATATGTAGATATATGATTTAAATAGTGTTCTGCATCGAGGACAAATGTAACATTTTGTGCAATTGAGACAAAATTCCCGAGAATCAAATCATGATCGTCGCCATAATTGATAAGCCTAATCTCTCCATATGTACCTTTTCCTACAACAACATGAGAAAAATCAAAATCTGTCATGGGAATTGTATCGCTATCAGGATGCATTTTATGCCATTTCCGTTTTCTTATCCCACTTTTTATTATGTTTTTTATTTCCCCTAATACAGAATAGTCTGAAATCATTAGCACTCCCTATTATATCGTCGAAACTCAATCCAGCTTTTGCGCGTTCCGTAATGCCTCTAAATACTCATATTTGCTTTCTGAATCCGGTTCTAAATAAGCACCCTCTCCCCATTCATTCCATGCCGTCAAAAAAACATATTCTTTCCCTTGTTCTTTAGATATTTTAATAAGCCTTGCTAAATAATATTGAAATTTTTCAGGAGTTGCACCTACTGCTATTTTGGCTTTCTTCCCTCGTCTTGGGGTATCATCATATTTTACAAATCCACTTAGAATAGTATCTTTTTTTGATCTTTTCGCCTCCTTAATAAGTACATTCCAACACTCATCATATGTAAATATCTTAGGTTTCCCTGACCAATCTGAGTATAATTGCCTAACCTTATAGTTAAAGTAATTGCTATAATTACAATATACAAATGGAGAGTATTTAAATCTTTTATCTACCGAAAAGTCTCTCCTATCATCTCTTACCATTGAATACATTCCTGGGAATCCATTCCTTTTTGCCAATTCATCCCAATATTCAATCATGCTTTTTATTGTATCTATATCATTTTGAGGCTGAAAGATACCAAACATGGGCTTTCCATCTATTTTTATATATCTTTCATCTCTAAAAAAAGGCAATAGGTATTCAAAATGAGCCTTCCAGTCCTCTTTTCCTCCGTATACCAGCTCCATCAGAATACCATTATCTTTTTTTACGTTATTCTTGACTAAACTGCTTTCATCAAAATTCGGAGCCCAATCGTTTGCATTTCTTACATTGCTCCATGTTCTTTTCCATGTGCTGTTATCCCATAAAAACATAAAATGTATGTCTATACTCTTGTCAGCGAGTATTATTTCGGCAGGCTTTTCTAATAGGTATTTACCAGTAGAAAACCAATAATGATATATTCCAAAGCCATATACCCCATATTGTCTGGCTAAATTTGCCTGCCAACGTATCTCCTCTGGATTATCTAACTTGTAATAATGGTCTTCATATGGGACTTTTGGTTGCTTCTGTCCTTTTATAATAGGTTTTGCCTTTTTTACTGCTTCCCAATCCGTATATCCTTCTCCCCAAAACTTGTTGTTTTCTTCTATTTCATGGTACTGAGGAAGATAATTTGCTATTATTTTTACTTCAGTCACTTATAAATGCTCCTTTTATGCTAATCAGTACATAATAGTTGTAAATACTCTTTTGCCACTTTTTTTATCGAATAGAACTCCAAAAAATCCGAAGAATTTCTACTGCTTATATTGGAAGAAATCATATCTGCCCACTCTTTAGGATCCTTTGGGTTAGATACATAATTTGCCTTACCTTTAGTCACCTCTTCTAAACTAGTGCATTTAGTAGTCAATACTGGAGCACCTAATACCATCGCCTCAATAGGTGGCATTCCAAATCCCTCAAACACACTTGGAAACAAAAATACTTTGCAGCTTTTATACAGCCTATTCCTCTCATTTTCTTCAACAAATCCCGTGATAATAACATAGTCTTCCAAATTTAGCTTTTTCGCCAAATCAAGTATTTCAGCTTTGGATTTTCCTCCAACACCCGATATTATCAATGGGAATAGCGCTGATGAATTTCTTTTTTTCAATTCATTTAATGTAAGTAGTAAAGTATTGAGATTTTTGTGTGGTAATAGAGAACTAACTGTATAATAGTACTCTCCCTCCTTTACTCCATATTTATCAAGTACTGACTTTGATGCGCAATTGTTTACATCTATATCAATAGCATTATGTATAGCAACAACTTTATCAGGATTTGCTTTTAGTCTCTGTATTATATCGTTTCTTACATAATCAGAAATTGCAATTATCCTATCAGCATGCCGAACCGTATGATTCCAATTAAATCTCATCCATAAAACTCTGAGCGAGCTAAAGTATTCAGGATAATGCAATGCTTGCAAATCATGAATTGTAGATATAACTCTTATGCCTTTTGTTCCAAAGAACGGGATTGAGTATATTGGTTCAAATAGTGTATCAATATGATTCTGCTTTAGAATTCTTCCCAACTTAATATTCTGCCAAATTACCCTCTTTAATTGGACCGACGAATCAACTTCGTATACAAGTTTCTCAAAGCAATCAGCATTATACGCGTCAAATGTGTCAGCATTACTTGCAGACATGATCAGTACTATTTTTATGTCTGAAGGATTTAGGACATTAATACCTTTAAGAATATTTCGAATATATGATTCAGTTCCGCCAACTTGATTATGTCTGACCCAAGTTAAATCTATTGCTATTTTCTTCATTGCTTTTGCCTATTTCTACATGATTCCAGGATGTATTTACCAAGCTCTACTACAACTACATCTACTGCATGAGCATAAGAATAACCATATTTTCGATACATCTCTGTTTTTGTCTTGATTCTATCTTTTATATCCTGCCATGATTTACTATGGCTCATACCTTCCACAGTGAAATCCGCTATTGTTTCATTCAAAACCTCAACATGCTTTTTACCACTTCTTATATAGAGAAATAAATCCAAATCATCGCTCATACACTTTACTGGATAGGGATGTTCTAAGAGAAGATCTCTCTTTGTAAACTGTGTTGGATGATTCCAATGCCTAGTATTTACAAACTTGTCAATTTTGCTTCTTTTTATCCAAGTACTACCATCAGGATTAACCATTCTGAGATCGGCGTATGCCATGTCATATCCACTGCATCGATTGTATAATTCAACCATCTTTGCTACAGCAAATGGTTCATACCAGTCATCTGCATTAATCTGACCTACAATCTCTCCAGTAGCTAACTTAGCTCCTTTATTTAAGGCGTCATACATGCCTTTGTCATTCTCGCTGATAATCTTGAACTCGTACCCGCGATTAATGAAACGATCCTGATAAGATTCACAAATACTAACTGTATTATCTTTGCTGGACCCATCCAGAATCAGGTATTCAATATTGTCATAAGTCTGATTTAGAACTGATTCAATTGTTTTTGCTATCGTTGCAGATGCATTATAAGCTACAGTTAGTATGCTAACCTTCATTGATTTCCTTTTGTTTCTCCTCCGAAAAACCTTCTGTGCTCTCCTTCTGTACCAATATCTTAACTGTTTCAAAGAGTATCTGAAGATCAAGCAACAACGAATAATTGGTTATGTAATAAATATCCATCTTGAGCTTACTAAGAGGACTTGTGTTATACTTTCCGAATACCTGCGCAACTCCGGTAAGTCCACCTTTTACTTTAAGTCTGAATATGAATTCCGGGATATCTTTCGTGTACTTTTCAACATGTTCTACACGTTCAGGTCTTGGGCCAACTATGGACATATCACCTTTGATGATGTTAATTAGTTGTGGAAGCTCATCAATTCTTGTAGGACGGATTACATGACCAACTTTAGTTATGCGGTCATCAGCTTCTCCTGCAGGGTGTGGTCTACCGTCTTTTTCGGCATCTACTATCATAGATCTAAACTTAAGGATGCTAAATACTTTACCACCTATAGTAACCCTGTCCTGTCTGAAGAATACCGGACCACCATCCTCAATCTTTATAGCAAGAGCTGTGACAAGCAAGATAGGGCTTGTTATTATCAAACCAATAAGCGAGAATACAATATCAAAAGCTCTCTTTGCAAATAGCTGATGGAATCTTAATCCATTGTTTCTACAAAGATAAAGCGGAGTATCAAATAGGTTTATATTCTCTGAGTTCTTGCCTATTATGTCTGATATCTTTGGGGTGAAATAAACTCTTTTACCAATTCGAAAGCATTCTTTTAGAATATCATTCTTGCGCTCTGAAGGCACATCATTAAGAAGTACTGCCTCATATTCATCCAACATTGGGAGAATATTGTCTACACCCTCAGCAATACTTACCGACTTAACTATATGGTATTTGTCAGGTCTTCCATCCATAAAACTGATGGCCTCATGAGTGTTGTCACCATAGATTTCCAATATCTGCTGAGGCTTAAATAGTTTCCTATAGAGGTCGACTAAGGGAAGAGTGAGAAGACACAATACTACTGACTGTACTATTGCCAAAAGTAAGTATCTCCACAAGAAATTTGGAAAATATCTGAACTGTCCTGTTATTGCGCAGGATACGAATAGCTCAATAAAATCCGTCGCGAACAGTGTCATTGTCTGGGAGGCCAGAAGGTTAGCCTTTCTATCAACACCAATAGTGAAGGCCTTAAGATTCTTACCAATAAAATAATATAGGATCAGGTATATACCGGTAGCCATGAGAAGGTTACCCGCCCCTAAAAGGTAACCGGTATTATTGTTAACCGATACAAATCTATACCACACAAAGAAAAACATGGCCGTTGCTATTAAGCACAAGGCGGCCATGCATAGCCAGCGATATATATATCTGCTTTGAATCTTTTGTTTGTTCATTGTTGCTCCACCTAATCACGTGTTACAACGATTATACTATAAACCAGCCCCAAATGCACATTGAATGCTAAATCCTAGTTTTGCTTTTCAAGTCCTGTAGCAGCCAGCAACACATATAGGGGCGCCCAAATCAACAAATATCTGGCCTGAGCTTCAAAGAGAGTGACAAATGCTGTTGCTCCCATCAGGGCTATGTATACTACTATCACAGTACTTCGATTTTTCTGTTTTCTTATACCTGAGCAAAATGCCATTGACAAAATGCCGAGCCAAATGGTCTGCTCTATATTAAACAGCCAGTCCGATCCACCATTGGAAGGGCGATAAAAGTATCTGATCCAGGTATTTATGGCGGAATCGTCTTCCAAAGGATCTGATATGAAGTCTGCACCTGTCAGCGCATAGCCAAAAGAGCCGTCATTATAGTTCATAGTAAGCTTCCTTCCATATAGAAATAAAAGCTTATCCGGCCACAAATTCTTTACTCTTTTCTCAAATTCAGACTTGTTCCTCGACACTCTCTCATCAGGGTCTGAAATATACATTGATAACGTCAGATCATCATTATTTACAGTTCCATCCTTTTCATAATTGTGCCCCATCATAAGATAATGCCAAGCAGATAGAGCTATAGTATCATCACGCTCAATTCCAGTGATGTTTTCAAAGCTTTTGTCAAGTAATGTATCTCCCGCTTTAAGCAGAAGCATGCAAGAAACTGCTACAACAATAATATTAGCTACGCCACTAATAAATTTCTTTTTCCCAAAGTCTGAAATAGTTACTATTACAATTCTCAATATGACTGCAATCAGAACTATAAATGTTGGGGCTTTCATATAATAGCCGATGACTGATACTAACACTATGAGAGCCCACTTGGTAAGACTTTTCCACCAAGTTGAGCCGGAAAGCCTACAAAAAAGCCATATAACAAGCATGGGAAATAAGATTCCTAAAGAGTCTGTGTAAACGATGAATATCCATGGGGATGCACTGATAAATATGATATAGAGAACCAGTCCAAAAACAGCAACTCTTTTGCCATGCTGAATTTGCAGATAGTCATAGAGCAATATCCCCGTCAGCCAGAACACAATACACGTGAATAATACTGCACAGCCATAAAGAGCTGTTTTAGTGGATAGCCCCATTCCAATGCCTAACCTGAAGATAGCAGTTAGTATTAGCAGTATCAGCCTATTATTAGGATTTAAGGAGTAATAGTCGACAGATATATCTTCTCCCAACGCAAGATGCATTGCATCATTTGTAACAACTCCGGCATCCCAACCAGTTATAAACATAGCGCCAAAAGCTACTATTACTGACAAAGTGAACATTATTACGATTAGTATCCATGGCTTTATTACGTCATAGAACTTTATTGTTATCAGGTATTTTATTCCAAACAGAACTGCAACTCCTAATGGTAGCAAGATATAATTAGGAGCCACAAAAGTCCTTTTATGAAACTCGTTATAAGGGATACTATCAGCAAATAACAGTAATACTATGATGAGTGCCAGCATTACATGAAATATCACCGATGTTACCTTTTCTAATATATTACTCATGTACTTATGAACACTTCTTTCTTTTGTAAATTACAAAGAAAATGATAAACAGAGTTGTAACTAAAGTAATAATATAAGAGAGTTTCTGAATACGCGTACTACGATAGGTTACCATCAGGTGCCCCACGCCTTCTCCGTCTTCCGGCATGAAGACTCTTGTGTAGCCGTTGTCATCATAAGCTTCGCCCACCGAAAGCTCTTTTACCGGATTACCATTGTCATCGATCAGATAAGCCCTATACCCGTAGTAATAAACATAGGGCACGTCATAGTACTTCTTGTCGAGGAGAACCCATGCTTCATAGTACTTGTTGTCATCGTGCTTGAAGCCCTCTGCACTTGTTCCGTCATCACAGCGGGAGATGCCCACCTCTTTACATTCGCTGGGCTCACACTCTACCGGGAGCCATTCACCACAGGAAATGCCGTAGTCTGCAGCCGTTTCCAGGTAGGTAATATCCAGGCCGGTGTTTCTGGTGTAAGCGCCAGGGTTATAAAAGTCCGGTTTGATGTATAGTCTGGTGGCGATGATGAGGATGATGCTGACAAGTGCAAAGACTACAGGACTCTTGATAAGGGGTGTATCCTCTTTTTTCAGTATCTCATCTTTAAAGGTCTTGATCGCAATTCCATAGAATATGATCATAAGGGGCATGACCACAAGTGTCAGTCTGTCTGTTGACTGGAAGAATGCGAAGAACTGACCAATGGGGCCTTTCCAAAAAGCCTGTGATTGCATACAAACGATATGTAGTACGGTCACGATGAGATATGTCAGGCCTTCCATATATACCTTGCGGGTTCTGATCATGGTGTAGATGAAAAGAGCTGCTGCCAGGATGAACAACACAAAATACACTGGTGCTATGCTGTGGATCACCTCTGATAAGCTCAGGATGTGATCGTTGATGTCTATATAGTTGTCATAGATAACTGTGTACTTGGTGTGGATGGCAAGTTCGATAGCCGGGAGCCAGTACTGAGCTGTAAAAAACAGGCCCAGCATGCTCACTCCGAAGAGTTTGCCCAATATTCTGGGGTTTTTGATGATCGTCTTTATATTGATCAGAACCATCATGAGCAGAGCTATCATCAAGGAGATGAAGGAAAGGTGATGGCTTAAGACGATCACAACTATGCCGATGGCGTATTCAATATATCCGCCTTTCTCATCCTTGAGGGCTCTGCTGAGGCCACACATGGTCATGGGCAGGAATGCCTGAGCAACAAAGGCGCCTATTCCGAAACCGTCATAGAGGTTTTCCCACAGGAAAAACGTTCCGAAGTAGAGGATGTCCGCTATCAGGGCAATTCTCTTATCACCTATGAGCTTATCTAAGCTTTTATATGTGGTTATTGCACCTATTATGGCTGCTACAACAACATAGAACTTAAGTGCAGAGATAATATCCATTCCAAGGAGAACGAGAATAGCTGATGGATACAGAAAGAAATCCGGATAGAAGAATCCTACTCCATAGCCAAAACCTCTCATGGACATGGGGCGAAGTTTAGCCGGGAAGATGCCCTGCTGCAGGGTTCTGACCAGTGACAGGAGTCTTCCATAATGAAATCCATTCTCGGCTCCTTTCGGTAGATCTTTTGCATAAAAAGGGACGAAGAATGCAAGCAGCATGATTATTATAATAGCGAGGTATACCCCCTCTTCCTTCATAAACCTCTTAAACTTGTTCATTAATTATATTTCCTTCCACAATCAATTGATTTCATTATTAACAGTATTGTTTTTTAATAATCAAAGCTATTACTTTATTCCAGATATTATCTAATACTACTGCTATGGCTATCGATATCAAAAATGATATTACTCCAATAGCCGGCACTGATAGCACTGTAGCGAATGTAAATGTATTTAATCCTAATAACCGATTCAACATAGTAATTACAAACTGGTGCACAAGATAAAGTGTAAACGTGTGATAACCAACAAAACGTAAAATACGCCCAACTCTTGTTTCCTTGTTATTCTCATGTACATAATACTTAGCCAGCAAGAATATAGTTACACTCCTAAAGAAATCTCCCACTGCAAAATTACCAGTCAAAAAAGCCAATTCCATTTTAAAATGTGAAGCATAAAGTATCAGTATAACTACAGGAACTATGTATAAGGCGATTCCTGCCATAAATAGCTTCACAATCTGTTTTCTTTTTATCTCAATCATATCAAGATAATATCCCAGCATATAATAAACTGCATATCCTGAAACAACCTTAGCATCAATACTTGAATAAGCTCCGGAAAGATATCCTCCCGATTTTGATGAAACAACTCCAATTATTTCTAATACTTCAGGTATTAGTATGGATGTAATAAATCCTAATACTATGAAATATCTCAAAAGCTTTACATCTTTCGCTACATGTCTAAGAATCGGAGTAACAAGATATAAGCCAGCAATCATGTATAAAAACCACAGATGTGAATATCCCCTTACAAATGATGCTGCAACTGAGTCCCACCCATTCTTCAACTCAAATACAAGTGCATAGAAAAGAGACCATCCAACAAAGGCAAGCGCAATCCTAAAAATATATTTAGTTACTATGGTCTTTATATCTATATCTTTGCTCAAAAATAGGCTTCCACTTATCATACAGAAAACCGGCACAGCCCAGTTTGATGCCATCAGATAAGCTTTAAATATGTTCCAATTAATACTCCCCACTTCTGTAAGATGAAGATTCTGAGAAGATACATGTATTATTATGACTGCAAAAGCAGCAAAAACCCTAAGGTAATCCAGATAGTTTTTTCTATTCTTAGTCATTGTTAAGGCTGATCTCCATATAAGGCTTCCCATTCAGGTCTGTGGATGGATCTGCATGAGTTCTTTCCATAGAATGAAGCAACAGTAGTATTATCTATATTTGACGGATCAGCTACTATCGGCATATGCATCAGTGGTCCCTGTTCATTATTAATCTCAGGGACAACCACATCCATAACATCTTCCTGTGACATAAGTTCCCGCTGAAGTTTCATTTGTTCAAGATAATCATCTGCCTGGCCGGTCAAATAGTATTCCATACATACATAATCAGTATATTTCTTAATTCCATGCCTTCCAAAATACAAAGCAATAAAGAGGACTATTATGGTGATAGCATAAGTTGCAATAACACCTCTTCTATCTACCTTAACTAAATCCTTAGATACAAGCCATCCTTCAATATAAACTATGGATGCAATGCAACAAATAAAAAAGGTCCAGAAATTAAAATTGAAATAGCCGGACGAAACCACACCCCCAGCATATATTCTAGGCGCATATATACTAGCATTAATCAGGAATGCAGTTACTAGAAACAATATGGGATGTGAAAAAATTCTCGTTACACTCTCCTCATCATTCTTGTAAAGTTCTTTTATATACATCCATGAAATAACTGCAATGATAGCAAATGCAAATAATATTAGTGTTTTCTCACCAATAAATGTTACTGCAGCATCTTTGATTGAATATGTAATGCTTGATATAACAGTATCCACTATACCGTTAGCCGGAGTGGCACCATTGCTTATATCTGAAGCACTTCTAACAGCATTGCCAGGAGCCAGCGCGCTAATAATTAGTCCAATTATTTCTACAAGAAATGGTAATAATAGCCAAAAATTTCTCTTATCTCTTACTTTTCCAATAACAAAATCTGCGAGCCATAACACAAACATCGCTTCTATAAGCAATAAAGCAGCCGGATATGTAGCACCACCCATAAAAAGTGCTGCAATTGTCAGTGCGACCAAGTACCGTGTTTTATGTGTCATCAGATAATTATCGCCTGCAACAACTCCCACTATTGCCAAACACATCGGCATAACGTAATGGATACATCCAACCCACCAGAAGATTGCTGATTTCTGAGATGGAACAAGCTGAAAACTAAATGTCAGAAATATCAGCGCAATAATCAGCCAATACATACCTGGAAAATTCCATCTGACTTTAAGAAAATGATGGGCTAGCAGGCAATAGCAAATAATCTGGCCAATCACGAAAATATACGGGACTATTACATATGCCGTGTCTGAAAACACTTCAGGATGAAGGCAAAATACAAAACAATCAAACCAAGTTCCCTGCCACCCATGATAAATACCAATGGTTGTTTGTACCGCTTCTTTTACTGCCTGTATAACAGAACCTGTTGCCATATACGCCAAGTGCGATCTGGCGCCATAACCATAATCATCGCCACTAGCACAATCATATCTGGCAATGATAACAACCGGCACAAGAGATATGGCCAGTATCAATATTAGCAAAGCTACGGAAACATATTCTTTTTTTGTGCCTTTATCTCTCATAATCTCAATTATCCTTTTATTTCACCAGGTAAATTCTGTCTTTGTGGTAATACTTGCACATGCTCTCATCTCTGTAGTTGTCCGGATCTCCGGTAATGTCGAATTCAGAGTAGTAGATGGGCTTAGGCTGCTCGTTTATTACGTTCAGGGTCACTTCTTTATCGTCTGAAAGAAGGATATTGGTCCATTCGTTCCTTGCATCTGCGTAGCGCTTGGCTTCGCCGATGAGGAGGGTTCTGGTTGCGGATATGGAAGTAATGTTGTCACGGTTCTCCTTGGGGATAGTGTTGACGCCAAGGAATATGGTAAGTCCGGCGATTACTATCAGGAGGTATCGAGTCAGGTATGTCTTGGTGAGATCCGGGTTTATCGCGATTCCTTTGGATTCGAAGAGTGCTCTGGTGCGGATGACTGACTCCAGTTCAAGGAGCATCAGGAATACGACAAATGTGTAATATCTGACATTCTGGATTCTTCTTGGGCCGACTTCGCTCATGGAGTACTCGGTTGGAGTGAAGGTTGAGGCGAAGAGGCAAAATGCGATAATGAACAGGATGAAAACCGGTATTTCAGGGGTCAGGCTCTTTTTGTCTTTTGCATAGTGCCATAGGAATGGCAGGAGCAGGAGGAGAAACATTATTACAGGGAGGTTCAGCCACTCGTTGAGGTAAGCGAAGGCGTCAAGGAATGAGACTCCTATTGCTTCCAAGACGGGTCTAGAGACTGACTCTGCTGCCCTGACCTGATTGCCCGGGGCTAGTACGTTTATTATGAAGCCGGCGGCTGAGATTGCAGTTATTATTGTGAGTTTGATGAAGCGTTTGATGCTTGTGGCGGCGGGGATGTCTTCTGCGTGGTGTTTTTTGGGGACTACCCAGATTTTTAGGGCTGAGTAGATGATGGCAAGGGCCATGATCTCCAGGTTTAAGAGGCCTGTTACGAGGTTTCCACCACCTATGAAGAAGCCAAGGATGCAGGGGAGGATGAATCTCTTTTGCCTGATAAGCATTCCCCACTGGATCAGCATCAGTGAATAAAACAGGGTGTAATAGCTTGAGCCGTTCCACCAGTAGAAGCCCTGGATTGCGTGCGGAAGGGTCTGCATCAGGAGGATGGAGATGGATGCAAATACTACTGTTGTGAGGCTGCTCTTCTCCTTGAAGAGTGCGGTTATGAACAGGTAATTGCCGAGGAGGAACAGCGCCACCAGGATGAGGGTGGACAGGCCATAGACTCTTTCGGAAATTATGCCGGGCTGAAGGGAGAAGATGGCGATGGCAGAAAAGGAGCCCTGCCAGGTATGATATGCTTCTACTACCTCTTTTCCCATGGCACCAAGTACGGCGATTATCGAATGCGTGGACTGCCAGGCATCGTGGGTTCTTGTGCTGTAACCATAGTCGTCGACAAAGGGTCTGGCATAGATTGCTATGACGAGCATAGGGATCAATGACAGGGTCAGGAGGATGGTCAGGAGTTTTCCGGATTTATTTAGAAATTCGTTGGTCATGAATTGGGGTTATCTCCTCTTTGGGTTGGTGGGACGAAAAAACAATGGCGGGGTATAAATGCCGCCATTGTTATAATATAGGAAATTATGGGGAATAGCAATGTGGGGTGTTATGTTAAACTTCCTTGACCCACAAGCCATGGAGATTGCAGTACTCATATACTGCAACAGCCCTTTCACCGTCTGCGAGTACGAATTCAGCTACGGGTTTCTCAGAAGGCTTAAGGTACTTGATCTGAGCACCGGTTGTTGTTTCCAGAGCGATGAACTGGATGTAGTGTGCATCCATCATAGGGTGCTCAACCTCGCCAATCTGGACCTTAATAGTATTTCCATCTACTGTTACTGCAGGTACGTGCTTCTCTACTGCACCGTCTACTGCTCCGGGTACGAGCTCTTTCATTGGCTCGCCACAGCATACAACAGGTACGCCTGAGTCAACTAATTTAGTGATTATATTTCCGCAAGTTTCACATCTGTAGAATTTCATTTAGGTTTCCTCCTTTTCCGGCTTTGCGCCACTTAATGTTATTATAGCATAGTTATATGCTTAATAAGTGTAATATCGTGATCATGAGAATTAAATATCGCGAAGAATTTGCAGTCTTTTCTCAAACATGGCCGCGTCGGTACTGCGAGAGCCAAAGATATCCGGATCTATTTCTTTTAACTGATTAAGACCTATTTCCTTAACAGCCTCGATTGCAGCCTGTTTCTGGGAAATGTGTCTTGGAAGGGTAGTCTGACACAAGGCGCCTTCCTCAGTATCATACCCTCTAAAGGCCTGATTGAAATCCATCAGATCGTAGAGTCTGAGCATTTTACCGTCAGAATTATCCACAAGCACGCCCCAGTTTTCCCAGTGTCTATCTGTATTACCCACCAGATAATCCAAAATGTTCATCATATAGTATCCATGAGCATCGAGTTTTATAATTTCCTGAGTCGGATCAAGGTCATGATTAACCGCATATATATCAAAAGCTGCTCTGGTGATCATACTGTACTTCAAGCCAATTCCTTTTATAAGCTTGCTTGACGTGACCTTTTCTCCGTCATATTCGCTCAGTTCATATAAAACCTGGTTGCAGTCAAAATTACGGCAAATCTCGCTGGCAAGTATTTCATTTTCCACACACTGACTGTCTCCATCTTTGAAGAGATAGAAACCATCTTCTTTTCTGATCCAGGCCTTTGGAAAAACTCCGCTGGTTGAAGTATCGGTTGCAACAAGATGGGCATTTTCAACCGTCATTGATCTGCCTCTTAAAGCCACATCGACAAAGGCGTTATCTAAATGGTTCTCAAAAAGATTAATGTCAGAAAACTTAGCATTATCATTTTCATCTTTGACCCAGAAATCGTCTGTAAGAGTAAGACAGTGATAGCTTAGTGCAATCTGAGCCCGCTCCTTATCCGTCTTTCCCTGAGATGCTCCAATACTTCCAAGTATCTCTTTTGCATATTTGCGGTCAAGAGTTATGACTCTGGAGGCACACCAGAAATTGAAATTGGTAACATTATTAACCAGTGCATCAACATCTAAATCCCGGCATTCTTCCAACCAAAGGTCAAAAGGCATGAGCTCAGGTTTCAAAATTCTGGCATGCCCGGAACTTCCCATGGTCGCTATTATTTTTTCACCTCTCATTATATGCCAAGTGGACATTTCTGCTCCTTATCTGATCAATTAAATGATATCCATAAAACGTCTATCGTACCTCTACTTCAATTCTATAACTAAAGCCGATTAAATCAACACCCAAAAACCTGCCAGCACTTTTCTATCAGCGATGGCAGGCCTTTTTTAGTTCTATTCAGTTGTCACCCTTATTCCTGTGCTGTGAAATCATCCTTGCCTACGCTGCAGAGTGGGCAGGTGAAATCATCGGGAAGATCTTCCCAATTGGTTCCCGGAGCGATGCCATTATCGGGATCGCCTGCTGCCTCGTCGTAAACATAGCCACATACGTTACATACATATTTCATAAGATTAGTCCTCCTATCTTTTGGGTTCATCTATTAGCGGATGATCTTTTCAAAGTCGTCTTTGCCGTGCTTGCAGATCGGGCAGATGAAGTCGTCGGGAAGGTCTTCGCCGACATACTCATAGCCACAGATTGTGCAGCGCCACACGGTCTCGCCCTTAGGGGTTGTGCCTACTGCCTGAGGTTTTGGCTTGATGTCGCTTTGGTAAAACTCGTAGGTGCAGGACTGGGCGTCCGAGAGAACTGTCATGAAGGTCGGTTCGCAGATGAAGAGAGTGTGTGAGCCGAGGTCAACAAGCTCTTTTACCTTAAGAGAAAAGTAGGCGTTGGTGCCATCTGTTATATATGGAATGCCATTGTCGGCAAGGGCGTAGTTGCCGGGCGCGTAGTCTGCGCTGAACTTGTCGACATCGCGGCCGGACTGGAAGCCGAAGTGCTTGAAGAGGTCAAAGGTGGCTTCTTTGCTGATGACTGATATGTTGCAGGCCATAGTGGCTTTGATCATGTAATGGGTGTAGTTAGCCTTGTTAACTGCGATGGAAATGGTGTTGGGGTCTGATGCGACCTGGACTGCGGTGTTGATTATGCAGCCGTTCTTCTTGTCGCCCTGGGTGGCGGTGCAGACGAAGAGGCCGTAGGAGAGCTTGTACATGGCTTTGTTGTTGAATTCCGGCATGGCTTTTTTCCTCCTTATTAGGGTGTGGTGGTGGTTGGTGTCTGTGGCGCGTTTGGTGGTGCGGGGGGTGGTTGTAATTTCGTTTATATTTGTATTTATAATTATACAGAAGGGGGTTCACGATTGGAAGAGGTTAATGGAATGTTTATATATTGAAAATGGTACACTATTGCAATTAATGTACCATTATGTTAGGATAAGATTGCGTAACGTAAGATTGTACCATGTAGGGCATAACATGGAGGAGACGGGGGAATATGAATGGATATTTTGTCTCCGAGCGAGGCACTATCTCGCTTGAAGCAACTCATAAAGAGCGGAAAGTATGGTATTAATTACACTTTTGTTCCAACAGACAAGAACAAGTTATTAATAGATACATACTATGTAGACGACAAAAAGCGAATTGAAATATTGCTGAGCTTGGAAGAACAAGATTATATAAAAGATGAATATAGCTATAATTCAGATAATCCTGATGATTACATGTATGTTTTCATTAAGAGAAATGTTCAGTTAATGCCAAGGTTTCACGAAGAAGCGCAATTTGATTATTTAGATATATACGTGAAGTTTTTCTTTGGAAATGATACGAACAGTTTTGTTGTAATCCTTTCAATGCACAAGGCAGGCGATTATTAAGAGGGGTAAGGTATGGACACTGAGAATAATGGTTTACTATGCTGGAAATGCAGAAAAATAGTTCCCTATACAATTAAAGCAAGGCACAGATCACGCTCAATTAACGGTAAGAACTATGAATATAACGAACGATATGGCATATGTTCAGTATGTCATAGTGAGATATCTGTTCCGGGGCTAATGGATGAAAACGAGAATCGCTTTGATATCATTTACAGGCGATTATCCGGCATCATTACCAAAGGCGATATTCGTGAGCTACTGAACAAGTATGACATCGAGAAAAGGCCACTATCCCACCTTCTTGGATTTGGGGAGCATACAATTTCCAGATATCTGGATGGACAGATTCCCAAGCGTGAGTATTCTGATCTTTTATTGCGCTTACTGCAAGATCATCTTGAGATGGAAAAAGTTCTCGAAGAAGGCAAAGATAGAATCACAAATGTAGCTTATAACAAAGTTAAGAAGAAAATTAATCTGATAAAGCAGATGACAAGCTGTAGCACAAAGCTTGAGTTAGTTGCGTTGTATATTGTTAACTCGCAGTATGAAGTCACAGACTTATCTCTTCAGAAACTACTCTATTTCGTCAAAGCTTTTTCACTTGGTGTTTTTGACGAAGATGCTGTATTTGATGGCACATGTGAAGCCTGGGCTTACGGGCCGGTTTTTCCTGATATTTACAAAAAATACAAAACATTTGGTGATTCGCTTATACCTAAAATCGATCCGGATCCAAGTTGTTTTGCAGGACTGAAAGCTGAGGATAAGAAAATTATAGACTTTGTGCTTAATACGTTCGGAAGGCTGAACGGTAAAGTGCTGATGGATATAACTCATAAGGAAGAACCATGGAATGCTGCCAGGGTCGGACTAGAGACCTTTGAAATGTCTAAAAATGTTATATCCGATTCGAGTATAGGCGATTACTATAAAGGAATTAACAAGATATATGATCTGACTACGCGAGAAGGTGTAAATAAATATATTGATAGTTTATTTGAGGAATAAGGATGGATCGTTACTTAATTTTTGATGAATCAGGCAATTTAGGAGCAAATGTCCGTTTCTTTGTAATAGCATGTGTTGATACGTATAGCTTTAAGCCTTTACACAACGTAATGAAAAGGAAACTTGGAATCGCCAAAAAAATCTTTATTGAACTTGGAAGCCTACATGCGCATGAAATCAAAGCTAAGGATGCATATCCTTGTATTAAATACCATATTGCTGAAGTTCTATCCCAGAAAGACATACGAATCTCATATATAGTTGCAGATTTAAAACACGTTAGTCCTAAACTCCTAGAACAGAAAAATATATTTTATAATTACTTAATGCGTATTCTGATGGATCATCTACTATCTAAGGATGATGAAGGCTCAACTATCCATGTAATCTATGATAATCATACAACAAAAGTAGGCTCTGTAAATTCACTCGAAGAGTATCTTCTACTGCATTTTGTTTATGACAAAGGCTACAATCTAGATTTAAAGTTTAAGTGCATGGATTCCGACTCATCTGATGCATACGTTGTTCAAGCGGCTGACTATGCAGCCAACGCAATTTACAGTCATTTTGAGTATAACGTGAATACTTACTATGACCTACTCAAACTTGTAACCAAGCACAAAATCAAATTTCCTACTAAAAGTTTTATGAAATAATTCATATAGTGCTTGAAATCAGTGCCTATTGATTGTAATATAATAAGACCAAATATTGTTATGATTTTAAGGGTGTGTAAGCCTATTATAGCGTGCGAACATTTAAGCATAAGTTGCCTGTGTGGCAACCACTATATTAGCAGCACCCTTTTAATAATTAATTATTTGTCTTCTAGTGAAATCATACATATCTTCGCCGTTGTTCCAGGCTTTGTACCACTCTACTGTATTGCGTATGGCTTCATCTACATGCCACTCGGGTTCCCAGCCAAAGGTGGTGCGGGCTTTGGTGCAGTCGAGCTTGAGGAAACTGGCTTCGTGAGGGGCATTGGCTTCTGCATGGTTCTCCCACTTGGTGTTGTCTCCCCAGTATTTTACAAAGTAATCAGCAAGGTCTCCGGTATTGATGCAGTCCTCGTCGCGTGGACCGATGTTGTAATAGCCGGAAAGGCTCTTTTCCTCTGATTGGCGCATGGCAATCATTAGATAAGCGTAGAGGGGCTCGAGCACGTGCTGATAGGGCCTCGTGGAATACGGGTTGCGGACGATTATTGGCTGGTTCTTGATCGTCGCTCTGACGCAGTCCGGAATGATACGGTCATTGGCAAAGTCGCCGCCACCTATTACGTTGCCGGCTCTGGCTGTGGAAATGGCCGGTGCTGCGGGATCTGAGAAGAATGACTTCTTGTAGGAATGTGTCACGAGCTCAGAGCAGCTCTTGGAGTTGGAATATGGATCATAGCCGTCGAGCTTCTCATCCTCGGTAAAGCCGTGGTTCTCCAGGTCGTTGTTCTCGTAGACCTTGTCCGTGGTGACGTTGAGAAAGCTAGTGGCACCGGGGTGATTGCGGAGGCACTCGAGGATGTTTACGGTTCCCATGACATTGGTCTCGTAGGTGTAGCGCGGATCCTTGTAGGAATCGCGAACAATGGGCTGCGCTGCGAGATGAAGGACGACGTCAGGATTGGCCTCTACGTAGGCTTTCTCAAGTGAGTCGAGGTCGCGGATGTCACCGATGGTGCTGTGGATGCGGTTTTCAAGGCCCAGGATAGTGAAGAGATCGGGCTTGGTGTTTGGGGCTAGGGAATAACCGTAGACTTGTGCCCCAAGCTCTTTTAACATAAGGCAAAGCCAGCTGCCCTTGAAGCCTGTATGGCCGGTGAGGAAGACTCGCTTGCCGTTGTAGAAGGTCTTAAGTTCGGTGAATTTATTGGATGTGGTCATAATTATCGTTCATCTCCCCATTTAAATGTGTTTTTTGTACCAGCGGTAGTAGTCTTTTTATGAGCTCTTTGCTTGATCTTACCTCTATGTTTTTCAAGTAGAATTGATGGTCTTTTATCCATGTCCGGGATGGCGCTTAATACAGATTCAGTAAGTTCAAAGGCAATTGATAATTTCAAAAAGTTCTCTAATGATATGTCTTCACCATTTTCAAATCTCTGTATTGAGCGCAAGGAAAGCCCCGTGATGGATGAAAGCTCCTTTTGTGTTATTGAGCTCTCTATTCTTAGCCTTTTCATTCTTCTACTAATTTCTAGAAGGTATGCTTTCGATGTCATGGTTTGTTCCTCCAAGAAAATGATAACATTCCAAGACTTAAAGTGCAATATTTTACGCTTTATACCTGGATTATGGGGTTAACCCGCAATTTGTTGCATGTTATTTGTAATCACAGGCTAGCGCAATTTACGCAATTTACACAGTCTAGCACAGGCTAGATGGCTACGACTAGCCCCATCTGCTGCTGAGGACATCACCCTTGAGATAGAGGTTGCCCCGGGTGTTTGTTTTGATGGGTTCGAACAGGCCTCTGTCGGTCATGTAGGCTAGATTCTGGCGGGTGCAGGAAAGCTCCCTACAGCACTCCTGGGTGTCAATGATGTTGTGGCCAGCGAAGGTTATGAAGTCGGAAAGGGTTAATGGGATGGGCTTACCGGCAGCATAGAGTTCTGCTGCCGGAACATCTATGGAATCATTGAAGGTGATGTAATAGCCACCGGTTCCGACCATGCAGGAGTTCAGGAGTTTTGAGTTTTTGCAAACTTTCCCGGTTACGTCCTCGTTATCAAGTTTGGTGAGGTCGATTTTTCTTGTTTTGCCATCTGCAAAGAAGCAGAGAATGTTGTGGTCGTCCAGTACCGTGCAATCAATCAGATTTCTCTTTTGCCTGATTATCACGTAGTCGGGAAGGGTGGAGAGTTCGCGGATCGAAAGGCTGTCCTGGCAGCAACGGCCGTGGGATAGTTCGAGGAATTTCATCTCGTCATACTCTTTGAGTTTGTGGGTTCGGAGGATGCTTGAGATGTTCTGGCGGGTGCTGGGGATGATGCGACCACGGACCCACAATAGGCTTGCTTCTCTCGGGATTGTAAATACTCCTCTTTTAACAAAGGCGGCGAAAAGGAAGGGGGAAGTCCATTCATCAAGATCATTTTCCAGTTCAACTATGAAGGTCTTCACCTTTTTGTAATAAAGCAGTACACCCATTGTACGTCCTAAATACTCATCATATATTTCATAGCACTTCATTTCAAATTCCTCCAACTTAAAATTGTAATGTTTTATTTGACGCGCGTCAAATATATCCGGGTGATTGGGAAATGTACATCACAAGGTAGAGTATAGAGCTGTGTTGGTTGGAATTGATTTTTTAATTGCATCACAAAAAATGTCCTGGGAGAAATTAGTTGGAAATTACAAACTGTTTTGATGGCCGTGGTTTTGAAAATTTGATGCCTAACTCTTTTCCTGCATACCAGTACTCGGCCTACGGATGTCGTGTGATGTAGTTTTGGGCAAATATTGTTTTTTGGACTGTTGGGGGATTTTGCAATTTCCAACTATTTTTCATATGGAAGAGAGTTGTGGGGTGGTCGGAATAACGTTTCCAACCAACGTTCAAAAGGTCGGGCACTTGTGACGTAAAAATGAGCCACTGACTCCGTCCCCGGAGGTCATTTAGTGCAAACCGGCCTACGCTTCCGAGAATGGTCCCTACCCCCCGTCCCTGGGGACCAAAAATGAGCCACTGACTCCGTCCCCAGGGTTCAAAATGGCAAGAAAAAGTTTCCCCGGTGAACAGGGAAGCCTATTATTACTTTCTGTAGTAGTTGATGATCTTCTTGACGGCGGTGATTACGCTCTCTACGTCTTCGTCGGTCATCATCGGGTAGAGAGGAATGCTCATGATGCCCTTGTAGATGCTCTCGGCAACCGGGCAGAGGCCTTTCTCGTAGCCCATCTTCTGGTAGAACGGGAAGAAGTAGACCGGTACGTAGTGGACCTGGCACTGGACGTTCTCGGCGCTCATAGCGTCGAAGAACTCACGGCGAGTGCAGGTAAGCTTATCAAGCTTAAGCTGAATGATGTACAGGTGCCTTGTTGTGTCAGACTGAGGGATCTCTTTCTGGATGAAGAGCTCAGGGACGTCGGCGAAGGCTTCGTTGTATCTCTTTACGATCTCTTTTCTTCTATTTGAGAACTCGGTGAGTTTCTTGAGCTGGCTTGAAAGGAGCGCTGCCTGGAAGTCAGTCATACGGTAGTTAAAGCCAAGGGTCTGCATCTCGTAAACCCAGATTCCTTCAGGGTTCTTGTCGACGAAGTCTGCAGGGTCGTGAACGATTCCGTGCTGGCTTGCAAGGTGGAGCTTCTTGTAAAGCTCAGGGTCGTTGGTGGTGATGGCTCCGCCCTCTCCGGAAGTGATGGTCTTGACCGGGTGGAAGCTAAAGCAGGTCATATCGCCAAGTGAGCCCTCGGGCTTGCCATTGTACTTGGTGCCGATAGCATGGGCTGCGTCGATGATAAGAGTCAGTCCGTGCTTATCGCAGATCTCGCGAATCCTGTCGTGCTCGACTGCCTGGCCTGTGAAATCAACTGCAACGACTGCCTTGGTGCGTTCTGTGATGTGCGCCTCGATTGAGTCGGGATCTATGTTGTAGGTCTCGGGATTGACGTCTGCAAAAACGGGCTTAGCTCCGACATAAATTGCGCAATTAGCTGATGCTGCGAAGGTCAGGGGTGTTGTGATAACTTCATCCCCCGGGCCAAGGCCTGCTGCGATAGCTGCACAATGAAGAGCTGCTGTTCCGTTACAAACTGCCACAGCGTATTTAGCACCTGTTACTTCGCAGAGCTTTTTCTCAAGTGCTGTTACTGATGGTCCGCAGGTGATAAGGTCGCCCTTAAGTGTTCCGGCAACTGCTGCAACGTCATCGTCGCCGATCCACTGGCGGCCGTAAAATATCTTTTCCGATCTGACGGGTGTTCCCCCGTGTATCGCAAGTTTCTCCATTAAGTATTCCTTCTTTCTGAAATTGATATAACTTATCATAACATAATTTCACAAAAGTTGAACAATTCAAAAAAGCGTATTATAATATCACCTAATAGTTTACATTTTCTTTTTATGAATAGGGAGGAACTAAAATGGCAGCAAAGGTTAACACAAAGATTGAGCTTCAGTTTGGTGAGAAGGCTGTTACTGATGATACACTCGTAGCAGCAGCTAAGAAGGCTTACGGCAAGAAGGATATCAAGAATCTTGACATCTATGTTAAGCCTGAAGAAGGCAAGGCTTACTACGTTGTAAACAACGATGTAACAGGAAGCTTCGACCTTTAATTCTGAGTTAGTTCAAAATGTTTGGGCCTCTACCTGATGGTAGAGGCCCATTTTTCGTGTTCATATAATTCTAGCCGACGTTCTTGGCGGCGATGAAGCAGGCGATAGCCATGATGACGGCGATGACGGCGAAGATCCTCATCCATTTGAAGGTCTCGGCCTCCTCTTCGCTTGCTTTATTAAGTTCTCCGATTGTGAAGAATACGACGCCGGCGATAAAGATTGCTGCGGCGTATATCAGGAGTAATTTATTCATAGGCTGAAATCTCCAAAAATGCTGGTATTGGCTGTGGCTTTCGCTGTTGTAGTGTAAGCCTTGATGATGGCCTTGGCGAGGTCGTTGCTTGTTGCGACAGTTGCATCGCCTGATGTCTGTTTAGCTGTTGAATCTGTTGTCTTCGCAGCAGTTGAGCTTGATTCCTTGTCTGCCACAGTCTTAAGCGCTGCTGTCAGTGAGTCTGTAGCAGTTGTATTGACTCCAAGCGAGTTTGCAAGCAGTGAGTTCACGTTAAGCTGGTCCAGAGACTGGGTCTGGAAGGGGTTCGCTGCTGTGGTAGTGCTCTGGCCAAGGGATGATGTGAGGGCAGATGTTACGCTGTTTAGGGCATTTGTACTGCCGGAGCTTGTGCTTTCTTCATCATTAGTTTTAAATAAAGAATTCGCAATCAGGTTGCCGGAGAAGTATCCGGAATTAGAAAGCTCTTTTAACGCTTCTGTACTAAGAGTTCCTGCATATGCATCAGCGTTGGCTGACTTGGCAGTACTTGCGTTTGTCGAAGAACTTCCGCTCTTGTCAGCGCCCGATGTGGCTGCCACGCTCTCTTTTGCCGAAGAAGTACTCTTACCGGCCTCGGAAATCTCAAGGAAGGCGCCGTTTATCTGCTCGAAGGTGGCGTTTATCCCGTCAGTTGCGGACTTCACCTGGCTCTGCACCATGGCGCCGATGTCCGGAACCTCGTCGATTTCACGGGTCTTGCTCTGGATGTTGGCCTTAATGGCCTCCGAAAGATCGGCCTGGAACTGGGCTTTGTCCGCCATTTCCTGGGCTCTCTGGGTTGCCTGCTGGCCAATGTCTGAAATTGAATTGAGATATTTGTTGACGGCTTTTGTCAGCCGCGAGATATCAAATGACATTTATTTCCCCCAAAATAAGCAACTATACCTACCAATATTATACACTATATCTTATACTTATGTTATGGAAACCACGAGATTTAGTCATTTACGAAACAGATTCAGATACAACTTAAAGCAGCTGGCAAAGTTCGAGGCGACCCCCGAAGTTGTGGAGCAGAAATCCAGGATCTCCATCATTCTTCTACTGGGGTTCATCATCTATGCAGTTGTGACGATCTATCCCTGCATCAAGAGCGGTTACATGCATGGAATGGTTACGAACATTGCCATTATTGTGTTATTTCTTTTATCTATATTGCATCTAAAACTCTACAAAAATCACACCATAACGACGATACTGACTTCATTCGGGCTCAATGCGATCCTGTTCTTCCACTTCATCATGGAAGTTGACTGGACCATCGGAATGGACGCGTTCTGGCTCTTTATCCTGATCATGCCCTTCATTACGGACTACCTGGCGGGCGCCATCTACGGTACGATAGCAGCGTTTTCAGGGCTGGCCCTTAGTATCCTGTGTTTCCGGACACCCATGCTCTATTACCTGCAGCCCTACGGCAGCAACATGGTGAGATGGTACACAGTAATTTACCTGGTTACCATGATCGCCGGGGCAATCACTTCCTACGAGCTGACGGCGCATCAGATCGACAAAAAAGTTTCCGACGAAAAGATCGCTTATCTCCAGGCCGAGCGCACCGAGCGTCTTAAGAAGCTCCTCTCCGTATATGAGAGCAATGAGCAGACCATCCGCAAGTACAAGCACGACATCAGGCACTTCAACCGTGTGCTGGCGGGCTTTATCCAGAACCAGGAATATGACAAAGCCGCATCCTACCTGCAGGAATTCGATTCCATGCTTGAGGGCGTGACGGCAGTTTCCTTCTGTGAGAACACTATCGTCAACGAGCTCCTGACCATCTACGCAAGCCAGTGCCAGAAGCTTGGCTTCAAGCCCAGGATCAGGGCAGATGTGCCTGAACGCTTCGCTATCGAGGAAACAGACCTGACATCACTTGTGGCCAACGCGCTGGAGAACGCAGTCGAGGCCCTGACTCATGTGGATCAGGACAAAAGAGCTCTTCAGGTCGAGATCTCTTTTGACGGGCGCAAGCTAAAGCTCCTGACCAAGAACCCCGCGGGAAGAGTGGTTTCTTTTAGGGATAACGGACTGCCGATCAGTACGAGACCGGTGCAGAGCGGAATTGGTACAGCTCAGATCAAGGCTATTGCGGAGAAGTATGGCGGAGTGGCGAGTTTTTCGCAGGAAGATGGGGTGTTTGTGGTTAAGGCTGTTTTGACATGTATGTGATGGGGAGTCAGTGGGGACGGTTCAGTTTGGCGTGAGTCAGTGGGGACGTAACAGTTTGACTCATTTTGGTTCGCAAAATGAGTCAAACTGTTACGTCCCCACTGACTCACGCCAAACTGAACCGTCCCCACTGACTCACCCACTGACTTACCTGCTGACTTGCACAAAAAAGCATCCTGCCGGGCGATTACGCGCTGGCAAGATGCTCTTTTATTTTGTCTTTTATTCTGTTCTCCACCATCTCTGCAATCTCGGTGGTCTTCATTCCCTTGTAATCTTCATAATAAATCGGATCAAGGTAGTAAACATATGTCGTAACCGGGCCCTTATGCGGACTGTTGTAAACCTTGTAGGAATCAACCAGCGCAACCGGCACGATTGGCGCCTTGGCCATCTGAGCAAGCTTAAAGCTTCCGGGTTTGAAGTGCTCTACGATATTCTGATTATTCTCTTTGTAGCCGCCCTCCGGGAAAAGGATGAATTTCTTTCCCTGAGTCTTGATCTCCTGCGCCATTTCCTGGAACACGTGCAGGGTCTGGCGAAGATCGTCGAGTATTATCGATTTGCCATCCACCAGCATCAGAAATTCCGCAACCAGTATGATATGTGCCTTGGCCTCGTCCATCACAAAGGACAGGGGCTTTTTGTGGACGCTGAAGATTCCGGGAACATCGTATTTTCCTTGATGGTTGGGGTAAAGAATGTAGCCGCCCTCCTTGGGGAGCTTGTCCTCGCCAAAGCATATGGTCTTGTAGCCTGAGGACTTGTTCATCTTGTCAACCATTGTCTGGGCTACTGCGTAGCGCTCCTCGACGCTGTGGCGCTCGGGATGGCGCATCCAGATTCTGGCTTTTACCACATAGTAAATGATGCGGTGAAGGTTGATTAGTATGGTTTTTGTGTAATTGGTCATGGGGTTAAATCATCTCCAGAGCAGCAAAAAGTGACTTAAATCCGTACTTTTCGAACTGCTCTTTGGCCTTTTCTTTATTGATATTGAGTTTGAAATCATCCAGATTGTCGGATATCGGATAATCTCTGCGGATCTGAGCAAGGTCTTTTGACAAAAAAGCCATGTCCCTGTACTCATTAAGCGCCTTCATAGGGCTGCGACTGATGCCGAGGTCCTCCTTCCAGGATGTGGCAAGGGTCTTGAGGTCCTTGTCAGTGGGGCAGGCATCGATGGCTTCGTAAATGCCCTCAACGGTGCCATAGTGCGCAAGAAGCGGGATTGCAGCGCTGCTGACGCCCTTAACTCCGGGGATATTGTCGCTGCTATCGCCCTGAATGCCCTTGAGATCCGGGATCTGCTCGGGGCGCACGCCGTACTCCTTAAGGCACAGGTCGGGAGTCACTTCGAAAGCCTTGTCTGGAAGGCTTGTGAGCTTCTTGTTCCAGCCAAACTCCGCGCCGTACTTGGCCTGGAGCTCGTCGGCTGTCTCCTGCTTGGTCTGAATCAGCCACACTCTGGTGTAGTCGCTGACCAGCTGAAGGTAGTCGTGATCTTTCGTTATTATATATGAAGGAATCTGTTTTTCAAATTTCGTTGAGGCGCTGCCAACGATGTCGTCAGCTTCGAAGCGGTCGTCGAACATAACGGGAAGTCCAAGCTCTTTTAACAAGTCTTCCATGTTCTGGAACTGCTCCTTGAGAGGCTCCGGGGTGTCGCCTCTGTTGCCCTTGTAGTCCGGATATTTCTCGCGCCTGAAGGTGTCCCTTGTGGTGTCGAAGGCAAACATCATGTGGGTGGGCTTCTGCTCAGCGATGATCTTCAGGATCGTGCGCATCATGCCGTACATGGCGTTTGTGTACTGCCCCGCGTCGTTATGCATAATCTGGGAAAAGAGCTTTTCCTTCTTCTCTGGGTCTTTTTCAAAAAGCAGAGCCTTCGGGAGGTTGCCGTAGTAGTTGGTAACCAGCATGGAACTGCCGTCTATAAGGATGAATTTATCTGTTGTGCTCATTTGTTAATCCTTGTTTGCTTGAACTACCACCACCGTCTATGACGGAAGTGGATTCCTGCTTCAGCCACCCAGGTTATTATCTCGCACAGGAAATATTCTGGTGAGTTTTCCCCACGGTGTCCACAGGCGTTTGGTTCCCGTAGTCCCTACGGTACCTTTATTTCGTTTATGCTACTGAAGGCAGCAAGGTTTTCCCTTTACTCAGGATATTTATCGCAGCATTTACGTCTCGGTCATGCATTGCCTTGCACTCAGGGCATGTCCATTTGCGGATAGTAAGGGCTTTGGTTTTCGGCTCCTTGTGTCCACATATATGACAGGTCTGTGTTGAGGCATAGAACCTTGGTACTTTTACAAGCATGCCACCACGAAGTGCCATCTTGTATTCGAGCATTGATATGAACTCAGACCATGATACATCACTTATGGATTTTGCAAGTCTGTGGTTTTTTGTCATCCCTGCTATATTTAGGTCTTCAATACATAGAAGGGAACACTTCCTGGCAAGATATGTGCTCTCTTTATGCAGAAAGTCATGTCTTGTATTTGATATCTTTTCATGAAGGCGTGCAACCTTGAGCTTCTGCTTACGCCAATTTGAAGAACCTTTCTTCATACGTGAAAGACGACGCTGTTCTCTGACTAGCTTATTCTCATATCTGTACAGGTATTTGGGATTGTCTTTCTTTGTCCCATCGTCCAGGATATAGAATGACTTAAGTCCCAGATCAAGGCCATGCTCATTTCCGTCATTACGTTTTGTAACAACAGATGATGCTATCTTTACTGTCAGTGATACAAAATACTTCCCTGAAGGCTTTTGTATTAGGGTGACATTTTCTATTATTCCTGGAACCTGACGAGAAAGCCTGATCTTTGTCCAGCCAAGCTTAGGAAGATGGATGTACCTATTATCGGCAGATATCCTTATGCCATCAGCTTGATTGCGTGTTCTGAATGAGAGCCCTGTACTTTTCTTGGCATGGTACAAGGGATAAGAAGCATCGCCACGCCAGAAGTTTTCAAAGGATCTCTGGAGGTCTTTGAGCTCCTCCTGAAGTGCCATTGAGTCAGCCTGCGCCAGCCATGGGTAGACAAGCTTTAAGTACTTCAGGTCATTTGCACAGTCATTGTAGTTCATACTGCGGTGCTGAGTGCGCCATGCAAGGCTTCTCAGGTTCAGATAGTAGTTGTGGATGAACCTACAGCAGTCAGCAGTAATCTGTGCTTTTGCTTTTTGTAAGTCATTGGGATATATGCGGTACTGATATCTGAGGTAGATATACTCATCCATAGAAGCTGCTCCAAAACTTGTCTTATGCTAGTATTATAGCACTTTTGCAGCTCTTTAGCAAACGTATGTTCCCGTATTACAAAATTTAAACATCAGTGCGATTCATCCCACAACCGACTTCATCGGAAGGGGTTTTCTCGCACGTTATTATAATTATCTAATTATTATATAGAAAGATTGGGTGCCTTGGCAAGCATGGCGTGGATGCAGAGTCGGCGGCATTTAGCAGATTTGCCTGCAGCTCAGATCAGTGACAGCCTGCATTAGAGTGCCTTGGTAAAAAATCTTGTCATGGCGCTGTGATTAACGAAGTCCGGGCGCGGGATTTCAGTGTAGTCGCATTTCTCATACAGGTGGATCGCGGTTTCCAAGTTGTCGTGGGTCTCGAGGTATGAGGTTTTAAAGCCTGCTTCGCGCATCTTCTCTTCTACTAAGGTCATCAAGTCATAGCCAAGGCCCCGGCGCTTTACGGAATTGTCCAGGTAAAGCTTCTGGAGTTCTGCGGTGTTTGGCATCGGGTCGAACCTGGCAAAGCCCACTCCGCCAAGAACTGAGCCGGCGTTGTCGGTCAGGACGTAGTATTTGTGGTCTTCATCGCAGTAGTAGTCGCTGAGGTGATCGAGGCCGTCGTCGTAATAGACGGTTCCGGGGATGTCGAGTTTGTGCGCTTTTAAGTTGGTTCTGATCAGGGCCGCTACGACTGCGTTGTCTGACGGGGTCATTTCGCGATAGGTGTAGGGCTTGGCATCAGTGTGGGCTCCGGTTTGGGTGCTGGTTTGTGCGCCATCTTGGGCGCTGGTATTATTATGCATAGATTAGGTTTACTCCTTGTTCCAAGTAGTACTATTATAGCAGAATTCCTGGTCAGGTTTACCTAGTTTATGTTTGCAGAAAAATGCCGGTACATTGGCAAGATGTACCGGCTTTTAGGTAGGAGATTTCTTATGACTATTGTATTCCAAGTGACTTAGCATTGCCACCTGGTTAGTCTGAGCCGCTAAGCTTGGCGAGCTATAGTGGCTCGTATGTTGTTTTTGATTGTTAGCTCTTGCTAACATGGTAATATTAGCATAGGCTAACATGAAATGCAAGGGGGAAATTGAATTTTTTGCAAATTTCTTTTAAAAAGAACTAATTGTAATAATTCAGTTCGATAGAAGGGGATACATAGTACTTGTAATTGTGCTTATGGCAATAGCTTTTGATTTTTGCCGCAATAAAGGGATTTCTGGTGTATTCCAGAAGATAAATCTCGATACCCTGAGATGAATATTTCTCGATATAATCTTTGAAATACTCCCTGTCGTCTTTTGTACTTGCAGAAAAATGCCCGCTGTTCCAATCTATTCTTGTAAAAACAGATTCCTGATTGATTCCGGTGATGATGTCATCTGCTCTGCCACCACCGGCAGTATAGGCCTCGACAAATGCATCTCCGCCGTTCACTATAACATCAGCGCCCGTGGACTTAAGGCCTTCCATGATAACAGAAAGGCCTTCAAGTATCTCAGCTGTGGGGTACTGATAATAAACGTCGCAGTTGTCCACAAAATATCCATCAATTCCTTTTTCTAACAACTCCGGCGCAAGTGTTTCAAGCACAAAATCCTGCCAGATCGGCGAAGATACGTCGATCCATCTTTCCTCATCCCAATGCTCATAGTTGCCAAGAGTCAGGCTTTGGTATTCATCGTAGTAGGTGCGGAATGTTTCAAGAGATCCGATGTTGATGTAACTGTATACTTTGTGTCCCTGCTGTTTGAAGCTTTCTATGGATTCTTTTTCATAATACTGCGCATCAATTACCACTGTGTCATACGCTGAAAGCCTCTCCAGGTCATCTTCGTAACTTAAAAACACTCCGTACTGATCATTGTTATAGGAACAGGAAGTAATTATAAGGGATATAAGTGCCGTGGCTATAAATGCCACGGCAATAATAGGGCTATGTTTCTTCATTGGTTCTCATCCATTCATCAGATTTGGCTAGTAAAACATTATAGCATCATATGAGATAGCGCTCAATCACATCTACGACAGCTTCCATTGTGAAAGGATGTTTTTTGTCCTCGAAGGTCATAATCAGGTTAACTCCGGGAATATATCCATTGTTGAAGTACAGTTTAAGCTTCCGACTTGTCTTTTCAACATATTTGGGATCGTCTATCCTGCCAAAATGTTCCCAAATGATCAGTTTCTGATTCTTGCGGCTTTTGAGTGTGAAATCCGGGAAAAGCTCCACTCCATCAAGCACAAGTTTGTTTTCATAACGGTATGCGATTCCCTCAGCTAAGAGCCCGTCTGCTATGTTGGCTTCAGACTTAGAGCGTACCATTTCTCCTCTGATTGTAGGATGCGTCAATGCTTCAGGGTACTTCTGATTCTTCTCATAAGGCTCGTTTTCCCAGTTAACATCTACAAGAAGTTCCCTGTAGGGAGATGTCTTTTGCAGGAATCTCCTGTAGTTGACTTCACTGCAATTTACCAAGTAGCGTTCAATACAGTGAAGCTCATTTTGCTTGTCCAGCATAACTGCCCGGTCATAGGCTTTTCTGGCAAGCTTCTTAGCCTGCATCAGGTTTTCTCTCTTAATGTATGTGCGGGAATACTTGCCATCTTTTTCTTTTCGCTGGACATACCATTGTGGTTTGCCTTTTGAGGCGCTGATTACAAGTGTTCCCTTGGGGTAGCGCTCAATATCCCTTTTCAGCTTTTTGATTTCTTTTGCCAGCTGCGTTTTTCTGGCGTTGTAAAACTCTTTTCTATGCATAGTCTCCTTTTCCGCATGTGACAAATATGTGGAAAAAGAAATCATGACATATCTGTACATGCTTATGTAATTTCTTTTATCCACGATTAAGTGCCTGTGGATGCGGCAAAAAACAATAATCCGGGGAAATTTGGAAGAATATCCTGGGAATCCCTAGAAACAAGGATGATTGTATCAGAATGAATTCGATTTGTGAAGTAGAAAAACAGGTTAGATTTCACAAAATATAATAGGACACAAAATATTCACATTTTTATATCTGTTCTGACTGTTGGTCAGCGGGAATTGTCAGACAATTTTTTGTTGGAATTTATGCGGGTTATACGGGTGTCGTGAAACTTTTTTCCAAACAGAATTTAATGCTCGAAGAATTATGTTGCAAAACGGTAATAAATTTTATCATTTTATATTGAACGCAATGTATTGCTTATGATATATTTCCACTTGCGTCGCGCTACGAGAGTCTGCCTGAGCGTCACAAGAGGCGTTCGCCAAAAGAGCTCACGGCAAAGCATCACAGGTAAGGAGCGCACAGCCTGACTTTTGATAGCATCTAATTCACCGTTTTTATGAAAAGATGTGCGAGGTGAGTAACTTGTCAAAGGGATATTCACCATTATGTGTCCTCGTGGTCACAGAGAAGCCTTCAAGGCAAAAGTCGACCGGACATCAGACTGGACGATCGTCCAAAAGTCCGTGGTCATGCATCAAGAATCTGCGATTTCCGGATTGGAAATCGTCCTCAACCCGGATTCCTGATAGCGTCTTAAGATTGTTTATGATGTGAAATTCATTGATTTGTTTTTTAGAGCAAGTAGCTTTACTCCAGCTGCTTGCTCTTTTTTTGTTGTTTGTGGGTTTTATGTATTACAATTTATTATGTATTAATCAATTTATGTATTAATGTATTTTTATATTGTTGGAATTATGTCTTTTTGTCTTTTTGTCTTTTTTGTCTTGGTTCTGCATCACAACAGCTGCTATATGAGTCCCATGGTTTGAATCGTTTTTTGAAAAGCATAACAAAAATTGTCATATGAAAAATTAGTTGGAAATTACAAAACTCTACGTTTGGAAAATTTGAGGCCTAACACTTTGGCTACATCACAGTAGCCGGCTCCACGGTACTTTGTGATGTAGTTTTGCCACATATTTTTTGACGACTTCTATTTGACTCCAAAATCTTTTTTGAAATTTCCAACTATTTTTTATATGGAAGTGAGTTGTGGGGTGGTCGTAAATACGTTTCCAACCAACGTACATTATAGGTCGCCATGTGATGTAGTTTGAGCCGTAATATGATGTAATTAGAGTTGCAGACTGCGATATTATATTATTTCAGTCGCAAACCACAAATATTGGTACATATAAATAGCAATACACTGATATGAAATGCAGAAATAGCAATCAACAGCTATAAATACATGAATGGCACCAAAGGCACAAAAAAACGCCGCAGACCTGATAAACCAGGCTGCGGCAAAATATAAATCTTTAATCAAATATATCCTCACCAAATCTAACCTTACAATGCGCCTTAATAGCTTCCACGCACTTGTCGAAGCCGAGCTTGCTGCTGTCGAGACAGAGGTCGTAGTTCATGGCGTCGGTCCACTTCTGGCCGGTGTGGTGCTCGTAGTAGACTGCACGGAACTTGTCCTCCTGTGCCATGAACTTTACAAGTTCATCGTGCGGAAGGCTCTTAACCTTGGCTGCCTGTTCCTCGAGGAATGGCTGTGGTGCATGGACAAAGACACTGAGGACGTTGTCGTAGTCCTTAAGGACGAAGTCTGCACATCTTCCAACAATGACACAGCTGGTGGTTTCTGCAAGTCTCTTGATAACCTTGGCCTGGTAGTTGAAAAGATTGGCCTCGGATGTAAACTCCTTGCTGTCAGGGCCGATGAGTTCGCCTTTATACACGTTTACCGGAGTCTTGAAAAATCCGGTATTTCTTACTCTCTCGTCTGCGTCGAGGAAAAGTCCGAGGCTGATGCCACTCTCCTCAGAAGCAAGATGAATAAGTTCATGGTCGTAGTAATGTATTCCAAGATCATTGGCCAGCATCTCACCGACAGTTCTGCCACCGCTACCGTACTGACGCGCAATTGTGATGACGATATTCCTCTTCATCCCTCAAATCCCTCCATACTAAATAAAATACCTTCTACATAAATTATACTTCCAAATCACCCTCAAAAACAGTATCATGCATTAATTCAAATACAGAAATGATTCTTATCCAAAAACCATTTCTGTAATATTGTTACATATTCAACTCGGCTTACTCGCCCAGATATGCCTTTCTGATTGCCTCATCATTAAGAAGATCCTTCGCATCGCCTTCCTTAGAAATGCTGCCGGTTTCAAGAACGTAAGCTCTGTTTGCGATAGAGAGCGCCTTGCGGGCGTTCTGCTCAACCAGGAGCACGGTAACACCGTCTTTGTTGACATCCTGGATGATGTTGAAGATCTCGTTAACGAAGATTGGAGAAAGACCCATTGAAGGCTCGTCCATGAGGATCAGGTCAGGATGAGACATAAGAGCTCTACCCATAGCAAGCATCTGCTGCTCACCACCTGAAAGTGTGCCGGCAAGCTGGTTCTTACGCTCTTCAAGTCTTGGGAATCTCTTGTAGATATCCTGAAGAGTAGCCTCCATCTCAGCCTTATCGGATCTTGTGTAAGCACCCATCTTAAGGTTCTGAAGCACTGTCATCTCAGCAAAAACTCGTCTTCCTTCAGGAACCTGGGCCATGCCTAGACTTACGATCTTGTGGCTGGGAGTCTTGGTAAGCTCGACGCCCTTATACTTGATCTCTCCTGTCTCTGCCTTGAGAAGACCTGACAAGCTGTGAAGTGTGGTGGTCTTACCTGCGCCGTTAGCACCGATCAGGGCTACGATCTCACCTTTATCAACGTGGAAAGAAATCCCCTTAAGGGCCTGGATCACGCCATAATATACACTTAGATCTTTTACTTCTAAGATTGGTTCAGCCATAAATTAACCTCATTACTAATAGTTTTTGTTTTACTCACCCAGATACGCTGTAATAACTTCCGGATTATTCAGCACGTCCTTAGTATCGCCCTGGCAAAGCACGCGGCCAAAGTTCAGCACTGTCAGCTTCTCGCAAATACCTGAAACAAGCTTCATATCATGCTCGATCAGAAGGATTGTCATATTAAACTCCCTGCGGACAAGTGCGATGGTGTCCATCAGCTCTTTTGTCTCGTTAGGATTCATGCCGGCTGCCGGCTCATCAAGCAGAAGGAGCTTGGGGCTTGTTGCCATGGCTCTCGCGATCTCGAGCTTACGCTGCTTACCGTAAGGGAGATTGGCTGCGAGATAGTCACGCTCAAGGTCCAGTCCAAAGACCTGTAGAAGGCGCATGGCTTCGTCGTCCATCTCCTTCTCCACCCTCTTGTAATTGCCGATGTGGAGCATGCCCTCGATGGCGCTGTATTTGTAATGCTCGGAAAGTCCAACCTTTACGTTATCGATAACCGACATATTCTTGAAAAGTCTGATGTTCTGGAAGGTTCTGGCGATTCCGGCGTGGTTGATCTCGATGGTGCTCTTACGAGTGATGTCCTCGCCGTCAAGCCTGATGATTCCTTCGTTTGGCTTATATACGCCTGTCAGAAGGTTGAAAACTGTGGTCTTTCCGGCGCCGTTAGGTCCGATAAGTCCGTAGAGCTCGCCCTTTTCAATCTGTACGTTAAAGTTATCAACGGCGCGAAGTCCGCCGAATGAAATGCTTAGGTTGTTTACTTCAAGAAGTGCCATTTAAGCCACCCCCTTATTTCTGCGGAAGATAATTCGACCGATTAAGCCGAACATTCCGCTCTTTCCAAATTTCTTTTCCCTCCAGGCGATGATCTTGGGTGACCAGTTAACGATCATCATCACGATCAGAATGATAGAGTAGATCAGCATTCTGTAGGTGTTAAGGCCTCTGAGCAGCTCAGGAAGCATGTACAGGATGCAGGCTGCGATGACGCTTCCGCGGATGTTTCCGATTCCGCCCAGTACCACGTAAACCAGGATCATGATTGATGCGTTGTAGCCGAAGTACTGTGAAGAAGCCGTCAGGGTTGTGATGTTATGGGAGAAAAGAACTCCCGCAGCCCCTGCAATTGCAGCAGAAATGGTAAATGCCATCATCTTGTAACCTGTAACGTTGATGCCTGTTGCTTCTGCGGCGATATAGTTGTCGCGGATAGCCATGATTGCACGTCCGTCGCGAGAATTTATAAGGTTCTGAACTATGAAAAGAGATATCAGAAGCACCACAATTCCAATGGTGAAATTAGCGTTGTGAGGTGTTCCGGTGATTCCCATGGCGCCGTTGACGATGACGTTTCCGTCGGCCTCCATGTTAAGATCCATGGCACTCTTCATGTTCATGTGAAGGCCCTTGGAGTCGATTCCAATGTAAAAAGAGTTGATGACGTTCTTGATGATTTCACCAAAAGCCAGGGTTACGATGGCAAGGTAGTCACCTTTAAGGCGCAGTACCGGGATTCCGATAAGGAAGCCAAACAGCGCAGCTACGCCGATTCCTATGATGAAAGCGATGATGAATCTCGGAACTGTTGGAAGTGCGTTCTCCGTTGCTTTGGAAAAGAATGCGCTGGAGAAAGCTCCAAGGCACATAAAGCCGCAGTGTCCGATGGAGAGCTCACCAAGTATTCCGACGCACAGGTTCAGGGCCACAGCAATGACAGCGTAATATGTCATGGGCACCAAAAGACCTTTCAGATGGCTTGAGAGATTGCCCGTCAGCATCAGGATTTCAAATACGATATAGGCAAAGATTACGATGCCGTAGGTTATGAGATTGTTCTTGGTGATTTTATTCATAGTTCGCACTCCATATAGAATAATTTCATGTTTTTGATCAGACCTTTTCTTGTACTACTTTTCCAAGTATTCCGGTGGGCTTAACAAGGAGCACCACTACCAGGATTCCGAACACGATCGCATCGGAAAGCTGTGATGAAATATAGGTCTTGGACAGGATCTCGACGATTCCGAGAACCAGGCCTCCGATCATGGCACCGGGTATTGAACCGATTCCGCCAAGAACCGCTGCAACGAAGGCTTTGATACCGGGCATTGCGCCGGTGTATGGAGAAAGGGACGGATAAGCCGAGCAAAGAAGCGCTCCGGCAACAGCAGCAAGTGCTGAACCGATGGCAAAGGTAAGGGCGATGGTTCTGTTTACGTTGATGCCCATAAGTGCTGCAGCGCCCTTATCCTCTGAGGCTGCAAGCATTGCCTGTCCCTGTTTGGTCTTATTAATAAAGAGCTGAAGAGCGATCAGGATAACCACACTGACAAGAATGGTCACGATGGTTACGCCCTGGATCTTGAGCTGTCCGCCTGCAAAGGAGACGCCCTCCCACTTGATAACTGAAGAAAATGACTTGATATCTGCGCCGTAGATAAGAAGCGCGATGTTCTCAAGAAGGTAGCTGACACCGATGGCTGTAATGAGAACCGCCAGGGGTGAAGCTGCTCCACGAAGAGGCCTGTAAGCCACGAACTCAGTTGTTACGCCCAGGAGTGTGCAGAGTACAATTGCAACAATAATGCCTACTACTGAATTGCCTGAAAGTGCTGCGCTCACTGAAAAGATAATATAGCAACCCACCATGATGAAATCGCCATGTGCGAAATTCAGCATCTTGGCAATACCGTAAACCATGGTGTATCCCAGGGCAATTATGGCATATATGCTTCCTAAGCTAAGTCCGTTAATGAGATAAGTCAAAAAACTCATCGGCCACCTCCAAAGTGTCTTTTAATAATAAAGAGAACGAGGGATACCTTTGACAGCATCCCTCGCTGGATGTCTAAAACATTATATCATAGAAAACTTATTCTGCAGATACGTAAACGCCACCCTTGATAACAACAGCCTTAGGCTCCTTGTTAGGCTCTCCGTTTGCAGACCATGTCATCTTGGAAGATGTAAGACCTGAAGCCTCGATCTGAGTCATAGCCTCTGTGAGCTTTGTTCCGATATCTGAAACGCTCATGTCAGGTGTAACACCGCTCTTCTCGATAGCTGCCTTGATGATGTAAACTGCATCGTAAGCGTCAGCTGCGAACTGGTTAGGTGTCTCGCCGTACTTCTCGTTGTACTTCTTAACGAAGTTAACTGTGAGATCATCTGTTGCATCAGCTGCGAAAGGTGTAAGAAGCATAAGTCCCTCAGCAAGTGATGTGTCGAAGTTCTCAACTGTAAGGATACCGTCCATACCGTCTACACCGAAGAATGTAGGAGCATATCCCATTGTGTTAGCCTGTGTAAGAATAAGAGCTGCATCTGAATAATAAATAGGAAGGAATACAAGATCAGCACCTGCATCCTTAGCCTTCTGAAGCTGTACAGAGAAGTCTGTGTTGTTGTCCTGTGTGTAAGCCTCAGCTGAAACTATCTCGTAGTTCTTGCCCTCAGACTCCTGAGCGAACTTCTGGTAGATACCTGAAGAATAAACGTCTGAGCTGTCGTAGATGATACCAACCTTAGTTGCGAGGTTGTGATCACTTATATACTGAGCAGAAGCGATTCCCTGGTTAGGATCTGAGAAGCATACGCGGAATACGTTGTCATACTTAACGCAATCTTCAGCTGATCCTGAAGGTGTAAGCTGGAACATGTTGTCTGCCTTTGTGTTCTCTGAAACTGCGATTGAGCAAGCAGATGTTGTTGATCCAACAAGGATCTGCATTCCCCAGTCCTTAAGAGTATTGTAAGCGTTAACTGACTTCTCAGCGTTGAGCTCGTCGTCCTCGCCCTTGTACTCGATCTTAACACCATTAATTCCACCGGCCTCGTTGATCTCGTCTACAGCGATCTGTGCGCCGTTAACTACTGCGTTACCGTAAGCAGCTGCTGCTCCTGTAAGAGGTCCGATAGCACCGATCTTGAATGTGTCAGATCCTGAAGCTGCTCCGCTGCCACATCCTGCAAGCATTGTAAGAGCAAGAGCAGAAGTCATAACTGCACTTACTACTTTGTTAAACTTCTTCATAGTTTTCCCTCCTCAAATGTATATTTGTATACAATGTTATATCTTAAGTTAAATCAATAGTTAAGAAAAGTCAATACTTTAAAGCAAAAAAGTGACTCCCAAAAATATGGGAGCCACCGATAGTTCTTTTAACAAAAAAACGTAACCTAGCGGTAATAATCGTTCTCGGCCTTCTGGAGCATCTTGGCCTCCTGGATCTTGTCGTTGACGTCAACCAAAAACTGGTGATTGGTCGGATCAGATATGAACTCAAGGAAGTCTGATGCTTCCTTATTCTTAAGCTTCTGGATTTTGGTCAGGTACTCAAAAATCTCCTCGTGAGTCTTGCCCTCGTTGTGGAACCTGTCAACAATGTCGAAGAGCACCATAAATCTGCGCATCCTCACACGGGTGTTGATCTGATGAATTTCAAAAATGATGGAAAAGATAAAGATAATGGCCGCTATTCCAAGCACCATAAATACCGCGCCATAAAGAGTAAGCCCTGATCTTATATTAAGGACTCCGGCGGTAACACCTGATATTGAGAAGATAAACAAGGAAGCTAATAGAATGATTAGCCTTGCCTTATTCCTGGCTTTCTGGGTAAGCTCCATAAAGCGAACAGCCAGTCCAAACACTACGTAGAATACTAGTGCAAAGGCAATCCCCACATACGCTAATTTGAGCATTGAGTCATCCCCCTATGAATTAATTGTAACAACCTTTTTGCACCAAAGCAACGAAAGTTATACCGTATATTAATTAACGGAAAAACGCCACAGTTCAAAATATGTTTGAACCATGGCGTCTATATATTATCAGTATTCTATTGCACGGAACTCATCAAACTGAGGATCCTCAACGAAATCCAGGATCAGGTTCAGCGGTGTAAGACCGATGGCCTCGTGATGAATCTGCTGCTTGATAACCATCTTTTCATAGGTAGAAAGCTTGTAATATTCCGGATGGCTCTTCGCATACTTCTCATTTAACTGGTCGAATAGGTTATACTCCGGATCGCCCCATGCTAATACTTCGGCTGTCTTTAGGTTTGGTTTGAACGGAGAATACTTCAGCTGGTTAGACATAATCAGTTGTCCTTTCTCTAGTTGCAAAGCTCGACGTCAGAAACCGAAGGTTATAATAACAACCTCTATATGAAATTATAGCATAGAGTTTAATAAATTTTAATAAAATTACACAAAAAATTTATAATTTGGAATTTTAGTTTCAGGCACCGATTCCATGTGCTCTGTTGTAGCCACGGCATACAGTGTTTGTGTTGTTGATGATGATGTTCCATCCGATGAAAACACCAATACCACAGAGAAGAACACCAAGGAGCATCCAGAGAAGAACTGCTGTGCCACCTTCGGTGGTAGGCTGTCCGTATCTTGCGCAGTTGTTCTGAAGCCTGTTACCAAGCTGATAGTACCAAACATATGCAAAAATACCGCATGTTACAAGTGAAAGCAGGAAAAAGAGCCAGAAGTTCATTGTTTCTTCTCCGTCACCGTCGCATGCGATGTTAACATCCTGAATAAGCTGATAGATGAAAACCCAGCTGTAAATACCACATGTAACGATTGTGAGCAGGATAAATACCAAAAGACTACGATCTGTTCTAAGTGGCATGAATCCGTAAGGTGCTGAGTAAGTATTTCCAAAGTTAGGTCCGGCTGTGCTGTTTGCACCGGCAAACCCGTTTGCGCTATCTGCTGAAAAGCCCTTTATCTCATCGCTTGCAGGCTCCTGATTTGCATTCTGCTCTGCTCCCTGAACAGGTGCTCCGCAATTAGGGCAAAACTTCTCCCCATCATTTATCTGTGTCCCACAATTACTACAAAACATAATAAAATCCTCCTTAACCTCTACATAAACAACATGTTTATTATAGGTAAGGAGGATTTTTTTGTAAATATGGTAATATTCTGAATCCGTCACATGGTGTCGCGGTTTACGAACTTGTTATGGAACTTGGAATACATGATCTTCTGGCTGCTGTAGAGGCTGTGATAGCCTGAGAACGTGTAGCTGAGCGCCACGGCCAGCAGATAGAAAGGCATTCCTTTAAATCCAAAGAGCTCGAAGCAGATAAACAGCGATGAAATCGGGCAGTTGGTAACTCCGCAGAACAGCGCTCCCATTCCGATAGCTGCACAAAGAGCCGGATCAAAGCCAAAAAGCTGAGAGTAAAGACATCCGAAGGTTGCTCCTATATACAGCGCTGGGACGATCTCGCCGCCCTTATAGCCTGCACCGAGAGTCAGTGCCGTAAATATCATCTTAAGAAGGAATGCAAAGTACGGGGCTTCACCCTTTATCGCCATCTCAATGACGTTCATTCCTGCGCCGTTGTAGTATCTGGTACCGGAGAGATATGTCAGAGCTACTACGATACATCCGCCTACGAAGATCCTGATGTATGGATTTGGCAGAAGCTTCCTGTAGGTCTTTCCCGAGAACTTGAGAGCCTCACAAAAAATAACACTCACTATCGCGCACAGCAGTGCAAGTACGCCCGTGAATATCGCGTGATATGGTGTGAATTCCGGGACTACATTTACTGCGAACTGTTCTCCCGTTGCTCCCATCCATTCGCTGATGCCCTGGGCCACAAGCGCTGAAACAACGCACGGAACCAGCGCCGAATAATACATAACACCTACATTTTCAATCTCCATTGCCATAAACGAAGCTGTCATTGGAGTTCCGAACAGTGCGGAGAATGCAGCACTCATGCCACACATAGTGATTATCTTGACGTTGCCCTCTTTTAATTTAAAGAGCCTTCCCAGATTATAACCGATACTTCCGCCCATCTGCAGAGCTGCGCTCTCACGGCCTGTAGATCCGCCGAAGAGGTGGGTCAGTGTTGTTGAAATAAATATCAGGGGAGCCTTGGTAATAGGCAGTATCTCCCCTTCCTGAATGGACTTGATGACCAGGTTCGTTCCCTTGTCCTCGTAGTCCTTGCAGATTCTGTATAAAAAGACAATCAGAAGTCCCGCCACAGGAAGGCCCAATATAATATAGTCGTGTGCTATCCTAAATTGTGTTGCAAAAATAATTGATTTAGAGAACACAGCACCTATAGCACCCACAACAAGTCCTGTCACGCTGCCCAAAAACAGCCACCTGAACAGCACTCTTATGCGCCCCCAGAGGTCTACTTCCTGAAAATGTTTAATTAGGAATGATAAGGGATTCTTCTTCTCGTCCATGGCTTCACTTCAGCTCTTTTACCTGATCACGCTGCTCTATCAGCTTATCATAAAGCGGCTTATAGTCAATCTCATCTCGCCCGCGAAGGTGCTCTGTCAGCTCGCAGATGGTCTCATAGAGCGGCCCAAGAGCGAGGTTCCCGATGACACCCTTTAGCGCATGCACTGTCTCAAAGGCCTCCTCAAGGTCTTTTGCCTCAAGGTTCTTACCAAGGAGCTCGAAGCGCTCGTCAGACATGCCAAGCTCTATCATCTCAATATAGAAGTCCTCCATGCCCATGCATCTCTCGAGGCCTTCGTCTACGTTTGCACCAAATTCCCTCAAGGAATCAATTGTCATGGCAGCTCCTTTCTATAAGTTTCCCAAATTCGCCGGCGGTAAGCGGCTTTGAGAAGTAATAGCCCTGTATGACATTGCAGCCTGCTTCCTTTAAAAGGGCAAACTGTTCGTACGTATCGACACCCTCGGCAATGACCGGAACCTTCAGAAATTCGGCCATTTTCAGGACAAACTCCACCATGTGCATCTCCTTGTTGTCCGGAGAAATGTCTTTTATAAATGCCATATCGAGCTTGAGCGAGTCAATGGGCAGGTTTGTCAGCATATTCAGTGACGAGTAACCCTTTCCGAAGTCGTCCATGGCCACCTTAAAGCCATGGCTTCTGATTTCTTTAACCACTTCGACAATTCCGCTGACGCTGTCCGTGTAGGATGACTCCGTGATTTCCAGCGACAGATCCGAGTTCTCAAGGCCATTCTCCTTGACAATGCCATTGAGGAACTCCAAAAGGTCAGGATCGAAGATCTCGGCGCTTGAAACATTTACCGAAACATGCACTGTAACGCCGTATATATCGCGCCATCTGCGGATCTGACGGGCGGATTCGCGCCAAACATAACGGTCGATTTCTTTTATATGCCCGTTTTCTTCGAAGAGCGGGATGAAGAAATCCGGGCTCACAAAGCCAAACTTCGGATGCTTCCAGCGAATTAGCGCCTCTGCGCTGCACAGTACGGGACGCTGTCCGGAAATGTCATACTTTGGCTGAAATACAACGCTGATCTGATTATTCAAAAGAGCTTCATCCACGTCTCTGAGTAGTCGCTCCTCATAGAGCTCTTTTTCATGCATCTCGTTGTTGTAGATGGCAACCTCAGTGTTGTGTGCGTTTCTGGATATGGTGTTGCAGGCCTGAAGGGCGCGGTCGAAGCGCTGCTGAAGAGTGCAGGAGCGGTAAAGGTCAGGATACACGCCGATTCGAAGCTTTGCATTTATGTTATTCATGACTTCATTAAGCTTGTCCAGTATTGTCTTTTTCAGGTAGTCGTAGTCCTTCTGGTGCTCGATGTAAAGGAAAAAGCTGTCTGCGTTGTGGCGGCAGGCAACTCCTCCATAGGCTCTTGCCACGGTTCTTACGCCCTCTGCCATGCTCTTTAGGACCGTATCGCCAAATACCCGGCCGTAGAGGTCGTTGATCAGATGGAACTTGATAAAGTTCACCACTACAGCGTCCACCTGCTGTTCAGGGTGATACTTGTCGTACTCATGACAGTACTGGACGAAGAAGTCTCTGGTCATGAGGCCTGTGAGGCGGTCGATTCCTGTGGCTCCGATGATGGTCCTGTCGATGAAAAGCTCGATGGCACGGCCCACTCTGGCCTTTATGACTTCGGGCTTGTCGTAGGGCTTGCCAAGGAAATCTACAGCTCCGCGATGAAGGCTCTCAACCTCAGCATCCTTGTCGGTTGTAACCACAACAACCGGTATGTTATGAAGGTCTTTGTCCGCCCTCATGGCATCGAGCACTGCAAAACCGCTCTTTCCCGGCATGTGGAGATCGAGAAGTACCAGGGAAATGGCGTCTTTCTCTGTCTGGATTATGCTTATGGCCTCGTCTGCTGACGTGGCGAAATCTATGTCGTACTCATCACCCAGGATGTTGCCAAGAATGCGCAGATTGACCGGCTCATCATCTACTATAAGGATGGTTCGCCTGAAATCCCGGCCGTGCTTGGCTCCTATATCCAGTTTGTTGGAGCTATCCATTGTCATGAGCAATCACCTGTTTTGGGGCTGGTGTACTGGTGTGGTGTGATGGAGTTATGGTGTGATGCGCGATGTACGATGCGTGATGCGCGATAATAATGCATATTAATTATACTATGAGTAATTGCATATTAACGTAAAAATATATACTTTTTATGGATTTACGTGAAAAGCCCCCGGGACCTTTTGAGTCTCAGGGGCTTACCGTGTGTTGTTTATTTAGGCGTTGTGCTCAAGAAGATAATCGTTAAGGGCGTCCGTGATCTCGTCGCCGTCAATTCCGTGTACTGCACAGGCCTCAGCCAGTGACTCCATCTGTGATGCGGGACATGAGATGCATCCCATTCCGCACTCCATAAGGAACTGCGCTGCAAGTGGGTGCTGTCTGATGATGTCTCCTACAAGCATGCTGGAATCTATGATGTCACCATTATCGGCTGTTGCGCCGGCATTCTCGTTCTTTAACTCTTCTGACATTGTGTTTCCCTCTCTTTCTGTATCACTTCCAAAGAATAAATCTTTTAATGAACCCATGATTAATGTACTCCTTTATACAATTCGTTATTCTACTCCTATAATTGATTGTGCGCAAGATATTTTTTGATGCGCGTGGTTACGGGATTTTGCTGATTGTTTAATGCGCGCGATTATGAGATTGAGTCTTATATTGTATGCACGTGGTTATGAGATTTACGCTAGTTTTCGTGGTTGGTTGGATCAGGGATAGAATCTGATCTTTAGGTTGTTGGACTCTTTCTGAGCGCGGCTGGCGAGCTTTTTTAGCCTGTTCAGGTAGTCAGGATTCTCCTTCTCCATGACGCTTGTATTATAGATGATTATGTTCCAGGTCTCTGTCGTCTCTGTCAGTACGTCATAGAAGGCGTCCAGGTTGTGCCCGTAATGTTCCGGCAGAGGTAGCTCTTTTGCCAAAGTATCGTGAAGTTCGGACTTGGCGGTAACATTCGAAAGGTCTATGTAAAAAACTTGTTCCATGCTTATCTCCTGTGGAAAAGGTGATGGGGTTGTTTGTTGCAATACGTGAATTTTTGTGTTTGTATTGCATCTGATGTAAAGCTTGGTAGTCATGGTATATGATGCTTCTAATGCAGCTGTTGGCTATCAGGATATGTGCTTATTCAGATGCTGTTCCTGATTGTTAGGGCTCATAGAGGAGCTCAAAGCTATTACCGTAGGCTGTATGCTACGGCTCATAGAGGAGCTCGAAGCTCTCGTAGTGGTCGCCGGTGTAGTATATGTAGCCGTCGTCCGAGTAGATAATACGCTTAGCACCTCGCTTGGACTTGCCGAGGGTGCCGATATCACACTCATGATACTCTTTATCCTCCGGCAGAAGCCCTTCGTAATTACCGAAATAGTCACCTCCGATGCACTTGCCCGGTGCGTAATCTTCAAGGGATCCGCCCTGCCAGCCAAGCTTCTTGGCGGCTTTCTTGGTGATGAAGTTCTGCGGAAGCTTGCCATAGGTGTGGATGTACAGCGCCACGTCCTCTTTGGTGGTGTAGGTGCCATCTTCGGGGATGAGATCGGTTGGTGACTGGGATGTGGCTTCTGAGGCCGATGATTTATCTGACTTCTCTGCTGTCGCAGATGAGAGCTGCGATGTAGCTGTGCTTGCTGCTTCTGTTGTTGATGTCGCCTTAGATGCGTCTGAGCTTGTGGCATCTGTTGTTGATGCTACCTGAGCGGCATTTGAGCTTGTCACATCTGTTGATGCTGCTTGAGTCGCCTCTGAGCTTGTCGCATCTTTGTCCGAAGTCTCTGCTGTGGCAGCTTTCTGGCTTGTATCCTGTGAGGCTGCGTCGGTACTGGTGCTGTCTGGCGCTTCAGACGGCAAAGATATCAGAGTTGTAGCTTCTGATGCCTCTGCAGTCTGTTCTGTTGATGCTGTTGTAGCTTGTTCCGTAGCAGTAGTCTGCCCGGGCTGTTGCGTTACAGGCTTCTTCTGGCAGCCTGTAAAGAGCATGAGCAGTGATATTATGAGTATCAAGGGCAGGACTTTAAGCCTGTTTCTCTTCTTTCTTGTCAAATTCATCTTGTTTTCCCTTTATATTTGCTTGTGTAATCTGTAACTACTGCTTAAAATACCTCAAAAGTCATGAATATGCTTGTAAAGTTCATCACAAAGCTCTCCAGCTAGGTCTCTTGGTTGGAAAGCTTTTTTCAAATGCATAACAAAAATTTATATATGAAAAATTAGTTGGAAATTACAAACCTCTACGCTTGGAAAATTTCATGGCTAACACAGTGGCTACATCACAGAACTCGACTCCGCGGTATGTTGTGACGTAGTTTCTTGTCAATATTGTTATGCGGCTCCAAAACCCCTTTTGAAATTTCCAACTAGTTTTTGTATAGAAGCAAGTTGTGGGGTGGTCGCAATAACGTTTCCAACCAATGTACAGAATATCAAGCATTGTGCTGAAGTTTTTGAGTCAAACTGTTACGTCCCTGCTGACTCAGAAGTTTTGATTCAAACTGATATGTCCCCGGTGTCTCAAAATGAGTCAAAATGAAACGTCCCCGGTGTCTCACAAAATGAGTCAATCTGAAACGTCCCCGGTGACTCATTGTGCGCAATGAGTCAAAGAGAACCGTCCCCACTGACTCCGTCCCCATTGACTCCCTGCACGAGTTCGTCGGCGCGGCGGGATATTTCTAGAGCTAGGGCTTCGTCTATATCGCGGACCCACGGGTTCTTGTACTCGAGGGATGCTAGCTTGCCTGCCTCAGAGCCACTATTTGAAGCCCCTGTGCCTATGCCAGCAGCAATTCTAGTTCCAAACTCGCCATAAAATGTATCCGGCTCGTCCTTTGTTATTCCGCCCCAGCCTGAGAAGCGCTCGGATGCTATGCTATCATCCATTGTGCAATTAAGGAAAACTGTTCTGGCCTCTTCTCTCCAGGGTCTACCAAGGAAGACTGAGCCCTTTTCGCAGCCGGAAGCACCGGTAATACTGCAGTTTCGGAAAACAAAGCCCAAATTATCCTTAAGTCCGCACGCTGCGGTTATATATCCATTTATAATGCGCTCTGAGACGTCGATCTGATCCTTATCAACGCCTGAACCCCCGGAAACTGTAGTTGCGCTGCCTGCAGACACGCCTGCACTACTTCTCCCGAACATCCTGTCATTGCATGTGATCACGCAGTCATCAAATACCGCATCAGCGCCGCCAAAGATGAAATCAACATCGCCAACAATCTCGCAATTCTTGTAATACTGCTTGGTCAGGCGCCTCTCTGTCATCATTCGAGGCCCCATAAACCCGTTCTGCTGCCTTGCAGCCACTGGAAGTGGCGCGCAGAACAGGGTATCCTGGCAGCCTGTCATCTTCACATTCTCAAACCTGCAAACATCCGCATCTGCATATACTGCCACTGCCTGTCCAACAACTCTGCCATCTCCGGCAGAATTCCTGATGGTCATATCCCTGACTGTCACCTTTTTGCCACCAAAGAACGCAGTATATGTTCTGAAAGTCCCACGCTTGCTGCCATCAGGCATAACTTCATTTGCATAATCATCATAATCAATGACCGTCTCAGCCATACCTGCGCCAACAAGAGTTATATCCTTCTTCTCGCAGAAGATCTTCTCCCTGTATACTCCGACACCAATCTCAATCACCGCGCTCTCGTCATAAGGCACAGCATCAATTGCTTCCTGTATTACGGAGTAGTCTCCGCCATTTTTCTCAACCTTAATCTGTAGCATACATACCTCATCATTCCATGTGTTCAGCGTCATTTACTGTCCTATACTATTTTGCTTATCAGACAGTAGCGTGCATTCAGTCATCAAGCTACTAGCTACTGTCCTTGTACAATTTTTATTACAAGACAGCAACGCATTTCTATTCACTTCATTGCTAGCTACTGTCTCTGCACATTTTTATCTTCAAGACAGTAACACTCTACCAATCATTGCTTTGATAGCAACTGTCCCTGCTTAATTTATGATTCAGGACAGTTGCCTCCCACCAATCATCGACCTGATAGCTACTGTCCTTGCATAATTTTTGTCTCAAGACAGTAGCACTTGCCAAATCATCAAGATGATGCTAACTGTCCTCTTTGATTTTTCGTTCCAGGACAGTACATGCCGCCAATCAATAAGTTTTCTCTTACTGTCCAGCCTTCATTTTACCCTAAGACAGTAACCTCACCTGTACTCAACCCCATCCAGAGTCTTGCTCTCAACGCCAATCAGCTCCGGCTCTGCATCCACCGAACCACAAATCTCAACGTCCCTGAGCACCAGCTCCTTGACGTTCTTCGCATAGACGCTGCGACCGGTCATTTCGTCGAAGTTGTCCATCATTACAGGCCTCTCAGGTACGCGCTCCGCCTCCGGCGCAAATGACACCTTGATGTCCTCAAAACGCAGCTCTCCAATAGGGCTCTCCGGCAGACCTACAGCGCAGAGAACACAGGCAGAAACACCACTTGCCACAATATGTCTGCCACAAATGCTGCCGATCACGGGAGTCATCTCGTCAACCGGCGCCGGTGCCTGATTCTGCACGTAATCGCTGTGTCCGTCAGGATCACAGAAATAGAACATATTTACAGTGAAGGGCATGTGAACGCCCTCCATCACTATATTTTCAAACAAAATGTCATCAAGAATGCTTCTCTCGCCGCGTCCGCGCCTAGTTTTGATGCGAAGTCCCCTGTCGGTGCCTATAAATTCGCACTGGGAAACTCTTACATCCCTTACGCCGCCTGCTGCCTCAGAGCCAACAGTAACGCTTCCGTGGCCTCTCTCAAACTTGCAGTTACGGATCTGCACTCTCTCGGTCACCTTGTGGTGCTTCAGCGCCATGTAATACTTGCCGCTCTTGATGGCCATGCAGTCATCACCAACGGAGATCACGGTTCCAAGAACCCTTACATCGCTGCAGCTCTCAGGATCAAGGCCGTCAGTATTAGGTGAATCCGAAGGATTGTGAATATACAGGTTAAGGAAAGCCAGGTCCTCACTATAATAAGGATGCACTGTCCAGCAAGGTGAATTCTGCACTGTCACGCCCTGAACTCTTACCTTCTTGCATCTGCACAGAAACAGGGTCTTAGGTCTCCATGCAATTCTTTTAACCTTGGCATCCTTCCACCAGTCAGAGTTCTGAGCATTTCCATCGATAACACCGGGGCCGATGATATCCAGATTCTCCGCATCAATCGCCGTAACAAGAGACGCAAAGTTATCCAGAGGATTGCCCTCCCATGTGCCAAGATTGTACTCATCAGCTTCATCTGTCGACATGGTCATTCCGGGGAGCACAGGAATCTTGTTCCTGTCAGTCTCTCCAAGCAGCACAGCGCCCTCATCAAGCCAGAAAGTCATGTCAGACTTAAGGAAAATCGGTGTAGTGAAGTACTTACCTGCCGGCAGATACACGGTTCCATCCTTCGGGCAGGCACAGATAGCCGCCTGAATAGCCGCCGTATCGCTGGTCACACCATCTCCCACAGCGCCGAACTTCCTGACATCCAGAAGCACGGACTCATGCTCTGTCACAATCTCCTTCTCCACAAGCTCTCCGCCTGCATCCACGCCAATCTTATATTTCTTATCAGGTAAAAGACCCATCACCGAAATAACGTTTCTGTCAGTCCTGAGCCTCTCTGTGCCATCCACATAAACGCCAAACTCTTCAGCCTGCTTAAACACTGAATCAGAGTCAAGCTCGATGGTCACACTCCTGTTAAAAACCTCTACAATCTTAAAATCCATGAAACCCTCCAAATAATAAAAAAGCTAATATGCAGTTACCTACATATTAGCATATTTCCTATACAAATCCCCGTAAAATCATGAAGTAAAAGTGGCATCAATTTCCCGCAATCCACTCATCAATAACTTCCGCCGTCTCATCCAACTGCTGATCAGCTGTAATCCCCGGCTCGCCGTCGCCCTTCTGGATGCCATAGTTCCCAAAATACGAATGAATACCGCCCTGAATCACATACTCAGTGGCATCCGCAGGCCAGTCCTTCTTGGCCTCTTCATATTTCTTCATGTTGACAACCTTGTCATTACTTCCAAGAATTGACAAAAGCCGCAGATCCGTGCCTGCCAGCGAATCAACAGGATAAGAAGCGCACAAAATCACGCCTTTGAAATTCCCTACAAAATGAGCCCCTGACTCCGTCCCCGGGGTCCATTTTTCAGAATGAGCCACTGACTCCGTCCCCATGGTCCATTCTGCGAGGTAGCGGGTGGCTGCGACTCCGCCAAGGGAGTGGCCTGCCAGATACCAGTCCAGGTTCTCAACCGACTCGGAATCGCCCGGTCTTGCAGCCTTTAAGGTGTCCACAGCATTGATACTAAGGAGAGCCACATTATCTGCCATTTTAGGCAAAAGACATATGTACCCCCGCTCAGCAAGTCGATACATAAGGCCACTGTAAGCCGTGTACTCAACCTTTGCTCCGGGATAAAAAACTATTACCGCCCGGTACTCCTGATTCTGGGGCAGAAAAACCATGCCCTCCGGTGCGGTAAATGTATGCACTTCCTCCGATAAATCATCTGCAAGCTCGGAAATTACTGTATTATCCGCATTATAATAATTGCCGGTGTAGATCTTGAAGGCCACAAAGAGGCCTGCAACGATCAGCACCAGCACTATTATCACGCTAATTATTATCTTTTTAATTCTGCTCTTGTTATTCAAAAAGCCTCACCAACTCACTGTTTCAGAGCCCTGTCCATGATCTTAATAAGTTCAAGCGCGCTGACAAAGTCTATCTTCTCATTCTTTTCCTGGTGGATCACATGTCCCTGCCAGGTTGAATTCTGTCTGTAAACGACCTGGATCACGAAGGTTCCAAGCTTACCCTTTTTATTCTGGACGTTGCGAACGCCGCTAGTCTCGGAGATCACCTCGATTGGAAGCTTGTCCGAAGGATTCTTTTTCTTATAACCGATGTCATCCCTTGATCCCTTCTTGAACATACGGGGGGCAAGGCCACGCTGAGGAAAATCCCACTCGTCATAGAGCTCTTCAAGCTTCATCATAAAGTCAGTCATACCGTCAAAAGGTATTGGGTTGTCCGCATACTGATGGTATATAAGTCCCTGATAATCTGCGTTGTCATCACTATCAATGCAGGCGCAGATCAGATTCCTGGCAAAAAGCATCTGCTTAGATTCGCTCATATCCTTCTTTAATCCTCTTCTGAAAAATTCTACAATCATAGCTATTATAACCCTTTATAGCCTTTAAAGGAACAGATTTCCTAAAGGTTCTTAAGAAAAGGGGCCGTATGATTTGACTCACACGGCCCCTCGCGATAAGAGAAAACTTCCAGCTAAAGTGCCGGTTGCTTCTTTACTTTTTATTACTTATCTTCCTCTTTTTTTCTTGTGAGTAAAAGAGCTGTTGCAACCGCTGCTGCAACGAGAACTGCGAAGATTCTTCCCGGTACGTTTGCTTCGTCGTCAGTTCTTCCTCTTCTTGCTCCGAGAACTGCTGCTCCGTCAGTTTCTCTTGTTGCTCCGAGAACTGCTGCCGGTGGAGCTGCTAAAGGAGTAGGTGCTGTAGGTGTAGGATCGTCAGTAATTGTTGTACCGCCTCCTGGAGGAGGTGTAGGTGCATTTGTTACTGTAAGTGTACCATAGGTGTAATTGATTCGGTAGTTGAGATCAAGATTTGTATCTCCTTCAGGAACTGCTACGAATGTGTTGCTGCTAGATCCAACTGCTGTCTGTGTTCCTGTTATGTTATATCTTACCTTGTCGCCTACGCCCCAGTCCTTATCGGCTGTGATGTTTGAATTTGTAAGAGGAGTTCCGTCGTAAACCTTAGCTGCACTGCCTGATGTCAGGTTGATGACCATCGGATAGATGGTAAGTTTTCCTGAATTTCTCTCAACCAGTACGAACTGATCCGTTACATCTACGTCTCCGTCAAATACCTGCATATCACCTACGATAGGAAGCTCGTAATCGCCGGCATTTCTTTCTCTTGTAGGAACTGAAAGTCCCTTAACTGTGAATTCTACGCCATTGATTGTTACTGTAGGATCGCTTCTTTCACCGTCATCAGCATCTGCTTTGATCGGTGCGAACATCTCTCTAAAGAACTCTACTGCTCTGCCTGCTGCCTCAATGATGATGTTCTGTGTAGGGCCTTCACCTCTGAGCTCGTATCTAAAGCCATCATAGTAATTACCGGTATAATCTCTTTCGGCATCTATTGCTGTTGCATAGATTCTGAACTCTTCGCCCGGGCCAAGAGGCTCGATTGTAAGTGATCCGTCTTCAATAGCAAATGTTACTTCAAAGTTCTTATTATTGTTTGTGAACTGCTCTGCTTTAAGGTTCATCGGATATGTATCCGGTGTCTTACCCTTAGCAATTGCTTCGCCTGCAAAAGACATCTCGCTTTCTTTGTAGAGTGGATTAGAAATCTCTGTTACTTTGTATCCCTCTGCTTTCTGCTCCTGTCCGTTGTACTTGAAGCACTTCTGGTCACCTTTGATATTAACTGTTACCTTTGCAGGTGTAATCTTGATGTAGCCATCTTCCTTAGTAATCTTAAGTTTTGACGTTACATCTACTCCATCTGCATTGACGATTACCAGCTCATCACAGGTTGCATCTACATCTTCTTCAGTAACATCTGTTGCTGTTGCACTTGATGTTGCTGTCTGAACAGTGTAGCCACCATCCTCAGGAAGTCCCTGAACTTCTACTGTTGCACCGTGAGCTTCTCCGTCGTACTCGAACTCTCCGCCGGTTGTTATAACTTTGATCTCTCCTGCGAACTCTGTAACCTTAAGAGTTCCGATAGTCTCATCGAGTTCGTAGTTACTCTTCTTAGCTGTTCCGTTCCACTCAAGCTCGTAGCTGTTAGGCTCTTCACCAACGTTTGTGATGGTTCCTGTTGTTGTGAAGGTTGCTGTCTCGTTATTAACAAATCCGGAAATGCTGCCCTCTGCTGTAAGTGGCTTACCATCATATACCTTTTCTGCATCAGGTGTTACGATTGTAAGAGTTGCAGGTGTTACTTCGATTGTATCGTCAACGTATCTGATGTTGTCTTTCAACTTACTTGTTACATCTTCGCCTGCTGCATTCCTGATGATCAGCGTATCTGCTGTTGCTTCTACAGGAGCTGTTGTAACATCTGTTGCTGTTGCGGAAGAAGCTGCTGTATCAAGTCTATAGCCTGTTGGAAGATCAGAAACTTTTACAGTCGCTCCGTGAGGTTTTCCATCGTATGTAAATTTACCACCTGTTGTTGTTACTACTATTTCTCCTGCATACTCCGTTACTGTAAGTTTTCCTACAGACTCAGATTCGATATAGTAGTTGCTTTCCTTGGCTGTTCCATCCCATTCAAGGGTGTAGGTATTATCACTTGTTCCAACCTCTGTCTGGCTGCCGGTTACTGTGAATGTCGCTGTCTCGTCATTTACAAGGCCTGTCATCTTACCGTCTGCTGTAAGAGGTGTTCCATCATAAACCTTCGAACCAGGATCCGTAACAATTGTTATCGGAGCAGGTGTTATTGTAATGCTGCCATCAATCTTTGTGATGTTCAGATCTTCTGTAACGTCATCGCCTGCTACATTTCTGATGATCAGTGTATCTGCTGTTGCAGGTACAGCTGTTTCAGTAACGTCTGTTGCCTTAGCTGAAGACTCTGCTTTCTCTAAAGTATATCCTTCAGGAAGCTTGGATACTGTTACAGTTGCGCCTCTCTCACTGCCATCATATACGAACTCTCCACCTACTGTAGTTACTGTGATTGCAGCTGTGCTCTCAGTAATCTCAAGTATCCCAAGATTCTCAGAAACCGTGTAGTCTCTCTCGTCTGCTGTAGCACCTTCCCAATCCAGTGTGTAAGTGTTGATTACTTTACCCGGAGTTGTAATTGTTCCGGTTGTTGTGAAGGTTGCTGTCTCACCATTTACAAATCCGCTGATGGTTCCTTCTTTTGTAAGGGGTGTTCCATCATAAACCTTTGATGCAGGTGGGGTAGTAACTGTAAGGGTTGCAGGTGTTATTTCTACCTTATTGCTCTTCACTTCACCAAGAACAAATGTTATTGCTTTGCTGTCAAAGAGTGAACTTATATTCTTGAACTTACTTGCATCCAGCGATATCTCTTTTGACTCATAAACATGTGTTGCGGAAATATCAGTCTCTCCGTCGTAATCGACATACTCTGCTTTATAATTTGAATCTCCTGTGATGTCTGTTACTACGAATTTAGTTACTGTTACTTTCTGTCCATTGTAAACCTGAGTCTTCTGAGTACCTTCAACAGTTACTGTTATCTGCTTAGGGCTGTAAAGTACGTAGATTATGTTGTCATTGCCCTTATGTACTGTGTAAGGAGCGTCGATCTGAACACCGTCCTGATATCCAACGTTCGGTCTATAAGCATTAAGCTGTGTGCCGTTAAGGGTAATTTGTGCTCCTACTCTTGCTGTCGCCGGGTCTGACTCTCCAAGGTAGTGTGCCAGATCGGTTCTTGTTGTAACCTCACCCTTGTAGTACTCAATAATGTAGGTGCCTGTTACACATTCCCAAACTGCGTAGAGCTCATTTGGAAACTTGTTGTTATCAGCTGCTATATTTTCTCCGGCATTGATCTCAACTGTAGCGTCCTCGCCACCGGTTCTGCTCCAGCCCTTGAATTCGTAGCCTTCTCTTGTAAATCCGCACTGCTCTGCTGTGAGAGCGATAACCTTCTCGTTTACAAGGATTGGTGCTGTTGTTACGTCGCTGCCTTGTCCGCCGTTTGGCTTGTAAGTGATAGTTGTTGTAACTCCTGCATCTCCGCCTGTCTTGATGTACTGAGCGATAAGTGTTACCTTGCCGTTCTTTACATAATCAGGTGTGATCTCAAAGCATCCGTTTGGATAGTAGATAATCTGTGCACTATCGCCATCGATTGTCCATCCAACGAAGGTATATCCTGAAGCCGGTGTAGGAGGTGCGCCTACAACTACGTTTGAACTTGATGAGTAGTTATATTTATCTTCAGGTGCGTTACTTCCGCCGTTTGCGTCATAGACTACCTTAACTGTTCCGGGGTTACGCCACTTAGCTACCAGTTTAGTATCATGAGTTACTCCGCCGTAGCCGTAAGGTGCGCCGTTCTCATACCATCCCATGAGTTCATAGCCATCTTTTGTGGTATTCATTAGTGAAGTCTTATTTACTGTATCACCATAGTCAAGCTCGAAGGATTGGTCCTGTCCTGTAGGAAGTGTTCCGCCTACTGCGTCCAGAGTTACTGTATATCTCACAGGTACATAGCATCCGTAAACTACCATGTTAGCTGCCGGCATCTTACCTGTCCATACAAATGGCTTTGTTCCGGCTGCATCCAGGAACCAGCCGTTAAACTTGTAGCCCGGTTTGCTTTCATCAAATTCAGGAATGTCAGGAGCCTGTCCTGAATATGGTGATATAAGTGCGTCGTATGGTACACCTGTTACAGTCTTAAGTGTTGTAAGATTTTCTCTGTAGTTTTCTATAAAGGTGATGTCATATTTAAGTCTCTCGAAGCGGATTTCAAGTACTGTATATCCGCTGCTAACCGAGACGTATTTGCCATCAGAACCCACAGCGCTGGTCCATGATCCCCATTGTTTGTTCCTATAAGTTCTATAGCTATGTGCTTTGAAGCCATTATACTTATCTGTGATATGGAAAGTACCGCCACCGGCTTGTGTAGTATATGCCGGATCTGAAGGCCATGTTTCGTCAGTGTTCTGAGTATAGAATCTTATGGTTGCACTGCCTTCTAAGTCTTCGCCATACTGGTTAAGTGTCTTTCCATCTTCGGAAACACCGCTAAGTCCTTTGAACAGGAATGCATCGAGGAATGTAAGTCTTGTTCCACTTGCATCTCCGCTACTTCCGCCGTTATCGTACCAGGCATGAGTTGTTGGCCAGGTGTAGCCATTCTGAGCTAGTGTCTGTCCGTAAAGGCCTGTGTAGGTAGATGTTATATCCCATTGATGATATGAACCCCAGCCACTTCCATGTTTCTCCCATGTATGGAAGTTTATGGTCATGAGGTCTCGATCAAAGTATACGTTAACAATTGTGTCACCTTTTGCTCTGATCTCGGTTACAGGTATGTCCTGATCGCCCTTTTTCCTGATAACTTCGCACCAGCTGTAGTGGAAGCCTTCAGAGCCCTGATTTTTGTAATTATTACCGATTGAAGAATCGATGTGGGCACCGGTTCTTCCGGTCTCGGTAAAGCTGGTCTTGTAGTCATAGGTCTTTTGCGAATTATCAGTTGTGTTCTTGCTATCAGAAATCTTCTGCTGCCAGATGATAACTGTATACTGGGTATCTTCAGCAGGTGTCCACTTTGCGTAAAGGGTTACGTCCTTAGTGAGAGTGGAGTTCCATGCAAACTCATCACCAACAACCTGGCCATCGCCTTCACCTTTATTTTCGTACCATCCACCAAATACATATCCTCTTCTGGTTGGATCAGCCGGCTTTACATCTATAGGTTTCTGATCCTCGAATACAGATACAGGACCTGTGAAGGATGCTCCACCGTGGTCATCACCGTCGTTTTCAACGAATGTGATCCAGTGAGCTTTCATTATTACAGGATATACTTTGCTGTGCTCTCTTGCATTAACTACCGGATAAAGAGTTGTGTCACCTTCTTCTATTGTCCATCCTCTGTATGCGTCGTCAGCATCTTTAGGAGTTACATGTACATCACCGGTTTCGATATTTGCAGGCTCGTCGCCTTCAACGACTTTCTGTTTAACCTGAGTTACTTCTTTGTCAACGCCGATGAATGTCAGGTAGAATGTGGTTTCAATCTTAGCGTAGCACTCGATGGTCTTTTCTTCTGTGATACCGGTCTTTGGAACGAATTCTACAGCTTCATTATCATCTTTATAGAACCATCCCTTGAATTCCTGGTTATCTCCAAGAGTAGGAACTCCGGGGTTTATAAGCTCTTCGCCTTCTTTGACGGTCTGCCTTGAGAACTCTGTATCGCCGTTCATGAAGACGTAGGTGTTTGTTACTATTTCGGTTGCAGGATCGATAATCTCAGTATCGGTTCCTACTACGATGTAAATTGAGAACTGATTTGCTTCGAATTCAGCTCCGCTTGCACTTGCGCTTGCGATTACATCTGCGTTACCTGAATCATCTTTATGTACAACGCTGAAAGATTCACCTTCAAGTTCAGAAGCGAGGGAAATTGAAACATGTACATATCTTGCATCTGCAGGCTCGATCTCTTCGCCGTCTGCATTTCTGAATGTAATGTCTACACCTTTTGCTGTCTGTGCTGCTTCGCCGATAGCGTCTTTAGCTGCATCAAGGGCTTCGTCATCTGATATTGCAGATACGTTCATTGTTGTGCCCTCAGGGAAAATTCCCTCGTCAGCTGATACGGAAACGTTCATTCCACCTGCGCTTCCGCTAAAGCTCTGTGCCGGCATCTCAGACATCTTCATGAAGTTTGCAGTAAAGGTTGCATCTTCTTCTATATTAGAAGGAACGAAGGTTGATTCTCCGCAAACTGTATTGCCATCTGCATCTACCCATGCAACAAACTGGTAATACTTATTAACTGCTGATGCTGTGGATCCTTCAAATTTTGCTTCCTCATCGTTAATGTCGATGGTCTCGCTTGAATTTGAAACTTTTCCACCAAGAGAAGCTGTGTAAGATACTGTTACCAGTTTCTTCTTTGCTTCCTTCTCAGCTGCTTCCTTCTCGGCCTTTTCCTTAGCCTCTTTTTCAGCCAGCTCAGCGAGCTCTTCTTCTGTAAGCTCTTTTTCCTCGAGCTCTTCATCTGTGGGTTCGCCTTCTATAGGTTCGCCTTCTATGGATTCGCCATCTGTAGGCTCACCTTCGATATTCTCACCCTCAGTGGGCTCGGCGTCCTGAATTGTCTCATCGTTCTGAATCGGATCATCTGCAGGCGCAGGATCTTCAGTTTCAGCCTCCACATATTCAGGCTCTGCTGCCGGCTCTTCAACTACAGGTTCCTCTACTACTGTCTCCTGTGGCTGTGCATCGCCGACATCCTGAACAACGTCGTCGTCAGCAAATACTCTTACGGTTGCGAGATCACTGTTGAAAGTAGTCGCAACGAGAGCAATTGCCAGAATGAATGATAAAATTCTGTTCCATTTTCTCAACATAGCGGAATCCTCCCTCACAAGAATTTTGCTAGTTAATAGGTACAAATGGGTTACGCACTACCCTTTTGGGCAAGTTCACTGCCCCTTGCTGCGTTGATTGCTTCGTCTACCAGTTGAAGCAATTCCAGAGCACTTCGGAAATGCTCTGTAGTATCCTCATCCGCCCACACAACTTTTCCCTGCCAGGTACCTCTTTGGCAATCCTCCACTTTGATAATGAAGGTTCCCTTATTCTTCCCACTTAGGTGATTCTGACGTTTCATACGCTTTACCTCGTGTCATGTTTCCAGGCTATTTCGCCTATAAGATTGACAATAGGTTTCCCTTGTATCTATATGATACAAATTGCACAATCATACAAATAATCATAGGAATGCCCGTATTTTGTGGATTTGGCTTAAACTATTATTAACAAGATGAAGGGGGAATAAAGATAATTAACGCAAAATAAAGAAAATATAATGTGTTTAATCATAGTTTTCTGACTTTTTAGCGTTTTATGATTGGATTTTGATTGAAACCTTTGTGCAATTTTACGAAATACGAAAACGATTGAAACTGCATAAATATTAGGGTTTCAGGGACTGCGGATTGGGCGCCATTTGGCGCCTTTTGGCGCCTGATCCGCAGTTTTGAAATTCTTAAGAAATCTTAAGAATTTTCGACGGTAAATCTTAAGATTTTTGTGATAATGTAGTATTCATGCGGGTTTGCGGGTGTATACAAAAATCCTGCGCGCTTTTATGATTGCGGAAGGGGATTCGCGTGTTGGGAGGAGTCGGAGTGACAGCTATTGGATGCGTGTGGTGGTTGGATGCTACTCTTGTGCAAGTATTCTTGTGTGGAGGTTGGAGCTGTAGTGGCGGCTATTGCGTGCGTGTGGTGGCTGGTTGCGACTCTTGTGCAAGTATTCTTGGGTGGAGGCTGGAGCTGAAGTGGCGGTCATTGGGTGCGCGTGGTGGCTGGTTGCGACTCTTGTGCAAGTTTAGCTTGGGTGGTGGCCGGAGCTGTAGTGGCGGCTATTGGATGAGCGTGGTGGCTGGAAGGCGCGCGAATTGGCCTGTGCTACTGTCCTTAGTCACTTTCATTCTCTGGACAGTAACCAATTTCTTGGTTACTCCCGACCACTACTGTCTCTGGCGAATTCCTTCATCGAGACAGTAGCGTTATCTAAGGAGTTCTTCAGAGCTCAACTGTCCCGAAGCATTTTCTTCTTAAGGACAGTTGCTCTTCCTCGACATGTACTCAGACCTCTACTGTCTCATTTAAATTTGCACAAGGGGACAGTAGCCTTCCCTCGACATGTGCTCAAGCCACTACTGTCTCATTTAAATTTGCTCAAGGGACAGTAGCCTTCCCCAAACATGCGCTCAGACCACTACTGTCTCGTCTAAAATTTGCACAAGGGACAGTAGTCTTCCCTCAACATGTACTCAAGCCACTACTGTCTCATTTAAATTTGCCCAAGGGACAGTAGCCTTCCCTCGACATATACTCAGACCACTACTGTCTCATTTAAATTTGCACAAGGGACAGTAGCCCCCGGCAGAACATCGGCCATCCGCGACATTATTGCCTGCCAAACAAGTAATAACCTGCAGGATTCTGTCCGACATGAATACAAACCTCGCATAAATAGCAAAAAAGAAATAAAAAAGAAAGGAAACACAATCAGAACCAGAAATGAATCAAAGAAATTATCTAAATGAGGAGCTAAACAGACTAGACAGGCTCATAAAGATCAATAGCGCCAATCTAAAGAAACACAAGGACATCAAATCTGAGAACATCTTGATCTCAAGCTCCAGTAATGGAATCCCACAATTTAAAGTCCGCAATGCAGGCAGCGCAACTACACGAGAGGAAATATATACGGGCAGGTCTTATGTCCGCCAGTCAGACCTCGCTCCCATCAAGAAGCTCGTCCAGAAGCAGTATGAGGAGCGCCTGCAGAAAGCGCTCCTCGCGAACCGAAGTCGGCTTACGAGGTTCATCAAGAATTACGATTATGATTTTGTGGATCAGATTTATCAGAAGTCAGCGTTCGCAAGGAGGCAGTATATATCGCCGATCATCGAACCGCGGGATGAATTCATCAAGGACTGGTATGAGCACCATCCCGGAGGGATGAACCCTTATGATGATCCGCCGGAGCGCGATACATTAAGAGGAGAAAAAGTCCGCACAAAGAGCGAACAACTTCTAGCAGATACCTTCTATCGTTTAGGCATTCCGTATCAATACGAGCCTGAATTTGTCTTAAATACCGGATATTGCAAATATCCGGATTTCGTACTTCTAAATGTAATCCAAAGAAAAACCTATTACTGGGAACACATGGGCCTTACAGATGAGTTTGATTACGCCACAAAAAACTTCAAGAAACTCCTGGTCTATGAGAGAAATGGTCTGATTCTTGGCGAAAACCTCATACTTTCACTGGAAACAGAAGACATGCAACTGGACATGAAGATGGTTGACAGGAAAATCCGGGAATACCTGCTCTGATTTCCAAGCCAATCCATTAAGCGTATAATTATATTGAGATGAGCTATTCACCACCATTGCAATAGCTTCATCATTAAACCAATATTTTACCCACCAACCGGAGAACAACACATGAACATCTTCGACATCATCGGCCCTGTCATGATCGGGCCCTCAAGTTCACATACAGCAGGCGCTGTGCGCCTTGGACGCGTAGTCAACAAGCTGATTGACGAGCGCCCACTTAAAAAAGTTGAGATCACGCTCTCAGGCTCATTTGCCCAGACCTACAAGGGCCACGGCACAGACAAAGCACTTCTCGCCGGAATCATGGGCTACAAGAGCTATTCCCCTGAGATTCGCGACGCCCTGTCAATTGCCAACAACCGCAGAATCAGCTACACCTTCAAAACCGAGAACATCAAAGGTGCGCACCCTAATACTGCTCTGATCCACTACTTCCTTGAGGACGGCAGTGAAGGCAGCATGCAAGGCGCCAGCATCGGTGGCGGAAACATCCTCGTAAACCGTATAAACGGCATGAATGTTGAGTTTAACGGCGATGCCAACACAATCCTTATCATGCACAAGGACACACCGGGTGTCATCGCAAGCGTAACAAACCTCATGCACTGGGAGTACGAGAGCCTCAACATCTCAGGTTTCCACCTCTCCCGAGATGAGAAAGGCGGAGACGCCATCATGACCATCGAGATAGACAGCAATCCCCCGGAGCAGCTTATAAGCGACATCCGCGGCATTGAACACATCACCAACGCAATCCTGATAAGAAGGGTATGACATGTTAAAATACGAATCTTTGGCAGAACTTGTTAATGAAGCCACTAAACGAAATATCAAAATAAGCGAACTTGTCCTTGAGGACCAGGCCAAAAGCATGGAGAAATCAGAGCTTGAGCTCTATGAACAGATGGAGCTTAACTTCAGCATAATGAAGGACTCCGTAGCAGACGGTATGCGCAAGGACCAGCGCTCCACCTCCGGCCTCACAGGTGGCGAAGGCTACCTTATGTCAGAATATGTCAAAAGAGCTGACGGCGGCCTTTCAGGAACCTTCATGAGCAAAGCGATCTCCCGTGCCCTGGCAGTTGCAGGCTGTAACGCCTCCATGGGCAAGATCGTGGCAGCCCCAACAGCAGGCAGTTGCGGAGTTCTCCCGGGATGCCTTGTCAGCCTCTACGAAGACAGAGCTTTTCCGGAAAAAGACCTTGTAATGGCCATGTTTACTGCAGGAGCTGTGGGAATGGTCATCGCAAACCGCTCAAGCCTCGCAGGAGCTCAGGGCGGATGTCAGGCAGAGTGCGGAAGCGCCTCAGCCATGGCAGCTGCAGCTCTCGTTGAAGTCATGGGTGGAACACCTGCGCAGTGTTCCGACGCCTGCGCCATGGCTATCTCAAACCAGATGGGCCTTGTCTGTGACCCTGTGGCAGGTCTTGTGGAAATCCCTTGTATCAAGCGCAATGTATCGAGCCTTATGATCGCATTTTCCTGCGCAGACATGGCACTTGCCGGCATACAGGCCAAGATCCCTGCAGACGAGTGCATGGACGCAATGCGAGAAGTCGGCGAAGCCCTGCCAAGCACCTTAAAAGAGACAGCTAGGGGCGGCCTTGCAACCACGCCAACAGGCCAAAGGCTCAAGGACCAGGTCTTTGGAGCCTGATCAAAATTCGTCAAAAGTTCACATTTTATCGCATTTTCTGGCAAGCCGGCAGCACTTTTTGAGAAGTGCCTCCGGCTTCTTATTGTTACAATAAAAGTGCTCGAGCTAGCTAGATGACGCGAATATTGTTTGGGGAACAATATCTGCAAAGACACAAAAATAAAACTTAATAATGTGGGGAAAATGTATGAAAAATTATTCAAAGATCATCATTGCAAGGCTCACGGTGCTAATCATGCTTGTTTGCTCCATCGGACTTTCTTACAAAGTCGACGCACAGGCAGCTGATAACACCCTTCTCAACACCTATGGTGCACAGTACGGATATTCCGGAACATGTATCAATCTTTACCAGCTCAGAGACGCTAATCAGCTCAGTCTTTTAAAACAGCAGTACAACAGCATAACGCTTGAAAACGAGATGAAGCCCGATGCGCTTCTTGGAAATTCCGCAAGACTCATCAGTGTCAGCGAAGCCAAGAACAGAGGCTACTACATCCCTGACAGCTACAAGGAATCCTACGTTCCGCAGATCAATTTCAGCACAGTTGATGAAGTCATGAAGATCTGCTACCAGAACGGGCTGAAAATGAGAGCTCACACGCTTGTTTGGCACTCTCAGACGCCAAGCTGGTTCTTCAGAAACGGATATAACGGAAGCAGCTCTTTTGTCAATTCATCAACCATGGACGCAAGGCTTGAGATGTACGTTAAGACTGTGATGAACCACGTTTACCTCAGCGATTACGGCAGTGTTGTCTATGCATGGGACGTTGCCAACGAAGTCATCCACGCCTCAAACTCAGGCTGGGAGGCAGTTTACGGCAACAACAAGACAAACGCTTCTTATGTTAAAAAAGCTTTCAACTATGCCTACGACTGTCTCGATTATTTCGGTCTTACAGACTCGGTAAAGCTCTTTTACAACGATTACAACACATACATGGAGGTCAACAACGTAATCACTCTTGTGAATTACATTAACCAGGGCAAAAAAGTCTGCGCCGGCGTTGGAATGCAGTCGCACCTTGGAACGAACTTCCCTTCAACAGATTCTTATGTAAACGCCCTCAACTCCTTCTTAAAGGCAGGTTTTGAAGTTCAGATCACAGAGCTGGACATCACAAATAAGGGCGATTCAGATATGGCAAACTACGCTTACAACCTCTTCAAAGGCATCAACAACGCCAAGAAGAACGGCGGTAAGATCACAGGCATCACCTGGTGGGGACTTTCAGATCAGACAACATGGATCAGCAATTCCGCTCCTCTCCTGTTCTCAAGACCCGGCCAGCCCAAGCAGGCCTACAGCAAAGTACTTCAGGCTTACACAGATGTCTTTGGCCAGGGCAGCAGCGTAACACCACAGCCCACACCTACGCCTACACCTACACCTCAGCAGGGCACCAAGGCAGCTCACATCGACGATGGTTGGTATTATATCAAGAACACTCTCTCACAGAAGTACCTGTCAGTTCAGGGCAATTCAGCAACCGGCTGGACCAATGTATGCATCAGCAGCGGAACAGGCGTTGATGGCCAGAAGTGGTACGTTGCAAACACATCAGACGGCTACATCACACTGACCACCAAGCTCGGCAGCTACAGCCTGGATGTTTCTTACGGCGATGCTGCAGATGGCACCAATGTTGGAATTTACAGCAGTTATGACGGAGATCCACAGAAATTTGTGGTAAAAGAGACAGGAAATAGCGGCGTTTATACCATTGCAACCAAGTGCTCAAACGGAGCCAGCGGACTTGATGTTTATGAGAAAAAGACATCTGACGGCACCAACGTTTGCGAGTGGACCTACAACGGTGGCACAAACCAGCAGTGGTCCTTTGAAAAGGTAGATAACAGCTCATCTTCACAGCCCGCGCCTACTCCCGAGCCGGAGCCCACTCCTGAGCCCGAGCCGGAGTCACAGCCAGATCCAACTCCTGTAGCATCCGGCCTTGAAGCAACAGCTTCCATCAACAGCTGGGGCAGCGGATATCAGGTAAGCTTTAAGATTACCAACAACACCGGTAACACAGTAAACGGCTGGACTCTCAAGGTTCCCACAAGTCAGCTCAACATGAGCTCTTCCTGGAACGTTAACGTAGCCAAGCAGGACGGCAACTACGTTATCACACCCGTTGATTGGAACAGATCCATTCCAAGCGGATCATCCATAGAATTCGGCTGCATCGGCAGCGGCCAGATTGGCAACTCACTCTCTCTTACTATAGAGTGATTAACTTCATAGATCCTTCTTAGAAAGGCGCAGCCCTACGGGGCTGCGCCTTTTCCTTGAGTCACCGGGTGAGTCACCGGGGACGTTTCACTTTGTCTCATTTTGAGTCAATGGGGACGGTTCTCTTTGACTCCCTCACCTTAAGGAAATCTTAAGAATTCTTCATAAAGTCTTAAAGACTTTTGGTATGCTCATGTGATAATATCTCCTTTGTGCTCCTCTTGAGCACGTTCTATGGCACTTCGCCATCTATCATTCCAGGTATGCGCATACATTGGATATCACAAAGGCAACACAAAGGAGGAATCAACAATTGCCATCTAATTCAATAACGAGCCCCAAGTACAAAGACTCTGTCTTTAGAATGCTCTTTAACGACAAAAAAGAGCTTCTGTCACTCTACAATGCACTGAACAATTCAAACCACACAAACCCTGATGATATCATCATCAACACCATCGGCGACAGCACGTTCCTAAAGGTCAAGAATGACGTCTCATTCATCTTCAACTATGAGCTCAACGTATTCGAGCATCAGTCAACGCCATGCCCAAACATGCCACTGAGAGACTTGTTTTACGTTGCGAAACTCCTCAAGAAAATCACTCAGGAGGATGACTTGTACGCTTCCAAACTGGTCAAGATACCCACTCCGAAATTCTATGTCTTTTACAACGGCACAGAACCCCTTCCGGATGAAAAGATCTATCGCCTCTCCGAACAGTTTGAGAAGCAGACAGCCACTCCCGATATCGAGCTCACAGTTACAGTCCTCAACATCAACGAAGGCAACAATAAAAAGCTCATGGCTGCTTGCAATACCCTAAAAAGCTATAGCATTTTCGTATCGCTCGTGAGAAAATATATAAAAGAGATACCAAAAGACATCGACGATAAAGAGGAAGAAATCAAAGCAGCAATCAATCATGCCATTCAGGATTGCATTGACCAGGATATCCTGAAAGCCTTTTTTGAAAAGCACAGAAGAGAGGTACAAGACATGACATATTGGGATTACAATGAAGAACTTCACAATAAGACTATTGCTACAGAAGCCACTGAGAAAGCAGCATTAGAGATAATACGATTTGGACGTGAAGATGCTATACCAGACGAAAAGACCCGTCTCAGAATAAAAAGACTTGGTTTATCCGATGCCACAATCAATGAACTCTTCGCTCAGATTGATGCCGAAACCGCCAACTTAATACAATAATAATTAAGGCGCAACCCCGAAGGGCTGCGCCTTTTTATTGCATTTAGATTTTCAAAAATTCAGTATAACTCTCTTTTGTTTCGCTCATCGCTTGTTCATGCTGCTGCCTTATAAGATCCTTGCGAATTTCTTCATCCTCAGCGGCCTTTTTTAAAGTTTCCGTAAGCGATTCATAGTCACCGGCTTTAAACCTAAGCGACTCTGCTACAACCTGATCATTGTGCATGACATCCTTAAAGGTCAAAATCAGTTGATTATGCAAAAAACCTCTCTCTCCGGCCCCTAATATCTCCTTGCCACGGTTTATATCAAGCAGAAAGTCGCATTGCTCAAAAAGCTCATCTATTCTCTTTTGGCGAACATTGGGATATAGCCTTACGTTTTCGTAACGATCCAGAGCCAATAGCTTATTGCTCATCTCAGTAATTGCTGCCACGTGTATCATAAAGTCTGGCAGTGCCTTGATAATGTCCTCCAAATTCTCCACATCGTCGGAATTGGTAAAGATCACCGCTTCCTTTTTTCCATTATTCTCTTTCTTGAAATCATAATGATAGCCAAGAAGACCGTATTTTCCCTTATCCAAATTCAGGCTTTCCATACGTTCAAAGACACGGCGATACATGACAGCTATCTTTTTGGTCCTGCAGTCCTTATTATTAAAGATATTCTTCATATTCTGGGGGATATCATCCCTTATACCCTCCTGCCAGAAGAGGACATCATTTCCGGGAATTCCCTGTTGCTGCAGCTTTTCAGATACAAAGAAAGGTGTTGAAAGAGAATTGTACAAGATTCTGTCAAGATCAAAGCCTCTCTCCTTCAGATAGTAGATGACAAAATCAGTCTTATTCTTAAAGAACACTTCGTTTTTGTCTTTCTTAAGGATTATGTGACCGGTGGCAAAGTTCTCCACAATCTTCTCTTTTCCATCCTGGTCAAAGTAGGTCTTAAAGAGCATCTTCTCATTGTTAAGGGTAGTTCTTGCAAAGCACCTGCCAAAGCGGTTGTAATGATCTGACCACCTGACTTTACCTGCCTCATCCACCTCATCAACTATCCTGATAAATCTCTTTTCCTTGGGCTCAGCATAATAAACTCTTGATCTGATAGTATTATTTTCATAAATAATCGCATTACCCGCATCAGATTTTATCTCCTGATGGGATGGTCGCTCAAGACGACTAAAAAACAGAGGCTTGCCTTCAGCCTTATAATCCCCAATATAATAGCTGTATGGTGACTCTACTCCCTCAGGATGGAAGCCATCGTACAGTACACTGATGGCAGGGCAGTCAAACTGACAGTTCTTTATGGATTCTATCAGTTTATCTGAATAATTGTTTATCTGATCTGCAAGGATTATCATAGTTCCTCCAAAAGTGTCTTCATTTTCTTTTCAATCTTCTCTGTCAGGAAATCTTCAGCGATAATATAAGAGTGCATGGAGAATTCCGACACATGATCCTCGTTAAAGAGCTTATCTATCCTATCAGCAAATTCATGGATCAGAGCCTTGCTGTCAAGGACTCCTCCATCAGGATACGGTATAAGATATCCGTTTTTGCCGTCTTCGATAAAAGTCTGATTGCCATAAGGCACATCAAGACCTATCATGGGAAGTCCTGATCCAACTGCCTCCATAAGGGAAAGCCCAAAGCCTTCGCTGGTAGAACCTGCGATATATCCGCTGTAGTCCTTGTATATCTCATCCATCTTCTGATGGCCCCTGAGCTTTATATAGTCTCCGGCATTGTTCTCTTTTATGAGATCAGATATCCTTTTCTCCTCAACGCCCCTTCCAAAAATATCAAGAGTCAGGTCACCAACTTTTTCCCTTGCTTCAACAACAGCTCTGACAACCCAATCAATATGCTTTTCTGGAGCCAGACGCGAAACAGTACACAATGCATGGGGCTTTCTTGCTTTCTCGGGACGCCTTAGTTTATCAAGGCTTCCAACAGGAATTGCCACTATCTTAGGCTTCCTGTTAAAATACTTTTCAAACTGCCTTGCGAGATTTTCCTTCTGTTTTTCAGTTGATGTGATAAAAAAGTCCACTTCATCCGAATGATGGAAAGGATATTCATAAAAATTGTTCCAAAGGATATTATCCTCATCTGTCAGGCTCTCACTGAAGTGCTCAGCATGTATAACCACTCCCAACTTGTGATTTCCTCGATGTTTAAAGATGGCCTGTCCCATAAGCGTTGTCCTGTCAGCAATTATGATATCACCATCCTCCAGAGGGAGTTTTTTCATAAAGTCCTCTGCAAGTTCCATTTTTGAGTAGAAGATACCGTCAGGAAACTTGTAAAGGCAGCTCTTTTCCCACAGATCTTTATTAGATGTATAGGTAAGATACTCTTCAAATGCTGTAGAGCCGTCTCTGTTAAAGAACCTGCGCATATATACCCTGGCCTGCCCCTCAAAGGGCGCAGAGTACTCAGAGAAAATCTTTCCGGATGTATAATAATCAGTCCTTATAAGACATCCTGAGTCAACAAATTCCACCTTACAAACCTTATCCGTGTTTGTTCTTGAAAAATAGATAGTCAGAAACCTGTTATCATCCTTATAGACATATTGCTTCTTACCCGGAGATATCACATTGACAGTATAATCACCTTCCGGAAAAGATGGCGCGATATCCTCCTCTCGAAGAGAGCATGGCTCAATGGTAAAATCTGTATAAAACCGGTAAAGCCAGATTACCTCATCATCTTCAAAATCCAGCGCCCGTGTCATTTCCTGAATATTGTCTCCACGCATGATATCTGTAAAGATGAATTTTGCGGGAATTCCAAGTTCCCTGAGAATCTTTCCTCTGTAGGACTGAGCATACTCAACGCCGCTGCTGGCCCAGCCAATTCCTTGATTGATGTTGTAAACAGTCATTTTCTGCCCCCATGTCTTATGGATTTATAACAATCATTTTGTCGTTTTTTTCCTGAATCTCACCCAAAAGGATATTGCGCATCATGCCAATTTTGACATTTTCCACCATCCGCATGAACGAGGCGTGAGCTTCCTTGTGATACTCATACATGATATTTCTCTGGGCATATGTTCTTCCACTGATGTAAAGCCTAAGCTGTTGCATATAGTCAACCTGTTCTATCCAGCAGTCATCCAGAGCCTTCAGAGACATTATCTTATAAAAGTATACTTTTCGCATATCACTTTTCAGTACCTGTTTCTGGGCCTCAAGTCTCGACTTTGAGATATCCATGAGATATTTCTTCAGGCTCTTTTTGTCATGCATATCATTTTCATCAGGCCTTGACTCAAGGTTGTAACAAATATGGTCTAGTATGAAACGTACCACATCAGCTACTGCCGGCATTTTTTTATACTTTGTAAGGAACCCGTCTATCACATGTTCCTGTACATCCAGAAGAAAATCCTCATCCATGTTTTCCATATCTATTATACTATTTCTCATAGAATAAATAACGGTTCTTTGGATTTTATCACTCTCAGCAAACTGGGTAGTGGTATCCCTTCCTTCTCTTCCTGAAAGCTCACAGTTTCTCTGGGCTTTGCGAATCTGTCTTGCCAGCCATCTGGACTTCACCTGTCCACTGCCTCTTTTCGCAAATTCCTGCAACTTCTCCGCGCCATAGTCTTTTACAAGCTGATCTTCGAGCGATGTATAAAATATACTGGTACCGTTATCACCCTGCCTTCCGGAACGTCCTCTGGCCTGTTTCTCTGACCTTAAATTCGAAGCTATTCCGATGCCTATGACTGCGAGACCACCTAATTCATTTACGCCTTCCCCGAGTCTTATATCAGTGCCTCGACCGGCAACTGATGTAGCAATAGTCACAGCGCCACGCTGCCCTGCTTCTTTTATAATGTCAGCTTCTTTTGGTACGTTATATGCATTAAGGACATTGTGTGGAATACCCTTTTTTAAAAGCCTGTCAGAACACTCCTGCGAAACATCGATTGCATCGGTAATAAGGAGCACAGGACGGCCATCCTTATGGATCTTTTCAGTCTCCAAAAGAGCTGCATCCACCTGGTCTTCTCTGTTGTAAAAACAGAGGTTACGCAGGTCTTTTCTACGCACAGGTCTGTAAGTCGGGATCTTCACCACATCAAGGCCATAGACATTCATAAACTCAGCCGTATCGTCGGCGGCGGTTCCCGACATTCCCGCAATCTTTGGAAACATGTTAAAGAGCGCCTGATATGTGATAGACGCCATAGCTCTGCTCTCCTGCGTTATCTCAACATGTTCCTTTGCTTCAATTGCCTGGTGTTGCCCCTGCCTGAGCTTGGTGTTCTCTAATATTCTGCCTGAACCGCTGTCCAGGAGTTTAACCTTGCCATCCCCGATCAGATAGTCCTTCTGTGAAATCAAGAGCTTATGAGCTCTAAGTGCCAGCATGATGTGTCTTACCAGTTCGAAGTTTTCCTTTGCAAAGAGGTTCTCCTTGGAGTAAAAAAGCTGTGCCTTATCTATACCTGCATCAGTCAGGTATACCTTCTTCCGCTTTTCGTCAACTTCATAATCCTCTTCACTTAAGGTAGTTACAAACAGATCGGCTGTCTGGTACATGTTTGAAAGGACTCTTGGAGCACCTGAAATAACAAGAGGCATCTGTGCACTATCCAAAAGTACAGCATCCGCTTCATCGATTATGACGTAATAATAAGGTCTCAGAAACCTGTCATTCTTAGTTGCCCCCAGGTTTTCCGTCAGATAATCAAAACCCAGTGCACCATTAGTAGTGTACATAATATCAGCTGCATAAGCTGCCTTCTTTTCTTCAAGGGTAAGCATGTCTGCCATATCTTCTTTTACACCAACGCTTGTGGTGAGCCCCATGAACTTAAACAGTTCTCCCATCTGATTGCCATCGCGGCATGCCAGATAGTTGTTCATGGTGACCAGTATGGTGCTCTGTCCGGTAAGGGCATTTAAGTACAGCGGCATTGCTGCAACAAGTGTTTTGCCCTCACCGGTCTTCATTTCGGCTATCTTGCCCTGATGCAACGCAATAGCACCAAGAACCTGCACATCTCTTGGGTACATGCCCAGAACTCTATCCGCAGCCTCACGTATTGCAGCATAGGCGTCGATCATTATCTTATCAAGGTTTTCACCCTTACTAAGCCTTCCCTTAAAAACGTCAGTTAAACCGCTGAGTTCACTGTCAGATAAGGCTTTCATTTTCGGTGCAAGCTTATTTATTTTTTTTAGAATCTTGTTGTACGACTTTATCTTTTTCATAAATAATTATGTGAATTTGCCTTTAAAAAGTCTTTCAGTTTTGTCGCTTAAGGGCTCCATCAGGGAACTTACCGGATCACTCTTTTGCCCTTTGTCTTTCCCATATACTATATTTTCCAGCCTGCCTTTAAGCTTTCTTGAGGGACTTCCATATGTATAGAGTTTTACATTTTGGCCAAGGCGATTAGCAAGTTTTGCAGCGCTCTCATTGGATTTTTCGCCATAGCCTATGACGGCAATCTCTTCCTGCCTGATATCCATCTGAAGTTCATCTGTGACACTGCTGTTCAGGGCAATGGCGTCAGCACCCTCGCAGGTCAGGATTACCCGATTCCTGAACCGAAGAAGAATCCGTTCCTGGGGTACTATATAACTGCCCCCTGTAGGCTCAAGTACTATGACGTACAAGCAGGAGTCCGAATCAATAATTCTGACGTTCTTTTTTGCCTTAGATTTCTTCTGGATCTCGATATGATGAAAGATCAATTCCTTTGCTCCGGCATTTATGAGCTCAAGTTCATAGGCAAATGCTCCTTTTGGACACTCAAGCTCAGCCGTAGGTTCATCTATAATGACTGTTCCCACTTCCTCACCCTGTCGATCCACAAACCTGAATCTCAGTTTTACACTGCCTTCAGGCTTATAGCATACATAGCTTCTGATCTCGTACTTTTCTCCTTCCTCGAGAACCGGAAGTTGTGGCTCATGTCTTGTCATCTGATAATTAACATCTGACTGCCACTTTCTGATGATCTGTCCCGGAGGCATCAGCAAATTAGAAAATTTCACCGTTCCGTCCGGTTCAAAAGAGATGCTGCTACCATAAAGGTATGAATTAGATGCCAAATTGTCCCAGCGAACCGAATAAATTATGGAATTATCTACCTTCATGTGCTATTCCTGTTAAATGAGTCCATGAAGACCCTGACAAACCTTGATTTAAACCACTCAACAACGCCTGCGGTATTGTCGTTGTGTCTTCCGGTCATTCCCTTTCCATATATAGTGATCTCCTTTGGGGAAAGATGATTTACCAAATCTTCATAACCCGTGCGGTCGTAGTCATCTTCTCTCATATATGAGATGGCAAATCTGGTATTGGAAAAGTCCGCGCTATCAAACTTATCCCAAAAAATATCGTTTCCTTTCTTTATCTGTTCAGGTCCAATTCCACCTGCGATACCCTTAAGGACATCAAGAGATGTGGGGAAACCTCCGGGTCTATGGTATTTTTCGTTATAAGCTATACTGCCCAGATTGGTAAGGGGTTTCCCAACTATGACCTGATACGGTAGAAAATCAGGGCTGTAATACAGGGCGCCCGTTGATCCCATTGAGATTCCGGAAAGAATCAGCTGCTGTCCCGTAAATCCAAGATTATCGAGAGTACTTCTGATAATAGCCTTTATCTGTTCCTCATACTCCTTACTACCCATATAAAAGGCTCCACCCTCAAGCCTGGGGTCTGCCAGCAGCAAAAAAGGTGCTCCCAATGCTTTCATCATGTTGTATGCCTCAAAACCTTCGGCAGTCCTGTAACCTGAAAAGTAAACACATAATGGCGGTTTTCTGTCCATGGGGTCAAAGAAACTAACTATCTCCTCTTTTGAAGCATCCTGCCTTTTGCTGCCTCCGGTCTTCAAAACGCCGAAGCCAAGGTGGCTGTATCTATAATGGAGATTTCCAACATTTATCCTGCCCTTTCCCTTAACCTGAAGCGAAAAAGCCAGAAGTGTTCGCACTCCATTATCTTCTACCAGCATTGTTTCGTCAGGATTTTTGAGCTCATTTTCAAAGATCCAGGTAAAAGACAGGTCATTGCGGCTTCCTGATATAACGCTCCTGACAACCAGCCTTATGTCCACCGACTCATCTTTGGTATACTCAAGCCACAACTCTAGCGGTTCTCCCTTATTAAGCGGGACATTATACCTCCAGGTCACAAGGGACGACCAGTTTTTCCCAAAATCTCCCTCCATGCTTACGCATCGGTTTCCATCAAAAGAAATATCCTTTACAAAGCGCCGTGATATATCCATTTCATTTGTATGCATTTTTGCGCCATACTGGCCACCAAAAAACCTCTGCGGAAGGCGCCTGAAAAAATCATTAGCCATGGCATCATCAATAACAAATCCCATCTTACGGCCGATAAGTCCAACAAATTCGATGCTCAAATTAACATCCTTCTCATGACACAATACCAATGAGTATGGATCAATAACGCTTTCCATCTCAAATATCTCACTTATCTCCTCCTCAAGAAGGATCACTTCAAAGCCAGGAAGAATTTTTTTTCTAACACGATCCGGTATCTCTGCGCACTCGGAAGGTGAAACATGATGCCATGTGACCTCGGGAGGAAGCACATATTTAATCCTTGTATCCAGTTTTCCAATATGAAGAAGATTAATGTTGTAATCCATTCTCTATCCGCTTTCTCATGTTGCCGACTAGTGTACCGGCTGTATACTTTTCAGCCTGACTTACACAGTACACAAGTGCCTCGTTCCAATGCGCAAGTCCCTGCAAATAATAGCTCATGGCATCTTTGAGATGGACGATGTTGTGTATCATGTACCCGTTCTTCTGATCCTCGATATATCTAGTAGTGCGGTAATTAATCTGTGGTATTCCCGCAGAGATTCCTGCAATCTGTATATACTGGTCGGGATCATCCCTTATGTCTACTATAAGTCTGATATCTTTTAATATGGTCATGACATCTGACTCGTTGGTATAGGTCTGTATGAAAATTTGTGGTTCTCTCTTATCGTCTTCCTCCTGAGCCTCATTCTCACCTGCTGCAATCTGTCCTTCGTCATCATAGACATATATTGGCGTTCCCTTAAGAGACGCTGCTTTTTCCTTCATCTCCTCCTTAAGTTTTCTGGTACCCGCATCAGTGGAATCCTTTGTACCAACAATCAGCATGATCCTCTCATCCTCCTGAAGCAGAGAGAGCATTTGCATGATACCCCTGGAGCGTATTGGCTCTATCATTCCATCCTGCGGGAAAAAGACCTTTAACTCTCTTATCTGCTGACTCTTCCCCAAAGAAAGTCGTGTATCAAAAGGTGAGATATCCATTATCCTGCTACCGACATTTACCTTCTCATTTATTCTGGATGCAAGCTGCTCTGTATCGGTAATGATAAGGCTCGCGCCTTGAGTATCTTTTTTTAGTGACTCCTTATTCTCTATATTGTATCGATCGCCGTAAAAAGACATGACCATGACGCAACCCTTTGCCGCTTCCATGACCATGCAGTTGTGTCTTTCATCAGCTGCAATATGTACCACATCCTTCTTTTCATTAAGCTGTGACATTTTTGCCTTAAGCACTTCTTTAATAAGGTCATCTATTACCGCATAGTTATTGCGCTTTGTCCTGTATTCAGATGACTTTTCAACCACAACACTCTTTTCAGGGTACTTAACGGTAAACTGAAGTTCGCCCTTTCTGTTATAGAAGAGCTGCTCGCCGGGCTTAATTCCATTCCATTTCATGATGCTGGACAAAAAGCCTCTGTCATCAATATACAAAGTCTCGCATATCTTCCCCTCTGAAAAAAGATTAATCATCAGAAGATTCCCATGCTGTCCAAACTCCACTTCGGTATAGAGCTCTCCATCGACATAACCGGCTACAATAAATGGCGTAAAAACCCATTCTATGTTTTCTGGCCAATTCAGATCTCTATAGGAAAAACTGCAGGGTGTATCGCCTGAAATGCTCTGAAGACGATCAAAAACGTTCCAGTTAGTGATTGGCCATATTCCCTGTCTGTGCAGGAAATATCTAGCCTGCGGACCATATCCCAGTGAAATGATCTCTGCTTTTACCCCCTCGCTTCTAAACATACTTATGTGGTTAATCGTATCGTCAAATTCAGACTCCTTGCCAACCCTATACCACTCACTGACAGGCATTTTCCAGGATTCATCAGACGCATACCATGATGGGATGAAATAATACATAGAAAGACCTCACAGAAAAACTTTATAATCACGGAAATTCCTATAAACCCTTATCTCTTCAAAGACATTCAGCATTAAGCCTGTGAGTATGATCATGGTAACAGGCATCTGAAACATCTTTGAATCAGATCCTGTTGCTGCCCTCATAAACAGCGGAATTCCCACCATCGTACACTGCATGATGCAGCTTAGAACTGCACAGAATCTAATGTTTTTATTTATAAATTTATGTGTCTCTTTTCCCGGACGCAGACCCGCGATACAGTCACCTGACTCCATAAATTGTTTTGTAAGTTCGGATGGATTTATCAATATAAAAGAAAAGGCAAAATTCAAAATAATAGCCATCAGAAGATAGAACAGAATACCTATATAGTTTTCCATGCTTATAGTGTCACTAATAGTAACAAGAACCTCCTGTCCCGGCCATATATTAAGCAAAAGCTCAGCTATATAATGTGGAATCAAAAAGAAAGTCATTGCAAACATGACAGGCATTGTTCCCGCAGGGTTGAGCTTTATAGCAATATAAATATCATCTGCAAGATCATTGTTTATCATTACGCGATAGATTGGGATCCTAAGTTCAGATCTTTCAAACAACGCAGTGGCGAAGACTATAAAAATCAGATATGCTACGGGAGCAACCCCAAACAGCAAAATGGTCTGTTTGGTCACATCTGTCCACTGTGGCTCATATAAATATGATATCAGATTGTTCATGAACGTGGAAAGAATATTGACAAGAATCAGTGCCGAAGTTCCCGCTATTCCGTACTCAGAAACGTTTTCCCCAAGAACTATGACAGCAAATGTACCTCCCATAAGAGTGATAAGAGTAGCAATCTCTGCCATCCGGATATCAGGGAAAATATCTTCCCTGAATGTAAACTTTTCCATGAGTGAATAAGCCTGTATCAGCGACATAAATATAGTGACTATCAGAGTTATACGCCTCATAAAGGCCTTAGAAATAATTTTGTCCTTGCCTCTAAACAAAGATGACAATATCTGCATCAGGATCATAGATGTGATCCAGGGGCTTATTCCAAGTGAAAATATCGAGCCTCTGCTGACATCGGTTCCAAGAATACTCTCCGTATATGCAAACAGGGAATCAGTAGGGACATCCGAAGTAATGACCCATGGTATCGGAACTTTGCGTCCCAAAATGTATAAACATACGATACACAAGGTGTAGAAAAACCTTCCCGGCAAAACATTATAGTTGTTGTTTTTCTTATCTCGCTTCATGCCTGTCCTTTGACTCCCTCAAAGAAAAATTAAGGAGGCATATGTTATACATGTGCCTCCTTATATTTTATATTACGAACAGATTTGTGACAATATTAAGTTACTTCTCTTCTTCCTTCTTGCGGGAAGCTACTGCAACTGCGCCGATAGCTGCTGCGCCAATTGCTGCTGCTCTGCCAACGGTATTGGTGTTATCACCTGTTCTACCTCTTCTTGCACCGAGAACTGCAGCGCCATCGCCAGCTTCTCTGGTTGCTCCAAGGACAGCTCCTGCAGGAGCAGGTGCAGCTACAACACCTTCATCAGCCGGAGATACCGGACCACCTACAACCGTAGGGATAATTGGAGTTGTTGAGTCACTTGTGCTTGCAGATATGCTTGCGCTCACTGATACGCTTAAGCTTGTGCTGGTTGACTCTGACTCGCTGATACTGTT